>CAWGSY010000018.1:0-469446 GCA_963825355.1 uncultured Verrucomicrobiae bacterium | reverse complement strand
GGCGACGATTCGCTCACTCTCCCATTTATGGCCGTCGGCGCTGCCGGTGTCGTGAGCGTGGCCTCGAATTTATTTCCATCTGAAGTGCGCGCCATCGTGCGCGCCGCCGAATCAGGCGATTTGAAGTTAGCGGAGAAATTGCACTGGAAACTGCTGCCGCTGTTCAAAGATTTGTTTATTGAGCCCAACCCGGTCCCTGTGAAGACAGCGCTCGGTTGGCGTGGCGCGATGTCATCTGAGGTTCGTTTGCCTCTGTGCGAGATGAGCGAAACGAACCAGGCGCGCTTGCGCAAGACGTTGGAAGAATTCGAACAACTAAAATGAATTTTGAGCGTGAACCCCTCACCTCAATCCTCTCCCCTCGAAGGGGAGAGGCGAAGGGAACCGCCAGTAGTCACCCAGCTCAAATCGCCTCTCCCTTCCGAAGGGAGAGGGAAGGGTGAGGGTTCTAAAATGAGATCACTTCCCGTGCGCGTGATGCTCATCGGAGCGGCGGGCCGCATGGGAAAAACTGTTCTCGATTTGGCGCAGCGCGACCGAGAAATCGAGATCGCCGCGCAATGCGACTTGGGCGATTCAATAGAACCGGCAATGAAAAATTGCGATGTGGCAATCGATTTCAGCCAAGCCGACAGCATCGATGAAATCTGCCGCGCAGCGCTGAAGTATCGCAAATCGATTGTCATAGGAACAACCGGCCACTCTCAGCAGCAACGCAAAAGCATTGAAGAAACAGCGCACTCGGTGCCGATCGTGCTGGCATCGAATTTCAGCGTCGGAGTTAACGTGCTCTTTTGGCTGACCCAAAAAGCCGCGGAATTGCTCGACGCGGATTTCAATCCTGAGATTGTCGAGACGCATCACAAAATGAAAAAAGATGCGCCGAGCGGGACAGCCAAAACACTGGCTGAAATTTTAAGGGTGGTGCGAGACCGCGAAATACCGGTTCAATCAATTCGCGAGGGTGATGTTGTCGGCGAGCATACCGTGATTTTCGATGGCCCCGGCGAATCCTTGGAGCTCACGCATCGCGCAGCAAATCGCGGGATTTTTGCAGCAGGCGCATTACGCGCAGCGAAGTGGATTATCAACAAACCGCCGGGACTGTACTCGATGCAGAATGTGCTGGGGCTATAGTTAGCTTGTCATTCCGAGCGCAGTCGAGGAATCCCGTTGCGGCGCCTTTAGGTTTGATCGCGGGATGTCTCGACTTCGCTCGACATGACGAAAAGACAATGAGAACCGCAGTCGCACTCGGCTCGAATATTGGCGATCGACTTGAGAATTTGCGCGCAGCGCGAAAGGCAATTCTCGATTCTCCAAATGTAAAAGCGCCGTTTCTTTCCTCGGCGGTTTACGAGACTGAACCGGTCGGTTGCGAACCGGGAGCGGGAAAATTTTTAAATGCGGCCATCGAAGTTGAGTATGACGGCGATCCCATGGATTTGCTTCGGCAACTGATTGGAATCGAAGAAGTGTTAGGCCGCAAACGGAATCACCCACGCAACGTTTCGCGAATCATCGATGTCGATCTGCTCTATTGCGGCGAACAACGAATCAATGACGAACGATTACAACTGCCGCACCCGCGGCTGCACTTACGAGAGTTTGTCCTTCGCCCTCTCGCCGACATCCGCCCGGACTTGCTGTTGCCAGGCCAGAAGAAGAGTATCCGGGAATTGCTTGCTGAAGTTGAACAGTCTGGCGGCGTCGTTCGCTACGCGGACAGCTGGTAACCTTTGGGAAAATCCCAAAGCGGCAGAGCACTGCCGCACTCAAAAACGTGGCCGGCATAGCACCCGCGTTTCAGGCGCTTGCGTTTTGGAGTGCGGCGCTGCAGCGCCGCTTTCTGCCGCAGCTTGCGTTCTGAAATCGGCAGTTGATCTTGCGAGCAAGCGCAATGAAAGATTTTCGCGAGATGAAGCTGCGCGGGGAGAAAATTACCGCGCTCACGGCGTACGACTATCCGACCGCGCGTTTGCTTGATGAGAGTGGCATCGACATCATTCTCGTGGGCGACTCCGTAGGCATGGTAGTTCTCGGTTATCAGGACACTACTGATGTGACGCTGGACGAAATGTTGCATCACACGCGCGCGGCGGCGCGGGGAATCAAACAAGCGTTGCTCGTGGCGGATATGCCGATTCATACTTACGATACCCCGTCGCAAGCTGCGGAGACCGCCACAAAATTAGCGCATGCCGGTGCGCAGGCGGTGAAGCTCGAAGGTGGTGTGAGTCATGTTGCGCAGATTGAGGCGATCACACATGCGGGAATACCTTTCATGGCGCACATCGGCATGCTGCCGCAAAGCGTGCGCGAACAAGGCGGCTACCGAGTCAAAGGCCGCACGCAATCGGAAGTCGAAGCATTGCTGGCGGACGCCCGTGCGGTGGAAAAGGCGGGAGCATTTTCTGTCGTGCTCGAGATCGTACTGGCCGATGTCGCCAAGCAGATCACGAATGAGATCGGCATCCCGACGATCGGGATCGGCTCGGGCGAGCATTGCGATGGACAAATTCTGGTCACGCACGATTTGATTGGATTGTTTCCGTGGTTCACTCCGAAATTTGTGTCGCCCGAAGCGCGTGTGGCCGAGGAAATACGCCAGGCTGCGCGTGCGTTCATCGAGCGAACACGTGGGAATCGTGATGAAATCAGAGATGTCTCGACTTCGCTCGACGTGACAAAGGAATGACGAAATCCGAATGTCGAATGTCGAAATAAGTCCGAATGACCGAATCACAAACGCTGAGCGGCTGCGACTTAGATTCGTGATTCCTTCGCTCTTCGGCATTCGTGCTTCGTCATTGAACTATGATATCTTTGCAACCGCATGAGGGTTTCCGACTTCGACGAGATCGATCACTTTGAGACCGAAGGTCTGCTGACAGGTAGCAAGGAGCGCAACTGGCTCTGGCTGGGTTTAATTGTGTCGCTGGCGATACATTTCGGGCTGTGCACCTATTTTTATCGCACGCGTTTCGCGTCTTCTGACGCGGCGTTCGCCCACAACGAGCAGACGCCGACGTTCAAGGTGAAGCGCGTCCTTGATTCGAACCTGGACAAGAGCAGTGCCGATCAAATCAATCCGGCCGCGAAACCGAACCCTGACAATACCGACGTGCAATTGCCAGATGAGAAGAAATCATTCGATAAATTGCTGGAGGAAGTTCAGGCGAGCACTGCGCTTCCGGACGATATGCGAGACGTGTTACCCGACCAACCGAAGATAGAACAGCCGGACGTTAATTCTGTTCTCAACGAAATCGAGCGTTCCACGGCGCAAAGTCTTTCCAATGATCCTAACGCTGCGCATGAGCAATCTTTGCTGAACAACAGCTCGGTGTCCGGCCGTCCACAGCCTGCTCTTAGCGGAACAGAGTTGGCCACGAGCACGGCGATCAAACGACCAAACACCTTCACAAGCAAGCTGCCAGGAGATAGCGCTGGTCCAAACAAAGGACATTCACCGGGCTTCAGCGATTTGGACCAGTTGCTGGCGCAAAAGGGTCCGATTGGGTCAGGCACAAAATTGCGTCTGCCGGATGATCAGATTTTCGAGTACGACAGCGACGTGCTGCAATCGAGCGCCATCGGTCAACTGCAGAAGCTGGGCACACTCATTCAGCGGAATGCGAGAGCGACATTTTCCGTGGAAGGTTACACGGATTCATTCGGCACGTTTGAATACAATCTTGAGCTGAGCCAGCGCCGGGCCGACAGCGTAAAGCGTTATCTGGTCCAGACGATGGGAATCAATCCCGCGCAAGTCCAGACGCACGGATACGGTGCAACGAAATTCCGCGCGTCCGCGAACGGTTCAATTGAAGAGCAAAGTCCCAATCGTCGCGTCGAAGTCGTGGTGCGCACGACCGAAGGCTAGCGCTCGCTTATCGCGAAATTGTAGGGCGTCTGTGTCAGACGCCATTCGGCAAGTCGGCAGTTCACAGAAACGCCCTACAGTGAAAAATTCTTCCGCTAGAGATCAGTCGACGCGTTTCTACCAGTTTTTAATCCACTTCGGGACATCGTTTGTCGTCGTTCCGCCACCGGTGCTCCAGAGATCAAATGTCGGATTATATCCACCACTTCCAGTCGCAGCCATCCTTGTCGAGTAACCATAAAGGTTTCCAAACGGGTCGCGGAGCCCGATTACATCGAGAGAGGTATCTGTCGGATAGAGCATGTTTGGCTTAAAGGTGAAGTAGGACCGACTCGAAGGAACTTCTGATCGCATCCCGGATAACACTCCGAATAATCTCTCATAAAGGTACAAACTAGCCTGGCTATATGGGTTCGTCTGCCCCACAGAAGGCGGGGTAGAATCGAAATTGTTTGTTGGATCTAGCGTGTTGGTGTCGCCGTTTTGCGGATATATTCCATTGTCAGCTTTGTAGCTTTCGCACGCAGCAGACATGGCGGCGATTTCGGTTTCTGCCCTCGCGCGACCGGCTTTCTTCCGCGCGTAGCCGACCGTGCTTAAAACCAAGGCCGAAAGAATAGCGATGATGCCAACGACGACTATCAGCTCAATTAGGGTGAAAGCGTTGTCGCGCTTGCCGTAAACATTCGTCAAGCGTTCGCCGCGGCGAACGCCTCTACACGTTCCGGGGGAAACTTCTTTCGTCATTCGTTATTCGTGCTTCGTCATTTCGGCGAAACCGATCACTGTTGTTGCAAGCCGGTGATGATGCTGATGAGCGGCGTGAAGAGAGCAAGCACAATCGTGCCGACGATTACGGCCAGGAACACGATCATGATCGGTTCCAACATCGATGTCAGAGCGGCCACAGCGTTGTCGACCTCGTCATCGAACACATCCGCCACCTTCAAAAGCATTTCGGGAAGTTTGCCGGTCTCTTCACCCACATCGACCATGCTGACGACCATTGGCGGAAACTGTTTGCTGGCTTCGAGCGGTTGCACGATCGATTCGCCTTCTTTCACGCTATCGTGTACCCGCGCGAGTGCGAGAGCGATGGCGGCGTTCCCCGCAGTCTCACGCGTGATATTTAAGGCCTGTAAAATCGGAACACCGCTGGTGACCAGTGTTCCCAGTGTGCGCGCAAAACGCGAGATTGCCGTTTTGCGATTCAAATTGCCGAAGAGCGGCATGCGCAGTTTGAGATTATCAATCACGAGTCGTCCTCTAGGCGTGCGACCGATGAGGTTATAAAGAAAACCAATGGCGACTATGGCTCCGAGCATAACCAAGCCGTGATGTGTCATGAAACCGCTGAAGCCGATGACGAACTGCGTGACAGGCGGCAGGGGTTTGTCGCCGAGCAGGTCCTGAAAAATTACCTGGAACCGTGGGACAATGAACACGAGCAGGAAACACAGAATTCCAAATGCCATTGTCATCACGATGAGCGGATACACCATCGCCGAGATGATCTTGTTTTTAATCTTGGCGGCTTTCTCCTGAAATTCGGAGAGCCGGGTAAGCACCAACTCGAGCACGCCGCCGACCTCGCCCGCTTTGACCATGTTGACGTACAAATTGTTAAAAATCCTCGGATGCTGCGCTAATGCGTCGGAAAACGTGCTGCCGCCCTGCACTGAGTCGGCGAGCTTGTCGATCGTACGTTTCATTAGCTTGTCGCGTTCCTGTTTTGCCAGAACGTTTAAGCTTCTCAGCAGCGGCAAGCCGGAATCGATCAGCGTCGCCAATTGGCGAGTAAAGATCATCAGGATTTTTGACTTAACTTTTCTGCGCTGGAAAAGAACAATGCCTTTTTTCGCGCGTGGTTTCGTCGTACCCGCGACCGTCGCTGTCCGCCGGCGAGATTCCTTGCCATCGGAACTGATGATGGCCTCTTCAATGACGCTGGTCGGAAAATAACCGGACTGACGCAGTTGACTGATTGCCGCGCTGCTTGAAGCAGCTTCGAGTAATCCGGATGCTTCCTGCCCTCGGGCGTCGAGAGCTACATAGTTGAAACGTGCCATGGGGGCGTATTCTAGTTAGTTCAGGGGTTTATGTCGAGCGTCACGGCCTCGTCACAGTTTACGTGTATTTCAACACTTCTTCGATCGTCGTGTCGCCCGCAAAGATGCTGCGTAATCCATCCTGGCGCAGCGTAACCATTCCAAGCTCGATTGCCTTTTGTTTAATCGTCACGGTCGGCGCGCGCTCATTGATCAATTCACGAACCGGATCTGTGATTCTCAGAAGCTCGTAAATTCCTTTCCGTCCTTTGTAGCCGGTGTTGTTACACAGGTCGCAACCTTTGCCGTAGAAGAATTGTCTATCGCCAACGTCGCGGCGCGAGATACCAAGTTCAGCCAGCAAAGAGTCATTCGGCGAGTACGGCGCGCGGCAATGATTACAGATGCTCCGCAACAAGCGCTGACCGAGCACGGCTTCCAGCGTTGACGAAATAAGGAATGGTTCCACGCCCATATCGATCAAGCGCGTAATCGCACCCGGAGCATCGTTCGTGTGAAGTGTCGTAAAGACCAGATGCCCGGTGAGCGACGCCTGAATGGCAATTTGCGCCGTATCGAGATCGCGCGTCTCGCCGACCATAATGCGGTCGGGATCCTGCCGTAGGAAATGCCGCAACACGCGCGCAAAGGTTAAGCCGATTGCTTCATTCACCGGCACCTGAACGATGCCTTCCAAGTCGTATTCGACTGGCTCCTCGGCTGTGATCAGCTTCGAATCGATTGTGTTGATCTTGCGCAAACAGGAATAAAGCGTGGTCGTCTTTCCTGAGCCGGTCGGCCCGGTGGCGATGAAGATCCCGTTCGGTCGCTCGATCATCTCGAGCAGAAATTTGTAGATGTACTCGGGCATGCCGAGCGCTTCGAGATCCAGATTAACGATGCTGCGATCGAGTACGCGCAACACGAGGCTTTCGCCGAATTGCGTGGGTAAGGTTGAAACTCGCAGATCAACACTGCGTCCCGCGATCTGCTTTTGAATCCGGCCATCTTGCGGGAGGCGTCTTTCGGCGATGTTCATGTTCGCCATGACTTTCACACGCGAAATCACCGGAAGCGCGAGGTGACGTGGCGGTGGTGACATTTCGTAAAGCGCGCCATCGACGCGATAGCGGATTTTGAACTCGTTTTCGAACGGCTCGAAATGAATGTCGCTCGCGCGGTCCTGAATCGCCTGGTAAAGAATGAGGTCCACAAAACGGATGATCGGCGTTGCGTTCGCCTCCGCTTCAACCGCAGCCTCGCCGTTAGTCTCGCGCAATTGCAGCGCTTCACCGGCTTGGCCGAGTTGCTTGAGCACTTCTTCCATGCTCGTGGTGTCGGTGCCGTAAAACTGCTTGATCAGCTCTTCGATTTGCTCAGGCGGCGACACAACTACCTGAATGTCTTTGCCAAGTGCGAAGCGCAGGTCCTCGGCAACGTGCAGATCAAACGGATCTACCAGCGCCAAGCGCAGCGTGGTTTGGTTCACGCCAATCGGCAGCGCACCGTGCAATCGGGCCAGGCCACTGGGAATGAGACGTAAAATCTCCGGCGCGATTTCGTGCTGGCTTAGATCGAGGAATTCAGTGCCGAGGCCATTCGCAATCGTTTCATAAAAGCTTGGCTCATCAATGAAGCCGCCATCGATCATCGCCTGCGCGACAGTTTTGCCGTTCAACTCTACTTCGCTCAGCACGTCGTCTGCCTGCGAAGGTTGCAGCACACGCTGCTCGACAAAGAATTCCGCGAGTTGTTTTTCGGTCATGTCCTCAGCTCACGTCGCCTACGGTGATGGAGATAACCTCTTCTGCAGAAGTCATACCGGCCAGCACCTTGCGCACGCCGTCTTCGCGTAATGTTCGCATGCCCAGTTCGCGGGCTCGCTGCCGCAGGATAAAAGTCGAAGTGCGCTTGTTGATCATGTGGCGCACTTCATCGTCGATGACAAAAATTTCGAATATGCCCATTCGCCCTTTGTAGCCGATCTGACGGCACAGCTCGCAACCAACCGGTCTCATGACTTGTGCATCCACGAGCTGTCCAGATTCAATTCCAAGCGCGCGAAGCTCGGTATCCGTAAGTTCGGCCGGTTGTTTGCACTTGCTACACAATCGACGAATCAGCCTTTGCGCCATCACCGCGCGTACCGAAGAAGCAACGAGAAACGGCTGCACGCCGAGGTCTATCAAACGCGCGACAGAGGAAGGCGCGTCATTGGTATGCAGCGTACTGAAAACAAGGTGGCCGGTGAGACTCGCGTTCGTTGCGATGCTCGCCGTTTCCAGATCGCGAATCTCGCCGATCATAATGATGTTCGGTGCCTGGCGAAGCATGGAACGCAACGCAGCCGGAAACGTCATCCCGATGTCGGTGTTCACCTGCACCTGATTGATGCCAGTCATCTGATATTCGATCGGCTCTTCCACCGTAATGATTTTACGGTCCGGTTTGTTGATGTAGTTGAGACAAGCGTAAAGCGTAGTCGTTTTTCCAGAGCCGGTCGGCCCGGTGACCAAGACAATTCCATCCGCAAGCCGCATAACACGCTCGAACGTTTCCTGATCGTCGGAGAAAAATCCAAGCTCTGGCAATCCGAGCTTTAAGCTGGACTTATCCAGGATGCGCAAAACCATGCTCTCCCCATGATTAGTGGGCATTGTGGAGACGCGAAGATCGATAGGTTTCTTTTTGATTCTTACCTGAATCCTTCCGTCCTGCGGCAGGCGTTTCTCTGCGATACTCATCGAACCGGTCATGATCTTAAGCCGGCTGATGATGGCTGATTGGAGACGCTTCGGCGGCGATTGCATTTCCTGGAGCACGCCGTCGATCCGAAATCGGACGCGAAATTTCTTGTCCAGCGGTTCGAGGTGAATATCGCTCGCGCCGGCCCGATGCGCCTCGATCAATAACATCGACACGAGCCGGACAATCGGCGCGTCTGCTTCATCGATTGGGCTCGCTTCCGTGCCATCGCCGATTTCCAAACCAAGATCAATTTCTTCGCCAATTTGCTTTTGCAGGACGTCCGCTGCTTCATCGGCCGTGCCATAATATTTGATTAACGCTTCGCGGATTTTCTTCGGACTCGTGCAAACCAGTTCCAACTCGCGTTGCAGAAGAAAACCCAAACTGTCGATGGTATCGATGTCTAACGGGTTGCCGACGGCGACCACGAGGCCGGTTTCACCAAACGCGACCGGGATCACTTTGAACCGCCGCGCGTCATCGGCCCTGATCTCGTTGATGACCGGGGGCGGAATGATCATCGTGGAGATGTCGATCCAATCCATGTGCGCTTGCGCAGCGAGCGTTCGCGAGACGTCCACCTCCGACAGATCGCCAGCGGTAATCAAAAGCTCGAGCACGCTGTGCTCGCCATTCAGACGCGAGCGAGCACTATCGATTTGATTGCGGGTGAGGAGTCCTCTGTCATGGAGAACTCCGAGCACATACTCTTCGTTGTGTTGCACGGGGGAAAAACGCCGCGCCAGTTTAGCGCAAACCCTGGTCTATTTCCAGCAGCGGTAGTCAGAAACATACGTTTAGAACCGGAGCCTACGGGGCTCGAACCCGCAACCTCCGCCGTGACAGGGCGGCGCTCTAACCAATTGAGCTAAGGCTCCCAGCGGAAGGAACAGAGTGTAAAGGCGCACACGTAGAGTCGCAACTGCAACAAGCGTTGGCGAGATGGAGTGCGTCACTCCGTGCACGCCGCTTGTTATGATATGAAACGCGACGGGCAGAGGGACTGTCCGACCAAACTTCCCAACCTGGCGATGTTCAATCTTTTTGAAACACCTCGGCACGATCGCGGTTGAACATTTTGGAGATGCGTAGCGTCGAACATTGCGAACACACCTGATGACGGTATACTTAACTCGGTTCGGCGGATTGACCCAAACCAAATGAGCGACGAGCGCAGTGAGGGATTGCAGGGAGGGGAAGGAGACCCCGGTCGGGAAGCTCTCCTTGATTCACTCGATCAAATGATCGGATCACTGCCGCCGGGCGACCCACTTCGGCGCGAATTGTTGCAGCTGCGCACGCAGGTGCTCGATCAGCAGGAGACGATGATTGAGGCGCGGCGGATGATTGAGAAGCTCGAGGAAGTTGTAAAGAAAGTTACTTCGCCCGCGAATCGGATCGGCACGTTTCTTGGCGCCACTTCGAAGGAGACAGCGCACATTGTCGTCGGGGGAGCCGATTATTATTGCAATGTCGATCCACGCATACCGCTCTCGCGGTTGAAAAAAGGTACACGCGTTTTGGTCAACGAAGCTTTCGTGATTGTCGGCGATCTGGGATTCGAGACAGCTGGGCCCGTGACAAAAATCACCGAGGTAATTGGCAAAGACAGATTGCGCGTGGGTTCGGAACACGGCTTGCATTCGATGGTGCTGCAGCGCTCCTCAGAACTTGCGCATTCCAACTTGAAATCGGGCGACGAAGTACGTGTCGATTCCAATTACCGCATGGCGTTGGAAATGCTCTCCAGCACCAAAACGGACGAATACTACCTCGATAGTGTGCCGGAGTTACCGTGGGAAAAAGTTGGCGGCCAGGAAACGGCGCTGCAAGCAATCAAAGACGCGATCGAGTTGCCGCTGTTGCATCCTGACCTTTTCACGAAATTTCAGCATGCCATGCCGAAAGGTTTTCTGCTTTACGGGCCGCCAGGCTGCGGGAAGACGCTCATCGGCAAGGCAACTGCGTTCAATTTGACGAAGCAGCTCGGCGCAAAAACCGGCACTGAGATGAGCGAATATTTCATGCACGTGAAGGGTCCCGAGATTCTCAATATGTGGGTAGGCGAATCGGAACGAATGGTGCGCGAGATTTTTGGAACTGCGCGCGAGAAACGGAAAGAAGGTTTCATGCCGTTCGTTTTTATCGATGAAGCCGAATCAATCCTCGGCACACGACGCGCATCGAGGCACACGAACATTCTTTCCACGCTGGTGCCGATGTTCTGCTCGGAGATGGATGGAATCGATTCGCTCAATGATGTCGTGATTATTCTCGCTTCGAATCGGGCGGATCTAATCGATCCAGCAATTTTGCGTCCGGGGCGGATCGACCGAAAAATCAAAGTCGATCGTCCGGATAAGGAGGGCACGCGCGAAATTTACCGCATCTATCTCACCGACAATTTGCCATACGACGGCGTGCTCGCGAAAGAGGCTGATGGAATCGGCGCGTCCATCGAACGCTTGATCGAGAGGTTTGTTGACTGGCAATTTACTCGTCGTGATGAAAACAAATTTTTGGAAGTAACCCTGCGCAGCGGCCGCAAAGAAACGCTTTACCGCAGCGATCTCATCAGTGGCGCGATCATCGCCTCGATCGTGGAACGCGCGAAAGCAATCGCGATCAAACGGGCCATCGGAACTCAACAGGACCAGGGAATTCGGGAAACGGACCTGCAACTCGCGTTTAACGCGGAGTACGCTGAGAATGACATTTTTCCGGCTACCGATATCACCGAGGATTGGCTCAAACTGATCGATTACGATCCGGAAAACGTCGTGAAGATTTCACCGGTTAGGCCGGTGTCGGACGCCCGCATGCGCACAACGGCAGTGATTTAATGCGCGTGCAAACGCTGATTCCAGTCTGTAGGGGAAGCTGACAGCTTCCCGAGTGTATATGGCCGAACCTCCGCGGGTACCAGCAATCCGCCTGCCTTGGGAGAAGTCGATTATATATTTTGTGACTATCTGCGTGAAGGATCGACGCAAGGTACTGGCAACCCGGAAGTGTTCGAAACAATCAAAAGTGTGATCTCACAACTGCAGAAATGGCATGTGTTGGCGGGTGTGATTATGCCCGACCCCGTCCACTGGCTTGTTTCGCCCGTCGAGAATCGAGCACTGTCGGTCGGAGATTTCTCGCACGGGTTTAAGCGCACATTGCGAAAGCACCTTGGTCGACAACCATGGGAATGGCAGCGCGGTTGTTTCGATCGCCTGCTGCGTTCCGACGAGAATCTGCAGAGTAAATGGATTTATGTGAAGGATAACCCAGTGCGACACGGGTTTGTTCACGCGGCGGACGAATGGCCTTATTATTTGGATTTCATTAACGAACTTGCCCCCTCGGGAAGCTGTCAGCTTCCCCTACAGAGTCAAGACGTTTTGGATGTTGATGAGGAGAGCGAGGGATCAAATGAGACGCGTTTTTGGGCTGGAGACGGAGTACGGCATCACGCTGTCTGGTGCCGAGAGCGTGGATGTGGTAGCGGAATCGATCGAGTTGGTGCGCCGTTACACTGATCACGGCGCGCTGATGAAATGGGATTATGACCTCGAAGATCCGCATCTCGACGCGCGCGGATTTCGCGCCCGGGAATTACTTCAAGACACCGATGAGTCGGCTTACTACGAGATCGACAAACGTCGCCCGCTTAGCTTCGAGGAAATAAAAAGCGACCTTGTGCTTTCAAACGGCGCGCGGTTCTACAACGATCACGCGCATCCGGAATATTCGACGCCTGAGTGCACAACCCTTCAGCAAATCGCGGCCCAGGATAAAGCGGGCGAGCGCATCCTCGCAGAGTGCGCGCGCCGCCGAAATCTAAAATTACCATCCGGCTACGAAGTCCGTCTTTACAAGAACAACACCGATTTTGCTGGTCACAGCTACGGTTGTCATGACAACTACCTGATGACCCGCGATATCCCATGGGACCGGATCGTCTCCGGTATCCTGCCGTTTCTTGTCACTCGCCAGATTTTCTCCGGCGCGGGCAAAATGGGGATTGAAGGCGAGAGCAGCCAGGGGGATCCGGGAATCTATCAGATTTCGCAACGCGCCGATTTTTTCAGCGTGATCGTAAGCATCGACACGATGAATCGTCGGCCGCTGATCAACACGCGCGATGAGCCGCATGTGGACGCGAGTCGTTACCGCCGGTTTCACGTGATCCTGGGCGATTCCAACATGAGCGAATGGGCTACAGCCATGAAAGTCGGTACCACTGCGTTGGTTCTGGATCTGATTGAACGCGGCGAAGCGCCACAGTTGGAAATTGCGCAACCCGTTGACACCAACAAATCGATCAGCCGCGATCAAACTTATGATTGGATCATCGAATTGAAGGACGGCCGTAAAATTTCTGCCATTGATGTGCAACGAATTTATTTGCGTGCTGCCAGCAAGCTGTGGCGCAATCCGCCAGACCATGAGCACGCATGGATTTTGTCCGAATGGGAAAATGTGCTGAACGATCTCGAACGCGACCCGACGGCAACGCGAGATCGCGTCGATTGGTCCGCCAAAAAATTCCTGCTCGATGCGTTGCAGCAGGAGGAGAAACTTTCCTGGAGCGATCCCTGGCTGCAATCGATCGACCTCGAATACCACAATCTCGATCTCGACCACGGGTTGTACTACGAACTGGTTCGCAAAGGTCTGATGCGCCGCGTCACCACTGAGGAGGAAATCAAGGCTGCAATCTTTAATCCGCCGGAAACTACGCGCGCGTTTTTCCGCGGCCGCGCGGTGGCGCGTTTCAACGACGAGATCTCGTCCATTCAATGGGACGAAGTTGTTTTTTCAAACGCCGCCTACTCACACCGCGTGGCCCTGCCCGAAGCCGCGATGAACGCTCGACTCGACGCGCTCAATCACGCCGCACGTAACGGCAAAGACTTCCCTGGATTCATGGCCGCCGTCGCACAGATCGGTTGATACAGCCTCTGTGAAATCGGCAATCGAAAATAAAATTCACTCCCACTCGATGGTACTCGGGGGTTTACTCGAGATATCGTAAACCACGCGATTAACGCCTTTGACTTCGTTGCAGATGCGGTTGGAGATGCGCGCGAGCAATTCGTAGGGAATGCGCACCCAGTCGGCGGTCATGCCGTCCTGGCTTTCGACGATCCGTAACGCGACCGTGTTTTCATAGGTACGCTGATCACCCATGACGCCGACCGATTGCACCGGGAGTAAAACGGCGAATGATTGCCAAACCTTGTAGTACCAATCGGCGGCTTCCATTTCGCTTTGCACGATCGTGTCCGCCTCGCGCAGAATCACCAGTCGCTCAGGCGTGACCTCTCCCAAAATCCGAACGGCAAGGCCCGGCCCTGGGAATGGCTGCCGATAAACGATCTCTTTCGGCAAACCAAGTTGTCGGCCCGCCTGGCGCACTTCGTCTTTGAATAATTGCCGCACCGGTTCAACCAACTCGAAATGCATTTTCTCCGGCAACCCGCCGACGTTGTGATGCGTCTTGATGATCTGTGCCGGGTTACCCTCGATGGATACGCTTTCTATTACATCTGGATACAACGTTCCTTGTGCGAGAAAGCGAAACTTGTGATCGCGAACCGGACCGCCGTCGTCATTTTTTGCAAGATCGACAATTGCGTCTTCGAACACGCGGATGAATTCGTTGCCGATGATTTTGCGTTTCTCCTCCGGATCAGTGATGCCGCGCAATTTCGACAGGAACCGCTCTGAGGCATCCACGTATTTCAATTTGATGTGGAAATTTTCTCCGAAAACGCGCTGCACAATTTCTTCCTCGTGCGCGCGCAGCAGACCGTTGTTCACGAAAATGCATGTGAGCTGATCGCCGATAGCTTTGTGCAGAAGCGCGGCCGTCACTGATGAATCGACGCCGCCGCTCAAACCGAGCAGGACCTTGTCGTCGCCGACTTGTTTGCGGACGCGCGCGCAAGCTTCTTCGATGAAGGAGCCCATCGTCCAATCCATCGCGCAGTGGCAAATGTGATAGACGAAATTTTGCAGGATCTCTTTGCCTCGCGGTGTGTGCGCGACTTCGGGATGAAATTGCAGTCCGTAAAGTTTGCGTTGCGGATCCTCCACTGCGGCGAAATCGCAACCGTCGGTCGTTCCGACGACGCGAAAACCTTCCGGCAACGCAGTTACTTCGTCGCCATGGCTGTTCCAAACATCGAGCTGATTGCCTAATCGATCGAAGAGTTCCGATCGGTGCGCCATATGCAGGACTCCGGCGCCATACTCACGGCGCCCGGTGAAAACGACACGGCCGTCAAGGTGATGCGCCATCAGCATTAGCCCGTAACAAATTCCCAGGATTGGAATGCCTAACGAAAAGATTCCCGGATCGACTTGCGGGGCGCCTTTGTCATAAACGCTGGCTGGTCCGCCTGAAAAGATCAGCCCTTTGGGTTGCATGGCCGCGATTTCAGCCGCCGGTGTGTCGAAGCGAATGATCTCCGAATACACCTGGCATTCACGGATTCGGCGCGCGATGACCTGGGTGTACTGTGAGCCGAAATCGAGGATTAGAATTCTCGAGTGGGCTGGACGTTCTGAGGTCTTCACACTCAAGGATGCGTTTCCGGCACGCCATGCGCCGCCGCCGGGTCGTCGGGTGCCCGTTCGATTGGTCCAAGAGTTCCCTGACCAGTCACGCCGCGCCCCAACTGCTCTTCCACTTCCTGCCCGGAGCGTTGTTCGATGGGGTCCGCGCAGCCGCTCAAGGCCAACAACGCGATTGCCAGCGCAATTGAAACGGGCTTCATCTGTTCATTTTATGAAGCGCCGATTTCATTGCAAGAAGGTTGAATACTTGAACTGCAGGGTAATTTTCATTCTGAGCGAAGCGAAGAATCTCTGATCGGTCCTGCGGATACCGCCAAGCTAAAATCAGAGATGTTTCGCTTCGCTCAACATGACAGGATTAGGTCGCCTCGCGTAACGCTTCGACCATGATTGATCCCGACCTCTTGCTCCAAGGTTACCGGCTCGGAGTTTTTCCGATGGCTATGGACGACGACTCGATTGAGTGGTTCTCGCCCGATCCGCGCGCGATCCTGCCGCTGGATGATTTTCATGTGCCACATGCATTGCGCCGCCTGGTCCCCAAGAAGCCGTTTGAAATTACGATCAACAAGGCGTTTTCGGCGGTAATCCAAGCGTGCGCCGAACGCGAAAATACCTGGATCAACCGCGACATCATCGACAGCTACACGCAGCTGCATGAACTCGGTCACGCTCATTCAGTTGAGGCTTGGAAAGATAACGCGCTCGCTGGCGGCCTTTACGGCGTCGCAGTCGGCGGCGCATTTTTTGGCGAATCAATGTTTCACCACGTGACGGATGCGTCCAAGATTGCACTTGTGGCGCTCGTGGAACATTTGCGTGGCCGCAAATTCGTCCTGCTCGATACACAATGGCTCACGCCTCATCTGCAACGGTTTGGCGGTATCCAAATCTCGCGGAACCATTATCTGCGCCTGTTGCGAAGAGCAGTCGATTTGCCCCGGAAATTTCTGTAGAGAGGCATGTTATAGATACATGTCTGTTTGGCCCGTTAGGCTTGGCAAACACAGGCTGCCTCATCAATAGTCATTGTCATTCTGAGCGAAGCGAAGAATCTCTGGCTTAGTCCCTCTGCCAGCGCTGAAATGAAAATCAGAGATGTTTCGCTTCGCTCAACATGACAGGACCGGGCGTTTGGATGCTGGGCGAGCCACGTGCCGATCATTGATACTGCACGAATCTGACCGATATTACGGGTTCAAATGGTTGCTTGGATTTTAAAGAAAATTTTAGGGTCGAAAAATCAGCGCGAGCTCAAGCGTCTGACGCCAATTGTTCACCAGATCAACGGGTTCGACGAACAGTTGACAAGCTTGTCGGATGACGAGTTGCGGGCAAAAACTGCGAATTGGAAGGAAGAGCTCTCGAAGATTCCAGATCCGCAAGAGCAATGGAAAAAGCTGGATGAAATCTTGCCCGAAGCATTTGCGGTGGTAAAAAACGCCGCGCGCCGGCTCAAGGAGCGGGGACACAGCTTCACAGTGTGCGATCAGCCGATGGTTTGGGACATGGTGCACTTCGACGTGCAATTGCTCGGCGGTGTCGTTTTGCACAGAGGTAGAATCGCGGAAATGGCGACCGGAGAAGGTAAAACCTTGGTCGCGACGTTGCCGCTTTACCTCAACGCACTCACCGGCCGCGGCGCGCATCTGGTGACGGTGAACGATTACCTGGCCCGGCGCGACGCCGAATGGATGGGACAACTTTACCGTTTCCTCGGCCTAACGGTTGGTTGCATCCAACATGATGAGGAACCGGATTCGCGCCGCGAGCAGTACGCGAAAGACATCACATACGGCACGAACAGCGAGTTCGGCTTCGATTATCTGCGCGATAACGGCATGGCTACGACGCGCGAACAACAGGTTCAGCGCGGCTATCACTATGCGATCGTCGATGAAGTCGATTCCATTCTCATCGACGAAGCGCGGACGCCGCTCATCATCAGCGGTCCGGCAACGATTTCCACCCATCAATACGACAAATGGAAGCCGCTGATCGAGCAGTTGGTGCGAAAGCAAAACATGCTTTGCAACCGCGTAGCGAGCGAAGCGATCGAGAAATTTGAACAGGGCGAAGTCGAGGTGGGCGGTCGTCTCATGTTCAAGGTGAAACTCGGTCAGCCGCGCAATAAGCAGCTTTTGCGCATGATGGAAGATCCCGACAAGCGGCGCGCCATCGATAAAGCTGAGCTTTCATTTTTCCAGGACACGCGCAAAGAAGAACTGTTTGCGCTCAAGGAAGAATTGTTCTTCACCATAGACGAGAAATCGAACGAATCCGATCTCTCGGAGCAGGGCCGTGCCTTTCTCAATCCTGATGATCCGAACTCATTTGTTTTGCCGGATCTAATCAGCGAATTCACCGAGATCGATCTCGACGAGACGCTTTCCGCCGAGGAGAAGGACAAACGAAAAGCGGAACGCCAACAGCATTGTGACGCGCAGGCGGAGCGCATCCACAACATTTCCCAGTTGCTACGCGCCTACTGCCTCTTCGAGAAGGATGTTCAGTACGTAATCGAAGACAACAAGGTCGTCATCGTCGACGAATTCACCGGACGGAAAATGCCGGGGCGCCGTTGGAGCGACGGGCTGCATCAGGCGGTAGAAGCGAAGGAAGGCGTGCAGATCGATCGCGAAACGCAAACCCTGGCGACGATCACGATTCAAAATTATTTCCGGCTTTATCAGAAACTAGCAGGCATGACCGGCACGGCCGAGACGGAAGCGGCGGAGTTTCACGACATTTACAAGCTCGACGTGAACATGATCCCGACGAACCGGCCGATACGGCGCACGGACAACAATGATCGCATCTACAAAACCCGCCGCGAAAAATACAACGCCGTCATTAAGGAGATCAGAGAAGCACATGCGAAAAGCCAGCCGGTGCTGGTGGGCAGTGTGAGCGTGGAAGCCTCCGAATTGCTCAGCCGAATGCTAAAGCGGGAGAAAATTCCGCACAACGTGTTGAACGCAAAGTTCCACATGCAGGAAGCCGAGATCGTGGCGCGCGCTGGACAACCAGGCACGGTCACAATTTCAACCAACATGGCTGGACGCGGCACGGATATTAAGCTGGGACCGGGCGTTATAGATCTGGGCGGATTAATGGTCGTCGGCACCGAGCGCCACGAGGCCCGCCGGATCGATCGGCAATTGCGCGGACGCTGCGCACGCCAGGGCGATCCAGGCGCGTCGCGATTTTACGTGAGTTTTGAAGACGATCTGATGCGGAACTTCGGCGCCGCTGATCGCATGACAAAAATCATGGAGCGCTTCGGCCTTGAGGAAGGCCAGGAGCTTGAGCATCGGTGGCTGAACAAATCCGTTGAGACAGCGCAGAAACGGGTCGAGCAGCGCAACTATCTCGTCCGAAAACGGACACTCGATTTCGACGATGTCATGAACATGCAGCGCGAGGTCGTTTATACTTGGCGCAACGAAGTCATCGATTCGGAGGAACCGCGCACCCACATCTACGATGTGATCGATGAAGCCGTGCCACTAAAAGTAAAAGAATATTTCGCCAGCGGCGATGAACCGAATTACTCCGGTCTCACCCACTGGGTAAACACGACGTTTCCACTGGGGCTGAATCAGGAGAAAGCGCAATTTGAAACCCGGAACGCCGAAGAGAACACCCAGTTCCTGATTGAAAAAATCAAGAGTGCTTACGAGCGCAAATCGAGTCACGAAGAACCGACTGCCGTCAAAAGCCTTGAGCGTTACATCATTCTCAACGCGATCGATCGGCTGTGGCAGGAGCACCTTTATGCCATGGATGCATTGCGCGAGGGCGTTTATCTCCGCGGCTACGCGCAGAAAGATCCGCTCATCGAATACAAGACCGAAGCATACGACATGTTCGTCGAATTAATGGCGAACATTAAGAATGAAGTCCTGAACAATTTGTTCCGCAGCACTTCCAATCTCCAGGCATTCGAGAATTTCCTCGCAACGTTGCCGCAGTTCCTGCTCCGCGAAGAAGGGCCAAGCGCGCCAACAGCAACAGCCGACGCGCGCATCCGCCACCCAGTCGGCGCGATGGCCGCAGTGGGTGGAGACGGCGACGGCGATGGGGCCGGTGGCGTATCGATCGATCTGCCGATTCGCCGTTCGTTGCCGAAAGTCGGCCGCAACGAACCTTGCCCCTGCGGCAGCGGGAAAAAATATAAGAACTGCTGCGGCCGCACGGCCTAACGAAACGCTCGGAGTTGTAGGGCGTCTGTGTCAGACGCTGATCGATCCTACAGTTTCAGTAAGTCGCTGAGTCGTTTCACGTCGGTAACCGGCGCTTTGCAGGTAAAGTTCTCGCATACGTACGCAGCTGGTTTTCCTCCCGCTAGCGACATCGCACGAATCGCTTCGTTTTTCTCGCCGAGATATTTCTGCCCTGCGTCC
This sequence comes from uncultured Verrucomicrobiae bacterium, assembly GCA_963825355.1. Classification (GTDB taxonomy): domain Bacteria; phylum Verrucomicrobiota; class Verrucomicrobiia; order Chthoniobacterales; family UBA10450; genus Udaeobacter. The sequence continues at coordinate 449,785 of CAWGSY010000018.1, read as the reverse complement.
GCATCGGCCAGAATCACAATTGTGTTTGGGAGAAAATGGCGATGAACTTCTTTGAGTAATGCTTTGGTTTCCGGCGAATCCTTCTTCCCCGCGATCACGATCTGGCGCGGCTTGCCTAACGAGTTTTCGACCGCGACGAGCATCTGCGGCATACCGCTGGGGAACTGCAAAAGTATCGTCGCAAATGCATCAATCGTCTTTTTCGCGCGTTCAGTGATTTTCGGGTCGTCATAGATCTGCGATAACCGCAAAAGATTCAGCGCCGCGATGGAACTCGCAGCAGGCTCGGCACCATCATTATCGTCCTTCATCCGGACGAACACGTTTTTATCCTGGCCGCTATTACTGAAGTAACCGCCGTTCTTCTCGTCGAAGAACAGGCGGTCCTGTGTCTCCTGCAACTCCATAGCGAGCTTCAGCCATTCGACATCGAATGATGCCTCATACAGGTCGAGAAGACCTTGGATTACCATCGCGTAGTCGTCAGCGAACCCTTCGACATTGCTTCGGCCCTCCCGGTAACTGCGATACAAAATCTTGCGCGATGGATCGTACAACTTTGTCCGCACAAAATCTGCGGAACGCGTCGCGATCTCGAGATATCGTCCCGCAGTCGCGGGATCCAGCACTTGCGCAGCGCGAGCGTATGCGGAGATCATCAGTCCGTTCCAAGAGGAAATGATTTTGTCATCCAGATGTGGGCGCGGACGTTGTGCGCGAATCACAAATAATTTCTCGCGCGATTGTGCGAGCACTTTCGTAATCTCCGCTTCGCTTTTTTCGAAATGCCGAGCGGTGTCGGCGATCGTGTGGCGCTCGATTAAAATATTTTTGCCGCGGAACTCATCGTGCGGGTCGCTTCCTTCCGGCGCGTTGCCATGTGCTTGGACGCCGTAATGGAAATCGAAAATGTCGGCCGAATCTCCGAGAGCATCATCGATCTCTTTTTTCGTCCACACATAAAATGCGCCTTCGGCGGTCTTATGACTGGGAGCATCGATTCCCACAACGGGGCTATCGGCGTCTTCGGCCGAGAAAAAGCCGCCTTCCTTCGACGTCATCTCGCGAGCGACGTAATCGAGGATGTCGCGCGCAACCGCTTCGAACTCGACCCTCACCGGCGCTTTCGCGTCCGCCTCTCCCTGGCCAGGGAGAGGATTGAGGTGAGGGTCGCGCAAAATTTGTACTCCGTCGAGATAGGCGACGGCGAGCTGCGCCTGGTCGTAAAGCATTTTTTCGAAGTGCGGCACATGCCAGTAACGATCAACGGAGTAACGGTGAAACCCGCCGCCGATGTGATCGTGCATTCCGCCCGCAGCCATTTTGCGCAGCGTGAACAACGTCATGTCGAGAGCGTGTTTGCCGGAATCGCTCTTGGTATCGCGAGCGTAGAATCTCGTGAGGAAATTGAGCGTGACTGGCCGCGGAAATTTCGGCGCATTACCGAATCCGCCTTCCTTCGGGTCATAACTGCGATCCATTTGGCGATAGGCAGTATCTGCAACCGAGCCGTCGATTTTCCCTTCACCCGGCGGCGCTGATTGCGATTCGCGGAGCGCCTCAACGATCTTACTCCCCTGCTCCACAATTTTATCGTGGTCTTCCTTCCAGGCTGTTGCGATCCGCTCCAGCACTTTTGTGAAAGCTGGCTGACCATATCGCTCTTCCGGCGGAAAATACGTCCCGCCAACAAACGGCTTCAGGTCCGGCGTCAGCCAAACACTCATTGGCCAGCCACCGCTGCCCGTCGTCGCTTGAACAAAGGTCATGTAAACGCGGTCAACGTCGGGGCGTTCTTCCCGGTCGACTTTGATGTTCACGAACTCGCGATTCATGATCGCCGCGACGTCTTCATCTTCGAATGATTCGTGCGCCATGACATGGCACCAGTGACACGTGGAATAGCCGACCGAGAGAAAGATCGGCTTGTTCTCCCGACGCGCTTTGGCGAACGCTTCTTCACCCCATGGATACCAATCGACAGGATTGTGAGCGTGCTGGAGAAGATATGGTGACTTCTCATGCGCTAGCCGGTTCGTGTGCTCGGGGCGTGCAGCGGTCTGCGCAGAAAAAATATCGCTTGATGTCACTAACCACGTTAGCGCGAGAAATCCAAAGCGGAAGCGGGCCGTCATCGTATTCCGATCAGATTCTTGTCGTTCCGAACGAAGTCGAGGAATCTCTGTCGAGAGAATGAGGACGCGGGGAGCGCGGGCGCCCCGCCCGCTGTGTCACGCGCCTCGCGGGGCACCATCTGAAGCTTTTCGGCGGGGCGCCGAAAAGAGCGGGCGAGGCGCCCGCGCTCCCGAGATTTTCGTCATTCATCATTTGGACCCGACTCATCTCGTTCTTCTGTTTCTCGCAATCGGCGTGATCGCCTTCACGAGGTAGTGGACATCTCATTAACACCTGGCTTCAGCCAGGTGGCCACAACGGGATCTTCTCGCAGCAGCCGTTCAACGGCTTTTCATCGATCTACCTCTTCCCTGGGTGAAGCCGTTAAAACGACTGGGACATTTACGGCGTTGAGGCACCGGTCTAAAGACCGGTGTTAATGAACGAGGTAGGGGCGATTGACCTCAATCGCCCGGGCGGTTCGGGTGAACCGCCCCTACCTTATCGTAATTCCAGCTTCGGCGCGGTTTCTGGTGACCACGGATTGATTGTATAATCCGACGCGACGATCTCATCGGCGTAACGGCTCAAAAGCTGGCAAAGCGCTGCAACGTCCAGCGCGTGATGCCACGGCGCGAAATTCGTCAGATTTCCCTGCGCTAGCCGACACAAACGCACCGCGGGCGGCAAACGCCTGCTGTGCTTCGCGTGCGACGGATATTCGAAGTGCTTTTGCAGATGAACAAACGCGCCGGCTGCCTGGATCAATCCCTTGAAGAAATCTGCGTCGGGCGATTCACTGTTGAGCCAAAGCTGTTCCAGGACGTCGTGCGCCTCGTAGTAGTGCTGTTCGTTCCAGCAACGAAAAAACGCGCGATAATACGGATGTCTTTCCACCTCTCCCTGGTCCGGGTTCACCTCTTCCCCAGTCGCGTCGGCCAACCACTGTGAAATCCTCTCGCGTTTGTTCATCCAGAGCTTTAACTTGCTTGCGGCTCAGAGGATGAGCAAACCACGAACCACCAACTCTTCGGAGGGACTTCAACCGTCCTTCCCTGTCCTTCGCGCCGAAAAGGCCATGCAGGGTGCGCAGGGTTCGGTGCCCCAAAAATGAGTGGCACTACTCTGGCCATTGTGCTGGGCGCCATCGCTGTTTTGATCTTCTGCTCCGCACTGTTTTCCAGAGTGGAGACAGCGCTCTCTCTACTGAAGCCGCATCAGTTGCGCCGCCTCGAAGAGAATCATTCGGGCCTAACGAATTTCATACAGCTCTTTCGCGAAAATCCGCGCCGCGTTTTGAATGTGCTGCTGCTGGGAGACGGATTAGTCAACGTGCTTCTGGTGGTGTTGTGTCTTTTCTTTCTCTGGGAAGGCCCTCTGGCAGGACGCATTCCGCAGTGGCTCGCCGGCATCCTGATCTTCGCCATCGTGGTGTTGCTCTGCGATCTGGTGCCGAAGCTGGTGGCGCTCGCGGCGCCCTCGAAGCTTTCAGCCATCGGCGCTTTCACCTTGCAAATCGCGATGCCCTTCCTCGATCGGATCGGCCGCGGACTCGAAACTATGAGCGATTATGTGATCGATTGTTTCACGCCACCGCATGTGCGCAGTCGACCGCGTTTAAGCGACGAGGAACTGGGAACGCTGCTTCAGATCGGTGAAGAGGAAGGCACTTTGTATCAGGGCGAAGCCGAGATGATCCAGGAAATCATCAAGCTGGGCGATAGAACGGCGAAGGATTGCATGACGCCCCGCGTGGACAGCTTCATGCTGCCGGATGATTTAACTAACGAGGAAGCAATCGCGCGTCTAAAAGAGAAACGACATCGACGCGTCCCCGTTTATGCCGATACGCCTGATCAAATCCTCGGCATCATCGACGTAAAACTTTTCCTGCTCGATCCGTCGGACCATTACACTGAGAAACTGATCCCGCCGTCGTTTATCGCAGAGACCATGCGCGCGGTCGAATTGCTCAAGCTTTTTCTGACGCACCCCCAACAAATGGGCGTGGTCGTTGACGAATTCGGCGGCATTGAAGGAATCATCACCATGGAGGATATCGTCGAGGAAATTCTCAGCGGCACGGCGCCGCATGATGGTTCGGAGTTTTATATCGAACCGCTCGGTAACGGCAAATTTCTCGTGAGCGGCGACGCGCGTCTGGACGACTTGACCGAACATCTTGGCTTTCAAATTGACGCCGAAGGAATCGACACCATTGGCGGATTTATTTTTACGCACCTGGGTTATTTCCCCTCTTCCGGGACGAAACTCGAGATCCCGCGCCTTGCGATCACTGTGCGTCGCGCCGCGCGCAAGAGAATCGAAGAAGTGCTGCTGGAGAAAACTACAAACGTATTCGAGGAGGCAGCATGACGGTCGCGATCATCATCATTGTTTGCTGCTGGATCATTTCGTTTTTCTTCAACGGAATCGAAAGCGGCCTGCTGTCGATCGATACGGTGCGGTTGCGGCAAAACGTAAAGCAGCGCGTGCCAACGGCTTTGAAATTGAACCACCTGCTCAAGCAGCCCGAACGGTTATTGGCGACCGTTCTGCTCGTCACAAATGCAGCGGACATCGTCGCCCTGCTGTTGCTGACAAGCCAGCTGGTGCGCTGGTACGGCTATGTCGGATTTTTGTTCGCCTTGGTCATTGCGCTTCCGGTTTATCTATTTGTGTTATCGGTTCTTCCTAAGTCGCTGTTCCGACGATTTCCTTTTCGAGCGCTGGCGCGGCTTGCAGGCGTGCTCCAATTCACGTCGATCTTATTTTCGCCATTCCTCGAATTTGGCACGCGCCTAGCCAAGCTACTGCTGCCTGGTCATGGTGGGAAACGAGGCCTCCTTTTTGCCGCGCGCGACGAATTGAAACAAATAACGATGGAAAGCGAGCGTGAAGGCGCTCTTACTGCGACGGAGCGTGCGATGATTCACAGCGTCGTTGACTTTCGCGGCTCCAAAATCGGCGACGTGATGCTGCCCGCGGCGAAAGTTGTCGCGCTGCACTCTGGTGCGTCAACACAGGAAGCGCTCGAGCTGAGTGCCTCTACCGGTCTTGATCGTCTGCCTCTCCTTGCGCCAGACGGCCAACCGGCCGGGCTGGTAAATGTTCTGGATATTTTGCTCGAACGGAATGGAAACAAGCCGCTCGGCGAATATGTGCGGCGCATTGTAACGACTACGGACGATGAACCCACCTATCGCGTCATGCAGCAACTACGCGGTGCGCGACTCGGTCTGGCGGCTGTCGTTGATCGAAAGAAGAACTTTTGCGGGATCGTTACCATCGAGGATCTGGTTCGCCGTCTCGTTTCCACCGGCAACGCTTAGCCACGGCCGCGATTGCATCAGCGCACTTAGTTTCGTTAGGCACGCAGAGCCAAAGGCGCGGCAATCAGCTGAAGCCTGCAGCAACGCCCCATGATTATGGAATTCAGAAAACGCTCAGCGCTGCCCGATCCGGCGGCAATCGAGTTCAGGGGCGTTGCCCCAGGGCTCAAATTGACGTGCACCTGTGGCGCTCATGCTGCGACTTTTCGTAGCCAGGTAGGGGCGGTTCACCCGAACCGCCCGACGCTCGTGTTATTCAATCCGTGAATGGGCGATTGAGGTCAATCGCCGCTATCTTTGGATCAGCGTGTAATCGTGACACAATTGTCCGTCCTTGCGCACAAGAAGCTGCCGAGCTGTCAGAAACCAGTTCGTGAGTCTGAATCGGCTCAAGCCAGACCTGTGTCTTCATCGCCGAGAATTCGAGCGCAGCTTACTAACGCGACGTGCGAGAAAGCCTGAGGAAAATTTCCCAGCTGACGCTTTGCGCGCGGATCGTACTCTTCCGCGAGCAGTCCAAGATCGTTGCGCACATCGAGTAACCGTTCGAACAATTCGCGTGCTTCTTTCTTGCGACCGAGCAGATGCCAGCAATCAGCCAGCCAAAACGAGCAAGGAAGAAATACTCCCTCGTCACCTGGCAATCCATCCACGCCGGTTTCCTGTGGCCGATAGCGCAACACGAAACCATCGTGCATTAGTTCGCGTTCAATCGCCTCAATCGTGCCGCGAACACGTTCGTCAGTGACTGGGAGAAAACCGCTGAGCGGCATTGTAAGAAGGCTCGCGTCCAAGGCATCAGACCCATAAACCTGGGTGAACGCTTTCTTCTTGGGGTTATAGCCGCGTTCGCAAACTTCGGCATGAATTTGATCTCGAATTTTTTGCCAGCGTTCTAAGTGCTCATAAGCCGCACAGCCGCAGTTCTCGACCAACTTGACCGCGCGATCGAATGCCAGCCAAGCCATCATTTTTGAATGGGTAAACTGCTGCCGGCCACCGCGGACTTCCCAGATTCCTTCGTCAGGCTCCTGCCAGCGCGACTCCAGGAATTCCATTATCGCGACCATGAGTGCCCAGTCAGGCTCAGTCATCTTGATTCCGGCCTGATCGCCTTGCCATACCGCGGCTAACACTTCGCCATAGACGTCGAGCTGAAACTGGTTCGAAGCCGCATTGCCTACCCGCACCGGCCGCGAATTTTCATATCCTGACAGCCACGGAATCTCACACTCAATAAGTCGGCGTTCGCCGCTCACGCCGTAGATCGTTTGCATTTGCGCCGGGCTGCCGGCGATGGCGCGCAGCAGCCATTCCCGCCACGATTTCGCCTCCTCGTGGTACCCAGCGCGGAGTAACACGAGTAAAATCAGCGCGGCATCTCGCAACCAGCAGAAGCGATAATCCCAGTTGCGAACTCCTCCGATTTTCTCTGGCAACGAAGTGGTAAGCGCCGCGACTAACCCGCCAGTAGGCGCATAGGTCAATCCTTTCAACGTAATGAGTGAGCGCACCACAGCATCGCGCCATTTCCCATCGCTTTGAAATTGTTTCGCCCAATCTCCCCAAAATACTTCCGTGTCATGCAATGCATGCTCGGGATGGATCTTCCTCGGCGGATCTGTGTGAGAGGCGAACCACGTAAGTACAAACGGAATGCGATCCCCTTTTGCCACACTGAACTCGGCTACCGTAGTTAAATCTTTCCCGTGCGTTTCAACCGGCGTTCGTAAGATCAAGGCATCAGGACCGGCGACTGCTTCGATTCCATCGGAACGCTTACGCCATCGCACCCAGGGCACGATTTGCCCGTAATCGAAGCGGATGATCAGTTCCATCTGCATCGAGACTTTTCCGCGGAGGCCTTCGATGATTCGGACGATGTCCGGGTCCTTCCCGCGCGGCGGCATGAAATCAATCAAGCGCACCGCGCCATTTTTCGTTTCCAATTCCGTTTCGAGGATGAGCGTTTCGCCACGGTAACGGCGACGCACGACTGTTACTTCTTCGTCAGGAAAGAATCGCCAGTGCCCATTTTCCTTGCCTCCCAGCAGCGACGCAAAACAAGCCGGCGAATCGAACCGTGGAAAGCAAAGCCAATCGACGCAGCCGTCGCGACTCACCAGCGCGCCCGTCTGCGTATCACTGAGAAACCCGTAGTCCTCAATTCTTGTAAGTTCCTTAGCCACTAGCCTCTTCCTCCTGCTCCTGCTCGTTTTGTAGCGTGCGCTGTCTCAGCGCATGACCCTCACCAGGCAGAAATCCGCTGAGGACAGCGGACACTACAGCAACGCTCATTCTTTATCTGAATCTGTAGTGGCAGCCGTGTCGGCTGCATCTGCCAGTCTCGCGATCTCATCACGTGTTAACCGAAACACGGTCCATTCATTCATCGGCTTCGCATCAAGGGCCTGATAAAACTTGATCGCCGGTTCATTCCAATTGAGCACCGCCCACTCCATCCGGCCGCACCCGCGATCACGCGCGATTTTCGCGAGCTCGACAAGCAACGCGCGACCGTAACCTTTCCCGCGCTTCTCCGGCTTAACGAACAAATCTTCGAGGTAGAGTCCTGGACGCCCAAGCCAGGTGGAAAAATTGTAAAAGTAAACCGCGAACCCAACTGGTAACTTTCCTTCAAATGCAAGAAGCACCTCTGCCGCCGGCCGTTCACCAAATAGCACAGTAACAAGCTGTTCCTCGGTTGCAGTGACTTCGTCCGGCGCGCGCTCGTATGTAGCCAGATCGCGAATGAGTTCCAGGATGATCGGCACATCGTCCACCCGTGCCGGTCGAATTTGGAAATCAGTAATCTCCTTCATTATAGCGAGTTTTCCGCGTCAGACCTGAGCTAACCACGAATGGACACTAATTCACACGAATGTTTTCGGTCGCCGCAGCGACCTTTGGAGTGCGGCGGCTTGACGACGCTTTTTTCAGACCGCGAATGAGAAGAAACGCACTGCTCAATCTGGTTGAAATGTCTCGACAACTCTGACGCGCTTCGAGTAAAAGGTGTTTACACACCAAAGCGCAAGCAAGGTGAAAGCGCATATACCTCCACAATGAAAGCGCATCTTATCCGAGGCGCGGTTTACCTGCTTCCATTTCTGGCCGTCTATCTCATCCCACTCGCATTTGGCCAACCGCAATCGGACGTCCGATTTAAAAACCAAGAGCCAACGGGCTTCGTTTGTCCTGGTTGTCCCGTTCCTGGAGGCTGGCGAGCGGGACCGGACATGCCAAGTACCGGCGTCCGGATGGTTGGTGTGTACTTCCCGGGCAACGGCAAGTTTTATGCCCTGGGTGGCCGCAGCATGGACGGACTCGGCAACGATTTCACGCATCCGTTTGAGTACGATCCAACCTCCAACACTTGGACGATCAAGTCAGCCAGTTTTCCCGATAACGAAGTCAGCAACATGGCTTGTGGCGCGCTCACTGACAGCGGAGCAAATTACATCTACTGCGTTGGCGGTTCAGCGGGCGGACAGACCACAGCTACTGACCGAGTGTTCCGTTACGACCCTGTTACCGATATCATCGAAACCATTGCCTCTCCCTGGCCGGGTGACGCTGACAGTATAACTTTGCCCGGCGGTTTCGCAGTGTTCCTCAACAAGCTCTACATCCTGGGCGGTTTCCAGATCAACACTGCTATGATCGACGCGATTTGGGAATTTACTCCTGGAACTAACACTTGGGTGCAGAAGAGCGCGCACCTGCCAGTTCCGCTCGGCTATATACCCACAGCAAGCATCTTCAATGGCATCTACACCGGTGGAGGGAGCACTTGGGACGGCAGCGCGATCCATGATAGCAACAATTCTTTTATGTATGACCCCATAGCTGATTCCATCTCTACCATTACCAGCATACCAAGGGCTACGGGCGAGACTCGAGCGCTTCCCTTCATACTGACCGGCGGCAACGATTACGATATGTGGGTCATGGGCGGCGGGAGAGATGCACCTAACCCATCGAACGAAATCGACGTGTACGACCGTCAAAATAACGGTTGGACAACGAGCTTTTTCTATCACTTTCTCAGTCCGCGGCGCAATTTTGCTGTAGACGCTGGCTATTGTTACATTTGGCTAGCAGGCGGGTATGCCAATGATGGTGTCACGCCACTGAGCTCGATGGAAATCTTCTGCTTTCCCCCCGGGCCCTTTCCGACGGCGACGGCAACGGCGACATCGACCGCAACTCCCACCGCTTCTCCCACACCATCCGAGTTTCCGCCTCCAACTCCAAGCCCGACTCTAACAGTAACTGCAACACCCAGTCCTACAGTTATTCCTAGACCTACACCCACTCCGCGGCCTCGCCCTAGTCCACCACCACGCCCGTAACTTTCCTCATGAATAAGAAACGCGCTGCTGCACTCGCAAATCCAAACTTATGAAAACACAAATTAATCCCAGCATTAAGGCGCATCTCATCCGAGGCGCGGTTTACCTGCTTTTGCTTGTCGCCGTCTGTGTCATCGCATTGGCATTCGGACAACGCTTAGTCGGCGCGCCATCGCAAAAGGACGATCCAACGGGCTTCGTTTGTATGGGCTGTCCTCCCGGAATCACCTGGCGACCTGGACCGGACATGCCAAGTACCGGCGTTGCGCACCGTTGGCGTTCTCTTCGATGGATACTTTTATGTGATTGGCGGGCGTAGCATGGACGGAGTCGGCAACGATTTCATTCATCCGTTTGAATTCAACCTCGGCATCCAATACTTGGGCTATCAAGTCCGCTACATATCCCGATAATCAAGTGAGCGACATGGCTTGCGGCATCCTCACCGATTCAGGAACAAACTACATCTACTGCGTGGGCGGCTCGGCAGGCGGGCAGACCACAGCTACTGACCGCGTATTCCGCTACAATCCTATCACCGATACAATTGAAACCATTCCGTCTCCCTGGCCGGGAGATGCTGACGGGATAACTCTGCCTGGTGGCTTTGTGGCGTTCAATAACAAGCTATACATCCTCGGGGGATTCCGGATCAACACGGAGATGATCGACACGATTTGGGAGTTTACTCCTGGAACTAACACCTGGGTGCAGAAGAGTGCGCACCTACCTGTTCCGCTCGGCTACATACCTACGACCGCCATTTTCAATCTTATCTACACAGGTGGAGGCAGCACTTGGGACGGTACCACTATCCATGATAGCAATTATTCTTTTGTGTATGACCCCATCGCTGACTCTATCTCCGCTATTGCCAACATACCCAGAGCGACTGGCGAGACACGAGCCTTAACCTTTGCACCACTCGGCGACACCGATTACGAGATGTGGGTTATGGGCGGCGGCAGAGATGCTCCCAACCCATCGAGTGAGGTTGATACCTACGAAGTTTTTATTCACCACGGTTGGTCAATATTCGGGAGTTTCTTAACTCCGCGACGCAATTTTGCAGTAGGTGGTGACATTTCGTGTTACATGTGGTTGGCAGGCGGATATGGCAGTGATGGTACGCCGCTCAGCTCGATGGAAATCTTCTGCTTCCCAGCTCCGACACCAACGGCTACCGCAACAGCTACACCTACACTTTCACCTACGGGTTCACCAACGGCGACACATACGCCTCCAACGCCTACGGTAACTGCAACAGCGACTCACACACCGACCGCAACGCCGACAGCAACTGTAACAGTCTCTGCAAGTCCGACACCAATGCCAAGTGAAACGATTCCACCGGTGCGAGCGACGCCAACTCCTAGGCCGCGTCCTAGCCCACCACCGCGCCCATAACTTCTCCTCATGGAAAAGAAACACACTGCTCAATCCGGCTCGTCTAACCTGCAGCTAGTCCTTTGCTCAGCGGCAGTCTGCTCGATGATCACCGGAACACTGTTAGCTTTCTTCCATCCCGAAGCGCCAGCGAAAGCTTCTCATCCCGCAGGCGCGGGACTGACATTTGCAGAACGCGTAGCTTATCAACGCGCGCTTGAAGACGTTTACTGGCGTCATCGCATCTGGCCGAAAGAACGGCCCGATCCCAAGCCTTCGCTCGACGCGGTGATGTCTCAGGGGCAGTTGGAAAACAAAGTCGCAGAGTATCTGCGCAAATCGCAGGTGCTGAAAGACTACTGGCAGCGGCCAATTACTGCCGAACAGTTACAAGCTGAAATGGATCGCATGGCCAAATACACCAAGCAGCCGGAGGTGTTGCGCGAACTGTTTGAGGCATTTGGGAACGATCCCTTTGTGATCGCGGAGTGTCTGGCCCGGCCGCTTCTCGCGGAGCGAACGTTGGCGACTGTTGCACCGCTCAAGGAGTCGCGGGTAGCGAAACCCAAAACGCAAGTGCCGGTAACAATGGCAGCAGTCAGCGCGAACTATACGCTTCCTGTGATAGGCAGTCCGTCGGGTGGCTGCATCGACGACGTGTGGTTTCCAACCAGCACGACCAGCGCACCCGATGCCCGAACCGTTTTCACGGCGGTGTGGACCGGCACTGAAATGATCATCTGGGGCGGGTATAACGGCGTCGGAGGCATTTTCAATACCGGTGCGAGATACAATCCAAGCACCGATAGCTGGACGGCTACAAGCACGGTCAATGCGCCCACTGCCCGACACACTCACACCGCAGTGTGGACCGGCAGTGAAATGATTGTGTGGGGCGGATGGGATGGCGGCTGCGACGCTGGCTTTAACACTGGCGGCAGATACAACCCGGGCACCGACACGTGGACAGCGACCAGCACCAAAAACGCACCCGAGGGCCGATGGGATCACACGGCAGTCTGGACCGGCAATGAAATGATCGTCTGGGGTGGGGACAATTGCTTCGATGTCCTCAACACTGGCGGGAGATATAATCCCAGCACGGACAGCTGGACAGCCATCAGCACCACCAACGCGCCCGAGGCTCGACTCGTTCACACCGCAGTGTGGACCGGCAATGAGATGGTCATTTGGGGCGGAGTCCCTCAAAGCGGCCCCTATTTGAACACCGGCGGCAGATACGACCCGAGCACCGACAGTTGGACAGCCACCAGCCTTACCAACGTGCCCGCCGGTCGATGGTATCACACCGCAGTATGGACTGGCAGTGAAATGATCGTCTGGGGCGGAGTTAACGGTGACATGATCGGCTTTAACACGGGCGGGAGATATAATCCCGTTAGTGACAGCTGGACAGCGACCAGCATCACCAACGCGCCCGATTCGCGGGCTTTCCATTCAGCAGTCTGGACCGGAAGTGAAATTATCGTCTGGGGTGGATTCGACGAGCCCATTAACAACTTTTTCAACAATGGAGGAAGATACAATCCCAGCACCGATACTTGGAGAGCTACCAACACTACTGGCGCGCCCCAGGGTCGAAACAATCAGACAGCAGTGTGGACCGGCAGCCAAATGATCGTCTGGGGCGGAAATGGCTGCAGCGGCACTTTCAACACCGGCGGGAAATACTGTGCGGAGGTACCGGGTCCTACACCGACACCGAGTCCCACACCTACACCCTCACCCACGCCGATTAGCGGATGCATCGAGGACACTTGGACAGCTACCAGCAATGTGAATGTGCCGGACGCGCGCTACGGTCACACGGCAGTGTGGACCGGTAGTGAGATGATTATATGGGGCGGCGAGAACCCAAACGGAGGCCAATTCATCTTGTTCAACACCGGCGGGAGATACAGTCCCGCTACTGATAGTTGGACGGCCACGAGCACCACTAACGCGCCCCTGCGCGCGCGGGTCACAGCGCAGTCTGGACTGGCACTGAGATGATCGTCTGGGGCGGCTCTTACGCCAGCAGCGAAACAAACACAGGCGGGAGATATAGCCCAACTGACGATAGCTGGACCCCACCAGCACAGTCAACGCGCCTACCGCAAGACAGAATCATACGGCAGTCTGGACCGGCAGTGAGATGATCGTCTGGGGCGGAACGGATGTGGTGGTAATTGCACTTTGAACAGCGGCGGGAGATACAATCCCAGCACCGACAGTTGGACGACCTACCAGCACGCAGCAATGCGCCCGACGCACGATGGTATCACACCGCAGTGTGGACGGGCAGCGAAATGATGGTCTGGGGTGGAACCGATGAGGTCGTGAACCATCTTACCTGAACACCGGCGGCAGATATAATCCCAGCTACGACAGTTGGACAGCCTACTAGTCTTATGAATGTGCCGCTTGGCCGAATCGGTCACACGGCGGTATGGACCGGCAGCGAAATGATTGTCTGGGGTGGCATCGATGAAACGTTTAACGATTCGAACACGGGCGGCATATACAACCCGAAGCACGGATGGTTGGACAGCCACCATCTCGAGACGCGCCCTCGCCGCGAGATTCCCACACAGCTGTGTGGACTGGCAATGAAATGATCGTCTGGGGCGGGATCTTTGGTCTCACCATGCGCATGGGATTTTAACAGCGGCGGGCAGATACAATGCCGGCAACGGACAGTTGGACACCGACCAATACCACGAATGCACCCTTTGCCCGAGATCTATCACACCGCGGTGTGGACCGGCAGTGAAATGATCGTGTGGGGCGGCTACGATCACGCTGGAACTTCACTATCTGAATACCGGCGGTAAGATACTGCGCGCAATCCAGCGCGACCCCCACGCCGACGTCAGCCCACTCCGACTCCACAGCGACATTTACCCCAACTCCGACGCCACAGCTACACCTACTCCTACACCGAGAACAACACCGACGCCCAGAATAGCGCCGACGCCGAGCCGCGTCCGACCCCACCACCACGGCCATAGCTTTTCTCGATGAAGAAGAAACCAACTTCTCAATCATAACCACGTATGAAAAAGGAATCCGTTTCACAACTCCGACTTGAAGTCGCGAGCACGCGAAAGCATTCGGTGTCAGCCTTTGTTAATCCGCGCATATTCATTGGTCTATTTATGGTGCTAGCCGGCGTCTTCCTGGCGCTGGCAGGACTTGGCGCGTTCTCTGCACTCGCGCAGGTGCGGCAGCAGCAGCACATTATTACCGATTCAAAAGACCCTCTCGTCCCAAATGGATTTGATTGTTCCAAGATTCACGAGCTGGGCATCGACAAGCAAATGAACTTCCGGGCCGGCGCCATCATGATTGCCTGCGGCCAGGCGCAGGGAGGCGGAACTTCGGCGAAGTTCGCCTCTTCAGGCGCCCTCACCCAGTTTATCCGAAAACTGTTGTCACCGCTGGCCTACGGCGGCACGGACGTGGACCTGATCACGGGCGATGAGAGCTTTCCTAACGTCACCCAGTCCGAGACATTCTCTACGGCTAACCCGGATAACCCCAATCAGATCGTCGTCGGCTACAGGATTCACGGGGCATTACGGCCTGCCCCCCAATGGTTCTGGCGCATCGGTCTCAACCGACGGCGGCAACACCTTTACCCGCTTGACCACCGCTGGCGGTCAAAGCCCCTTCTCCAACACATTTGGCAGCCCAGTTATTCTGTACAACAAGCCGTCCAGCACCTGGTTTACTGTGTGGTCGGGTGCAAGGCTGCCCTCTGAACGGTTACAAGTCCGCCACGCCCGAGGACCCGAATAGCTGGACCAATTTTTGCATTGATACACTGCCGAAAACGATCGACAATCCGGCTGGGCCGACAATAACCCATACTCTCCGTTCTTCGGGAATGTACATTTCGTGGAACGACTTCAGTCAACCCGACGCAAATATCTTTGTCACCTTCTCCAGTGATAACGGTGAAACGTGGCACAGCCCAATCATGGCGAGCACTGGGTCCACCTTCATCCGTGACGTGCAGATGACCGGCGACTTGGTCACAGGCGACGTATACATCGCTGGCATGGATGAAGGCGGGGGCGGCTTCCCTCCAAGACACCAACTACTTCTTCCGCTCCACTGACGGAGGCAACACGTGGACCAACACTTACATCGGCACTCCATTTACTGGACCCGGGGTCACCGCTGCAGGCTACTTCGCCTGTATGTTTCCCGATAACGGTGTACTGGCGATACGTGGGCTGGGGCGAGCCCGCCGCGATCAATGGTGTCGTTCACTACGTCTATGCCCAGCACGGCGCCGGCAGCGACCCAAGTGACATCTACTATATCCGCTCGACAGACAGGGGTCAGACCTTTAGCACGCCGATCAAGTTGAACACTGATTCCACTAGTCGTCCTAATTGGCAGCCCAACCTTTCCGTCAGCCCCAGCGGCACGGTTTTTGCCGTGTGGTATGACGCACGCGAGAGCGCTAGTTGCACCCTTGACCCAACAGTTCCGTGTTACAGGATGTGGGCACGCAAGTCCAACGATAACGGTCTGACGTGGTTGCCTGACGATATGTTCTCGGATGTAGTCAGCCCTCTGCCAGGACAAAACGAGCCGGGCATTATCGCTGATGTTGGCGACTTCGACTATGGCTCTGCAATCGCCGGCAAACATCTCGCTTCATGGACGGACGGTCGCGTTTCCATCAACGGCGGACCCCAGCAGGATGCTTTCTTCGATCAAGAGCCATCCGCGACGGCTACGCCTACACCTACACCAAGACCTACACCAACTCCGCGGTCTCGCCCTAGCCCTTTACCACGCCCCTAACTGTTTATGAAAAAGAAATGCACTGCTCAATCTGCCTTCTTGAGTCTCTGCATTTCCCTTGGAGTGCTCGTCTTCTTCGCTGGAGTCCTTTTCGCGCTTGTTCGCAGCAACGGGTTCGCAACCATTCACGTACAAGCGCACACCGCATGTTCCCGCCGGCGGCGTATTTGAAGCATGGATTGCCCGCTATAATGGAACCGGTAATGGCAACGACAAACCCAAGCTGTTGCTGTTGACAATTCAGGCAACGTCTATGTAGCAGGAACGATGCTCGGGTCGGGAACACTCAACGATTTAGCCACGATCAAGTACAACCCAGCCGGGCACCAACTATGGGTTGCCATTTATAACGACTTCGACAATCCCGATGCGCAGCTCAACGCAATGACCATCGACAAATCCGGCAACGTGTATGTGACCGGATGGAGCGGGATACTTTACAGTTTCCACGATTGCACCACCATCAAGTATAACTCAGCCGGGCAGCAACAATGGGTTGCCCGCTATAACGTGCAGCCTCGCGCTTATACCGAGGGCGTGGGTATTGGGGTGGACGATTCAGGGAATATCTATGTCGCGTCGCGTGTGGATCAATCCAACACGACTTTTTGCGCCACCATCAAATACGACCCGGCAGGCCAACAACAGTGGGTCGCAGAGTACACGGGGGAGCAAATAATGACTCGCCTTCGGCTATCGCTGTTGACCACGCGGGTAACGCCTATGTGACTGGCACAACACAGATCTGCCCGAACTATGATTATTTGACGCTCAAATATAACTCGGCCGGGCAGGAACAATGGGTGGCTCGCTACAACGGCCCCGGGACTGGTTTCGACGAAGCATATGCCATTGCCATCGATGACGCAGGAAATGTTTTTGTAACTGGCCAAAGCGATGGAGCAAACGCCATCGGCTACGCAACCGTCAAATATAACTCGGTCGGACAGCAACAATGGGTGGCCCGTTATGACGAGGGTGGGTCTAACTACGCCTACGCTATTGCCGTTGACGGATCGGGTAACATTTACGTAACGGGGCAGGTCGGCCCTGGCTATCCCGATTACGGAACAATCAAGTATAACTCAGCCGGTCAACAGCAGTGGGTAGCACGGTATAACGGGCCTCCGGGAAATGCACCAGACATTGCCACTGCTATCGCCCTTGATGGCTCAGGCAATGTTTACGTCACAGGAAGCAGTTCACGAACAAATTTCGTTTTTGGTGATTTTGGCTACGCAACAATCAAATACAACTCAGCGGGGCAGGAACAATGGGTTGCCCGCTATGACGAGCCGCAGAATGCCAGTAACGAAGCCGCAGCCATAGCTGTTGATAATCTGGCTAATGTTTACGTGACGGGTAAGGGAAGATCCGGCAGCGATAGTGATTATTTGACGATCAAGTATGGACAGGGGCCTACCCCTACGCCGACGCCGACAGCAACTGCAAGCCCCACCCCGAGTGCGACGGGGACAGCGACGCCATCGACAACCCCAACTGCAACCGCGACCGCCTCTCCCACTCCAACCGCTACGGCTTCACCCACAGCCTCCACCGGTCCCGATGTCCCGAACCCAACCGCCACCGCTACCGCAACGCCGACTCCCACGCCTATGCAGACTTGCTGCCAGTACGTAACAAGCAGCGGGACTGGCACGATCGTGCCCGGAACAATCGACACAGGCAACCACTGCGATAATTGCCTTAGCCAAATTGCATTTCCATTCCCAGTGCAGTTTTACAACGAGACCTTTACCCAGGCGTACGTCAGCTCCAATGGCAATCTACAGTTTACCGGCAACGAGCCTTACCTCGGCACGTCGTGTCCTTTGCCGAACAACTGTCTGAACGCTGTTATTTTTGCCTATCAGACTGACCTGCGAACTGATGACCCGAACGAGGGCATATTCACCTCGGTCACCGGCAGCGCGCCCAACAGAGTCTTCAACATCGAGTGGCGGACGACTTATACTGGCAGAATGGGCACCGCCCACTTCGAAATCCGGTTTTATGAGAACCAAACCTCCTTTGATATCGTTTACGGAGCTAATACCGATAGCGGCGCCGCAGAAGCGAGCAGCGTACAGGTAAGTGGCATGGGCGGTCCCTGTGACGCCACAACTTTCTCGTGTCAAACGCCGATGCTCACAAATGGATTGAAAGTCACTTACACGGTGGTGCCTTGCGGAGCGGCAAGTCCAACACCTTCAGCAACCGCGACGCCAACCCCTACGGTAACGCCGACTGCTTCACCGACAGGGCGATCTACACCGATTCCCCGGCATCGCCCTAGCCCACCGCCACGTCCGTAGCTTTGCCATGAAAAAGAAACGCACTGCTCAATTGGCTCGTTTAGCCTGCAGCTAGTCCTTTGCTCAGCGGCAGTCTGTTCGATGATCACGGGAACACTGTTGGCTTTCTTCCATCCCGAAGCGCCAGCGAAAGCTTCTCAGAGAATGCTGACGTTTGCAGAACGCGTAGCTTATCAGCGAGCAATTGAAGACGTTTACTGGCGTCATCGCATCTGGCCAAAAGAGCGCCCTGATCCCAAACCATCACTCGATGCGGTCATGTCTCGGGAGCAGCTTGAAAGGAAAGTGGAAGACTATCTGCGCAATTCGCAGGCCTTGGAGGATGACTGGCACCAACCAATCACGGTTAAGCAGTTACAGGCTGAAATCGATCGCATGGCGCAGCACACCAAACAGCCCGAAGTGTTGCGCGAACTTTTTGAAGCGCTCGGGAACGATCCCTTTGTCATCGCTGAGTGTGTGGCAAGGCCAGCACTAGTCGAGCGGTTGATGGCAAACTTGGATCGCCGCGATCAGAAGCAGTTGGGTTCCTCGCAAGCTAAAGCCAAAGCGCAGGGGCCGAGGGAGGTAGCGGCGATTGACTCAATCGCCAAAGCGGTTCAGGTGAACCGCCCCTACCATCTGCCGAGAATATCGGAGGCGCCGAGCGGATGCGTTGACAACTGGACAGCGACTAGCACCATCAACGCGCCCACTGGTCGATACCTTCACACGGCAGTGTGGACCGGCAGTGAAATGATCGTCTGGGGCGGATATGATGGCAGCTTTCTGAACACCGGCGGAAGATACAATCCTAGCACCGACAGTTGGATAGCCACCAGCACAACCAACGCGCCGGTTGGCCGACAGAATTTTACGGCAGTCTGGACCGGCAGTGAAACGATTGTTTGGGGAGGGCAAATCGAAAATCTCTCAAACACGAATACCGGCGGAAGATACAATCCCGGCACGGATACTTGGACATCCACCAGCACCACCAACGCGCCCATTGCCCGTGACTTACACACGGCGGTGTGGACCGGCAGCGAAATGATTGTATGGGGTGGATTTGTTGGCACTGAGTCGAACACCGGCGGGAGATACGATCCCAGCACCGATAGTTGGACAGCCACCAGTACCACCACCGCGCCCACTGCCCGATTCTATCACACGGCGGTCTGGACCGGCAGTGCAATGATTGTATGGGGTGGAAGGGGTAACAATAGCCCTTTGAACATCGGCGCGAGATACGATCCCAGCACGGATAGCTGGACACCCACCAGCACCACCAACGCGCCTTCAGTCCGTCAACTGCACACGGCCGTGTGGACTGGCAGTGAAATGATTGTCTGGGGCGGATCCGACGGCTCCAATGTTTTCAATACCGGCGGCAACTACAATCCTGACACAAATAGTTGGACAGCCACCAGCATCATCAACGCGCCTTCTGTCCGAGACTTTCACACGGCAGTGTGGACTGGCAGTGAAATGATTGTCTGGGGCGGATCCGAGGACTCCGTTGTTTTCAACACCGGCGGCAAGTACAATCCTGACACAAATGGTTGGACAGCCACCAGCACCACCAACGCGCCCTCTGCCCGAGACTTACACACGGGAGTCTGGACCTTCAGCGAAATGATCGTCTGGGGCGGAGAAGATCGCATGAGCGTTTTGAACACCGGCGGGAGATACTGCGCCCAATCTGGTCCAACGCCAACCGCGACCCCCACTTCTACGGCAACGCCGACACCCACTGCCACTGCAACGCCGACAGCAACGGCGACTCAAACAGCCACACCTACTTCTACACCGAGACCTTCACCGACACCGAGACCGGCGCTAACGCCTCGGCCTCGACCCACCCCAGCACCACGCCCATAACTGAACCCTATGAAAACAAAACACACTGCACAATCCGCATTCTATAACCTGCGTAGTTTAACTGGATTAATTCCGGTCGCTGCACTTGTCTCCCTGTCTCTCTTCGCCGCTGCAAATCCATCTGCACGCGTCGAGACCGGTCGTGCTGGCGGAGTAACACGTCAATCATCCATGACAGTTACGCCACAAGGCGTGACCCAGAGCACACATCTCAGTCATTCGAAAGCACCGCCAGCGGCGCGTAGATTAGCTGAGCGCCGCGTATCACGACCCTTGGGGATCACGCTTTGGGATTATGACGACCCGAACGCGATCGCCGATGGCGTGTCGATCGACGCCAACAATGTTTGGGGAGCATGGCTTCTTAGTGGAGCGCGCCTGACCATACATGCGATCACGGGCAACGGCACACCGGCTTGGAGCTTCTCGTCCTTCGGCAGCGGCAACTCCGGCGTCGCCGCCGCCAAAGGCGCCGATCGCAGTGGCTTTATGGAGTCGAATGCGGCGGGCGACGACTTTCGCCAACATGGTTTCACGTCCGGCAGCAACGGCACACCGGACTGGTCGTTCCCGTATCCAGTCAGTGACCCAAATCTACCAGCCAGTTCAAGGAAGGTCGCCACGTCGCGTGACGGCTCGACGATTGCGGCGGTTGTTAGCGATTCTGTAACTCAGAATTCGACGCTTTACGTCTTCAACGCTAACACCGGCGCAGTCACGCTTATGTGGACGGATCCACTTCGGATGGACGGGGTGGCTTTGACCGATAACGGCTCGCTGGCCCTTGTGACACAGGACAACCAGGCTACGCTGGTGGATACCAGCAGCGGCAACATCGTATTCACCGCCACAGGCTCCGGCGCCGGATCGACCTTGCTACCCGATCTCCGGCGATGGGAGCGTATTCGCAGTGGGCGGTTTCAATTTCGACGTATATGCATACAACGGCACAACCTATAACCGGGTAATCCATTTAACCCGGGCCAGCTTCTGGTTTGGCGGAGCCTGTACCGTCTCGCATGATGGTTCGACCGCAGGCACGTTCGGTGGTGATTACGCCAACGGCTGGCTCAGTGGCGAAGTCTACTTGTTCGATGTTCCAAGCGCCAGCATGCTTGGATCCTATCCCGTCAGCGGCACGGGTATGTATCAGGGAACGCCAATTGGCGCCGGCTCAAACGACAACGGCACGGTCACGGCTTTTGCTTCGTGGGGAACGCAATTTCATGACTGGCCAGAAGTCATGGTATTTAACCGTAACGTCCAGCTGATCGGCCAGATCAACTTTCCTGGCTCAGCGTTTTCGGTGGACGTCTCAACGGACGGGCAGTACGTGGTGGGCGGCGCAAAGGCGGTCCACGCTAATCAGTTTGGCAGCGGCGGGCGCATCGAGTTAATCCAGCTTCAGCCTAGCCCTACCCCAACACCAACAGCCACTGCAACACCAACAGCAACTCCTACCGCGACCGCCACTCCTACGGCGACTGCTACCGCGACTGCGACGGCAACGCCGCGAGCTACTCCCACGCCACGGCCTCGCCCCAGCCCAGCACCGCGCCCATAACTTTCTACGAAAACGAAAAACACTACTGAACTCGCACCTCCCCGCGAAAGCATGACCAGTCTATGAAAAAGAAACACACTACCCAATCCGGTGTGTTTCGCGTGAGGACTTTAATCTCTATGATCCTTTGCGCGGCGGCAATCTGCTCAATGATCATCACCGGAACGCTGCTCGCATACTGGCGCTCCGATGCATCGGCGAAGGTTTCCCATCGCGAGCGCACGGGACTTACTGTCGCCGATCGAGTAACTTACCAGCGAGCAATTGAACAAGTTTACTGGCGTCATCGCATCTGGCCGGAACAGCGATTTGATTCCAAGCCCTCGCTTGATGAGGTCATGTCTCAGGCCCACCTGGAAAAGAAAGTCGCAGATTATCTGCGCAAGTCACAAGCGCTGGAGGATTACTGGCAGCAGCCGATTACCTCTGAGCAGCTACAGGCAGAGATGGATCGCATGGCGGAGCACACTAAACAGCCGGAAATGTTGCGTGAACTGTTTGAAGCACTCGGGAACGACCCTTTTGTCATCGCCGAGTGCCTGGCCAGGCCAATGCTTGCGGAGCGACTGTCTAAATCTGCCATGTCGCATCAGGATCTCAGAGAAGCGGTAGGCCAATCAATAAAGTTTGTTAAGACAAATGGATCACGATTCCGTGGTTATAGCCTTCCGGTGATAGCGACAACATTGAAGGCGGAAGGCTCGTGCAATGATGCTTGGGCAGTTACAACCACCGTCAGCGCTCCCTTTGCCCGAGAAGGTCACACGGCGGTGTGGACTGGCAGTGAGATGATCATCTGGGGAGGGAACTACTCGAACACTGGTGGCAAGTACGATCCCAGCACGGATAGTTGGACGCCCACGAGCATCACTAACGCACCCGTTGGCCGATCTAATCACACAGCGGTATGGACCGGCAGTGAAATGATCGTCTGGGGAGGAATCTTGCCCAACGGCACTGTTCTGAATACCGGAGGGAGGTATAATCCCGTCACCGACAGTTGGACAGCAACAAACACTACCAACGCACCCGCCGCGCGAGATTTACACGTAGCTGTGTGGACCGGCAGTGAAATGATCGTTTGGGGAGGTTGGGCCACCAATCCTCTGAACACGGGCGGCAGATATAATCCTTCCGCCGATAGCTGGACAGTCACCAGCACGACCAACACTCCTTCCGCCCGGTACTATCACACGGCGGTTTGGAGCGGCAACGAAATGATCGTCTGGGGAGGAGAAGATTTTTCCGGCAACTTCAACACCGGTGGTCGATATAATCCTGGCACCGATGGCTGGACCGCTACTAGCACGACCAATGCCCCCAGCGCTCGAATCGTTCACACGGCGGTCTGGACCGGTAGTGAGATGGTCGTCTGGGGAGGTTTTTCTGTTAGCAGCGAAGTAAACTCTGGCGGACGTTACAGTCCTACATCAAACACATGGGCAGCTACAAGCCTAACAAACGCACCCACTGCGCGCGAGGATCACACCGCAGTGTGGAGTGGTAGCGAGATGATCGTGTGGGGCGGCTACGACGGGTTCAACAACGTTAATACAGGTGCGAGATACAGTCCAAGCACTAACAGTTGGGTAGCAACTAACACCATTAACGCTCCGTCTCCCCGGGACGAACATAAAGCAGTGTGGACTGGCAGCGAAATGATCCTCTGGGGCGGCATTGATGCCGGCGGTCTTGTAAACACAGGCGGGCGATATTGCGGGCCATATCCAAGCCCGACGCCTACGCCAACCACATCACCGTCTGGTGTGTATCAAGCGTGGGTCGCTCGATATGATGGCGGCGGTTTGAATGACGCGCGGGCCATTGCTGTTGACGGCTCGGGAAATGTTTATGTGTCAGGAACAAGTGTCGGCTCAGGAACGTGGGATTACGTGACGATCAAGTACAACGCAACAGGACAACAAGAATGGCTTGCACGCTATAATGGACCGGACAATCAAAACGATTTCGCCAACGCGATGACCATCGATGGATCAGGCAATGTCTATGTAACGGGATCGAGTGCGGACCACTGCGGATCCGCTGATTTTGCAACGGTTAAGTATAATTCAGCAGGCCAGGAAGCCTGGGTCGGCCGCCATGATGGTGGGACCGGAGTAGCCATTGCCGTGGATAGCTTAGCCAACGTGTATGTGGCGGGAGCGGATGCGGATGGCTGGGCCACGATAAAGTACGATTCATCAGGGGCAGAAGAGTGGGTTGCCCACTACAGCTCTGGCACACCCGCAGCTATTGCTGTGGACAAGGCAGGCAATGTCTATGTGACTGGGGGGAGCAACAACGATTATGCAACAATCAAGTACGATGCATCCGGTCAGCAGCAGTGGGTAGCTCAGTACAACGGCCCCGGGAACGGAACAGACAATGCTACAGGCATCGCGTTGGACAACTCAGGAAATGTGTACGTAACGGGCTATAGCTTAGGCGTAGGCGGATTCAATGCTGATGATTATGCCACAATCAAATACGACGCATCCGGCCAGCAACAATGGGTGGCCCGGTACGATGGACCCAATGGTGGCGATCATGCTCGAGCGATCGCCGTTGACGAGTTGGGCAATGTTTATGTGACGGGAGATAGCGAAGGTCCAGGTGTGTCAACTTACGCGACAGTGAAGTATAACTCCGACGGGCAACAGCAGTGGGTTACGAATTACACTGGCCCATCGAACGTGGGTTTCGCCGTAGCGATTGCGCTTGATGGCGTCGGGAATGTGTACGTGACAGGGTCCAGTGTTGACTCCGGGGGGATTTACACTGATTACGCGACGATCAAGTACGACTCCGCCGGGCAAGAACAATGGGTGGTGCGATACGACGGACCCGGCAGCGGCGGTGACTTTGCTCACGCCCTCGCGGTTGATGGCTCAGGCAATGTGTACGTCACAGGAACTAGCGACGATATAAACCTTAATGAGGATTATGCCACCGTTAAGTACGGCCAGGGCCCCACGCCAACGCCCACCCCGTCGGCCACTGCAAGCCCGACTGCCACATCCACAGTTACGCCGACTTCTACACCGACGGCGAGTCCCACACCAACGGTGACGTGTGTTCCAACTGCGACGGCTACGCCTCAACCGACGCCCTGCCCAACGTTTACGGCTACGCCCAGAATGACACCGACCTCAACGCCAACCGTAACAGCCACAGCGACGCCAACAGTAAGCCCAGGCGCGACCCCTACGGGCACACCTAGTACTACAGCAACAGCAAACCCTACGCCCACAGCCAGCCCAACGCCTACTGCGAGGCCGAATATAACACCCAGGACGCGGCCCACCCCGCCGCCGCGCCCGTAACGTCTCCCTATGAAGAAGAGACCCACTGCTCAAAACGTTTTGTTTGGCCTGTGCGTTTTAATTGGCTTGGTAGTCTTCTTTGTTGGACTGCTTTCTACGATGTTCGCCACGTCCGCCACGGGAGGGACTCGCCGCGGTGAGACAAATCCGCAGACGTCCATTAGTGCGCGTACACGTAGTCTCGACGCCTGGGTTTATCCCACCGGCGCCACGCCAACTCCTACCGCGACGCCTTGCGCTTCGGTAGGCTCGTGGACTGAGCAGTCTCCTTATCCCATCGCCGTCTCTGGGAACGCCGTAGCCTCACAAGGTGGCAATGTTTATACTTTCGGCGGGATCGCCAACAACGGCGCCGTCGCAAACGCTTATAAGTACACGCCCGCGACAAACGCTTGGACGCCTATCGCCTCGCTTCCGGCACCGCGTGGCTGGTTTAGCGCTGCAAGCGACGGCACATACATCTACCTGCTTGGCGGGGTGGACGAAAACTTCAACACCACGGCGACGCTTTGGCGCTACGACCCGGTCAGCAATAGCTATAACACGAGCCTACCTTCTTATACTATTCCCACCTACTTCCACGCCTCAGCCTATTTGAACGGCAAAATCTACCGCATCGCGGGGGCCGCTATCGGCACAGATTTTCACGTCGAGGTTTATGATATTGCCACAAATACCTGGTCGATGGCTGCAAACTATCCATTTGCAAATCACAACCTCATGGCGGTGGCCTTGGGCAGCTATATCTATGCAGGCGGTGGCAACGCCTCTCCGACCAAAACCTATCGCTACGATCCGAACACCGACACTTGGGACGATGCTGTAATCGCTGATTTCCCTGCGGGCCGCTCGTCGGCAGCCTCCGGCGCCTACAACGGCAGGTGGTTACTTGCAGGAGGCGACGTCAATTTTGCCACCAGCAACAGCGTGATCGTCTGGGACCCCGTTACCAACACCTGGAACGATCTTCCAAATATGGTACAGGCCCGAGATAACCTCGAAGGGGCGACAGCGGGCCAGTCCTTCTATGCTGTCGCAGGCGACTTTGGCCCCGGCAATCCTACCAATGACAACCAGCAGTACACCGAAACCTGCGCTACAACGACACCAACACCAACAGCGACAGCGACAGCAACTGCGGCTTCAACGCCAACGGCCACCCCTACAGCAACGCCGACTGTGACTGTTACCGCGACAGTTACACCTACGTCGTCGGTAACACCGACCGTGACGGCGACTCCGACAGCTACACCTACTTCGACACCGAGACCTTCACCAACGCCGAGAGTTGCGCCAACGCCGAGGCCGCGTCCTACGCCGCCACCGCGCCCGTAACCCGGGCGATTGAGGTCAATCGCCCCTACCTTAGCGCGCGGCTGATGCGGTTCAGGCCTTCGGCGAACATTTCGGTGTTCACGCCCATGCCAATGCGAAAGTGATCTGGCACTTCGAAGAAGCGACCTGGAACTGCCGACGTGTCGAATTCCGTCCGCAAGCGCTCAAGAAATGCGTCCGCCTTTCCGCTGATCAATCGGGGGAATGATGTGGTGCCCCACTCCGTCGAAACGGCGGAAAGACTTGATTGTTCCTTGAGAAAATCGCGGAACAATTTGCGATCGGCTTCTACAATTCCGCGCGCTCGTTCGCGAAGGAGATCGAGGTGCTGGAATGCCGCGACGCTGAGCAACTCGCCAGGATGAACGGGCGTCGCGCTGTAAAGGTCATTCAGACGGCGCATCTTCCAGGCGAGATCAGGCTGCGCCAGAATCCAGCCGCAGCGTAGACCGCTCACGCCATATATCTTCGTTAGGCTACTGGTAACCACGAAGTTGTGCCCAAGATGAAACGATGTTCGCGGTGTGTTTTCGTAAACCGCGTCCAGATAAACTTCATCGACGAGCACGAGCGCGCCGACGCTCCGCGCGATATCGCCGATCTCGCGCAAGACCGATCCCGGCGTGAACGTGCTCGTTGGATTGTGGAGATTTGTTATCACGATGAGACGCGTCTTCGGCGTGATGCAGCGACGAACCTCTTCGGCATCGATGGCCCAGCCGTTTTCTTCAAGGCGCCGAAAACGCTTCACGCTTGCTTCAAGGTAATGCGCAATGTCGAGAATCGGACCGTACGCTGGATGCTCGATCAAGACTTCGTCGCCTGGTTCGATGATCGCAGCCATGGCGAGGTGATTCGCCATGGAAGTACCAGCAGATTCCACGACGCAATTGGAATCGACGCCGTGATGCGCAGCGATCGCTTGCTGCAACGGCGGGTAGCCGTAGCTGTCGTCGCCATTGATTTCCAGTTTCTTCACATCAATCGGCAATTCGCGAAAAGGAAATGGAGCCACGCCGCTCGTTGCGAGATTGAACCGTGCACGGCTCTGCGTCTTGGACCAATGCATGTAATCGGAATGCTTGTGTCTCATGCTCCTTTTAAGAAACTGTGTTGCCCAGTAACGACGAATCCGAAAACGTTTTCGCGCGAAGCGCTTTTGGAGTGCGGGGCGTCCTCGTACCACTTTTGGCCTGGCGCCGCGCTGGGTCCAAAGCGACACGAGGACGTGTCGCACTCCGAAAGCTTCGCGAAACAAAGCAGAAGCTCTTTACCATTCGCGTTCATTCGTGTGTTTCGTCGAATCAAAAGCCTTCTCTCAAATAATCCGCCGGCAACTCAGCCAGCAATGATTTCACGCGCAGCCTCTCGAGATCGCGGAACCAGTCTTGCCATTCCGGTGGTGATCGTTCGCGAGATGTCTCGATTTTTCATCGACATGACGATTGAGAGACGGAAACCCTTTCAAAGTCAACGTACTGTCAGCTTGTAAATGCTAAATTCAGGTGTCGTTTCGATCAGCGTCGCGTGTGTGCTCAAATAGCCGACGAATTCTGGATACGATCGCAGCCACCAAAAAGTATTTCTGGTCAAAACAAAATGCGTTGCTCCGGAACGGCGCAAACGCTCGAGATTTCCCATTTCCTGTTCGCTGTCGTCGGGAGTGCCGTTGTAAATCGCGTCGTTCTCTGGAAAATGCCATCCTTTGCGCTCGGCATAGTAAAAGATGGTCGGATCGCCCATGTCTGCGGCTACAATCAGTGCATCGAGCGGTGTCACTTTTTTCAATGCCAAACCGGCGTCGCGAAATTGCGCCGCAGATGATTGATAGAACGGTTGAACGTACCAGAACGCGAGGGTTGTAAACGCACTCACGAGCAGAACCGACAATGTCACCGCGATAAACCGCGAAGAAATTTTCGAGCCGACAAAGCTGCAAGCGGCGCCTGCGAACGCGGCGGTGATCGGTACCATGGGAAGTTGGTACCACCGGTGGCGATTCCCGTACCCGACGACCAGGATGAAAACGATCACGGCAGCCAGCCACCAATGAAAAAGGCGAGAGTAGCTTCGATCTCGCGGCTGCGGGACAAACAAACCGACAAGCGCCATCACTGAGAGAACCGGCGTGAGACTGGACACAAAAGTCTGTTGTGCAATCTCCGAGTACCAGGAGAAGGATTTTATTCGAATCCCGCCGGCGCCGAAGAAGTGATGCGGATAAAATTGCTGTGCAATTTGATACGCGTGCCAGTACCAGATCGCAGATGGTAATAATGCGATCGCGAAGAAAAGAGCGCCGCCATAAATTGTAGGGCGTTTCTGTGAAACGCCTGGCGTCTGACACAGACGCCCTACAACGATGTACACCAGCGGCGCGAGGATAACGATGCTTGTGATCTTGATTAGCAACGACAGCGAAATCGCGACGGCGGCCAGGAAGAAGGACCAGGATTGATCACGCTGGACCCAGCGCAGAAAAAAATACAAACCGATAATCGCGAAGCTAAGCGACGGGACATCCGGCATGAACGAACGACCGGCGAAAATATTTAGTGGCGCAAAACAGTAAAAGAAAGTCGCCCAAACCGCTGCCGTGCTTCCAAAGATCTCGCGAACGAGCAAAAAGAAAAATGGGAGCGAAACCGCAAACAAAATGACCGCCTGAATTCGTCCGATCCATTCGTGCACACCCGTGATTTTGTAACAAACCGCCGCAACGAAGGGCAAAATTGGAAATTCGGTTCCGACATAACCCGGCGCGTTGCCTGCCCAATCGACTTGCGGATAGCCAAAGCGAAATCCGTCTTGCAAAAAATTCCGCGCGATCGCTGCGACGTCGCTTTGCCGCCAGCTCCAGTGATCGATGTAAGGCTGATTGATAAAAAACAGCCGCGCCGCCACCGCGAAAACACCGATTACGATCACGAACTTCATCGCGGCATCTGTAGCCGTCGCCCTGCGAGCGACCCGGGCCGCGCTTGCTACCGATGTAAAAGCAGCGCTTTCCACAGGAAAGCGGCTACAGTAAACGCGCTCGGATATGCGCATCCCGCAAGCGTCTTGACAGCTGGGGTAAAGTCAATCGGGTATAGTAATCGCGCAGGAACGCGTTCATATGAAATCAATGGCTCGTGTTTGTTCTCTGGCACGCGCGGGATTTTTTTCGCTGACATTCCTTGTGGCACTTGGGCTCGGCACAACTCGCGCACAAAACGAACCGGTGCTCGTGCCTGAGGCTATCGATTATCAGAAGTTACTGCCGATTCTGCCGGAGCCGGCGACGGGTTGGACTGCCGATAAGCCAGAGGGCTCAACCGAAGACGTGGGCGGATTCAAAATCACGAACGTGCATCGCGATTATCGAAAGGGCGAAGGAGAAAAAGCGCCGAGCACCGCGATTAGTATTCTGGATTCAGTCGCGAACCCTGATTATGTCAGCGCCACAACCGAAGCGTGGAAGAGTAACAGCGACACCAGCGAAGGCTACGCCAAATCGGTGACGATCGATGGCAACCCCGGTTTCGAAACATTCGAAAAAGATACCAGGCACGCTGCTTTATGGGTGATGGTCGCTGATCGTTATTTCGTTCAGATAGAGTTGCAAAATCAGGAACCGGCCGAATTACAAGAGTGGATCAAGCGCGTTGACCTCAAAAAGCTAGCTGTGATCAAGTGAGCGAGATGGCGATGCACTACGACAATGTAATTAAAAAACAGGTTGGCCAAACACGCGGCGACATCTGGGATCGGCTTTATCAGTTAAACTGCTTCATTGGAAAGTTTTTGCGCCCGCGACTGGCCAACGATGGACACACCGTACGAAAAGTTGTTGGCAAGGCTCGCCAGGGCTGATGTCAAATTCATCATCGTCGGCGGAGTAGCCGTTGCTCTGAACGGTTTTGTTCGCGCCACCGAAGACGTGGACATTCTAATCGATTCATCGGCTGAAAACGTCGACCGACTGCTTGATAACTTAAGAAACTTTGGCGAAGGCCACGCGCGCGAGCTGAGCCGGGCTGATTTCAGCCACAGCGAAGGCGCGATCCGAATCATCGAGGATTTTCCCCTCGATGTATTCACTGTGATGCGCGCCAAAAGCTATGCTGATCTGATTGGACTAACCAAGTCGACGCGAATCGGTGACGTGGATGTGCGCTATCTTAAAGCCGCGGCACTGATTTTACTTAAGAGCGATTCTCAGCGCGACCAGGATCGCATCGACGTATCTGCTTTGCGATCCTTACAAGAGGAAACTAGTCAGTAGCAGATTTATCAACTGTTGATCGCTCTACGCGGCCTGTGATGGTTTTCGGGTCCACAAAGGAGTCATCCCGCTTCACACAGAGAGGCGGCTACAGTTTCATTGCTTTTTCTTTTCGCGCAGCATCGGCACAAAGCGAACCGGCAGCGAGGCGCTTTCTTTTAGCTGCCCGTTTTTCTTCTCGAGCAGATAAAGCTGCTGGGCGAATCGTTCGCCGACAGGAATGACCATGCGCCCGCCGGCTTTGAGTTGATCGACAAGCGGCTGTGGCACGGTCTCCGGCGCGCAAGTCACGACGATCGCATCGAACGGCGCTTCTTCGGGCCAGCCTTTATAACCGTCGCCGATCCTGATATGCGCGTTTTTGTAGCCCAAGCGTTGCACCGTTGTTTCCGCACTCTTCGCGAGCGGTTCAACGATCTCGATCGTGTAAACGTCCGTCACGAGCTCGGCTAAAATTGCCGCCTGATAACCTGAGCCGCTCCCAATTTCTAACACGCGGTCGCTCGGTTTCGGTCGCAGCTGTTCCGTCATGAACGCCACGATGTACGGTTGGGAAATGGTCTGATCGTAACCGATGGGCAACGGGCTGTCTCCGTACGCATCGCCTCGCGCATTCATCGGGATGAACTCTTCGCGCGGCACCTTGGCCATGGCGCCGAGCACGCGTTCGTCCTTGATACCGCGCGGCTTCAACTGTTGCTCCACCATCCGCTGGCGCTGAGCTGCGAGATTGGCAGCGCTCGGCGTTGGTTGGCGGCAGCCCGTCGTAGCGATCGCGGCGAAAAGCAGATACCGCGCGACGATTCGCATTTCCCCAAAGATAACGACGCACGTGCAGCTGCGAAAGGAGTGCTGCGTCTCCTCTCAGACTCGCTATCGCACTGCGGTCACGGCGTTCATGTGACGCAGGCGATTGGCCAGAATTTTCATCACATGGGTCGCAAAATGCGGTGTCTGCTGAACGAGAAAGTGAAACCGGCGCCGGTCGATTTGCGCCAGGCGCGCGGAAGTCTTCGCCAAAGCGTTGGCTGTGCGCGGGCTGTCATCAATCAACGCCATCTCGCCAAGGAGCGCACCTGGACCGGCAGTTTCGAGAACAAAATCGCCAAGGAAAATGTCGACTTCTCCTTCCAATAAGACGTACATTTGCTCGCCTTTCTCGCCTTCCCGAAACAGGAAATCGCCAGGCGCAAGCTGCACCGTATTACTTTCTTGTCGAAACAGCTCCGCAGGATTCATGGGCCAAAATCAACTGCTCGCAGCTATAGAGAGAAGGGCGCCAGCTGCCAAGTTACAATTGTGTGACAGAGGGTTGCGCGACTCTGTGAAGCAAATTCCTTTCCTTCGTGTGCTTCGTGGTTAATTCCCTTTGTCATTCCGAGCGCCCGCCAGGCCGTAGCGCAGCGAAGGGGGGAAGTCCCTTGCCCCGGCGCAGCTTTATGCGAAGGCTGGGAGGAATCTCTCAACATCCTCTTCGACTACTTGTCATTCCGAGCGAAGTCGAGGAATCTCTAATTCGATGGCCGACGAACGCAAAACTCTAGAACAACGCGAGCAAATGACGGATTTGGAACGTCTCCGCCACTCGGCTTCTCATGTCCTGGCAACTGCCATTCTAAAAATCTGGCCGGAAGCACAGTTCGCTGCGGGCCCGCCGGTTGAGAACGGCTTTTATTACGACGTGGATCTTCCTCACCGCATCTCACCTGATGACTTTGAAAAGATCGAGGCTGAGATGAAAAAGGAAATCAAAGCAAATCATCCTTTCGAAAAAATCGAAGTTTCACGAGACGAAGCACTCGCGCTCGGAAAGCAAGGCCGGCTCGCGGGCTTGGCCGAACGGCCAAACCCCAGCAAATACAAACTGGACATCATCGAAAATATTCCTGCCGACGAAAAAATTTCGCTCTACAGCAATGGAGAGTTCATCGATCTCTGTGCTGGTCCGCACGTGATGCGCACGGGAAACATCGGCGCGTTCAAGCTGACCACCGTCGCCAGCGCATATTACAAGGGCGACGAAAAAAATCCGCAGCTCCAGCGCGTTTACGGTACGGCGTTTAAAACCAAGAAAGAACTCGACGACTACTTCGCGATGCTAGAGGAAGCGAAGAAGCGCGATCACCGCAAGCTCGGACGCGAACTGGAACTCTTCGTGTTCGATGACGATGTCGGCCCCGGCTTGCCAATGTTTCTGCCGCGCGGCGCAGTTATCGCCGAAGAATTGGAAAAGCTCGCGAAAGAAACGGAATTCGCGGCTGGTTATCAGCGCGTTCTCACGCCGCATATCGCGCGCGAAAGCCTGTATCTGAAGAGCGGCCATCTTACCGTATTACGCCGACTCGATGTTTCCACCTATGGAACTGGAAGACAAGCTTCCCAGCCTGTCTCGGCTGTCCGGCTTCCAGCCGGACAACGAAGAGGCCGAGCAAGATGCTCGTCAGCCGAGTCACGCTGGCAGCGTGACTTCCGATCGTTACTACCTCCGAGCGATGAATTGTCCGCATCATCATAAGTTGTTTGCAGCGGTTCCTCGCAGTTATCGCGACCTGCCGTTGCGGCTGGCGGAATACGGCACGTGTTACCGCTACGAGAAAAGCGGCGAGTTGTTTGGATTAATGCGGGGACGGTTGCTGCACATGAACGACGCACACCTGTACATGACACCCGAGCAGTTCGAGGACGAGTTCAACGCCGTGAACGAAATGTATTTGAACTATTTCAAACTTTTCGGGATCGAAAAATATCTGATGCGTTTCTCGACGCATGATCCATCCAAACTCGGGCAAAAATTTGTAGATGAACCGGAGCTTTGGAAGCAGACCGAAGACATGACCATGCGCGTGCTAAAAGATTCCGGCATTGATTATGTCGAAGTGCCTAACGAGGCCGCGTTTTACGGACCGAAAATCGACGTGCAGGTTTGGAGCGTGATCGGACGCGAGTTCACGCTCGCGACAAACCAGGTCGATTTCGCGCAACCGCGCAATTTTGATCTTCGCTATAAGGATCGCGATAATACCGACAAGATTCCGATCTGCATTCATCGCGCGCCGCTCGGCACGCACGAACGGTTCATCGGATTCCTGATCGAGCATTACGCCGGGAATTTCCCGCTTTGGTTGTCTCCAGAACAGGTTCGCATTCTCACCATCGGCGATGACGCGAAGTTAATGGATTATGCGCGATCGATTCTGAACGAGTTGCGCAGTCATCAAGTGCGCGTGGAGATCGACGAAAGCTCCGACAAGATCAACGGCAAAATCCAGCGAGCCGAGCAAATGAAAGTGCACACCATGTTCGTGATCGGAAAACGCGACATGGAAAGCAATGCAGTGAGTGTCCGGCTCCACGGCAAAGGTAATCTCGGCGCCAGACCGCGCGCCGAAGCAATTGCCGAAATCCTGCAATCAATTCGGGAGCGACGCGCCTAACAAGCTGCTACGGAAGAACCTGGCTCGCAGCGATGGAAAAGCGGCACGGCGGTGCCGCACTCCAAAACGTGGCCGTAGCCCACCGCAATTTGTCGCTTGCGTTTTGGAGTGCGGCGGTGCTCCGCCGCTTTCGACGACTTATACGGATCGGGCCGACCTATTGCGCCGAGCTTGCTATAGTTTTGGTGAAGTCGCAGCAATCGGCGGGCGCGCTTCGTGCCACTCTGTGCTTTGCTCGTAGGCGTGTGCAATTTGCAGAATGCGCGCTTCGTCCAAAGATTTGCCTAACAACTGCAAACCAATCGGCAGACGTTGTCCGTCCGTTTCGGCGAAACCGCATGGAATGCTGATTCCGCAGATTCCCGCCAGGTTCGCTGCGATGGTGAAAATATCGGCGAGATACATTTGCAACGGGTCGGCAACGCGTTCGCCCAACTTGAATGCTGCTACAGGAGACGTCGGTGAGATTAAAGCATCGACCTTCTCAAAAACCTTGTGGAAATCGCGGCGAATCAGCTCGCGCACTTTTTGCGCGCGCAAATAATAGGCATCGTAATAACCGGAGCTCAAAACGTAAGTGCCAAGAATAATCCGCCGTTTCACTTCCGGTCCGAAACCCTCCTCACGCGTGCGGCCATAAAGATCGAGCACATCTTTAGGATTTTCAGCACGATACCCGTAACGCACGCCATCGAAGCGAGCGAGGTTCGCGGAAGCTTCCGCGGTGGCGACAATGTAATAAACCGCGATCGCGTATTCAGTGCTGGGCAACGAGACCTCAACAACGTCCGCTCCCAGCGAATTGAGTTGTTTCACCGCGGCGTCGATTGCAACTCGCACCTGCGAATCGATTCCTTCGATCATGTATTCCCTGGGCACGCCCAGCCGCACGCCACGCAAATCATTTCCGAGGCTCGCTACGTAATCCGGCACGGGCTCGTTGAGCGACGTGGAATCTCGCGGGTCATGACCTGCGATAGCGTTCGTGATCAGTGCGGCATCGCGTACGGTCTTTGTTACCGGTCCAATTTGATCGAGCGAGGATGCAAACGCCACAAGTCCGAAGCGCGAAACTCGCCCGTAAGTTGGTTTGAGCCCGACGACGCCGCATAGCGCAGCGGGTTGCCGAATCGAACCGCCAGTGTCGGAGCCAAGCGCCCCAAAAGCTATGTCTGCGGCAACGGCCGCTGCCGAACCGCCACTGGATCCTCCCGGCACGCGAGACAGGTCCCACGGATTGCGCGTCGATTTCACCGCGGAGTTTTCTGTGGATGAGCCCATGGCGAACTCGTCGAGATTGGTTTTGCCTAATGGAATCGCACCCGCTGCGCGCAAATTTTGAATCACCGTGGCGTCGTACGGCGCGCGATAGCCATTCAAAATTTTTGACGCGCACGTGCACGGCTGACCCAGCACGTTGATGATGTCCTTGATCGCAATCGGCACGCCGCCCAGAGGAAGATCGACGTTGGCGTGTTCCGCCTCTTTGATCGCAGATTCGATGTCGAGCGAAAGATATGTGCCGATGTCTCCATCGATGGCTTCAATGCGCTCTCGCAAGGCATTGATCACTTCGCGCGGCGAAACTTCGCGGCGACGCAATAGCGATTGCAGATCGGCGATGCTCATCGCCGTTAACTCGTCCCCGATCATTCCACCACTTTCGGAACAACGAAAAGACCATTCGCCTGACGCGGCGCGTTCCTCAACGCCTGTTCTGCTGTGAACCAGTCGCGCGGGGCATCCTCGCGGAACACATTAAAAACCGGTAGCGTGTGCGCGACTGCGTCAATCCCAGTGAGGTCCACCTGGCGAAGTTTTTCGACGTACTTCAGCACGTCATCGAGTTGTTTCTGAAACGTTTTTGTCTCGTCTTCTGTAACATTGATCCGCGCCAGTCTGGCGACGTACGCGACATCGAGATCAGAAGTTCCGGCCATGTCAGGCGCTCAGGGATGCAAATGGCTGATGAGCAACATGACCGCGAATCCTAACGCGACTAAAAGCATCAGAAAGACGAACCGCCCCTGCCGACGCTCTTTGCGCATTGCACGAGGCCGCTTGCTCCTTCGATCGGCGTCAAACACCTGCGGGGTTTCCATTGCGATTGAAACGTGAAATCGCTTTTCAACATTGTGAGTTGCGGTGCGTTCCGGTTTTCGCGCTGGAGATTTCTTTTGCGCAGGCGCACGCGACTTCGTGACGATGCGCTGCAGGCTTTCGACCTTCTCGCGCAACTGCGCCTCTTGTTGCGCGATTTCTTGTTGCTTGCGTCGAAGCGGCGGGGCCGATTTGCGCGAACGCCCAAACATCGCCATCACCGACTGGCCAGCCAGGCAAAAATGGCGATGGCAATGACGCCAAAGATGATCAGCGGCAAAGTGAGCGCGAGACCGATCTGCAACCACGCGGAGAACGAGCGCCCATCGGTGTTTTCGTAACCGCCAGCGGCGGCATCCGGCAGCGACTGCTCGCCATTACCGCTGCCGCCTGCTTGCAATCGGCTACGGTGTTCGTTGTATTCGGTGCGAGCGTCATCCACCGTGCTTAACGCCCGGCTCAGCTCCTTGTGCAAATCCGATGGGTTCCAGTTCCTCGGATCTATCGCTTCCACCATTTCCAAATGTTGGCCGAAACTTTCGCGGGCCACACGGATTTGCTCCAGCCGGCTTTGCGCGTTGTACGCTTCGCGTTCGAGCACAACCAGCGCGCGCGTCAGTTTGTCAGTCATCTCGCCGCGGCCCTGTTCCAACTCGTCCTGGCGCCGGCTTAGCTCTTCCAGTTCGCGTTTTTGCTTCTCGATCTGCTCCTGCTGGCGCTTGAGCTGGAGCAATTGTTCCTGCGCTTTTTGCACCTGATTATCGAGGTGCTCGGCAGACGAGTCTTCCTCGGTCAGGTGGAGCATTTGTTCAAGCGGTCGAGGGTTTTCTGCCATGGCAATCGCGTCGCCGTTCAGGTTCGTCGTACGGACATTAAGTGGCTCAATCGAGAATTCCAGAGATTTCCATCGATGATGCGCAAAAATTTTGCGGAAAATACAAGGAACGACGACTTGGGCAGCCGTCGATTCTAAACGTGACGGCTGCGAAGCCGTCATTCCCTGTTTTCAGCGGCCGGGCATCATCTCCAGGAGGAAACCTCTCAAATATTCGGTTTCAGGAATGGTCGGTAGAACCGGATGGTCCGGCGCCTGCTCGAACCGTCGCAAACGACGTGCTGAACGACGCGCATCCACAAGCGCATCCGCGATTGTTTGCGAAAATGCTGTGTAGTCCACGTGATGAGAGCAGGAGAACGTCGCCAGCAAACCATCCTTTGATAAGAGCTTGAATGCACGCATGTGCAGTTCACGGTAGCCGCGCAAAGCGTCGCTCAGGCCGCTCTTCTTCTTTGTGAATGATGGCGGATCGAGAACGATCAAATCATACTGTGCGCCTGCTTTTTCGGCTCCGCGCAGGAATTGAAATACATCCTGCTGCACCCAATCGATGTTTAGCTCGTTGCGGGCAGCGTTTCGTTTCGCGGCGGACAATGTTCTCCGAATTTTCTTCGACACCGGTTATTTCCGTTGCGCCTGCGCGCGCACAGCTCAACGCAAATGCGCCCTGATTCGTAAAGCAATCCAGGACGCGCCGATCGCGAGCGTAACGCGAGACAATTCCGTAATTATGCTTTTGATCGAGATACAAACCGGTCTTATGTCCGCGCAAAAAATCGACTTCGAGCTCCACGCCTCCGACCTCGATGGTGGTTGGTGATGGAGTTCCGCGCAGAACGCCGCTGCGTAACTCCAATCCCTCCGCCTTTCGAACGGGCGCGTCGTTTCGTTCGATGATGCTAAATGATTGTAGGGCAGGCGCTCCGCCCGCCAGTCGCTCGGTCCCAGCAAGCGAAGCGCTTGCCTTACAAAAAACATGATCGATCGCATCCACGATCAGATCCTTTCGCATGTCCATTGCCAGCGTGAGTGTTTGCAGGACGAAATTGTCGCCGTAACGATCGATGATGACGCCAGGAAGACCGTCGCTTTCGCTCCAGACCACGCGGCGCAGCTTTGCATCGATGTTTCGCCGGTCCCGGTATTCGGAAGCCTGCTGGATGCGACGCCGGAAAAAATCCTGATCGAGGTCCTGTCTTCGACGCGAGAAGCGGCGCGCAACAATTTGCGATTTCGAATTGTAAATGGCGCTCCCGATCAAATGGTCTTTGCCGTCCTTGAGCGAAATCACATCGCCGTCCGCGGGATTTCCGAAAGCTTTGAGAACTTCGCTGGAAAACACCCAGTCGTGCCCATGCAAAATTCGCGCACGCGGTTTGATAACGATGCCTGCCATGAAAGAGAAGTGTTCGCGCAATCTTAGCGCGTGGTTTGTACTACGGAGTTTGCGGAATTGTTTTGCTCAGGCGCTGCGGATCCACCTTGAACACCGCGAGCCCGGAAGTTTCGAACGCCTTCGATAGGCTAGCCGGTATCGTTGGAGGCATATCTTTTGTTTGCTTGTTGACGACTACGTATCGCACATTTGCCTCGTTCAATAATTCCTCGTCAACTTTTCCCAGTCCCCAGTTGTTCCAAAAATTTTTCTCCGCCGTCTCCCTGCGCGTGTACTCGCTTCGCGCAACCAGACCAACAGAAAAATAGCCGACCGGCACGCGGCATTTGGTTAACCCCAGGACAGGCGCGATTAACTCGTCCGCAGCCAACACCACATCACCGGGGTGCGCATCCGTCTGCAGAAAATTCATGGCCGCCAACGTTTGCCGATCATAAGTTAACAATTGTCTGCCGAAAGGTTTTCCGACTCCGAAGAAATGATCCGGGTCGCGCGAAACAACGAAGTGCTGCACCGTCGCAGGTAAACTAAGCGCTGCTGCAGTAACCATTAATCCTCCTGCAGCGACGGCAGGATACATCCCTCGCTTGATTGCCGATTGATAGAGCATCTGAAAAACTTCAACTGCAAAAATCCACAAGACGTATTCGCTCTGCACCAGGAACGTGCTGCTAATCGGGTTGTATCGAAAAGTCCATCCTGCCGGGGTAAAGCTGCACGTCAGCGCGATGACCACGCCGATCACCACGAAAATCCCAAGCAAGAACCGGAGAGCGCCGTCGGGTCTGGGGCGGAATATTGCAGTGAGGATTGCGGGAATTCCAATCAAGCGCAGCCCAAGGCATCCCACGAGATAAATTGGCAGCGCTACAACCGCGAAAGCAAGCGGGCTGCTCAACCAATTGCTAAATCCAAGCGTCTGCATCGCATGCGACACATAAAGACCTGGCTCGAATTTTGTAACGATCTGTGCGCTGCTCCTGTTCCTGAGCAACACCCAGCAAACCAGAGGCACCGCCGCAACAGCAGTGCATCCGGCGACTTTGAACAGGTCCGCGTCGGAAAAGAAAATGAGATAAACGACAGCAGCCAAGGCCAGGCTGCACATGAACTGCGCCGCCATCAGCATTTTGAGCTCGATCAACGCGACAAACAGCAGCGCGCCGAGGAAAAGCCATGCCCGACTGCGCTCACGCATGTAACGATCAAGACAGAATAACCCGGCAAACAGAACTCCTAGTCCAGGTAGGATTGGGTTGGTAAAGAAGAGAGTGACAACTGCCGGCGCGCTAAAGTAACGGAGGGACCAATCACCTTTCTCGCCCAGTAGCAGCCCGGGAATAAAGGAAAAATCTGCGCCGAAGAAAACGAGAAATACGACGAGGGCGCCGAAGTATCCCGACCGCAGCCAATTCCTCGAGAAACAGAAAACAGTCAGCATCGACAGACCGACGAACAAAGTCGGGACAAAACGGACAGTGAGATCACGCGTATCCAGGCCGCTTGCCCTGGCGAACATCGCAACCACAAGATCCATTCCGTAATGATATGAGAGCGGGTGACCGGCAAAGACTGGCGCTTGCGGAGGTACGGTGTGGGTCAGCTCGTTAGCGATCGCAATATGAAACAGCATATCAGGTACCGGATAGACGCGCATCGTGCCATCCGGCTGCCATGTGAAATTACTGTAATACAGAGGCAAAAATGCCAATGCGATGATTCCAAGCGCCAGAACTCCTGCTAAAACAAGTGTGGACTTGTCGCGCGACGACGTCGCGCTTCGCTGGGAAAGCGGCTCAAGGCGTGCAGAATTGCTTGAAAGCGATTTCCGTTTGCCAGTGAAGAGCCAAACACAAATGCCGGCGGCGGTCAGCGGCCAAAGAAGGTAAAAACGTCCCTGATGAGCAAACGTCATAAGCCAATAAACAAGCCCGCTCACCACCAACCCGAGAACACAAGCCAAAGTCACGTCTTCCAGCGGGCTCAACGTTCGGTTAAGCGCCATTAGCAGCAGTTTGCCCGGCACATATGCCAGCATGATGACGGCGACGAAAAAGAAGCATGCGCCGAAAAAGATTTGCATCACTGAATTAAAATTGCACCGCCTGACCGGGAACAGACTAGCTCATCCAGCAAACCGTTAGCCAAAGCAAAATGGCATATCACGAGCGTTGCTTTGACGAACTGCCGGTTGTCTCATACCATCGGAGGCTTTGCTGAACATGGACTCAGCGTTGCAATCTTCCGAGTGGCATTCGATCTCCGTAGTCACGCCAGTTTACAATGGTGAGGCTTCCATAGCTGAATTGTGCCGGCGTCTGGACGAAGTTTTACCGCGAGTCGCAACGCAGTATGAGATCATCCTGGTTAACGACGATAGCCGCGACCGAAGCTGGGAGATAATTTCTGAACTCTGTTCGCGCTCGTCGAACGTGCATGGCGTGAATCTGATGCGCAACTATGGCCAGCATAATGCGCTGCTCTGCGGCATTCGAGCGGCACAGTACGATGTGATCGTAACGATGGATGACGATCTGCAGCATCCGCCCGAAGAAATTCCGCGACTGCTCGAGCAACTGGAACAGGGATTCGATGTCGTTTATGGCACGCCTAAAGCAGAACAACATGGGTTTCTGCGGGCTCTGGCGTCCAGAATCACCCGATTGGCTCTGAGTATGGCCATTGGTTGGGAACTGGCAAAAAACGTCAGCGCTTTGCGTGTGTTCCGCACCCGATTGCGCGATGCATTTGCAGAGTATCAATCTCCGTTTGTTTCAGTCGATGTGCTGCTTACCTGGGCAACGACTCGCATCGGCGCGATAACTGTCGGTTTCGAACGACGTCGCTCTGGATCTTCAACTTACACGTTTAAGAGGTTGTTACGCCATGCACTCGACATGATGACCGGCTTCAGCACTCTGCCGTTGCAGCTTGCGAGCCTGATTGGATTTAGCTGCACGTTACTTGGAATTGCGGTTTTTCTTTATGTCGTCGTCCGTTACTGCCTGGAGGGAAGTGTGCCGGGATTTCCGTTTCTCGCGTCGATCATTGCCATCTTTTCCGGCGCGCAGCTTTTCGCATTGGGGGTGATAGGAGAATACCTCGCCCGCATGCATTTTCGGACGATGAATCAACCGCCATACGCTATTCGTGACATTGCCGGAGGGAAAAATCCAAAGGCGCAGAGCCAATAATGATCGCACGACTGGATTCGACAGCGCTTGGCGACCTGCGCAAAGCGCTGTCGCATTTTGCTCACCTTCCGCTTGCTCATTTACATGATCTGACTTCCGAGGTACGCCAAACCTACTGGTTCGACGAAATCAGCCAGAGTTTAGCCAAGGAATCTTCCATCGCGTTCGTCTCGATCGTCTCCGGAAAGGTCAATGGATTCATCGCCTACAATGATTCCCCTTGGGACAGCGAAATAACGGGACGGCGGATCGGGACAGTGGAGCATTTTGTTGCCGCAGCCGGTGATAATTCCGAAACGGAAATCCTGCAGGAGTTACTCGATGAGCTTACGCGGAGTCTCGCCGAACGCGGAACGCAATGCGTGGTTTGCAAGGTTCATTCCAACCAGTCTCCGGCAATTCATGCACTGGAACAGCGCGGCTTTCTGCTCATGGACACATTGCTGGATTTCGTTTTCGATTTTTCCCGTACGCCTCTCGAAGAAATCAATCCTCCGAAACGAGACAAACAATTGGAGATTCGTCGTGCGAAACCAGCGGACCTTTCAGCGCTCATGGCGATAAATGAGAAAGCGTTTACTGGCTATTTCGGGCGGTATCACGCGGATCCGAAAATGCCGGCCGGCACGGCCACCAAAATTTATGCTCAATGGGTTCGTTCTGCGTTTCAGGGCTGGGCCGATTGGATTCTGGTGGCAGAGATAGATGCGAAGATCGTCGGCTACGGTTTGTGGAGAAAGCCCTTGGAAATCGAGGCAAGGAATTCAGTCAGGGTCGCCCATTATGATTTAGCGGCAATTGATCCCGAGTTTCTCGGCCGTGGTTTGTGGACGGCTCTCATGTTCGATGGCATGTGTATCGCCCGTAATCACGCGCAATATCTGATCGGGCCGGTACACGTCTGCAATTATCCAGTGCAGCACACCCTGCAGAAGCTGGGTTGGAGAATTTCCGGCGCCAGACATTCTTTTCATAAATGGCTGGACTGACCGTGCGATTATCTCCGCGTATTTACTGAGATCCCGCGCGCGCTCGACTTTTGTTCACAGACTTCTAGCATCAACGCGAATTCAGGGGATGCGACCATGCAAAGTGATTCTGGGTTGTTAGGCTGGCTGAAAGTCCCATCGGTCTACAATATATTTTCTGCTGCCGTTGGTGGAAATGTCCTACGCCGCAGCCTCATTCAGAATCATGTTCGGGCGAAACCCGGGGATAAAGTGATCGATATCGGCTGCGGTTCGGCGGAAGTGCTCCGCTACCTTCCGGATGTCGAGTACGTAGGGATCGACATCAATCCGGACTACATTGCGTTTGCCAGACGAACTTACGGCAGCAAGGGAACTTTCTTAGTCGGCGACACGCAATCATTCCGAGGCGAGCCGCAATTTAAAGACGCGGATATAGTGATGGCATTCGGGCTTTTACACCACCTCGATGATGAAGAGGCAACGCACTGTCTCCAATTCGCGTATGACGCCTTGCGTGCGAAAGGGCGATTCATCTGTCATGAGGCGTGTTGGATCCCGGACCAGGGAGCGGTTTCCAAATACATCATGTCAATCGACCGGGGCCGCAGCATTCGAACTGAGGAACAGTACCGCCAGCTTGCAGGTAAGGTTTTTACCAAAGTGAATGCCTGGGTGAACACAAACCCACTGCGAATCCCGTACGTGACTATCGTTCTCGAATGCGAGAAGTGATGCTTTGCGCCTGAGCGAAAAATGAAACGGTGCCTCGCATGCGAAGCTCGCTTCCAAAGCGACGATTGGCCGTGTCCGAAGTGCGGTTTTTGTCCAACTTTGCGCGATGAGATATTTCATTTTGCCGAGGACGCGTCGGACGGCGGCTTCAAACCAGAATATTTCCCGCGGCTTGCCGCGATTGAGGAAGCACACTTCTGGTTTCGCGTGCGCAACGAGCTCATTCAATGGGCGCTCGGCAATTATTTTCCAGATGCGAAAAGTTTTTTCGAGGTTGGCTGCGGCACGGGCTTCGTGCTTACAGGGATTCGCGAAGCATTTCCAGGGACGCGGCTAGTGGGCAGCGACATTTTCACAGATGGACTCGGCTTTGCCAAAGCACGTTTACCGGGCGTGGATTTATATCAGATGGATGCCCGATCAATTCCGTTTGAGGATGAATTTGATGTCGTTGGAGCGTTCGATGTGCTGGAGCATCTCGTCGAGGATAACACGGCACTGACACAAATGTTCAATGCCGCAAAGCCAGGCGGCGGATTGCTGGTTACGGTGCCGCAACAGCGTTATCTATGGAGCGCGAGTGACGAACACGCAATGCATCAACGGCGCTACAGCCGCGCTGAATTGCGTGGAAAAGTCGAGAGCGCCGGGTTCCAAATCGAGCGAATCACTTCTTTCAATTCCCTGTTATTTCCGCTTATGGTTTGGTCGCGTATGCAACAAAAACGCGATCGGGATTTGCAACGCTGGCGCGAACTGGAAATCAGCCCGCCGCTTAACAAAACTTTGGAGAGCATTTTAAAACTCGAGCGGTTGCTGATAGAAAAAGGTGTTTCCTTCCCGGTGGGAGGATCGCTTTTGTTGATCGGTCGAAGACCTTTAAGCCCGCCGTGATCCAAATTCCTTTCAATCGTCCGTTCGCCACTGGCGACGAACTTGATTACATCCGGACCGCGATCGCAGCGCCGAAGTTTTCCGGCGACGGCCCCTTCACCGCGGAGTGCCACCGTCTTCTGGAAGGTTCGCTTGGCGTTCAGAAGACGCTGCTCACGACGTCCTGCACGCACGCTTTAGAAATGGCTGCGCTGCTCCTGAACCTCGCGGCCAGGAGATGAGGTAATTGTTCCCGCCTTCACTTTCCCTTCTGCGCTAAATGCGTTTGTCTTGCGCGGCGCAAGACCTCTCTTTGTAGATGTTCGCGCGGACACGGTTAACATTGATGAGACCCAAATCGACCAACGCATTACCGAACGTACGAAGGCCATTTTTCTGGTGCATTACGCGGGGGTCGGATGCGAAATGGACTCCGTTATGCCGATCGCGCGCCGGCATGCCGTCGCAGTGGTCGAGGATAACGCACATGGCCTTTACGGAAAATACCGTGGCCGGTATCTCGGCACCTTCGGGGAACTGGCAACTCTAAGCTTCCACGAGACCAAGAATTTCTCGTGCGGAGAAGGCGGCGCGCTGCTGATCAATGATGCACGGTTTAACGAGCGTGCTGAAATTCTTCGGGAAAAAGGAACCGATCGAAGCCGATT
This sequence comes from uncultured Verrucomicrobiae bacterium, assembly GCA_963825355.1. Taxonomy (GTDB): domain Bacteria; phylum Verrucomicrobiota; class Verrucomicrobiia; order Chthoniobacterales; family UBA10450; genus Udaeobacter. Next base: position 404,906 of record CAWGSY010000018.1, on the reverse strand, counting down.
TTTCCGCGGCGAAGTCGACAAGTACACGTGGGTAGACATCGGCTCGAGCTACCTGCCTTCGGACCTGCTGGCCGCGTTCCTCCGCGCACAACTCGAACATCGCAATCAGATTCAGGCGAAGCGACGACAAATCTGGGAGACGTACGCGCGTGAGTTGGCTTCCTGGGCGGAAGCAAACGGCGTCCGGCTCCCGATTGTCCCGCCCGAATGCGAACAGACTTACCACATGTTTTATGTGATCATGCCCTCGCTCGAGAGCAGAGAGGCATTGATCTAGCATCTCGCAGGCTTTGGGATCCTCGCTGTTTTTCATTATCTGCCGCTGCATTTGTCGCCAATGGGCATGCGTTTTGGTGGACGCCAGGGAGATTTTCCGGTCACCGAAGATTTGTCCGATCGACTTTTGCGCTTTCCGTTTTTTACCGGAATGAGCAGTTCGGAGCAGAGTCAGGTGATCGAGGCCGTGCAGGCATTTCGCTGCTGAAACAGGCGATGCTTGACCGCGTCCGATGAGTCAGATTCAACAGTTCAGCAAAGACGAACAGCAGCAGCAATCCGCACGCAGCTTCGACAGATACGGGCTAGTAGCTTGTTTTCTTATATCCGTCTTCCTCGTCGCATGGATAACACTTGCGGCTAAGAGCCTTAACGTCGGTTCTGTAGTTTTTCTGTTCGCGCTACCTTGGGTTCTTCTTAGAGCCGGCGCGATCGTCACAACCGCTCTGCGTTTTCCCTCTTTTTTTGCGCTCGATTTTCTTTTGGGCGTTACGGTCGTCTCAGTTGTGGTGATGAGTTGGACGTTTTTCGTACCACTCTCACTGTGGATTCTGCTGATCGTGCTTCTGGTCGCTGTCGCAAGCATTCCCAAAGTTTTTCCGCATGGCAGGCGAGAACCGCTTTCGGCTTTAGGGCTGCTGAGCGTGATTGTCTCTCTCGTTGCAGCAACCGGCTGGTCTCAAGATCTGATTTTTCCCACAACGTCCCTCAACGGGACTGTTGTTTTCAAGCCGTGGTCGGATTTTTTCATCCACGCAACTTTTGTGGCGCGCAGTTTGGGATCCGAAACTTTGTCGCAAGTTGGGAATTACGAGTGGAAGGGCTTTCCGGTAATTTTCTATCACTACGCGAGTTACTCTATTCCGATATGTTTGGCCAAGGTAGGATCTTTTCCAGCTTATGCCACGGTTGTAGGCTTTTGGACGCCGTTCGGATCGTTGCTCGCGGGGTTGGCCAGTTATGCGTTGGGTCGAGTCCTTTGGAGTCAGGGCGCCGGACTTATGGCGCTCATAGCCACTTCCCTGTTACCTGACGCCGCGTTGTTAAACATCGCTCATCCTACTTATGGCTATTTCTGGCTGCAGCACGTTGCTCCGGGAGGTTTGTATGCTGTAGCAGTTGCTGGAACAGCGCTGATACTTATCGCTCAAGGAGTGCGCGAAGCACGCCGCGTGTGGATAGCAGCCGGAGTGGTGACAGGGGCGCTTGTTGTTTTTTTCAAGATTCAAATCTTCGCTGCGGCTTTTCCCCTACTCGTTTCCTTTGCGATCGTGGGATGGCCGCCGCGCAAACAGTGGCAATGGCTAATTCTTGGCGGCTGCGTTGCCGTCGGGGTGGCTCTGCTCCCGCTGGCGAATCGTTTTTACATTGGACCGAACGTTCGCTTCGATCTCTCCGGCAGCGTTTGGTATTGGCAGATATTGGCGAAGATGGCTACCGGTACACCTGTCGAAAGTTGGTATCGAGTTTTCAACGCTGCTCATCCATTTCCTACACATCTGCCGCGGGCGATCGGCTTACTCTTGATTGATGCTTTGGGAATCTTCGCGATCGTTGCCCCGACTCGTTTGGCTTTTCGTCGCGTCTCGCAAAATGTGGCAGGCGTCAGAAGGCATCTCGCTGGGTGCGGTAGCGATTCTGTTATTGATGACTTTTGGTATGGGTGGAACTGGCACCTCGGATAATGCGCACGAATTCATACATCGGCCGTTCGTGTGGGCTTACTGGCTCGTAGGCTCGCTTGCTGCGGGACGCTTGTTTTCAATCCTCGCAGCCCGTCGTCCGCAACTGTGGACCCGGGGCGTAGTCGTCAGCGCTATCATCTTAACACTGGTTCCAGTGTGTTATGGCTCGGGGTTACAGCATGGCAAAGGATCGGTAGGGCGTGTGCACTCCAGTATACCCGTGGATCGTGGGCTGATCGACTGCGCTCGATACATCAGAAATCAGCCTCCTGGCGATGCAGTTGTGCAGGATTCGCAACTGGACAAGCTTCTTATTGTTGGAGGATTAACCGACCGGCCATCGTTCGCGGCCAGGGTTGATGAGTGGACAAGACAAAGCAAAGCCTTCCGGGAATCTGGCTACCAGGAGCAGCTAGCAAAACTGCAAAGACTGCAGCAGGCCAACAACATTCCGGATTTACAACGCAGCGTCCGCGAAACTGGAATCCGCTGGTACGTGGTTCATCCCGACGATCCCAACGTCTGGCCGGCCGAGTTCCGCGATCAGCCGGCATTCGAGTCCAACGGCTATCGAGTTTACGATATGCAGCGTGCTTTCGACCTGCGGGGCTGATTTTTGCAAGCCCCGTTGCAGTCGCACGTCATTTTTACTAGACGCTCGGCACCAAACGTTGAACGTTCGCTGTCTCTCATATGCAAACATCTCCGCAATCTTCAATCGATCTTCACGGAATTAAGAAACTGCGCAGTGGCAAGGTGCGCGAAGTTTTTGATTTGGGCGACACACTGCTTTTTGTCGTCACGGATCGAATCTCCGCGTTTGACGTGATCCTTCCCGATCCGATTCCCAATAAAGGCGCGGTGCTGAATCAAATTTCCGCGTTTTGGTTTAAGCGATTTGACGACATTCGGGATCATTTTGTCACGGCAACGTTCGACGAATTTCCGAAAGAACTGCAGTCGTTTCGTGAGCAGCTTGCCGGGCGCTCGATGATCGTAAAGAAGACCAAGCCGTTGCCGGTGGAATGCGTAGTGCGCGGATATTTGGCTGGTTCCGGTTGGAAGGAATATCAGGAATCGCAGAGCGTTTGCGGCATTAAACTGCCGGCGGGACTGAAACTGGCGTCGCAATTGCCGGAACCAATTTTCACCCCCGCGACGAAAGCCGAAACCGGTCATGACGAGAACATCGATATGAAAAGATGCATCGAGATTCTCGGCGACGAATTAGCCGAGCGCGTGAAAAAGCTCAGCCTCGACATTTATTCGCGCGGTCGCGCGCACGCCGATCAATGTGGAATTATCGTCGCAGACACGAAATTTGAATTCGGCACTGTCGATGAAGATTTGCTTTTAATCGACGAATGCCTGACGCCGGATTCGTCGCGCTTTTGGCCAAAAGACCAATACGCGGTCGGGCAGAGCCCGCCGAGCTTCGACAAGCAATTCGTGCGCGATTATTTGGAAACCCTCGATTGGGACAAGAATCCCCCTGCCCCGCGTCTGCCGAAGGAAGTAATCGAAAAAAGTTCGGCGAAGTACGTGGAAGCATTTCGCCGCCTGACGGGAAGCGACTTGGCAGACGCCTAGAAGTTATCCCGTTGATACCGCTGTCATGTTGAGCGAAGCGAAACATCTCTAGTCGCTTCTGTTCGGACAATGATCCAAAATTGATCCGAGATTCTTCGCTTTGCTCAGAATGACATTATGCCTCGGCCCGACATCTTGTTCATCATGACCGACCAGCAGCGGTTCGACACGATCGCTGCACTCGGGAATTCGCACATTTACACGCCGAACATGGATCGGCTGGTGCGGAGAGGAATCACCTTTTCAAACGCATATGCGACCTGTCCAGTTTGCGTTGCTGCGCGCTACACAATTCGTACCGGATGCGAGTCGGCGACGACCCGTGTGTTCAGTAATGCGAAGTCGGATGCCGCGTCGGGTCAAGCTGTGGAGATGGAGGCGCGTTGCGGGCCCTACTTGGGTCGAACAATGTCGCGCCTCGGCTATCGAACTTTTGGAGTTGGGAAGTTCCATACGAATCCGTGGAATGAAGACCTCGGTTTCGAAACAATGTGGCGCTGCGAAGAGACTTACCATCCGCCAAATCGCGAAGGCGATGATTACGGTTCATGGCTGGCGCGGGAGCATCCGGAGTTCGATTTCCTCGAGCAACCGATGGGCGAACGCAGTGAGATGTTTTACCTTCCGCAACGCAGTCCGCTTCCGGCCAGTTTAGGTGGGGAATGGTGGACGGCTGATCGCACGGTCGAGGAAATCGCAAAGCCAGATGACTCGCGGCCGTTCTTTGGATTTGTGTCGTTCATCGGGCCGCATCCGGCATTGGCTCCGCCGATTCCCTTTAACCGGATGTACAATCCCGATCGAATGCCGGAACCAGTCCTCGGCAACATCGAGGAAGATCATTTGGACGAAGAAATCGCTTTCATGCGTCACGCCATTTGGGCGGACGCAATTAATCCGGCGCTAACTAAGATCGTAAAGGCGCGTTACTACGGCGAGGTCACCTACTTGGACTATTGCCTCGGGCGAATTCTGGACGCAGTCGAAACGCGACCAAACTCCGAGAACGTTCTCATCTGTTTTTTTTCCGACCACGGCGATCTCCTGGGCGACCATCACGGCTGGCAGAAACAAAACTTTTTTGAGGCGGCCTGCCGCGTTCCTTTGCTGCTCAGTTGGCCGATCGCGCTGGCTGCGGGAACCGAGCGGACTGAATTTATCAGCCTGGCAGATCTCTTCGGCATTGCGACCGGAGCTGCCGGTGCATGTGAAGTGCGCGAGGGAATCGACGTTCTCAAAATGTTGCGAGGCGAATGCGCACCGCGTCAGCATCTCATCGGGATGGTTGAAGTTCCCGGCTCACAGGATTTCAAAATCATGGTCCTGACAGACGAGTGGAAATACATTTTTATGGCGAATGGCGGGCGGGAACAGCTCTTCAATCGCAAAAAAGACCCTAACGAGTTGTCGAACTGCGTCAGCTCGTCATCCGCGATCAGGAGCGACTTGTATGCTCTGGCGGTGAAAGCGTGTCGAGTCCCCGGCGCAACCGACGCAATCGACGGCGATAAGCTTCGGGCGTTTCCGTTCCGTCAACGACCGCCGATCCGCATCTATCAATTCGACCGCTCTCGCGGCGTGGTCGGATTTCCCGACAAACCTCAGGACGCGCTGAAAACCTTCGACCGCACCACGTTGAAGTCATTGGAATGAAAATGGAAATGCCTTCCAACGATCACGAAGATCTCGGCCTCGGGCTTAAACCGGGCGACCCGCAGTATCGTGCTTATGTCGGGCCGCCGGAAGATTACGATCTGATCGCGGCGATGGCATTCAATCTCCTGACCACGCTAGGTCTGCGCCAGCATCATTCGCTGCTGGATATCGGTTGCGGTTCGCTGCGGATCGGAAGGCTTTTAATTCCGTACCTGAACCGGGGAAAATACTTTGGCGTAGAGCCTAACGAATGGTTGGTCGATGAGGGAATCAGGCGGGAGCTGGGCGAAACGCTGGTGCGAAATCAAACGCCCGACATTCTTCTTTTCCGACTCACCAGAGACGATTGCGCAAGGCGAAAATCCCTTTCGATTTCGCACTGGCTCAATCGATCTTCAGTCATTGCGGGCTCGACCTGATTCAGGCTTGGTTGTCCGCGATTTCGCGTTCACTGGCTCGGGATGGAGCGCTGGTTGCCACATTCTTAATCGGCGAAGAAGATTCCGCGCGAACGGGCTGGATCTATCCCGACTGCATAAATTATCGGCCCGCTACACTGGAACGCGCAGCAAAAGACGTGAATCTGCGATTCGAAATTCTGGATTGGAAACATCCGCGCCAGACATGGGCTCTTTTTGCCGCGCCAAAATTTGATTCGAGTTGGTTCAAGGACCGGCCTCTCACTTGGAACGCAGGATTGGAAAGAGCGCTCAGCCAAAAGCATCAGCCGTGACCGACACGAAGATTTTTGCGACGCCGCGCAAGGTGGAAGATGTCGCCGATTGTTACTTTTACCACACGATGGAACTCCCGGGTCACGGAGTCATCGAGGGGCGAGATTGGGATTTGCGTGGCCGCGTAGATGAGGACCTTGGGAACCTCGATTTTGCTGGTCAACGCGTTTTGGAAATCGGTCCCGCCAGTGGTTTTTTAACATTCGAGATGGAAAAGCGCGGCGCCGACGTGATCTCTGTCGAAGTCACAGACGAGCACGGCTGGGACTTTGTTCCGTATCCGGATGCAAGATTGGAAGAAGTATTCGGCCCGCGTCAAATCGTGATGCAACAGTTGAAGAATTCCTACTGGTTCAGTCACGCCGCACTACAATCCAAAGCCAGAGTCTATTACGGCGACGCTTACAATTTGCCTGTGGCACTCGGAGAATTCGACATCGCAGTGATGGGAGCGGTGCTCCTCCATTGCCGCGACCCACTTCGCATCGTTGAGCAATGCGGAAAACGAGCGAAATCGCTCATCATCGTCGACAAGTTCTATCCCGACTTGGAAGGCGCGCCGGTCTGTCGTTTGGCGCCGACACCGGAGAATTTTATCTGGCACACGTGGTGGCATTTCAGCACGCAATTCTTCACACAATTTCTCGCAGTCATGGGGTTCACGACGACAGAAATTTCAACGCATCAGCAGTATCACCGAGGAAAAGCGTACACGCTTTTTACCCTCGTCGGGCGAGGGGAATGATGCGGTCGGCTTCGCGCTGGCAGGGCGGCCCAAGCCATTCACGGAAATGGCACCGATTGCGCAATCTTTTGCAAATGGGGCGGAATCCCCTGCATAACCGGATCTTCATCGCGGCAACGTTCGGCCAGCAAACACCAATGATCTGCCGACTCACCAGAGGGTAGCTGTTCTTCCAACAACGCAAGTAGTCGATAATCACCCTGAAAAGATGGGTAGATACGTCCCTCCGTTCGACGCAACAGATCTTCACGCCATTCTTGCAGCAACGCGCGCGTGGTGTCGCCGCGATAAACTGTAACTTCTACTTGTCCGAAATCCTGAATACTTGCCTCGCGGTGGCGTAAAGTACTGGGCCCACTATCATCCGAGCGACCAATCACAATCTGATCGCACCCAAAACGTCTGTTCATCTCAGCAGCCTCCGCAGGTGTAAACGGTGGGAGCAAGCGCGTTCGCCCCGTTACGTAAAAGACCCTACCCGGCGCAGGCGCATCAAGTTTGTTACTGACCTTGCTAACGTATTTGTTGGGCAGCAGGATGCGATCTTCAGAATGGTCGAAGAACTGCGAAAGTGTGAACCCGACGTTCCATCCAGCAACGATCACGTCGTCTTTCTTCATTTGCGCACGCAGAAACCTGGCCACCTCCGCGTATGGCCATAACGTCTGGTGGAGAAATTGCGCATGAATGCAAGGCGTCCAACACGCAACAATGAGCACTGTGAGACCCCAGGCTGCAATTGCAGCCCATCGCACCAGGATGTGTGTCGCAATCCAGTCAATTCCCTCGGCCATAAAGATCAGAAGCAAAGGCAGAGAAAAAATGAAATACCGCGCGTACGACCCCGCATCAACAGCAACTCCTTGCAACGACATGACAATCGGGCCCAGAATGATCGCGCCGCACAGCAGAAGCAGCGGTTGTTTGCCTCGTGCTGCTGACCAACATCCGGCGGCGAGCAATGGGACAGACAAAAACGCCGCGTAACTATTACCCATGTATATGGTAAAGACCCGCGGAATATATCCTATGCTTGTTGGCGGTGTATAAGCTCCTCCCCACTCTCTGTTAACCCTCGCCATATCGGGGAGGATACGCCAGTACGCTAAACCGACGATTATCGCCACTCCGCCCAAGGGAATCAAAAGAGTCCTGGACTCCCAGAGAAACCTTCTGATACCCGAAAGGCTTTGAACGATCAGCAATAAGACCAAAGATGCGACTATGTAAATGCCGCTAAAATGTGCCAGTAACAAGAAGAGCACTGCAGCAGCACATCGCACGCCGCTCCACCAGCCCGGCCACTGACTCCAACGAAAAAATTCATTGATTGCCAGAAGACTGAATGCCGTCAGAAGTGAATAGGCGCGAATCGTCGGACCAAGCATGACCAGGTAAGGGTTGAACGCCGCCAGGCTGGCAGCAAGCAGGGCGGTGCGCGTCGAACCGGTCAACTTAAGAGCCAACGACGCAGTTAGCGGAATTACTGCGATGGCTGCTCCTATCGGTAAGAGAGTCAATCGCCAATCCCTTGCTCCACAAAGCAAGGCTACTCCTTTCTCGAACAAAATGAAATAATTCATCGTCAACCACGGGCGAAAATGCGTCAGGATATAGGTTGGCGTTTGTTTCAAATACCTGAGCGTCCCGATTTCGTCTCCGAGAAATATTCGGCCATGTTGAAGAGCAACAAGCAGGATCAAGGAACAGAGACATATCACTCCCAAAGCGAGACGTTCGCCCCGTGACAGATGCCGCGAGCTCAGGTTTGAGTAAAGGACATTCAACCACCCTCGGCCTTGGTGTGTGCTCCCGGCGCTAGATACAGAATCTAACATGAAGCTTTAAGCGCTCTAAATTGTTATTGGCTGGTTCAGCGTGAATGATCCCATTTGCCTTTGGGAGAAGCTACAAAGCGAGTTGTTATTGGCGTTTCAGTTTGCGGTTTTCTTCGACCGCTTCAAGCTTTTTGTCTCGAGCGGCGACGATCATTTCATGGCGTCCAGCCAGGCCCGATGCCGGCGTAGCACCGTCGTGCTCCGCGTGAGGCGTATTGATATGATCACCTTAACCTGGTGCAATCAGGGCCAATCAGTTACACCGATTCCTCGGCTACACCGGTTCGATGTCCCTGCTTCCGTTCCAACAAGCCCGCATGCCACCCCCGCGTTTACTCCGGTACCTGGCACAAACCTGCGATCGCCCCCAAATCAGAATTGTAGGGGCGTCTGTGTCAGACGCCCCGGCGTCTCACAGAAACGCCTACAGCAGTTCGCTAACAAGCGATTTCTCTTCTTTTAGCTCTGCGACTGACGCGTTGATTTTCTCCCGGCTGAAATCGTTTATTGGAACACCTTGCACGATTTCCCATTTTCCGCCGTGCACACGGACGGGGAACGACGAGATCAATCCTTTCTCAACATCGTAACTCCCGTCGGAATAAACCGCGACGCTGTGCCAATCGTTCGCCGGGGTGTCGGTCGTAAGCGAAACCACGGTATCGACAATTGCATTGGCGGCTGAGCCGGCGGAGGAAAGGCCCCGCGCCTTGATTATCGCGGCGCCACGCTGTTGTACGCTGGCGATGAAGTCTGTCTTCAACCATTTCTCGTCTCCGATCACTTCGTTAGCGGGACGACCGTCGATTCTGGCGTTGTAGAAATCCGGATACTGAGTTGAAGAATGATTTCCCCAGATCGTCATGTTCCTGACCGAGACAATACTTACGCCGGCTTTTTGCGAGAGCTGCGCGCGTGCGCGGTTCTCATCCAGTCGAGTCATGGCGAACCAGCGATCGCTCGGGATGTCTTTGGCGTTGTTCATCGCGATCAGGCAATTGGTGTTGCACGGATTTCCAATCACAAGCACGCGCACGTCGGCAGCAGCATTTTTTTGGATCGCCTGACCTTGCCCTATGAAAATCTTGCCGTTAATCCCGAGTAAATCCTTCCGTTCCATGCCCGCCTTGCGCGGAACGCTTCCGACGAGCAATGCCCAATTTATATCGCGAAAACCTTCATCGAGATCGGCTGTCGGTGTCACAGATTCGAGAAGCGGGAATGCGCAATCGTCCAATTCCATCACCACGCCTTCGAGCGCGCCGAGCACAGCAGGGATCTCGATTAAATGAAGTCTGACCGGTTGATCGGGCCCGAAGATTTGTCCGGAGGCAATGCGAAACAGCAAGGCGTAACCGATGTGCCCGGCAGCACCAGTCACAGCAACGTTAATCGGAGTTTTCATGGCGCAATTAGCCATAAACGTTTCATTGAGCAAAGCCAAAGCCAACTACATGTCACGTCGAGCGAAGTCGAGACATCCCGCGATCTTACCGATACGCTTTGCGAGGGGGTTCTTTGACCTCGCTCGGAATGACACAATGAAGATCAGCGGTAGATTCTGAACGCGATGTATCCGGGCAAATTGGACAAGATAATCAATCTTTTTGAATCGCTGCCGGAAGATGAACGGCGAGAGACGCTCGTTTCGTATGCAGACAATGCGAAAAGGCAGGAGCCACGTGAAGGCGAGAATTTTGATCTCGTCGATGTGCGAAAAGATGAGGAGTGCACCGACACAGTTGGCGTTTATCTGCAGGTCGATGACAAGGGCAAAGCGCACATTCGCATGACGCTCGGTCCGGAAGTGCAAACGCTTACTCGCGCGATGACGGCGATTCTTTGCAAGGGGCTCGACGGTTCGACGCCGCAGGAGATTCTCGATCTGCCGAGTGATTTCGTGACGCGCATTGTCGGCGCGGAACTGGTGCGGGTCCGCAGCCAAACTGTGTACTACGTCCTCACGCGGATAAAAAGCATCTGCAAAGTCTGGCTAGACCGCCAGCGCATGGCAGAAGTGGCGTAGCGTAGTGGAAGTTCGTCTTCCAGCCGAACTCGGCAGATAAGCTTCCAGCTTATCGATGTCGCGTGAACGAAACGTCGGGCTAGAAGCCCGGCGGCGGAGTCAACCAGGATGGTTGACTTCCGGTACGCATCTTCATACGTGTCCTCTGCGTGATTTTGTTTGTCATTCCCACTAAATTGTGTGCAAAAATCATGAGCAAATGAAAACGACGACTTCCGCAATTTCACTCATCGGGGTGATCACGCTCGTTTCCTGCGCCAACCCTCCGTCGCAACCGGGAAACTTCGGTTGCTCAGGGACGGATTCGCCTGATCATCAATTGCGCGCATGCATCGTTGAGGTTGGGAAATTCCCGCCGCCGCTCAACGAATCGCGCGTCGATATCCGCGACACCTCGGGCAAAGTGGTTGCGTCGCGAAATTTTGGATCGCCCAAAGGCGACCAGGGCCGCAGTGTTGTCCATTCTGCGTGGACGCCCGATTCCAATTTCTTCGTGTTCAGCACACAGAGCTCAGGCGGGCATTCGCCCTGGCATTGGAACACGTATTTTTACAGCCGGAAAAAGAGCAAATTCGCTCTGCTCGACGACACGATCGGGCCAGTGATTAAACCGAACTTCCAAGTCAAAGCGCCCGACATCGTAGAGGCAACGGTGCAGGGCACGGCGTCCGACCCGAGCGACATCAACACCGGTCATGTCGTCATCAGGCATCTCGGCTCGCTTTAAGCGCTAGAAATGGTTGCCCGTCTGGAAGCCTGCTCGACTTGTCAGTCAGGATGCCTGAGTTACCTTCGGCGCGCAGATGCCGCGGAATAACGAGCTCAAGAAAATTCTTCTCATCGGTTCCGGTCCAATCGTGATCGGGCAGGGTTGCGAATTTGATTATTCCGGTGTGCAGGCGTGCAAGGCGCTGCGCGAAGAAGGCTACAAAGTTGTGCTGGTGAATTCCAACCCGGCCACCATCATGACCGACCCGGAATTTGCCGATCGCACTTATGTCGAGCCGATTACGCCGGAAGTGATCGAAGCGATCATGGAACGCGAAAAGCCGGACGCGATTTTGCCCACCCTCGGCGGACAGACCGCGCTCAATGCCGCAATGGAATTGAATCGCAACGGCGCGTTGGCACGGCACGCCGTCAAATTAATCGGCGCGAACGCGCAGGCGATCGCAAAAGGCGAAGACCGCCAATTGTTCAAGGAAGCGATGTTGCGCATCGGGCTCGATGTGCCGCGCTCTGGCATAGCGCGTTCGGTTGCGGATCTCGATCATATCATTGCCGAGATTGGAACGTTTCCGCTGATCATTCGTCCGGCGTTCACCTTGGGCGGTGCTGGCGGTGGGATCGCTTACAATCGCGAAGAGCTTGATGAGATCGCAGCGCATGGCCTGGATCTCTCGCCAGTGTGCGAAGTGTTGATCGAAGAATCGCTGGTCGGCTGGAAAGAATTCGAGATGGAAGTGATGCGCGACCGGAATGACAACTGCGTCGTCGTTTGTTCCATCGAGAATTTCGATCCCATGGGTGTGCACACGGGCGATTCCATCACAGTCGCGCCTGTGCAAACGCTAAGCGATAAAGAATATCAAATGATGCGCGACGCCGCGTTCGCGGTAATCCGTGAAATCGGCGTCGAGACCGGCGGATCGAATATTCAGTTTGCTGTACACCCGGAGAACGGCCGCATGGTGGTAATTGAAATGAATCCACGCGTGTCCCGTTCCAGCGCGCTGGCATCGAAAGCGACTGGTTTTCCAATCGCAAAGATCGCGGCCAAGCTCGCGGTCGGCTACACGCTCGACGAAATTAAAAACGACATCACCCGCGAAACGCCGGCCTGCTTTGAGCCGACGATTGATTACTGCGTGGTCAAAGTGCCGCGGTTCACGTTTGAAAAATTTCCGCAGGCAGACGCGACGCTCACGACGCGGATGAAAAGCGTCGGAGAAGCGATGGCGATCGGACGCACGTTTAAAGAAGCGTTGCAAAAAGCGCTACGCAGCCTGGAGATCAAACGCTTCGGCTTGTTAGGCGACGGCGCGGACAAGGATGTCGATCTAGAAACACTGCGATTGAAACTGGCAATCCCGAATGCCGAGCGAATTTTCTACATTGCACAAGCTTTCCAAAAAGGCGCGTCGATCGATGAAGTCTACGAGTTGACGAAAATCGACAGGTGGTTCTTGCGGAATGTGCAGCAGATCGTGGAGGAAGCGAGATTCCTGGAAAATTCGCCCTCCTCGCGCGCACCGCGGAATGTCTCGTCCGCTCGGAAGTCAGGCTTCCAGCCTGACTCGGCCGACGAGCATCTTGCTCGTCAGGTAATCGTAGACTTCGAATTCCGCGGCTTGGATCCGCAGCGGCCAATCGTGCAAAAGCGCGGGCACCTGCCGCACTGGGAACAATCCGGTGCAACTTACTTCGTCACATTTCGGCTGGCCGATTCACTTCCGGCGGATCTTCTCGCGCAGTGGAGCGACGAACGCGCTGCCTGGTTGAAGCTTCATCCGCAGCCGTGGGATTGGAAGACCGCGCGTGAGTACATGCGGAAGTTTGAAGAAGAACGCGAGCACTGGCTGGATCAAGGACACGGCTCGTGTTTGCTACGCGAACCCGAGGCTGCTGCCATTGTCGCGGAGTCGCTGGATCATTTCGATCGGCAAAGGTATTTGATCGACTCCTACGTGGTGATGCCCAACCACGTGCACGTGCTGTTCAAGCCTCTTGGAGAACACTCGCTCATAGATATTCTGCACTCGTGGAAATCATTCACCGCAAACGTGCTCAATCGGAAAATGAATCGCGAGGGAGCGCTGTGGATGCACGAAAGCTTCGATACAATTGTCCGGGACACCGAACATTTGCGCGCGTGCCGGGAGTACATTGCGCAAAATCCCAAAAAGGCACGGCTGCGCAAAGACGGTTTCATTTTGGATCGGCGGGATGGGCTTGTCATTGATGGGGAGTTCGGAAGTCAGGCAGCTAGTTTGACTGGGCCGTCGAGCTGCCAGCCCGGCGTTGTTTTAGACGAGCAGGATGCTCGCCAGCCGAGTGAAGCTGGCAGCTTCACTTCCGACACAGCAACCGCGAATCGTGCGCTCGGGAGAGAGCAACTACTCCGCGCGAAGAAATTCGGTTTTTCAGATCGGCAACTCGCGGTGGCAAACGATGCGACCGGAACCGAAATCCGCGCAACACGCAAGTCGTTAGGCATTATCCCGACCTACCGCCTCGTGGATACGTGCGCGGCTGAATTTGAAGCTTACACACCGGTACTATTACTCGACGTACGGCGACGAGAACGAGCGACGCGAGAGCGACAAACGGAAGATCATGATCCTCGGTGGCGGTCCGAACCGGATCGGCCAGGGCATCGAATTCGATTACTGCTGCGTCCATGCCGCTTTCGCCCTGCGCGAGCTCGGATTCGAGACGATCATGGTGAACTCGAATCCGGAAACGGTTTCGACCGACTACGACACGAGCGACAAACTTTATTTTGAGCCGCTCACCCTCGAGGACGTGCTTAACATTTACGATCAGGAACAACCAGAAGGCGTGTTTGTTCAGTTTGGCGGCCAGACACCGCTGAATCTTGCCAGCGGATTGGAAGCGGCGGGCGTACCGATTCTTGGGACGCCAACCGAAAGCATCGAAACCGCGGAAGACCGAAAACTGTTCGCGGCGATGCTGGACAAACTTGGCCTTCGCCAAACGCCAAATGGTTCGGCAACCAGCGCTGAGGAGGCCGTAGCGATAGCAAACACAATTGGCTATCCGGTGCTCGTTAGGCCGAGCTTCGTTCTGGGAGGGCGCGCCATGGAGCTCGTCTATACCGAGGCGGACCTGAAACGGTACATGGAAAACGCTCGTAACACAGGCATCCTGCCTGTCATGTCGAGCGGGCAGCCTGCCCGCAACCGCCAAGCTGGAAAGCCTCCACGATACGTCAGGCAAGATGGCTGAGTTACGTCCTATCCTCATCGATCGCTTTCTCGAGGACGCCATTGAGGTCGACGTCGATTGCATCTCCGACGGCGAGACGAGCGTTATCGGCGCAATCATGGAGCACATTGAGGAAGCAGGCATCCATAGCGGTGACAGCGCATGCGTTATTCCGACGTTCTCACTGTCGAAAAAAGTTCTGGACGAGATTTCATCCGCGACGAAAGCAATGGCACGCGAACTGAACGTGCGCGGTCTGATGAACGTGCAATTCGCCGTGAAAGACGAGGAAGTTTACGTGCTGGAAGTGAATCCGCGCGCCTCGCGTACTGTGCCATTCGTCAGCAAAGCCATCGGCGTTCCACTGGCAAAACTCGCTGCCAACGTGATGACAGGAAAATCATTACGCGAACTCGGATTTACGAAAGAAATCGTGCCGAAACATTTCTCGGTCAAAGAAGCGGTGTTTCCGTTTCTGCGCTACGAGGGTTTGGATATTTCTCTCGGACCGGAAATGAAATCGACGGGAGAAGTGATGGGCATCGACGTCGATCTGGGTCTCGCGTATGCCAAATCGCAGATGGCCGCGCCGCCTCCTTTACCGAAACGCGGACGAGTCTTCGTCAGCGTCAAAGACGCCGATAAGGAAGCGATCATTCCCGTCGCGCGCGAATTCCTCAAGCTAGGTTTTGAAATTGTTTCCACCAGCGGAACTGCACAAACACTGACCGAAGCGAAAATCAAAGTGACCAAGGTTTTCAAGATTCACGAGGGACGTCCAAACGTGCTCGATCGGATCAAGAACGGAGACATCAATTTCATCATCAACACGCCAAGCGGAAAAGTTCCGCGTGAGCACGAAGTGGTCATTCGCAACGCCGCGCTCGCAGCAAAAATTCCGATCATGACCACGGTGCGCGCCGCACTCGCCAGCGCGAACGGAATCCGCTCACTGCAAAAACGCAAAATTCAGGTCCGGAGCTTGCAAGAATACCATGAATGAATGATGAAATCCGAATGCCGAATGCCGAAACAAATCCGAATGACCCAATTCTGATACTCGACGCGACGTATCGCAGCGTTAGAATTCGTCCTTTGAGCTTCGTCATTCCTTTGGCATGTGTCATTAGTCATTCGTCATTTCCACCCGTATGAAATTATTAATCCTTTCTGTTGTGTTGTTAACCTCGGCTGTTTTTGCCGCCGACGAAAAGAAAGAAGAAAAAACTCCCATGAATTCACCCAATGAAGTGGCCGTAATAAAAACGAGCGAAGGCGATATGGTGGTGCAGTTTTGGACGGATGCCGCGCCGCAGACCATCGAGAATTTCAAAAAACTGGCGCGCCAGGGATTCTACGATGGCACCACGTTCCATCGGATAGTCAAAGAGTTCATGATCCAGGGAGGCGATCCGAATTCAAAAGACCCGGCGAAAGAGAATAGTTACGGACAAGGCGGTCCGGGTTATCAAATCAAAGCGGAGTTTAATGATCACTCTCACGATCGGGGTGTAATCTCAATGGCGCGCAGCTCCGACCCGGATTCGGCCGGCTCGCAATTCTTCATCTGTCTCGCACCAGTGCACCGGCTCGACCATCAATACACGACTTTCGGCAAGCTAATCAAAGGTGAGGATGTGCTCGAAAAGATCGGCAACACATCAGTCGAGCGAAATGCACAAGGCGAACCGAGCAAGCCGACCAAGCGCGTGCTGATCGAGAGCATCAAGATCGTCCCGGCTGATTCGGTGAAATAAATTTCATTCACACCTGGCTTTGGCCAGGTGTTCGGGCGACGAGCTGGTCGCGAGCCGTTTTAACGGCTTTAGGTGTCACCGAATAAGCCGTTGAAACGGCTGGCGGCGCTTGCGTCACGCTCAACACCGGTCTAAAGCCCGGTGTTAATGAAAGGGCTATGAATTCGCAATTAACAAAACTCGCGCTTATCCAGATGCGCTGCGGCGTGGAGCCGGAGAAGAACCTCGCGCGCGCGATCGAATTTATTCGCGATACGGCAAGACAAGGCGCAGAGATTGTCTGCCTGCCGGAGCTCTTTAGGTCGCAATACTTTTGTCAGACCGAAGACCACAAAAACTTCGAATTGGCCGAGGAAGTGCCGGGAAAATCAACCGCCGAACTGGGGGAAGTTGCTCGCGAAACCGGCACAGTAATTATCGCATCGTTGTTCGAGAGACGGAGCGCCGGCCTCTATCACAACACGGCGGCAATCATCGACGCGGATGGAAAATTGCTTGGTAAATATCGCAAAATGCATATTCCGGATGATCCGCTGTATCACGAAAAGTTTTATTTCGCACCGGGCGATCTCGGGTTTCGAGCGTGGGATACAGCGCGCGGCAAAATCGGTGTCTGCGTGTGCTGGGACCAATGGTATCCGGAGGCTGCACGACTGACCGCGCTGCGCGGCGCAGAGATTATTTTTTATCCAACCGCAATCGGGTGGCATCCAGGCGAGAAAAAGGAATTTGGAAAAGCGCAACATTCCGCGTGGGAAACGATTCAACGTGGTCATGCAATCGCCAATGGATGCTACGTGGCGGTGGCGAACCGCGTCGGTCATGAAGCCCCCGCCGGTGGAGAGGGCATTGAATTTTGGGGCCAAAGCTTTGTTTGCGGACCGGACGGCGAAATCATGGCGAAAGGTTCAATCGATCAAGAAGAGATTGTGGTGGCCGAAATCGATTGGGCTCGCGTCAATGAGCATCGGACGCACTGGCCGTTCTTGCGAGATCGCAGAATCGACGCCTACGACGGCATTGAAGAGCGGATGATCGATTAGATCTTGTAGGGCGTTTCTGTGAAACGCCTCTCGTCTGACACAGACGCCCTACAACTATTGCTCAGCGCAATGATTGCTGGGGACAGCAGAATTCAAACGCGCGCTGTTCCCACTCGCTCTTTGTGCTAATACGAGGGCAATGACCGCGAGCGCTCCTCAATCGACGCGCCGGCCCTGGTACCGCCCATCGTTGACGGTGCAAATCATGCTCGGGCTGGTTGTCGGCGGCGTGATGGGGTGGCTGCGGCCCGATTGGGGCAACGCGGTTTATTTTTTGCGCGACATTTTCATTAACCTGATCAAGTCGATCATCGCGCCGCTTGTATTCTCAACCATTGTGGTGGGAATCGCGGGCGCCGGTGCGCTGCGGAAGGTGGGGCGGATGGGAATCAAGGCGCTGATCTATTTCGAGATTGTTACCACAGCCGCGCTGGTGATCGGACTGGCAGTTGTCAATTTCACAAAGCCCGGAGTCGGCGTGACTCTCGCCGCAACCAGCACCGAGGTTCTCAAAACGATTGGCCAAACTCATCCACAGAGTTTCGCCGAGACCATCGTGCATGTTTTCCCCGCGAGCATAATCGAAGCGATGGTTCGTGGCGATGTTTTGCAGATTGTCGCTTTCAGTGTGCTCTTCGCGCTCGCGGTGTCAGCCGTTGGCGAAAGAGGCAAGCCAATCATCCGCGCGATGGACAGCCTTTCGCAAGTCATGTTCAAGTTCACGAATTACGTGATGCTATTTGCACCGATCGGCGTGGGCGCCGCGATGGCACACACGATTGGCACACAAGGCCCAGCTGTGCTGTTAAACCTCGGAAAATTGATCGGCTCGCTTTACCTCGCTCTCATGATCTTCATCGTTTTGATTTTCGGACTGGTGATTCGGATCTCGCGGATTCCGTGGAGGCAATTTGTACATGCTGTGCGCGAGCCTGCGGCGCTGGCATTTGCGACGACAAGTAGCGAATCGGCGCTGCCGAAAGCAATGGAATCGATGGAACGTTTCGGCGTGCCGCCGCATATCGTTGGCTTCGTGATGCCAACCGGCTATTCATTCAATCTTACCGGATCAACCCTGTATCTCGCAATGGCGTCGGTGTTCGTCGCCCAAGCAGCCGAGACGACAATGGGATGGCACATGTCGTTAGGCCAGCAAATCACAATGATGCTGACGTTGATGCTGACTTCGAAAGGAGTAGCCGGCGTACCGCGGGCGTCACTTGTCATTCTGCTGGGGGCGTTAAATTCGTTTGTTCCCGCCGGATTGGGACCGATCGGCGTCGCCATTATTTTCGGCGTCGATGAACTGATGGATATGGGCCGCACATGCGTGAACGTCGTCGGTAATTGTCTGGCAACAGTCGTCGTCGCACGTTGGGAAGGTGAATTCGATGACAGACGTGCACGAGTGTTTGGCACACCAGAGGAAGCTGAACTTGATTTGAAGCGCGGTAACCTAGCCTTTGCCGATGCCGCCGCTCTGGGCGACTGAATCTGTATAATCGCCGAGCAGTTCGGTCGAAACAGGCGATGCGTCACTGCGGTTCTGTTTTGACGCCCAAAGACAGGGCATCGACAAATCGGCGCGATTTCGGCTAACCTGTGCTGATGATCTCAGTTTTGCGAGCGACCGAAGCTACTTACCTGATGCAGATTTTCGCCTCGGCTTTTCTGGCGATTCTTTTTCTGCAGTCGGGGATCGATAAAATCCTCGATCGCCGCGGAAATTTTGAATGGCTAAAAGGACATTTCGCGAAGAGTCCGTTTGCTGGAATCGTTCCCCTGCTGCTGATCTCCATCACGATCCTGGAGTTAGCCGCCGGCGCGCTGAGCGCCGTCGGCTGCGTGCTGATAATCGTTTTGAAAGATTCGACAATCGCCTTTTATGGAGCAATTCTTTCCGCGGCAGCCGTCATCGGACTTTTTTTTGGGCAGCGAATCGCGAAAGACTATGCTGGCGCGGCAGTACTTGTTTCCTACTTTCTGCTCACGCTGGTCGCAATTTATTTGCTCGCGCCACCGTAACTCTGCACTTCTATACAAATTCGATGGCCCGTGATTCTGGTTAAGGGGATGACGCACGAGCAATCTCGTCACGGTCGAGCGCTGGACATCTTTGCTGTTGTTGCACTGCTTGTTACCTTTGCCCTTCGTTACGGCCCATTCGTAACATCGCACCTCCTGTTTGGGCCATTCCTGGACAATGTCCATGTCTATGGGCCCATATTCGCTGAGGCTTCAAGGTTGTCGCTGGCTGGAGCCACTCCGTACTATTTGCCCGACATTGGGACGGGCTTTCCGCTATTCGACAGTCCCCATTTTTGCATTCTCTATCCGTTTTATTTTCTTGGGCTGATCAACTACGGCGGCCCACTGAACTCACTTTACACGCTCACCTATCTCACGCTGTTCCACCTCTTCATTTTTTACATTAATCTCTACGTTCTGTTGCGTTGCGGCACGGTTCCACCATGCGCTGCATATATAGGAGCGTCCGTCGGAATGCTGGCACGAAACACGGAACTGTATGCTAGTTGGATCACCATCTCGGCAAGCTACGCGTGGCTTCCGTTAGTCCTCGCTGGCAGTGTGTTGTTATTTCGGTTTCCTGGGAAGGCTCATGGAATAGTCGTCTTTTCTGTTGCAGCAGGTCTTCTGGCGTTAGCGAGCGCTTCACAGTCCGTTATTCATACCGCACTGACGTGTCTGATACTGTTCGCCGTAGGTATCGGTTGGTTGTTTCTCGAGCGACGCTTTTCAGATATCTGGCGGGTAGCCTGGTCTCTAGTGCTATGCGGCGGGATTGCGTTCGGGCTAGCCGGGGCTGCGATAGTCCCGATGTACATGGCCACTGGTGAGATGATTCGGCACATCGGGGGCAGTGCAGCCGTGATTGGGCACGCGCACATTCCATGGGAAAACTTCAATCTTACTCAGCTTAAACTGAACGAAGCTGCCGGTATCGTCATCAGGCCGACCTGGATCGCCATCGTTGGCAGTCCCTACGTAGGCTCGCTTGGCGTAATCGGCGCGTTGCTGGCTGGAATCTACTTCCGGCGGCTGGCCAAGTTTCCTCGGATGTTGGTTTTGGCATTCGGAGCGATCGCTTTGTATGGCTTGCTCTCCGGCTTTGGAACTAACCTGGGATTAGCGTATCTAAATTTCCATGTTCCTTTAATTAACCGGATCAGGGAAGCCGGGCGTCACCTTGTCCTGTTTGTAATCGGCATTTCGTTCCTAAGCGGCTTCGGTTACAGTCTCTTGCCGCGAATCTGGGAGCAATACAAGCAAAGCCGTGATGTGCGCCTCGTCATTGCGCCAACACTAATGGCCCTTGCTATGGTTGGAATCATCCTTTGGGAGCTTGCTCAAATGCCTCACCTCCAGCGTTTGACAGGATGTTGGATGCTGGCACTGGCACCACTTCTGTTCGTTCTCGGACGTGTCAGTAAAGTTCGTGATTGCAAAGTTCTATTGTTAGCCGGCATACTCGTCTCCGTCGCGGCGACAGTCATTCCGGTAAGAGGAATTTCATTGCCGCAGTCGGCGTTCGCCAAGCCGACCAATCTGCTTAGCCACGAGGTGCTTCAACGGGTAGCCACTGAGGCGGAACATCGCGATTGGCGAGTAGATTTCCGTGACAGCGTCTTTGACAACAAATTTTGGGGAATGAACGCTAGTTACTATGGGATCAAAAGCTTCTACAACCAGCTTACACCACAGCCCTACGCGCAATTCGAATTCATGCTGCTGGGATATGTTCCGCATTTGCGGGCCATGATGGGCGCGCGCTATGTGTTGTGCGGACCTGGGGAGTCACCAACAGATCCCGACGCAAAGCAAATTTTGGAAACCGAAGGTTACAAACTTTACCAAAATGCGAGCGCGATGAACCGACTCACCCTGGTACATCAGGTCGCAGGTTCCACCCCGAACGTCGCTAGCTTTGTCGAGATTATCCAAAGAGGCTTTGATTACCATTCTGAAGCTTACGTGACGCCGCACGACCTTGAAAGCGTCCGCAAGCTTTTTGGCAACCAGCCAATGTCAGCACGGCCGGAGGATGTAATCACAAATGTGATTAATGAGCCTAATCGAAGTTATTCCAGAGTGGAGTCTAACGCAGCGTCACTCCTAATTGTGAATGAGTGGTTCACGCCCGCTTGGAAGGTCTGGGTAAACGGTGTAACTCAATCAGCGCTACGTGTAAACCAGTGGCAGGTCGGAGCGCTCCTCCCGGCTGGGAAAAATGACGTCGAGTTCGAATATGATCCCATCCTATTTAGAGCCTTGGTGATTTTAAATCGAACTACTGTCGCATTAATCCTCGGGTTTTTAATTCTTCGATGGTACAAAAATCGCTCAGTCGCTAGCTCTCATCCCGAGTAATGCTCCTGGCATTTGCGGCCAGACATTATTCTCACGACGCAAATAGATTTATATACCAGGCTTCGCTCTCATTTGCCGATCCAGGATCGAAAGGCGTTAGTCCCTCGCTCGACACTAGCTGGATGAGCTTTCCCTTTTGCTTTAACATCGCGATTAGCTCCGCCGAGCTTCCCCCAGCCTGCTTCAATCCGTAAGGCCAAAATTCGAAGAGCAACTTTATACCCGGATTATCCGCCAGCACACGACTAGCTCCGCGCAAAGCGTGAAGCTCATATCCCTGGATATCCATTTTGATGAGGTCCACGCGTTCGCCTGGCTTAAAGTAGTCGTCGAGCGCAATCATTTCGATAGGCACCGTATGACGTGACTCTCCTTCAGGCCGATACGCGCGATGATCGACGTTAAGTTTATCCGAAACGTAGAGTGTAGTTCTCCGGCTGGATTCGCCTACGACGGACTGCAATAAGCGCACGTTTGCCAGCTTGTGCGTGGCAGACTGCAAGCGCCCGAAATTCGCCGGTGAAGGTTCAAACGAGTGAACTACCCCAGTCGGGCCGACCCAACGGGAGAGAAGCTGTGTATAGATGCCGATATTCGCACCTACGTCGACAGCGACATCTCCCGGCGAGAGCGCTTTTCGTAAGAACTTACGCTCTGGACGATCAACATAAGCTTTAAAGCCACGATAACACAGGAGGTAAATGGGAAACGCCCGATCGTAAACTCTATTGCCAATCTCGCGAAGAACCGGGACCAGCCGCATCAGCGTCGCGTTAGAGTTACGGTAAAGAAAGCTGCGCAGAAGCCTGGCAAGCTGCGACTGAGGGCGAGGTCAATTGGAAACAACGCGCTATAGATGAAACGTGGAATCGGCAGCCGGTGCGATATTCCTCCAGTAAGCATATACGATAGCGAGCTAAAGGGGCGCAGTGAAAGACTCTCAAGATCGTAGCTTTCATTCAAGCGTCGCAGCCACTCGTGTTTCCGGAAAAAAATGAGCCATGGCAAAGCGATATTGGCCGAGGCCAAAGGCCCTTGCACGTGACCCAGCTCCGGCTCGGAAATCTGGAAATCGACCATCTCGTGATGCAGATACTTGAATATTAGAGTTGATAGCGCGGAAAAGAAAGGCTCAGTCGCGATTACTTTGCCGCCGGATTTCAACTTGCTGGCTGCACGATTCAGAAATGCAATTGGACTCTTCAGGTGGTGTAACACGTTCGTGAGCGTAATAACATCAAGGCCGTTGTCTTCGATCGCCCCTAACTTGTCGATTTCGTGGCAGTCAAACACAAGATCGAGATAATCAAGGTCCAACACATCACTGGTCACGACGTGTGAGTGAAATTGCTTCAGCGGCGAGGTACCGCTTCCTATCTCCAGGATCGATAGTGCCGCCGGATTTGGAAAGTTCCTGAATTGCTCCCGATAAAGTTCGCGATACCAGAAAAGAAGGTTTTGGTTGCCGCCGAGGCGCGCGCGGTTACGCAATGTTACAGCGTGGTCATTAGCCTCATCGCTCTGCACGGTAATTGTGCTGCTCATTTCACGGCGCGAATATAAAGCGAGCCAGCAAACTCGGCGATCACCGGAACCTTCTCAAGAAAAAGCCCGAACCGGTTCAACCCATCGATCAGAGCAATGGGGGTCTTCGGATGAAGGAAATCAAACGGGTCGATCTGAACATTGCGGAAGCCTGTTTGTTGAAGCAGTCGCCGAAGCGGCCACCGAAAGAATGCGGTTTCGTCCGGTGAGTCCCCGAGTTTGCGTTTAACCCAGGGGACATTCTTTTGTATCGCGATCTGAGGGTTCAGCATATTCGGCTCCGTAAAGTAAATTGCGCCGCCAGGCTTCAACACGCGATGGATTTCCTGCAGTGCCTCTTTGATTTCTAGGTGATGTAAAACGGAGCTGCCCACCACGGAATCAAACATTGCATCAGAATAACTCAACGCACTGGCGTCCTGGATTTCATAGCGAACATTCGGCATGGAACAATTGGCTTTAGCGATTTCCAGAAGCTCAGGCGAGATATCAATCGCTATGACGTCCGCCCCTAAACGTGCCAGTTCACGAGTAAAGTAGCCAGTGCCGCATCCCAGCTCAAGCACCGTCATTCCGGGCTCTAAATGACCGCTGAGCATTTTCACCCGCCGCGTCCAGCGCAGTTTGCCGGCTGGGCTCTCCCAATTCCAAATCTCACCTGCTCCATGCGCGGCCAGGAAGCGACCGTGCTGGATTTCTTTATCAATGCGGTTTCGCATCAAAAGATTCGGGTAACAGCGGATTCAACTCGGCGTTTGTTAGATCTAGTGCTTCTAGTATCCCAGTTTCAACTTCACGAACCCATGCCAGCACATTTTCAACATGACCAGTCCGTTGCGAAACACCTTCGTCATCTTTGTTGAACCATAAATGCGTTCCTGGTAGTGGACAGGCAAGTCAAGAATCTTGAGGTTCAACTTTGCGGCGCCAAATAATAGTTCATAGTCTCCCCAGCGGTCTTCGGTGCCCCAAGTCCCCACGAACGGCTTGATCCGCGCCCAGTCATTTCGCCAGAGGACTTTTGTGCCGCACAGTGTGTCCTTTACTCGCTGCCCCAGCAGATACGTGAAAGCCACACTGAAAAACTTGTTACCGAGCATGTTTGCTCCGTTCATTGCCCCTTTTGGCACCGGATAAACAAGTCGCGAGCCATTTACAAACTCCGCTTGTCCCGAAGCGATAATATCGATGAAGTAAGGCAGCTCCTCGGGAATCGTCGTGAGGTCGGCGTCGAGAATCACCAAAATATCGCCTGTGGCAGCGTTGAAACCGGTCCAGACGTTTCGCGACTTACAAACCCCCGGTCCGCATTCAAGACGGATGTTCTTGTCTGGATAGGCAGCTTGCACTCTCAGCACCTCCTCAGCTGTTCCGTCTGTCGATTGATCATCACAGAAAAGGATCTCTGTTCTGCCTGCCACCTCCGGAATACGTCTAACGGCCTCCTCTACGTTTCCCTTCTCGTTCTTGCATGGAATTACAACCGATACGCTAAGCTCTTCGGGCGAAACTGGCGGCGGCAGCATTCGTGCGACGACCACCTGCGTCATGCAAAGGTTACTCAGAAGCGGCAGGCGCGCACAGAAACGATTGAGGAAACCGGACAACAACGGGATATACTTTGGTAACAGGACGATTCGGTGCGTCTCAAGAGCTTCAAAACCAGCGAGCCTAAGCAGATTTCGGACATCAGCAATGGAAAGCCAGTTCTGTTCGATCCGCGGAACCTTCATACCTACCCACTCGGCGAAGCTAACGAGCGGTTCCCAAAGGTGGTTGTAAGTTGTTATGAGTAACCGAGTGTGTCTCTGGCAAAGCGGTTTTAGATTCCGCAAAGCTTCGATTACATCGACCGTGTCGCCGATATCATTAAACAGGATGTAATCGAAGTTTTCGTCTGCCTCGAAAACCTGCCGGAACTCCTCCTTGTCCGGAAATGCGACCGCAAATTCGAAGTTTGGATTTCGTTGCTGTGCGATTGTTACAATCTCAGCGCAGATATCAACGCCTTTGCCCGCACACGGCCGGACGACAGCCAAAAGATTGCCTGTATCGCAGCGAACAGAGAGCACTTTTTTGTGTGGTTCCACCAAAAAGCAAAGAAGCCGACTCAGCAGTTCATAATAGTACGTGTTGCGGTTGATCCAGCTCTCGCGCCGGGAAGCAATTCTTGCTAAATGATTTCGGGTGCGCTCGCGCCTTTGCTCGAGAGCGGCGGCTCCCCAGGGTTGTGTGTGCGTCTCGCGCTCGTTTAGCACAGCTTCCATACTGTCGTTGTCACGAATTGCGGGCAAAGCTTTGCGGCGCAGTTTCCTTCAATTCCGGTAGCGTTCAAGGTGGTAATGACCAGACTTGGTTGCCAGCACTATACAAATGAATTAATTCTCGCTTTTCTCAGACGTTATCCGCCCTCATGATGTAGGGGATCTGAAGCTATTTTTCGAGTCACAACAACCTGTGACAGACATTTCAAAAGGAAAACTCGCAGCCACATCATTTTTCGCTGGAGTGCTGCTGCTGCTTTGCGCCTTAACGTTCTACTACTTTGCGGTTCTAAACATTGATTATGGAAAGACGGCACTGCTCAACTTGGGACCATATCCCGACGCTACGGAATATTTCGCCCAGGCAAAGGCCCTACTCAAGGATCGGTGGCCCTCGATCCAGATCGGATACGACAAGCTGCCATCGAGATATCCCTTTGGTTATCCGGCGCTGATGCTTCCATGGCTTAACGTTCTGCCTACAGCAGATGCCGTCATGGCACCGTTCCGGACGAACCAATCGTTGGGTCTGCTTCTTCTTTTGGCAGTGTTCGGCTTTTATGCATATCTCGCGATGCCCTTAACCGGTGGGTTTGCCGCGCTTCTGCTAGCGACACTTCCGGGTTTCTTCATTTTCTGTCGCTCGTCACTGAGCGAAATCAGCGCTTCAGCGCTAGTTGTATTTGCGTTCATGTTCGCATACTTGGGCCTGAAGGAGGAGCGCCGCTGGAAGATCTACGTGTCAGCCGCTTTCCTCGGTCTCTCTCTAAACATCCGAATGCAGTCGCTTTTCTTTGCCCCATTACTGTTGGTAATGGCTTTCTTCCCGGTGAGAGGCAATCGCGTGCGCTGGCTGGCTCATTGCGCTGCCCTTCCGATCCTTTTCCTGATGGCGGCCAGCCCCGGGCTGGCGCTGAACACAATCGAGTTTCATGCGCCATTCAAAACCGGTTACGATTTCTGGATCCCTTGGACGCCAAATAAGTGGAGTGAGCATCGCTTTTCGCTTCGTTATGTTCCAAACAATGTTGCGCGTTTGTGGAGCGAATTTGCCCTGCGCCGCAGCGGCTTCTCTGCCGCTAATGTATTTGGCACCGGCACGTATTTTGTCCCTGCGTTTGTTCTTCTAACTTGTGTGGGGCTACTCTTCATCCACAAAGGCCGGTTTACATTCTGTGCTCTCTTGTCCGGTCTTAGCTTCCTTGCTGCGGCTCTGGTTTACTCGGTTGCGGACATACGACTTTACCTGCCGCTTTTATTACTTTTGATTGCGGTGGCTGTTCTTCCGGTGACCTGGGCCGCCGAGAACCTATTTGCCAGAAAACGCATTATCGTGGTCTCGGTTGTTTTTGCTTTATTCGCTGCGGTCTGTCTCGGTTATCCTTCGCGCTCCGGTTATAACACATCCGCCATTGACCGATCGCAGGCATGGGACGCTCTCCAGTTCACTACTGCACCCGACGAATCTACGTGGTTCATTGCACAGAGGCATTTTCTTGAGGTGTTCGGACGCCAGCCAGGCATCGTTTTTTCCGACATTGATCCTGTTTACTTAAATGCATTTTTCCCAGACTGGATTGTCGCAGCGCCGTTCGATGGGAAGCATGGCTACAGATTTAGTCAGATTTGGCACTACGGCCTGGCTGAGGCCTCGGCGCTTGCCAACCGCGGTTTGCAGCAAAACCACACGGTTTACGCCTTGTTCGTGTCTCGACAAGAAATGGAAGAAAAGATGGTGCGCTTACCGCACGTTGACGATTATGAGTGGGTCCTCGCAGAAGATCCCACTGCCGAAGCAGCGATCTTAAAGTTGAGTCCTCGTAATTAGGGTTGGTGACTCTGTCAAACCCGTGGCTCGCCAGATTTTCGCTGGAGAACAGGAACGGCTGTGCTCAGCTATAAAGGTTGACATTCCTCGTCAGAATACCTGCGCACGTTGTTAAAATTAGCGGTCCACGCCGGCAGAATTTCTTGCTGCGTGATTTCGACGACACCAGTTGGTCACCGCTGCGTTGAATGATATAAACTTATCTTTCCTAACGACACCACATCAGGAGAAACAGCAAAGACCCAGCGGAAATCATTGAATGCGCAACAATAGTAATTTTGCGACCACACAGACTTTGCTGGGCGCGCTACTGTTTATTTGTGCATTAATATTCTACTACTTCGCGGTTCTTAGAATCGATTACAGCAAGACAATGCTGCTGGACCTCGATCCCCATCCCGACGCGACGGAATACTTTGCCCAGGCAAGAGCGCTTTATAGGGATGGTCGCCCTTCCATACGGATTGGTTACGAGAAACTGCCATCAAGAGGTTTTTTTGGATACCCGGCGCTGATGCTTCCCTGGTTGAAGGTCCTGTCGGACAAAGATGCCGTGCTGGCGCCCTTTCGGACGAATCAAACGCTGGGGTTGCTTCTGCTTTTGGCTGTGTTTGCCTTTTACGCGTACCTGGCGATGCCGTTGACCGGCGGGTTCGCGGTGCTGTTACTGGCCACGCTTCCCGGCTTCTTCACTTTCTGTCGTTCGTCGATGAGTGAAATGAGTGCCTCCTTTCTAAGCGTGCTAGCGTTTATGTTTGCCTACCTGGGTGTTAAGGAAGAACGGCGATGGAAAATCTATTTATCGGCGGTTCTTCTTGGGCTCTCATTAAACGTTCGAGTTCAGTTGCTTTCGTTCGCTCCATTGTTACTGGCCATGGCCGTGATGCCCATGAAAGGAATGCGCTGGCGCTGGTTGCTTCACTGCGCCGTACTCCCCGTCGTTTTCATACTCGCTGCGGCCCCCCTGCTTGTGCTAAACACGATCCAATTCCATTCGCCGTTCAAGACAGGTTACGACTTCTGGGCTCCGTTTTTTAAGGAGCACCATCTTCTCTTCTCACTTCGCTATATTCCGGACAACGCCATCAATTTCTGGAAGGAACTGACTCTGCAGCCGCTTGGATTTCACACTGCGAATATTTTTGGTACCGGCACATCTTTTGTACCGACCTTTCTTCTCCTGGTTTGCGTAGGATTATTTTTTATTAGGATCGATCGCTTCGTTATTTGTGCTTTTTCAGCAGGCTTGATCTTTCTGGCGGCGGTCTTGAGTCACAATGATAAGCTCGTTGATACAAGGTATTATCTGCCCCTCCTAATTCTGTTGGTCGCAGTCGCTGTCTTGCCAGTGACGTGGGCCGCGCAGAATATTTTGGCTGGACGAAGAGTTGTTACCACCGCAGCTCTATTCGTTCTATTTGGCGCGGCCTGTCTTGGTTACCCTTCGCGCTCCGGCTATAACACGCGCGAAATTGATCGACTGCAAGCGTGGGATGGTCTTCATTTCGATTCTCCACCGCGCCAATCCACCGGGTTTATCGCACAGCGCCGTTTCCTCAAAGACTTCGGTAAGCAGCCCGGCATCGTTCTTTCGGATATTGATCCTGTTTACTTGAATGCATTGTTCACTAGCTGGGTTGTCGCCGCGCCGATCGACGGACAACACCGTTACAAGTACAGTCGAATTTGGCGCTACGGGCCGGCTGAGGCGTTAGCACTCGTGCAGCGCGGTTTGCACGAAAGCAATGCGGTTTATGCCTTGTTCGTATCCAAGCGAGAGATGGAAGACAAAATGGTGCGATTGCCGCGCGTCGACGGCTATGAGTGGATCCTGGCCGAAGATCCCACCCCCGAAGCAGCGATCCTGAAGCTCAGTCCCAGTAGTTAAAGGGGTTGGCGGCTCCGCCAAGTCCATTTCCCAGCGATTTTCGCTGGAGAAATGGAGAGGCTATGCTTGACTGATAGGTTCGACATTTCTCGGCAGAATGCCTGCGCAAACAATCAAGATTACCGGTGCCCGACAGCACAATCTCAAGAACCTCCACGTCGAGATTCCGCGAGAGAAGCTGGTGGTTATCACCGGTTTAAGCGGCTCAGGGAAATCCTCGCTCGCTTTCGACACGCTGTATGCGGAAGGGCAACGCCGTTACGTCGAAAGCCTTTCCGCTTATGCGCGACAGTTCCTCGATCGAATGGAAAAGCCGGATGTCGATTTCATCGAAGGCTTATCGCCTGCCATTGCCATCGAACAACGCAGCGCTGGCGCGAACCCGCGATCGACAATCGCGACCACGACCGAAATCTACGATTACCTGCGAATCCTTTTTTCCGCGGTAGGTCAACCACATGATCCCCTCACCGGCCGACCCCTCAACCGTCAAACGCCTCAGCAAATAGTCGATCAAGTACTGGCATACGAGCCGGGCAGCAAAATTGTTGTGCTGGCGCCGTTCATTGAGAATCAGGCCGGTGAGTTCCGGGACGTGCTCGAAAAACTCAGGCGTGAAGGATTCGTTCGTGCGCGCATCGACGGCCAGATGATCGAACTCGATCGCACCGAGCCGATTCGACTGAAGAAGGGCGAGCGTCACACGATTGACGCGGTGGTCGATCGGCTGGTCGTCCGTGATGGCATTCGTGTGCGGCTGACAGACTCGATTGAAACGGCTCTCAAATGGGGCGGCAATCGCATCGTCGTTTTGTTCCAAACCCCCACTGCAGGTGACGATTGGTCAGAATGCCGCTACTCGACGGATTACGGGAATGCTGAAACCGGATTCAATTTAGGCGAGCTAACGCCGAGACATTTTTCTTTCAATAGCCATCTTGGCGCCTGCCCCGCTTGCCACGGTTTGGGGACGCAACTGGTGGTCGATCCGGAGCTGATGATCTCCGATCAAACTAAAACCCTAGCCGAAGGAGCAATCACGCCCTGGCGCCGCGGCACGAAACGCATGCGCGCGTACTATCGGCATCTACAGGACGCATTGATCAAACACTTCAACGTGAACGATGACCTGCCGTTCGCCGATTTACCTGAAGCATTCAAATCTGCGCTTTACTTCGGCACGAATGGCGATCCGATTGAAACGCAGTTTGGCGGCAAGGGTGAGAAGAAAACGACAAAACCATTCGAGGGACTGGTGCCGCAAATGCAGCGGCTTTATGAGCAAACCGAAAGTGAGTTCACGCGTAATCGAATCAGAGCATTCATGGCTCGCGAGACATGCAAGGTCTGTGGCGGCGCGAGGCTTAAACCGGAAATCCTTGCAGTCACAATCAAGGCTCGACCCGCCTCTGGCGAGGCTACGGCGGACAAGCTGCACCGCGAATTGAATATCCATCAGTTCAGTGAGCAAAACGTGGAAGACGCGCTGCAATTCATCGGCGGTCTCGACTTGAGCGAGCAGCAACACACCATCGTAACAGACGTTGTCCGCGAGATTCGCTCGCGCTTGCAATTTCTCGTGGAGGTCGGACTCGGCTATCTCACATTGGATCGCGAGAGCGGAACGCTTTCCGGAGGCGAAGCACAACGGATACGGCTCGCAACACAGATTGGCTCCGGTCTTGCTGGAGTTCTCTACATACTTGATGAACCCAGCATCGGTCTGCATCAACGCGACAACTCGCGTTTGCTGGGAACCCTGCGAAAACTGCGCGATCTTGGAAATTCCGTCATCGTAGTCGAGCACGATGAAGAAACCATTCGGGCTGCCGATTACATTCTTGATCTTGGTCCCGGCGCGGGGCCGCGTGGCGGCGAGATCGTGGCAGAGGGAACTCTCGAAGACATCTCGCGCGCGAAGAATTCTTTGACTGGCGATTATCTTTCCGGACGTGCGCGCATTGCGATTCCAAAACAGCGTGCTCAGCCGCGGCCCGATGGCTGGCTCACCGTCGTAGGCGCAAATGAAAACAACCTGAAAACGATCGACGTCTCATTTCCTCTTGGTTGCCTAACGTGTGTAACTGGTGTTTCCGGCAGCGGCAAATCGACTTTAGTGGACGACATTTTGCGGCGCGCTCTTTTCCGGCATTTCTATAACTCGAAGGATAAGCCGGGCGCTCATAAGGCGATTCGCGGACTGGAACAGATCGATAAAGTAGTTGTGATCGATCAAAGCCCGATCGGGCGTACGCCTCGGTCGAATCCGGTCACATACACTGGCGCGTTCACCCCGATACGCGAGCTGTTCGCGCAATTGCCTGCGGCGCGGGTCCGCGGTTACGACGCAGGCCGGTTCAGTTTCAATGTCAAAGGCGGTCGTTGCGAGAATTGCGAGGGCGGCGGCTTGATCAAAATCGAGATGAACTTCTTGCCGGACGTTTATGTCGAATGCGAGGTTTGCCGGGGCAAACGCTACAACCGCGAGACGCTCGAGATCACCTACAAAGGCAAAAATATTGCAGATGTGCTCGATCTAACAGTGGACGAAGCCGCGCGATTCTTCCGCAATGTGCCGACCATCGCTGAAAAGCTCAATTCACTGCTCGACGTTGGCTTGGGCTATCTGCGGCTCGGCCAGGCCGGAACGACTCTTTCCGGCGGCGAAGCGCAGCGCGTGAAACTTGCCACAGAACTTGCCAAGAAAGCGACCGGTCGCACCGTTTATATTCTCGATGAACCAACGACTGGGTTGCATTTCGCCGATATTGAAAAATTACTGGAGGTGTTGATGAAGCTCCGCAACGCGGGCAACACGATCGTGGTAATTGAACACAATCTCGAGATGATCAAGTGCGCCGACTGGATTATCGATTTGGGTCCTGAAGGCGGCGAACACGGCGGCGAGGTGGTCGCTTCGGGTCCGCCTGCGAGCGTCGCCGCTATTCCGGCCAGCCATACCGGCCAATACTTAGGCGCAATGCTGGAGAGAAGATGAAACACATCGGACGCCTCGGCCTCGCATGCCTCATCGGGGTACTCAGCCCAATCGCGCGTGCAGATTTCTCAAGTGAAATTGCCGATGCTGCTACGCCGCTTTCAGACGGCGTGCCGGAGGTCGCCGTCGTGCGGTTGCAGTCGCTGCTAAATAAAAATCTGTCAGAATCACAATGGCGCGCAGTTGCCCAAAAACTTGCAGAAGCGCAGGTGGCCGCAAACGAACCGGAGGCCACTCTGGTTCTCTTAACCGACGCGAGCTTGCGCGATTTGCCATGGGCTAAATTCTGGCGCGCGCAGGCACTCGTTAGTCTGCACCGCTGGGCCGACGCACTATCGCTTTACGAAGAATTGACTAACGACAGTTCGCCGTTTCAAAAAGCAGCTGTTTTTGGCGAGGGCGACACGTTGCGCGCGTTAGGAAAACGCCAGGAAGCTTTGAGAGAATTTATTCTGCTGGCGCATGACAAAGAATGGGGCACGCGCGCGCAGTTGCGAGAGGCTGAACTGCACATTGAATTGCGGAACGCTCTCGAGGCGCGCCGGCTTTTGGAACAGTTGCGACCGGTTTCCGTTGCAGAGCGGCGCGAGCGACGTGTATTGCGCGGGCGACTCGAGCTGATTTCGCACCGGCCTCAACGAGCGATCGAAATGTTTGAGGCGATTCTGAAAAGGCCGGAGGGAACGCCTCATCCCATTCTGGTCGCTGCACTCCTCGGCATCGCTGAAGCGCATTTGCAGCTTAAAACGCCGGAGACCGGAGATGACGTACTCGAGCGTTTCATCGATGGCAACCACGCAGATCCTGATCTTGCGATCATATTCGCGAAGCTTGACGAGCTGTATCGAGCCGAACACCCACCGTCGCGCAACGAACTGGAAAAGTGGGTGCGCAGGCCGGAACAGCCCAGGCGTACATTCGCGCGCTGGTATCTTGCGCGCCTGGAGATTCGCGCGGGCCGCAGAGAGCGGGCACGCCAATTGTTCACAGATCTGCGAAACACAGAAATCAAAAGCCCGACCATTGCCCCTGCCCTCGTCGAGTTTGCCGAATTTGAAATTAACGACGGTCACTTTGATGAAGCGCTAGCCATCCTGGACGATGCGCGCCTGTTGCGTCCCGAACCGGTCTTGTTGACCCAGATCGATTTCTTATCCGCGCAAGCGCAGTATTCGGCGAGGCGATTCGATACCGCGACGGCTGGCTTTGAACAAATCGCGCAGCGCGATCCGCGATCGGCGAAAGCCGCACTGTTTAACGCATCCAGCGCCTGGTTGCAGGTCGGCAATCACGCTCGTTTCATCGCTGATTACAACCAACTGGAAAAACAGGGCGGCGACGAACAATCGCGTGCCGATTTGCGATTGGAGGAAGGTTTAATGCAGGCTGCCAAGGGCGACAAAAAAGCTCCGGCATCGTTGCAGCGATTCATTCACGACTTTCCAAAGAATCCGCGGGTGTCGGAGGCTTGGGTGGGCTTGGCCGAGTTGGCTTTTCATTCCTCGCCGCCGCGCTTGGATGAAGCACGGAAAGACCTGGACCACGCAGTCGAATCCAGTCCCACCGCTGCTGCCGCTGAACGTGCCGATTACCTCCGTATCTGGGTCGAGGAAGCAGAGGGCGGAAACGAATCGAAAGTCGTTGAGCTCGGAAAGCGATTTCTTGAGCAGCATAATCAGTCGCAATTCGCTCGGGAAGTCCGAATGAAGATGGCGGAGCTGTATTATCGTCGGCAGGACTTCGCAAATGCGCAGACACAGTTTGAAATTATCGCGCAAGAGAACCCGAATGATCTGCTGGCAGAAAAAGCGCTCTTTTTCGCCGCAGAATCAGCCATGTCGAGCATGAGCGAGCATACCCTGGATCGGGCACTCGTTTTATTCGATCAAGTTGTGCAGAAGAACGGCGCGATGCGCTGGCCCGCTCGCAACGAGCAAGCGGTGATCGAGCGAAAGCTTGGGAAACCTAAAGACGCTCTGGCGTTGTATGATGAGGTATTGAAGAGTGACGCCGGCGCATCGGAAAAGCGCGAAGCGCTTTGCGGAAAGGGCGACATTTTCTTCGAGGCTGGTGCAACTGATCCGAGTAGTTACCAACGTGCTATTGAGGCCTACGACCAATTGGCTGCCGACAAGGAGGGGTCAATTCATTGGCGCAGCCAGGCTCTCTTTAAAAAAGGCTTATGCCTCGAGAAAAAAGGCGATCGTCCCGGCGCGCTGGCGACGTTTTATACGATTCTGGAGGAGGAATCCCTCCCTGGTGAGCGCCGCGAGTTGTTCTGGTATTACAAGGCCGGATTCAACGCAGCGCGATTGCTGGAGGAAGATTCGAAGTGGGAATCCGCCATCGCAATTTATGATAAGCTTGTTGCAGCCGGAGGCGCCCGCAGCGAAGAAGCAAAGGCGCGTCTGAACAATATTCGCCTCGAACATTTTCTTTGGACTGACTGAAGTATTCTTCGCGAAGGTGAAGGAAGTGGGCTGGCTTAAAAATACGAAGTGGGTCGGGAATAAGCTTGCTTAACTTCTTAACGGGATCAAAATCCTGGTATGGGAAAAGGAACCAGACTGAGTCGCGGGTGCGGCTGGTCGGTCCGATTTGTCATAGGGATCTTCGCCCTTGCATTCTGCGCATCAGCATTCGCTGATGATCATGGTAAGAATGTAGTAGCGCTGCCGTCGCAGCCACTGCCTGCCAAGGAAACAAAGAAAATTTGTTACGTGGTAGCGGGTGGTTCGCGTATTCCGCAGCGATGCGATCGTCTCTCTGCAATTCCGACCACTGCTGCTGCGATGGACATTTACGGTAAGCGTCCGGGCGGATTCTAAGACGTCCGAGATGCTTGCGGGTGATTGCGTGCTGCCGGGGCAGCAGCACGAAGGGAAGATTATTTCCTCGCCAACCCGTCGCTGCAGATTCGGCTGAACCGCGCGACGAGATTAAAGCGGCTAGCGAAAAGCTTTACGCGGGCCTCGTCGCGCTCCGGCTTGTTAGGCAAGATTTTGCTGCCGCGATCACTGCTTTGTCGTCATTATCTGTCAGCCCTGCCAGAAATCCGCGAATCCGACGGAACGATTGACGCAAAAACAAATCTGCGGCCGAGTGGTCCGGCGATATTGAATTGCCATTTCGGCCTGCGAATTGAATCTCGCCATCGATGCGACTCAGCACACACGTCGAAGCAAAAAGATCCATGGCCGCATTCGCGATCCGCTCCTGGACCAGCTGCATATCCAGAATCGGCTCACGATACGTGATCAACGCGCGATTAACGGCAAAATTGAAATGCCGGATCAACCGGCCGAGTTGCCGCGCCTGCGCGCGAAGCCGTTCGCTTTGCACGGGCACGTCAGGTATCCGCACGGTCGAGGTGAGCCGGTTCTTTCCAGCCGCCCACGCCTTACTCATCCCGTCGCGCGACGGCTTCATCATCGTGTCGTAAATTTCTTTGAATTCCATTCCCGGTCCGCGCATCCCGACCAGCGCGATGAATGAAGTGAGCACTTCATTGGCCCCCTCACCGATTTGGTTGATCCGCGCATCGCGCAACATCCTCTCCAGAGGCAGATCGGTGAAGTACGCGGAGCCGCCGTAAATCTGGAACACGTCATTGATGCACTCCCAGAGCCGTTCGGTCGTGAACACTTTCAACATCGCAGTCTCAAGCATGTAATCCTCAAGGCCGCGGTCGATGAACGCTGCCGTGACGGTGGTCATCGCTTCCATCGCGTAAGCGTCAGCGGCGATTCGGGCGATTTTCTTTTTCACGAGCTCGAATTCGCCTAGCGTTTTGTTGAATTGCCTGCGGGTGTTCGCATGCGCGACGGCTAATTCCAAACACGTTTTGGCTGCACCTGTGCAGCACGCGCCAAAAGTGGTACGTCCAAAATCGAGCACTGTCAGTGCGACCTTCAAACCTTTGCCTATCGGGCCGAGAACATTTTCCTTTGGCACTTTAACGTCGCGTAACGCGAAGCGGCCTGTCGCCGTGCCTTTGATACCTGTCTTCGGCATCCGTGCTTCGAGCATTTCGAAACCCGGCATGTCGGGCGTCACCAGAAACGCCGTGACAGCGGTTTTATCCGAGCCGGGCACAGGAGTACGCGCCATCACCGTGAGCTCATGCGCAATCGCAGCGTTCGTGATGTACCGCTTCTCACCATTCAAAATGAAATGCGAGCCGTCCTCGCTGGGACGCGCCTGCATCTGCACGTTTGCCGCATCCGATCCGGCTTCCCTTTCGGTGAGCGCGAACGAGCCGAGTTGCTCGCCAGTTACCAATTTCGGAAGCCATTTCTGGTTTTGTTCGCGCGTGCCGAACAATAGCAACGCCCGGATCCCGATGGAGTGATGCGCGTTAACAAAAACCGATGTCGACGCACAACGTCGTCCGATTTCTTCCAGCACCTTGCAATTGGCCATCTGCGAGAAGCCGTGACCGCCGTATTCCTTCGGTGCCGTCATGCCGAGCACGCCGATGCGCCCCAATCCATCGATCACGCTCCGCGGAATATCTGCCTGCCGATCGATTTCCGCAGCATCCAGATCCTCATTCAAAAATTTGCGAAGTTCGGTAAGAACTTTATCCAGCTCGCCCTGTTCCGTCTCCGCGATGCGTGGATACGGCATCACCCAATCAGACACGAAATGCCCTTGGAAAAGCCCTTTCGCAAACCCCAGCGCCTGGGGTCCTGCAAAGAGCAGTTCCTCAGCCTGTTGAATCTCTTTTTGTCGCTGTTCGTCGAGCTTGTTCATTCAATTTCGCCGCTCGAAAAAAGCGGCGACGCATTGTAGCCGTGGTCGCTCCCATGTCCAATCAGGTGCATCTACGCTTTGCAGATCCAAAGCGTCGGGACTCCGAAAATTCGATGGAAGCTGATACGACGTTCGTCTTCAGCTACAACCCTGGCTCGTCCCGCATTCGGTACAGACGCCGCAGGCGCCGGCCCGGATGACTTTATCGCTGCCGCAGACGGAACAGGTGATGCCCATGAAGATGCTGCCGAGGGCGACTGTTACCCGGTCAGATGAAGTGCCAGCGCCATTGCCGTTTCCCGTGGCAGACTTCCCGCCGTTTCCATGGTTGGACGGATGACCAGTGATGACGTCGATCACTTCTTTGTCGCCTGTGCGCGCGAGATCGGTGACCGGCCGATTGAGTGATTTCTTCTCGATGTCGGGAATTTCTTTGAGCGGTAGATCGGGTTGCGCGCGGTTCGGTGAGGTTGCTTCCTTGTAACCTTTGATGAACTGGCACGCCAGCCAGCGGAACACGTAATCGGTGATGCTCGTCGCGTGGCGAATGTCGGAATTTTTTGTGAACCCGCTCGGTTCGAACCGCTGATAGGCGAATTTTTTCACCAAACTCTCGAGCGGCACGCCGTACTGAAGTGCAATCGAGGTGAGCGTGCCCACGGTGTCCATCAAACCGCCGATGGTACTGCCTTCCTTCGACATGGTAATGAAAAGCTCGCCTGGCTGGCCATCCTCATACAGGCCGACGGTGATGTAGCCTTCGTGTCCGGCGATCTCGAACTTATGTGTCAACGACGTGCGCGTGTCCGGCATGCGATGGCGGACGGGTTGATCGAGCTGCCTTCGCAACATGGTCAGTTCTTCTTCAAGCTCGAGGATGCGCTTCTGGAGCGTCTCCACCACAACACTGGCATCAACGATGCCATCTACAGTTGCGCCCATGTCTTTTGTTTTGCGTGTATTCAAAGGCGCGGAGCGCTTCGAGCCTTCGCGATAGATTGCGACGGATTTCAGACCAAGCCGCCAACCTTCGATGTACGTGTTCATGACATCATCCACGCTGGCCGACGCTGGTAGATTGACCGTTTTCGAAATCGCCCCGCTGAGGAATGGCTGCGCAGCCGCCATCATTTTCAGGTGTGCGAGGTAATGCAGTGAACGTTCGCCCTTGAACGGCTTGAATGCACAATCGAAGATCGGCAAATGCTCCGGCTTTAATCCGCTGCGATGGAGCGTAACCGTCTCGGTTGCGCCCTCGGGCCCGTTCGCAAGCGAGACGCTTGCGCTACCTTTTACGTCCTCGATGGTGTCGAACGCGTCAATATGCGCGACGATCCGCTCGATCTCATCGGAGGCGTAACCGAGTTTTTCCAGCGCGGGCTTGATCGTTTGGTTAACGATCTTCAGCATGCCGCCGCCGGCTAGCAGCTTGTATTTCACCAGCGCAATGTCCGGTTCGATTCCGGTGGTATCGCAATCCATTAGAAAGCTGATTGTGCCCGTGGGCGCGAGCACAGTTACCTGTGCGTTGCGATAACCGTGACGGTTTCCAACATCCGCCGCTTCGTCCCAAGTCTTTGCAGCTTCCTCTTTCAAATGCGCGAACTCTTTTGCATCGGGAATTTGATGCACGGCGCACCGATGCAGCTCGATCACTTCCAACATCGGGGCGACATTGTCCTTCGCGACAGGTTTCGCCACGCCGCTGGCACGAGAATCTCGATATCCGGGAAACGGCCCCATCGTCCGCGCCATACGCGCGCTCTGCGCATAAGCTTCCCCGGTCATGATTGACGTGATCGCGCCGCAGAGTGCCCGACCTTCAACGCTGTCGTAGCCGTAGCCGTAGCTCATGATCAGCGAGCCCAGATTTGCGAAACCAAGTCCGAGCGTTCGGAAAATGTGCGAGTTCTCCGCAATTTCCTTGATGGGGTAACTCGCGTTATCGACGATGATTTCCTGCGCGGTGATGAAAATCCGCACCGCCGCTTTGAATCGCTCGACATCAAAATCCCCATCAGCGGTCTTAAACTTCATTAAGTTCAGCGAGGCGAGATTGCAGGCAGTGTTATCGAGGAACAGATACTCGCTGCAGGGATTCGTAGAATTTTGCCGGTCGGTCCCTTTGCAGGTGTGCCACTTGTGAATGGTCGTGTCGAATTGCATCCCGGGATCGCCGCAGATCCACGTGCCTTCGGCAATTTTGCGCAGTAGCGCCACGCGCTTCCTTTTTCTCGCACGGTTTGCCGTCGATTACGCGACGCGTCCACCATTCGCGGCCCTCCAGCGCTGCGTCCATGAATTCGTCGCTTACCCGGACGCTGACGTTTTCATTTTGATACATCACCGAGCCGTAAGCGTCACCATTGTAACTGCCATCGTACCCCTGTTCGATCAGCGCCCACGCTTTCTTCTCTTCCTTCTGTTTGGCGTCGATGAACTCTTCGATGTCCGGGTGCCAATCCTTGAGCGTGTTCATCTTGGCGGCGCGCCGCGTTTTTCCGCCGCTTTTCACCACGTTTGCAATCTGGTCGTAAACTTTCAGAAACGAGAGCGGCCCGCTCGGTTTGCCGCCGCCGCTCAATTTTTCCCGCGTCGATCGGAGTGATGAAAGATCCGTGCCGGTGCCGCTGCCGTACTTGAATAGCATCGCTTCGCTCGTCGCCAGGCGCATGATGTCCTCCATCGTGTCACCCACGTTCTGGATGAAGCAGGCGCTGCCCTGCGGATACTCATATTGCGAAGCTGCGCGTTCCCCTTTCCCCGTCTCGCGGTTGTAAAAATAATTTCCCGCGCCTGCGCCTTTGCCGATGCCATATTGATGATACAACCCAACGTTGAACCAAACCGGCGAATTGAACGCGCCATGCTGATTCAAGCACAGCCAGGTCAGCTCGTCGTAAAAAGTCTCGGCAGCTTCCGCATCTGCGAAATAACTATCCGCAATTCCACAGTCGGTAAGGGTGCGCGTGACGCGATGAATTAACTGCCGCACCGAAGTTTCTCTTCCGCCTTTGTACGGATCGGTGCCATTGGCTATGTCGCCGTAGAAATACTTCGATACAGCGATTTTCGTGGCGAGCGGGCTCCAATTCTTTGGGACCTCAATGTTTTCCTGTTTGAAAATGACCTTCCCACCGTCATCGGTGATTTCCGCCGTGCGTCGTTCCCATTCGATTTGATCAAATGGCGCGACGGCAGCATCGCTGAACACACGCTTGAAACGCAGTCCGCCATTTTTCTTCTTTTCCATCCTGTTTTTTCGACGTGCAGCCGAGTGTGGCGGTTTATTTAGTGATGCGGGCTGGATTCCGGGTTTGAGTTGGATCATCGGGGTATGATGGGTTGAGGTTTCCGAATAAGCTGGGAATACTGGTGAACAGCGGCGCCAAGAACCTGTGAATACCGGTCAACAACAAGTAATAGCGTGGCTGTCCGTGTGGACATACAAGATGCAGTCAGCTTGCCAGAGGTGGCAAGCCTTTAATTGTAACATTTTTTGCCTCGTAAGGCGAAAAAATCCTATCTGCCAGACGGGTCGGGGCAAGCCAGGCGATGCGCTGAATACAACGCTGAACGTCCAACGTCCAACGCTGAACGCCGAACGCTCAACGTCCAATTCAGAGGGCCGTTTGCATTGAGCGTTGGATGTTGGACGTTCGACGTTCAGCGTTTTCTTCTCTCCTCAAGGAAGGGTGGCTGAGTCCGGTTTAAGGCACTCGACTCGAAATCGAGCGTGGGGAAACCCACCGTGGGTTCGAATCCCACCCCTTCCGCCAGTCCTCCTCGCCTGTGGACGTTGACGATTGCACTCGCTTACGCGCAGCACGCGAGTTTTGTCCTTGCCCGTACAACGCGACGGCTCACCGCTTCGCCCGCCGCCAGATGGATGTCGATTCGCGGAGCGCCTTCGCGATCTTGAGCGCAGCCTCCGCGAGGAACGTCGCGCGTTGAGGGAAGCGGACGCGCTTTGGCGTCGGCCCGTTTACCGGCGTTTCGAGCAAACTTTGTTCGGACAACCGCGCGTATTTCCCACCTAGCGCAAGCAGTTGCTCGTGAGTTCCGCGCTCGATGATACGGCCGTGATCAAGCACGAGAATCTGGTCCGCGTGCATGACAGTGGAAAGCCGGTGCGCGATTACGAAGCAAGTACGGTCGAACATCAGAGTCTCCAGCGCTTCCTGGATGAGTCGCTCCGTCGTCGTGTCCACGCTCGCCGTCGCTTCATCCAAAATCAGAATTGGCGGATCCTTTAACAGTGCCCGCGCAATCGAAAGCCGCTGCTTTTCGCCCACACTCAACTTTACTCCACGCTCCCCCACGACGCTGCTCAATCCCCGCGGCAGCCGATCGATGAAGGGACGCGCATTTGCTACCGCCGCCGCCTCAAGCAGTTCTTCGTCGGTCGCATCAGGCTTCCCAATTTGCAGGTTCTCGCGGATGGTGCCGTTAAACAAAAAGCATTCCTGCGTCACCATCCCGATCTGTTGCCGCAATGCGCGAATGTTGGCATCACGAATCGGGATTTCCGTCGACTAAAATTTCGCCGCTATCGAACTCGTAGAAGCGCGTGAGTAGATTGATGATTGTGGATTTTCCCGCGCCAGTGGTGCCGACGAGCGCGATGGTCTCACCCGGGCGCGCGTGGAATGAAATGTCACTCAGCGTCGGCAGTTCGCCGGAATAGCTGAAACTGACATGTCGGAATTCAATTTCGCCACGCACTGGATCAGCCAACGTTTCGCCACCCTTCGGCTCGCCTTCTGAATCGAGAATTTCGAAGACGCGTTCGCCCGCAGCGCGTCCTGCCTGCACCAGTTGATTGAGTTCATGCAGTTTTCCGACGGGCTCGTAGAGAAAACTCGCAAGCACAAGAAAAGCGCCAAAGTCTCCCAACTGGACGGCGCCGGATAGAATATCGCGCGCCCCCACTGCCACCACCAACAGCACGCCGAGCGACCCGAACAAATACATTGAAGAATGATAAAGTGCCCAAACGCGCGTGACGACAAAGGTGGCGCGGCGCAACTCGTCACTCTCTTTACTGAAGCGACGATCTTCCTCAGGTTCGCGTACAAAACTTTTGATCTGGCGAATGCCGGCGAGATTGTCGTTCAGGAGCGAATTCATCGATGAAGCCGCGCGGCGGTGCAGCCGATATCGCCGGTGCGCGGTCAGCGTATACCAAAGCGCGCCGCCGGCCAGGAACGGCACCGGCGCGAGCGCGACCAACGCCAGTTTTGTGCTGAGGTAAAACATTCCCGCCACCACCACCACGATCTGCAATATCGCTACCGTGCCTTTCTCGATGCCGTCGATGAGGACACGCTCAACCGAGCCCACGTCCTCCAGAATCCGCGTCATTAGATCGCCGGTGGGGCGATTATCGAACCAACGAAGTGGCAGAGTTTGAATGTGCGAATAAAGATCCCGGCGCAGATCGAAAATGACTTTTTGCTCGAAGGTGTTGTTGAGCAACAACCGGAGATAATCCAAGCCTCGTTGAACCAACATGGCGAAGGCCACGAGAATAAGCAGCGGAACCAAACGTTCGGGGTGGTGACCGTTGATTACGTTGTCGAGAATATATTTCGTCGCCGCCGGTGGAACGATCATCATGAGAGTGCCCACGATGGCGCAAGCCAACGTCGCGAACGCGAGCATCGGATAGCGTTTTAGATAAACAAAGACGCGCCAGACCGTTTTCACTTCCCTTGAAACTCAGTGACGTAGATAAGAGCGAACTATTCACTCATGCGCGATCAAGTAAAGAACCCGTGGAGTTCGTCGGAATTTGCACAAATTCAGTGTGGCGCTTCGATGCGATCCATCGCCTTCTGCAGTCGCCGGCTTTGCAGTGCGCGCGGCACAGGTTTTCGGGAGCGCCTTCTAAAGTTCAGCATTTCCACGAACAGCGCGAACGCCATCGCGAAATAGGTGTAGCCCTTCGGAATGTGAAAGCCGAGACCTTCGGCTACGAGGTTCATGCCGATGAGAAGAAGGAAGCTAAGTGCGAGCATCTTAATCGTGGGATGACGTTCGACGAAGCCGCTTACCGGGCCAGCGAAGACCATCATGACAATTATCGCCAGAACGACTGCGATGATCATGATGGCGATTTCATCGACCATTCCGACAGCGGTAATGACCGAGTCCAGCGAGAACACGATGTCGAGCAGACTAATTTGCACGAGCACGGCGAAGAATGACGCCACGACAGGCGCTTGCCGTCGGGCGTCCTCTTCTTCCATCTGGTCATGAATTTCATGCGTGCTTTTCACGAGAAGGAACAAGCCGCCCGCGGTCAAAATGATCGCTCGGCCGGTCACTTCAAAACCGGCAATGGCGAACAGCGGATGCGTAAGACCCATAATCCAAGTGATCGAAAGCAGCAGCAGGACCCGCATGAGCATCGCCAGGCTAAGGCCGATAAGTCGTGCATTCTTTCGCTGATGTACAGGGAGTTTGCCCGACAGGATCGAGATGAAAACGATGTTATCGATGCCCAGTACCAGTTCGAGGACTGTTAACGTTAACAGTCCGATCCATGCGTCTGGATCAGTAAGCCATTCCATGAACGATCGTTCAGTCTACTGCCGTGGACCTCGCGATGCACCATCTTACGCTAAAGATCGGCAGCGCGCGGGCTGGTGCGCACCGATTCTTCGGCAACCAGATATCGGGATTCCCGAGTCAATCTGAATCCAATTCGCCACGGCACTGCATCTAATCTGGGAATGAAATCGCTGTTGCATCCAATGCGTTCAACGGCACTTTGCCACTTCGGCTCTCGTTACTCTATGAACATGCTTTGTCGCTTTTTTTCTCTCTCGATCACGATCCTCGCTTGCTGGTTGACAACTGCCTCGGCGCAAAACCTGCCGAATACGACGCGCCTACTGCGTTTTCCGACCACGAATGATCAGGACATCGTCTTCTGTTATGCAGGCCAATTGTACACGGTCGGCAAAGACGGCGGCACAGCTCGACGCCTGACAAGCGGCCCGGGTTACACTTCATTTTCGCGATTTTCCGCGGATGGAACTCAAATCGCTTTTACTTCGGAGTACGACGGCAACAGAGAAGTTTACGTCATGCCAGCCGAGGGCGGCGTCCCGAAGCGCCTGACGACTTCGGCCACACTCGGCCGCGACGATGTTTCTGATCGCATGGGGCCGAACAACATTGTAATGGCATGGGAAAACACAAAACCGCTCGTCGTCTTCCGTTCGCGCATGAGATCGTTCAACGATTTTGTCGGGCCGCTGTTTACGGTCGGTCTAGATGCGGAATTGCCGCAACAATTGCCCGTGCCGCGCGGAGGATTCGTTTCGTTTTCGCCGGACGATTCGAAGATGGCGTTCAACCGTATCTTTCGCGAATTCCGCACATGGAAACATTATCGCGGCGGCATGGCGGATGACATTTGGCTTTACGATTTTAAAACCGGTGCCACGGAA
Source organism: uncultured Verrucomicrobiae bacterium (assembly GCA_963825355.1). Classification (GTDB taxonomy): domain Bacteria; phylum Verrucomicrobiota; class Verrucomicrobiia; order Chthoniobacterales; family UBA10450; genus Udaeobacter. The sequence goes on along the minus strand of CAWGSY010000018.1, from coordinate 360,481 downwards.
AACCTAACGAACAATCCGGCGCAGGACATCTGCCCGATGTGGGGACCGGACAACAAGATCTATTTCATTTCTGACCGGGACAACCGGATGAATCTCTTCGTTATGGATCTTGCAACGAAGGAAACAAAGCAACTGACGCACTTCACGGACTTCGACATCAAGTTCCCATCGATGGGCAAACAATCGATCGTGTTTGAGCAAGCTGGTCAAATCTGGCGTTATGATCTGGGCACAGGCCAGGCCACTCCTGTGCCCATCGACATCAAAGAAGACTTCGACAGCGGCCGCGGCGGATTGGTCGATGCGGCGAAGCATGTTGAATCTGTAAACCTCTCGCCCGACGGCGAACGCACGATCGTCGTTGCGCGCGGCGATCTCTTTTCGGTCCCAGCAAAAAACGGGACACCTCGCAATCTGAGCAAAACTTCAGGAGCGCACGAACGCGACGCGGTTTGGTCGCCAGATGGAAAATGGATTGCGTATAACTCAGACGCGACCGGCGAGAACGAATTGTATGTGCGTTCGCAGGACGGCAAAGGCGAGCCACAACAAATCACGAATGGCGGCGACACCTATTACTACGCGCTGAAATGGTCGCCCGACAGCAAGAAACTGCTCTGGAGTGATCGCTTGCAGCGGTTGCGCTATGTCGATGTGGCATCGAAGGCGGTGACTCAGGTCGACCAGGACAAATTCGGCGAGATCCAGGGTTATAACTGGTCGCCCGACAGTCAGTGGATCACCTGGGCGCGTCCCGAAGAAAACGATATGCCGCGCGTTTATCTGTACTCGCTCGCGAATAAACAGCAGACTGCCGTCACCGACAGTTGGTACGGCTCGGGCGAACCAGTCTTCAGCGACGACGGAAAATATCTGTTGCTCGCCTCAGCGCGCGATTTCAAGCCAACTTTTGGCGATCAGGAATTCGCGAATGTCTATCGCGACATGCAACGCGTTTATGTCGTTACACTGGCCAAAGACACTGCGAACCCGCTCGCGCCCAAGAGCGATGAAGTCGGCAAGGCCGCGGAAAAACGAGAAAAAGAGAAAGCGAAGCAAGGTGAAGAGAAAAAACCGGAGGCAAGCCCGGTCGAGAAAAAACCGGACGAAAAATCGAAGAAACCAGTTGTAGTGAAAGTTGATACCGACGGAATCCAGAATCGCATCGTCGGTCTGGAAATCACGCCGGGAAACTATCGCAACATCCGGATGCTGGATGATAATCGCGTCTTTTACCTGCGCCGCACAGCCGGCGATGAAGTAGGAGAGGATGACGAAGCATTATTCTCGGACAGAGACAAGAAATCGCACCTCTGCGCTTACAATCTCGACGACCGCAAAGAGACGGTGCTCGGCGACGCCAACAATTATCAGATTACGTCCGACGGAAAAAAGATGTTGGTGAAGATCAAAAAGGACTACGCCATCATCGACATCCCCAAGGATAAGATCGAGACCAAGGATCATGAGCACAAGATCCAGGGACTCGACATGCAGCTGGATCGCCGTGCGGAATGGCGCCAGATCTATTTCGAATGCTGGCGGCAAATGCGTGACTTCTTCTTCTCGCCGACGATGGACGGCGTGGATTGGAAGGCGATGCGCGACAAGTACGCGGCGCTGTTGCCGTTCGTGAATAATCGCAACGATCTCACCTACTTGTTAGGCGAACTCATTGGCGAATTGAACATCGGCCACTCGTATGTCGGCGGAGGCGAACGGCCGGATACTCCACGCATCAAGTTGGGCCTGCTGGGCGCAGAACTTTCCCGCGATCCAGCGACGCGCGCCTATCGGATTGACCGCATTTTACCGGGCGAAAACTGGGACAAGAAAACGCGCTCACCTCTCACCGATATCGGCGTGAATGTAAAACCCGGCGACTACATTCTGGCAATCAACAACACGCCGGTCTCGAGTTTGCCAAATCTGTATGACGCGCTAATCGGCACCGCTGACAAACAAGTGATCCTGCGCGTGAATTCCAAACCGACCGACGCCGGTGCGCGTGACGTCACCGTTGTGCCCATTGATGACGAAGGACCGCTTTATTACATCGATTGGGTGCAAAAGAACATCGATTACGTGACGAAGAAAACAGGCGGTGAGGTTGGTTACATTCACATTCCCGACATGGGCCAGCCCGGCCTCAACGAGTTCACGAAGCTCTACTTTCCACAAATTCGGAAACATGCGCTCATCGTTGATGTTCGCGGCAACGGCGGCGGCTTTGTCTCGCCCCTGGTGATCGAGCGATTGCGGCGCGCGCTGGTGATGATTGGCATCGCGCGCAATGGCATGCCGCAAACCGATCCGTCACAAACGTTCACCGGACCGATGGTAACCTTGATTAACGAATTCTCGGCCTCCGACGGCGACATTTTCCCTTTCCGATTTAAATCGCTTGGACTTGGCAAGCTGATCGGGAAACGTACCTGGGGCGGTACTACCGGCATTCGCGAGTCCCTGCCGCTTGTTGACGGCGGGCAATTCTTCAAACCGGAATTCGCGCTTTATTCCAAAGATGGCAAACAATGGATCGTCGAAGGACACGGAGTGGATCCGGATATCGTGGTCGATAATGATCCCGGCAAAGAATTCAAAGGCGAAGATCAACAGCTCGATCGCGGCATTCAAGAATTACAGGACGAGCTGAAGACAAAACGCTTTGATCTTCCATCGCCCCCGCCCTGGCCAGATCGAAATCCGGCTGGCGGTACGTAGGAAACGCGCGCTCAAATAGCTGGAGTGAAGACGTGTTGGACGATGCGGCGCACAGCTTTTGCAACCAGATGCCGCGACTATTTGGAAAAGAGTTAAGCTATTGACAATCCACCGTTAGGTGATCCGCCTGATCCACGTGAATCTGTGTCAGCTGGAAGCACGCACGCAAAGACACTCACCGCTGAGTTGAACTGCGAAACTGTAAGAGAAGGGATTCGCCGTATTCCAACGGGGAATCTACAGAGGATGACGATTGCAGCGGCGGTTTAACAAAGCGACGTGATCAGGCGCATGGAACGAGCTTTTTCGAATCGAGCAGAAGCCGGCCGGCTACTGGCGGAGAAGCTCGAGAAATACGCAGGCCCCGACGATGTGATTGTGCTCGGACTGCCACGCGGCGGTGTTCCGGTTGCTTATGAAGTAGCAAAGCGCCTGCGCGCGCCACTCGACGTTTTCATCGTGCGCAAACTCGGCGTGCCCGGATTTGAAGAACTGGCTGCTGGCGCCATTGCATCTGGCGGCGTGCGCGTGTTGAACCAGGATGTTGTGCGCGCAATACCGTACGCAACCGAAGCGATCGAGGCAGTGACCGTAAAGGAAACAGCCGAACTCGAAAGGCGCGAACAGATTTATCGTGAAGGACGGCCCGCGCCGGCGTTGCGCGATAAAATCGCGATCCTGGTCGATGACGGCTTGGCTACTGGCGCGACCATGCGCGCAGCGGTAATGGCGCTGCGGCAGCGCGGTGCAGCGAAGATCGTCGTGGCAGTGCCGGTAGGACCGGCGGACACCTGCGACGAGATTGCACAGGAAGCGGATGAAACCATCTGCCTGAGCACGCCTCCGTTCTTTCAAGCTGTCGGCCAGTATTACGAAGACTTCTCGCAGACTAGCGATGGCGATGTGCGCGAGCTGCTGACCCGAGCTGCGCAGAACGACAAGGAGGGGCGGTTGCCAATCCGCCCCACTGAAACGGCGGACTAGAGACCGCCGCTCCTTGCTCAGCAGGAGCATGAGCATGAGTAAGATGAAGAAGAAGAGATGACTGAGGTACAAATTCCCGTTCGGCGCGCAATCCTCTCGGGTAATCTGACGATGCCGGACAACGCGATAGCGCTCGTGTTGTTTGCGCACGGCAGCGGAAGTAGCCGGCACAGTCCGCGGAATCAATTTGTCGCGTGCACACTCAATTGTGCCAGGCTTGGAACGTTACTTTTTGACTTGCTCACGCCTGAAGAAGAAACGCTCGACATCTACACTCGCGAACACCGATTCGACATCAGGTTGCTGGCCGACCGCCTTGTGCACGCGACCGGGTGGGTCCGGCAACAGGAGCAAACGCGCGATCTGCACATCGGATATTTCGGCTCAAGCACAGGCGGCGCCGCGGCGTTGGTTGCAGCAGCGGAACTTCCACAGGAGGTCGGTGCCGTCGTTTCACGTGGTGGACGCCCCGATCTTGCTGCGGACGCTTTGCCACGAGTCCAAGCGCCGACATTGCTGATCGTCGGCGGCAACGATGATGTTGTCATCGAGCTAAACGAGATGGCGCGCGACCAGATGCGCAGCGACGTGAAGCTGGAGATTATTCCCGGCGCAACGCACTTATTTGAGGAGCAGGGCGCACTGGAGCAAGTGGCAAAGCTGGCCAGCGATTGGTTCGTAAAGCATATTGCAACGCGCAGCGCTCTGTGAAGGCGTTTACGGACAATCACGCGAAAACACGTCAGTCGTCTCCGGGTAGCGCACGCGTCTCGCGTGTTGGTTTCGGCGTCGCGCCGAAACAGGCTTTCTTCGAGTTTCGCTGACAGAAGAATCGTCGAAGCCCACAAGGAAAGTTCGCGATCGCGAGGACGCGCTCGCGACCAGGCGAGACGCGTGCGCTACCCAAACACTCGCGAACTCGCACTGCGCGTTTACATTCCGAGTGGGATGATGAAGCGATCCACTCACAGCTTCTCTGCCCTAACGACTGACCTTTACGAGGTCACGATGGCGGGCGGCTATTTCAAAGCCGGCGTGACCGACCATGAGGCGGTGTTTCATGTCACGTTCCGCGAGAACCCTTTTGCTGGGCAATTCACCGTGGCCTGCGGACTGGCAACAGCGATCGATTTCCTGCGCAGGTTCCACTTCACCGACACGGAAGTCGATTACCTTGGCTCGCAGCGTGGTAACGATGGCAAACCGCTGTTCGATTCTCATTTTCTCGATTACCTGCGTGGACTGCGACTGACCTGCGACATAGATGCAATTCCAGAAGGGACGCTAGTCTTCGCGAACGAACCGTTGATCAGGGTGACTGGTCCAATCGCTCAATGCCAGTTGCTCGAGACGGCCCTGCTCAACATTTTCAATTTCCAAAGCCTTATTGCTACAAAAGCGGCGCGTATCTGCCTGGCTGCTAAAGGTGATCCCGCGATCGAATTTGGTCTGCGCCGATCGCAGGGAGTCGATGGCGGATTGACAGCAGCTCGCGCCGCTTACATCGGCGGCTGCGCCGGCACATCGAATTTGCAGGCTGGACAACAGTTCGGCATCCCCGTGAGCGGTACGCAAGCGCACAGTTGGATCATGTTTTTCGAGAACGAGCTCGAGGCGTTTCGGTCCTACGCCCATGCGATGCCTAACAACTGCATCTTTCTGGTGGACACATACAACTCCATCGACGGCATACGTCATGCCATCGAGGTAGGTAGCGAACTGCGCAGGCAAGGGCATGAAATGATCGGCGTGCGTTTGGATTCTGGCGATGGCGTTTCGTTGAGTATTAAAGCGCGCCGAATGCTGGATGAGGCAGGCTTTCCAAATGCAAAGATCGTCGGCTCAGGCGATCTCGACGAGTACATGATCGCGGACTTGAAACAGCGCGGCGCGAAGATCGATGTCTGGGGCGTAGGAACAAAGCTTAGCACCGGTCAGCCGGATGCCGCTCTCGGTGGCATCTACAAACTCGGCGCGGTCCGACGACCCGGTCGTGAATGGCAATACCGCATCAAACTTTCCGAAGAATCAGCGAAGGCTTCGATCCCAGGCTCATTGCAGGTTCGCCGGTTTTGTCAGCCAGACGGGAGATTCATTGCGGACGCGATCTACGAAACTGATCACGGCGTTTCTGACCCTTGCGAAATCGTGGACCCCGAAACAAACAACCGACTCACCATCGGCGACGCCAGCGCGGTCGCATCTGTAGGGGAAGCCGTCGGCTTCCCACGGGACAACAACATCTTCCCCTGCAGTGGGCTGGCACACTTTACCGATTTGCTGGTGCCGATTTTCCGCGGCGGTCAGCTTGTTTATCAAGCGCCGACCATTGAGGAGTCGCGCGAGCGCCTGCGGAAACAGCTTAGTTGCGCGCCACTCGAGATTTTGCAACTGACTAACCCGATCCCTTACAAGATTGGCCTCGAACAATCATTGTACGAGTTGAGGTCGAAGCTGATCACGCAAGCGAAGGAACCGAAGTGAGTTACTCATCCAGAACCCTCATTCGCCTTTAGCGACAAACGGATGCCCAAGCGGCGAGATCCAACAACATTGTACCGCGGAACACATGCTCAATGAACGCGTTAATCCTCGTCGATCTTCAGAATGATTTTCTGCCAGGCGGCGCGTTGCGTAATTTTTCTCGCGTGATAATGGCATTCCGGCGCGAGTCAGCTCGATAACAAGTGCATCCTTGTAGATGACTTCGTCGTGGCCCTTTCCCAACTCACGGTGAATCTCCATGCAAAGACCCACGAGTTGAAAAACTTCTTCTTTGTAAAGCAGTTCAGACACAAATCGACGGAGACACGAATTTCACGAATTTACACGAAGGTTCGACGGTTAACTCTTCCCATGAAAATTAGTGCCAATTCGTGTAATTCGTGTCTCAGATCTGTGTAATTCGTGTCTTCAGGAGCGCAACGCGGCGATGAGGTGACGCAGTTCGTCTTCAATCTCGGCCGGCGTCGCCACCGTGTGCGCGACCTCCTCACGCAACAACTGTCGGTAACGCTGTCGCAGTCGATGAAATGCTTGTTTGACGGCGTTCTCGGTCATGCCAAACTCGCGCCCAATCTCCGCTTGCGACGGTCGATCTGGTTCGTCGGAGAGCAATGTGTTCAACCGCTCCAGCAGCGGCGTATTAGCTGATCCCTGAGATTCCTCGCGCAAGCGCGCGAATACCCGGTCGAGGACCGTGAAGGCCCATTTCCGATCATAAAGCAGATCCGCGCTCAGCATGTCACTGCGATCGAAGTCGCTAACATCGTAGGATTCAGCCTCGTCGAGCGGAAGCAGCGTTCGACCGCCGCCGCGTTTGAGCGTCGCGGCATCACGGCGTTCGTTCGCCATGAAATGTTTAAGCGCAGCCAGAAGAAAGGAACGCAAGCGTCCCTTTTCCTGTCGCACTGAGGTGAAGTCCTTTCGTTCCAAGATCAGGGCGAATAACCCCTGCGTGATATCCTTCGCTTCCTCTGGTCTGGCACCTTCTCGCCTAACGAAGCCGTAGACAGGTCGCCAGTAAGTGCGGCAAAGATCTTCAAGCGCCTCCTGTGCCGCCGGCGATTCACCTTGTGCCTGCAGCACGACGCTCCAATGCGTTGTTACAAACGCTGCCGGTCTGACAGATGCCGGACCACTCGCGGTGTCCGACGTCACATGATCTGGAGCTGCGTCCACAGCTTAATCACAGGAGAAAGGGGTGCCGAAAGCAAGCCTGCGGCTACCATGACAAACATTTGCTACGGACGCCGCGTTGCGGCGTCCGGTCGGCGCAGCGCGCGCCGCCCCTACCAATTATGCCGGCGAGACCGTCGAGAATGTCACTTCGCTATCGATGGTTTGCTTCGAGACGCCTTCTACAGGTGGCGCCGACTTTTAATCCGTCGCGAGATCGGCCGGGGCATTGCGTTTCCACAACGTGAAAATCGCCGTTGGCGCATGAACCAAGGTTGTAGTTCTCTGGGCCCATTATGTCGACAAAACCAGCAATATTCTGTTTTTACGTGCGTGTGACATTTATTTTATTGACGCGGAATAGACGATGCGTTTCCTTTCGCGCCTTATGTTCATTCCTTCGCATGCAAAAATCCGTACTTGTTATCTGAAATTTGGTTGTGCGATCGCCGCGATCGCTGCTCTGATCACCGTCGCTACGACGCCATATGCCGACGGCGCAGAGGTAAAGGTAAAAAAGGTCAATGGTTCCCCGACTTTCCAGATTACGCTCAACGGAGAACCGTTTGTCATAAAGGAGATGAACTATTCACCGGTCCTTATCGGCGTTGCTCCGGGCGTTAGACTACCCTACGGCAAATACAGTGTTCCCGCTTACGCCAACGTCTGGAAGCCCGATATCGACAAGATGCGTCAGGCGGGCATCAATGTTATCAAACTTTATGCCGGTGACCCTGATCGCAACGCTGGCGCTCCGGGAAGTGGCGGCAATTGGAAGGATTTTCTCGATTACTGTTACAACGGGGGAACGAAACCCATCTACGTGGTGATGTTCTCTTACACGCAAGGCCCACAGATCGCGGCTGGGGGAAGCGGACCGCCGCCAAACCTGGACGATTACATCCGGCATTACGACGAATTGGTGAAGAGCACCATCAGACATCCGGCTGTTTTCGGGTACATGGTCGGGAATGAAATCTTCGGCGGCGTAACTGGAAACCCTCAGTTCTGGACAAACTTTGGGAAATTGATCGATGCCGCCAACGGCGCCGGGCTTAGCCGGGGCCAGCAGCCGTTCCTGATGAGTGCCACCAATGACAACTTCACACCTGAGAACACTTGGCCGGCGATTAAGCTCGGCGAACAATCGGGCAAACTCAGCCACCTCGACGCGTGGAGCATCAATATTTATCGCGGCCCCGAGTTTGGCGGATCTGGCAATTCGGTTTTCACGCAATACCTGGCTCTGCTGAACTCGCTTGCAGTCAAGAAACCACTGATTTTCGGTGAATGGGGCACGCCTCACACGACCCGGCCGGCGCCCGGTCCTTACGGCACCGACTCCATCAGCCCATTAAAAAATCTCGATGAGGTACCCGTGAGTCAAATGGGACCGGGTCAGCCTTATTACAACGCCCAGCCTGCCGCCAGGTTTCTCAATACTCAATGGAACACGATCAAAACCAATCTTATGGCCACAAACAACCAAGTGTGTGTAGGCGGATTCATTTTCGATTGGTGCGACGAGTATTGGAAGGCCAATAACAAGTCGGTGCAAATCGGCGGGCCGAACGATAAGTTCTTCGACACCGGCTTCGCAGGTAACTATTGGGACGAGGCCGGGTTCGGCCTTTCCAGCGCAGTCCCTGAATCGGCCTATGGCCCTAACAAGCCGAATATTTCGCGCACATTGTTCAAAGGCTATACCGATGGGGTGAAGGTATTCTATAACGCCTCGTCCTGGAATGCCGGCGAGCTTTACAGTCCCTGAGGACCCTATGCGAAATGAGCGAAGGCGGACTTTTCCGACAGGTCGCTCCGCAACGTCCTGTGACAGTCTGAATTGATTCGCGCCTTGAGCACTTGTTTTGGAAACCGATTTTCCCGCGGCGTCGCCGCAGGCTGAAATAAGGGGAGAGCGCCTTTGGCGCTAAACACCGTATTCAGCTACGCCGGCAAAACGGTCGAGAGCGTCACTTCGCTGTCGATGGTTTGCGTAGAGACCTTCTCTACAGTCGGCGCCGATTTTTGATCCGTCACGATCAACGATCCAGACCTGCTGCCCTTGCTCGAATGGGCCGCGCGTCATGACCTTGAGCAAAACTCCTTCTTCAGTAGCCGGATTATCTATCACCTCGACGACGATTGCTTCAGTTTTGCCGACGTCCGTCAGCAAAGTCAGGTCGTCATCAACATTCGGCCTTTGCATGGACAGCAGATTCCCCGTGTTCTCGCCAAAGTATTCGACGCTCGTTGCCGTGCCGAGTGTGTCGATCGCCGCAACAGATCAATGCACCTAAACGGTCTCGACCAGTTCGCGCTCAGGCACGATTTGGGTACCGGGTTTCTCGGGTTTGAGCACCCGATATAAGAACCAGACAATGAAACAATTCGCCAGCAATATGAGCGCGCTCACCAGACTCGGCCGATGCCAGAGATGCCGGAGCTCAATTGGAATCAGGCTGGCCGTAGCGAAAATCATGAGCAACTCCGCCCAGCGCTGCTGCATGTAAACGCCGATTCCTTCGGTGAAAAGAACTGCCGCATAAAATAACGCCAGGAAACCCGTCGCCCGCACTGCACCGTTTGCGAGGATGGCTTGTAGTTTATGAAGCAGCCAGACGACCGTGCGGCTGTGTTCGAGTAGGATTTCATCCGCCGTCCAGTTCGACAACGCATCCATCCAGCGAGCCCGCGTATTCAGAAAGAGCAGTGAAGCACCTGCCAGCAACAGCAGCGCGCCTTTGCCAATTTTGAATAGCGCGATCAACTTGAGGTAGCGAACACGACGTGCACCCTGCAAAATGGCAGGTTCGTGGTGCGCCGGGTTCTTCGTTCTTAAATCGGGCACTTTCCAAGTGTAGCCGCAGAAGTGCCGCTTGGAAAATCGCGATGGTCGCAGCCGCGCCGGCGCCTCTGGAGGTTAATCCGCAAACACCGGCTTCTCGCGACAGCAAATTTCGAGTTTGTTGCCATCGAGGTCCTCGAAAAAGAAGGCGTAGTAACCCGGACTGTAGTCCTCGCAAACTTCGGGACCTTCAAGGTTTCTCCCGCCAGCGTCGCGCACGAGTTTCGAAATCTGATCCACTTCGTCGCGCGTGTCCGCCCAAAACGCGATTCGCGTGCCGTTGGGGCGATGGTTCTTGTCCTCGCTTAAACAGAAAAATTCCAACGGCCGTTCGCCACCGCCAGCATAGAACGTGTAATAATCGTCGCCGGGACTTTCGTGAACGAACCCAAGCTGCGGCAAAATTTTTGCGTAGAACTGTGTCGCCGCTTCCATGTTTGTCACCCGCAAATCGACATGATCGAAGCACCGCGTTTTCATTTTGTGATTCTCAATGGCCTCGGCTCGAAATTCAATTAGTCCTGATCGCGGAGGTAGGGCACGCTGTCCCGTGCGCGCGATCGCAATTCACGGCGCGCACGCAGTGACGCGCCCTGCCAATATCGACAGGACTTATTTCCCCACGAACCGTCCCAAAATCGGTCGCAATTTTTCCAGCGTCGCCTCCGGCCACAGCTCCCGGTCCGTCACCAACGCCGTGTCCAACGCAGAATGTTCCGGCCAGCTCGGCTCGTTGGGAATTCGCGGGATGACGTCTGCGATGACTCTGCGGGCTGTCTCAGCATTTGCGATCAGGTGACTGAGAACGATCTCAGCCGAGACCGGTTCTTCTTCGATTTTCCAGGAGTCGTAATCAGTGATCATGGCCATGGTCGCGAATGCGATCTCTGCTTCGCGAGCCAGCTTTGCCTCTGGAAGATTAGTCATGGCTATCACATCGAACCCATTGCGGTGATTGAATTCAGACTCCGCACGCGTCGAAAATGCCGGGCCGTCCATGTTCACGTAAGTGCCACCGTTGTGCACGGTGTATCCCAACGATCTGGCCGATTCAGCCACCAGGTTGCGCAGGTTTGTGCTGATCGGTTCGGCGAATCCCACATGCGCCGCAATGCCTCCGCCGAAAAATGTATGCGCGGTCCGTTGACTGGTGCGATCGAAGAATTGCGATGGTAACAACACATCTCGCGGCGCGTATTGTTCCTGCAAGCTGCCGACGGCCGCCACTGACACGATCCAGCGGACGTTCAACGAGCGCAGCGCATAAATGTTTGCGCGGTGATTTATTTCGTGGGGCAGAATCCGATGGCCGCGGCCATGCCGGGGCAAAAAATAAACCTGACGCTCGCCTATTTTTCCACCGACGATTACGTCCGACGGCGATCCGAACGGCGTGTCGATCTTGTGTTCAGTCTGATCGCGTAACTGGTCCATCTGGTAGAGGCCGCTACCACCGATCATCCCGATCGCCGGAACGTCATCCTTGGTTTGAGACATGGGAGATTTAAGACACGAATCGCACGAATTGTCACGAACCCGATAAACCTGGAGGGCTGTGGATCAGCAATCCGCTGGCTACTCCAAAACAACGGAACAGTGTCATTCTGAGCGAAGCGAAGAATCTCAGATCATTTTTTCATACGACAAAAAGAGCAATATCCAGAGATGTTTCGCTTCCGCTGAACATGACAGTGCAATCGATATGCGCTGGAAGACATTCCTCTTCCGTCTCTTGGACGACCTTTGCTCGCCATGTATTGTCTTGGCTTCTCGATGCCGAAATTCTTCATCAAGACTTATGGCTGCCAGATGAATGAGCGCGACTCCGAACAGGTCGCGCATTCGCTCGTGGCGCGCGGCTACGAGCGCGTCGGGCACGAGTCGCAAGCCGACGTTGTGCTTCTGAACACATGCAGCGTGCGCGACATGGCTGACCAAAAAGCGCTTGGCAAAATGGGAATGCTCGGGCGGCTGGCAAAAGAAAGGCCGCACATCGTTTTCGGGTTCTTGGGGTGCATGGCTCAGGCGCGGGGCGCGTCCTTGTTGAAAGGTTTGCCGCACCTCGATCTTGTTGTCGGCACACAAAAGTTTCACCGCGTCGCCGATTGCGTCGACGAGTTGGTGGCTCAAAAGAAAAATCGGTTTCAGAAAACGCCCAACGCCGAAGGCCCAACGCCCAACGCTCAATGGAAAGGCGGATGGATGATCTGCGAGTTTCGATTGTTGACGTCGATGAAGAAGCCGGTTCGCAATCGACCATTCGCGACCACCAACTGATACCAAGACAGGCGACGGCTTTTGTCTCGATCATGCAAGGATGCAACATGCACTGCACATTCTGCATCGTTCCGCAGACGCGAGGCGCCGAACGCAGCCGGTCCATCGGCGAGATCGTGGCGGAAGTGCGCAACCTGGTGTCGCGCGGCGTCAAGGAAGTCACGCTACTGGGGCAAATCGTGAACCTTTACGGTCGCCATGAATTTCCGAAGGTCGACAACAAATCGCCGTTCGTGCAATTGCTCGAAGCTGTTCACGAGATTGAAGGTCTTGAGCGACTTCGTTTCACGTCGCCCCACCCTATCGGTTTCCGCGACGACTTGGTCGACGCAATCTCGCGATTGCCCAAACTCACCGAACACGTTCATCTGCCGTTACAATCCGGCTCCAACAAAATCTTGAAAGCGATGCATCGAGCGTACACGGCAGAAAAATACGTCGACTTGGTCCGACGAATTCGGCGCGCGCGCGACGGCATTGCGATTACCAGCGATATAATCGTGGGATTTCCTGGCGAAACAGAAGACGATTACAAACAGACCCGCGATTTGGTCGAGGAAATCGAGTTCGATAACGCTTTCGTATTCCGTTATTCGCCGCGGCGCGATACTCCTGCCGCGGAAATGTCAGATCAAATCGACGAACACGTGAAAGAAAAGCGCAACCAAGATTTGCTCGAGGTGGTAGACAAATCGAATCGCCAGATTCTCGAACGTCTGGTCGGAAGCGAGGTAGAAGTGCTTTGCGAAGGTCCGAGCAAAACAAACAGCGCCCGCCTGATGGGCCGAACCCGCACAAACAAGATTGTCGTGTTTCCGCCTTCGCCGGAACAACGATCACCAGACGAAGGCGAGGAACTTGTTGGGAAGCTTGTGAACATCCGGGTTGAGCGCGCGAACGGTTTCAGCCTGTACGGGATGCCCCTGCTGAAGTAACACATGTTCAATCGCAAGTTGAAAACTTGCGCCACCGTATCCAAAGTCACACGCGATCAGTGGAATTCGACGCATGATTTACCATCTCTCTTTGCATACAGCAGGAATAATCGCCGGCGCGTTTCTCGTTGCCGTCGGAGTGCTCGGATTGGTGAAACCGGACTTCGCGCACGCCGCGAAACAGTTTCCGCGCTCTCGAATTGCCGGAGTTATGCTGCTCACGATTTGCCTGGCTTGGACCATGTGGTTGCTCGCGACTGTTCAGATGGGCGAATTCGCTGGGTTTCGGCGTCCCCTTCTTATTGCCTTGCCACTTGGTTACGTGCTGACGCTGTTTTTCGTGGATGAGTTCCTCGCGGTACGTGCCCTCGGGATACTCTGTTTGCTCGTGGCCGAACCGCTTCTTGATGCGGCCTTTTTGCGCTACGAGACGAGCCGCTTGCTCGTAACGGTGTTTGCTTATCTGCTCATTATCGCGGGCTTATTCTGGGTTGCGATTCCGTACGTGCTTCGCGATCAAATTAATTGGAGCGCTCGCAGTGTTTTTCGGTGGCGCTGTCTGAATGCTATCGTGCTGGTTTACGGCTGCATAATTCTCGGGTTCGCGTTTACGCGATACTAGGTTTGTAGGGCGTCTGTGTCAGACGCCACGGTTTGAGGCCGTCAACGCAGTGGACCCCATACTTTTGGATCGGCGTTTCGCCAAAACGCCCTACAATTTTACGTTTCACAGATTGTAGTGGAGCCAATGCATTTTCGGCGTCACGAGAGCGCCTACAGTAAATCGCATGAATCGCATTCTGGTGATCCGCGGCGGCGCAATCGGCGATTTCATTCTTACTTTGCCTGCGCTCAAAGCGCTTCGTGAGGCGCGGCCACAGGCACACATCGAGATTCTCGGCTACAAGCATATTGCAGCGCTTGCGGAGAACCGGTTCTATGCGCAAGCAGTGCATTCGATTGAATACGGACCGCTCGGCATATTTTTCGCGCCCAACTCGGAATTGCCCGCAGAATTGGCCGATTATTTCGCGAGCTTCGATCTGATTGTCAGTTATCTCTACGACCCGGACAAAATCTTCGAAACGAATCTTCGTCGATGTGGTGTTCAAAATCTCATTTGCGGACCTGCACGAATCGTCGAAAACGCCGGACACGCGGCCCGGCAGCTTGCGCGACCGATCGAAGAACTTGGAATCAAAGTCGTCGATGTTGCCGAGAAAATTTTTCCTTCGGTAGAAGATCGAGAGTTTGCTCGCCAATTTCTCGCACAGGTACAGCGACCGATTATCGCGATACACCCAGGAAGCGGCAGCCATGAAAAGAACTGGCCGTTGGCAAACTGGATTGGTTTGTTTTCGTCCGGCAGTCGTTTCGCCAACTTCGAAGGCTGGGTGGCGATTTCAGGTGAGGCAGACGAAGCTCAGGCCGACCGATTGGAATGCGAATGGAAGAATCGCGACGTCCGTTTCGTCAGAAACCTGCCGCTGCCGAGGATTGCTGCCATTCTAGAGCGCGCAACATTCATCGGACACGACAGTGGAATTTCGCATCTCGCCGCGGCCGCCGGCGCAAATTGCATCCTCCTCTTCGGTCCTACGGATCCAGATATTTGGGCGCCAAAAAACGACAACGTACGAGTTCTCAGGCCGCCGAGCGGGAAACTTGATGATCTCCAAATCGAGACGGTCGAAGCAGCTCTCGCCGGCCTGCTGCTGTAGTGTGCGCTGTCCTCAGCGCAAATTCTTACCTCGTCGCGATCACAACCTCCGCTGGGAATAGCGGACTCCACAGAAAACTGTTGCTGGCCTTAATTTTCATAGCCGCGGGGAAACTTCTGATGCCATTTCCAGGCGCTCTCGACAATTGCGTCCAGGGATTGGAATTGCGGTTGCCAGCCAAGTTCCTTCTTAATTTTCTTTGAGGAAGCGATGAGCCTGGGCGGGTCGCCGGGTCTGCGTGGTTTCTCGATCGTTTCAATTTTTCGTCCACTAATTTTGCGGCACGATTCGATCACTTCTCGAACGCTCGAACCGCCGCCTGTGCCGAGGTTGTAATAACCGCTGGCGGATTCGCCGAGAGCCAGAATATGCGCGTTAGCCAAATCGAGGATGTGGATGTAATCGCGAATACAAGTTCCATCCGGTGTGTCGTAGTCGGTTCCGTAGATTTCGACATTCGGTTTTTCACCGAGCGCCACCTGCAGCACTGCCGGAATGAGATGCGTCTCCGGCCGATGGTCCTCGCCGAATTTCTCGGTTGCGCCGGAGGCATTGAAGTAGCGCAGGCAAACAAATTTCAATCCGTGGATTTCGTCGTACCAGCGCAGCATTTTTTCGAACACGAGTTTGGATTCGCCGTAGGGACTGATTGGACGAGGCTGCGCCGTTTCATCGATTGGCAGGCGATCGGGCGGACCAAAAAGGGCGCATGTCGACGAGAAAATCATCCGCCGCACGCCAGTCGCGACCATTGCATCGAGCAGATTCAATCCATTGCAAACATTGTTCCGAAAATATTTGGACGGGTTCTGCATCGATTCGCCAACCAGCGCGTTAGCGGCGAAATGCATCACTGCGTCAGGGCGATGAGTGGAAAGAGCAGCCTCGATCTGCTGGCGATCCGCAAGCTCGCCTTCAATGAAATGTGTCCGGGAATCAACGGCGTTCCGATGGCCTTCACTTAAGTTGTCGAAAATTGCAACTTCATGCCCCTCATTCAGCAAGAGCTCCGAGCAAACGCTCCCGATGTAGCCTGCGCCGCCAACCACGAAGATTTTCATTGGCGGGAAAAATGCAGTGTGATCGGCGGTAAATCAAAAGCAACTCGCCGCGTTAGCGCTGGCTATCGCGCCGGTCTGCTTGTCGCTGTTGCTAATTTGAAGCCGAAGTGCGTCGGGGAATATTTTGAGCGACGGCTTTGCTCTTCTTCTTTTCGAGGGCTGCGACCATTTTCTTCACACAACTATGTTTGCAACGTGGGGCGAGGACTTTCAAACTTTCTTCCTCTGAACCCCACTGCAAAATGTCGATGTCGACATATCGGACACCCCAGGCGTTTACCTCGGATCGGCTGCCCTTATAAAGATCGATAGTGCCTGTGCCGACTAAAGCGTTGCCGTAATCGTCGATCACGTATTCGTCGCCAGTGTCAGCGAGGCGAAATCGCGTACCGAGCGGATATCGCGACCAATCCGAAGCTGCACTTAACACCTGCCGGCCGGAAAGATACGTGCCGACTGCGTTATGAGCCCCGCTTCCTCCTTCGTGTTGAGTGTACGCGGTAGTGCGCACCTTTGGAATGCGCTCTCCACCGGTAAGCGTTGGTTTCGCTGATTGCGTCGCGCAGCCTACGACAAGGCAAGCCAAAGCTCCCGCGAACGCTAGGTTAAGGCATCTAGGCATCGGCGTTTCGGCCTTAATAACAGGCTGCCAGGCGTGGGGCAAGCGATTTTTGCGGAAATTCCCTAGGTTCGGCGACAACCGGAGTGATTCCGACAGCGCCATCTTACGGCCTGCGAGACTGGCGATTTAGTAGCTTAACTCCGGGTTGTTTGCTTCAAATCGGTAGTGCAATGTGGGCACCGAGTCGCCTTGATCGGGATAGTCATCGCACATGCCGGACAATCCTTTGCCACCGGCGCGGCGTTCGGGGCCGGGCGCTTCATCTTGTTGACTGCTTTTACGACCAGGAAGATGCAGAACGCAACAATGACGAAGTTAATAACAAGCGTGATAAAATTGCCGTAGTTCCAAGTAATCGCCTTGTGAGCCAGTGCGTCAGCCGGAGTCGAGAAATTAGTCATCCCATCTCCGCCCGCCTTTAAAACAACAAACTTGTTGGAAAAATCGAGCCCGCCGGTAAGCAAGCCTATCGGAGGCATCAGAATATCCTTCACGAGCGAAGTAATGATACTTCCGAACGCCGCACCGATGATGACGCCCACAGCGAGATCAATGGCGTTACCCTTAACCGCGAATTCCTTAAATTCCTTCAACATGTCGTTCACTTAATCAAGTGACGACGATATTGACGAGCTTTTTAGGAACGACAATCACCTTACGAACAGACTTGCCGGCGATCCGGTGCTGAATTTTCGAGTTAGACAGCGCGACCGCTTTCAATTCCTCCTCCGTTGCCACAATCGGCATCTTAATTCGATCCCGAAGTTTGCCGTTGATTTGAATGACGATTTCAACTTCGTCTTCAACAAGCAAACGCTCATCATAAGCCGGCCATGATTGTTGGGTGACGTCTCCGCGTGCATCGCTAAATTCAGCGTTCAATCTCTCCCACAGCTCGGATGAGATATGAGGAGCGAACGGATTAAGCAGGACCAGGAATGTCCGCATCGCCGACAACGGAATCGTTTCGGCGTTCGTAAAACCATTCACGAAAATCATCATCTGCGAAATGGCCGTGTTAAAGGAGAACGATTCGATATCCGCCGTCACTTTTTTGACCGTGGCATGCAGCAATTTTTGCTGCGGCTTGTTGGCATCGATGGCTTTTATTTTTTGTGACAGTTCCCATTCGCCCGCCTGGTTTTCGATCATGAGCAAGCGCCAGACGCGCGCAAGAAAACGCGCCACGCCTTCGACACCATGGGTGCTCCACGGTTTCACTTGCTCGAGCGGTCCCATAAACATTTCGTAGCAACGAAATGCATCCGCGCCGTGCTGATCGATCACGTCGTCAGGATTAACGATGTTCCCACGCGATTTGGACATTTTCTGGTTGTCCTCACCGAGGATGATTCCCTGATTCACCAACCGCTGAAACGGCTCAGCCTTCGAGACGTAACCGAGATCGAATAACACTTTTTGCCAGAACCGTGCGTAAAGCAGGTGTAACACTGCGTGCTCAGTGCCTCCGACGTATAAATCTACGCCGCCGGGTTTGCTGCCGCTCATCCAGTAACGCTCTGCCTCTTCACCAACGAATCGCTCGTTGTTGTGCGGATCGGAGAACCGCAAGTAATACCAGCATGAACCTGCCCACTGCGGCATGGTGTTCGTCTCGCGCATCGCCTTGTCAGAATAACGGACCCACTCTTTTGCCTTTGCCAGAGGCGGTTCTCCGGTGCCGGTCGGTTTGTAATCGTCGAGCGGCGGCGGGACCACAGGCAATTCTTTTTCCGGCAATGCGCGATGTTTGCCGTTCTCCCAAACGATTGGAAAAGGCTCCCCCCAATACCGCTGACGCGAGAATAACCAGTCGCGCAGTTTGTAATTGATCGCCCGTTTGCCAGACCCGCGTTCTTCCAGCCAGGCGGTGATTTTCTTTTTCGCCTCACCGCTCGTTAGGCCGTTAATAACCGGCGAGTTAATAGCGACGCCTTCGCCTGTGAATCCAAGTGCCGGCTCATCTCCAGTTGGCTGAACAACGACGACAATTGGCAAATCGAATTTCTTCGCGAACTCCAGATCGCGTTCATCATGCGCCGGCACGCCACCTATCGCGCCGGTTCCATAGCCAACCAGCACGTAATCAGCGATCCAGATTGGAATCTTCTTATCGGTGGCCGGATTAATCGCGTACGCGCCAGTGAATACGCCGGTTTTTTCTTTCGATAGATCGACGCGCTCCAGTTCACTTTTACGCGCGGCGCGCTCGCGATATTCGCGCACCGCTGGCCATTGCTCCTCGGTAACGATCAAATCAACCAGTGAATGTTCCGGGGCGAGCACCAGGAATGTACCGCCGCAAACCGTGTCGGGTCGCGTCGTGAAAACGCGAAGCTGTTGATTTACATTCTCAATGTTAAAATCGATCTCCGCGCCCTGGCTTCGGCCAATCCAGTTACGCTGGAGCAGTTTGATTCCCTCGGGCCAATCCAGGTCGTCGAGTCCGTCTAGCAATCGCTCCGCAAAAGCAGTGATACGCAACATCCATTGCCGCATCGGCCTTCGCACAACCGGGAAACCGCCAACCTCGCTCTTGCCATCTATTACTTCTTCGTTGGCCAAGACTGTGCCGAGCTCCGGACACCAGTTGACTGGAACATCAGCGACGTACGCGAGACGAACACTGTCCGGATCGGTCCCGCGATATGTGGAAATCGGCTCGGCCCGATTTGTCTCCAGGTTGAACCAGGAGTTGTAGATCTGGAGGAAAATCCATTGCGTCCATTTGTAATACTGTGGATCGGTCGTGTTGATCTCGCGTTGCCAATCGTAAGAAAAACCGATCCGCTTCAATTGGCTCTTGAACTTCGCTACGTTTTCACGCGTGGTGATTGCTGGGTGCTGACCGGTCTTGATCGCGTATTGCTCTGCCGGCAGACCAAAGGCGTCCCAGCCCATCGGATGCAAGACACTAAAGCCGCGCAGGCGTTTATAGCGCGCAACGATGTCGGTGGCGGTGTAGCCTTCCGGATGACCAACGTGCAGTCCTGCCCCGCTGGGGTAAGGAAACATATCGAGCACGTAGAACTTTGGCTTAGCAGGATCGAAACCTTGCTCGCCAGGGTTCGGCGCGTGAAAAAGCTGGCGCTCGTCCCAGATACTCTGCCATTTCGGCTCGATTTGGTCGAACGGGTATGGTTTACGTCGGTCGCTACTCATTGCGGGTAAATCAGGAAACCAGAAGCCAGCGAAAGAAACTAGAATTTACTCTTGTTTTCCGATTTCCACATTTCAATCGAACGGTGATCGAGCTTGTAGTCGCCACGCGCAACAGACATAAGACGCGCGAGATCCAGCATATTCTCGGACCAGAGTTTATGGTGCGCGATCTCGCGGATACCAACGTTCCGGAGATTCTCGAGAATGGAACGTCGTTCGAGGAAAACGCGACACTCAAAGCTCTCGTCACGTCAAGACATTTGCCAGCTCTGGTGATTGGTGACGATTCAGGACTGGAGGTTGACGGTCTCGGCGGTGCACCAGGAATTTATTCCGCGCGCTATGCGGGCGCGAACGCAACGAACACCGACAAAATGGATAAACTACTTCGTGAGCTCGCGCGAGTTCACGCCATAGATGATGCGCGTCGCGCTCGATTTCGCTGTGTAGTAGCGCTAGCGCATAACGGCAATCTCCTCGGAATCTTCGAAGGCACAGTCGAAGGAAGAATCACCGATACTGCGCGAGGAAATTTCGGATTCGGCTACGACCCGATTTTTGTTCCTAATGGATTCGAACAAACTTTCGGTGAACTGCCCAAGGAAGTGAAAAACACCATCAGCCATCGCGCTAAAGCCATTCGCGCATTCGCCGAGAAACTAAAACTAGCTTGAGCTCGGCGGCTAAGGTGAAGGAGGTGGAGGAGCAGGAGCGGGAGGAGCTCCCCCCGTTTGGGTGACGCCCCCGGCTGCCCTGATCTGATATCCAACTTTTGTGATGCCGACCGATCGAACTTTGTCGAGGACTCCAATTACGTCGCCATACATCGCCATCGGCTGCGCGCTGATTGATATTTTGATGTCCTTGTTTGCCCTGTGGAGCTGGAACAATCGAGGCATTACTTGATCATCCGGCACAAATACGTTGTCGAAGAATACCGCGTTTCCTTCCAGCACTTTGATCGAGACGAAGTCCTTGATCCCGCTAGGCGGCGGCCCAACCGCAGCCGGCAAATTGACGCGAATGCCTTTCATATGAGTCTGGCTCAGACTCACCATCATGAAACTGGCGAGCAGAAAGAACATGATGTCGATCAAGGGAATGATCTCGATGCGCGCGTGTTTCTTCGGAACTGGCGAGGAGAGTCTCATATCTAGTAGGAAGCCCCCGTCATGGTGAACGTAATGGGGATATTAACCTTGGAAACCGTTCCGGGCCTAAACCGCCACTGCCGAAATGCGCTAGTGGCGGCGCTATCCAGAATCGAATTCCCAGTGCTTGACGAAACACTACAGCTACTGACGCTGCCGCTACCTGAGTCCACCGTGCAGACGATCGTTCCACTGCCGGTGACATGACGTGAACGCGCTTCGTACGGGTACTGAGGCCGCGGCGCGTATACAGCGAGGGCTTTCGCTCGCGACATCGACATCGGTCCCGGACTCTTGACTGGCACGAATTTCTGCGCCGTTTGTGGTTGTTTCGGCGGCGGTGTTCTTTCTTCAACAAATTCCGGTTGAATTTCCGGCGGAGGCGGCGGCTCCGGAATGGGAATGTCTTCAGGGGGCGGAGTCGATTCAGGCGGAGCCAGCACCGCTTCCACCACTTGCGGCGGCTGAGGCGGTAAATCCACAGGAGGAGCTTCGTGGCGCTGAGAAACCGCGACCGCAGTCAAGTGAATCCCTAACGCAACTCCAAGTGCCGTCCAGAAATACCAGGGCGGGGGTGGCCGATAAATGAGCGGCCTCGGCGTTTCTAGCGGTTTTGCCATATGAAAATCACTTTGTTCCGGGAACGGCCTTGAGCGATTCGCTCTTAATTTCGAAAGAAATTTTGTAATACCCAGCCGCGCGAACGAGGTCCAGCAAATGGGCGACGTTCAGGTGGACTGAATCCTTGTCCCCTCGCACGAAGACTTTCGCATCCGGAGCCGACTGATGGGCCATTTTCAGACGGCTCAGCAATTCCTGGTCGGGGACTTCGTCCTTATCAAAGAAGTAATGGCCATCCTTGTCGACAGAAACGCTGACATATTCACGTTTTGTTTGGACTTCACCCGACACTCCCGAGGGCAGATTCACTTTGATACCCTTCATGTGCACCTGACTCAGGCTCACCATCATGAAACTGGCGAGCAGAAAGAACATGATGTCGATCAACGGGATGATCTCGATCCGCGCTTTCTTATGTGGAATCGGTGACGCTACGCGCATACTAAATTACTAGATTGAAGACCGCGTTGCTGACGACGGCGTGCCACTCTCGATCGCTACGTGTCGATCTGCGCCGTGGGCCTGGAGCATAACTTCCAAATTGGTGGCTGCCGTTTGTAATTCGAACTCCAAGTTAGACACGCGAGAAGTAAAAAAGTTAAACGGAATCAACGCGAAAATCGCGATACCCAGACCGCACGCCGTCGCAATCAGCGCTTCGGCGATACCGCCAGTGACAGCTTGCACAGCGAGTTCCTCGTTGCCCAAGAAACTAAAGGACCTGATCAGACCGGTGATTGTGCCCAGTAGACCGAGCAATGGCGCGAGGGTCACGAGCGTATCCATGACGACGAGGAAGCGTCCGGCGCGTTTGATCTCGATGCCCGCGGCAACCTGCAACGCGGCTTCAAGCGAGCTGTGTTGATGGTTGAGACCGTTCCAAAGCATTCGCAGTACGGGGTCGCGGGAACTGCGCGAAAGCCTCGAAGCTTCGGCAGTGTCGCCATTCTCAATTGCGGTGAAAACTTTCTCGATCCGTTTCGGATCGCGCCGAAACCAGCGGCCACACCACCAAATGCATCGCTCCAGCACAACGGTGAGCGCTACGATTGAGACGATCAGAATCGGCCACATGATCGGACCGCCTTTGTGAAACTTGTCGATCAACCAGTTACCGCCCAAAAAACCGGCAGGCTCTTCCGGAGTGGCTGAAACGGCTGGTGCAGCAGTCGTCGCAGCGGCTGCGGCGGGACTTGTTGCGCCGACTGCTGCTGGACTGGTCACGGCGCCCGGCGCTCCCGGTTGGCCTAGCGCTGGAGCTTGTCCAGCTGGCGGTTGTCCTACTGCTCCAGGTTGTCCCGGAGGAGGAACTTGCTGCCCCGGCGGCAGATTTGTGGCAGGCGGCTGCTGTGCTGCGGCTGCCGGATTCGTCGGCGCCTGAGCAGCCGGACCCGTACCGCCGGTTGCCGGCGGCGCTTGTGCCGGAGGCGGAACTTGCGCGAGCGAAACCAACGCGAACGCGACTGTTGAGAGACAGATAGTGAGTAGTGTTTTCATAGTTGAAGCACGAGTTTGATGACCGGTTCGATTCGGTACGGGTTTTCCGAGGTTTTCCGTTATCGCAGAGGTCTGGTTTGAGAGTCCAGCAAAACTTTTCATTTTTTTCCGCGATACTTCTTGCGCCAAGGGCGCATCTTTAATTCGAAACATCTACACTGCAAGGTCGTAAGCAAGTGTTTCAAATTGTGTCCTCTAACGCGTTTCAGCGTTGCTCGTCGAAGAACCTTGCGCAAGCGCGACGGTATTGCGCAAGCACGGCCAATCACCGATCTCTGCTTGCAATTCATCTCCCGCTTGAATCGGGCCGACGCCAGCAGGCGTTCCAGTTAGAATCACATCACCCGGCAAAAGTGTGAGCGATTGACTGACGAATGAAATAATCTGCGCAATTGGATGGATCATTCGGCTCGTGCGCGCGCTCTGGCGCAGCTCGCCGTTCTGCCACAACTTTATCGGAGCGTCGCGCACATCGGCATCGGCGTACACGAAGGGCCCTATCGGTGTATAGCTGTCGAATGATTTACAGCGACCAAATTGCTTCTCCTGTTTTTGTAAATCGCGATCGGTGATATCGAGGCCGATTGTGTACCCGAAAACGTGATCGAGTGCCTTGTCTGCGCTGACGTTTTTCGTGCGCGAGCCGATTACGACAGCCAGTTCAGTTTCAAAATCAGTTTGGTGTTCGGGAAAAGCTATTTCGATCACGCCGTGCTGTGCCAACAGAGAACTCGGCGCCTTAAACCAAATTAATGGCGCGCCGATTTCAGTGCGTTTCATCTCCGCGATGTGATCCGCATAGTTCAATCCGACTGCAATCAATTTCGATGGCGCGACTGGAACATCGATTTGTAGATTGGCGAGCGGCACTGTTTCGCCCGTGGGTTGAACGTGAATCCAGTACGGCTGTGACAACCGGTGCACTCCCTCGCCGCGCAGTTCGCCGTAGAAGAATTCGTTTCCAGATCTGAATCCGCCAAATGTTTTCATGAAGATTCCGCAGATTACGAGACTTTGTACAGCTTACAACGCGCTGTCATCCTGAGCGGAGCGAAGTGCAGTCGAAGGATCTCGCAGAATTATTGCTGGTTGATACGGGATTCCTCGACTTCGCTCGGAATGACGGTGCTTTACTTCGGCATGATTCCTACAAAATCGCGCACCGGCTTTCGTCCTGAGATTGAGAATGGGCTGCCGGCCTCGCGTGCGAACCAGAACGCGCTGGAAGAACCACCGTCGAGATTCATTGCGCGTCGGATTTTCGAATCCGCAACGATGGACATCGTGGCGAGGATGTTTGCCAACTCTGCAAGCGAGACGTCGGAGCAAAACCCGAGAAAGGCGCGATCGTTCGTAGCTATTCCGGCAAACGTTCGACGCGCCACCTGGGAATCGTTCAACCCGCGAATCGGTTTGTTTCCTTCAACAAGAAATGGTCCGGATTGAACTGCGGCGATGACTCTTTTTGTGTTAGAAAATTCACTCACCCGAACGACATCAATGCCGCGGTCCGACTGCAGCAAGATTCCAGTAATCAGACGCTGCCGGCGTAACGGCGAAAAAGTTGTACCATCGGCAACTCGCAACCCGATTGGCTTAAATTCCGGGTCGAAATAACCGCCGTTCACGCCGCACACGAATTTATCTGGCTTCATCATCGCGTCCAGGCTTTGGCCATCAGGATTGTCGATGACACGCAGCGCAGTCGATTTCGCGGAGAAGACGGCAAGATCGACCGCCGCGCGCTGACCGCGGGCGGCCTCTTCCACGACCACATGCCGTTGCTCAATTCCTGCGCGGCCAGGTTCCGATTCAGCCGAGAGGATTTTCCACTGTGCATGCGCCGGCGCCGTGATCGCGAGAAGGAGGAAGACAGCCCACGCAAATTTGGCTGTCACGTCGAACGAAGTAGAGACATTCCGTGAATCTGTCTCTGGGTTTCGCACCGGGATTTCTCGACTTCGCTCGGAATGACGCTCGGGAGATCGGCCTAGGCTTTACCCGCGTGTTTGGAGAACAGCGCCTGGAACCTCTCATCGTTCCGGAGCGGATCCCACGCCGGGTTAAGCTTCAGCGCTTGCAACGTCACTTCGCTAGGCCGATTCAACAGCCCATCCAGCAAGTCGATTGCGCGAGCGTTGTCACCGAGGATCGCATAAACCTGTGCCGCCTGCTCGGTGATCTGCGGACCTTCGAATGCATCTTTGCTTTCCGGTCGCAAATCCATCGCTCGTTGCGCTTCTGCGACGGCAGCGTCCTTTTCGCCAAGCCACGCGAGCACTTTGGCAAAACCGACGTGCAACTCTGCATCCTCCGGTTTTTGCTTCAATTGCTCTTCAAGAATGTTTTTCGATTTAAGGAACGCAGTACGCGCCGCTGCGTCATCGCCCAAACCTTTTTGAGCAATACCAATGGCGAAATATTTCATGGCGAGCGAATCCGGGACGGCCGCGAAGGAATTATCCGGAAACCTTTGACCCAACTGCAGAAGTTCGTTGTACTTGTGTTGCAAAAGGAGAAGATTGGCCTCTTCGCCGATCATTTTCACCCGCTCTTCGTCGCTCATCACAAAGGATTTTCCTTTCTCCACGCCTTGCTCGTAAACGCTGAAGTCGCCTTTCTCGGCCATGGCCAGTTTGACCTTGATGTCCCAGAGTCCGATCGCTTGAGGATTAATCTGGAGCCCACGATCGACGGTTTTGTTAGCGGCGTCGAAGTTTCGCAGCATCTGATAATTCATAGCCAGATTTTGCAGCGGCCAGGTGTCTTTTGGATTCAAACCGGCTGACTTTTCAAGATTTGCAGTCGACTCCGCCCATTTTCCCTGTCGCCGCTGAATCGCCCCGATCGCCAGATAAGCCTCTGATTCGTTAGGCAATCCACGCTGTGCGATCTCAAACTCTCTTAATGCCGCGTCGTAGTTGTTATCACCATAGTAATATGAGAACCCCAGCGCGAGATGCGCCTCCGGCAGGTCGGGTTGCAGTTGCAAAGCGCGCTCTGCCAGAGTGCGCGCCTTATCGCGGTGTTCCGACGTGCCTTCGTGCATACGCAACATCCAGCTTTCCACTTGCGAATAGCGCGCGAGAGCGAGAGCGAAATTCGGATCAAGATCTACAGCACGCTGATAAAGCTGCTCGCTTTGCTTAAGTTTCGCCGGGTCCTCCCAAGCACAGGAAAGATCATGCGCCTGCACAAAAGCGAGATAAGCTTCGCCGTTTTCCGTTGGCTTCCGCGTCATCTGCGATTTCTCTGCGGGAGATAGCTTCGCCTGCAGCGCATTTGCAATTTCGCTGGCAAGATCGCTCTGAATCGCAAAGACATCGGTCACGTCGCGGTCGTAATCATTGGCCCACACGTGCTCATCGGTGTTGGCATCGATTAATTGTACATTGACGCGCACCCGATTTCCCGACCGGCGTACGCTTCCCTCAAGAATGTTGGAAACACCAAGCGCCTTGCCAATTTCACGAAGGTTTGTCGCGCCACCTCTATATTGCATCACGGACGTGCGCGAAATCACTCTCAGATCGCTGATCTTCGACAAATTCGTAAGCACATCGTCCTGCACGCCGTCCGCGAAATAAGCATTTTCTTTTTCATCACTGAGGTTTTCAAACGGCAGGACAGCAATCGACTTATCGACCTTGTGCGCGGCGACACGAGGCAAGACGAAGAAGCCTGTGGCCGCAGAGATCACCACGCCGGTGGCGATCAACATAATTATGTTGCGGCGGCGGCGAGTCCTGGGCGCCGCTGTGTCAGGTGCAGTTTGAATGCCTTGCGCTGTGAGGTCGAACGCCCACGCAAAAATCAGAGCAATGGGAAATCCGACGAGCAACAACAGAATGACCAGACGCAGCGACCAGTTTGGCAGTTCCCATGCCGGAAAAGTGGCCGAAGCCAGTTGGATAATGCCGCCGGCAGCAATGATGTAAGCCGCCGCGACGCGATAAACTTTGCGCCGTTTTACCTCCTCAAAGAAGCCGGTCATAGGAAGAGTTTTGATTCGCATAAGTATAGTGCAGCCCTGAGCATAGACACAAATTCAGGCGCAACATTCACTTTGACCAATCGCCGTCGAAAAATCGCTCGTTATCTGCAATTCATCGACAACTCGACGCCAGGAATTTGCGCGATGTCGACCAACCCCTGAAAGCGGGCATCAGATCGCAGCGGATCCCAAATCGGATCGAGTTTGAGGGATGAGACCGTGACTCCGGCTGGAGTAATCAACGAATGTTCGAGAAGTTCGAGAGCCGCCTCGTTTTCGCCGGTCCACGCATAAATTTCTGCCAGCATGAGCGTCATCTTTGGTCCATCCAAGGCGTCCTGAGATTCGGGAAGGAGCGCGACGGCACGTTTGCCTTCGGCGATGGCGCCTTCTTTTTCACCCAGACCGGCAAGGACTATCCCCAGGATTACGTGATGCGACGCATCATCGGATCCTTGCTGTATCGCTTGTTCTAGAATCGAACGAGCACGTTGAAAGGCCGAACGCGCATGCTCCTTATCATTCACGAAAGTGTAAAGAGCGCCCTCGAGAAACTCTTTCGGTTTGTCATCGCTGCGAACGTCGGCCGGCAATTGCTTTAGAATGGCCACGGCGTCGTGAAATTTCCGTTGCAGCATCAAAAGATAGGCCCGGCCGATCGTACCTTCCGCATCAGAAGAAGCGCCTGGCGGAATCTGCGCCAATTGTTTGTCGATCTCGGACAGATCGCCTTTCAAATCCACGGCGAGCATCGCCTTGCCCGTCCGCACGCTGACCGAGTTCGGCGCAGCTTCGATCGCGCGATCGAAAAGTTTGTCAGCGTGCTCGAAGTCATGAACGGCGCGATAATTATCAGCGAGGTTCATAAGAAGAAATGCATCCTTTGGACTTACGGAAGCCGCCTTCTCCATGTTCGCGGTGGATTCGGCCCATTTGCCCTGGCGACGCTGAATCGCTCCAATAGCGAGATAAACGTCGGCTGAGTTCGGCAAACTTTTCCTGGCGATGGCGAATTCGTCCAAAGCGCTCTGGTAATTGCGCTCGCAATAATAATGGTAAAAACCCAGCGCCAGATGTGCCTCCGGGAGGTCCGGCTCTAAACGAAGCGCTTCTTCAGCCGCTGCCTGCGCTTTTGCTCTACGCACCGGCGTTGGATCGAAGGTGTGATACATCCAGTCGTCCACCCACGCCAATGCTGCAAAGGCCCGGGCAAAATTTGGATCGAGCCGGGTCGCTTTCTCAAACAGTTGCTCAGTCTTCTCGGTGTCGGCGCGCAATCGATCTGGCCGCGTAAGAAGATTGTGTCCCTCGACAAACGCCAGATACGCTTCGCTGTTCTCAGTCGGCTTGCGTTCAATTTGCGCCTTTTCAGTGGGCGACAATTTAGCGCGCAGCTCGCCGGCTATTTTTTGAGCAAGATCACTTTGAATAGCGAACACGTCGGTTAGCTCCCGATCGTAATCTTCCGCCCAGATGTGCTGGTCGTTCTCAGCATTGATTAATTGCACATTAACGCGGACTCGGTTCCCAACCCGGCGAACACTCCCTTCCAGAATAGTTCCGACGCCAAGCGCCTTTCCAATATCACGAGCATTGGATTGCGTGGCGCGATAAGGCATCACCGATGTCCGCGAAATGACCTTCAGATCGCCGATCTTCGACAAGTTCGTGAGGAGATCATCCTGAACACCATCCGCGAAGTAGGCGTTTTCCTTCTCATCACTAAGGTTTTGGAACGGCAACACTGCAATGGACCTGTCGATCTTGTGAGCGGCGACGCGAGGCAACAGAAAGAATCCCGCACCGGCAGACAGGATCAGCCCACACGCAATGAGAACGATCATATTGCGACGAGCGTGGCTCTTGGGCGTCGCTCCGTCAGGAGTGACCTGAATGCCATCCGCAGTAATGTCGAACGCCCACGTAAGCATGAGCGCTACCGGAAATCCCATCAGCAAAGACACGATCAGCACACGCAGGGTCCAGCTTGGCAATTCCCACGCGGGAAACGCTGCCGAGGCCAATTGAATGATGCCGCCCGCTGCGATGATGTAGGCTGCAGCTACCCGATACACCTTGCGCCGTCTCACTTCCCCAAAGAACCCGGGCAAGGCTACAGATTTCTCGGTTGAGACCATAAAACCAACGGCCTCAGTTATTGACAGCCGATGCAGTCCCAGCGTTCACTTAACGCCGCCAGCAAAAACAGTCTGAAAATGGGGGCTCTGTTTTTCCCGGGAAACGACGCTGACTTCGATCTCCCGAAAGCCACTTTTCTCCAGGAGTTGATGCAATTGCACTTCGCTGAATCCGAGCCAGTGATCTGCGTAAAGTTCACGCGCCTTTTCGAATCGATGGCTCAATAGATCGAGAATCACCAGGCGACCGCCGCGTTTCAAGATGCGGTGAGCTGCGCCAATAGCGCGCTCTGGATGAATGGCGTGATGCAATGCCTGACTGAGGATTGCGAGATCGACGCTGTCTTTCGGGATCGGGGGATCCTCAATATCGCCCAGCCGGTACTCAAGATTTCTGAATCCGTGTTTCTTTGCCAGTTGCGACCCGAACTCGACCATCTTCGGCGAATTATCGATGGCAATAACTTTGCGCGCTCGTTTCGCCAGTAACTGCGACAATGTCCCCTCGCCCGCTCCCAGGTCTGCGACGGTCAACGGCGGAAGCAACGTGATCAGCGTGTGCGCAAGCGCCTGCCACGATCTCCCCGGCACGTAGCCTCGACCGAATTTGCCGGCGAGCTCATCAAAATACTTTCGCGCTTTATCCTGCCGCTTATGGAGCACAAGTTTCAGACTAGTGCGATCGCGCGAGCCTTCGGGGAGTTCGTGCGCGAGCAGTCGAGTGATCTCCGCGACACGCTCGCGCTTCGCTTTCTGCCCATTGTGGTTCGCGCCGTAATAAACATTTTTCCCTACGCGGCGATCGGCTAGCACGCCTGCCCGCTTCAACTGAGCGAGATGACTCGAAATGCGAGACTGGCCCATGCCGAGAATCTGTTGCAATTCCGCGACCGAAAGTTCCTCCTGTTCAAGCAGCAGCAGCAACCGCAGACGGGTAGGATCGGCAAGCAACCGCAGCAAATTAATGGTTGACGCCATTGTTAGAGACTACGATATATCGACGCATCATGATTGGTCAATATGTCGCTGACGCCAGCCGTTGAAACGTTAAAAGCGTTGCACCGTGGAATCGTCGGAAATTGATCGTAAATACAACCGCTTAAACGCTTCAACCTTTCAACGCTTTAACGTTCTTCATCCATGTCTCGCCGTTACATCTTTTCCTCCGAATCAGTCGGTGAAGGTCACCCCGACAAAGTTTGTGATGCCATTTCAGACGCCGTGCTCGATGCGTGCATCCAGCAGGACCGGCGTAGTCGCGTGGCTTGCGAAACCTTCGCCAAAAGCAACATCGTCGTCGTAGGTGGCGAGATCACCATTCCAAGCCTCTCTGAAGATAAACCGCTCGCGAGTGTCCTGCCTGTTGAACAGCTCGTACGCGACACCGTCCGCGGCATCGGTTACGTGAATGACGACGACGTATTTCACGCCGACAAAATTTTCATCACCAATATCATTACTAAACAATCGCCCGATATCGCGCAGGGCGTGGATGCCCGCGCAGTTGAAGGTAAGGACACCGCGGAACAAGGCGCCGGCGATCAAGGATTGATGTTCGGCTACGCGTGCGACGAGACGCCCGAACTCATGCCGGCACCGATCATGTTTGCACATCGGCTCGGGCGCGAACTCACCCGTATTCGCAAGAATTTCAGAGTTGGCTGGTTGCGACCAGACGCGAAATCGCAGGTTTCAGTGATCTACGAAAACGGCAAACCCATCGGTATTTCTTGCGTCGTTGTCTCCACTCAGCACACACGCGACGTGAAGCATTCGGAACTCCGCAGTTTCGTCATCGAAGAGGTAATCAAGAAAGTGTTGCCTAACGAGATGCTAAACGAGAAGACGCAATTTCTCGTTAATCCTACCGGCAGCTTTGTAGTCGGCGGCCCCCAGGGCGATGCCGGTCTGACCGGACGCAAAATCATTGTCGATTCCTACGGCGGAATGGGCCGGCACGGCGGCGGCGCGTTCTCGGGAAAGGACCCGAGCAAAGTGGATCGCAGCGCGGCTTACATGGGACGTTGGGTTGCAAAAAACGTGGTGGCGTCGGGGCTGGCAAAAAAATGCGAAGTGCAATTCGCCTATGCCATTGGCCATCCGGAGCCGCTAAGTGTTCACATCGACACGTTCGGCACGCATGCTGTTAATGAAGAAGCAATCGAACGGGCCGTGCTCGCAACGTTCAGCTTCAAACCGGCCGACATCGTCAAACAGCTTAACCTTCTTCACCCAATTTATTCCAAGACCACGAATTACGGCCACTTCGGGAAAATTGACGATCCCGACATCACCTGGGAGTCGACTGACAAAGCGGCGGAGTTGAAGAAGGCAGCAAAGTAATCCGCAGATTTCGCAGATTTACGCAGATTAGAATGCAAAAGGATCAACAGAGCCACGCAATCATCGGAGCGGCGATGGAAGTGCATCGCGAGCTCGGATTCGGATTTCTAGAAGCGGTTTATCAATGTGCTTTAGCTCTAGAATTCCAAGAGCGAGAAATTCCATTTCGAGCTGAGCTCCCCCTTCCCGTGCGATACAAAGGCAAACTGCTTACGTGCGGTTACCGAGCTGATTTCATTTGCTACGAAGATTTTCTTGTTGAGACGAAGGCAATTGCCGAACTCACGCGTGCAGATGACGCCCAGTTGATCAATGAACTCAAGGCGACCAGTCTGCAGCGTGGCCTGCTGCTGAATTTTGGCGCACCCAGTCTGCAATTTAAGCGCCTTGTCAGAACCCCTCCGAAAATCTGCGTAAATCTGCGAAATCTGCGGACAACCTTGAAGAAATCGTTTTATGAAAACATCGACAATCGAACGAACTGAAACCGATTACAAAGTCGCCGATATTTCGTTGGCCGACTTTGGTCGTAAAGAAATTTCCATCGCGGAAAAGGAAATGCCCGGGCTGATGGCGATCCGCGAAAAATATGCGCCGGAGAAACCGTTGGCCGGCGTCCGCATCACTGGATCGCTGCACATGACGATTCAGACCGCCGTGTTGATAGAAACACTTACCGATCTCGGTGCGAGCCTCCGCTGGGCAAGCTGCAATATTTTTTCCACGCAAGACCATGCTGCGGCGGCCATAGCCAAGCGCGGCATCGCTGTATTCGCGTGGAAAGGCGAATCGCTTGAGGATTATTGGCGGTGCACATATCGCGCAATCTCCCATCCCGAAGGCAAAGGCCCGCAGCTGATCGTCGATGATGGTGGCGACGCAACATTACTCATTCATAAAGGCTACGAACTGGAAGAAGGCAGCGATTGGGCGAAAACGAAATCGGCGAACAAGGAAGAGCAAGTCATCAAGGATCTGCTGCTCGAAGTTCAGCGCGAGAATCCCTTTCGCTGGCACGAGATCATGAAGGATTGGCGCGGTGTGTCTGAGGAGACGACCACCGGCGTGCATCGCCTTTACAAGATGCACGAACAAGGACGGCTGCTCGTTCCTGCGATCAACGTCAACGATTCAGTCACCAAATCGAAGTTCGACAATCTCTACGGTTGCCGGCATTCGCTCGTCGACGGATTGAATCGCGCACTCGACGTCATGCTTTCTGGAAAAGTGGCCGTTATTTGCGGCTACGGCGACGTCGGCAAAGGCTGCGCGCAATCGTTGCGCGGCCAAGGTGCGCGCGTTGTCATTACCGAGGTCGATCCTATCAATGCATTACAAGCAGCCATGGAAGGCTACGAGGTCACGACGATCGAAGAGACGCTCGGCCGCGGCGACGTTTACATCACCGCCAGCGGCAACCTTGACGTGATTACGTTGGAACACATGCAGCGGATGAAGGATCAGGCCATCGTCGCGAACATCGGCCATTTCGATAACGAGATTCAGGTGGACGCTCTCAACGAAGCCAAAGGTGTGAAGAGAACGAACATCAAACCGCAGGTGGATAAGTACACGTTCCCGAACGGACGCGAAATTTTCATGCTTGCCGAAGGACGCCTGGTGAATCTCGGGTGCGCCACAGGTCACCCGAGCTTCGTCATGTCCAATTCATTTTCCAATCAGGTCCTCGCACAATTAGATCTGTGGAAAAACCGCGAAACCTATAAAGTCGGCGTTTACGTTTTGCCGAAAAAACTCGACGAAGAAGTCGCGCGCCTGCATCTGAACAAAATCGGGGTCAAACTGACGAAGCTGTCGGAGAAGCAAGCCGAATACCTGGGCGTCCCAATCGATGGCCCCTTCAAGTCAGAGCATTACCGATATTGATGTTCGCGCGACAACGGAGGCGGCTCGCCCACGAACCGTTCGCGACCAGGGCGTCGCGACTCTAACGGCGCGCTGCGCCGTACGGACATCGCAGCGCGAGTCCCTATCTGTTGGGTTGTGGCGGCGTGACAATTGACTCGGTCACGTGCAAACGGGTCACTCTTAGCTCACCGATTTCCAGTCGCTTGATTTTTGCGCGGCCGATCACCAGCCGGCCAATCGCTATAAATCCGATCGCAACTGCACTGAGCGCAATAGCGCCGACCGCAATCGCGCCGATTGATTGCGCACCGACGGCTAGCGCGCGAACGGCAATGGGACCGAAGCTTCCTTGTAACTCCTCGATTTCGTTTGTTTTCATCTCGTTAGTTCCGCGCTCGTGACTTCAACGTAGCTGCAGTTCGATTGTCCGCCACGTCGCCATTTTCCAAAAACATGGACTGGCCGGTTATTCTTTGCCGCCTCAGTGAGTATTTTCGTTTCCTGTTTCGGCGCACCGACCAAGACAGTCGACCCGGCGCTTCGAAAGCTAAACATGATCTGTGGTGTGCACGGCTCGCCGGAATACAGCGTCACCGAACCGACTTTATCGAAATGCACCCCTGCCGGCGCCGCCCTCACCTGCGCTTCAGACTTCTTTGTCTGGGCACAACCAGCCATTCCGGCCAGAGTCGCACCCGCGATGATCCAAATTAATAAAAGCTTTTTCATATCGGTCGAATCGAAACTTCTCAAACAGCATCTACCGCCGAACCTTTAATAGGGCGATTTTGCGCGCGAGATGGGCTGAAAAATAACTGGCGTAACAATCCTGCAAATCGGGGCGCTGCCAATCTTTGCCTGTTAAAGTTTTCCGGCAAACAGGCGCGCCGCAGTTGCATTCGATCGAATAATCGTCGTCGTCGGTCATCGCCCAATCGTGCGTCAGCTCTTCGCCAGCGGAAATATCGCGCATAGACACTAAGCTGATTTCACCGCGCATCCCGAGATTCGGGTCGCATGAGTGATTTGAATACAGCATCGACAACTCGCGCTCTTCTTCGGTCACCGGCGCGATGAACAAATCGTCGTCGATCTGGATTTCCACCGGGCCAAGCACGGGCGTGATTTTTTCAAGCAAAGTTCTTCCATCAACAATGTGGCCGCCTTTCACGGCGACGATTTCGTTTTTGGCAATGTCAGCGATGGCAAATAGACCGCGTCCGTGAATTTTACTCTCTCGCACTTCGGTTTTTGGAGAGCGGAACGAAAGCGGTATCATCCCGCAAAATAGCCAAGGTGCAACGCGTTGTCCTCAACGCGTTAGCAATGGAGACGGCCCGCCCCCGGGCCGTTGGTCAGCGGCGCGTGGGCGCGCCGGCTCCAACATCGTCTTCGGAGAAGCCGATCCACCTGCGGTTGACACAACCGCTGCTACAACGTTGCGTTCATGCTCCACTCAGCATGAAATCTCGGCCAGCCGCGATTATTTTCATTCTCGTCACCGTCACTCTCGACATCCTGGCGATGGGTTTGATCATCCCCGTTCTGCCGAAGTTGATTCTGGATTTTCTCGGCGGCGAGATGACGGATGCGGCGAAGTGGAGCGCGCGGTTCGCGGTGGTCTTCGCGCTGATGCAGTTTTTCTTTTCACCCTTGCTCGGAGTTTTGTCAGATCGATTTGGAAGACGGCCGATCATCCTGCTCTCAAATCTCGGTCTCGGATTGGATTATATCGTGATGGCGATGGCGCCGACGTTGAGCTGGCTTTTCCTCGGCCGAATTATTTCAGGAATCACGACTTCAAGCATCCCGACCGCGATGGCTTACATCGCCGACGTTACACCGAAAGAAAAACGAGCTGGAGCGTTCGGGATGATCGGCGTGGCATTCGGTGTCGGATTCACATTCGGACCAGCAATTGGTGGATTGGCTGGCGATGTCAGTCCGCGGCTCGCGTTTTGGATTGCAGCCGCGCTTAGTCTGGCGAATTGGCTCTGGGGTTACTTTTTCGTTCCCGAATCTTTGGCAAAACATCAGCGAAAAGAATTCAAGTTGCAGCGCGCGAACCCGGTCGGGTCACTTAAGCTATTGCGTTCTCATCACGAACTTTGGCGGCTGACCACGATCCAATTCCTGGCTTATCTCGCGCACAATGTGTTTAGCGTCTGGGCTCTTTACGCGATCTATCGTTACGCCTGGAGCCAGGGAATGATCGGACTGTCGCTCATGATTGTCGGAATCGTCACCGCCGTGATTTCCGGCGGGTTGACTGGCAGAATGGTGAAACGTTTCGGCGAAAAGCGGACGCTTTACATCGGCCAGTTTTTTGGATCGAGCGGAATGCTTATGGCCGGGTTGGCCAAAACAGGCGCGTGGTTACTGGCTTCGATCCCGATCATTTCACTTTGGAACATTTCCATGCCAGCCGCACAGAGCATGATGACTCATCGCGTCAGCGAGCGCGAGCAAGGCGAATTACAAGGAGCGCTCCAAAGCATGCGTTCGATCACGTTCATTATTGGCCCATGGTTATTCCTTCGAATTTTTGGATGGTTCATCGATCCGAAAAGTCGTATTCACCTTCCGGGCGCACCGTATTATCTGGCAGCCGCTTTTCTTTTTACCGCGATGCTGATGTCGACACGCATTCAGCAAACACCGGTCCAATCACAAGAGACCATGCCGCCGAGCGTGCCGTTGGTGCCACCAGAGATCACCGCGACTGGCGCTGCGCCGATTACCGAAACGGAAGAAAATATTTGAGCATTCAGGTCGCGTCAGCGATTGAGTGAGTGTGAGAGCAGGTGCGCGTTCGTTGATTGTCGCAATCACGATCTGTTCCTGGATCGCGGTCTCGAATCATTGCGCGTTCGCGGCGGTCGCACCGGAAATTCACAAGGCACAAACCGAGTGCCCGTTTCACTCCAAACCCGCCAAGCAAAAAGAACAATCCTCGCAGATACAATGTTGCAAGGTTTTGCGCGCCGTTGTTTTTGCGAAAACAAAAGATTGGGCACGCGACGATGCAAAATTCTGCGATGCGAATTTTCCTATTCAGGCGAGCGTGTTCGTTGCGTCTTCGTTGCGAGCTGTTGCGCCGCTATTAGTCGACACCGGACCACCCGGCGCATTTTCGTTCGCTGAATTGATCTTGCAGTCGAGTCTTCTCGCTCACGCTCCGCCGAGCCGCGCCTAATCGCGAAGATTCACGTCTTCTGGGGAGCGCACGCGACTCGCGTGCCGTTTTCGGCGCCCTCGCCGAAAACTCTTGTCGCTCACCTTAGCTCCGACGGTTCAGTGCGCTTCGCAGAGGACGAAACGTGCAATCAGAATTTCCCAAATCACGCGTGAACAAACTGATCATGCCCATAGCTCTGGCTATCGCGCTCGGGACAGATGTCATCGCGCAGGTAGGGGCGATTGACCTCAATCGCCCGCAAATCGAGCACGCGCATGATCAGGAGCAAGAAAAGGTGCAGAAGTACACCTGCGTAATGCATCCCGAAGTCATAACTGATCATCCGGGAAATTGTCCGAAATGCGGAATGAAACTCGTTCCGATAAAGGAAAAGAAACGTCGAACTCCGATAAATCGCGAGCAGACGTCCAAGTCCGATAAATCGCCAGCAGGCGTCCAACGCTCTACGTCGAAGGTAGGGGCGATTGACCCCAATCGCTCTGGACATGAGCACGATCAGGCGCCTTCAGTCGCAGCGGCGACACGCGAGCACGAACAAATGCAGATGGAAATGCATTCCACGATCGATCTCGCCGATCCCATGAGCCGCGAAGGCTCGGGCACAAGTTGGCTGCCGGACTCATCGCCGATCTACGCCCGCATGTTCATGTTCGGCGAGGATATGCTGATGTTGCACGGCGCGATTTTCCCGCGCTACACGAACGTCAGCACGCGGCGGGGCGACGATCGAATCGATGCGCCGAACTGGTTCATGGCAATGTTTTCCCACCCATTTGGCGACTCTACCCAATTCGGTTCTCGCTTAATGATGAGCCTCGATCCGCTCACTGAAGGCGGACGCGGTTATCCGCTTCTGTTTCAAACCGGTGAGTCATGGAACGGCGAGGCACTGCACGACCGCCAACATCCGCACGATCTCTTCGACGAACTTTCGTTCAGCCTTTCGCAAAAGTTCGAGCACGATCTCAGCGCGTACTTCTACTTCGGTTATCCTGGTGAACCGGCGCTCGGTCCGCCAGCATTCATGCATCGTCCATCGGCAATGGACGACCCTGATGCGCCGATCGGACATCACTGGCAGGACTCCACGCACATCACGTTTGGCGTTGCGACGCTCGGTGTGCAGTGGTCCCGCTTCGGCGGGATGAAACTCGAGGGCAGCATCTTCACCGGGCGCGAGCCGGACGAAGACCGTTACGATTTCGACCGGCCGCGTTTTGATTCATACAGCGGACGCCTCTCCTGGAACCCAACACGAAATCTGGCGCTGCAGGTTTCGTACGGTTACATCAAGAGCCCTGAAGCTCTCGAGCCGGACGTGAAACGGCATCGCACCACCGCGTCGGTCATTTACAACCTCCCGCTCGGACGCGACAACAATTGGTCGAACACACTCGTTTGGGGTCAAAACCACGACACAGGTGAGGGCACAACGCAGTCCTTCCTGGTTGAATCCGATTACCAGCGAGGCCGCAACACTGTTTATCTGCGTTGGGAACGCGTGCAAAAATCCGGGCACGAACTCGTCCTCAAGCCCGTCGACGAATCCGAAATTTTTCCAGTGAGCGGCTACTCGCTTGGGTACGTCCGCGACTTATCACATGGCCAAGGTATCGACATCGGCGTCGGCACCCAATTCACCATCAACGGCCGCCCCGATTCTCTGGATCGCTACTACGGCGACGATCTCGGCTACGCGTTCCAATTTTTCCTTCGCATCCGCCCCTCGCTGCATGGTCATAGCGAGCACGAACATTCAGAGGAAGTTCCCGGAACGGGAAAATAATCGCGTGCAACGGAACGAGCGGTGGGCGGGCCCACTCGTTAGGCCAAAGGCGACCGTCTACGGAAAACGGTCTGCTTGAAACCCGCAATACATTGTAGCTTCGACACCCGCCTTTCACGCGTGCGGTCACGGAGAGCAATCGTTTCGGCAGCCGTTGATCCACAAAGGACGACGGCTGGAAAGCTGCCACTCCTGCCGCCTTGTCATCGCGCGCGACCTGCGTGAAGATCAACGATCCATGGCTCTGCGATTGCCGAAACAAGATTATCACGACATTGAGCGCGTCATCGAGCTGGATTTTGTGCGCGCAACTGAAGCAGCAGCGCTGAACTCGTTGCGCTGGCTCGGGCGCGGCGATAAGGAAGCCGCGGACGCGGCAGCCAGTGACGCCATCCGCGGCATGTTCGATCTAATGAACATCTGCGGCGAAGTGGTGATCGGCGAGGGAATCAAGGATAATGCGCCGGGCATTTTCAAAGGCGAACAACTCGGCACGTGGTATCCGGGTTCGCCGGAATTTCATATTGCGCTCGATCCAATCGATGGAACGACGAACATTTCCAAGGGCGCGCCTAATTCGATCAGTTGCATCGCGGCCGCCAGCCCTGAGGAAGGCGTGAAGGTGGCGCTGCGCGACATCCCTTCGTTTTATATGTCAAAGCTGGCGTATGGGCCGCGCGTGATCGAGTACATGAAGAAACGCGGCGATTCACTTCACCTCGATATGCCAATCGCTGAAATGCTGGCAATTGTTGCGCACGCCGTAAACAAGCGCGTGCAGGATGTGGCGGTAATGATGTTGGACCGTCCGCGTCACAAAGAAATCGTAGAACAAATTCGCGCGGCAGGTGCGTCGCTGCGGATGATCGGAGACGGCGATATTGCCGCGGCGATCGCGCCGTCGTTACACGAGTCCGACGTCGATCTTTATATGGGCATCGGCGGTTCGCCCGAAGCGGTGCTGGCGGCTGCTGCGATCAAATGCCTCGGTGGCGATATGCAATGCAGAATGTGGCCGCGCGACGAAAAGGAGCGAAAAAGTCTGATCGCCGACGGCCATGAGCAAGATCTCGATCGCATATATGCGGCAGACGATCTGGCAAACGGGCAGAACATCATTTTCTGCGCGACCGGCATCAGCGACAGCGCGCTTCTTCCCGGTGTGCGAGCGCGCGCCGGCGTCACGGCAATCACTCACTCGATTCTCATGCGAGCCAAAAGCAAAACCGTGCGTTTTGTTCGAGCCCGGCACGACTTGCAGATAAAGACGATTCGGCTTCGGTCGGATAATCGCGAACACATCCTTTGAGATCCAAGGAGGGATGGCTTGGGCAGCCGTCCGTCCAACCCGACGGCTGGAAAGCCGTCGTTCCTTGCCGCTTACACCTGCTTCTGCGTTTTGAGCAGTTTGATTGCGTCGCGCAACTCGGCAGCGCGCTCGTAAAGTTCCTTCCCAATCGCCGTTTCCATTTCGCGCTGCATGACCTCCAGCTTCGACAGAGGGCGTTTCGATTTCACTTCCTCAAGCCATTCGTCAAGAAACGCGATCTCCGCGCTTTTCGAGACCAACTCCGGGAAGTTCGACTGTTGCAGAAAATCCATAATCGCTTCGCGACCGCGCTCAATTTCCGCTATGGCGTCGGCAAATTTTCCTTGAGCAAGAATCATGGAAGCCTTGGCGCGTGTATTCATCATGAGCACGTACGGCCGAAACTGTTGCAGACTCCAGGAGAAATCCTCCCGGTCTGTGTGGTCGTTGACGAAAGTAAAAAGGTCGAGATTCCGCTGTGTATCGCGCACCACGCCTTCGAAATCGTTAATCTGAAACAGGCTCAGATACCGATGATAATATTGGATGCCTTCCTGTTGCAGCTCCGCGCATTGCTCAGGCGTAAGCTCGTAGGCCTCGCCTTTCTGCTCAGACCGCGTTGCGCGCTTCCGGTGGTACTCCAGGAGCGATTCGCAATTATGAGGACGCCGGCCGTCGGGTCGTCCGGTGATTTCCATTTGCAACACGCCGAGGTCAACGCGCAGCTGCAATTTTTCACGACCATCGAGCCCGGTTATTTTGCGCACTTTAACCGTGCCGCTTTCGTAGGGCCAATCCTTCAGAATGGTGTTGAGATCCAAGCTCATCGTACCGAACATCGGATACTCATTGTTCGCTTGTCAATAACTTCGCGGTTGGGAGATACAGCGCAGACGAACGGTGACACAAATTTCTACTAGTCACTATACACCGCTGATCTAGCATTGCCGCGATGGAAGATTGGATCGATGCGTTCATTCGTTTTCTCGCGGTCGAACGTGGTCTTTCCGAAAACTATCAGCTTTCGACCCAAAGATCGTTGAACGAATTCGCGCAATGGAGCGCTACGAAGAAAAAAATCACTCATCCACGCGGCATGACTCTGCCGATCATGAGTGAATATCTTGCGGACCGGAAACGCGCCGGCCTTTCGGCCTCTTCGATCAAGTTGGTTGTGGTTGCGCTTAAGATTTTTTTTCGGTTTCTCGCCGGCAAACGAATCATCGAGCGTGATCCGGCCGAAGCATTGGCGCTGCCTCGGATAGAGCGCTATCTCCCGGAAACCTTGAACGAATTGCAAGTGGAGCAGTTCCTGGAAAAAATCGACACCAAAGCCGTTCACGGGTTACGCGACCGGGCGATGATCGAGCTGCTTTACGCAAGCGGGCTGCGCATTTCAGAGCTGGCAAATGCGCGACTGGAAAATTTCAATTTCGAACAGCGCATCGTGCGCGTGACTGGTAAAGGAAACAAGACACGTTTGGTGCCCGTTGGGCGAAAAGCATGCGAAGCGCTGGCAGCATATCTGTCTACCGAGCGACCAAAATTGGTAAAGCCGCGCACGAGCAGCGAAATTTTCCTGTCTGAACGCGGCACGAAATTAACCACAGCGCGGATTTGGCAGATCGTGAAAAAGCACGCGCAACGCGCCGGACTGGAAAAGAATGTTTATCCTCACCTTCTGCGGCACAGCTTCGCAACGCATCTGCTGAGCAACGGCGCGGACCTTCGAATAATCCAGGAGATGCTCGGCCACGCGGACATATCGACCACACAGGTCTACACGCATGTCGATCAACAACGGCTGAAGGCTGTGCATCGCCAATTTCATCCGCGCGCGTAACGGATGAAATAACGCTGATCGACGGAACCGGGGATTTGTATTGAACGCCCATCGACCATCGAGTATCCAGCATCCACTTGTGGTGAGGCAGCTAACTTTATGAAGCGAATTCTGTTCCTTTTAATCGCGCTGGCCGTCGCTGCATTTGCCGGTTGGTACTACTGGCAATTTTCGAAACGATCTTCAAGCGCTTCAGTGGCCGGGCTTCTGCCGCGCGACACCATTTTTGTAGCGCAGATCCCGGACTTCAATCGCGCTCGCGATGAATGGCAGCACTGCGACATTTATCAGTTGTACAGCGAGCCTGCGGTCCAGGAGTTTCTGCGCAAGCCGCTCGGCAACGTTGCGAAAACGGATGCGGTATCCCAAACACTTCTGGACATCGAGCAGCTCGCACCCAAGAACGCCTTCGTCGCGCTGACCTCTATCGACAATAACAATCCAAAATTCATCGGTGGCTTTCATTTTCGCGGCAGCCAGGAAGAAGCGGAGCGCATCATCAGCAAGTGGCGCTCGATGTTAACCAGCCAAAATTCCAACCCCAAGCGCGAGAAAGTGCAGTATCAAGGCCACGAAATCGAGGCGACCAAGACGGGTTCGTTCACTATTGCGACCGCATATGATGCTCCCTGGTTTTTTGTGACGACAGATGCGGCGGACATGCAGGCACTGCTCGATCGTGCCGATCGCCGTTCATCAGATCTAAATAACATGCTCGACAAGGACGAGGTGTATCGTGCAGCCATTTCGCGCCGGCCCTCTAACGACGTGGCATTCTTTTATCTGCAGCCAAAGGCATTCTCGCAGCGGCTCGCGGCGTTGCGTGCTGCTGTTGGTTCAACCCCGGCTCCAGGTGAGGGCACGATGCTCGAGAAAATGCGCTGCGTTACCGGCTCGATCCGATTCGAGAACGGAAAAATGCACGACGTGCTTTTCCTGGGCATGCCAAAGCTGGAACAGAACACGACGCTCACTCGGTCGTCGTTGTCTCTGGGAACGAAGGACACATTCTTTTACCTCGCGATGCTGCTGAATCTCGGGGAAAGAATGGACACTCTCAATCAGGCGGCAGCCTTTGCGGGTACGAAGATTTTTCAGGCGCTTAGTGATAGCGGGATAACTGCCGCGGATTGGAAAGCGGCATTCGGCATCGAGCTCGGATCCCTGGCTAATTGGCCTTCAGGCGGGCATTGGCCGTCGCTACTTGTGACCTTGCCAGTAACTGACGCGACCAAAGCACGGCAGATCATGGAAGTGCTCTTAAGGGCCGAGGACGAGGGTTCATGGACAGCTACTGAGAAAGATGACGTCCGCTATTTTTCAAAGCAATCTGCTGCGAGCTTCGTAGCGATCACCCCTACGATCGCTTTGTCAGATCGGATTCTAATCGCCGGTTTGGATCCCACGTCGGTGGAAGAGGCCATTAAGAGCGCGCGTGGTAGCTCGTCTGAACTTGCAGACTTTCAAACTTACAAGGCCGCGGCGCGCCTGCTTCCAGAGCCCACGAACTTTTTCGCGTACATCGATATGGCGCAGTTGTATACGCGGCTCGACGCTTCGCTTCGGCCGATGTTGTTAATGGCTGCGGCATTCGTGCCCGCCGTTGCTGGCTCGATCGATCCCAGCAAACTTCCAGCACCGGAAGTCATTACCAAACATTTGAGCCCTATTGTCTCTTCGCAGCGATACGACGGCGACGGATATATGGCTGAGTCAATCGGGCCCATCACGTTGGATCAATTAGGAATAGGCATTGCGATTTTTAGCAGTTTCGGGACCGCGGCTGCGCGGCACGTTGGTTTAACTGCGCCGGCTACAGCGCTTCCCCCAGCAACGAGTCCATCGCCAACACCCTGAAAGCGCGAAATTCTGCGCTTCGCCCGTTCCAGAACTCACAAAACTGTCGGGCCTTACGCCTCGGCTGTGCCATTCCGGCACTGCTTGAGTTTCCCTAACAAAAGCGAAAGAAAACTGCTGCAATTTCTCAAAAATCTGCTACCGTGTCGGCCCTATGGCTATTCTAAAGAAAAATGCATTCTCCCGTCGTGTTCCCGATCTGGTAACTGAGGAGCTGGTTGCTGTCCTCTCCAGGCGCTCGTCGTTCGAGTTCAAGCAGCTCTTCGACATCGTGCACGAGAATCTTCGGGCGCGAAACGCTGCTAGCGGCGGCGAGGAAATGCTGCGGCTGCGAGCCTACGAGAAGTTGCAAAACCTCGTCGCGCGCGGTGCCGTCAAAAAGAATGGCAAGAAATACAAAGGTTTGCCGGCGGCTCTGGCTCAGGCAATTGCACAACAGAATGGTCATCTGGCCGGCGTGAAGTAAGCTGGCTTTTCAGGACGAA
Source organism: uncultured Verrucomicrobiae bacterium (assembly GCA_963825355.1). Classification (GTDB taxonomy): domain Bacteria; phylum Verrucomicrobiota; class Verrucomicrobiia; order Chthoniobacterales; family UBA10450; genus Udaeobacter. The sequence continues at coordinate 316,377 of CAWGSY010000018.1, read as the reverse complement.
CTGGCTTCAGACCAAATTTCCGGATGCTGCGCGACTATTTGCCGGTCCTCCTGCAAATCATCGTTGTCGCGCTGTTTGCTGTTTCGGCACTACTCGTCAGCGTCCTGGTGGGTAAACGTGGAAGACGCACACGAGCGAAAGACACCGCCTACGAATGCGGGATGATTCCGCAAGGCGAACGGCAGCCGCGCTTCAGCGTGAAATTCTATGTGGTGGCAATGCTCTTCATCCTGTTCGACTTGGAGATCGTGTTTATGTATCCGTGGGCAGTTGTTTACCGCGACTCAATCAAGCAAGGCAGCACGATTTTCTGGAGCATGCTTAGTTTTATTTCGATCCTGATGGTTGGCTACGTGTTCGCCCTTAAAAAAGGCGCGCTCGATTTCAGAAAATAATCAGCTTCCTCTGAGTTCGCCCGTGGCTCCCCGGCTTCTGCCGCTCACGTTGCTGTTGAGCGCGCTTCTTTGGGTGTTCGTCACAACAGGTGCCCGGCAAGTCTTTGTTAAGGAAGTGCTCGGCGGCGCCTACGATTCACAGGCGGAACATTTTCTGCGCGGGAACGTGGACGTCGATGCCGAGGCCATCGGGCATGAAGCAATGATCGTGAACGGCCACGTGCGCATGTACTTTGGTCCGTTCCCAGCCCTCCTTCGCATTCCACTAAATTTCATTTGCCCTTCAGGACACGGAAAATGGTCCCGTATTTCAGGATTTTCCGCTGGAGTTATCGCGCTGTTTGCCTTTGCCGGCCTGGTGCGCACAGCCTTATGTTCATCGAGGCTTTCAGCGACCGCACGTAACTGGCTAGGTAACGCGTGCGTTGTCGGATTCGCGCTCGGCTCGCCCTTGCTCTTGCTGCTCGGGAATCTTTCCATCTACGACGAAGCCATCATTTGGGGCCTAGCCTTATCGCTGGGCGCACTGTTCTTCGCCCTCCGCTCGCAACACACCGAGGGTAGCACGCAGACACGCATGCTACTGGGATTCTCGCTGTGTGCCGGTGGTGCTTTATTGTCACGGGTCACCTTCGGCGCTCCTTTCATCCTGATCGCACCATTACTTGCTCTGCGAATTCGGCCGGAAAATCGAACAATCAATTTCGCGGCGCTGGTTCTCCCGGTTGGCGCCGCACTGGTTTTCTATCTTTGGCTAAGCTATGCACGATTCGGGAGCCTTATCGGAGTGAACTACGACTATTACATCAACCCAACTCACAGCGAGTTTGCTCACAAATTCGGCATATTTAGTCTGCGCCGAATTCCCTACAGTTTCGCTGATTACTTCAGCGTGCGGCTTCCATCGCTTCGACTCGAGTCGCCTTTCTTCGTGGCAGATCGCCATTCGTATGACTACCCCTCTCTCTTTTCCAACAACTTCAGCGAAGTGTATATCTCTCTGGTGTGGTGTTCTCCTTGGCTTATTTTCGGAGCCTTTATGGGAATTGTTTATCTCGTCCGAAAGAGTGGCGCCCACACATTCGAGCGGGGTATAGCCATTGCTCTCTTTGCCCAATTTGTCTGTATCATGTCGTATTATGCGCTCGCCCAGCGCTACTCCGCCGATCTCTATCCTTTCCTGATCTTCTGTCTCGTCATTTTTCTCATGTCGGGCGGAGTGGCCTTGCACCGGTCACGTTATGTATTGATCGGACTAATCGCTCTCTCGGTCGTCGTGAACTCGCTTGCGACCGTTTCCTGGCTGATTGACGCCGATCAAAACGTGCCCGGGGAAACAAGAGCGGCCTGGGAAAAATTCTTGGGGCGACATTCGCAAGAAAAAAGAAAGTGAAAAAATCATGACGGCTCACGAACGGCGTGACACTGTCCGACAATTTTGGATCGCAGCCACCCTGTCGCTGTTGGCTGCGCTCGCGTTCTATTTCTCGATAAATCCGACGCTGCACGATCTGGATTATACCGCCGAGATCGCTTCGGCATTTCTGCACGGCGATCTTGGTCTTCGCGAGAAGCCGCCCGAGTGGCTCAATGAGATGATTCCGTACGGGAATCGATATTATTCCGCGTTTCCGCTGGGCGCCGTGTTCAGCATGCTGCCGGTTGCACTGCTACAAAAAGTGTCGTTGATCCACGATTTTCCGGCTCGCATTCTGGCTGCGTTGATCGCCGGAGCTTGCGTGTATTTCTTCTTTCAACTCGCGAAAGCATTCGGACCCGACTACGCCTGCCTCAAACCGAATCCGCTCTTGCGGAGAATTTTGTTGGCGTTGTTCCCGGTATTTGCAACCTGGACCTGGTGTAATCTTGGGATGGGCGGTGCGTGGCAAATCGCTCTCGGTCTCGCGTTATTGGGAGAAACCGCAGCTCTCTATTTCACCTTGGTGCGACCGTCTCCATTCATCGCGGGGGCATTTTTCGCTCTTGCTTTTGGAAATCGGACAGAGCTCCTCCTCACAGCGCCTTTTTACCTTTATCTTTTCTGGCGCAAACCGACGTCTGTAGGGCAGGCGCCGAGCACGCCGGAACAAGAAATCAAAAGCGATTTGCGTTACAACGTCTGGATCGTCAGCGTCACAATTGGATGTTCCGAAGGGGGCTGCGCTCCGTTGGAAAAACTTTAAGCAAGCGATTCGTTTGAACGGCGCAGTGGTCTTCGACTTTTTAACCCTGCCAGTAGCATTGGCACTGCTGACTGGCGCTTATAATTTGGCCCGGTTTCATTCAATCGCCGATTTTGGCTACTTGCATATTCCTGAAGTGCCGGACGAACCTTGGTACGCTCACGGGCTGTTTTCGTTCCATTCGATTCCGTGGAACGTCAACACAATGCTATTCGAAGGTTTCCGCGACGACCCCAACTTTCCGTTCCTTAGTTTTCCGCCCTTTGGGTGCTCCATTTTTCTTACCACCCCGCTCCTTTTCCTCCTCTTCAGGGCTGGCGGTAGGTATAGGACCATATCGTGGATTGCGATTGGGATGATCACGTTCGTGCTTTGGTTGCATGGAAATCCGGGTGGGTGGCAATTCTCTTACCGCTACGCCATGATTCTTCTTCCGTGGATGTTTCTATTGTTAACAGGCAACGGACCACCCAGGATAACCGTCACCGAAGTCTCACTTTTCGCCGTCTCGATCTTGATTAACGGAATAGCGACGTGGTTATTTCTTTGGACCGACACAATTCAAGCGTAATTCCGTTTCGTTCACAACGAGCGCAGAATACGTTCACGCTCAACGCCTTTGTGAGAAGCGACGAGCCGCAAAAGGCTGTTGAGAGTCCCGATTCGCACCGGATTATGATCTGGCACCGATATGCGCTGAGGAGATGGCGAGTCGGTCTGAAGAATGATGTGACTGCCTTCCTGGTTGACCACGTGATAATCCCAATCGTGGCAGAGCGCTTTGACCAGCGTGCGTCAGCCGACGTCGCGCGGGAGTCTCATGCGCAGGCGAGCACTTCATCGCGCATGAAGTGGAGCCGGATACGCGAGGGAAGTTTCTCGGGCTGATCAAAGTAGAATGCGCGTACTACCTCCTGCACGTTTTTGCGCAACTCCTCCCACGTGTTGCCCTCCGTCACAATGCTGTCCGTCAAACATTCCGCGCAAAATCCACCATCGGCTTCCTGAGTCACTTCAAAGACTAGCTCGTTCATGCCAGGGTAAACTTAGAATATCATGTGTTTAGCAGCAACCGTACGTTTTGTGACCATCGCCAGAGAATCCATCCGTTTCATCGGTGTCATCCGCGGTCAGAAATGCTGTGTTTGACGAAAAAAATCGTGCGTTTACGATTGGCGCCTGTGTCTGCCATGTTGACGACAAATGCGGGTAGTAACTCGGTGATGACTTGAGTATGCTGGCTCTGATTTATTTTGCGCTGGCTGTTTTTGTCGGGGATTTTCTTTGCCGGCGGTTTTACCAATTTGAGTCGAGGGCACACCGGTGTGCCGCAGCAATCCTCGTTGGCTTGGTGGTAAGCTCATGGTTCACGTACTCTGGCGGGGCTGGCTTTCTTCTGGACTCGACAACCCCTTTTATGGGCCAATCTGCTGTTCTTTGCAGGGGCGATTGCGCTTTTGTCCTGGCCTAAATGGAAAGGCAGAATTCTTAAAACCACTTCGGGCGAAGCTTATCACGAGCGACCCAATGTATATCTCACACGCCCCGAGGGATCGAGCATAGCCGACTGGCTACTGATAGCCGGATACGTTGTCCTTGTATCGTGGATGATGTTTGCCTCGTTCAATACCAGCGGCGGTAAACTCCGGATCGCTAACCCTGAATATAGCGATTTTGGACCGAACACTGCGTTGATCCAAAGCTTTGCCGTAGGACACAATTTTCCGACGGAGTATCCGCACTTTTCCGGCGACCGGATCCGTTACCACTTCTTATTCTATTTTCAGGCTGGCAATCTTGAATTCCTCGGGCTTAACCCTGCATGGAGTTTGAATCTTCTCAGCATCAGCACGCTTGTAGCGATGCTTGTAATCGTCATGACGCTGGGGGAGGTGCTTTTCAATTCGCGCGCAGTCGGGCGCCTTGGATCGCTGCTCTTTTTCTTTTTCGGATCGCTCTCTTACGTCCCGTTTCTTCAAAAACAAGCTTCAGTGCGCGCGGCAATTGAAGCGATCAAAAATCAACGGGACTATCTTCAGACGATCTTTCCTTATCGCGGCGAAGCTTGGGGCACGTGGTCTCAGGTGACCTATCTCAACCAGCGACACTTCGCTACCGCTATCGGGATATTCCTGCTCGTTTTGCTTTTTCTCGTGATCCGCTACCGCGCGGTGGCAGCTAAACGGGCTGAGGCACGCGCTGCTGCTAACATGGCCGTCGCCCAGCCAGACGAATCGCCAGACATCGGGAGTATCTCGGTTACTGAGCCAAGGGAATCTCCAGACATCGGGGAGTATGCCGGTTACCGGCAACCAGGGTGCGCCCGAAGACGTCCGGGAACCGCAGGCCGAGGTACCTGCCGTGGCAGCAGCCATGGAACCGGTCCAGGAAAGGAGCATAACGCGGGAGCCTTTTCTCGCTAGTTTGCCTCCGTTCATTTTCTCAGGCGCATTGCTTGGGCTGTTACCCATGTTCAACAGTGCTGTGTTTCTTGCAGCAGCGGCGGTTTTAGGAGTCTTGTTCCTTCTGTTCTCCCTGCGAGGACAGATGTTGTTCCTAGCTATAACCTCCGGTGTGATTGCGCTGCCCCAGATGCTTTACCTGAGCACCGGGAGTGGTAGAGCCCAAATGCCGAAGCTCCTTCACTGGGGTTATACGATAGACCATCCTACCTTCGAGAATGTCACCAAATACCTTGGATTTACCTTTGGTTTTAAGTGGGCATTAATCGCGGTGGCGCTGATTTTTGCGAACAGCATCCAAAGGCGCGTGTTTGTGGCATTTCTCAGTCTCCTTGCAGTTGCTTTTTCTTTCCAGTTCACCATTGAGGTCCTGGCTAATCAGAAGTTTATACACATCTGGGTTATCGTTGCGAACCTGTTTGTTGCTTTCGGTTTCTGGCGTTTATGGCATCTCTCACTGGGGGGAACCACCGTGCCGGCGAAATTCGTTGCGATAGCTCTGCTTATGCTGACCATCCCGGGCGGCATCATTGATTTTTTCCCAATTCATAACACGGGCTGGAGCGAAGTTACTTATAAGGATGATCCTCTCATCGACTGGCTGAAGAAAAACACAACGCCACGAGAGATTTTTCTGACAGACCGATTTGTTAACCATCCTATCCTCATGGCTGGACGTCGCGTGTTTTACGGATGGCCGTACTACTCCTGGGGAGCTGGTTACGACGCGACCAAGCGTGATAGAGTTTACATCAGTTTGTTCGAGAGCAGGGATCCTTGGAAAGTATTTCATCTTTTGAAAGAGAATGGGATCAAGTACGTGGCGTTTGATGGTGCGGTTCGCCAGGCGCAGTTCATCAAGCGACCGAACGAAGAGCTCTACGCCACTTATTTTCCGAAAGTCTTTGAGGACAAGCAAAACAAGTACAACTCAATGACAATTTACAAGGTGCCGGATGAATGCGCCTCCCAATCTCACGGCGTTACCTGAAGCTGTTAGTAACATGTTTGACGGAGGCAGGGGTACCGGCAAAGGCGAATTTGATTTTCCCGTCGGAATTGCTGTTGATCGCAATGGGAATTTTCTCATTGCCGATACCAACAATGGTCGTATCGAGAAGTTCTCGCCTACGGGTACATTTCTCGATATCATAGGAATCAAAGGCTCTGGGCCGGGACAGTTGGAGGCGCCGAACGGCATCGCCGTTGATAGCACCGGGAATATCTATGTAGCGGATGCGGGCAATCATCGTGTACAAAAACTAAGCGCTGACGGCAAATTAATCGCCGAGTGGAAAGGTCCCGACGTGGGATTCTACGGACCGCGCCGGATCGCCATCGGCCCCGATGATTCGGTCTATGTCGTGGATCAGGGCCGCACGAGAATCGTTAAGTTCAGGCCGGATGGACAGGTACTGAAGGTCTGGGGCAGCAAAGGAAGTGGTGATGGCCAGTTCGACGATCCCGCTTCAGTTGCAGTCGATCCTACGGCCAACAAAGTTTACGTTGCCGATCCGCGCAACAAGCGGATACAGGTGTTTGATTCTGATGGCAAGTTTGTCACGAAATGGATAGTGCCCGAATGGGGAGGCCCGTATGGCTTCGAAGACGTTGCCATCGACCCGAAAACGGGTCGCCTGTACGCTTCGAGCACGCATATGAACATGGTGCTCATCTTTGATTTGAATGGAAACAGGATTGGCAGCTTGCATCCAAAACCTCCGGAGACACTCGATGGGCCATCGGCACTCGCTTTGGCAAACGGAAAGATGTACGTCCTGAACATGCTGGGGAATCGCGTTACTGTCATTGATCTGTAAACAGAACAGCGCGCCGTTGCATCACGTAACTGTGATGGGCTAGAACTCATTCCACAAATGGAGCTGTCATGTTGAGCGAAGCAAAACATCTCTGAACTCGTTCCGATGCGCGATCGCTCGAAAATTGATCTGAGATTCTTCGCGTTGCTCAGAATGACATCAAGGTTATGAAGTTAGCTCTGGGAAAAGCGCGACTCCTTAGGCCAAGGACTCTGTTGCTCGCCTTGTCAGTCACCAGCCTGGTGATCTGCGTCATTGGTGCTACTGCGCACTATCATGAAGCGACTTGGGGAGATCCATGGCAGCCCATCGGGTGGCTGCTCAGTATGCTCTTTTTGCTCGCCGCTTTTACAGCAACCCCGCGCGAACTGGCTGGCCGTTTCAGGTCCTTGGTAAACCCAAAAGCGGCGTTCTTTCTCTTTTGGATTTTGTTTTTTGTAGTCTCGCACCTTTGGAATTTCAGGACAGCGCCGTGGAACGGAGACGCCCTTTTCGATGAGTCCGGCTGGGATCTCTGGTACCTGAAAACCTATGTTATCGGTCATCCATACCAAGCCGCATGGCTTCACTTCCCGATTTCGCGGGAAACCTTGTTTCATTATTATGTATGGGGATTCCTTCGCCTGTTCGGATTTAACATCTTGTCGTATGAAGCAGCATTGTTTGTTATTTGGTTAACGACCTTTGTATTCACTCTCCTCCTCGTCGATCTGTTTTTTCGCTCTTATATTGTCACTTCGGTTACCGCCCTCGTTTTTAATTTTCTGCCGTTCGCGTTCGTTTACACGTTTGCTGGATACCGGTATCCGATGGCGGTGGCTTTGGCTGTGGTCTCGCTCTACTTTCTGCACGTAGGATTTAGGAACGGCTCGCCGTTTTGTCTCTCGCTCGGCGGCATCGCTGCTGGCCTTTGTTTGGCCAGTTCGATATCCGGGAAGCAATATCTGCTGGGCTTGGCGATTGCTGCACCGCTGTATGCGCTATGTTACTGGACACCCTTAAAGCGCCGGGTCACATGGACCTCGCTGGCTTTTGTTGGCTATGGCTTTCTAGCGGGCGGCGCTTCCATCCTTCTTTATATCGCGTTCAACCGCGAAAACTACACGCTTTATGAAGCCAGTTTTCTGCGCGATTTCCGGCATGCGATGCAGTCAGCCCCGTTTCCAGTCGGAATCAGGCCTTTTATCGACCAACTTCGGAGCTGCTTTTTTAGTGTCCCAGCCATGCGGTTCTTTATTCCAGATACTCTGCCCATTCCTCTACCGTATTATTGGTTGTTAGTTCCGGGAGCCGTACTCGCAGTCTGGGAGAAGCGATTTCGAAATTGTGTTCCTGGCGACAATTCCGGTTTTCGGAGCGTTCATTGCAAAGGCCATCGAGAACCGGCTGCTTCTGCCAATCCCATTTTGGATGATCCTGATGAGCTTCTCAATCGCTTGGATATTGAAGCTGCGACGGTGGCCCGGCGTGCAAGTTGTTCTCGGTGCCGTGGCGGCGCTCATACTGCTCGATGGCCTGGTCCCATCCGTTCGATACATCTACAGTAAAACCAAAGATCCGTTTTCGATTCACTACTACGCACAACGTGAGGTCGCTGTCTCGCGTTTCCTAAGACATGTCGTTGCCGGGCAGGAACATCCCGGTCCTCCTCACCTGGAGCACAATGAGTTCAACCGCATTGCAGGAATTCCGGATGCCCCGTATGACACATTCGTCTGCCAGGATGACGCTTATTCAATCATTCATTTGTTTTTGCATGATTACGATGACGACAAGATTCTGTCCTTTTGTGGCGGGTACCCGTTTTTCTTCGTGATGACCGAACAGGATGTATGGAACGCGAACAAAAAGGCCGTCGCAACTTACCATCCGGCCAACAAAGATCTAAAGCTGATTTGGGAACGCGATCCAAAAACCGAAAGGATTATCAAAAGGTTCGAATCGCTCCGGGACCTTGGAACAGAGGACTCCATTTCATATTCCTTTGGGGGAAGAGTCAGGACGTTTCAAGTATTGAACATTCCTAACAAGAACATTCAGCAGTTTCAGCAACGCGTCAGCGCATTTCCTGAGACTCCTCTTCAGGCGCCAGGGACCCAGCTTCCCCCGCTCAATCCTTTGCCCGAAAGGATAACTGACATGTCCAAAGGCGGAAAGGGAACTGGTAAGGCGCAACTTGATTCTCCTGCTGGAATTGCGGTTGATGGCGACGGAAACATCCTGATCGCTGACACAATTAATGGTCGCATTCAGAAATTCTCGCCGAACGGAACTTTCGTCACCAGCATAGGAACCAGAGGCAAAGGCCACGGGCAACTCGGAGAGCCGAATGGAATCGCAGTTGATCGCGCGGGCAACATCTACGTAGCGGAGGCCTCTAATCACCGCGTCCAGAAGCTAGCTTCCGACGGGACTTTCATCGCCGAGTGGAAAGGTCCCGATGCGGGATTTTATGGCCCACGAAGGATCACAATCGGTCCTGATGGCTCGATTTATGTTGTCGATCAGGGTCACACTCGAATTGTTAAGTTCAGCCCAGATGGCCAGGTCCTTGCGACTTGGGGCACGCGCCGGAAGTGGCGATGGACAATTCAGGGACCATACTTCCGTCGTGGTCGATCCTGCGACCAATAAAGTTTATGTCGCCGATCCGCGAAACAAACGGATACAGATTTTTGACCAGAATGGGAAGTTTTTAAGCAAATGGTCAGTGCCTGAATGGGGAGAGCCGTCGGGCTTTGAAGACTTGGCCATCGATTCGCGTGCAGGCCGGCTATACGCGTCCAGCGCACACATGAACGCCGTGTTTATTTTTGATTTGAACGGAACCAGACTTGGCAGTTTGACGCCAAAGCCACCAGATAAACTCGAAGGGCCATCGGCGCTGGTTTTGACAGGCCGAAAGCTTTACGTGCTGAACATGACCGGGAATCGCGTAAGCACAATCGATCTGGAACAAACACCGGCCTCCAGCCGATAACATTTATCGAGTTATCCGGCTTGAGGTATGTTAGCTCTGATCTATTTGGCATTGGGCATAGCCTTAGGCGACCTCGTTTCTCGGCGCTATTATCGATTTGTATCCGTGCCGCACCGTTGGGCGGCAGCCATCCTGGTTGGCATGTTGCTCAGCACATGGTTCACGTATCTGGCGGGGCTGGGTTTTGCCCATACGTCTGAACCTTTGCTGTTTACAGACTTCCTGTTTTTCGCGACCGCGCCTGGCGCAATCTGGTGGCTGGCTAAAAAAGCTCCAAGAGTGAGCACGATTGCGTCGAGCACGCCGGGATCGCCGGCGTGGGACTGGATCACGCTAGGCGCGCTGTTTACTTTGGCGTGCCTTCTGCTGATCGGGACCCTCTCTGTCAATAAACAGGGCGCGCTACGCCTCTGTGCGAAGGAGACCGGCGATTTCGCTCGACAACTTTCCATAGCCCAAAGTGTCGCTCTTGGTCGTAGCTTTCCTGACGCATTTCCAGAGCACGTTAGCCAGTCAACTCAGTTTCTATTCTTTTTTCAGGCCGGCAATCTGCAATTTCTTGGACTGAATCTAGCGTGGAGCGTTGATGTCCTATACACCCTCGCTCTCATTAGCATGCTAGTACCTAGTCACGACGCTAGGCGAGCTGCTCTTCAAGTCTCGTATTGTAGGCAGACTGGGAGCCACGCTTGTCCTTTTCTATGGTTCGCTGCGGCACTTAAGTGATTTTCTCGCGTCGGGGACATCGGATCGCGATAAGACTTGGGGATTTTGGAGACCGATTGCTTTTCTGAACCAACGATATTTGCCTTTCGCCATCGGGACATTCCTCCTTGTATTAATTTTCTTGGTTGATCGGTATCGCCAAAGAAGTTCGGCAGCGACGCGTCCCTCTGATGCCAATATAGCTTTGAGGGAACCGAAGCGACGTACTAACTGGAACCTCGACAAGGGTTTTGCCTCGACATTCATCACGAAGGCGAAGGCCTTATTGAACCCGTCAGAGAGTTTGGTTTTCTCAGGATTGCTACTCGCTGCGCTGCCACTCTGGAACGTCTCACTTTTTATGGCCACCATTGTGGTGCTGTGTTGTCTGCTTCTAGCTTACGGCTCGTGGTGGTCGTCGAGGGTAAAGGGTGTCGCCATGTTAGGTCGAGTGTTAGCCGGCATGCTGACAGCTTGTATTCTCGCCGCGGGAGTTGTCGAACTATGGGCTTTTCACAATGACTCCTGCATAGAAGTTGGCCCAGACAAAGAACCATTAGTGAAAGGACTCACGTTTCGCAATTCAGTGACGTACAAAATTCCAGATTTTGGCCCACCAAGCCTTGCACGTTCGGATTCGTCAAGACTACCCGTTACAACTTTTGGAGGCGGACACGGGAATGGTCGAGGGGAGTTTGACAGCCCACAAGCGATTGCGACTGACAGTGTCGGAAACATTTTCGTAGCTGATACCGGCAATGGGCGAATCGAAAAGTTTTCGGCAGATGGCACTTTTCTTACGAGCATAGGACAATTTGAAGCGCCGAATGGAATCGCCATTGATCGCGCGGGCAACCTTTACGTCGCGGAAATAGGCTCCAAGCACCGCATTCAGAAAATCGCGCCTGACGGGAATTTCATCACTGCGTGGGCGCCTGCTTTATACGGGCCACGCCGGATCGCTATCGGACCCGATAACTCTATCTACGTCGTCGATTCGGGTCGCAACCGCATCGTGAAGTTCAACCCCAACGGTGAGGTTGTTGCAACTTGGGGCAGCGCAGGAAGTGGCGACGGGCAATTCATAGACCTTAGTTCGGTCGTGGTCGATCGAGCTAACGGTAGAGTTTATGTCGCTGATCCGATTAATCACCGAATCCAGGTATTTGACTCAAGTGGGACATTCCTAACTAAATGGCCAGTCCCCGAGTGGGGACAATCACTTGGCTTTGAGGACCTGGCTGTTGATGTAGAGAGAGCCCGTCTCTATGCGTCGAGCGCGCATATGAACTCTATTTTCGTTTTTGACCTTCAGGGAAACAGGATCGGGACCATAACGCCGACGCCGCCAGACAAACTGGCAGATCCATCGGGGCTTGCGCTGACAAAAGACAAACTTTTTGTCCTGAACACCGGTTCCGCGCGAGTATCTGTCATCCCTCTACCGGCCAGGTAATCGCAAGCTATGACGAATAACAAGCCAGTCACAGGAGGCGCTGTCGGTGTAACTCAGAAAGCCCTGCGACCGTTGCTATGCGCCACTGCTTTGATCCTTCTTTTCTGCCTGTACACTTGGGGTATTTCGCGGAATCCACCAGGTTTCTGCCTCGATGAGTCTGCTTTCGCGTACAACGCTTATCACGTTTCCCAAACTGGGGCTGGCGAAGTCGGACCGCGGTTTCCTCTATTCTTCCAGGACTTTGCAATCAGTCACCCAACCTATGTTAACCCCCTGACGATCTATTTATTGGCAATCGTGTTCCGATTCATTCACCCGAGCATTACCGTGGCACGAAGCTTCGCTGCTTTCTGGATGTTCGCGGCATGCTTACTACTTGGCGTATTGGCAAAACGTATTTCTGGCCAACGTAAGATAGGCATAATCGTTACCGGAACCGCGCTATTGACGCCTTGGTTTTTCGAGATCGGCCGCCTGGCCTGGGATCCGCATATCTCTGCTTTCACAGTGGTCTTGTTCCTGCTTGCCACCTATGGGATTCGCTCCAAAGAAACGTGGAGCTGGCGCGACATTGTGCTGGTCGCCGGAAGCCTGGCCGTCGTGGAGTACGGTTATTCCAGCGGACGAATCCTAGCACCCTTGTTCGCTTTGGGGTTAGTGTTCTTTGGGACCACAAAGCACCGTTTCCTTGGGGTAGTCAAGACGTGGCTGGCCTACGGTGTCACGTTGCTACCATCCATTCTGTTCAACCGGTCGCATCCTGGCGTGCTAGTAAAGCGGCTCTGGGAAGTTACCTACATCAGGCCTGGCGCACCTTGGAAAGAAATCCCATCTGAGTTTGCTGAGTTTGTCAGGTGCTACTTGCAGGATCAGAGTTTGACTCCTTTGCTTATGACGGGAGATCCTCATTGGCGACACCATGTCGAAGGTTCGGGCGGAGCGATATTTCTTGCCACCTTCATTCTGGCAATGGCTGGTCTTTTGCTGGTCCTTGCCCGCCGCTGGCACGATCCCTGGTGGCGCTTTGTGCTCTATGGACTGGCAGTTTCCATTGTGCCAGGCGCTATCACGGACTGGCCGCTTCACGAGCTGCGGCTGATGGCCTATGCCGTCTTCCTGGTGGTGCTTACAGTTCCCGCGCTGGAATGGCTGCTTCCACCCGCTGATCCAAAGCAGCGCGTGGGCGACACAACTGACACAACGCCAGATGGCGAACCAGATGGTGTCATGGTTGCCAGCCACGGTGTGCCGCGTGGAGTCCGAATGAGCATTCTAGCCGTGTTACTGGCAGCGACCGTTGCACAAGCCATCGATTTCCAACTCATTTTTTGGCGTAAGGGATTAGATCGACCATTTGCATTCGACGTTCTGTACAAGGACGCCTATGACGCAGCAGTCGCGCGGTCGGAGCGGCCAATTTACTTGGAGGATGGGCAGTGGGGTCCCGCGTACATGAATGCGTATTGGTACGCCACTGTGGAAAGCAGGCCTTTATCGCAATTTGTTCGTCTTCCTGATGGAGCGAAGCCGCCACCAGGCGCGATTGTCCTCAGCTCAAACTCAGACTGCCAGAATTGCGAAGTTATCAAGAAGTACCTGCAGTATGAGCTTTACAAGGCCAAGTAGAGAGATCTGCAGGAGGCTTCGGTTAGCAACAAGATTCGGTTTCTGTTGAATCGAATGGCTGGTTCGTGCGATTGACCATTTCGCTCATCCTCTCGTGGCCACGCAAAACAAAAGATTTTCCGGTAGGACACGATTAAGCAAAAATTCAATTTTCTCGAACTCCAGCGCGAGAGGTCTGGAAATCGGAGCAAGAAATGGCGCGACTCCGTTGAAGGTGCCGATGTGACGCACCGTCCAGCCGGCGTGTTCGCAGATCGCAACGAGTCGACGCTTGGTAAAGTGAGTTACATGCTGCGCCTCATCCAGTTGCGCTACCAAACCAAATCTGTCGAGAAGCCGTTCAATAAGCGGCCACGCACTTCGATAATTCGGTGTTGTTATAAAGAGCTGAGCGCCGGGATTTGCCAGTTTGTAAAACAGCGATAGAACGCCTGCCACCTGGTCCTCATACAGGTGTTCGATTACTTCAATAGAATAGATTTTGTCGAATGGTTTCCCACCGATAAGATCGTCAAATTGGCCGAGCCGAAATTGTAGATTCGGTGCTTTGTAAGCCTCACTGGCATATGTTATCGCCGAGGGATTGCTGTCTATACCCACTGACTCTCCGGCGTGCTGAGACAAGAAATTTGTAATCGTGCCTGACCCGCACCCCGCATCGAGCACACGGTCTTGTTTGTTAGGCATTGCAATCCGCTCTATCAATCTGAATTTCGCCTCGTGCCAAAACCGTTGGGCGGCGCGGTCCGACTTCAAAGCTCGCGCCTGGTAGTCGCCGCTGATCTGGATCGCGTCGCCTTCGCGTCGCTTTAGCTGATTTACCGCGTCCATCTGAACAATAAAGGCGTTACCGCCGGTACGCGCAGAAATTAACCTGACGATTTATTGGCCAAGGCAGGAGTCGACTCTGTTCGGCCGGTTTCCTGAGAAGGCGATAGCTCGTCATCACTGCGACTGGTGAGAGTTTCTGCAACAACGTAGCGCGGCCGGTATTTAACTTCCTGATAAATTTGAGCGATATAGGTCCCAATGATGCCAAGGCTAATCATCAACACACCGCCTATCAGCAACTCGAGTATGATAACTGTCGTAAATCCGGGAAGCGCCAGCCCAATGAAATACAAAAACAGCGAGTAGCCTGAAAACAGGATGGCACAGAAAAGAAAGAGTCCTCCCAGAAAAGTGACTGCCTGAAGCGGCAATGAGGAAAACGCGGTAATAGCAACGACCGCTAATCGAAAAAGACCCAGGAACGACCAGCGTGACTGCGTCAATCGTCGCTTCGCCACGGAAAAACTGATCTGCTTCTTACGATACCCGAGCCAGGTGATCATCCCGCGAAAGAAAGTATTGCGCTCCCGCATATCGAGCCATGCATCAATAACTTTTCTGTCCAAAAGCTTGAAGTCCGAGGACCCATACAGGTTGTAACCTGAAAGACGGCTTAACGTCCGATAAAAGAAACGCGCACCGATTTTATTGACCATCGGCTCGGTCCCTCGCGTCTTCTTTATCCCTTCGACGACATCCCACTGCTCTTCCTTCCACAGCCGGACCATTTCCGGAATTAACCCCGGAGGGTGCTGGAGATCGGAGTCTATTACAATACACGCTTGTCCGGAGGAATAGGCTAATCCGGCACAAATGGCTGCCTCTTTACCAAAATTGCGACTGAAACGCACTGCCTTCATCCCTGGAATGTGTTCAATCATTCCTTGCAAAACAGACCACGTCTTATCGGTGGAACCGTCGTCGATCGCGATCATCTCCATCGGCAACCCTGCTTTCGATGCCTCCGCGTGTATCAGCGACAGATTCTCAGCTATCTGATCGCCCTCGTTATGAACCGGAACCAGAACCGAAAGGATGATGCCGCTGTCTCCATGGGCACGGGCTTCTGTTGTAAGGACTTGACCACAAAACCTGCAGTGCCAGCCATTTTGGTCGAGTACATGCATCTTATCGGTAATTAAACCTGCAGCGGATAAATCCATACGAATCGACTGGCATTGTCAATCCACGGCTGTGAACGCTAGCTCTACGCTCAAACTAAACGTCGCTCCAGTTAAGGTCCGTCGTTTCGGAGTTTTCTCTTCCAATTGCAACAAAAAACGGTGCTTCACTCGGTCGCCGATTGCGCTTGCACGCGGCGTTGGAAACGCCTATTAGCTTTACCCTCATGGTTCACCATCTCGTCCTCTACAAATTGAAGCCGGAAGTCACGCCCGCTCGGGTGGAGGAGATGATGATGAACGCGCGAATGCAGCTTCTCAAAATTCCCGAGGTTCTCAGCATCAAATGCGGCAAGCGGATTGAGCCAGAAATGGATTGGCCATTCTTTATCGCCATCGATTTTGAATCGATGGACAAATACGCGATTTTTCGCGAAGACTCGATCTACGTGAAATTCACGGAGGAAGTGATCAAGCCGAACACGGAAGATTCGCTGGCGCTCGATTTCGAGATGGATCCGGGAAAAGACGTTCGGTTTTCCTAGCCAAATTTGATTTTAAAGTAGCGCTTCGCCTGCCACTCGCAGAAAGACAGCGGCTAGCACAAAATTGCGATTGTAGGGCAGGCGCTCCGCCTGCCATAAGAATTAATTCAATGGGACATCCTCCGCGCATTCCAGTGTGGCTGCGTTGGGAGCAATCGGTCGCTTATTTTGTCACCATCTGCGTGGCTGATCGCAAACCGGTTCTTGCAAATAAAAAGGCATTTCATGCATTTACACTCGCTGCATCGAAGCTGAAGGATTGGCGCGTCTTGGCGGCAATTCTTATGCCGGACCATATTCATGTTATTGTTGCGCCCACGAACGAGCGAGAGGCCAAACTCGGAAATTTTTCGGCTGCCTTGAAACGCTGGATGCGCGAAGAGCTAAGGGCTTCTTGGAAATGGCAGCCGGGCTGCTTCGATCGGCTGTTGCGCTCTGGAGAATCGCTGCACGACAAATGGCTTTATATTCAGGAAAATCCGGTCCGCGCAGGACTTGTGCAAAGGTGGGAAGATTGGCCGTATCGATATGAATCCAACGAAGAAATCGGCAAGCGAGGCGCTTGCCCTACAACATCGTCCGTCTCTCCCTTGGAGGCACATTGAACATACTGGCGATGAATCTTAAGACCGAAGAAAATGATCTATTTTTCGTTAGTGGCATTTAGCAATCATTGATGAGGCTATCAATGCGGCTCGGCTATCTGTATTCCCGTTACCCGGTAATCTCGCAAACTTTTTGCGATGCGGAAATGCTCGCGCTCGAACGGCGCGGGATCGAGCTTGTGATCGGCTCGGTCTACCCGCCGCTCACTAGCTTGCGGCACGAATACATCGCCAGGCTACGCGCGCCCATTCACTACGCGCCGCCGCAGGAGATTTTAAGGATTCTCGAGCGCGACGCCAAAACCGGCCGAAAATGGCCGCGTGATATCGTCGACCAGCACGACGGGAAGTACGGGCCGAAGGCCAAGGCAGAACTGCGAGCGCGGAATGCCTTGTACTTCGCCGAGTTCTTTGATCGCAACGGCGTCGATCACGTCCATGTGCATTTCGCAAACCGCGCGGCGCACACCGCACTCTTTCTCAAAGAAATTTCCGGGATTCCATTCAGTATCACAGCGCACGGGCAGGACTTTATGAAGGATCTCGGCAGCGACGATTTGCTGCGCGAGATCTGCGCCGCAGCCGAATTCGTCGCAGCCGAAACTGATTACAGTCGCGACCTGCTCCGCCAGCGTTGTCCGACTTCTGCAGCGAAAATACACAGGGTTTACAACGGCATCGATCTGGAACGTTTTTCGGTGTCCCATGGCGAAACGGCGCGCCCGGCGGTCGCTCCCTACCATCTGCCGCGCATCGTGAGCGTCGGCCGGCTGGTTGCATTCAAAGGTTTCGACGATCTCATCGATGCGTGCGCCGAACTCGCGCGGCGCCAAATCGATTTTGTCTGCGACATCATTGGCGACGGCCCTCTGCGCGAAACGCTTCAGGCGAAGATCGAGCAGCTGGATCTCGCGTCACGAGTGAATTTGCTTGGTTCACTGTCACAGAGCGCGGTCCTGGAAAAACTTCAGGCCGCTGACATTTTCACGCTGGCTTCAACTACTGACGCGCAGGGAGCCACTGACGTTTTTCCCACTGTGATTCTCGAAGCCATGGCTTCAGCGAGGCCGGTCGTTTCAACTCGTCTGGCCGGAATTCCCGAACTAGTGCTTGATGGCCAGACCGGAATATTAGTCCCGCCTAACGATTCTATTGCGCTTGCTCAAGCACTTGAACAGTTGCTGCGTGATCCTGAGTTGCGATTACGGCTTGGCGAGGCGGGGCGTGCCCGGATCGAGCAGCATTTCCGAATTGAACAAACAGTCGCGCCACTAGTCGAGATGCTAGAGCGAAGTTGTAGTCGTCGCCCTGCGGATGATATAAGCGATTCGCGATCGACATCAGTAGCTGGGACAAAATCTAATCATCATCACGCTTCGCATAGCGAAGCGGCTACAGTCGCGTATTTGATAGATCGGTGGCCTGACTCCGAATTCCCGCTTTTGGAACGCGAGATCGAGGAAATGAAACGCCGGAACGTGCCTATTCTCCCGTTCGTCTGTGAATTGAATTCCCGTGCGAGACTTGATCGCGGCATGGAACAAGTCGCTCCATCACTTGAATTTCTGCCGGATGCGATGGTGTTGGAAGCCGAATGGCGGACAAACCCGGCTTTGGCGCAACAGTTGGAGGAAGATCGCGCACAGCAAAGCAGTCGCGCCCCGGGCGCAATTTTCCTCCGGCAGGCCCGATTTGCGCTCGTGCTGCGAAAACTATTTCACGAAAAAAACGTATCCCACGTTCACGCGACGAGTTCTCGTGCGCTGGTTTGTGCGATGATGTTGAAGAAGCTCCTCGGTGTAACAGTAAGCGCCACGATTGAGCCGCGATCGGAATTACCGCGCGAATGGATTCAGAATGCGCTGTCTGAATGTGCGGGCGGTCGTCTGAGCAGCCAGAAATTGGTCGACCAATGTTGTAGGGCGTCTGTGTCAGACGCCACATCGCAACAACCCCGGCGTCTCACAGAAACGCCCTACAACGACAGATTGTTCTTCCTCGACAAAACAACATTCCGTTCTGCGTCGCAGAAAACCCTTGGGCAAATCACGCAAAAGACTCATATCGATTTGACGACAGGCTCGCGTTTTTGGCAGCAATGGGCAGACCTGCTTTTGCGCTGGAGTTGCGAGGAACCACCACAACATCAATGATATGTTTTTGGCCCGCGAATCACGCGAATAAACGCGAATAACATGGCCGAAATCGTTTACAAGGCAGAGAGCTACGCGATTATGGGTGCCTGCTTCGAGGTGTACAACGAGAAGGGTTGCGGATTTCTGGAGCCCGTTTATCAAGAGTGCTTAGGAATCGAATTTGAATACCAGCGGATTCCGGCAATCGCCAAACCATCGCTGGCCGTGAGTTATCGCCGCAGGATATTGAAGCAAACTTACGAGCCCGATTACGTTTGCTTCGGGAAAATTATCGTCGAATTGAAAGCCGTGTCAGCACGGCGGATCAGCATCGTGCCCAGCTCTTGAACTACCTACACGCAACGGGATTCGAGCTTGGTCTCCTCGTAAATTTTGGTCACTACCCTGGCTTGGAATACGAACGCATCGCAAAAACGCAACGCATCAGACCGAAAACTGAATTTCTCGACGTCTCTCTTTGACTTATTCGCGGAATTCGTGTGATTCGCGGGCTCTTCACTTCTGATTTTTTCATCCAAAATCCAAAATCCAAAATGAAAAAAGCTATCCTGCTCGCGGGCGGTGCCGGGACACGTCTTTATCCGTTGACCAAAATCGTCTGCAAACAGCTGCTGCCGATTTACGACAAGCCGATGATTTGTTATCCATTGGCGACGCTGATGTTGGGCGGTCTGCGCGAAGTGCTGATCATTTCCACCCCAAAAGATTTGCCGATGCTCCAACATTATCTCGGCGACGGCACACAGCTCGGAATTCGGATCGAGTACGCCGAGCAAGCAAAACCGAAAGGAATCGCGGAGGCATTCCTGATCGGGGCGAAATTTGTTGGCGACTCCGGCGCATCGCTCATTTTAGGCGACAACATTTTCTACGGAAAACTCGACTTCTATCGTGAGGCGCTCGCCATCGAGCGCGGTGCGTACATTTTCGGCTATCAAGTTCGCGACCCTGAGCGGTATGGCGTGGTCGAGTTCGACAGTAACGGCAAAGTCATGAGTCTCGAAGAAAAGCCAAAGCAACCGAAAAGCTCTTTCGCCGTCCCCGGGCTTTACGTTTACGACGATGAAGTTGTTAACCTGTGTCGAACATTGCGTCCATCAGCGCGTAACGAACTGGAAATTACCGATCTGAACTTGCTGTATCTGAAGCAGAACCAGTTGCACGTGAAACTGCTGAGCCGCGGCATGGCCTGGCTGGATACCGGAACCACAACGACGCTACTCGAGGCCGGTAATTACATCGCCACCATCGAGCATCGGCAGGGCTTGAAGATTGCATGCCTGGAGGAAATCGCGCTGCGAATGGGTTTCATTAGCCAGTCCGATCTCGAAAAAATCGTCGATGGATTGCCGAAAAATGAGTATCGGGATTATCTCCGCACGGTTTGTGATGAAGGGCCGAACGCCTGGCCGGAACGAGTCGGCTAGCAAGCACAGTTACGAAGACCCATGCTCGAGCGAAACTGCGGGCACGAGATCACGCCGCGACCTTGGCTTAGTGTCATGTTGAGCGGAGAGAAACATCTCTGGATTTCGTTGGAGCGGGACTGAAGCCAGAGATCCTTCGCTTTGCTCAGGATGACAATTCCTCTGGTCTAGTAATCGCAATCAAGGAGCGACGGCTTGGGAAGCCATCACTCCTTGGAGCTTCTATTTGGGTTGCTCGCGCAGCAAATGGTTGGTGTCAGCAACCAGGTTCGTGATCGCATCGGATTCCGTCGCGTCGTAATAGCCCCGGATTTGACCATGTCGATCCACCAGAATCATTCGCGTGCTGTGCACAGGAATGCCCTGCGCATCGCTTCCGTCTGACACCGCAAGTTTGAAACCGTCATGCGAAAGTTTGTAGATCGCAGACTTTGGTCCGGTCAGAAAATCCCAGCGTCCCGGTTCCGCTTGTAATTTACCCGCGTAGTCACGCAAAACCGCTGGTGTATCCTTTTCCGGATCGACACTGAACGAAACCAAATGCACGTCGCTTTTCTCCAGTGGCTTTTGCAATTCGCTCATCCGGCCGCTGATCATCGAGCAAGGTCCCGGGCATGTTGTGTAAACAAAATCCGCGATCCAAATTTTACCGGCCAACTGACCTGAACCAAAGGGCTGTCCGTTCTGATTCGTAAGCTGAAAAGCGGGCACTGTGCCGTAAGAAGAAACCGTCCGCTGACGCAGCGCTGACACCTCGACGTTTCGCAACCATAGCAGCAGGCCCAGCGTGACAATTGGAATCAGGATCAGCGTGACCTTCCAAGCAATACCGCTGCGCGAGGGTGTCTGATTCGTTGCCGCCGAAGTGATATTCATACGATAGCTAAGCCGAATGGCTGTAGGGGAAGCTGTTAGCTTCCCCTACAAAATTCGTGCATCTTTCATTCATAATTTCGTCAGAACCAAAGCTGCCAGCAACAGCGGAAGATAGGCAATCGATGTGAAAAACAGTAGCCGCGCAGCGCTCGACGTGCGCAGTCGCAGAAACCGCATCGCGACCGCGACGAACAGTCCGCCGAGCACAAGCTCGATTGGCTGATAGACGTAACTGGCAACGCCAACAAATGCGGGCAGACCGGCGAGCACGAGGAGAATAATGCAGAAGAATACACTCTGGCTGGCGCTGCGTGCGCCGGTCGGATCGTCGCCTGAAATCATGCGGAACCCTGCGCGCGAATAATCTTCGCGGCACATCCAGGCGATGGCGAAGAAGTGCGGCATCTGCCACAAAAATACGATAGCAAAGAGACTCCACGCCCCCGCATCGATATTTCCGCGCGCAGCGGCCCAGCCGATCATCGGCGGGATCGCACCAGGAATCGCGCCGACAGCTGTGTTGGCAGTGCTGGTGCGTTTCAGGGGTGTGTACGCAAAAATGTAAATCACGATCGTGATCGCGGTCAGCACCGCGCTCAGTGCGTTGCAAACGATCGCGAGGTAAACAACGCCAAACACGGACAACGCAGCGCCGAGCATTAGCGCTTGGAGTGGCGCCATGCGTCCCGCCGGAAGCGGTCGCATCTTCGTGCGATGCATGAGCGCGTCGGGTCGTCGTTCCCACCATTGATTCAGCGCAGCTGCGCCTGCAGCCGCTGCCGCGGTCCCGAATACGGTTTGAAAGAGCGCCTTATAATTGATCGGCGGTTCCGCTCCGAGATAAAAACCCACTGCGGTCGTTACTAAAACAAGCAGCGTGAGTCTCGCTTTGACGAGTTCAGCGAGATCGCTCGCAAAAGTATGACGCGAAGCCGCAATGCTTGGAGTTTCAACAGCGGCCGTTTTCATGCGGGCACTGGTTCGCTGTGCGGCGCGCCCGGCGGTCGCGCCCTACCAACTTCAGTCTGGGAAATGCGCCAGTAAATCGCGCTGTTGCTCACACCAAAAGATAGCATTACCGCCCCGAGTGCGACATGCGCGGTGGCGACATCAGCGGCTTTATTGCTCCAGATCACCCATGCACCGAGCGAAATCTGGCAAAATATCAAAACGGCCCAAAGAAGTGATAATTTTTGAGAGCAGCGAAATCGCGCATTTCTCTCCAGACCCGTGCGCAAAAAGCGACTATTGCAATCGAGATGATTAACGCGAGAAACCGATGCACCATTTGCAGCCAGATTTGAAATGCACTCACGTCCGACAACGCACGCGCGTCGCGCCACGCATTAATCTTTGCCAGAGCTGCCGCGCTGGTATCCGGAATCCATGCGCCGTTTGCCGTCGGAAAATCCAGAATCGCCAAATCGCGATGTTGATGTCGCATCGTTGCCCCGAGCGCCAGTTGCGCGTAAATCGCCACCGTGATTGCAATCGCAAGCGACTTAATTGGCGAAGACTTTTGCGAATCAAACTGCCGAGTTGCGAGCGACGCCCAGAATTTGGTCGTCACCAGCGCGATGAAAACAAGCAATCCAAGGAAAGCTTGGGCGACGCACGCGTGAAAGATCCCGATTTGATCTTTCATCATCGTGACTCGAAGACCGCCCAGAATTCCTTGCAGAATCACACCGACAACTGCGATCAGACCCAAACTGCGGACCCATCGCCGGTCGTCGCGCAGCCAAAGCCAAACGGCGAGGATAATCGTGAGAAATCCAACCAGCGAACCCATCAATCGATGCGTGTGCTCGAACAAAATTCCGCCGACCCATTTTGAAATCGGAAACAAAAACATGTTGTAACCGAAGGTGGTCGGCCAATCAGGCACGGCGAGTCCTACGTTTTTGCTGGTGACCATTCCGCCACTGCAAATCAGCAGAAGCGTTGCAACGCACGTCAGCCATGCGAACCGGTTAAGCCATTTTGTCGATCTTCCAGAATTTCCCCAATTCATCTTGAAAAAGATAACCGCGAATGGCGCCGATTTCGCGGATGGATTTCTTGTAGCCGTCGCCCTGTGGGCGACGCGGCACAAGTGCTGTTTTTTACTTCAGCACGGTGCTTCTGCACAGCGAAGCAGCTACAATTAAGGAGTCGGCGAAGCGGCAGATGCCGGCGCGTTGTGCAGCTGCTGTGCAGGATGCGGCGAAGCACCGGCGCCTTCCGCATCGGCGGTGGGAGGCTTCGCCCCACCAGGCGGCGGAATTGTCCCTGGTGTGGCCCCGCCGATCGGTTCGTTCGGCGGGCGCTGCGCTGGCGCGGGCGGCGTTGCTTGTGTGCCAGCAAGCTCAGCGCGTTCTTTCAACCACGCCTGGTAATCCTGTGGCGAATCGACGACCAGTGTGCCTTTCATTCCGTAATGGCCAAGCCCACACAACTGAGCGCAAACTATTTCATAGGTTCCTGTCTTAACAGGCGTGAACCAGACTGGAATTAGCGAGCCGGGAATGGCATCGCCTCCGATGCGCATGTCGGGTACAAAGAAATCGTGAATCACATCTTTCGAGGAAAGCTCCGCAATGACAGGGCGATCGACTGGGACATGAAGTTCGCCACTCGTAACGATGTCGTCTTTACCAGCCGGATCATTTGGATCAATGCCGAGCGGGTTTGAGTTGGAGACAAAGTTGACGTCGCGCCGGGCAAACTGTCCATCCGCGCCGGGCAAGTGATAGTTGAAGCTGAATTGTTGCGCGACAACGTGCACAAGCAACGCCTCTTTTCCCGGCGGAAACTGGTTCACGCGTGTTCCCCATAGCGGAATCGCGAAGCCTAACAACAGTACCGCTTCAATCAGGACGACTGAAAATTCCAGGTGCGTCGAGACATGGCTGCGCACACCCGCATGATCCGCTACCGGCTGACGGCTCTTCCGAAACCGAAACAGGACGTAAATAAAAAACGTCGACCACCCGACGAACAACGCGGCCATGAACCAGTGACAAAATTCAAGGATATGATCGATCTGATAGCCGTGGGAAGAAGCGTTGGGCGGCTGGCCCAGAAACTCATTGATCAGCGCAAGGCTATTCATATTTGCTCAGGTCTTCCTCTGTCAGCTCCTGATGCGGCTCGACCGGCATCCGGCCATGGCGCCACAAATGAAAGCTGAACGCGCCGATCCCACCCATGACCGACATCACAGCACCAAAAAGAAACCAAATCGCGACAGCCATGTGCTCGCTCGATTTGCCATCCTTCGCGCCGTAGCAGAAGGGGCACGCCAACACGTCTTGCGCGGCAAATACGATCGGCAACACCGCAATCAAAAGGAACTTCGAAAATTTCGCGCGAGGCGCTTTGGGAGTGCGGGTCTTCGCACCGCTTTCCACGCTCGATTCCCAAAGCGACGCGGAGACGCAGTCGCACCCCGAAAGCTCTCGCGAAAAAAAGAGCGGCATTTTCATGTGATAATGCGCAACCGTTTCATTTTCCTGTAGAACCAGACGCCATAGACCATCAGCAAAATTGCGACTACGAACGAGGCGGCCGCTCCGGCCCCGTAAATCGGTGCGCCTACCGCGAAGTTGACCCAGAGGCACCACACGCCGGTCCCCAACGCAAGCAACGTCGAGAAAATGATGAATACAATATGGAAAGCCTTAAGCGACATTTATCGAAAGATTGGGTAGTCGTACCACGCGAAGAAGGTAAGCCAGAAGAGACCCAGCACAAAAAAGCCGGTGAAAATCAGGACGCGATAGATCAGCCGTTTCTCTGCGGCGAGATGCATAAAAATTGCCGCCACTAGACACGCCTTGAACGTAGCGACCAGCATTGCCACGGCAATGTTCGCCTTCTGCGTGCCGAAATGAACATATGACAACGCAACAGTGATCCCCGTAAATGCCAGCAGGGTGGCGCCGACAATCAAATACCCTCGAACGTGCTTGCGAATACCGTGAGCGTATTCCTCGTATTCCTTCGAATCTTGCGAAATGTCAGGCGGGTTATTCATGGCGTAATGTCGTTCTGATCCCGCAGTCGCGGGAGAAGAATCTCTGATCATTTCTGGCACTCGTCATATCCAAAAAACTGAGATGTTTCGCTTCGCTCAACATGACAGGGCTACCAATGGGTTCACAGCAGATAGAACAGCGGAAACACAAAAATCCAGATGAGATCGACGAAGTGCCAGAAAAGGCCGCAGACTTCGACCCGATTCGCAAGGTGCTCGGGATTGTGCTGGTAAAGGCGCTTGCTGACCGGCAGCCACATGTAGATGAACACCAGCACGCCACCGAGCACATGCAGACCATGTAACCCGGTGATCGTAAAATAACTCGCAAAGTACGCGCTGTGCCTTGGCTCAAACATCGTCGCGTATTGCACGTCCTCTTTTTCAATCGTAGCGATTTTTTCCGTCGCAGGCTTCGGCCAGAAGTGCGGCCGATCCATCTCGGGATTAGTTGGATCTGCGTTGAGCGGATCTAGCGCGACTTCGTATTCCTTAATGTTGGGGTCCTTTAATGCCGCGCGATTATGTAAGTGACCCGTAATCTCAAGCCGCGGCGCCAGGCCTTTCTCAGCAGCGTACTCGTTGCCAAGGTATTGTTCATATTTCCCCAGCGCGTCCGTCTTAATGTAAATGCCAAAGTGATCGAACTTCTGCGGCCATTCGTAAGCCAGTTTTACAGTTAAAAAAATGATGCCACAGATGATGGTGGCCAGCATGTACCACCAGTACGCGTTATATTTTCGCATCTTCAGCGATGCCCACGCCAGCACCACTGTGACTGACGACATGATCAGGATCGCGGTGTTCATCGTCCCAACCGGAACATTGAGTAAGCCGTGCGGCCACATGCCTGGCGGTGCGTCAATCCGCAGAAAGATGTAGGCGGAGAAAAGCCCGCCGAAAAGCATCACTTCAGACGCGAGAAAAAGCCAGATCCCGATCTTCGCGTTCCAAAGACCGGTGTCGGGACGAGTGGAGATTGTATACGGAATTTCCATGATTCAGTAAAACACCAAGCGATCTATGCGTGAATGAGCTCTGCGGGAGGTTTGCGGCGCGTTCGCTCAGCGGGCTCGACCGGCTCATTTTGCATCGTGAAGTCGCGTTCGCGACCCGGCAGGCTGTATTCGTACGGGCCACGATATGCAACCGGCGTGGTGAGGAAATTTCCGTGCGGCGGCGGCGAAGGCGCAGTCCATTCGAGCGTCGTCGCTTCCCACGGATTGTCGTTCACTTTTTCGCCGTGCTTGATGCTCCAAAAGAAATTGATGATGAACGGAATTTGCGCGAGCCCCATGGTCCACGCCGCCCACGAGATTGGCTTGTTCCATTCGAACCCGGTCAATCCCCAAATCGTGTGTGCGTTCGCCAGGTTCCATCCCTGCCCGCCGTCATACCAGCGCCGATGCATTCCGGCCATGCCTTGCAAGAACATCGGCAGAAAGATCGCGTTCATGCAAATCAAAGTCGGCCAGAAATGCACCTTCCCCCAGAACTCGCTCATCTTTCGGCCGGTCGCTTTCGGGAACCAGAAGTAAACGCCGGCGAAAAGTCCGAAGATTGTTCCCGGCGCAACGATGTAATGAAAATGCGCGATGACGTAATAGGTGTCGTGCAGATAGAGATCGGCTGAGTTAAACGCCAATGGAATCCCGGTGAGGCCGCCGATCCCGAACATTGGCAGAAATGCAGTGGTAAAGAGCATCGGCACGTTGAAGCGGATCGAGCCGCCCCAGAGTGAGATAAAGAACGCACTCAAGATGATGACTGACGGAATCGAGATCAGCAGCGTAGTCGTTTGGAAAAACGCGCTGACGGCTGCGCCCATCCCGGTGAGCCACATGTGATGGGCCCAAACGATGAACGATAGAAATCCGATTACGAGGACAGAGAACACCAGCGATTTATAACCCCAGAGCGGTTTCCGTGAATTGTTGGCCAACACTTCGGCCACAATCCCGAATGCCGGCAAAATCAGCACGTAAACTTCAGGGTGTCCAAGGAACCAGAACAAATGTTGCCACAAAAGCGGACTGCCGCCGCCGCTGACATACGCGGGCGCACCATTGAAGACCAGACCAGCAGGCAGGAAGAAGCTGGTGTGCGCAACCCGATCCATTAATTGCATGATGATTGCGGCTTCGAGCGGTGGAAACGCAAGCACCAACAGAAATGCGGTGACAAACTGCGACCAGACGAAGAACGGCAGCCGCATCCAGGTCAGTCCCTTGGCGCGCAGTTGAATGATTGTTGTAATGAAATTGATGGCGCCAAGCAGCGACGAAGTGATCAGAAAAATAAATCCGATCAACCAGAGCGTCTGCCCATTGAATATCGGATTGTGACCAGGTCCCGTATCGGAGATGTCGGACAACGGCGTATACGACGTCCAGCCGCCCTTGGCTGCTCCACCCGGCACGAAGAAGCTGGTCAACATAATCACGCCGCCTACTCCAAACGCCCAGAAACTCGCCGCATTAATCTTGGGAAATGTCATGTCGGGTGCGCCGATTTGCAGCGGCACGACGAAATTGCCGAATGCCGCAAAGGCGAGCGGCACGACGCCGGCGAAAATCATGATGGTGCCGTGCATTGCGCCTAACGAGTTGTAGAAATCAGGCGTCATTTTCCCATCCGGCATGGAGCCTGGGCCGAAAATGTCTGGCAGCCATTTGCCGATCACCGGCAGCGCCTGGCCGGGATAAGCCAATTGCCAGCGCATTAGCATCATCAGGCAAAACCCAAGGAACAGAAATGACAGGCCGCAGAGGCCATATTGAATTCCGATCACTTTGTGGTCGGTGGAGAAAATATATTTACGCCACCACCCGAGCTCGTGATGCTCGTGCGCCGCGTCGTGCGCATGTGGTTCGTGATGGGTGCCAACGGAAGTCGAAGTGTCCATTTCAGAAGAAAGTTACGGTGGTTAATATCGAAAGAGAAGCCTGATTGCAAAGCGAGAATTTCGAATCATGCCAGAAAAACGTCCCATGGTCTCCGGCTTGCGGTGTGCGAAATTTCCACGTGCAAAATGAACAACAAGCACGCGCGATCATCCACCTCGATATGGACTGCTTTTACGCAGCGATCGAAGTGCGGGACCGGCCTTCGCTGCGGGGCAAACCTGTCGGCGTAGGCGGCGCACGCGAGCGACGCGGCGTTTTGACCACCTGCAACTATGAGGCGCGCAAGTTCGGTGTCCGCTCAGCCATGCCGACATTCATGGCGCTGCAACGCTGCCCGAATTTGATTGTGCTGCCGACGCGCTTCGATGTTTACCGGCGCGAAGCAGCGATCATCCGCGGAATTCTTTACCAGTTCACTTCGATCATCGAACCATTGTCGCTCGACGAAGCTTATCTGGATGTCACCTCTCACCCGAGCGCGCCGGCAGCGCTCGCGCAGGAAATCCGCACCGCAATTTTTCGCACCACAAAACTCACGTCTTCCGCGGGGATTAGTCCAAACAAGCTCGTCGCGAAAATCGCGAGCGAAATTAACAAGCCGAATGGCCAGTTCGAAGTGAAGCCGGAACAAGTCGCGGATTTCATGAAGGAGTTGCCCGTGCGCAAGATCTGGGGAATCGGCGAGAAGAGTGAACGAAAACTCGAAGAACTCGGCGTCAAGACCTGTGGCGAACTCCAGCGATTGTCGCGGCCTGAGCTCGTCAATGTATTCGGCAAATTTGGCCTTGAGCTCTACGACCTTTGCCGCGGCATAGACGATCGGCCAGTCGAACCCGATCGTCCGCGCAAATCGCTGAGTACAGAGGAGACGTTCGCCGCCGATCTCACCACGCTCGAACAATGCGAAGAAAAACTCGAAGAACTCTTCCAGGATGCGATGGCTGATCTGGCGCAAAAAGAATCAACGCGCGAGATCACAAAGATTTTCGTGAAACTGAAGTTCAACGATTTCACCCGCACCACAGCCGAGCGCGCCGGGCTGACGCCAACGTTGGAAGCTTTCCGCTCGCTTCTGGCGGAAGCATTCGCGCGAACTGGGAAACCCGTGCGCCTGATCGGCGTCGGCGTTCGTTTCGCCGAGACCGTACAAGAGGACGCACAAATGGATCTCCTGTAGGGGAAGCTGACAGCTTCCCTGCAAGCGTCGGCATGTTTTGCTCCAGTTGTCATGTTGAGCGAAGCGAAACATCTCTGATTGTTTCCCAAGATCCGTATCCTTGCTTCGCCCGGAACGACAACATGACTTCGGCACAGGAAAGGAAAATCAGACAGACAGGTTGCGACGTCCGTTTCGATAATCTAACCCGTCAACTCTACTCAACTGACGCATCGATTTACCAAATACACCCGGTCGGTGCCGCGTTCCCGAAAACCGCAGAGCAAGCGAGTCTTGTCATTCATGCAACAGCGGATGCAGGTCTTTCCATCACGCCGCGCGGCGCCGGCACGAGCCTTGTGGGCAACGCAATTGGCGATGGATTAATCGTCGATTTTTCGCGTTACAACCGGCAGATCGCTGATTTGGATCTTGAAAAACGCAGCGTCCGCGTCGGGTCCGGGGTTGTGCTGGATCAACTCAACGATTTTCTAAAGCCGCACGGATTTTGTTTCGGTCCTGACGTAGCAACGAGCTCGCGCGCTACCCTCGGCGGAATGATCGCGAACAATTCGTCCGGCGCGCGTTGCCCGATTTACGGCACAACAGCCGATCACGTGATTTCACTGGAAATCGTCATGGCTGACGGCCGCGTCGTACCTGTAGGGGAAGCTGACAGCTTCCCATATAGTCGAGCGGCGTCGCTCGAAGCCGAACGCCAACAAATCCTCAAACTCGTTAACGCCGCGAGCACCGAAATGGCCGAACGCTGGCCGCCGGGTTTGATTAAACGTTGGCCCGGCTACGGCATCGAACGATTCCTGCGCGCGCCAAACGATCTGACCAACATCCTGGCCGGCAGCGAAGGAACGCTGGCGGCCATTTTCTCCGCTGAGCTAAAGATTTCTCCCCTGCCCCGCGAGAAAGGTTTGGGCTTAATCTTTTTCGCGTCGGTAGCTGAAGCAATGCAGGCGACAGTTGAGCTTCTCGATCTCAAGCCTGCCGCGATCGAACACATCGATCGGCCGTTATTCGATGGAACCAAAGGTCAACTTCAGTTTCAGGCCGCGCGCGATCTGCTCGAATTGGAATCGAAACCGTGCGAATCGATTTTGATCATCGAGTTCTACGAAGACTCAAGGAACGACGGTTTGGGTAACCGTCGAAACATGACGACTGGGAAGCAGTCACTCCTTGGCTCCAGCGTCACGGAGCGATTGTCTATTTTGCAATCCAAAAAGCTCGGGTTGCGCACAAAGATTCTCACCGATCCGGCGCAAATGAACATGGTCTGGTCCGTGCGCAAATCCGGTTTGTCGCTTTTGACCGGATGCATCGGACCAGCGAAGCCGGTCGCGTTCATCGAAGACGCTGCTGTTCGTCCCGCGCAATTGCCCGATTACGTGCGCGGTTTGCAATCAATCATGAAACCGTTGGGGCTGACGGCCAGCTATTACGGGCATGCCGCCAGCGGACTTTTGCATGTGCGACCGGTCCTCGATATGCACAGCGCCGCCGATCTGAAGAAATTCCGGCAAGTCGCAGACGAAACTTCCGCGTTGGTGCGTCAGTTCAAAGGTTCGCTCTCCGCCGAGCACGGCGTCGGCATCGCGCGCACCGAATATATGCGCGACCAACTTGGCGATCAGTTGCTGGAAGTGATGCGCGAAATCAAACACGCGTTCGATCCGAAAAATGTTTTCAACCCTGGAAAAATTTTTGAGGTAAACCAATGTGGGAGCCGCCTCAGCGCGGCAACGGTCGGGCCCCTCCTACATTCGACGGCGCAGCACGCCGTCCCTGCCAAGATCGACAATCATTTGCGCGAGAATTTTACTCGTCCGCTCGAGCTTCCGTTTCAGCCAGTGCTCGCGTTTGCGTTCAAAGACCGGTCGTTCACGGGCAACCTCGAGCAATGCAACGGCTGCGGCGGCTGCCTCAAACAGAGCGGCATTATGTGCCCGACGTTCATCGCGACACATGATGAAGTGATGTCCACACGCGGCCGCGCCAATATCATTCGCGCCGCGCTCGAACTGCGGCTCCCAAGGAACGACCCCGAAAGCTTTCGGGATCGAAACATGACGGCTGGGGAGCCGTCACTCCTTGCTGACCCGCTGAAATCCGGGGAGCTCGACGCCGCGCTGAGCAACTGTCTCTCCTGCAAAGGTTGCACGCCGGAATGTCCGTCGAACGTGAACCTGGCGCTGCTTAAAGCGGAAATGCTTCACGCACGCTGGCGCCGCGATGGCCTGCCTTTGCGCGAACGTATTCTGAGCAATGTCGATTTGTTAGGCAAACTCGGCTGTCTCATGCCGGGACTCACGAATCGGTTTCTCGGTTTGAAGGCGGCGCGCATCGCAATGGAGAAGACAATTGGAATCTCCGCACGACGCTCGCTGCCCCATTACGCAAGTGAACGCTTCGACAAATGGTTTAGCAATCGTCTGGGGAGCGCGGGCGCCTCGCCCGCTGTGTCACGCGCCTCGCGGGACACACTAAGCAGTGCAATCTCCTCGAACTCCGGAGCCAGCAAACCGGTTTTCGGCGGGGCGCCAAAAACAGCGGGCGAGGCGCCCGCGCTCCCCAGACGCGGCAAAGTCATTCTCTGGGACGACACCTTCGTGCGGTATCACGAACCGCACATCGGCATCGCAGCAGTGAAAGTGCTCGAAGCACTCGGATTCGAAGTTACGCTCGTAGAAAACCGCCGCTGCTGCGGTCGCCCTGCATTTAGCCAGGGAAACCTCGATGCCGCCGCAAAACTCGGACAACACAACATCTCTCAACTCCTTGTCCGCCGTAGCCCTCGCGACGGAGGCAACACTCCCATTCTCTTTCTAGAACCTTCCTGCTGGTCGATGTTCGTCGAAGATTACCGCGAGCTGAAAATCGAAAACGCCGAAAATATCGCGGCACGCTGTTTCCTGTTCGAGAAATTCGTGGCCGATTTACTTGAGCGAGAACCTGAGGCACTTCGTTTCAATGAGCGCTCGGCAAACGTAATGATCCATCCGCATTGCCATGCCAAATCCATTCTCAGTCCGGCGTTCATGGCCACGTTGGCCGAACATTTGCCCGGAAGAAAAGCCACGGTGGTGGACACAGCGTGCTGCGGAATGGCAGGCGCATTCGGCGCGCTGGCAGAAAAATACGATCTATCGCTCCAAGTCGCGCAACGCTTGCTCGACCAAATCGACAATCAGCCTCACGGGACAGAAGTCATCGCGTCAGGCACAAGTTGCCGCCATCAGATTAGCGACCTAACGACATCCGCGCCAAAGCATATGGCGGAATTGCTCGCCGAGGCGATCGCATGATCGCATCTAACTCGGGGGACGAGTAAAATTCGATCGGACGCGACGTGGAACCATGGTCGCCGAACGCTTTCTACAGATCATCCTCTCTTAGGCCAGCAATTTTCATCAGAGAGCGCAGTAATCCTTGCTTCAGTGGCTGATTTCCGTGAATCCGGATGACGATCCGTTCACGTCGGCCCGGCATCGTAAACACGTGATGGCTGCCTTGAATCCGAGCCAGATATCCAACCGCGTCGTTGAACAATTCGGGCAAGTTCGCGACCGGAGACTTGTTTCACACTGTCACTTCGAGCACCCGATCGGCTGCGCTTGCCTGGGTTGTGCTGTCTTCCGCGAGCAGCCAACCTTCAATCGCCTCATGCAATATTCGCCCGCAGATCATCCACCGTTTCGCCCTGAGAGACGCATCCGGGAAACTGCTGGCACTTCCGCCCAGTAACCACCTTCTTCTGCTTTATGAATGAGCGACCTTCAGTGTCATGAACAGATATTACCGCACCGGGCTATGCAAGCCCAAAACTGATCGCCGCGTCAGCGGCCTTTAATTGAAACTCGCTCGCCTCCCGGCTGACTCGCTCCTACCCTCGTCACTTTACCTTCTATGTCGCTTCTCCCGAGTCGCTCCATTCTTCCTTCTCAATTCGCTACTTCTCTTTTTAGACGTTCGCCGTTTTTGCTCCCTTACTTCTTAGCGTTATTGCCACCAAAATTGCGATCGCAATGGGCCAGATCAGATTCAGACGCAACGTGCCGGTGAACGCCGCCGCGAATGACTCGTGAAACGCCTGGCGGACCAGGTCGACCTGACTTGTGATCAGGCCGGCATCGATCGTTCCGATTCGTTCGGCCGCGCCGGGCTGTTCCAGGAGCTTCTGTTGTGCGAATGACAATGGCGTTTCAGATAATCTGAGAGCGAGATGGCGCTGGAAAAAGGCACCGTGAAGTTCGCTAGCGGCGGCGACGCCAATCGCGCCTCCGCCGAATCGAAACATGTAGATCATTCCCGTTGCCTGACCGAAGTGTTCCCGCGAAACCGCGGCGAGACCAACGGTGTTTAGCAATGTAAATCCGGGCCCGGCCCCGGCGGCAATCAGGAGAAATGGAATCACCATCCCGCTGTATCCGCACGATACCGGGACAAATGACAGGATCGCCAGTCCCAGCGCCATCGACATGCAAGTTACGATTAGCAGTGTGGGCAGTTCGAAGCGGCTCGTTAGGCGTCCGGACATGACTCCAGTTACGGCAAGAACAAGACTGAACGGAACCAGGCCGATTCCCGCAGTCAACGCGCTGTAACCAAATTCCTCCTGCAAATAAACCGCGACCATGAACAGGAAAAGAAAGAAGACGAATCCAAGGAAGCAACTGGCCACGCAGGAACAGAAAAAGGCCGGTATCTGAAGGAGCTTGCCGTCAACGATGGGATTGGTCGTGCGACGCTCAATGATTACGAAGACCACCAGCAAGGCGAGCGACA
This sequence comes from uncultured Verrucomicrobiae bacterium, assembly GCA_963825355.1. Classification (GTDB taxonomy): domain Bacteria; phylum Verrucomicrobiota; class Verrucomicrobiia; order Chthoniobacterales; family UBA10450; genus Udaeobacter. The sequence continues at coordinate 282,306 of CAWGSY010000018.1, read as the reverse complement.
GAACGATCAGTCCGACCGCCAGCGGCGGGTTGCGATCGCTTCCCTGAAGGAGATCCAGGCCGACAAGGAAACTCGTTAACGTTGTCCCGAGAACCACTACGCCCGCGATATCAATTCGGTGCGAAGCATTCTCGTCGCGCGAATCCTGAATGGCGCGCAACGCGATGATCATGATCACGACGATGAGCGGCAGATTAATCAAAAAAACCAATCGCCAGCTCACCTCTGCGGTAAGAAATCCACCCACCAGCGGCCCGATCGATTGCGCGACACCCGCGATACCCACCAATATCCCCATAGCGGCCGCGCGCTCCTCTGCGTTGTAAACACTCGAGATGATGGCCATACCCGCCGGCAACATGAGCGCTCCGCCCGCGCCTTGTAACACGCGGCCGATAACCAGCATCGAAAGCGTCGGGGCGATTCCGCACAGGAGTGACGCGATCGCAAATACAATTGCGCCTGCGAGCAAACAACGGCGTCGGCCAAAAACATCAGCCACCCGCCCGGCCGCTACGATCAACGCGGCGAACGCCAGCATGTAACTGTTGAGTCCCCACTGAAGGTCTTCCAAATCCGCGTGCAGATCTTTGCCCAGCGTAACCAATGCCACATTGACCGTGGTGATATCCATGTTCAGAATCGCAAACACCGCTGCGATCGCGATCAAAGCCAGCCGCGGGTTTGTCGGGCGTGAGGATGAGACAGGCATCACCGGTTCCGCATACTAACGATGCCTGCCATCTTGCCCAGCCTTTAGCCGCGTGCGCGAAGCGTTTACGCGGCTGCCGATCGAAGTCGAAGTGCGGTGACATTCTGGGGAGCGCACGCCTCCAGGCGTGCTGGTTTCGAGCGTCGCGCCGAAACGAACTTTCTCTCCCTAACAAATCTAACGACTGACAATATGCTTTCACCGTGAGCGCATCTGAAATCATCAAGGAACTCCCGAAGCTGAGCGAAGCCGACCGTCGCGCTATTCGCGACGGCCTGCTGGAGATTGCCAATCAAGAGAGCGACGTGGCTATGTGCAACCAGGCTCCGCTCGACGGCGTCTGATGCTTGATCACATGGAGAACGAATGCACATGAAAAAACTGAAGTTCGTCGTTGAAAAACATCGCGACGGTGATGTCGCTTACCCTCTTGGTTTGAAAGGCGCGGTCGTCGGAGAGGGCGCCAGCTACGAATCAGCGCTCGCCGATGCCAGATCCGCAGCCGCTTTTCATATTGAAAGCTTGGGAAAGGAAGCGTTCGACGATCAAGATGATGTGATGGAGGCCTCTATCACGGAGGCGCGCAGCGGGAGCGAGCGAGATACAATGGAGCGACTGGGATGAGCGAGATGGCCGGTTAAGCCGCGAGGTAGCGGTCGAGCCGAGTGGGAGCGAGCGAGATACAATGGAGCGACCGGGATGAGCGACATGGCCGGTTAAGCCGCAAGGTAGCGGTCGAGCCGCGCGGGAGCGAGCGAGATACAAAGCGGCTCAGGCCGCTTTTTTAGTTACAGCTTTCTTAGCTTTTTTGCTCTCAGCGGCATAGGGGAACAATACGATCCGTGCGGGCTCGACGGTTCCATCCTGACCGAAGGTCGATTCCCACGTCAGTTTTCCACTAGCGATCTCGGTTAACGCGATATCGGCTTCACCAAGTCCCGGAGCACATACCACGAGCGGACGATGACCGAGCGTTAGCTGACGAACGCGGCGTGAAACCATGTTCACCAAGATTTGCGGACTAGTGATTACTTTGGAGGCGGCTTCAACGAGTTCGGCTTTCATAATAATTGATTCTGACTTTCTACAAGGCACCCACGGCGCACCGACTTTGGCGCGCACCGGAAGTTGACTTTCCTCCGTCGTCTTCTGGCTTCGAAGACCTCTGACTGTCGCCCAGAAAGTGCGGATCACAACTGCTAGTTCTCGGACCGTGAGCGCTGACATCCCTCGCTCGCTGCCTACTTGCCGTAGCGTTGTAGTGGCGGCTGTGTCAGCCGCGAGGTCTAAGCGGCGCGACTCTCAACTCCGTAAAGGAGCGTGGCTCCGACAGAGCCTTACGCTCTCAACAATCAACTCTTCCCATGATCACCGATCACCAATCTCTTACCTCTGACATCTGACATCAAACGTCTCAATAATTCATCCTTCTAACTTTCTTCTCCTTCTGATATTTTCCGCGCCTCATGCCGACGCCAGAGCAGTTAGCTCGGGAAAACATCGATGCGATGCTGACCGCAGCTGGTTGGGTCATCCAAGATCGTCGCCGTATCAATCTGCATGCGGCGCCAGCCATTGCGCTTTGCGAAACAGATGTCGAACGAGGTTTCGCTGACTACGGACTATTTCTAAATGCGAAGGCCATCGGCGTGCTTGAAGCCAAAGCGGAGGGGACGCCGCTTGTCGGCGTAGCAGACCAATCAGAGGCTTATGCCCGTTCCAAGCTGACCGACTTCCAAAGGTGGGCGTTCCCCTTGCCATTCACATATGAATCGAATGGCGATGAGATTCGTTTTCGCGACCTCCGGGACCCTCGTTCGCGATCTCGGTTCCTATTTACAACGCATCGTCCTGAAACTCTCAGAGCATGGATCGAACAGCCGAACACGCTCCGAGCTCGCCTTCAAAAACCTCCACCACTTATAACAACAGGTCTGCGAGACTGCCAGGTAGACGCGGTGAACGGTCTCGAGAAGTCCTTTGCTCGTCAGCATCCTCGCGCTCTGGTCCAGATGGCGACTGGCGCGGGAAAGACGTGGATGGCGGTCACCGAATGTTATCGGCTAATCAAGTTTGCCGGCGCGCAGCGAATTCTCTTTCTTGTCGACCGCGCCAATCTTGGCAAACAGGCGAAGAACGAATTTGATCTCTGGCACAGCCCTTACACACAACGTCGGTTCACAGACGAATACATCGTTCAACGCTTGGACGGTATCTCGCTCGAACCGCGCGCTAAGGTTGTAATTTCCACGATTCAACGCCTCTACTCTGCATTGACCGGAAAACCAATTGATGACCTGGATGATGAGCGCTCAACTTATGAAGCCAGCGGCGATACCGACAAGCCGCGACCTATCGCTTACAGCGCAAAACTTCCGCCAGAAACGTTTGACTTCATTATCATCGATGAGTGCCATCGCTCCATCTACAACCTTTGGAAAGGCGTGCTCGATTATTTTGATGCGTTTCACATCGGCCTCACTGCTACACCGTCGCCCGACACACTTGGGTTCTTCGATCAGAATCTCGTTTCCTCCTACACGCATGAACAAGCTGTGCTCGATAAAGTAAATGTTGGTTATGACATCTATCGGATTCGGTACAAAGCTGACCGAGAAAGGCGCGACCGTTGAGCGCGGCAACCATCTTGAGAAAATCGAGCGCCGCACGCGGCGCAAACGTTGGGAAAAACTAAAAGACGACCTCACGTGGACAGGACGCGAGTTGGATCAATCCGTAGTTTCTCCTCCCCAAATCCGAACCGTATTGACTCATTTCCGAGATGCACTCTTTCCGAAAATGTTTCCCCAACGCAGCGGCGAATGGATTCCCAAAACGCTCATCTATGCAAAGGATGACGCGCACGCGGAACGGATAGTAGACATCGTTCGAGGTGTCTTCGCCGAGGGAAACGATTTCTGTAAGAAGATCACTTACCGATCAGGTGGCAAAAGAACGACTGATGATTTGATCGCCGAATTTCGCACATCTCCAGCGCTGCGAATCGCAGTAACGGTTGATATGATTGCGACTGGGACTGACATAAAGCCGCTCGAAGTTGTTCTTTTCCTCCGGGACGTTCGCTCAGCGTTGTACTATGAACAGATGAAGGGTCGCGGCACGCGTACGATCGACCCGCATGAACTGCGAACAGTTACCCCAGATGCGAAGGCGAAAACTTATTTCGTGCTCGTGGACGCAGTGGGAGTTACCGAAAGCTTGAAGTCCAACACTCGTCCTATCGAGCGGGCGCCGACGGTTTCTTTTGAAAAGCTTCTGGAGAAAGTTGCGCGAGGCAATCGCACTGCTGGAACGTTATCATCGCTCGCTAGCCGGCTGCTTCGACTAGATGCGTTGCTCGAACCCCGAGATCGCGAACGAGTCCGTCAACAATGTGGCTTGTTACCTGTAGACCTTGCTCGACCGCTGGGTGAGAGCATAGACCCAGACTTACAGGTAGCCGAAGCACGCCGCGAATACAAACTACGTCCTAGGGACGAACCTACCGATAAGCAGATCGAAGCGACCGCGACGAAGCTCAAAGAAGCCGCGGTGAAACCATTTCACGATCCTGACTTTCGAAAGCTTCTCGTCGAACTTCAAACGCGCTCCGAAATCACCGTCGATCACCTTAGCGTCGACTCAATCATTGAGGGCACTGGATACGATGTGGAAAAAGCGCGCGGCTACATAAAGAACTTCGAGCATTTCCTTGCCGAGAATCGCGACCGGCTTTTGGCCCTGCAGATTCTCTATCATCGTCCTCGCGCGAAAAGGCACCTCACCTACCATCTCATTCGTGAACTCGCCCAGGCGATGGAAGGCAGCGCCTATCACCTCGCTCCCATGGAACTTTGGAAATGCTATGCACGACTCCGCGCCGACAGCGTAAAGACTTCTGATCCCGGCGAAGCGCTGACCAACCTTATTTCACTGGTCCGTTTCGCCACCGGACAACAGGCCGAGCTCATGCCTTTCCCGGAACTGGTGCGGCAACGCTTCCAGGACTGGCTCACCCAGCAGGAAACCGCGGCCGGCAAACCGTTCACCAAAGAACAACGCGCGTTTCTTAATCTAATCGCTGAGGAAATTGGCGCGAACGCCGCATTGGAAGCGGATGACCTCGACCACGGCACACTAAGATCGCGCGGCGGGTTGCCGCGCGCCCTGGCCCTGTTTGGCAGGGAACGCCTGCCAGCACTGCTCGAAGAACTCAACATCGCCCTCGCCGCCTAGCCGCTCTGATCAATGCCGAACAAACTGCCAAAAGGATGGGTGAAAACGACGTATGGGGAAGTAACTCGCCATCACTCAGGCGTGGGCAGTATGATCAAAGGAAAGCTTCACGGCTCCCCCGGCGAAGGGCTGGTACCAGCCTACAGCGCTTCCGGGCAAGACGTTTGGGCGGATGTATCTACTGGAGAGGGCGACGCAATTATCGTTTCCGCTGTTGGCGCGCGTTGCGGCAAGGCATTCCTCGCCAGCGGTAAGTGGGCAGCCATCGCAAATACCCATGTTGTCTGGCCGGAGGCGATCGGAGTGAACGCGACTTTTCTTTGGTATCGCCTCAATGACGAACACTTTTGGGCGCGTGGTGGAACTGCCCAACCGTTCGTGCTCGTGAGAAAAAGTCTGGAGCGTGAGTTTTATATGCCTCCGCTTGCAGAACAGGAGCGGATCGTTGAGAAGCTAGAAGCATTGCTGTCGCGGGTTGCTGCGGGCGAAGCCGCTGCGCGGGGCGCTCTCGAACGACTTAAGCGTTACCGCGCCGCCGTACTCCACGCCGCTGTTACCGGCGAACTCACCCGCGATTGGCGCAAGGTCCACAAACCCCACGAAACCGGCGCGCAGCTCCTGAAGCGGCTGCTACAAGAACGTCGTGAAATCTGGGAAACGGCTGAGCTCCGTCGTCTCCGTGCTGCCCGCAAACGGCCCAAAGATGAAAAGTGGAAGAAACGCTATCCCGACGCCGCTTTGCCTCACTTTGCCGGCCTCCATTCGCTGCCAAAGTCATGGACGTGGATGAGCGTGTCCCAAGGTGCGATTGAGCGCATCAAGAATGGTATTTCAGTGAAGGGGAAGGACACCCCTCCCGGCATCGCCGCTCTAAAACTCAACGCTATGGATGATCGGGGCTTCGATTATTCGCAGGTCAGATATCTTCCTTTGTCACCCAAGACTGTAGAAGACCTGTGGATTCAAGAGGGTGATTTCTTCGTTTCACGCGGAAGCGGAACACTTCGCCTTGTTGGTCGAGGAACACTCGCACGCGAAACGCCGAACAAGGTCATTTTTCCAGATACGATGATTCGCGTTCGCCTCAGTGAAGTTACTCCTTTGCGAATGTGGATCGCGACAATCTGGCCGTCTTCGCTGTTGCGAAAACAAGTCGAAGACCACAGCGGGGATTTACAAAATATCGCAGGGGGACCTCGAGAGCTTTGCTGTCCCTCTCCCACCACTCCCCGAGCAGGCGCAACTCGTTCGTGAGGTGGAGCGCCGTCTTCTAGCGGCCGACCGACTTTTTGCAACACTCAATCGCCAGCTCGCACGTGTGAATGCAACCCGCCAATCGCTCTTGCGGGAAGCGTTCTCTGGCAAACTCGTCCCGCAAGACCCCAATGACGAACCCGCCTCTGTCCTGCTTGATCGAATTCGCGCTGCCCGAGAAGCCGCTGCTAAGAAACCGAAACCAAAGCGTATGCCCAAACCAAAATCAAAGGTCGCCCACCGACCGCTGCTCGACGTGTTGCGCGAGCATAAGAAACCGATGTCTTCAGAGGCCCTTTTCCAGAGCTCCGGTTACCAAGCCCTGTTCAGCCAAAGTGATGAGCCTCAGGACGTAGTAGACTCCTTCTACAAGGAACTGCGCGAACTCACTGAAAAACCGGCCAAGGTCAAACAAGCGAAGAGTTCGAAAAAACAGATAACGTTGAGAGCGCTGCCATGAGACTCGACTACTTAAAGATTCACGACTTTAAGAACCTCGTCGAGTTCTCCGTGGATTTTGACGAGACCTGTAAAGAGCCCGTCACGGTTGTGTTGGGTCGGAATGGTTCGGGCAAGAGCAACCTCAACGAGGCTCTCGTGATAATCTTTCGCGACCTGTTGCAGGGAAAACCAACAAAAGACTTTGGCTACGACCTTCGATACACTTTGCGCAACGGCACGGTCAATGTACAGCGTCTGGAATCCCCCAACCGCGCATGACGACGACGGGCCTACGTCGCCGCCATTCACATCGAAGGAGGGGGAAGCGATTGAGTCCTTTGCCTTCATAATAGCAGAAGACGGCGAAGAACGCCGACTCAGCAAAGAGAGGATTGCTGATTACTTGCCGACATACGTCGTCACTTACTACTCAGGAACAAGCACCCGGCTGAAACGCTATTTCTTTAAGCCCCAGTTGGAGTTCCGCAATGAACTACTAGAAGGGCGTTCACTCCCATTGCGACCATTGTTTTACGCCATTCCAGTCCATTCTCAGTTCGCGTTACTGGCGTTCTTTATGACAGAGGACAGGGAGGCGATAGAATTTCTAAAGGAGTATCTGTGGATAGAAGGGATGGAGAGCGCCCTGTTTGTCCTGAAGCGTCCCCATTGGGCCGCTGGCCGAAAGCATCGTAAAGATGGCGATTCACGCTTTTGGGGTGCGCGTGGCGTAGTTCGCGACTTTCTCTCGGAAGTTTACGACTGCGCACTCGCGCCGCTGCGATTGGCGGGAGGCATTCAGGAGTCATTCGACAGGGTCGAACGCACAGAATTTCTCTATCTGTTCCTGCGCGACCTGGAAACGCTGCGTGATGTGGCAAAACGCTCGTTACAAATCGCCAAATCAAAGGCGGATCAGAAAGAGGTCACAGCTGCAGATTTCTTCAAGATCCTTGAAAGCATGTTCATGTCAGACTTGATTCACGAGACGCGCATTCGTGTTGCCGTCCGCCATGCGGGCGGCCTGACGTATCGCGAGCTGAGTGAAGGCGAACAGCAACTACTCGCTGTCGTAGGCATGCTGCGCTTTCTGCGGCACGAGGATTCGCTTTTTCTTTTGGACGAACCCGACACGCACCTGAATCCGAGTTGGGGTTTGGAATATTTGAACATCCTCAAGAAGCACGCGGACACAGGCCAAAACAGCCACCTTCTGCTCGCAACGCACGACCCACTCGTCCTATCAAACCTGCGGCGCAATCAGGTGGTGATTCTCGAGCGCAGCTCAGACACCGGACACGTCACCAGTTCCGAGCCGGAGGAAGATCCGGTGGGGATGGGGGTGCAAGGCATCTTAAGAAACATGTTTGGCGTCCGCAGTGCCGTCGGGACGGAAACCCAAGAGAAACTTGACGAGCACGCAAAGCTTCTTGAATTGGACAAGAAGAGATCTGCCAAACAAGAAAACCGTTTCAAAAAGCTCTCCGACGAACTTGCAGCTTCAGGATTTGGGAGGGAGTTCCGCGACCCAGATTACGCGGCATTTGTTCGAGCTATGGCTCGTCGGCCCGAATTCCGGAAGCCGGACTTGAGCACCGAAGAACTAAAGAAACAGGAAGCTGTAGCAGATAAGATTCTCGCCGACGTCCTGGGTAACGAGGGAAAACGGAAATGAGATTTATCAACATGAACGGTCGTGCACCGAATCAGAAATGGCTTCGGAGGGCGCAACGACTCCTCGAAGAGCTGAATGCAGCGGCTGACAATGCTGCCCGGAAGAAAATCATAAAAGATAACGAAGACTGGTGGAAGGGATTGCTGCCGTGGTTGCGAAAAATAACAAAAGGAAAGTGCTGGTTTTCTGAATCTCGGGGAGCATGTCAATATTGGGAGGTTGAGCATTTTCGACCGAAAGGCGCGGCCAAGAACCTTGACGGAACAGAACGCGCCGAAGGCTACTGGTGGCTCGCGTTTGAATGGGGCAATTTCCGCCTGTGCGGTGGCGTCAGCAACAGGAAGAAGGGTTACTACTTCCCACTGCGGGCGGGGACGCATGTCGGGACGGCGGCAGATCGCAACACTGATGACGAAGATCCTTACTTACTGGACCCGACTAAGCAGGAAGACCCTGGACTGCTTACATTCAATCGCAACGGAGACATCAATCCGACTCCTAATATGACAGCATGGGATACTGACCGCGCCAAGGTTTCGATTGGGCGCTACAAGCTTCAGGAACACGAAGAATTTGTCGAGGCGCGGCGCGGCATCTGGGACAAGTGCGAGCGCGAGATAAACAGGTGCAGGAATCTGTTGGTCGAAGAGACAGCCAACCCTAAGGCGACCACGAGACAAAAGATCCGTACTCAAATGGAAAAGCTCCGAGAAATGGGAGATTTCTATTCCGAATTCTCAGCTGTCGCTAATGATTGCCTCCGGTCCTGTCTCGAGCCGTATTTTCAGAAGCTCGCAAGTTCAGTTTAATCCATGGCAGCTACAGCTTCAGCTCTAGTTCAGAAAGTCTGGAACTATGCCCACGTCCTCAAGGACGACGGGCTAGCCTTCATGGATTACACCGAGCAGATAACCTTTCTGCTATTCCTCAAAATGGCCCACGAGCGCGAGTTGCTCGGCCTGGAGAATATCATCACAAAGAAATATAACTGGGCTGCGCTTAAAAAGGAGTCAGGCGAAAAGTTAGAGCTGCAGTACTCCAGGACGCTACGCGAACTGGGTAAGCTGCCCGGTTTGCTCGGCATCATCTTCGCCAAGGCGCAGAACAAAATCACTGACCCTGCCAAGCTGGAGCGGCTTATCTCCTTGATGGAGTCGGAAAATTGGGCCGGGCTGGACATGGACGTGAAGGGCGAGATCTACGAGGGCCTGCTAGCGCGTAACGCAGAGGACGTCCGCGGTGGGGCAGGCCAATACTTCACCCCGCGCCCAATCATCCGCGCGATCGTTCAGGTGATGCGGCCTGAGCCAACCATGCACATTGCCGATCCAGCCTGCGGAACCGGCGGATTCCTTCTCGCCGCTTACGAATACCTCGTGAAAGAAGAATCCCGGCCTCGATCGCAAGGCGCAACGATTTCTCAACGAAGAAGCGCTACACGGAACCGATATTGTGCCAGGAGTTACTCGCTTGTGCGCAATGAATCTCTATCTGCACGGCCTTGGCGGCACAGACAAGACGATCGTCGAAACGGGAGATAGCCTGGCAAAAAGAGGTTCGCCAGTAGACATGGTGCTTACAAATCCGCCCTTCGGAAAAAAAAGCAGCATCACCGTTATCAACGACGAGGGAAAGAAGCAAAGGGAGAAGGTCTACTACGAGCGTCAAGACTTCTGGGCCACCACGAGCAACAAGCAGCTCAACTTCGTGCAGAATGTTTATTCAATGCTTAAAGACACCGGCACTGCCGCTGTAGTCGTGCCCGACAATGTCCTGTTCGAAGCTGGCGCGGGGGAGAAAATCCGGCGCAATCTTTTGGAACGCTGCGACGTCCACACATTGCTCCGCCTGCCCACCGGCATTTGGTATTCGCCAGGAGTGAAAGCGAACGTGCTGCTTTTCGACAAGAAGCCAGCTTCAAAGGCGCCGCAGACGAAAGAACTCTGGGTGTATGATCTTCGCACCAATCAGAATTTCACTCTTCGCCAGAACCCCATCGATGATCCCGACGTAAAGGACTTCGTAGTCGTGTCGACCCGATAATCGAGCCAAGCGAAAGGAAAACGAACGCTTTAAACGTTTCACTTACGATGAGCTGATTTCACGCGACAAAGCCAACCTCGATATTTTCTGGCTCAAAGACGACTCGTTGGAAGACTCGGCAAATCTTCCTGACCCCGATATCATCGCTGCTCAAATCGTCGATGATCTCACGGCAGCACTCTCCGAATTCAGCGCTGTCGCGACTAATATCGCGGAAACAAACAGAACCTGATGAAGCCTCTGCGTGTACTCGCACAAGCAATAAATGTTGCGGCGGCTGCGCATCCACGAATGTCGGATTTCCAGGAACTTCGCCGCCGCCTCCATGGTCTGCCCCGGGTAAAGACGCACGAAATCTTTTCAGCCCAGACGATCTTTGATTATTGGGCTTTTCACTCCGGAGGCCGGAAGGAACTTCAGTACAACATTGGATTCGAGGATGAAGAATGGTTCCGTTTTGGCGTAGCGATCTCATTAGAGCCCAGTCGCACGCTACCGCACCCGCTCGAACTACGAAACAAGGTGCTGAAGTGGAACAGATATATGGGCAAGAACCAAAGAGAATTGCAGGATCTAAGTTCTTGGTCTTGGAGTCCACATCGAAATCCTGGGAGAAGCCTGATTTTGCCAGTGTCACCGTTTTCGGAAGATGTGATCAAGGTCAGAAATTTCCTTTTCGTTGGCAAACTCATTCCTCGTGACGAGTTCGACGCTGTGGCCGTTGTGTTTTTGTTCAACAGGCTACTTGATATGTACGAATACGTTGAGGGCAATCGTCCCCTCACGACAGAGCCCACTAACTTACAAAGGGGTTTTGAATTTAGGCCCGGATGCTCGCCAAAGCCGGAAGACACATCGGTTGATATCAAGGGGGGGCGCAGAAAGATCCGGCTTTTTCAGAATAAGCTTCAGCAGGCTTTGTTTAACATCCTTTCGACACAATATGGCGCGGACAATGTTGGAACGGAAAATGACACGGGTCGTGGCTCCCGTGTAGATCTTGTGGTCCGACAGAACGGGAAGCATCATTACTACGAAATCAAAACCAATCTTTGTGTGAGAAGCTGTATTCGGGAAGCTCTGTCGCAGCTACTTGAGTACTCGTATTGGCCAGGAGGATTTGCTGCCGAATCTCTGGTTATTGTATCCGAAAATCCTCTAACATTAGATGCCCGGCGTTATATCAAGTCTCTTCGCACGCGATTTAAGCTTCCAATATTTTATCAGTGTCTCGACATCAAACGAGGGATCCTAGGACCAGCTGAATAGAACTCCTCTATGAAGCCCGCAGGCAAAGTCCTACAGAGGTCAGTCACATTTATACCTAAGGCGAGATCGTCGAAGATTTAGAAGCAGCTCTTCAGCAATTCGCTACAATTGCAACAGATTTACAGAGACAACATGGGACAGATAGGGGTCAGGCAGCAAATCTTGACCGAGTAACCCCAAGGCCTTCGCGAGTAGGAAAGCTGCGTCATGCGGTCACTAGTGTTTTGCGAGGGTAGGTGGATGGCCTAGCCATCGGTTCTGCATGAAGCAGATCGAAACGAATACAGTTCGGGAACGCTTGATCGAATTCGGGGCGTTTTGATATTGTTATTTACGCCATGGACGACCTGCCACCGTTTGTGAGATTTGTAACCAGCTTTTGGTGGCTATGCCTTCTACTGTTGGTCTTAATTGGTGTATTTCACGTTCTCCTAATCTTTGTTCTTAAATTCGATAAGATCGCGTGGAAGCGAGTCGACTACGTATGGCTCACAATCGCAGCGTTGGGGTTGATATCCCTTACGGGAGAACTCCGACGATGGGTGACGACCGGCCATCTCCAGCTCGCAACTCTCAGAACTCAGTCGACCCTCGAACTTCTGAGGTACCTGTCCTAGTAAAGGATCCTCCGACGTATCTATGCAGGAAAGCGACGCGGTCGAACCTTTCGCCGCCGAACTTTGACGAGATTGAGCGGCAATTCGATGAGGCCTGTGCTTGGTTAAAGTCCGCGCCGACCATACTTCCTGAGCATGATGATGGCCCTTTCATACCGCTTAATTTTGATGACACTCATTTTCCTTCGGATATCACCGAGCCAATAATATTGAACTCAGCCCAGTGGGTCAAAGGCTTGTTCAGAGAATATGAAGAGCGCCGGCTGCGCCTTGAGGACCTTAAGAAACAAACTGAGCAGAGCGCTTTCGAGGAAGCGAGCCGAGCAGTTAGTCCCATTCTTTTGTGCATCGCTTTGGCACTGAGGATTACAAAAGTCACTGGTGAAATTCGTTTAGAACGAAAGCGCCCATAGCAGACGGCCGTCTCAGTATAGCATTTGGCAGGGCAGGGAAGCATTAAGGGGTCAGACCTAAACTCTTAACATTCGCTAGAACGGGAACTGATTGACGAGCTTTGAAACTCGGTCAACTTTCCACACTCCCTCGCCGCACCCTCACGGCTTTACCTTCTATGTCGCTCAATCCGTTCGCTCCGTTCTATTGCTTTCCGCTTTGAGTTTCGCTTCGTATTGGTGTCTCGCGGGCGCTGTCGGCCGAAACCGTCGCCCTACCGGTTACTCCAAATACGTATCCTCGTGCGTATAAGGGGGCGCGCAGCAACAGAGAAAGCGTAGCGGCTCTGTAGCCATGATCGTGTGCCAGGTTCCCGAAGGGATGAGGATCGCAGTCGTTGACTGCGGCCTTCGTCCGTCACCGCTCGCGTGCCGCTGCTTCGGCTACTACACCTGCTGATCTCATGCATCATAAGCGGCTTATGATGCATGATTGATCGCTGCAATTGAAGGGCTACAAACCCGAACCAACATCGCCGCTGAAATTGATTCAGGGGATAGGAGATAGGGGTCAGTCAACAAATCTTGACAGATTTGTGAGATAGAGCCTCCAAGACAGCGCCATCTTCACGATCCCAACATCATGATCGCCGAAATCTTAGAGGATTTGGAAGCTGTACCGTCAGCAATTCGCTGTCATCGCTAATGACTTGAAGAAATGAAAGCGGCAAGTTCGCGAACGCGAGGACGCATTCGCCAGCACGCGAGTCGCGTGCGCTCCCCGGAATTCGCCGCCGTAACGCGGATGATGGAGCGGCCGGGCTTTCAAAGCCTCGAAGGCAGCGCCAACCTTCCCCGCATCCGACGTGATTGCACAGGAAATCGTCGAAGATCTCCAATCCGCCACTCGCATGACCGAAAAGACCTTGTTTCTTGAAACAAGACGTGGTTTTTCTTGTGCGAGGACGCGATGCTGCTCTTCCGAATCGTTGTCGTGCTGATGTTGTCCGTCTTGGGATGGGTAGTTCATCTCATATTTGCGACGGCTTGGAATAACTTGCTTTATTTTGCCGCGGGCGGGTTTTTCTTATCTTTTCTCCTAACTTGGATCGGGGGCAGCGCCTCTCGTGGCGTGGCGTTGCGGAAAGTGCGCGTGACCGGGCCGATTGGGGAGAATATTGCTGACCCGCAGGCCGATCTTCATAACTCCCAGAAGTGGTACATCGAAAGCCTCTCGCCGGAGAAGGGGCTGCCATATTCCTGTTCGTTTGTAGAGTTCGACGAACGTGGTGATTACCTGGATTTCCTTCAACACAAGCATGCCTACCAGAAAGTGATGGCCCTGGCTCAGAAGTATGAGCACTTGATCGTGGTGATCTTTCTGCATGGCTGGCGTAACAACGGGCAATCCGGCAACGTCATCGACTTCAATGAATTCCTTCATCAACTGGCCACGAACACTGACCGCGACCACGCGCAGCATCGCGTGCATGGCATCTACCTTTCGTGGCGCGGTGCTTGTTTGAGACACGCCATTCGCCCAGAGACGGAACCATTTGGACAAGTTACGAAGCGATACGGCGGAGAGATCGTCGATCTCCGCCAGGCTGCGCGCTTTCCCGGGCTCAACGGATTGTTAGAAACATTCTCGTATTTCGATCGCAAAGGTGTGCCGGAACATCTTTCCAGCGGGACGGCACTGTCGCGAACAATCATGACTTGTGCGCGGGTAGCTAAGCGCTTTCTCCCGCGCAGTCACGTGTTTCTTATTGGCCATTCCTTCGGCGGCCTCATGCTGGAGAGAACATTTCAGAATGCGACTGTCGGCGAACTGATCATGGCCTGGCCTTTCCGCGCAGACGAAACAGGCGCCGAAGCTCAAGCCAATCCTCTTCCATTCGATACCGTCTTGCTGGTCAATTCGGCCGCGCCTTCTATCTACGCGAGACAATTTCAGAGTCTGCTGGCAGCGCATGGTCATGCCATGTCGCGGTATCACGTCACGGGCGCCAATTCGCCGGTCTTTTTCTCGCTGACTTCGTCCGGCGACTGGGCTACAGGCATAACTCATCCGCTGGCGAATAGGCTTTGCTTTTTGCTGCCCACTTTGCGACGCAAGTATCGTGGAGATGATTTTATTCTCGCCACAAAACAGGGAAGTGGCGACGTGCTAATTCAACAATCCTATTATTACAGGCATACGCCGGGACATAATCCTCTGCTCGTTAATCGCTTTATCGAACATTCAAAACCAGCGGCTTCCGCTGGAACTTTTGTTACTAATCACCTGCGTAACAATCTACTTCACGCCGGAGAAACACTCGAGTTCACGACTTCCCCGCGCGGAAAACACCAACCTTCCCCGCACTGGCGCATCAACTTCCCGCCGCAAACCGAGACATTTAAGAAGTTCTCTTGTTACAAAAGTGGAGGCCGGGAGTATCGACCTGTAGCATGGGAGGAATCAAAGTCTGGCGTTTATTTATATAAAGATACGCCCTACTGGATCATCCGTTGCCCTAAGGAGATCATCAAAGACCACAATGATATCTGGTCGCAGCAAGCGATGGATGCTTACGCGGCGCTGTATGCGATTGCGCTGACATTAAGAGAGAACAAGCCGCCGGTACGAGGTTAGCCTTAAAACGTCGTCGATCGGCGTCAGTCCTCACTATTGACACAAGAAGCCGTTGATAGGTCACGCCAACGATTCTCTATCCGTCGTGGTGACGACGAGAGTCAGAGACTGTTGCCAGGGTTGCGCGGTAGACACGCCTGCCTTTACAGATTTTTTGCGGCTGACACAGCCGCCTCTACAGCGGGTACAGCTTATGCATCATAAGCGGCTTATGATATATGAAAGGCTAGTCTTTCTTCGAACTGTCGGTCGAAACCGTGGCCCTATCGGTTGTTCCAAATACGTATCCTCGTGCGTATAAGGGGGCGCGCAGCAACAGAGAAAGCATAGCGGCTCTGTAGCCGTGATCGTGTGCCACGCACCCGAAGGGATGAGGATCGCATCGCCCGGGCCGACCATTTGAAACTCGTTCGCTGCCCACGCTTTGACTAATGTGCTCCCGCCCATTTCGACCTCTCGGTTTACCCATCTATGTCGCTCGCGTCCCCGCGGCTCCATTCTCGCTCCTACCCTCGTCACTTTACCTTCTATGTCGCTGACCCATCAACTCCATTGAAACTCGTTCGCTGCCCGTGCTCACTCACTCCTACCCTCGTCATTTTACCTTCTATGTCGCTGATCCGATCAACTCCATTGAAACTCGCTCACTGCCGACGTTCCCTCGACGTTCGCCATCGAGTTCTATCTCGCCCGCGCCTTCGAGGATGAAATAAAGCTCCTCCGCGACCTTGTGATAGTGCCGCTCTGTCCTGCCTCCCGCGGAAGGCCTAAGTTGGAACGGGAGAATTAATCAGGAAGCCAGGAACCCAGGAATCGCACCGGGACGAAGCAGGCTCGCAGTACGTTGCGCGTCGTGGACGGCTCACAGAGCCGTGGCTACAGCCTTTTCGCAGCCGACAAGGCTGCCTCTACAGCTGTTCAATTCATCCATCGTAACCGGCTTATGATAGACAAAAGGTAATTGTTATTTGAAAGGGGTTGAGCGCAGGAGAAGATCGCAGCTGACGGGGTCGCTCACCCCATTAGCTCCGTTTGTATCTCCGCTGCTCCCGCGGCGCTCGACCGCTAAACACTCCTCCCAGGTCGTGAGCCCTGCCCACCGGCCATGTCGCTCATCCCATTGACTCTTTCGCTCCCGCTCTCTCGCCTTCTCGGGTTTGCCCATCTATGTCGCGGCTTCCCAGCACGCTCCATTCGCTCCATTGACGAGGCTGGTGCAAGAAACGGTCCAATCCTGACAAGATGTTGCGCGCGCGAGCAAGTGAAGAGACCGATCTTCGCAGCACTATGAAAGAACTAATTAACATAATCGTCCAGAAAACTGGAATCAGTCAGGAAAACGCGCAGGAGGCTGTGCAAGTGACGCTTGGTTTCTTGAAAGCCAAATTGCCGACACCACTCGCGGCACAGTTGGATTCATTCCTTAGCACGCGAACCCCCACCGTCGTGAGTCCCGTAGCAGTCGGCGCCAACGCCTAAGTTAAATCGGGAAAATATCGGACCCGATCCCACACAGCGTGGGTCGGGTCGGGTAAGGGCCGCGAATTGAGGGGCGACGTAACGGAGCCCGCCTTTGCGCAGAGCGGGTATGCCCACCCGTTGATTTCACTGCACCGTCAATCCCTCACTCAAACCGACGTCGGACCCTAAAACCTATGGAGCAGATAAAACCTAACTACTTCGGAGGAGCGAATTTCGAAGCCCTCACAGTTAAGGACATCATCGAGCCTGCTAAGAGCATTTCTAATAAGGTTTCTGTATGGGCGGCTTTGGACCAAATGCAGGCACTGGCAATCGATTCCGTCACCTGTAATCGATCAACGCGGCGAATTATTGGGTATCCTCTCGAAGAACAAAATGAACCGGAACGTGGGTGGTTTCGGACACGACCCCAAGACAGAACCGGTAGAAGCACACATCGAAAAAAACAATGCCTATTGCTTCGAAGACCAGACGATCGCGGAGGCGGAGCAAATGATGCTCAACGCGAACCTCGGTAAAGTTTTTGTAGTAACCCGCGAAAAGTTGCTGGTAGGAACGATAAATATTGAAGCTATTGCAGAGGAGGGGAAGAAATCGGGGTAGCGTCGCGAGTAACTTTTGCCGTCACGCCAAAAGCTTTTTTGGCGTTGTCTGTGATTGAAGCGTAAGGATAAACTCCCTCCCATGCCCAAGTACTGGTTGATCAGCGACCGCAACAATAACGGTGTAGGCCAGGGCATGAACACTGCCGGGCTGACTTATTGGGTGAGCGATGGCGGCGATCTAACCAGCATCGGCAGTTGGCAAAAGGTGCGCAACGCCAAAGCTTTTCAGACGTTGCTTGCCAACGCTGCCGACAATTTTCCGGAGGACGTTCCAAATGAGCAACAAAGCCAAGTCACGCTTCTCGTGCACGGGTTCAACGTCAGCTTTCAGTCAGCGACGAGTTTTTATCAGAAGCTCTGCGACAGCTTGTTTACTGGCCAGGGTTCTTTGAACGGCCTATGCATCTTATATGATTGGCCATCGCTCGGAAGTGTTCTCGGCTACGAGCCGGATCGTGCTCACGCTCGCGCGTGCGCGCAGGATTTAACAGACGTTTTATCGATGTTGTTCGATTATCTGGTCGACAAACAAAGCGCAACAATCGCGAATCCGGCTAATGCCTGTAAAGCGAAGGTATCGATGATTGCGCACAGCATGGGAAATTATGTGGTACAGAAGGCAATGTCGGCGGCATGGACGCGCAAGAATCAACCATTGCTCGCTAGTTTGCTTAATCAACTCGTCATGGTTGCCGCCGACGTTGATAACGATCTTTTCGATGCGGGCGCGCCGGACAATAACGATGGCGCAGCGATCGTGAATCTTACTTACCGGATTACGGGATTATATAGCGGACGAGATGCGGTGCTTGGACTTTCTGCCGGCTTAAAACACTTCGGGACTCGTCGGCTCGGCCGCGCAGGTCTCGCGAATCGGCCGCCATTAGTAACGCAATTACCTGCGACAGATAATGTTTGGGACGTTGATTGCTCGACCTTTTTCCCGGGCGATGTTGGAGGTGAAGCCATTCACGGCGCCTATTTCGATACTCAGGGAACAATTGAGCTGATGCGGGAGATTTTGCGTGGAATCGATCGCGGCGTGTTGCAAGCGAAAGGCGTAACAACAAGCGACGCGTGGGGATTTACGCCGCCACCGCCAAATTAGACACGACAGAAGGTCGCAGTCATCCTGCTCGTCCTGTCGATTATTTCGGGGGAAACGCTTTCCGCCGGGTTTAGTTGAAAGTGGGATGGAAAATGGGGTCGCGCCCAAACGTTCCCGAAAAGGAATGCACCCAGCCCGTTTACGAGTACATTGCTCGCGATGCCGACTTACATTTACGAAACCACCGACCCCGCCAAACCGGTCCGTACCTTCGAGGTTAAGCAAAGCGTCCACGACGAGCCGCTTCGCAGCGACCCGGAAACTGGCGAAGGAGTGCGGCGTGTGATTTCGGCTGGCTACAGCGTTCTCGTTCGCGGAAAATCTGTTGGTCCTTCGGTCGGCTCGGTCGGTTCACACTGAGCCTTGAGCTCGGAGGGTTGCCGGACATTTTCCGACAGTTAAGATATTCGGCCTTTGGAATCATTTCGCGATCTGGTGAAGTCGCCGGCTTTGCCTTCCACCGAACCGGTTCCTCAACGTGCACAAGAATAAGGTCGACTCTGACAATAATCGGTGGATGCAATGCGCCAAGATGGCTTTAAGTGAATTTAGATCATGATCTCGAAAATTGTTAACCGCGCAGTATGTCTGAGGGAACTTGCTTCCAATCCCAAAATCCTTCTCCAATTCATTTATTAATCAGGAATCGAGGAAAGGGTTTGCCGAGATAGAAGGTAAAGTGACGAGGGTAGGAGCGAACGAGTGCGGGCAACGAGCGAGTTTCAAACCAGGAACCTAGGAACGACAGGATGCAGCCGAGGGATTAGGTAGTTGGGACTTGAGAGCTGCCAGGCCGCAGTCAGCGACAGCGGCTACAGTTAAACCGCAGGTGACACGCCTACCTCTACAGCTTTGCGACTGACACCGCCCCGCTACAGACTCTCCGCAGGCGGCATGGCGCCGCTACAACAGTTGACCTAATGCATCGTAAGCGGCTTATGATACGAAAGGGAATTGTCGTTCAGACCAGTTGAGACGCAACAAATCGATTGCGCGAGAGCTTTTATTGGTTACTTTAGAAAACTGCCGCACCGATTTACCTACCTGGTTCGCCGAATTCATTCGGTGGCACGAACCAAATGGCCTTTAGCTGCGATCACTGCAGCAACTTGGTAAGATAGAAAGTTACTATGATTAAATTATTCGTTAGTGTTGCCTCCGTCATCGCCCTTATGGGTGTGGTGGCATATGGCCAAACATCCTCCACCTCAACTACCGTTGCGACGGGAACCCACGGAACGACCGAAACCACAACGACCACAACCGACAGCACCGGCACGGTCACGGAGTACACTCCGGGCGAAATGATGGTCTTGAAGACTGAAGCTGTTGAACCTGTGCGCTACAAGTTCAGCAAACAAGTAACATACGTCACCTCGGACGGACGTGTTATTCAACCTTCAAAAATCAGAAAAGATTCGAAGGTTCAAGTTCATTACGTTAAAGAGGGCAACGATATGTTGGTTGACAAAGTTATTGTGACAAAAGAGCGCGACTAAACCTCAAACATTGCTTGGCGCTAACGCCCAAGCTTAGAAACATTCCACGCCTGACGGTTCGCCGTCAGGCGTTTTGTTTTTCAATTGCTCAATGTTCAAACACCGAAGCCCGAACAGTGAAGAGAGTGGTGAGTCCTCAGCGGAAAAACTCATTTCATTCTGCGCTGAGACAGCTCCGAAAGGATTCGCGAGCTGGCTGCACGGTATAGCCACCCTTGGCATTGCCTACGTGCGCGATCGAAGACTGAGTCGTTCGGCTCAGCTCGTTTTCGTTAGCGAAAGAAGATCAAGTAAACGAGAACGCTTAAAGCCACCACGCCCATGATGATCATTTGCTGCAGGTGTTTCGCAATAGAGGGCCGCGACGCAATTGCCGGCGATGCGGTAGCACAATGACGGCAATGATGATCGACGGTTGAAAGCGCATAGCCGCAGGCGGGACAAGGTTCCAGTGACATACGACACCAATCGCAGACATTGACCTAATAGCGAGGAATACCGCTTCGCGGATGCTGAAGTGTTGAATGGAGCGACTGGGACGAGCGATCCGGCAGCTGCCGGACCGCGAGGCAGCGGTCAGGGAGATGGGAATCGACCGAATACAATCGTTAAAGCGTTACATCGTTACATCGTGGTGAGTTTCTAACCGCATCCGATCCCGACAAGTCGCCCTCCGCCCCAACTGAGCCGGGCGGAATACCCTAACGAATCAAGGTTGTTGCTTGGCAGTGTCGCCTATTTCTTTCTCGGCGCCGCCTTGGGAGCTTTCCAATCGCGCCGCCAAACTGCGCGACGCCACTGGCCATGGCGAGCAAGCTTTGACCGCCAGTACAGCGGTTAAACTCATGCATCGTAACCGGCTTATGATGGATTGGAACTAATCACCAAGCCGCCTTCGTTACTTCGCCGCCGTAACGCGGGTGAAGCAGCGGCCGGGCTTTCCAATCGCAGTTCAACAGGGAGCGCCGCCCGAAACCGTCCCCCAGTCAGTTACTCCAAATACGTAACCTCATGCGTATAAGGGAACGCGCAGCAACAGAGAAAGCGTAGCTGCTCTGTAGCCATGATCGTGTGCCAGGTTCCCGAAGGGATGAGGATCGCAGTCGTTGACTGCGGCCTTCGTCCGTCACCGCTCGCCTGCCTCTGCTTCGGCTACTACACCTGTTGATCTCATGCATCATAAGCGGCTTATGATGCATGATTGATCGCTGCAATTGAAGGGCTACAAACCCGAACCAACATCGCCGCTGAAATTGATTCAGGAATTTTTTATTCGCTCACCATTTTGGGCTTTCCGTCCATGTCGCCCGCTCCCGCGATCTCCATTGTCGAAGAGCTGCAAGGCTCGCCTTCGTAACTTCGCCGCCGTAACGCGGGGGATGGAGCGGCTGGAATTGTAGTTCGATCCGGAAAGCGACTTCCTCGACGTCATCTTCTCCGATGCGCCGGGAACATTCCTCCTTATCGATACAAGTTGCTGCTTTGGTTAGAACTTGGTGAACGGCGCTGCAACTTACGGCGGGATTACCCAGTAGTCGGTTGGATTCCTGGTTCCTTTATATTTGAGCAGATGTCGTTTTGCTGCCGGGTAATCGTCGTGAATTAACCAGAACAGGTCTTCCAGCACTGGTCGCTCGAGAAACAGACGGTGTTTCCTGAGAAAATCCTTTTTCGAAAACGAAACGTCGACCAGGTCAATCTTTCCGGGAAGCTGTTTCTCGTAATAGAGGAACGTCTGAATTTCGTCCAAATTTGTGTCCGGTGAGAACTGTTCCGGCAAACCGATTGAATCGACGTTGTACAAGAGTTTTCCGAGAAGCAGCACGTTATCATCAGACGCAACGTAAATCGTCAGCCTGTTTACCAACGCCTGCAGCCCTGCTTTAAAGTTTTGATTGAATTCTTCTCTATCGACGTTGGGAGCTAGAAATATTACCTGATCCAATTTCAGATTCCGGGATTTCGGATTGTTGTACAACTGTTGCAGCGCGAGACAGACGAGGCGGCATCCGAGACTGTGTCCGATGATGATGATTTTGGCCGGCTTAACTTCGTTGTTTATCGTCTCCAGGAGATCCACAAGATGATTTGTCGACTGAGAGATCTGAAGGACGTCCTGGTTATAGCCAAAGGCCGATTCGTTGCTGGCCCAATCGAACGTGAGAACGTTCGCATCGATATCCAGGTCCCGCGCTATCTCGGCGCAGTACGTTGTGCTGGCCGGAAATGAAAGCCGGTAACCATGGATCCAAATGACCAAAGGTTTTTTAGACTGGTCTTGAAGGAATTTGAGAAACGCCGGATACGGAATCGATTCGACTTTCTTGATCGCGCTAGCGTCGATCGGCGAGCCTGCCGGGTGGTGCTGTGGTACTTGCAGCGTTATCAACCCGTACGAAGGTTGGCCCGCGTATTGGCCAAGATAGGTGGCGTTCCCATCGACCGTAGGACCTGCTTTCCTGTCGGTGACGTACCCGATTATTTCGTTGAAGTTTCGCGCGACGGTAAACGGTCGAACTTTGCCGTGTAGTAGCTTTGTTACGACCGCGCCGACATGCGCGGGAATTGGGAAATAAAGAGCCGTAACCAATCCAAGTATGAAGCAGAGAAGCGCCAGAAAAATGACGAGGGCGGCTTTTCTTCGCACGCCTTATTTAATTTTGTGGCGTGCTCGTGTGAAGCACGAACTCACTTCTGACATTTTGGTAGGGCGCGATCGCCGAGCGCGCCGAAAAAGACTTCAAGAGCTTCGACTTACATAGAGCTACCCAAACGGGACCGGCAAAGTTCGCGATCGCGAGGACGCATTCGCCAGCACGTTCGCCGCGGGTGAATCCGTTCTCTGGCGGACGAATCGCCCGCACCCGGTGGGGCTAGCACTGCGCTCTCCGAGACAAATCACGTAAGCTGCGCTGATGAGACGCACTCTCAAGGTGTCAAATGACTTTGAAAAGCTCGGATCAAGCGCCGCGAGCCTCGACGACTTCGTCAGTTGTTATCCCGGTAGGGCGCGATCGCCGAGCGCGCCGAAAAAGACGGACGGCCCGGCGGTCCGCCCCTACCAATTGTCGAGATACGAGCGAATGAAAAGCTGCCTGCGCCGAGAAAAGAAATCGTAAACAAGATCTCAGGAGGAGTATGAAGTTGCGAACGGAACCCAACAATCCTGTCATAGAGTTTCTTAACGGCCCTGCGCAGATTTCACCATGACGATTCGCTTGCCAGAAAAATGGACGCAGTTTCTTGTCCGCCAACCGGAAAGCGGGATGGGCTATCAGCGCGTGGACGTGCGCCTAACGGATAATCGCGAAATCAAGGACGTTGTTGTTTTTTCAACGCCGAGGAAATCGAACTGCCTGATGATTGCGCGCACAGCGATATCGAAGAGATCCAGCTGCACCGCTGATCGGCTGAAGCTCGTGATCTACGATCTTCCGCCTACGAATCACCACGGCGCGACAGGGCGCACAATAAATATTTCACCCTCAAAATCCTTGTTGTAGCCGTCGCTCTGTGGGCGACGAGGAGCGCCTCTCACAGAGAGGCGGATACAATGGGAATCGCCACGGGTGGATTGTTATTTAGATAGGGACGGTTCCACCGCAACCGTCTGCGGGCGATTCGGTGAATCGCCCCTACCTGTCATGCCATGATCGAAAAGAAAAGTTCGCGAACGCGAGGACGCATTCGCCAGCACGCGAGTCGCGTGCGTTCCCCAGATCGAACACCACTTTACGGTTTTGGCGGTGCGGCGGGTTTTGAGGCTTCGCCGGGTTTCGGCGGTGCGCCGCCTGCGGTTGCTGGGCCACCGGGAAGATCTTCGTCAGGGGCTGCGAGGATATCGTGTTCGACGAATGATTCGGGATGACTGGCCAGTTCTTTGCGTAACGCGGCGATTTGTTCGGCTGTAACGGGACTGGCGTTATTCCCCCACTCGCTTCGCTCGTATGTCATGACATCGGCAATTTTTTGGTCCGTTAAAGTTTTGTCCCACGGTTGCATCACGGCCGAGCCAAATTCCTGGCCCTTCACCTTGACCGGGCCTTGCAAGCCTTTGAGCACGATCATGCCCATTCGCCGCGAGCCCCCATTCGTAAATTCGGAACCGGCGAGTGGCGGATATTGGCCCGCTACACCGAGGCCATTGGCTTGATGACAGGTCTGACAATTTGCAGAAAAAACTTTTTTGCCGCGATCGCGCGGCGAAAGCTCAGCTTGCTCGCCGCCGCCTGGTCCGCCTGCCACTGCTTTCTTCGGCGCGGGCGGCGAACCCATCGGATCGAGTCCGCCGGTGATGAAATTTCCCGAGTAACGGCCGAGGTACGCGCCGCCAAAGAAAATCGCCAGTCCATAGATCGCGATTAGCCAGATTGACAGCGGCTCGGCGCCCACGCGCGGTTCGCGTTTCTCGCGCTGCACAGCGGCGTGCACCTGTTGCACGTCGGCCTGTTCGCCGTAATCCATTCCCTGCCCTGTGCGAAGCGGCGTTTTCGGTTCGTCGTTCATTGGCTTATTTCTTGGGAGCAGCAGGCGATCCCCCGGCTGCCGGAGCGGGCGAAGCACCCTGGGCCGCTGGCGCGGGAGCTCCACCAGTTGCAGGTGCGGCTCCGACCGATCTGACGTCTTTCAATGGATGAGATTGATTAAGCCCCATCAAATAAGCCACGACACATTTCGCATCGTACGTTGGAATAACCTCCCAGCCTTCCGGTGGCGCATCGGGACCCGAAAGTTGCAACGCTTCCGCAGAACGTTCTCCGCTGATGCGCCGTTGTTCGTACAAGAAACGGTACGCCGGCATGTTTGAATCACGGTTGATACTGCGCGGCGCGTAAAGATGCACATGATGCCACGCGGCAGAATACATCGGCGGCAGGCCGGCTGTTTGGATCGGCCATGGCGCGCCGGGAGTTTGCGCACTCGGTGCTACAGGGCTGCTTCCTCCAGGAGTAGTGTTCGCCAATTGTCCGGGCGACGGCGAAGCGACACCGGTCCGCTGTCCCGGCGGCGGTGACGCATTTGGCGAAGCTGCGCTGGCAGGCGAACTCCCGGGTGAAGACAGCGGACTAGAGACTGCCGATCCTTGAGCTGCAGGCGCAGGCGAAGCGGCTTGTGCAGCAGCCGGCGAAGTCGCAGCTCCTTGAGGGGCAGGACTAGCTGCTCCCGCAGGAGATTCCTCTGGCGTGGGTGCGCGCGCGCCAATGTTTGCAAGATCCTGGCCCATTCGCATTTTTCCGAGAAACACCGGACGATCAAAAATATAATCGCGCGGCGCGCTGCGGCGATCGCCCCATTTACGCTCGATATCGTCGGCGATGTAGTCGGCGCGGACTTGTTGAGTGTGGCAATACACACAGCCGTTTGCTGCGTAAACGTGCTCGCCTCGTTTGAACATTCCTGATTGTGGGCGCGGATAAATGTCCGTTCCCTCTTCGTCGGATTCGGGATTGAGATGTCCGATTTGCCACGTCGGGATGACCGTTAGGCCGATCCACGAAAACGCGAACGTGCCGAAGATTCCGAGGAAGAGAGGAGCAAGGCCTTTCATGTGCGCTTGAGTTTGGCGAACCCGCCGTTACTGCAGCTTCGGCGGGCTAGCTGGAGACCGCCGTTCCTTGCTTGAAGAAAGAGAGGAGTGCGTCCTTTCATCAATGGCCTCCCGATGTCTCGGCTTCAACCGGGTTCAGAAACGTGGGGACCGTCGATGTGCGACCCAGTCCCAAAAGCATTAGCCCGAAGTGATATGCGAAAACAAAATGCGATACGGTCAGCAAAATCCCGGCGAGACTGCGTCCACGAAGATATGGCAACACTGTTTCAATGCTTTGGCTGAATGGCAGCGCCGGGTTTTCCACGTTCGAGCCTTGCAGAAAGCCGCCGGCAAGCAGCATGAGCGTCATCAGTCCGATGCCATAGGCCGATGCCCAGAAATGCAGTTTGATCAGTGACCCGTAACGCCATTCGCGGCCAACCAGTCTCGGGACGATGTAGTACATCGAACCGAAAATCGTCATGGTGAAAAACGCATACAGGCCCAGATGTGTATACGCGATGCTCACCTGGCTAAAATTCACGTAGCTCGCAACCGACCGGAACGAGATCAACACGCCGATGACGCTAAACACTGTGTAAGACATGGCGCCAAAGACGGTAAATCGCAGAGTCGGGCTGTAGCGCAGGAGCGGGAAATATCCGCGCATCGTTAAATGATGATTCAGCCCCACCGTGGCGACAGGAATCATCGTCAAAATCGTCGCAGCGATGCTCGCCGTGACCATCCACGCGGGGAACGGGCCGTCGATCAGTCGCGTCATTCCGGTCCAGCTTGAAAAAAGCGCATACGTCCAAAAGCCGATGGTTGCGAGGTGATAACTGTAAACCGGGCGGCCGATCACCTTGGGGATCATGTAATAAGCCGTGCCGAGAGCGATGGCGCCCAACCAGAGGAACAGCAGATTGTTGGCGTACCACCAAGTCACTGCCGATTGCAAAACGCCCTGCACGGGGACGACGAAGAGCATCAACTGCCCGGCCGCATAAAGCCACGGGAACCAGAGGAACGCGCCGAGCAAATACCATTGCGTGATGTAAATTTGTTCCCCGCGCCGATACCGAAACATCAGCACCGCCCACGAAGCCATGAGCGTGTACGCGACAAACAGAATAACGGCCACGTAACGCGGAAACTCGAGCCATTGAAAACCGGTGCTGTCGCCGAGCAGGATTGCGCCCACGCCTATCAGCACGCCTACATTCCAGAATATAGCGCCCGCAGCGAGCAACAGGGGAAATCGCAGCGTTGCCCGGCATAATCTTGCCATTAACCAAACGGCCGTCCCCATACCAGCCATTGAGGCCCACCCGTAAACCATCACGTTCATGTGAGCCGGGCGCAGCCGTCCCCATGTGAGAAAACTGATGCCACTGAACAAATCCGGTGAGTGCAACTTGAAGGAGACGACCATCGCCAACACGGTGCCCACGAGCAGCCATGCGATCGCCGAGGTATAAAACATCAGCACTGGCACACGCGTCGATGCGTCAATGTACGCGCGTTCCAACTGTTCCGTGTCGCCGGCAGCAGCGGAGATCGTCGGGTCTTTCAGTGGGATTTCGGTAGTGTTCATTCAGCTTGCGCGTTCAAAGTGGAGCGTGGTTCATGGCGTCGTGGCTGGTGCGGGAGAAGCAGGCGCCTGTGGTGATGATGATTGAGTTGCTGGAGAAGGCGACGCAGCTATTGCAGGGGGCGAGTTGGAGACTGGCGCTGCTTGTGGCGCAGCGCCAGAAGACGGCGGGCTGGAGGCTGCCGCTCCTTGGGGTGCGGCAGGCGCGGGCGACGTTCCGGCGGGCGCTGCTGCGCGTAGCGATCGGACCGGCGGGCGCGGGCTTTTTTTGCGCCAAGTCGGCAACTGTGACTTCCATCGCGCGATCGATCGGGATTCGGGCAACGCCTTTGTTCTTATCGAGCCATGCGTACGTGGTGAGTTCCTTCTGGTTTTCTTCGCGCAGCGCCTTCAACTTTTCCATTCGCTTTTTTGCGCGCGCTTCTTCGTAATCACTTGTGCGCGTCGACGGTCCGATCACCGCGATCACGATTAGACCAAACAAGGCGAAGAGACACACGATGCCGAGCCACGCGGACAATGGTGCGCGCGAGTAAGCGATGCTGTGAGCTGATTGGGTCTCGGCCATTTCAGTTAACAGTGGTGAGAGATTCAATCAGACGCGGATCCCGGACAGGAAACAGCGAAGTCCTGGGCACCACTCGCAGATAAACAAAACTGAGCGTGGCACCGATCGCGATCAGGCAAATGAAATCCCAGATGCTGACGTGCACGCCTGTTCCGTGTAACGCAGGTAAAACGATCAGATACATGTCCAGCATTTGCATAAGGAGCATCCAGCCGGCAAGGATGCTAAGCTGATGCGGATTTTTCTTGATCGATTGCAATAGCAAAATCCCGAACGGTACAAAGAACCGGCCGATCACCAGAATCATGCTCAGTGCCCACCACGATTGCGTATTTCGTATCAGGAAAAATTGGGTTTCCTCCGGGATGTTTGCATACCAGATGAGCATGTACTGTCCAAAACCGATGTAGGCCCAGAAAACGCAGAACGCGAGCATCCATTTCCCCATGATGTAATAGTGCTCACGTGTGACGACGCCCTTCAGGTAACCGGCTTGTCGCAAAGCGGTGATTACCAGCACGAGCAACGCCATCGAGCTGCCCGCTGTGCCGGCAAATATGTACACCCCGAACATGGTTGAATACCAGTGGTAGTTAAGACTCATCATCCAGTCGACTGCGCCAAACGTGAGACAAAGGGCAAACAGCGGCAGACTGATGAACGACAACCGGCGCATCCGGATCGTGAACAGCGGATTTCCGTCTTTGTCCTGGCGCGCGGAGAATCGCCGCAGCAACTGAGACGCAACGATCCAGAAACCAAAGAAGATAATCGTGCGAATAAAGAACCAATGAAAATTGAGATACGCGCGTTTGGAATCAAGGTTCGCTTCATGCCCCGGCGGAATGTCCATCCACGAGTAGAGATGACGGCGCAGCAGCAGGATTGGGATAAAAAGAACTGCCAGCACCCCTAACAACACAGCGATGTTTTCCAATTGACGCCGCACAACCACGGACCAGTTGGCGTCGGTGGCGTGGTGAACGATTGTCCAGAAGAAGCAGCCGGCGCAGAGCGTAAAGAAGAACACGAACGCAAACAGCCAGGAGTAACTGAATTGATGCGGATTCACGAACGCGCCTACGAGACAAAGCACCAGGCTTACAACAGCAATCAAACCGAGCAGAGTTGAAAGCCCTGTAAATCGGCGGCCGTCGAAATATTCGCCTTCCGGCATCGGTGGCGTATGTAAACGCTCGCTCATTTTGCAGGAGCCGCTGTAGCCGGCGGCGGTGACGCCGGTTTGTCCATTTCCGCGCGTTGATCTTCCGGAACATCGGCAATCGTCGCGTGCTGGCTGCGTTGCAACGCGCGCAGATAAGCAATAATCGCCCAACGATCCGCGACGACGATGTTCGGCCCGTAAGGCATCATCGTGTTTTTTCCGTTGGTAATGGTGTTGAAAATCTCACCGTCAGACATTTTGCGAAGGCGATCATCCTGAAGCGAAATCACGGTCGCGAGCCCGTATTGTTTGGTAATCCCATTGCCGGCAGCCGTGGCGCCGTGGCACATTGCGCAAGTGATATTGAACCGCTGCTGCCCCCGCTCCATTAACTCGCGCGTTACCGGCAGCGGAATCCCAGTTCCCCATTGGTCCCCCATTTTGCCGGTGTTGAAGTAATCAGTTCCGGCACTGAAAGCGATCCGCATGTGAGCTTCTTCTGGCGCGTCTCCTCCTGGCATGCCGGGCGGGGAGCTCTCGGTCTTTGGTTTCGGCATTTCGTAGCCGACGGGGACCGTGCCAGCTACTGGCAAACGCGGACCGCGTCCATCAGCAAAAAAATCGAGCGGAGCCTGTGCGCGAACTTTCGGTTGTCGCACCATGTCAGGGAAAACCTCGAACGGCGGCTTCGTGCCTTTTTGCCCGCGAAATCCAAGCACGGCGAGTGCCGCGATCATGCACAGGATAAAAATTACGAAGAATGCGCGGAGCATATTTAGTCCTCGTGCACGATGGTGATATGCCGCCCGCCTGTTTGTTCCAGCAACTCGGTACACGCCGTTTTCCGTAAACCGCGGGTCGCGAGCTTCGATTGCCAGGAAAAATCCGTCATTGGTCACGCGGCTGAAGCGTTCCCAGTTAAACATTGGATGGTTCCAACGCGGCAAACGATTCATGATTTGCCACGCAAAGAACGCCGAAAATGCAGCGAAAAGTACCGTCAGTTCGAACATAATCGGGAAAAACGCCGGAACGGTGAAGAAATTTCTTGGCTTCCCATGGACAGTGAGCGGATAGAGAAACGATGATGGGCCAAATTCGACCAGCACCGCGGTAAGGAATCCCGAAATTCCACCAAAGAGAACCCAGCCGCTCAGCCACGATTTACCGATCCCCATCGCGCCGTCCATTCCATGAATCGGAAACGGCGAATACACGTCCCATCGCCGGAAGCCAGCATCGCGCACGCGCTTTGCGGCTTCGTAAAGCGCAGCGGCGCTCGGATACTCCGCTGCCATGGCATAAACTTTGTGACCGTACGGAGTGGTTATCATCGCGTCTGCTCCTTTCCACCGTGGGAAACCGATTCCGGTTCCGGCAACTCACCGTAATGCGGGTCTGCCTCAGGGGTGGCCGTCTTCACTTCCGACATCGCGATCATCGGAAGAAATCGAATGAATAGAAGGAACAGCGAAGTGAAAATTCCAATGGTGCCGATGTACGTCCAGATATCGACCCAAGTGGGGTAATAAACTCTCCATGACGATGGCAGAAAATCGCGGACTAAACCGCCTGCGATAATGATAAATCGCTCAAACCACATGCCGGCGTTCACGCACATGCAGACGAAGAACACAACCAGCACGTTATGCCGGCACCAGCGGAACCAAAACAGTTGCGGCGAAAGGATGTTGCAAAAGAGCATGCCGAACCACCAGTACCACCAGTAAGGGCCGAAAATGCGGTTCCAAAACGCGAACCGCTCGTAATGATCGCCGCTATACCAGGCAATGAAGAACTCCATCGAGTACGCGTAACCGACGAATGAGCCGGTCAACAAAATGATCTTCGCCATTTTATCGATGTGCTGCGGTGTGATCACGTCCTGAAGCTTGAAAATCGCGCGCGCCGGTAAGAGCAGCGTCAGCACCATTGCAAACCCGCCGAAGATTGCGCCTGCGACGAAGTAAGGCGGAAAAATAGTCGTGTGCCACGTCGGTATGACGGTCGAGGCGAAGTCGAATGATACGACGCTGTGAACCGAGAGAACCAGTGGCGTTGATAGACCGGCCAACAGCAGATACGCCATTTCGTAATGGCGCCAGTGCCGATTCGAGCCACGCCAGCCAAGAGCGAAAATTCCAAATAGAAATTTCCTGATCCGCGTGGTCGCGCGATCCCGCAAAGTCGCCAAGTCCGGAACCAAACCAGTGTACCAGAACAAAACCGACACGGTAAAATATGTTGAGACCGCGAACACGTCCCACATGAGCGCGCTGCGAAAGTTTTGCCAGATGCCCCAGTTATTAGGCATCGGCGCCAAATACCACGCCATCCAGAACCGGCCGACGTGGATGCCTGGGAAAATCGCCGCGCAAATAACTGCAAAAAGCGTCATCGCTTCTGCGGAACGATTGATCGACGTACGCCATTTTTGGCGAAGCAAAAACAAGATCGCTGAGATCAGTGTGCCGGCGTGTCCGATGCCGATCCAGAAAACGAAGTTGGTAATGTCCCAGGCCCAGCCGACCGGGATTTGATTTCCCCATGTGCCGACGCCAGTGGAAATTTGATAGCCAATGCAAAAAAGTCCAAATGTTGCGATGCTCGCAGTAATCATGAAACACACCCACCACCATCGCGGCGCAGGTTGTTCGACGACGCCGGTAATGCGCTGTGTCAGCCAGTTGAAATTGCGCCGGTTCAGGACCAGCGGAACATGCGCAATTCGCCGCTCTGCCTCCTGTACTTCCGGTGCTGCTGCTGGTGCTCCGTCCATATTAAATCGAGTTACTCCGGTAATTTCTCGACCTGGCTTGCGATGCCGACGTCTTTCGCGTCAGGCATTTTCGGATTTGGATTTCGAAGGCGAGCGAGATAACTCGTTCTCGGAATAACGTTCAAATAATCCAGGATCCGGTAATTACGGTCCTGTTGTTTCATCTTCGAGACGCCGCTCTGCGGGTCCTTGATATCGCCGAAAACGATCGCGTCCGTTGGACAGGCTTGCGCGCACGCTGTCGTAAAGGAGTCCCGCGGAATCCGCTTATCCGGCGAAGCTCCCGCGCGCGCGAGCGCGACGATCTTTGCTTCTTCGATGCGTTGCACGCAGTAGGTGCATTTCTCCATGACGCCGCGCATTCGCACAGTCACGTTAGGATTTTTCTGCATCTTCATCGTGTCAGGCGCGCCCTTGGTCGTCAGCGGCGCAAAGTATTCTTCAAAGATATTCAATGCGCCGACGAGCTTCCTCTTGCCGACTGGTCGCTGGTTGTAATCGAAATAATTAAAGCGCCGTACTTTGTAAGGACAGTTGTTCGAACAAAATCGCGTGCCGACGCAGCGGTTGTAAGCCATTACATTGAGCCCGTCCTCGCTGTGAACCGTCGCGTTGACGGGGCAAACCGTTTCGCACGGTGCATTCTCACAATGCTGGCAAGGCATCGGTTGGAACACCATCTCGGGATGCTCCGGCCAGTTTCCGTTGTCCTGATTGAATGGCTCCCGACTGGCGTAATAACGATCGATACGAATCCAATGCATGATGCGGCCATGCGAGACTTGTAGTTTTCCGACAACGGGAATGTTATTTTCCGCCTGGCAGGCGATCACGCATGCGTTGCAGCCGGTGCACACATTCAGGTCGATGCTCATTCCCCACTGCTGCGGCGCGTCCAACGGCGGATGGGTATAGAGACTCGGCGGCGGATTCGGCAAATCTTCGGCGCCCGGAATCTCTTTCGCGAACTCATTGTTTTTGCGATAACCCTCCAGTGTTCCTTCACGAATAAGACCGCGACCTTCGATGCTGAAATGTTCCTGTGTGATCGAGAACGGATAAGTGCCGGCGACTTTGGTCACCTGCACGGTCTCAATGCCCTTCGCGCCAGCGACAGCAACATGCGGATTCGCTGCTGTTCGCAAGAAATAGCCATTAAACCCAGCCTGCTCTGTAAGTCCCTGTTTTTCCTTCAAATTGCCGCCTGCGTACGGAAGCTCGACAAACTGCGGCATTTTGCGCGCCCAACCGAGCGTAACCGTCACGGAGTTGTCGGCATGCCCGGGCGAGACGAGCGCTGCAATGACAAGCTCGCGCTTCATCGGCGTCCCCGTCGAACTTTTTTCATTGATTGCGATCTGCAACAGATCGCCCGTTTCGACGCCGAGGCTTTTTGCGTATTCAGGACTGATCAACGCCGCGTTGTCCCAGCTCAGCTTCGTGACTGGGTCAGGTAATTCCTGAAGCCAGCCGTTGTTTGCGTAGCGGCCGTCGTCCATGCCATAGCTGCCGGTCAAAACAATCTCGGGCGATTCTGGTGTCGGAGACGCCGGAAGCGCCGCAGAATCGCGCGGCAGAGTTGCGGCTGCGCCGGCGTTGAATGCCGCTTGCTGATCGGCGCTTTGAACGTGCGCAGCGAAACCGTCGTGCAGAAAGCGTGACCACACCGTTTGAAAATCGCCAGGCGGACTCGTTAGGCGAAAGGTTTCCTGTATCAGCTCCGGGCCTTGCAGTTTCGGGCCGCCAAGCAGCATGTTGATCAGCTCAATTTCACTCAGGCCACCGAAAAGCGGTAGGATCATCGGTTGCATCGACAAATAATCGCCACCGGCCGTAAGCGCGTCGCCCCACGATTCGAGATAATGGGCAAGCGGAATGTGCCACTGGCTCAGCGCAGATGTGGCGTCCTCGTGATAGCCCAGGCGGATAATGTCTGGGACTTTCTTTTGCAACTCCGCCCAATCGAGAGGCGTCTTTGTTTGCAAATCTTCTACCAAGCCACGCGGCGCGTTATAGACCGGGTCACCGCCGAAAATGAACAACTGTTTAACGCGTCCCTCGTTTATGTCATTCGCCAGCTGAGCAAGCTCGATTGTTTTCGGATTGCGCGGAATCTGACGCACAACGAGCGTTTGACCGACATTTTTCAGCGCAGCATTGATTGCATAAACCAGCATTTGCACAGCAACCGGCTGGGTCGGACCGGCGAGCACCAGGCTGGCTCCCGGTTTCGCCATTAAATCGGCGGCGACGCCGTCGATCCATTGCTGGTCGAAAGTGTTTGAGCCGCCTTGAAAACTTCCAAGCAAAGAGGTCAGACCGGAATCGTTCGTTCCTGCTTGAATTTTCGTCGCGAGCGCGTGCGCGAATGCGGGAATCTGACTCGCTGGACAACGCAGCCGATGATCCGCCATCGCACCGGTCAGGCTGAAACGATGTTCGACCACGTACAGCCGGTTCATGCTGTCTTTCGACGCGTTCACGCGCCGCCGCGAAGTGAAACCGCGCACTGTTTCGACATCGCCCTGGCCGCAATCGAGGAAATCGCTATCCAACGCAAGAATGACGTCGGCGCGGTCCAATTTCGGCAACACTCGTGCATTGGGGCCGAAACCTGTTTGCATCGCCACATTTGCTTCCTGACCAAGGCGCGGCTCATAAACGCACCAACGCATTCCCGGGAATTTCTTTTCTAATTCTGTGCGAAGGCGCTCCCGCGTCGGCGAATTCGTCTCCTCGACCAGAAACGCAAGACCATTGCCCTGATCGTTCAAAATGGTTTTGCCAAAATCTCCGAGGAACTTCTCAAACTCTTCCCGCGTGCTGGCCTTTCCTTTCTGCACAAACCGTTTTGAGCGGGTCGGATCGTAAAGATCGAGAATTGATGCCTGGACAAATGTGTCTGTAGTGCCCTCGCTTGTCGGATGTAGCGGATTGCCTTCAAGCTTGATCGGCCGGCCATCAACCGTCGTGGCAATCAGCGGAATGCCGCCACCGCGCCGCGGCATCGCAGTCGCGTAGTACAGGAATTTGCCGGGGATCGTCCATTCCACATTTTTCGTGAATGGGACGAGATGCAATTCGGGACGGCGACAACTCGTTAGGCCAACTCCCGCCAGTGCCATTGATGCGCCCATCAATTTCACAAAATCGCGCCGCGACCATTCGTCGCCGTTCAGTTCCGACGCGCCATCGGGAAATTCGCGCTCCAACCATTGACGAAATTCGGGCGTATCTTTCAGCTCGCCGATGCTGCGCCAATATTTTGTGCCGTTGGATGGCTCAGGCGGATGATGGAAAACGCGTTTCATGGGCTTCGCCTGGTGGTCATCGGTGGCACCCCTGACAATTTGTGGGCGGAGTGATTTTCCAGCGCTCTTTCAACGTCTGGCCGATCTCGGATTGGGTGAGGTGCTTCTTCTTCGAAAGATCTTCACGCTCGTCGCGTGGCTGACCGTACTTCGCGACAAACTCCGCCGGCTTAACGTCGTCAGGTTCCCAATCCAGATTGAAAACCTGATCGTCGGGACGCAGATAATTTTCGGGGTGCCGATGGCAATCGAGGCACCACGCCATGCTGTGGGGTCGGGCGATGTGAACCACCGACATGTCATCAACATCTCCGTGGCAACTGTAACAGCTGATGCCCCGGTTCACGTGTGCGGAGTGATTGTAATAAACGTAATCGACCGTGCGATACAGCCAGACCCACTCGACTGGCTGACCGGTTTTCGAGCTTTCCTGTACCGGCTGCAGCTTGGGATTATCTTTCGCCACTTGCGTGTGGCAGTTCATGCACGTCGCAGTGTTGGGCACGTTCGATTGCGCCGCCACTTCCACGAAGCTGTGACAATACCGGCAATCCATTCCCAGTTGAGTCACGTGAATATCGTGTGGAAACGGCACCGGCTGGATCGGCTGGTATCCGACTTTTGTGTACTTCGGCGTGCCGTAATACCATGTGGCCCCAGTCAAGGCACAAACGATCACAATCACGCAGACGACCACCTTGAGGGGTAACCAGTTCGTCCAGCGTGGAAAGAAATTGGCCATGGTGCTAAACGGCCTCCGCACCGACGCTGCGCAGCCGCCAAGCTACCAATGAATGAAAACTGTGGTCGAGATGTGCTTCGTTCAGACGCTGCAAAGTGGTTAAGGTTAATCGTTAGCCTGGAGAGCAACGAAGATTCTATAAATGCAAAGCCTGAGGGCAAAACAAAAATTTCTTTTTCAAATTTCACTGCCACGCCCGCTCGGTAAGAACGCGACAGGAATCCTGAAAGCTGCGAAATCTTCAGGGAAACGGCAGCGAAGCAACTTCGACCGGAATCGCACCAACCGCGTCCAGCGAATGCGCCTCCAGATTCGTCGCAGGATTGTTGAAGCCGCGTTTCACGTACCCGAGCGCGATTTCTTTTCCAAGTCGCAGGCTGCGCGTGGCGCTCGTGATCCAGCCGGCTTCTTTTCCAGATGCCGAAGGAGCGACGAGTTTCATCCCTGCTTGGAGCGGAGTGTTGTTCAGCGAGATCAATCCACACAATCGTTTGTTGGTTTGCCCGGACATTTTGATTCGGGAGATCACTTCCTGGCCGATGTAACAACCTTTTTCGTAATCGATCGTGCGTTGTTCGAGATTTGCTTCGATCGGAATAATTTCGTCCGTAAGTTCGCGGCCCCAGCGAGGCAACCCCCGTTCGATTCGCATCACATCCGCGGCCGCGGGATCGATAAACAAATATGCTGAGGCCAATTCATTTCGCACATCATCGTGGCGCGCTGAATCGCTCCAGACGTCCCAACCAGTCGTCGCGAGGCGACGTGCCGAGACGGTCCGGCCAGACTCGAGTGTTGGCGGCTCGTCCGCGAAAACATGGAAGAGCGAGAATTCATCCGTGACATCCTCAATCTGAACGTCGTCGGCAATGACGTAACGCTCCAGCCGTGCGCGAAGCGTTTCGCGAAGCTCCGACTCCGCATCGATCAAAAGAGCTTCGCCAAGTGCGGCAATGAAAATGTGTGCGTTCAGTTTCCCTTTCGCATTGAGCACGCATGCTTCCAGCGCGGCCGCTTCACTCGCCTTACGCAAATCGTTTGTGATTTGCCCGTTGATAAAACGGAATCTGTCAGCCCCACTCACGCGCAGCTTACCGCGCGCGGAGAGGTCGAGAAAAAAGTCTCGTTCCGTTCCTGAGCGCTGTGTCATTCCTCTCCGGACGAAAAACGGCTTAGTAGTTGTTTGAGAAACCCGCGCCGCAACGGCGTTGCAGCAGGAACGGGAGCCGTCGAATTCATCGTTCCACTGAAGCCGAGCACAGGCTCGGGGGACGTAACGAGGCCCGCTTCTTGAGGTTCGACGTTTTGCGTTTCCGCTCCTGGTAGAGCGGTAATCGATTCTTCGGCTTCGGATTGTTCGAGCAGTTCCTCGATTTGCGGCACTTCGGAATATCCCGGACTTGATTCAGGCAAATATTTGCGCAGCACGGCGGAATAATCCTCGTCGCCGTGGCCCCACTGCATTTGCTCTAGCAACTGATCGCGCGCGGCAGCAGTGACTCCGAGGTCCAGATAATTCGACAAAGCGATTTGGGTGGCGATCCGCATGTCTTTCAACATGTGTTTGACGGAAAAGTGCGGCGCGAAATCGCGTTCGAGCATTTTCGGAAGCTTCAACGCCAACGTGCCGGAATAACTCGCGTTGACGCGCATGGCTTCGATAAATTTTTCTAACGGTAAACCATGGGCTCGCACGAGCGCTAGAGCCTCGGCGGCAGCCTGAATGCTCCCAGCTGTCACCATATTAGTTGCGACCTTTATAGCGCTAGCCTGGCCGACTTTTCCGATATGGACGATCTCTTTGCTGCTGGCCTCAAGAATTGGACGGCCTTGGCGCAACGCTTCATCTGTTCCGCCAACATAGTAAACAAGCTCGCCTTTTTCGGCTGCCCCTTTGCTGCCGGTGAAGCACGCTTCCACAAACTGCGCGCCCCTTCGTTCGACAATGTCCGCTGCCGCACGCATCGAATCCGGAGCGACCGTCGAATGCGCCAAGATGACGTGACGTGGCGTGAGCTTTTCGCTTAGCTGCTCGATGGTCTGCAGGAGAGCGTCGTCATCAGATACGAAAATCTGGATGTAATTACAAAACCCCGCCAATTCTTCCGGTGAACCGACAAAATTTGGAACAGGCCGGGGCGATCGATTCCAAACGAAGACGGAAAATTCTTTGCGCCGGAGATGTGCGGCGATTGCGCGACCGATAATCCCCAGACCGATCACGCCAATGTTTGTGTGCTTTGGCTGGGTCGCAGACGCGGGACGCTCCATGAGGTCGGCAGTTCAGCGATCAGCGTGCAGACAAAAATGCGTCCACGCAATCCGGAAATTTCGCAGGTTCACCGCTTCAAGCCGAATTCGGCGAGATAGTACAGCGCGACTGAGCCGACGATTTGAAGACTCTGTGCGCTAATTTTGTCCATCGTATCCTCTGCGGTGTGCCATGAGGGATAATCGAAATCTATGACGTCGATCGTCGGAATCCCAATCGCGTTCAAGGGCGCGTGATCGTCAATCAGATCCCGGTCGAGGTAGCTGAAGTATTTTCGCAGCTTCAGCGCTTCCGCCGCCGCAAAGACATCGTGCGCCAGCGCCGACGGTGAATCGGGGGGAAGTGTAATATCAAGCGAACGATCACCAATCATGTCGAACAAGATTCCTCCGCGAAATTTTTTTGCGCCCTCCCCTTGGAGTTGCCTGGCAAAGTAGCGGCTCCCGTAGAGACCATCCGTATCAGAAAAATTTTCGTACGCCTCTTCGCCATCGAAAAATGCCAGCTCAACTTTTCGAGCAAGACTGGGGTGCTGCCCAAGCACACGGGCTAACTCTAACAGCAGACCTGTGCTTGAGCCGCCGTCGTTCGCTCCCACAAAGCGGATGGTATCGAATAATTTCGTGTCGTAATGCGAGCACA
This sequence comes from uncultured Verrucomicrobiae bacterium, assembly GCA_963825355.1. GTDB lineage: Bacteria > Verrucomicrobiota > Verrucomicrobiia > Chthoniobacterales > UBA10450 > Udaeobacter. Next base: position 243,732 of record CAWGSY010000018.1, on the reverse strand, counting down.
ATAAGAAGGATGAAGATGGCGGAGTCGTGTCGCCCCCGAATCGCGCAATCAGATTTACGAAATGAATCTTGCCTCGCGGGGTGTCGTCAGTGAATGCCTGGCGGGTTACCTGCCAGCCCGCATGCCTTAGTTGCGCCTCGATGTAGTCTCTGGCTTTCTCGATCGCCTCTGAGCCGGCAGGATGCGGCCCCACATCTACAAGCCGTTGCACATGCGCCAACGCTTTCTCTCCCGAGAACTCCTCCCAGATCTTTGCCTCTGAGGCGCAGGATTGCTGCGCAAACCCGATCCACGCCAACGTGAGCAGAAGCAATGGAGTGATGGAGTAATGGAGTAATGTCTGGCGCGAATTCACTGCTCCATTGCTCCCCTGCTCAAACATTCCAATTCGCTAGTCTGCCGGCGGCAACCCCAGAGCAGTAACAACCCGCTGGAGATCGTCGGTTCCGTCATACTCGATCTCGATTCGCCCCCGTTTTTCTCCATGGTGAACCGTGACGTGTGTGGCCAGATGCTGTTGCAGGCGATTTTGCAAATCCTCTACCGCCGTTGCCGTAACGCTCGAATCGCCAGTAGCCCGCCGCGATTTGCGTCGTCCGCGACCAACACCAAGCAGGCGAGCAACCAGCCGCTCCGTCGAACGCACCGTGGCGTTGCGCCGTAAAATCGTCTCCGCAGCGAGCAGTTGTTCCTCCGGCGCTTTCAATGCCAGCAACACCTTGGCATGTCCGACTGAAACCAAGTTCTGAGCTAACCAGATCTGCACCTGCGGATGCAGATCCAGAAGCCGCAATGCGTTGGCCACGGCGGCGCGGCTACGGCCAACTTTCAGCGCGATATCTTCCTGCCGCATTCCAAATTCATTAGCTAATCTCGCGTAGCCCTGGGATTCTTCGATTGGATTGAGATCGGCGCGTTGCAGATTTTCGATCAACGAAAGTTCGAGAACTTCCAAGTCGTTCGCGGTACGGAGAATGGCGGGCACCGTGGCAAGACCAAGTTCCTGCGCGGCGCGCCACCGGCGCTCGCCGGCGATCAATTCAAATCGCGTGCCAATCTGGCGAACGATGAGGGGTTGAATAATACCGTGCTGCCGAATCGACTCTATCAGTTCAAGCAGTACGTCTCGCGCAAAATCCTTCCGCGGCTGCAAATTGCTCGGCACAATGCTCGTCAGTTCTATCTGATGCACTCTCTCGGCTGGGTCCGATCCGTCTTTATGCGCAACGACGGAAGGCGTGCCGATCAATGCGCCAAGACCTTTACCCAAACCTGAGCGTGCCATGCGCCTGAGGCTACCGGAACAGACTTCTCAACGCAAACAGCAAAGCAGCAAGCAATGTCGAGTCCCACGCCCGGAATCTCACGAGCTCGGCCTGTCGTTCAAACGGAGGCTCCTGGGTTTCGTTCCTCAAAAACAGTTAAAAAAAGTATTGACACTCAACACCGAAATTGTGTATCACGTCGGGAGATTCGAAAATAGAGAAAGGACTTTTGCCCGGTAGGGTTCTTTGTCTGTTCGGATCCCTGTGACAGATAAAAAACAATCCAAACACGACCGGGAAAGAGAAAGAACACATTCATGCATTCATTGAATCAAGTTAATAAGTTAGTCTCATGCGGACGAGATCCGGCTCGCTCGCTGCCGTTATGGCGCGGGTTCCTTCTCATCCCGCTCATTCTGGTGTGCTTTGCGTTTACGCCGCAAACGCGAGCACTCACTCCGCCTCCCGATGGAGGATACCCCGGGTTGAACACGGCAGAAGGACAGCAAGCACTGAACTTGCTCACCACCGGGTTTGCAGATACGGGGCTTGGTTGGCGTGCGCTCTTCAGCGCCACCGGCGCGAGCTTCAATACTGGCGTTGGCGCTGGAGCGCTGGTACTCACCAACGGTGCGGGCAGCGATATAAACACGGCTGTTGGGGCTGCTGCCATGCTGCTCAATCGGACTGGCACCCGAAACACAGCTGTTGGAGGGGGCGCGTTGCTCAATAACGACGGCACCGCGACTGCGGGCGAAGGATCATTCAACGACGCTGTAGGCTCGTTTTCGCTCAACGGTAACACCTCCGGATTCAGTAACAATGCCTTCGGCGATTCCACGCTCTTTAAAAATGAGACTGGCGCTGCGAACACCGCTATTGGTGATCTTGCGCTCACGGTTAATGACTCGAGTGGACAGGGCTTAGCCAATAACAACACGGCAATTGGCGCTTCGACGCTCACAAATAACCTTAACGGCAGTGAGAACACAGCCGTGGGTGCAGGGGCAGGACCAAACATCGTCACTGGCTTCAATAACACTTACCTCGGCAACTTCGTTGGTTCCCTGGACGGCACTGCTGACGAAAGCGATACGATCCGCATCGGAGACCTCTCGAACGGGAACGGCGCCGGGTCCTTACAGTGCTACGTCGGCGGTATCTGGAACAACCCTCAGCCGGTTGGCGGCAGCGTTGTTGTAGTTACTCTTGACCTTGATAACGACCACCTTGGCTATGACGCAGGCGTCGGCAGGGCTGGTAATGCACCCGCTGTGCCCAGTCGTAACGCACCTCAACCTCGCGTGCGCCCCGACCCCTCGAGACCACGCCACGCTCAATCAGAAAGTTGAGCAGTTGCAAGCAACGGTCACGCAGCAACAAGCAACCGTCGCGCAGCAACAGAAACAAATAGACACTCTCACAGCCCAGCTCAGAGAGCAGGCCGCGCAAATCCAAAAAGTGAGCGCCCAGCTTGAGATGGTCCGCCCAACTCCGCGAGTTGTAGAGAATAAATAAGACTGTTATTAAGGAGCGCTGTTAGAGAAGTCAGCGTTTTCTCGATACAAAATTCAGCCGCCGCGCGAACCCGCGCGGCGGCTGTTTTGTTGTTACTGTAGTCGCTTCGCTGTGCGAAGCGCCGATCCCAACGCGTGCATGTCGCTGTTCAGCGCCGCTCGGCGGTTACCGCTAAATATTCCTTTGGTGACTCAAGGGTCGGTAAATCGAGTTACACAGTCTTTGTGTAGATACCAAACGCGAATACGGTCTGAATCACGAATTCCAGATGACGAAAAATCCGACTGAAACCTTCACACTTGGGCATTCGCCCGACCCCGACGATGCGTTCATGTTTTACGCGATGGCGAAGAACAAAATCGATCTGCGGGGCTATCGGTTTGAACATCGGCTGGAAGATATCCAGACGTTAAATGAACGGGCGCAACGGGGTGAGTTGCACATTTCAGCCATTTCCATTCACGCGTATGCCTATGTAGCAGACAAATACGCGCTGCTGCCTTGCGGCGCGAGCATGGGTGATGGATACGGCCCACTCGTCGTCCGAAAACATCGAACGCCCAACGTCCAACACTCAACACCCGATCGAGAAGCTGAGGCTTGCGAGTCGTTGCGCAGCGGAATGATTGCTGTCCCCGGTAGGATGACCAGCGCGTTTCTTGCCCTTCAGCTTTTTCTCGGCGAATTCAAATTCATAGTTGTCCCGTTCGACAAAATTTTCGATGCGGTAGAAAGCGGACGCGCGGATGCCGGTCTAATCATCCACGAGGGGCAACTCACATACGCGCGATCCGGTTTTGAGAAGATTGTAGATCTCGGTGAATGGTGGAAGCGCAAGACGGGACTACCCTTGCCATTAGGTGGAAACGTGGTACGCAAAGACATTCCGCCACCGGTGCGACGTGACATCAGCGAGATCATTCGCGAAAGCATCGACTACGGTCTCACACATCGGAACGAAGCCGTCGATTATTCGCTCGCATATGCACGGGACCTGAACGCGCAGCTCGCCAGCAAATTCATCGGCATGTACGTGAATGAATTCACCCGCGATTATGGCGAGACCGGACGCGCAGCGATCCGCAGGTTTCTGACTGACGCTCGCGACAAGGGCTACATCGACCTTCCAATCGAATTGGAATTCGTGGAATGACTCAAAAAGCAGGCACCGCTCCCCGGTTTCTGAGAAACTCTCATTAACACCAAACCGAACCGATTCCCGGCATGGATTCGCAGACGGTTACGCAGAATCAATTCACTTACGAAAGCGACCCAGTTGGCGCGCGGTGTCCTTTCGGCGCGCATGTTCGCCGAACGAATCCGCGCAACAACGACTTTCCCGGGCAACGCCTCACTGCACTGCGAAAACTAATGATTATGTTCGGTTTCGGTCCGAAGGGATTCTACGATGACCTAACGTCATCGGTTCGCTTTCATCGTATTCTGCGGCGGGGTCGTGAGTACGGTTCGGAGCTGTCGCCCGAAGAAGTGCTGCAGACAACGCTGCCTAACGAGTCGGCTCGCGGATTACATTTCATTTGTCTGAATGCCAATATTTCGCGCCAGTTCGAGTTCCTGCAAAATGCATGGATAGCGAATACCAAGTTTTCCGGCGTAACTGGGGAAAGTGACCCGCTTCTGGGCAATCGTGAATCAATACCGGGATGCCCGGTTACCGGCAACTTTACCATTCCTGGCGACGGCACATTGCGGCGCCGCGTGTCCGGCCTGCCGCAATTTGTAACGGTCCGGGGCGGCGCCTATTTCTTTCTGCCGAGCTTACGCGCGCTACGCTATTTCGCCCGACCTTGACGCTGGTCCAGTAGCGATCGTGAGGCGAAGATACGAAAAGCGCTTGTGCGCGCGGCAGTTCTCCGGAAGTTTCGTTCAGTATGGCATCCGATCGCAGGCTGGGTTGTCTGAGCATCTTTTTGTTCGTCGCGCTTTGCGCCAGTCTGTTCGTGAATTTTGCGTTGATGATCGCCGCGTTTCAGCGCGTCGGCGGCATCCGGGAAGCAGAGCCGATTCCGCGTTTTCGCGAGATCCTGCTTCAAAGAGGCGCCCGCGCAAGCACAGACAAAATCGCAGTTATCACCATGCGCGGCCTGATCAGCTCGTCGATCCCTGGAAACGTCAGCGACTCAATGGTGGATGACCTGCGCGCAGCGCTTCAACAAGCGCGGGAAGACCGTCGCGTAAAGGCTATTGTGCTGGAGATCGATTCGCCCGGTGGAGAAGTCACCGCTTCCGATGCGATCTACAGCGAAGTTGTGAAGACGCGCGCGAAAAAACCCGTTGTGGTCTACATGGATTCCTTAGCGGCCTCAGGTGGATATTACGTTTCCTGCGGCGGCAAGTTTTTGATGGCCAATGAAACGACGATTACCGGTAGCATCGGAGTAATCATTCAAACGCTGAATTACGAGCAGCTTTTGAACAAAATCGGCCTCGCATCCGTAGTTTTTAAAAGTGGCAAGTTCAAAGACATGTTGAACGGAGCGCGACCGATTACGCCGGAGGAACGGGAGCTCGTGCAGAACTTCATTATGGAGACGTACGACAAATTTCTCGGCATCGTTGCAAAGGAGCGAAACGTGCCGGCTGAGCTTCTCCGCAATACCGTCGCTGACGGCCGAATTCTTTCCGGCAAAGAAGCGTTGCAGAACAAACTCATAGACGGTCTCGGTGAATTAGACGATGCCTTCACGAAGGCAAGACAACTGGGCAATGCCCCGGACGCGAAAGTCGTAAAGTACGGACCGCCGTTTAGCCTTTCCCGATTCCTGCGGGTATTTGGAGAATCAGATTCGAAAATCGAACTGCAACTTCCAAAACAACTCGTGCCGCAACTGGAAACGGGGCGCGCGTATTTCCTGCCTAGCTACTATGCTCCGTAGCCTTTGAGGGTAGCGCACACTTCAGCATACCCTCATGCTATTCGGGAAGGTTTTTGCAACATCCGGAGCGGCTCCGAGCCTTGCTCTGGCTCTGCTTTCCGCTCTTTACTTGATTGCCAGTCTTTGTGTGTACGCGTCGCTGATTTATCAGATCAGTGCGCGGATTCGAATCTCTTCCGGGGCCGACGCACCGGCGCGCGCTTTTGGACTGCCGGAAGCCGTTTTGGCAAGTGTGCTGATCTTTTTCTTTGTACTCACGATCAGCTCAACAGCTCCGGATCCGGCGCTTCAATTTCAGCCACGTAACCTTCTGGCGAATTTCCTCGTCAGCGCTTTCGTTGTGCTCGTCATAGCCACTCTTTTGCAATTTCGCGGTTTTGATGTCGGCGCATTGGCGGGATTTTTCAGAATCAGTTTTTTCCGAACTTTAGGCACTGGAGCCATCCTGCTCTTTTTTGCTTATCCGTTGATCGGTCTGTCTGAGACTATTAATCAGCGGTTTTTCAGTGGCGGCTCGAGCAAGCAGAGCATCGTCGAGTTCTTCAGTGGATCGCACACCATCGAGCAGCGAATTATGATTATTGTTTTTGCGGTGGCGATCGCGCCGATCGTCGAGGAGTTTGTTTTTCGATTTTTCATCTATGGCGTGCTCAAACGCTACGTTGGCTCTTTTCTTGGCGTGATACTTAGCGCACTGCTATTCGCCGCGGCTCATGCACACTTCCCTTCGTTTGTGCCGTTGTTTGTCTTGGGAAGCTGTCTCGCGATTGCCTACGAATGGAGCGGCTCGATTCTTGTTTCGATGACTATGCATTCCCTCTTCAACTCACTCACTCTCACGGCCCTTGCGTTTCCAGAGATCATTTCTCAATGAAACTCGGTGCTCTGGGTGAAGACCGATTGCTCAACCAAATCCTGCTTGATCATCCGCGTGTAAAAAGCGGGAAAGTCTTTGCCGGTTCAGCCGACGATTGTGCGATTGTAGAAACACCGCGAAGCGAAAAGTATCTCGTGCTGAAAACGGACTGCGTTGTTGAAGGCGTGCATTTTGCGCACGATACGAATGCTTCAGACGTCGGTTGGAAAGCAATGATGCGTCCGTTGAGCGATTTCGCCGCGGCGTCCGCTGTTCCGCAATTCACGCTAATTACGCTTATTGTTTCTCAGGAAACGAAACTCGCCTGGGTGCAAGGACTTTATCGGGGGCTGCGCCGAGCCGCGAACCGCTTCAAAGTAAGTATTGTGGGTGGCGAAACGAGCAATACACAGGGGCCGAGCGCGATTGCCGTGAGTGTGATCGGATTTGTGGAGAAATCCCGCGCGACCTCGCGCCGTGGCGGAAAATCGGGTGATGATCTTTTCGTGACCGGCCGCCTCGGCGGGGCGCTGAAACGAAAGCATCTAAAATTCGTTGCACGCATTGCGGAGTCACGCTGGCTTACAAAAAATTTCTCAATCCACGCGATGATGGATTTAAGCGACGGACTGGGAGCTGATCTTCCTCGGCTCGCGCGCGCGAGTAAACTGGGATTCGAGATCGAGCCGGAAAATTTGCCGCTAGCCCGTGGTGCAACGATCGACAACGCGATTTCAGAAGGCGAGGACTATGAATTGCTCTTTGCCATTTCGCCGCGCGAGAAAACCCGGTTAGAACGCGAATGGCGACGAAAATTCCCGAAAATATCGGTGACTCGAATTGGCTCCCTCACTCGCAAATCGCCCGCAACGGATGCGAAACAACGGCCGGGCTTTCCAATCGCAAATCGCAAATTGCCCGGTGGATACCTTCATTTCTAACTGCCCCGCCGAAACGGAAGCGATCGCGCGGCAAATTGCGGAGGATCTCGTGGCCGGTTCCGTACTGGCGCTCAAAGGCGAACTCGGCAGCGGCAAGACATTGTTCACGCAGGGTCTCGTCGGGGGTCTGAAAACCGAGGCCACAGTAACGAGCCCGACCTTTACCATCGTGCACGAGTATCAAGGCGGACGATTGCCTGTTTACCATTTCGATTTCTTCCGCTTGGAAAATCGAGAATCAGCCCTGCGGCTTGGACTGGAAGACTATTTTTTTAGCGACGGCGTTTCGGTGATCGAATGGGCCGATCGATTTTCGGACTTGATTCCAGAGCAGGCGCGCTGGATTTCCTTTGAAATAAAATCAGAGCGCCAGCGCATCATAACCCTATCTCACTACGGTCATGAAAACTCTGGCGCTTGAACTTTCCACCTCGCGCGGCAGCCTGGCATGGCTGGATGATGAAGTCGCGTTCACGCGTGAATGGCCTAACGACCGAAAAAACTCCGCAGCATTTTTCGAGAATCTCCAGGCTGTGCGAAGAAAATTTAGCGCTCCGGAAACGATCATTGTCGGACTTGGCCCCGGCTCGTATGCGGGGACGCGCATCGCTATTTCCGCCGCGATCGGATTACAACTTTCCTGTGATGCGCACTTGATCGGGTATCCCTCCATTTGCGCAATGGAATGCGATGCGAGGGAATACTGTGCGATTGGCGATGCGCGCAGAAAATCTTTTTTCTTCGCACGCATCCTCAAAAATGAAGTGATTGAAGGTCCAACTCTCTTTTCCGAGGTCGAGCTCAAAGCGAGACTCGAATCGCTCGGGCCCGCAACAGCGGTTTTTTCTTCACAGTTGCTTTCGCAGTTTGACCGGCCCGTAATTTCGTTTCCTTCGGCTCTCATTCTCGCCAGACTTGCACAGGACTCCCGACGAAGCTTTTGTCTGCCACCGCTGGAACCGATTTATTTGCGCGAACCACACGTCACCATGCCGAAATGACAGAAACTTACCGCTGCTGGGCTGAAATCGATCGCGCCGCGTTGCGGCACAATGCAAAAGTTGTGCGGGATCGAATCGGGTCCGCTGAGATGCTCGCCGTAGTGAAAGCGAATGCTTACGGCCACGGATTGGTCGGAGTCGCGGAAGCGCTGGCCGATGACGCACAATTATTTGGCGTCGCCAATCTTCAAGAAGCTCTCACACTGCGCGAATCGCTGCCGCATCCGATCGTGATTCTCGGCCCGGCAACTCCTGAGGAATGCCCGGTAATCGCTGAGCACGGATTTATCCCCACGATTTCCAGTTTGGAGGAAGCCCAAGCGTTCGATCGGTTGAAGCCGGTATCAGTCAATTTCAAGATCGACACCGGCATGGGACGAATGGGCGTTGTACAGAACGAGGCACGCGAAGTTTTCCAACGCGTAGCAGAAATGGCGAACGTTGAGATCCACAGCATATCGACGCATATGCCAGTATCGAACGAAGACGCCGAATACACGCGCGACCAGCTCGTCCGATTCAGAAGAATCGTGGATCAAATTCGCGCAGAAGTTCCAGGAAACTACAAGGCGCACGTGTTGCAAAGTGCCGGGACACTCGCGTTCAATGAACCGACGTTCGAAATCGTGCGCGCTGGTATCATGCTTTACGGTATTTCGCCGCTCCCCGAATTTCGCGAGTTGCTCAAACCGGTGATGACGTGGAAAACACGAGTTTGCCTTGTGCGCGACGTGCCGAAAGGCAGCTCAATCAGCTATGGCCGCACGTTTATCGCGCCGCGAAATATGCGGGTTGCGACCTTGTCAGCCGGTTATGCCGACGGGTATCCGTGGCATCTCTCCAATCGTGGCGCCAGCGTTTTGGTGCAGGGAAATCGCTGCTCGCTTCTCGGTAGGGTGACAATGGATTTGATTGTCATCGATGTAAGCGAGCTGGATAACGTGGAGACAGGCGACGATGTCGTTCTCATGGGGCGCGACGGCAGTGAAGAAATTCCCTGCACTGAATTGGCTGAAAAAGCTGGGACCATCAGCTGGGAAATTATCACGCGAATTGGCGCACGGGTGCGCCGCGTTTATGTTTGATGAGCATTGAACCGTTAAAGCGGATCAGAGTCGCGAGCTGAGTTGAAAGCGCTTCAACGCTTCACCTGTTTATCGAAATAATGTTCCAAATCATCTTCAACGAGCTGAGCGCGGGCGAGATCTCGGCGCTACCGAAAAGGTTGCAGCTTGAATTGCTGGCTGAGTTTCAAATTTTACCCGAAGATTTGGATCAGGTCGATCCCGAACGCTTCGGCGTCATCGAACGCGAGGGAAAGAAGCTGTACCGCTATCGCGCGAAGAATTACCGTATTTATTTCGCCAAGACTGAGGAAGGCGTGAAAGTGCATCGCGTTTTGCACAAAAACACGCTTCGCGATTTTCTGTTTCGCAGCAAACTTCCTGTTTCCGAAGACGCGCAATTGGGCGAGACGCGCGAATTCTGGAAGTTAATTGAGGAAGGCGAGAAGACGCCGAAGGTGTAAAGCCGTGGTGCGGACGCTCACTTGGAATCGTCAGCATCGCGCCGGCCCGACGCCAGGCACTCAACAGCATCGAACGCCGACGCTTACTTCGCGGGAGCATTCCGAGCGGAGCGAGAAATTTCTCTGTCGAAGCGCCGGCCGCGCGGCCTAACAACGTGACCACAGGGCTTACGAGAGATCCTTCGCTCCGCTCGGGACGACAAACGCAGACGCGTTTGTCACTTCATCAAAAGCACGGAACGGCTGCGTTTGATTTCGCGCGTGATTTTCCGGTGCATGTATGCAGGCATGCCGGTAACGCGACGAGGCAGAATTTTGCCGCTTTCCGTAACAAATTTTTTCAGAAGATCGGGGTTCTTGTAATCGATTGCCTCCATGGCAATATCGATCCTGCGCCGAGGCATGGGTCGATTGGCACGGCGAAATGCGGAACGGCGTTTTGGAGTTTTCGGTTGCATGGCTGATTACTTGGTCTCGCGGTGCACGGTGCGTCGCCGCAAAAATGGGTTGTATTTTTTCTTCTCCAGGCGATTCGGCGTCCGTGGACTTTTCTTATTACGTGTCGTCATGTAACGCGAAGCCGGCTTTCCAAGCGCTTTAGCTTCGGTGCATTCGAGGGTGACAATTTCCTGAGCCATAAGCGTCGATCACTCCTTTGTTTCTGGCGGAGTAGTTTCCTCCTCCTCAGATTCGCCGCCTTCCTCTTCGGTCAAGCCAAATAAGGAAGTAACTGATGGTCGAATCCGGGTGGCTTTACTCTGCTTCTCCAACTGCGATTGACACTCGACTGTAAACCGGGCAAAGGGAATCGCCTCCAGGCGTGCATGCGGAATAGGTTTACCGGACATTTCGCACTTCCCATACGTTCCCATCTCAACGCGCTTGAGCGCCTCATCGATTTCGTAAAGTGCGTCCTGTTCTTGTGAGAGCAGACTCAGCGCAAAATCCCGGTCGTATGCATCCGATCCGGCGTCAGCCTGGTGCATCCCGAAGGCGGAAGCTTCGCTGCCTTCAGCACGCGAGCGAAGGGTGCCTTGAGCCACGCCTGCCATTGAATCCACGACTGCATCGCGAAGCTGAAGCAGATTTTGTTTTTGTTTCCGAACGAACGGATCCAACTTTTTTTCACGATGATTTAATCCAAGCAGCACTGCTGCAGGCGATTCGGTAGGTTCCAAGTTGGTTTTGGGCGAACGGCGCGCGGTCTTGTTTTCACGCGCGGAATTTTTCGACTTGGCCTGAAGTTTGCCAGCCGGTCGAGGCTTTCGTACTGCGGACTTCGCTGCAGAAGTGCTCTTTTTATTTAGTTTGGCCATAGAGACTCTTGTAAGCGCCATTCTAATCGACTGGCGCGGGGAAAATGGACGCTTAATTAAGAACGTTTATCCCAGCACGCAAGCGGATTCGCCAAAATATTTGGCTCCGTTCGGCCGATCATACTCAATTGTAACCTTCACTATTCCAGTGAGATTCATTGCCAACTGTACCGGATGAAATCGACGGCGTTTTACTGGGTCGCCATTCGCAAACCAGCCGCTTGCTGATTCAGTCCGCAGCTCAAAACGATCGCGCGCCGTGCCGCAGGCACCAATGTCCGCGAGACTGAAAGGCGTAAGCGAACGTTATGGTCCGCGTGAAGCACCGGCGGAATCTCTTTCAAACGAAGTGCTTGGGCCGCCAGAATGATCTGCCACAATCCTGCCGCGCCAACGCTTTCGCCCAAAGCGGGTTTGCCTGTATAGACCAGCGCATTTGGAACGAGTTCCTGAAGCACTTCGAATTCGGCTTGATCGACAAATGTCCCGTTCGCACTCGAAAGAACAAAATCGACTTCCACGTCGCGAAGATCACACACGATGCGTTTCAAAATATTCTTCGCTTCGGCTTGTCTCCTAAAATGACCGCCGGGATGCGCGCGTTCGATCGTGACGAATCCATCGCGTGCGAGAACGATCGCTCCTGCGCCTTCGCTCAAAATCATTCCGCGGTTCTGCTCGCTGAAGGGCTCAATCGGCGGAGCCGCGCGCAACAAGCGCCAACGCCGGTACGCATCGCATAATAGCCAGTCGATTTCCTCGGTGCCCACAACGAGACAGTAGTCGAGTGCCTCATTCACCAACAATTCTTCGGCCATTGTTATCGCTGCTACGCCCACGGCGCCGTCGCCAACGAGCGTGTACGTAGCGCCGGTCACGCCAAGGATCGCAGCAAGATGGCTTGCCGGCGCATTGAACACCGTTTCCGGAAACAGAAGCGGACTCGCCGCCTGTGCTCCTGTCCCGACGATTTCATGATAGAAACGTTTGGTATAAACGACGCCTCCATTCGAAATCGCGAAGATGAGCGCAATTCGTTCAGCATTCTGCAACTCCAGTTTTAACCCTGCAGATTCCAATGCTTGCAAACCAGCTACCGCAGCGAAACGCGAAATAGCACTAGCGCGACGAAGACGCGGATGAGAAATCCCCTTCAGCGCTGATTCCGGTACGCGAAAAACGTTGTAAATCCGATCGGCGAATTGTTCGGAAATCGTCGTCGCGGATGCTTCCTCACCCTCAAGCAGTCGCTCCCAAACGGAATCAACGCCGGTGCCCAGAGGGGTAACCCAACCCATACCGGCAATCGCCAAACTCATGCTTCGTCCGTCCGCCGTAGCCTTGGCGAAGGCGGAAACTTGCGCATTATCAGCGAAGCATTCGTTCCACCGAATCCAAACGAGTTCGAAAGCGCCATGCTCACCGCAGTTGGTCGCGCTTCGTTCGCTACAATGTTGAGATTAACATCTTCATCTGAAGCGGTGAAATTGATGTTGGCCGGAAGAAATTGGTGTTGAAGCGCAAGCAAACACACGACTGCCTCGATGGCGCCCGCAGCGCCCAGGGAGTGGCCCATCATGCTTTTGGTAGAGCTCACCGGCACACCATTGAACAATGCGCTGATTGCCTTGCCTTCGGTTGCGTCGTTGAAGACCGTGGCAGTACCATGCGCGTTAATATAATCAACGTCGGCCGCAGAGACATGCGCGCTGGCGAGAGCCCGCTCCATTGCCTGTCGCGCTCCGATGCCCGACGGCTCCGGTTGGGTGATGTGAAAGTTGTCTGTGGAAATGCCGTAACCGATAATTTCCGCGAGAACGGGCACCTCGCGCTCGCGAGCGAGCTCGAGATTTTCCAATGCCAAAAGCGCGGCCCCTTCACCCAGCACCATACCAGAGCGATGGCGATCAAAGGGCCGGCATTTTTCAGGCGTTGAGGCCTGAAGCGAATCAAAGCCGACGAAAACCATCTCGGCGAGGGCGTCGTACCCGCCCGCTAACACCCGTGGGTAACGACCCGAGCGCACGCATTCAAACGCGTGACCGATCGCATTCGTTCCGGACGCGCAGGCGTTCGCGATCACCTGACACGGCGCGGAAATTCCAAAGGCGGTCTGCGCGTCGATCACCGGCTTTTGTGCTGGGTAATTAGCGATCCATGTCGGCGCATGCCGCAGATCCCCTGCTCCGTTTAACGAGCGGTAATAACGCTCGCCGTGAGACATGCCACCGCTTGTCGTTCCAATTACCGTCAACTCCGGTTCAAATCCAGGCTGTTGCGCCATGAGTTCTTGCAGCGCCTGAATCATCATATGCGACGCGCGATGCAGGCGCCCCGAACGAGGTATTTGCGTGTGGCTGGCAAGCAAACGCGAGTCGGAAACCTGGCCCGCGGTTTTACACCGGCATTGCGTGACTGAAAAGCGCATCACCGGAGTGACACAGTCCCGTGAACTGCGCAACGACTCGAACGTTTCGGTCAAACCAAACCCGAGTGGGCTAATCACACCTGCCGCCGTAACTGCCACACGGGCGGGGTTATTCGTGCTTGCTCGCCTATGTGCTTGAACCATTTATCTAACGCCAAAAATTGACCTTGATTTGTATTGCTTTCTTAAAAGAAGCATTTTACAAGTGACCGCAAAACGGGAAACCGAAGCCCGGAAGTTGGTGGATTGTCAGTTGAGTTTATTCAATGGCGATTTGAAATCCGATAAGCGGAAACAGTTACCTGGCTGCGTTTTCTAGAATAAACTCGATGGGAACCAAATTATACGTAGGTAATCTCCCCTTCAATACGACGGAGAACGAACTGCAGGAGATTTTTTCGCAAGCCGGCGCTGTGCAGGAAGTGACTCTCATGCAGGACAGATTCACTGGCAAATCACGTGGATTCGCCTTTGTGACTATGAGTTCAGATGAGGAAGCGCAGAATGCCATCTCGAAATTCAACGGCCACACCATGGATGGGCGGCCGATGACTGTGAATGAGGCGCGCCCGCGCGAGCAGCGGCCGCCGGGTGGCGGCGGCGGCGGCGGTGGTGGACGTTATGGCGGTGGCGGATACGGCGGCGGTGGAGGCCGGCGTGATGGCGGCGGCGGCCAGCGAAGAGGCGGCGGCTACTAGCCAACCGGCGTTGCCTGCGGAGGAGGGGCTGCGAATCCGCTGTCTCAGCGGATTTGCACTTGCCGCCGATTAGACTCTCTGCGCTGAGGACAGCGCACGCTATAGCTCCCTTGGGCAAATGTGGGCAGGGCTGGATTCGAACCAGCGAAGGCGTAAAGCCAGCAGATTTACAGTCTGCCCCGTTTGGCCACTTCGGTACCTACCCGTTTTAGCGCGAGGGATTTCATATATCCTCGCGCCTCACAGCTTGCAACTCCCGTTAGCTTTCGTGGTTGTTGATACCATTAATGTAACCGTTAGGTTTTGACATGGCGCTTCTGCGCGGCCTTTTTTGGTTCGCCCTGTTTCTGGTCCTGACTTTTTGTTTTGTGGTGTTGTTTGAGTATGGGCCGCACGATTTTGCCAGCGGAGCTCAGAAAGAGTATGCCCGGGTAAAATCATTCGTCATAAAACGAACGGAAGACATCGATGGAAATAAAAAAGACCACTGAGGCTGTTGATCAATCTATGTCGCAATGATGGCGAGAGTTTCTATCGACAGCGGTGCGAGAAATTCTTTGGCGTTCTGGATCTGCAACACACGCCGGGCAAGATGTGCTGTCATGAAGCTGCTATCTGGCGTCGGAGCAACCCCGGCTTGAGCGCGAATTTCGCACTCGGCTAATTGCTCGATCACGCGACCTACCTTCTCAATCAAATTGCGGCAGTCCGTGAACTGAACTGTGCAAACACCCGGCGCAGTGTCTTCCACAAAAGGACTGAGAGTAAACGCGCAATGAAGCAAAATTTCTTGCATCGATTTTTCCTGCGTGGGGGCACGAACTTTGATGACCACTCGCAATGATCGCGCCAATGCCTGGCTCGGCGTCATTCCTTTTCGAATACCGGCGTTTTCTGCGGCTTCATTTAGTTGAATCACAACCGGTTTCTTTTCGTGTTCTTCGATCAACGCTACGGGTTTGAGTTCCGGCTGATGCCGCGTGGCTGCCTGCAAATAGAAATTCGGCAAATAAATCGTGGCGAACATCATTTCTAACTGACCGCTAATTGCTGACCTCGGACTTCTGATTGGAGATGCGATCGTTTTACAACAATTCGGAATCCTGAAAACGCGTGGTCGGTTTCAAAAGTTTGAATATCCCACGAATTTCCGAGCACTAGTTTCAGTTGCGCGCTATTAACCATTTCATATCGGGTGAGAACCAGACATGCCGTGGGCAGTACCTCGACCAACCGTTGCAAGCGATACCAAGTCGTTTGCGCAATTTTGCGCAATTCCTCCGGGGCGTTCAGCACCAGATCGACAATCACCAGCGGGAAATTACCGTCCCGCAAAAGCAGATCAGCCGCTTTGACGGCTTCAGATGCTTTGCTGCACCGGATCCAAAGCAGGTGTTGCAGCCATGCATTATCCAATCCGCAAGGGTCGAACGAATCGCGTCCATCAATCAGCGCCAAAAAATAATTATCGCGATACGCGCAATGGACGAGCGCATGAATGAGCGATGCGCTTCCTGCGCTCATTCCCGGGCTGATCAATTCGGTGATCGCGCCACGAGGCAATCCGCCGCCCATCGATTCATCAAGAAAAGGTAAGCATGTAATTAAGCGCTTCGCTGTTGCGAGTGAAGGATGAGGAAAACGTTCCGCCAGCAGGTTGCGTAGATCGATAATTTTGGCGCTCGCAGCCATGGAAGATAAACATGGCGCGTCTGCAGTATATGTTCAAGTGAACATTTAGACTCGTTATCCTGAGCGCAGCGAAGCAGAGTCGAAGAATCCCGTTGCGCTACCTTTTCGGATTGCTCCGGGGTTTGATTCGCTCACTTCCCGTTCGCTCAGCTCCGGCCTTCCTGTCCACGTCGCGGCTTCCCCAGCCGCTCCATCTCGACTTCGCTCGGACTGACCAACCTATTCAGTGCCCTTTCCGCCGCTCTTGCTTGCGGATCAGTGACACCATCACCCCTTGGATTTTAAGCTCGCGCGCCGGCACCAAGTCGGGATACCGCGGGTTTTCCGCCTTCAGATATGGGCGGCCGCGCTCCATCACATAACGCTTCAATGACGTTTCCCCGTCAATTAATGCCGCAACAATATCACCGTCGTGCACTTGTTTTGTATCTTCCAAAATCACAATATCGCCATCGACAATGTGCGCCCCTATCATTGAGTCACCTCGTACGCGTAGCGCGAATGTGCCTCGATTCTTCAACACATTTGCCGATCGCGTGTCGAGCGACACGTGCCCTTCAATGCTCTGCTCCGTCAATGCCGACATACCAGCTGGAATCTGACCGTAAATTGGAATGTCGGTAATCCGGACCTTCATGGCTGGAGTGATCAACGCTCGAGCTTTTCGCGCGTGCCGATTGAGAAAACCTTTTCGCTCCAGTGCCGCGATGTATTGCATCACCGATGTCTGGCTGGCGAACCTGAAATGAGTCTGGATTTCGCGCGTGCTAGGAGTAATGCCTTTTTCGCGTTGCTCGCGCTGAATAAAATCAAGCACGCTCCGTTCCCTGTCGGTGAGCATGCAGGCATCATTCTTCAAAGCAGAGGATTACGCAAGTTCAAATGAACAGGGTGAACCGTGCCTAACAAAGAAGGGGCATGGGCAAATAAATCGTCACGCGTTAACTGTCAGTCCCACGCAGCGAGGAATCTCACGTACACCTGGAATTTCTAGAGTAGGGCGCGCGAAAAGCGGCGATCGTGAGGTCCCTCTCTCCGCTCGGGATGACACCGAAACGAATTACAACCGCACGAGATCGACCAGAAACTGGCACCAAAGGTAAATCATCCCGCGCCAGGAATATTTCACGTCGCCTGTAGCGGTTTGCTTGAGAACTCCTTTGTGAATGTTGTGCGCGATTTGATCGCGCAGATCTTTCTCGATGTCAGCCTGGATCTGCTCTTCATCCAGCGGTTCGATCTCCGCAGCATCAACTTTGTTTCGCCGCAAAAATTCGCGATGACTTTGATCAAGCTGCCAGAAAGATCGATCCGGCCGCTGCCGATTGATCCGGAACGCGGGAGATAGTTTCAAGCCGTAGGACAACGGATAATTCCACGTCGTCCAAACCGTGCCATCCTTCGTCCGCGACGAAATGCGCAGGTAATAGAATGAAAAATCACGCTGCTCATTCAGGCAGACCGCGGCCTGGGCACGATCTTCTTCTCTGTAAAACAATCGGAAAAACTGCCGGTAATCTTCCCAATCCCACCCGGCATCGCTCACGTAAACGAATCGTTCCTCTTCGATCTCGCGGGTGATTTCGCTAAGCGCCGGGAAGGTGTCTGACGATGGCGGGCTTTTCGGTCGAAGCTGTTTTTCTTTTGGAAGTCGTAACGCACGTATCCGGGTGAGAATTTCCAGCCAGGGCAGAAACAGCCAGGCTAGAGCGGCGACCAAACCCCACACCCAACTGTTGGTAGCAAAATAAAATCCTAGAAAAGTGGCGGCGAGAATCCCCAGCGCTCCGGCCTTTTGCGTATACGAATTGTGAAACGTGCGAAGAGCGACACTCAGCACGGCTACGCCGAGCGTAAGAAGGAGACCGAAAAGCATCACGGGATAGCGCGTCTACGGATTGATCTGATGCTCGTTCAGAAATTTTTGTAGCTGATTCGTGTCAAAATTCGCCAAAACTTTATCGCCCGCGACAAACGTGGGCACGTACGTTTGATCAGAAAGTTCCTTCATCTCTTCGTACGCCTGCCGATCTTTTCCAACGTCGATCTCCTGGAAGCAATAGCCTTTCTCGCTGAGAAAATCCTTCGCATCGATACACCAGGAACACCATTCGCGGCTGTAGAGTCTTAACTGCATCGGCGGGCGGAAATAAACCAGTCGCCGCCTCGCCGTCAACTCGTCCCTTTTGAGTCGCCTGCGTCGTTGGGACTAGTATGATTTTGCCCAAACGACGCGACGAGCGCTCCGCTCACCAGTAAAGATGCATTGGCCCGGCTCTGATGAATTATCGAGCGGAATGACGCGGATCGTCACTTTCAGATCGTTTTTGATCTGTTCTTCGACCTCGCGCGACCCGTTCCAGTGCGCGAGCGCAAAGCCGCCGTGGATTTCGGGTTTCGAAGGGTTTTTCGCGGTGAAGAAGTCGTAGAAATTTTCCTTCGAATTTATCTCGTGCGTATTCGCGTCACGGAATGCCTTGGCACTCGCATAGAGCGAATCCTGAATCGACACAAGAATTTCTGGAGCGCGCGCAATAAATTCATCCATCAACATCGAATCCTTGTTCTTCACGGGCCGATCGCGCCGGCTGACTGTGACCGAATTCTTTTCGAGATCACGCGGCCCGATCTCAACTCGCAGCGGCACACCTTTCTTGATCCAGTCCCAGTTCTTGACTCCGCCGCCTAGATCGCGTCGATCGACTTCAACCTCAATCGCAACGTCATCCAGAAATCTCTTTGAACGCAGCTCCGCGGCGAGTCTGTCGCACGTTTCCAAAACGCTCGTGCGCGTCTCTTCCTTAGTCGTGATGGGCAGAATAACGATATGCGTCGGCGCGATGCGGGGCGGCAAAATCACGCCGTCGTCATCACCGTGTGCCATGACGACTGTGCCCACCATGCGCGTCGTCATGCCCCAGCTCGTGGTCCAGCCAAATTCCTGTTTGCCTTCCCGTGTTTGGAACTGAATTCCGCTCGCACGGGCAAAATTCTGCCCGAGAAAATGCGATGTGCCGGCCTGTATGGCTTTGCGATCCTGCACCATCGCTTCGAGCGCCATGGTTTCCACCGCGCCGGGGAATTTTTCGCTGTCCGATTTTAAACCCGCGAATACGGGAATCGCACAACGTTCGCGCACAAAGGTTTCATACACGCCGAGCATCCGCCTGGTTTCTTCTCGCGCTTCGGCTTCGGTTTCGTGGACGGTATGGCCTTCCTGCCACAGAAATTCCGTTGTGCGCAGGAACAATCGCGTCCGCATTTCCCAGCGCACAATGTTGCACCACTGATTGATCAGGATCGGCAGATCGCGATACGATTGCACCCATTTCGCGTAGCTGGCGCCGATGATCGTCTCGCTCGTCGGCCGAACAACCAGCGGTTCGGTTAATTTCGATCCGGGGTCGGGCACCAACCCGAGTTCCTCATCCACCTTGAGCCGGTAATGCGTAACCACGGCACATTCTTTGGCGAAGCCTTCGACGTGCTCAGCTTCCCTGGCGAAATAACTCAACGGAATGAACAAGGGAAAATAGGCATTGCGATGACCCGTGGCGCGAATCAGCGCATCGAGCTGTCGTTGCATGTTTTCCCAGATCCCGTAACCCCACGGACGAATGACCATGCAACCACGGACATCCGAAGGCTCGGCCAATTCGGCGGTGCGAACCACCTGCTGGTACCATTCGGGAAAATCTTCGTCGCGTCGCGGCGATATCGCAGTCTTTGGATGTTGTGAAGTTGCCATCATAAAATTAGCGTTTCACAGAAACGCCCCGTAATTGTAGGGCGGCTGTGTCAGCCGCCAAGAGGTGTTTTTGATTTGGGCAAAGAAGAAGGAGCTATCGACGTAAATCGGTCACACTCAGGTTGACAGGTCGTTACCGTTCCGGTAGTTTTCGTGCCCTTTTTCCAGCGATGAAAACGTTTTCTGCCAAAGCCAGCGAAGTCCCACGCAAGTGGTGGATAATCGACGCCAACGGCCAGGTGCTCGGAAGAGTCGCTGTGAAAGCAGCTAACCTGCTTCGTGGTAAAGAGAAAACCGTTTTTACACCGCACGTGGACACGGGCGATTTCGTCGTTGTCATCAATGCGGAGAAAGTTCGGCTCACTGGAAAAAAGGATGAACAGAAAAGTTATATGAGTTTTTCCGGTTACGTCGGCGGACACAAATCTGAGAGCGCCCGGTCACGCCGCGCGCGGCATCCTGAATTGCTGGTCGAACGCGCCGTTCGCGGAATGATTCCGCACAATCGGCTCGGTCGGAGTGTTTACCGGAAGCTGAAAGTATATCGGGGCGATTCGCATCCGCACGCCGCGCAACAGCCCGAAGCTGTCAAATTCGAGAGGTCGTGATCTATGCCACAAGCTGAGGAATTCAACGCCACAGGTCGCCGCAAGACATCAGTCGCTCGCGTTCGTATGATGGCGGGCAGCGGAAAAATCGATATCAACGGCCGGACCTTCGAAGATTACTTCCCGACTGTGCCGTTGCAGAATGTGGTATTGCAACCTCTGCAGAATGCGAAAGCAGTTAACACTTACGATGTGTTCATTAATGCGAGCGGCGGCGGCAGTATGGGCCAGGCCGGCGCGGCACAACTGGCGATCGCGCGAGCGCTTCTTCAAGTCGATGCAAATTTGCGAGGCCCACTGAAAGCCGAGGGCTTGCTGCGTCGCGATCCGCGAATGAAAGAGCGAAAAAAATCGGGGCAACCCGGCGCGCGGAAGCGGTTTCAGTTCTCGAAACGCTAAAGTCCCGCCGCTACCAGCAAATGGTAGGGACGGATCGGCGAGCCATCCGTCATCGTGCGTTCTCGTCGCGCCGGCCGCTCTACCGTCCTGCGTTCTCGGCGCGCCCGGCGGTCGCGCCCTACCTACGGTTTCTTCGGCTCCGGGGCGGGTGGAGCTTGCGGCGCTGGCGCGGCCGGAGCCAACATTGGCGGGACGTTTGGCATCGCTGCGGCCGGTGGCGGCGTCGAGGTCGTTATGGGCTTCAACAGGCGCAGTTGCTGCATCGCCTCGCTTGCCCAAAAACTCATTCGGTATTGGGTGAGTACGGTCTCGCAGATACGCCGTGCGTCATCGTTCCGATTTTTCGCCTTCAGAATGTACACCTGCGAAAGCATGGCGAGCGGCGCAGCGTAATTGTTAGGGTAATCCGACGCGATCTGTTGATACATCGCCAATGCTTCATCCGTTTTGCCCATCGAATCCAGATTACCCGCCATCGCCATCTTCGCTGTGCTCACAAGCTCATGCTTGGGGTATTTGCGACATAAGTTTCGAGCGTTTTGTTTGCCTCAGTAAATTTTGTTTCCTTCCGCTGCGCTTCAGCGAGCAAAATGTACGCATCGGCGCCGGCAGGCGTATTGGGGTAACGAGCGATTACCTGTTCGTACTCTTGCGCGCTATTCGCGCTCGCCAACGCGGCTGATGCAGCGGCCGCACGGCGATCGGAATAAAATCGATACCCTGTGAATGCCGTACCTGCGAGGAGAACAACAATCGCGGCCCAGATGATTGGCTTTTTAAAACGCTCCCAAAACAATTGCGTTTCCAATGCGACGTCGCGAGATGGAGGTGGCGCTGTTGGCATAAACGTCGTGTGATGGATCAGTTTGAAAACCGGGTAAGCGTGGTCTTATGCCACGCGAAGGTTTATCGCGCAAGCGGTGGAAACAACCATAACGTGCTCTGTCATTCTGCGCGAAGCGAAGAATCTCAGTTCCTTGTTTATGGCGGGTTAGCTAAACTGACTAGCCAGAGATGTTTCGCTTCGCTCAGCATGACAACAAGCCCAGGGCGCCCGGAGAATTGCCTGCCACGATACAATGTGCTCCATGAATGCATTCTGGAATTCTTTTGAAACTTTACTGGGTCTTGGGGTGGCACCGGCGGATTTGACGTTCGTCCAAATTTCGCTGCGTGCGATCATCGTTTTTCTTGTCGCGCTGGCGGCAGCGCGGCTCGGACACAAGCGCTCACTCTCGCGAAAAACTCCATTCGACGCCGTCCTGCTTGTCATTCTTGCCGCAGTGCTTTCGCGCGCGATTAACGGTTCGGCAGCTTTCTTCGCGACGCTCGGCGGCGGCGTGGTTTTGGTCGTGCTCCATCGCCTTCTCGCTTTTCTCGCGTTCTATTCTCATAGGTTCGGGATCCTGGTCAAAGGCAGGCCTGATGTCATTGTGCGCGACGGAGAATGCGATGTCGCGATGATGTGGCGCAATCATATCTCGACGCATGATTTGGACGAAGACATGCGTCTGAGCGTACACTCGGACGATCTTTCGGGTATTCGGCTCGCGCGCGTGGAACGCAGCGGCGACATCAGCTTCATCAAAAAATAAGTTGACCCATATGGCATATGATTTAAGGGAACTGAGCGAATCATGAGAACGAAAAAAAGGTGGATTAAACCGACGCTGAAAACGGTGCCAATTTTTTTTGAATGCACCTGTTACGCTGGCGCGGTCTGATCGGGCGGGAATTAGATCATAGGGCCGGTTGATTCGGATCCAAATCCTCGGCAGCGCGGCCGGCGGCGGTCTGCCGCAATGGAACTGTGCCTGTGTAAACTGCGTCGCAGCGCGCGCGGGAAAAATTAATTCTCAGACGCAATCGAGCATCGCGATCAGCGCCGACTCGGAAGAATGTCAAAACTGGTGGCTAATAAACGCATCGCCTGATCTGCCCTGGCAAATCGAAAGCACGATCCGATTGCAGCCGCGCGGCAACGCATCGCGAAATACTCCGATCGCAGGTGTTTTTTTGACCAACGCAGATATCGATCATGCGCTGGGCCTCTTGCTCCTGCGCCAACAGGAGAAGCCGCTCGTCGTTTACGCTACGGACGAAACGCGATCTGCGCTCGCATGGCTTGACCGCGCTCTCGCGCGGTTCTGCGGAATCGAATGGCGAGAGAGTAACTCCGGAGTTTCAATCTCTGGATTCTGGCATGGCATTTCGAGCGATTGAACTGCCTGGAAGCGTTGCGTTTCAATTTCGTGATGACGCATCCGGCCGAACTGCGCTGTTTGCGCCGAGTGCCGGCGGTTTCACTCCGCAACTGCGCGACGCACTTCACACATCTGATCTTGTCATGTTTGACGGGACGTTCTGGAGCGACGGAGAACTCGGTCGGGTACGGCCGGGCGCCCGCAGCGCGCGCGAGATGAATCATTTGCCCATCGACGGCGGCAGCTTCGATGTGTTGCGCCAATCGCCGGCGCGCCGGAAGATTTACATCCACATCAACAACACCAACCCGATTCTGATGCCTGGTTCCCACGAACGCGCTCAAGTTGAGGACGCGGGAATCGAAATTGCCCGTGATGGACTAGAAATCGTCTTATAACGCCGATGTCATGTTGAGCGAAGCGAAACATCTCTAGCCTGCTTCCGCTGTAACGGTTCGAAATTAATCAGAGATTCTTCGCTTCGCTCAGAATGACATTATGCTCTGTGTAGAAATGGTTTTATGACTACGGCGCTTTGGGATCGGGAAACGTTCGTTGAAAAATTGCAGGCGATCGGCGGGCGCGCTTATCACGATAAACATCCGTTCCATGTCGCAATGAACGAAGGCCAGCTTCCGCCCGAAGCGCTGCGCGGTTGGGTCGCGAATCGGTTCTATTATCAGCGAAACATTCCGATTAAAGACGCCGCAATTCTCGCCAACTGCCCCGTGCGCGAAGTGCGACGGTTTTGGATTCATCGCATTCTTGACCACGACGGAGTTGCTGTAGAGTCCGCTGTCCTCAGCGGAGAATCCGGGGTGCCTCATGCGCAGGGGACAACGCACGCTGCGGGAAACGAAGGCGGCATCGAAGCCTGGCTGCGACTTGGTGAAGCGTGCGGGATAGCGCGTGACGAGCTACTCGACAATCGCCATCTGTTAGCCGGGGTTCGATTCGCGGTTGATGCGTACGTGAATTTCGCGCGCACCCAGCCGTGGCCGGTCGCCATCGCGTCGTCGCTGACCGAGCTTTTTGCACCGGATCTGATGGCCGCCCGGCTTGCGGCCTTCGAAAAGTTCTATGGATGGATTGATTCTCGCGGACTTGAGTATTTTCGCCGCCGGATCACGCAGGCGCGGCGCGATTCTGACGAGGCGCTCACGATTACCTTGGAATATTGCAACACGCCCGAGCTTCAGCGGGAAGCCGTGCGCGCACTGGAATTCAAATGCGACGTGCTCTGGTCGATTCTCGACGCAATACATCACGGCTACTTCAAGGAGGGGCGGTCTCCAGTCCGGCCACCAGCGGAGAATTTCAGGGGCGGTGAGACTGCCGCTCCTTGTTAAAGATGGCTGCCACAACAATTTCTGATTTGGTTCGGCCTAGACTGGCGAAAGGCGTCCGGCTACAAATCGATTCGACCACGGACAAAAGCGTGCTGCTCTACCCCGAAGGTGTCGTCGAACTAAACGAAACCGCGCACGAAATTCTTTCCCGCTGTGACGGACGAACACTGGGCGAAATCGTTGAGGCGTTGGCTGAAGAGTACGAGGCCGAGTCCGCGCCTCTTGCTGCTGATGTGCGTGAAACCTTAGCGGATTTGCAAAGGCGCAAATTGATTGAATTTGCATGAACGCACCGCTGTGTTTCGCGAAGCGCTTTGGAGTGCGACACTTTCTCGTGTCGCTTTCAGGATATCGTCGCGTCGGGTGGGAAAGCGATGCGAGGACGCATCGCACTCCCAAAGCGCTTCGCGCGAAATTATGCGAGCGAACGTGAATAATGACGTGCCGTGACTGTTTCCCGTCCATACGCGCTGCTTGCGGAGGTCACCTACCGATGTCCGTTGCACTGCCCGTATTGCTCAAACCCTGTAGCTGTCGGGTCCGCTGTCCCCAGCGGAGAACAAGCCGGTCCCGCTGCGCTGAGGACAGCGCACACTAGAGCAAACAACGGTGAGCTCACCACCGAAGAATGGAAGCGAGTCATCAATGAAGCCGCGTCGCTTGGCATTCTGCAAATCGGTTTTTCTGGAGGCGAACCGCTTGCCCGACGCGATCTCGCCGAACTGATTCGCGCGGCGCGCGAGGCGAAGCTTTACACAAACCTCATCACCAGCGGCATCGGCTTGGATGACGATCGCCTGCATGCCTTGCGCGATGCTGGATTGGATTCGATCCAACTGAGTTTTCAGTCGGATGAATCGAGTCTGGCCGACGAAATCGCCGGCGCGCGTGCGCACGAGCATAAGCTCGACGTCGCTGCGAAAATTCGCGCAGCTGGAATTCCGCTGAGCCTCAATTTTGTCATTCACAGGCGGAACATCGATCGACTGGCACAAATGATTGACCTGACGGAAGCGCTCGGCGCCGAGAGAGTCGAGCTGGCGAATGTGCAGTTCTACGGTTGGGCCTTTCGCAATCGTGCAGCATTGCTTCCCACACGCGAACAAGTGGACCGCGCACGCGACGTCGCGAGCGAAGCCACAGGCGCGGCTCGCAGGCAAAATCGACATCTTTTATGTGTTGCCGGATTATTATGAGACGCGTCCGAAACCGTGTCTCAATGGCTGGGGGCGACGATATCTCACGGTAAATCCGATCGGCGACGTGCTCCCCTGCCCGACCGCGTCATCGGCCATTCCCGATTTGCGTTTCGAAAATGTCCGAGCACGCGATCTCGATTGGATTTGGCGAGAATCTGAGAGCTTCAACCGATTCCGTGGAACGGAATGGATGCCGGAGCCGTGCCAAAGTTGTCCACAAAGGGAAATCGATTTCGGTGGTTGCCGTTGTCAGGCTGCTTTGCTAACCGGTAACGCTGCGAATACAGACCCAGTATGCGAGTTCTCACCTGATCGCGCCCGGGTGGACGCGGTATTACGCGAAATAAATTCAAGCAACCGACCGGGTGACTGGACATACCGTAGTAATCCAAAGCCGTCGCTCGCATTACCCTAGAGTCTCAAACGCGATATTCTGGGGAGCGCACGCGTCCCGCGTGCTGGCGACGGCGTCCTCGCCATCGCGGACTCTTCTTACCCACTGATCGATCAAGTTCAGCAGACATGCTAGCGACAAGCGCCAGAAAAGTTCGTTTCGGCGGGACGCCGAAACCAGCGCGCGAGGGGCGTGCGCTACCTAATCGAGCCGGATATCCCGGGCCTTGGCGGCGGAGTCGGGCGGGGCCTCGGTGTCGTGTGAGGTCTCTGAGTCGGACTTGGTCTGGGTGTCGGTGTCGCACTGCCTGAAGCGGTAGCTGTGGCAGTTGGCGTCGGAGTCACATTTGGCGTGGCTGTTGCAGTCGCTGTCGCGCTCGCGGTCGATCTCGCGGTGGCTGTCGCAGTGGGTGTCGCACTTGCCACAGCAGTCGCTGTAGCAGTGGGAGTGACATTGGGTCGCAGTTGCTGTAGAAGTAGGGGTGGTCGTAGGCAGTCGCCGTGGGTGTAGGTGTAGGCGTTCCCCCAGTGGGAAGCGGAACGCATACACTTTGTTGTCATTGGCTACGTAGATGCTCCCGCGAGCGAGCGATACCGCTGTTCCACTTGCGCGTGCCTGCCATCACTTCGTTGGCACCGCCGCCGCGTAAATCACCGCGCCCGTATCACCATTGTAACCGTGTAACCGCTGGTCACCCCGTCTGCGCCAACTACCCATACAATTGCGTTGTTGGTTCCGTCCGTCGTTGTGACCCAAGGAGAGCCCTGGCCGCTCTGGGTGACAGCCCAAGCGAAGATTATCGTCGGCGGATTTGTTGGCGTTATCTTGTAGGCCTTAATCTGGCTGCTTCCGGCACGAAAAACAAAATAGGTTCCCTGGCTCGTATGATATGTGGCAGAAGATGTCCTCTGATACGTTCCGAGACGTGGCCTGAGCCACCGGTGCCGCAATGCCACCAAGGTTGTTACGATCGACCAAATAAGCATTCCATCCTTACCAAGCGCCAGCACCAAGCTGCGAAGGCGTCGCACCGGGCACATCGATCAGCATCGCGCTGACACCGCCAAGATCAGTGTCGCTGTTATCGAGCGAGAACCAATTTGTAGGAGCCCAGTAGTCAGTCGGCATGACCAGTCCAAGTTGGGCCGGCTTGTAAACGGATAATTGCTTCGCCGCCCATCCAATTGCCGCCTGTGTTAAATGTGTTCCCGGTGATTGACGAACATATTCGTGCCGTCGCTGGCGACGCCGCTGTGGCCCCAAATGCCGCCGCCGATCGCCGTCGTCGCCCAGCCACTACATTCGAAGGATTGTTGATGTCCACGCCGACAACCCAACCATGGTAATTGCCGCAGTCACCGAAGTACCCGGAGTAAGACACGTACACGATCCCATTCACAAGAGCCAGTGCTACCGCGGTTTTCCTGCGCCAAGGAAACAAAGTTGATGCCGTTGTAGCTAGCTGTGGCATTCACGTCCACCGGCCAGCCGGCAGTGGTAGCGCCGGTGTCCACATTTAACGAAAAAATGAAATGCTTAATCGGAGAGCCGGAGATCAATGCATCGAAGAAAAGTCTTCGGGAAGCGAGATCGACAACGGGCGTGCCAATGATGCCAGCTGGGATTAACGTTTCCGCACGGTAGTACCCGAAGTTACGGCCGGGCCGATGTCGGTGCGCGACCAAATCAGTGGCCGGTGTCGGCGTCGAGCGCATAAACATTGTTCGATGCGGTCACCGCAATGATCATCGGCCCGTCCGGACCGCCCTCGATGTAAAGCGGCTGCGCGTGAACGTTGCCGACAATCGTGCCATCAAACCTAAGATCACGCATCAGATTTGCCGCGTTGCCGGGCGTGAATGCGGAATCGATATAAAGACCGTCTCGGGAAGGATTATTGTTCTTCTGCGTGACGTTGACTTGTGCATTCGCCGTCAAAGCGGCAGTGCAGCACACAGCAATGAGAAGCGAACGTTTCATAGTAGCGGGATCGACAAAATCCGCGTCCCTTTTACAACAGCGCACTGACTGTTTGTCAACAATTTACGGCAGCAACAATTGGCGCAAAAGTAACGGTATTGTCATCTTCTGGGGAGCGCACGCGCCCTCGCGTGCATGTTTCGGCGCCCTCGCCGAAACCAAGGCCCGCTGGGCAATCGTATACCGAAAGAGAACGTCCGCGATCGCGGGGGCGCGACCGCCAGCACGCGAGGGCGGGTGCGCTCCCCAGACATTCATTGCGTGTTGCGAAAATGGCGGGCTCTGCTAGATACGCGTTCAATTCTTACCTACACCTGTAATGCCTAAAAACTGTTTGCTGTTGGGTTGCGCAGTCACGTTAAGTTTCACCGTTGCAGTCGCAGCCCAGTCTACGCCGGCACCAAAGCCCGCCATGCCTGCTCGGTCGGTCGAAGCCGCACCCAAGGCCGTACCTGCGCACGTGCAAAAGGAAGCTGCGGCAAAGACTCCAGCTGCGCCGAAGGAGCCGTCGATCACGTTTAGTTCGGTGCACGTCGATGGGCCTTACATCGCGATGACCTTTGACGATGGACCGAGCGCGACGCTTACTCCAAAGTTGCTCGATTTACTGGCGGCCCATCATATCAAGGCAACATTCTTCGTCATCGGCGAAAACGTTGCGGAACATCCGGAGATTGTTGCGCGAGCCGCAAGCGAAGGCCACGAGATCGGGAACCACAGTTGGTCGCATCCTAACCTCGCCAAGATGTCGCAGGAAAATGTTCGCAGCCAATTGCAGCGAACCGACGATGCGATTAAGAGCGCCATTGGGAAAAGTCCCACGTTGCTGCGGCCGCCGTATGGATCGATTACCGACCACGAAAAAAAATGGATCCACGACCAATTCGGATACGACATCATTCTTTGGGACGTTGATCCTCTCGACTGGAAACGACCCGGGCCGGCGGTAGTTCGCAATCGTATTCTCAAGGAAACGCGAGCCGGCTCGATCGTGCTTTCCCACGACATTCATCCGGGGACAATCGAGGCGATGCCTTCTACCTTCGATGAACTGGAGGCGAAGGGTTTCAAATTTGTGACTGTCTCAGAGCTACTTGGCATGGCGACACCGGTAACGCCGCATCCGAAGGCGGAGCCCGCTGAGAAGACGCCAGCAAAAGCCGCTCCCTCTGCTGTTCCGACATCTTCTCCAAGCGACTAGCAAGGAGTGACGGCTTCCAGCCGTCACGCGTGAAACCGGCAGCTGCCCAAGGCCGCTGTCATGTTGAGCGAAGCGAAACATCTCTGATCTGTTTCCCGTCCGCCGGGCAGCGCACTAAATTAATCCGAGATTCTTCGCTCCGCTCAGAATGACAGCGTAAAGTGGCCGCTACTTCTTGGCCGCGCCAGTTCCGCCGGCAGCCACGCGCTGCTCACTTTGGCGACGCGCGATGACGAAATGATTGTTATCGCCGTAGCTTCGCCAGGGACCTGGAGGCACATCCCGAACTTCAACAAATTGCCAGTCGGTCACATCAGTGGGCGCCAGCCCCAGATAATCGCGCACCGCCGGGGAAACATCCAATCCGGCCCCATGGTTCAGATTAGGCTTCGGGCGCTCATTGCCGAAAACATACTGGAAATGGTCGGTGCGAAACGGACCGCAATCCTCCCATTGGGCGTAACAGAGGCGATTGCCTTTGCGAATGGCAACCCAACGGTTGCGGCAAACCGACTGCCCCGGCCCAGTGTACGATTGCTTGAACCACGGGATCACCAGCGGCGCTTCCGGCTTGAACTGGCCGTGAGTCACATCGTTGTAAGGCAACGCGATGTAGAAAGGATTTTGCCTCGGGACGAACGCAATCGGGATGTAATTCCGGCGAGCGCTCGTGTCCGGGGTATCCGCGCCCCCGTAATTCGCTGTCCAATTCAAATCCCACGAACTCTTGAAGTTAGGCACAGGATTGTTTCCGCTGGCTTGTTCCCCCACCCAGAAGACGGTGGTCACAATATTCGCTTTCCAAGGGTAACGCTGCATTGCCGGGCGCGAACTGGTCGGGATAAGGACCTGCGGCTCCACTTTGAGCAATGCCTGCTCCCGCAGTTTCATTGCGTACTTGGCAAAATCCGAGGCCGTCGCGTAGGGAGAAGTGGATTGTTCGTCCCCGAAGACTTTCGGGGCACCAGCAATCGCCAGACTGAGACAAGCCACAAGAAGTCTCCTCATTATTAACGCCGCAATCTTCTATCTGATTCCCGCTTTTAGGCAAGCCGAATCTTGCGGTGGAACGGGTCATGATCAGGCTTCAGAATCGCGATTTCCGGTCCAAATGAAAGCGGGCTTTACCGGTTTTCAACGAGCATTTTCGACCCTGATTTACGCGGTTCTACTTGCGAGCTCACTTCTGGATCCGCGCTTCCTGGTCGTTCAAGCATGCGACGAGAGCCTCAGTTGTTTTCTGCTGCGAAACGACGGTCGTCTCGAAATCCTTGCGAAAATTACGCTGCTGGTTATAGCCCGGATCGGTGGTCCGGGCACTCAGCGATGTGTGCTCGCGAGAGATACCGGCATTACCGATCCCGGCTAAAGCAAAGCGCAGACAGGATTGTATGCGTCACTTCAGGCCAATCGCATGTTGTCTATCAAACGGGTCTTGCCGAACGAAACGGCCAATAGCAGCACGCTGTTCGGTCCAACCATTTCGACCGGCTGCAACGTCTCTGCATCGGCGACCTCTATGTAATCGATGCGTGCAAGCGGCGCTTCCTTGATGACCTTCTGAGCGAGCGCGACGACATCGGCGGCAGATTTTTTACCGGCATCTTTGGCCGCCACCAACGCTTTGTGCAGCACCGCGGCCTGCTTCCGTTCTTCGGTGTTCAAATACTGGTTGCGCGAGCTGCACGCCAGACCGTCTTCTTCGCGGACCGTGGGCACTGCGATGATGTCGATGTTGAAATCGAGATCGCGCACCATCCGCCGAATAACGGCCAGTTGTTGAAAATCCTTCTCGCCGAATACGGCAGCATCAGGCGCGAGAATGTTGAATAACTTTGCCACCACTGTGCAAACCCCGCGGAAATGTCCGGGGCGCGATTTGCCTTCCAGCGTTGCCGACAACGAAGTCTCTTCCACGAATGTCGAGCGGTCGGTTGCATAGATCTCTTCGGCTGACGGACGAAATAGAAGATCGACACCAGCGTTTCGGCAAAATTCTTCGTCTGTCTTTTCCGGACGGGGATATCGCTGGTAGTCGCTGCCCGGCTCAAACTGCAGCGGATTAACGAAAATGCTGACAGCGACTTCGCCATCTTTGCCGGCCGCCTCGCGCGCGACGCGAATCAATTCGCCATGCGCCTTGTGCAATGCGCCCATCGTCGGCACGAGCACGCGCCGTTTTGCATCGCGGCTGCGTCTGTGCGTCTGCGATGGTGTTCAGAATTTTCACGAGGCCAGCAGCTTTACTCACTGCGTCTGGAACTGATCTCAATCAACGGCTTTGTCATGTTGAGCGAAGCGAAACATCTCAGATCTATTTCGGTCGGGGGAATTGGTCTAAGATTAATTCGAGATTCTTCGCTTCGCTCAGAATGACATTATCGGACGGCTTATACTGTGCGAGTCACGAAATTCGGTTGCGTGCAGTGACCGCAAATCAAAAGAGCAGTATAAACACGCCGGTGATCATCAGCGCGAGCATCCAGAACAATCGATGTTGAACCACGCGCGGCGAAGGATTGCGAGCCCAAGTTTTTCGTAAAACACAATCGCGACCAACGCTGTCGTTAGGAGATAGCCTAACGTGTGGACCACGACCGCCGCGATGCAGCAAAGAAGGCGCGCTAAAATTCGCGAATGCCCAAGCGTGCATTTGGTGAGCCTCGTGGTGATGCGCACTCTGCCCGTAGCCGGCGATTGCAAGAAAAAATGGGACGAGCATCAGTCCTGCGCCATGCGCTGACGCCATGATGAACGACCAAAGCGTCAGATCGCCAAAGCCGACTCGCATTCCCACCCAGTTCGGATGACGCGAACGCAACAGACGATATAAACCGAAGGCAAACAGGATCGCGGCAGCAGCAATTTTTAAAGTGACGATGCGGGACGGTTAACCCGAGCCACAAGCACCGCGGCGATGATGATCCCGATGGAAAGCGCATGGCCCAGCACCATCGGCGGCAGCGCACGGAGTACCGCTGCGCGCTTTTGCTCCTGCAATCCAAGCGCCACAGCAAACAACCATCCCATGGCAGGATTGATCCCGTGAAAAATGACCGAGCCCAAAGACCGCGAGCCACGGCCAGAGTTCGCTCACGGAAAACAAAAGGAATCGCTCGAGGAATCGCCTCCTTCGAGGCGAATTTGATGAACTCGATAGTCGTTGCTTTCGACGAAAAAGTTTTCGTCAAACGCTAATGCCGCCATTGAGGACCAGCGCTCAAGTTTCACCATCCAACTGCCTACACCGTCGGGATAGAATTGCTCGTCCCATGCGGCATAAAGCGAGTTGGTGAAATAGATTCGCTTGCCATCGCGGCTCACTTCCACCATTTGCGGACCGCCCGCGAGCGGTTGATCCGGCTTCTTCGGGTGCGGCGTGCGATTGGCGATGCCGCCGATGCGCACTGAGCCGGTCTTTTTCGGATTGAACGGATCCGACACATCGTATTGCAAAAATTCGCCCGTTCCCCAGCACGAAACGTAAAGGAACTTGTCGTCCAGCGATAAATTGATGTCCGTCACGAGTGGCGGCACCGCTTTAAAATCCTTGAGCAACGCCGGCAGCTTTTCCGGGTCGGCCGGTTCGGCTGGAATTTCGATCACTTTCTTCAGGTCCCACGCGCCATTGCCCCGATGCCACAGCCAAATCGCGGCGGACAAATCCTTAACGAAACCACCACGCCAACGAAACCGTAAGCTTTCCTCGGGTCATGCGCGGGACGCATCTCGAGAACCATTTGTTGCTCCTTGCCCTAAATCGAGCGTCTGAATGATGTCGGCGGCGGCGCAAATCCCAAACGTGTATCTGATGCCCATATTTGCCTGCCGAAGAAGCAGATCGGGTTGCACGCCGTTTTCAATCATGTTCGGCGTGCCCCATTCGCTGCTGAGCAGCGTGTCGAACCCGAGATGCCACCAGAAATCGTATTGAAAAAATTGATGCGCCCCGGTCCATTTCCCACTGACCCAGAACATCGAACGTCTCGCAATCGAGCATGAAAATGCCGCCTGGCCCGTCGCCATTGGCGTCACCGAGCGCGCTAACGTAAATCCCTTCCGGCCCACAGTGAATCGTGTGCGGACGCGAATAATTGGTTCGTGCAAAAACTTCCTCCGGTTCGATCACTTTGACGATCTGCTGGTTTTCGCGGGTCGGGCTTCGTATCGATGATATGAATACGCGAGGAGCGGATACCCGGGCACGACCAGGTAACGCCGTTCGACGTGCGGATGCGGCGCATATGGGCAGAGCGCCGAGCTGCACGCGTTCCAACCAAAATGATGCAGTTCATCGCCAAAATTTGGCAATCTTCACCTCGCCAACACGTTGGCCGTACGTGGACGACTTCGGGATCAACATCAACAACCAGCAGCGCATCATTCAGTTTGCTGCCGGGCGGATTCAGCGCGGCGACGAATGCATGTTTTTCCGGAGGAGCCTGCATCGCCAATCTAGGCGACGGATAAAACGTGGGATCTGGTTTCAGTAGCGGCATAAATCTCGGTGTTTGATGGTTCAGTCCATTTAACTCTTGGCGAGACTGAACTTTCAAGAGCATTTCGAGATAGTGTGGAAGAGTCGGTTCGACCGCCGTTGTTCCGCCTCTCCCTGCCAAGGGGACAGGATCAGGTGAGGATTGGAAATTCACCTACGCACCGAAGCCGGGGCAACTTTCACTCTCCCCCTCTGCCTTGAGAAGCGTGACGCGCCCTGAAATTTTCATTCCAGCCAGACGGCCTGCCTCGCGAACCGAAATTTTTTGCGACGAAAATTTTTCCATCCCGCCTGGATCGCAAGCTCGCGCATTTCGCCAAATGAAAATGCGCGTTGAGCGGAAAGACGCGCATCAAACCGCGTCATCGGTTCGCGAAAAATCACTGCGGTCAACAGGTAAACGCCCGGCCGCAGTAGAAGCCCGCGCCGCAAATCCGACACCAGCACAAATCTGTTCGATAATTCGCGACATCGCCGCAAAAGTTTTAAGGCGTCATCGTTGCTGAAATGATGAAGAACTAACGAACAAAGCGCGATGTCGTAGCCTTGGGGGGGATTCCATTCCAGAACGTTTGCTTCGTGGTACGAAATTTCCGGGTACCCGGCGCTCAATCTCCGGGCGATTTCAACCGTTGCAGCTTGCCGATCGACTGCGTCGACTTCGATTCGCGCACCAATCTTTCGCGCGTGATCCACGAGCAACCGCGGAATATCACCCGAACCGGTGGCAAGATCGACAACGCGCATATGCGCGCCGGGCGTGATCCAACGCCGTATGAACATCGAAACGAGACGATGGCTACCGAACCAGCGATTGAGTTGCCGAAGCCGTTCAAGATCGCGCTCCAACTCGTGCGAAACCGGTTGCGGCCGATCCATCATTTCCAAAAGGGCCGGATCGAAGCTGCGCTTCATCAGATCAAGGTAGGGGCGGTTCACCCGAACCGCCTGGGGCGATTGGGGTCAATCGCCCCTACCTAAGAATTTCTGCCAGGATTCCGGCAACCCCGCGCTCTCTACGTCGCTCGCGATGCGCCCCTCGAATTCGGGTTGGAAAATCGTGCTTGTCCCGTAAACCATCATGACATCTTCTCCTCCTTCGACCCGAAGCGCGTGCGCCACACCCGCCGGAATCACAACGCCGACGTTGTTGTTGCCGCGGTGATTGTCGCCGTCGATGAAGAATCGCATGACCCGCCGCGGCAATCCTGCGCGGATGTCGCACAAAATCATTTCAACGCGCCCTTGCAAAAAAAACATCACGTCCCATTGCTCATCATCGTAACGGCGTAGCGAATAGTTTTCCGGTTCATCGACAAACAAGCGGCGAAACCAGTCTGCTGCGGCACTGCCTTCTGGAACACTCGGCGGATGCACATGGAAACCTTTCGCCGTGTACGCGAACATGCGCGCAGCCGACCATTGCTTCGGCCACAGGCCAATCCGAGCGAGAATCCCTTCATCGCGCCGCACAAATTCCCCGAAGCACCCACGATGACGCTGTGGATAAATTTTTCGCGCGAAAATTTCCACGCCTGGAATCCAGGCTTCTTTGATCTCGCTTTGGCCTTTGTCAGCGGCCACGAGTTCGCCGGCGTCCACGCCTCGTTGCGCCAGTTCCTGCGCGAATGATGCCGTGCGATAATCACGCGGGCTAAGTTCGTTTTGCGCGTCAGGGTCAATCCCCTGCCAGAGATTTGTTTCGCGGTTCGTCATGTTCCGAATGTCATTCTGATCCCGCAGTCGCGGGAGAAGAATCTCTGATCAAGCTCCGGGCCGGCAAGTAAAGAAAAGACCAGAGATGTTTCGCTTCACTCAACATGACAGCAGCTATTTATAAGATGGTTTCTATCAAAAAATCGCCGCGTTCGCGAGCGAAATTCCGTCCATGCACATTCACGTCGCTAGTGCCGTTATTGGCCTCCGGTGCGCAAGATTACTTTGCCGTCCCTGATTTCTCCGCCCGTGACACCATAGTGATTGGCATACTTAATCACGTAACTTCGTAGCGATCGTCCGACTCCAGGTAATCCCCAGTCCAGCAGGCCGGAGGGAATTCCATGGCCGTTGAGCGTCACCTCGCTCAACTGCACGCTATCGGCGTTTGTCCCCGGCGGCGCCACTATCGAGGCAGTGGCGTTCAAATACCGATCACTCAGACCAAATGCGCTTCGAAATGGGACGTCCAATCTTTCCAGCGGAATGGAGAACTGCGCTTGCAGGACGGTGTCATTGATGCCGACAGAGGCTGTGCCGCGCGATTTTCGATTGGCCGCTATCAGCGCATTGATGTCCGCGGCGCTTAATTCCACTTCGGCCTGCTCATGCGCGCGCGCTGCTTTCTTCATCGTATCCATGCGTTCGGAGACCTCGGCGCTCTTTTCGCTCGGCGGTGCCACGCTTGTTTCACCAGGCGTGGCCGCGCTCGTGTCAGTACGCGCAGTAGTTTCAGAGATGGGAACGGGTTTATCCGAAAGATAGACGTGACGCAGACCCCAATATGTTCCGCCAATCCCTACCACGGCGAACAAGAGCGCAAATACGATCAGGCTTAGACAGCCTTTTCCGAAACAACCTATTCCCCGTTTTGAAGGTGGCTGAGTGTTCATTTTGGTAACTCTATGTGGATCCGGGGCTGCGCAATATTCAGCTTTTCATGCAGACTGCGCAATTCTTCCGGGAGACGTCCAGCTTAGGACTGACAGAAAGTCGTGTCACCCGAACGGGTATAGTTTGAACCGGCGCGTACCTGCTGCTGTCGAATGCTACGAATCGGCGAGCGGCAACCCTCAGTTCGATGCGCACTGTTTTAGAATCGAGCGCACAACCCAAAACCGAAAGGAAATAGAACAATGAAAACGATAACAAAAGTGGTGACGATGGTCGCGTTTGCAGTCGGATTAGCGGGAATCCAGAACACTCTGGCTCAAAACGATTACGATGTAAAAAGGGTTGAAACATTCGGAGGCAGAGTTTTGTCCATTGAAAAAACCGCACCTGCAAACAGACGAGGCAACTGGATTAATGTACTACTACAGACCGGGAACGGAACAGTCGCAGTGCAACTGGGGCCAGATTGGTACATCGACAAGCAGACGCCGCGCATCCAACCCAATGACACAATCAAGGTGACTGGTTCTCGCGTCACGATGGATGGAAGATCGATCATCGTTGCTGCGGACGTCACGAAGGGAAACGAGCTTTTGAAGCTCCGCGGAACCTAATGGCATTCCCGTCTGGCCCCGTAGTCATTCAGAACAGCAACGAACAAATTCCGAAGGTTCCAACGTCCCGCCCGTGCGCTGACATTGTGCACGCAATGCGCTCGTCCGAAGGAGAGAACGCCGTTTGGAGTGTGCAGAAGTTTCTCACGAGTTGCGATAACCGCGTCATAACAATTACTAAAAGCCATCTCGTCAATGTCATTCTGAGCGAAGCGAAGAATCTCGGATCAAATTCGGACGGATCATTAACGGACGTAGACAGAGATGTTTCGCTTCGCTCAACATGACAGCACTATTCTGAGATGAGTTCTAAGAGCTGCGCGGTCAGTAGCTCTTCTAGCCAATGAAATAGACACGATGTCCCCGCCGAATTCGGCAGGTTTCTAACCCTTCTATTTGTCCTCGGCCAATTGCCGCGTCAGATTGTCCGATGGCATTGGAACCCAACTTCCGCTCAGTCGAGAGCGGACCGCTGAGCGACCTGGCCAGTTCCATGGAACAAAGGCTTTGGGAAGTTAAGTTGGCTCATCGTCCCAAGTCATTCTGGTACCCGTACCCAACCTTATGGAACGTTGGCCTTCTTGAGCGGCTATCAGCCGCCGCCGGCCTGAACTTGCTTCAAGTATGCCAGGGTGGATATGGGAAGGTCGCAGACATTGGAGCCGCCGACGGGGACCTCGCCTTTTTCCTGGAGAATCAGGGCTTGTCTGTAGACGTGATCGACAATGAAGCGACAAACTTCAATCGTTTCCTGGGTGTTGGAATCCTAAAGGAGGCTCTAAACTCGTGTGTCACCATCCGATCGATCGATTTGGATTCTCAGATCGATCTTCCTAGCAAGGCATACGATGTTATTTTTCTTCTTGGGACGCTCTATCATTTGAAAAACCCGTTCTTCGTCCTGGAGAAGCTGTCACAAATGACGCGATATTGCTTCGCTAGCACTCGCATTGCCAGGCAGACGCCGGACGGTCACCTGCTTTCGCCTTACCCTGTTGCCTATTTGCTCGGGCCACGGGAGTGTAACGACGACTATACCAACTACTGGATCTTTACGGATGAAGGTCTAAAGAGGCTGTTCGATCGCACCGGTTGGAGTGTTTTATCCCAAATCAATATTGGCGATACAATCAATTCTACGCCAGCAGACCTAGACCGGGACGAACGCGCTTACGTCCTTTTGCGTCGAGTTGAGCCGACACTGAGCGCTTCCCCGAATCCAGTACATCCAGGTGACAATCCAGGCAAGACAACGATTTCGTGGACCGGCGGCAAAGTTTACGTTTCAATGAACGGTGGTAACGAGGTATTATTCGCACATAGGCATGAAGGCTCTCAGGTGGCCAGTTGGATCCTCGCAGGTTCCAGTTACGAATTTCGTATTTACAATTCAGATCACACCGAGCTCCTCGCAAAACTCACTGTTACTAAAGCTACAGAGTAAGTTATTTCGGTTCGCGGCGTGCAATTAGCGAACTGTGTGTGCCCCATCCACTCATCTGCTTCTTTATCCTTTGGATGAAATGGAGCGTTGCTGGCTCCGCGACAGACGACTCTGCAGTCCTTCTCTAGCTGGTTGTTGTTAATAAGTCCCGACAGCGTAGGCCTTACGCCAACTATTGTTAGGCTTACTGATTGTTGCTAACCACTTGCTGCGCTTGGCCGTTGGCTTCAAGTCCGCCACGGGACGGACTCGCTGCGGCGAGCTGGGCGCTCACCTTTTGGATTTGCGCCGCCTGCTCTTTGAGTTGCGCCGTGAGCACGTCAAGCTGTTTTTGCTGTTCCTCGTTCTTGCAATGCTCTTTGAGAAACTCATTCAGCAACATCGCATTTACCGCATCATAGCGCACCGTGTAAGGCTTTCCTTCCTTGTCGTGGACGACCAGGGCAGGGTTTATCTTTTCGACGTCCTCGGCCACCAGACCGAACTGCGATACGCCGGACAGGTCAAGCTCCTTCTTATAGCGGAAGGTCACTGGTTTGAGCACCAGAATCGCTTCGCTCATCTTGTCCATCGGTTTGATATTATCTTTAAAACGCGCCGAGGAAGGTGCCACGCCAAGTTGACCGTTAGCGTCTACAACAACTGTTGAGCCCGTAACCGCGACCCCACTTATGCCTCCAATAAAGGCGCGTGTGTGTACGCCGCTGCCGATGCGGATTGTGTTGGCCTCGCCAGCAACACCTTGGTTGCCGATATCAATGTTTAAATCGCCCGTGGTCAGATTAGAGCCGGCAACAGAGCCCAACGCGATATTGCCGCTGCCGGTGTTGTTGATGAGCGAATCCTCACCGACAGCCGTGTTGCTGTCACCGAAGGTGCTGTTAAGGAGCGCATTAATACCGATGGCCGTGTTGCCACCGCCAGCCACGTTGTTCAAGAGAGCTCCAGCACCGTTGGCCGTGTTATCGGTGCCGCCGGTGTTCTTAAAAAGGGCTTGATTACCGGTGGCCGTATTTCCGATCCCGTCGATGTTCGTCTGAAGTGCACCAAAACCAATGGCCGTGTTGGAAGAGCCATTGGTGTTGCTATAGAGGGCCAAAGAACCAACGGCCGTGTTTTCGCCGTTGGTAGTGTTGCTGTAGAGCGCACCGGCACCGACCGCCGTGTTATTTCCGGAGTCGTTGTTAGATAGTGCACTATCACCAATGGCCGTGTTGTTCGAGCCGCCAATGTTGTTTCGAAGCGCATCGGCACCGACCGCCGTGTTAAAACTGCCGCTTCTATTGTTCCTGAGCGCTGCGGCGCCAATTCCTGTGAGATGTGCGCCGTTGGTGTTCATGTAGAGCACTCGGAAACCAATGGCCAAGTTGAAGCTGGCGTTGTTGTTGGTGAGCGCCTCCGTCCCAATGGCCATGTTAAAGTTGCCGGTGGTGTTGCTCTGCAAGCGCGTCCGGAACCAACCGCCACGTTATACTGGCCGGTAGTATCGTGAGTAAGCGCATTGGCACCCACGGCGGTATTGTTAATCCCCAGGGCGGTGTTGACGTCGTGCAGTGCGTTAACGCCCTCCGCGGTGTTGCCGCCGGGATAGCCGCCATCCGGCACTGGCGGCGGCAGGAGCGCTTTCCCTGTCGGTAAAAGCCCAAAACAGACGAGTGCAAGCGTGATTAGAAGTGGTGGAATGCGCGTTTTCATATCTCGGAAATTTCGGACAAATCTCGCCAACTTGTCGAGGTTATTCACCGCAAGCGCGAATCGCCGATTCAAGTTCCAGAAAAGCGGTCAACTTTTCATCCCAATCGCGTCTGCAATGCAGATTGTGCGCTCCTTGGAATCAATCGCTGGGACGCAGTCTAAGCTCCAACCAGCTTTAGGGATTGTTGACCACTTGCGGCGCAGGGTTACTCGCTTCAAGCTGGGCGGTCACTTTTTGGATTTGAGACGCCTGTTCTTTCACCGTTGCTGCAAGGGCAGTCATTCCAGATTTTAGCTCTGCGATTGTCTTTTCCTGTTCCTCGTTCTTGCAATGCTCTTTGAGAAACTCATTCAGCAACATCGCATTTACCGCATCATAGCGCACGGTGTAAGGCTTTCCTTCCCTGTCGTGCACGACTAGGGCAGGGTTTATCTTTTCGACGTCCTCGGCCACTAAACCGAACTGCGATACGCCGGACGGGTCAAGCTCCTTCTTATAGCGGAAGATCACTGGTTTGAGCAGCAGAATCGCTTCGCTCGTCTTGTTCATCGGTTTGATATTATCTTTAAAACGCACCGAGGAAGGTGCCACGCCAAGTTGCCCGTTAGCATTTACAACAACTGTTGAGCCGGTAACCGCTACGCCACTGATGCCACTAATAAAGGCGCGTGTCTGTAGGCTGCTGCCGATGCGCATCGTGTTGGCCTCGCCGGCAAAACCTTGATTACCGATATCAATGTTAGAATCGCCCGTCGTGAGATTCTTTCCTGCACTCTCCCCTAAAGCGATGTTGTCGTTGCCGGTTGTATTGCTAGAGAGCACGTTGTGGCCGACGGCGGTATTGTCTTCGCCGATGGTGTTGTTATTGAGCGCCATTCCACCATAGGCTATGTTGGAGAATCCGGTCGTATTGTTAAAAAGGGCTTGATAGCCAGTGGCCGTGTTGCCTGAAGCGTCGGTGTTCTTAAAAAGTGCTTGATAGCCGATGGCCGTATTGGCCCCGGCCTCAAAGGTGTTGCTATTGAGCGCCTGATATCCGGTGGCCGTGTTAGCGTTACCGAGCTGATTGTTAGCAAGCGCACCATACCCGGTCGCCGTATT
Organism: uncultured Verrucomicrobiae bacterium; assembly: GCA_963825355.1. Classification (GTDB taxonomy): domain Bacteria; phylum Verrucomicrobiota; class Verrucomicrobiia; order Chthoniobacterales; family UBA10450; genus Udaeobacter. The sequence goes on along the minus strand of CAWGSY010000018.1, from coordinate 202,547 downwards.
ACCGTCGCCTTCAGTGTTGCTATTCAGCGCGTAAGCACCATTGGCCGTATTTTTCTCGCCATCCGCATTAAGGTAGAGAGCGCGATACCCGGTGGCGGTATTATCCGAGCTGCCCGGTCGGTTACTACCGTTACTAAAAAGCGCTTGCGCGCCGTAAGCCGTGTTATGGTTGCCTGTTGTGTTGTTCAAAAGGGCTTGAAATCCGGTCGCAGTATTCCCTCCGCCTGTAGTGTTGTGATTGAGCGCCTGGGTACCCAACGCTGCGTTCCAAGCCCCACTGGTGAGGCTGAAAAGGGCGTCAGTTCCCTCGGCTGTGTTGCCGCCTGGATAGCCTCCATCAGGCGGCGGATTTACCGCTTGCGTGTTTTGGACGAGCCCAAAGCAGACGAGCACAAATGTAATTAGAACTGATGGAATGCTTGTTTTCATATCCGGGAAGTTTGGAAGAAAACGCGCCACGTTGTCGAGGCGATTCGCCGCAAGTGCAGATCGCAGCTTCGAGTTCCACCAATGCCGCGAGAGGAGGACGTTGACACGCCCGAGTGTATCAACTAGCATCGGCGCTCCTCGATTCGGTGTGCGAACGTCATCCCATGAAATCAACCTCTCGATCAGCCTTCTTTAATCACCGCGTTTCAATCGTTCTCGTTCTTTCTGCAGTCGCGGCGTCGATAACAGCTGGAATCCCGCTACGGCGGGACTGGCTTTCCTCCATCCTGAAACGTCAGCGAAGGATTCCGATAGGAGGCTGACATTCGAGGAGCGTGTGTCTTATCAGAGAGCTATCGAAGATGTTTACTGGCGTCATCGAATTTGGCCAAAAGAAAACCCTCTGCCCAAGCCATCGCTCGATGCGGTGATGTCTCAGGCGCAACTGGAAAACAAGGTCACAAGCTATCTGCGCGACTCGCTGGTGCTGGAACATTACTGGCAGCGGCCAATCACTGCTGAGCAATTACAGGCCGAGATGGATCGTATGGCCAGGAACACAAAACAGCCGGAAGTCCTGCGGGAATTGTTTGAGGCTCTTGGAAATGATCCGGCTGTCATCGCTGAGTGTTTGGCCAGGCCAATACTAGCAGAGCGTTTGATCGCTAACCTTTCGGCGCAAGATCAAACTCGGCACGTTGAATCGCCGCAGACCGACGCGCTCCGTGCGATGTCGGTGGCAACAACCTTAGGGCAGGTTGGCTACACTCTTCCCGAAATTGCCGACGCCGGTGATGCTCCGTGTATCAATGATAGTTGGACTGCCACCAGCACGACCAACGTGCCCACTGGCCGAGACAATCACACGGCAGTCTGGACCGGCAGTGAAATGATCGTTTGGGGTGGACAAGGTGGCAGCGGGCTCTTCAATACCGGCGGAAGATACAATCCCAGCACGGATAGTTGGACAGCCACCAGCAGGACCAACGCGCCGGCGGGCCGAAGCGATCACACGGCAGTCTGGACCGGCAATGAAATGATCGTTTGGGGTGGATATGCGGATTCTGGGCCTTCGAACACTGGCGGCAGGTACAATCCCAGCACGGATAGTTGGACAGCCATCAGCACCACCAACGCGCCCTCTGCACGTAACTTTCACACGGCAGTCTGGACCGGCAGTGCAATGATCGTCTGGGGCGGGGACGACAACAGCGGCTTTCTGAATACCGGTGGCAGATACCGTCCCGGCACAGACAGTTGGACAGCAACCAGCACGACTAACGCGCCCACTGCCCGAAGCGTTCACACGGCAGTCTGGACCGGCAGTGAAATGATCGTTTGGGGCGGATTTGCCGGCACTCAACATGTTTTTGAATACCGGCGGGAGATATAATCCCAATACGAATAGTTGGATAGTAACCAGTACAACCAATGCGCCCTCTGCGCGATATTGGCACACGGCAATCTGGACTGGCACTGAGATGATCGTTTGGGGCGGAATCCGGTACACGACTACCGGCGGGAGATATAATCCCAGCACCGATAGTTGGACGGCCACCAGCATCACCAACGCGCCAAGCCGGCGATTATGGCACACGGCAGTCTGGACCGGCAGTGAAATGATCGTTTGGGGCGGGCAAGCCGGCCAGCTCTTCAATACAGGCAGGAGATACGATCCCGGCAGGGATAGTTGGATAGTCACCAGCACCACCAACGTGCCCGATGTCCGAGCCCATCACACGGCAGTCTGGACCGGCACTGAGATGATCGTTTGGGGCGGGCAAGGTGGAAACGGCGGCAATCAGTTCTCCAACACTGGCGGGAGGTATTGTGCGCAAGTACCACGCCTCCGCTGACCGTTATCCAGCCAAACGGCGGAGAAGTCTGGAATGCCGGGAGCGTCCAGCAGATCAAGTGGGACGGCAACCTTAGCCACAGCAACCACCTGATAATCCAGTACAGCCGCGACGGTGGAGCTAGCTGGTTCAGGATCGCTCAAGACATCCCGGCATTCACATCCGGCTATTGGTGGCAAGTCGACAATTTCCCTACCACTCAGGGCAGGGTGAGGATCTCGTTGCAGGAAGATCTGTCGATCACAGACCAGAGCGACGCGAACTTCACTGTGCAGCACGGGCCGTAGATCACGATCAACCAGAGATGAAAACGAAAAGCAAAATCAGTGGTCATATCATTCGCGGCGGCGCGTGGGCTGTGTTTCTCGCAGTGGCCTTTATCGCGGCTAGTTCGGCGTCTAACTCGCCCAACACAAGGCATAACTCCGCGGGGACGGCCGGCGGCTACGACACAACCGGGAAAACTTCGAATCAACCCCGAGCGTTCAGCTTCGCCGAGCGCATGGCGTATCAACGAGCTATTGAAGACGTTTACTGGCGTCACCGGATCTGGCCCCGCAGTCGCGGGGAAAATCATGATCCCAAGCCATCGCTCGATGCAGTGATGTCTCAGGCGCAACTGGAAAACAAGGTCGCAAGCTATCTGCGAGACTCGCTCGCGTTGCAAGATTACGGACAGCACCTAATCACTGCTGAGCAGTTACAGGCCGAGATGGACCGAATGGCCCGGGACACAAAACAGCCGGAAGTCCTGCGGGAATTGTTTGAGGCTCTTGGAAACGATCCGGCTGTCATCGCTGAGTGTTTGGCCAGACCAATATTGGCAGGGCGTTTGATCGCCGATTTGTCGGCGCAAGACCAAACTCGGCAGGCTGAATCCGCGCGGAGCAACGAACTCCTTGCGATGTCGGTGACAATGACATCAGGACAGGTCGCATTCACCCTCCCGGAAATTGCTAACACGTGCACAGACGATACTTGGACCGATACAACCACAGCGAATGCCCCGGCGGGCCGAAGGTTCTACACGGCAGTCTGGACCGGCACTGAAATGATCGTTTGGGGTGGAGAGGTTTACCACAGCTTTCTTAATACCGGTAGCAGATACAATCCTAGCACAGATAGTTGGACAGCCACCAGCACCACCAACGCGCCAACTGGCCGAGACTTTCACACGGCAGTCTGGACCGGCAGTGAAATGATTGTTTGGGGCGGAGAAGAACGACAATTTTTCAACACCGGCGGCAGATATAATCCGAGCACGAATACATGGACAGTCACCAGTACCACCCACGCGCCAACTGCCCGAACCGGCCACACAGCAATCTGGACCGGCAATGAAATGATCGTCTGGGGTGGATATGACCGAGGAATTTCGAACACAGGGGGGAAATACAATCCCGGCACGAATACGTGGATAGCGACGAGTACGATCAACGCGCCAACTGACCAAGGCGGTCCCACGGCAGTCTGGACCGGCACTGAAATGATCGTTTGGGGTGGACGTAAGGCCAATAATGCTTCTTTGAATACCGGCAGCAGATATAATCCCAGCACGAATAGCTGGAGAGCTACCAGCCTAACAAACGCGCCAACTGCCCGAAACTCTCACACGGCAATCTGGACCGGCAGTGAAATGGTCGTTTGGGGTGGATACGTTTTAGAACGAGGGGCTTATCTCAGGACAAGAACTGGCGCGAAATACAATCCCGCCACCGATAGTTGGGTCGCCACCAGCAGGTTGAACGCGCCCACTCCCCGAGGCGAGCACACGGTAGTCTGGACCGGTAGTGAAATGATCGTTTGGGGTGGAAACCTTGTCCTCCCCCCTTTCAACACCGGTGGGAGATACGAGCCTATCACGGATACTTGGAGAGCTACCACCCTAACTAACGCGCCCACTGGCTCTGACGAGCACTCGGCAGTATGGACCGGCAGTGAAATGATTGTTTGGGGTGGACTTGGAGATGTGGGTGTAAGCTTGAACACCGGCGGGAGATATTGTGCGCAAGCACCACGGCCTCCGCTCACCGTTATCCAGCCAAACGGCGGAGAAGTCTGGACTGCCGGGAGCGTCCAGCAGATCAAGTGGGACGGCAACCTCAAGCACAGCGACCACCTGATAATCCAGTACAGCCGCGACGGTGGAGCTAGCTGGTTCAGGATCGCCCAAGACGTTCCGGCGTTCACGTCAGGCTATTGGTGGCAAGTCGACAATTTCCCTACCACTCAGGGCAGGGTGAAGATCTTGTTGCAGGAAAATCAATCGATCACAGACCAGAGCGACGCGAACTTCACTGTGCAGCGCGGGCCGTAGATCACGCTCCTCCAGCCGTGACGCCACGGGGGGAATGCAGATTGATTTTAGATTGATTGCACAAAATCCATCAGACCGGGTTCCACTTAGGCAGATCGGGGTTTTTTGCGGTTGGAAAAAAAAGGCAACCCCAGGGGGCTTTTAAGAGCTTTAGGCCCGGCTCGGGACCGCGGTTCTCTTCGTCTGAGACACTGTCGCTTCTGACCAGATCGATTTCGCTGTAATTGCCACTAAGCTGCTTCATTTGTTCGACCGAGCGATGCGTTTTAAGGTCAGCCTCTGCGCGCTACCCTAGCTCCCCGTGAAATCTTTCGTCGTACGCGTACGAGGTCCTCAGCAAACGCTCAGCCAAGGCGGGCCTTGCAAGACACTCGGCAATAACAAAGGGATCATTCCCGAGTGCGTCAAAGAGTTCGCGTAATACCTCGGGCTGTTTGGTGCGCGTTGCCATGCGCTCCATTTCAGCCTGCAATTGCTCGGCAGTAATCGGCCGTTACCAGTAGTCCTCCAACGCCTGTGAGTTGCGCAGATAATCTGCAACTTTCCTTTCGAGCTGCGCTCGCGACATCACCGCATCAAGCGATGGCTTGAGATTAGGGCGCTCCTTCGGCCAAATGCGGTGACGCCAATAAACTTCCTCGATAGCTCGCTGATAAGAGACGCGCTCTGCGAACGTCAATCCCGTGACTGCGGCGTGGGGAACTCTTGCCGGCGTTTCGGGTACGGGAAAAAGCCAGTTTACCCGCCGTGGTGGGCAATGTTCCTGTTACGATTGAGCATGCGGCTCCGCAAACAAGAAGAGCGATTAAGACGCGCGCGGATTGAGATGTGTATTTTTTATTCATTAGAGTTTGGAGTATTATTCCAGATCGTAGACTTCCACCAGACCAACCCCGGTAGTGTCGTTCACGCCCCGCACAATCGCGGTGTAGCGACCTGGTGGGAGCGTCGCGATAATCGCCGACTCCGTTGGGTTTCTTGGAGCATGGCCGCTATCCCTTACGTCCTGGACTTGATCGCTGGTGATAATCCCGCCAAGTATCGTGGTCATCCAGTTATCGTTATGTGCGATCAAAGCTCCAGAGTGGTTGTGCAACTCTAATGTCGGATCAGCTAATGGATTGGGAACTCCATATTGAGTGAGCTCTGGACCGATCGCACGCACAATCACTCTCTTTGCGGCAGTGCTTTGAACAGTGAACCCTCCAATCATCACGTTGTCGCCCGTCTGCACAAAGCTGCGAGTACCTAATGTTGCCTAGAATGGAATTACTGTCGGGGCTAAGGTTCGTACACTTCTGCCAGAGCAACGCCCATCGTGTTGTTTACGCCGCGTACAATCGCCGTGTAATTGCCTGCTGGTAGATCCGCGATGATCGCAGATTCTCTTCCGTCAGCCGGAGCGTGGCCGCTATTCCTGATATCGCGAAATTGATTGGTGTGGATGACCCCGCCAATTATCGTTTGCGGCCAGTATCGTTACTAGCGATTAGCGCCCCGTTGCTTCGCGCAGCTCCAAGGTCGGATTGTTCAATACGTCGGAAACTCGATGTTGAGTGAGCTAAGGACCGATGGCGCGCACAATCACTCTCTTGGGTTCGGTCCCTTGAACAACGAAACCTCCGATCATCACGTCGTTGCCCGTCTGCACAAAGGCGCGAGTGCTGATATTGCCCAGCTGCGAGGCAACAACTCTTGGCGCAGCAATGCTTACGGCCGCGCCACCCAGGTCTGGACTTGTCCACACGAGAGCACCGGTCGGGCTATAGGCATAGACAAAATGGCTGGCACCGTCGGTTAAGTAAACCTTTCCATTGATCGGATTTACCACGATGTAATTCGGAGCGACCTCCGTGATGAAGGTCCTCACCACGGTCTGAGTAGCCGGGTCGACCACAACGATCTTGGAAGAACTTGCGCTAGCTACGTAGATGTATCCGCCGCTCCAAGGTTGGACCGCTAGCGCATCAAAGGTGCTGATTTGTCGCGACAGATCCAAACTCCAATTCGGACAACATAGGGTGCTCTTGTTGAGTTGATAAAGTACGAGTCCACAGCCGCTTGAACTTGTGTCGCCACCGCGATACAACATTCCGTCCGCTGGATTCAGCTCGGTGTACCCCTCGCACGAGGTGGTAGCGTTAACCATGGTCCCATCTGCGCTGGCGCTGTAGAGCGTGTCGTAGTTATACTGCGGCCCGGCATTGGTAATGTCGTAAATTTCTCCATTAACCGGATCAATAGAAGCTCGCGGGATATCATCGGTAAACACGGACCACTGCTGCGCACCAGTGTCGCGTCTTGTCTTGGCAATCCCTCCGAAGCAACCGCTTTGCGTCCAGACAACACCGGGATTAGCACTCGTTGTATCTACCGCTGCATAACTCACGTAATAGAAATTGCAGCCTCCATCCACAGAGATCGAGTTAGTCCACGCCAGGGATCCGTTGGCCGCGTACTTATAAACCGTGCCGGGGCGACCGAAGCCGTGGCTACCATATCCGGTATAAACACCGAGGTCCGATGGATCGACCGCAAGGGCACCGTCGTTCGTAACGGAGACGGACCAAAGAACTCTTCCGTCGGCTGCGCTTAGCTTCTTGATCGTGAGATAACCGATGTCAACAGCCACATCTCCGATATCGGCGCTCGCGGTTGCTGGAGAAGGTGACGCAGGGTTGGATTCTTCAGCGCGAGGCGCGGCGACAGTTGCGCTGAAATTGCCAGCGCCAGTACGATGAGGATTCCTGCAGCGGTGCGAGTGATGTAACCGCTGATCCTGCTTTTCGTTCTTATGTACTTATTTTCTCTCATCGAGTTTTTGAACTCGTCCGATTAGCTATGAACGAGATCCACCCATTTGCTTTTATTGTTCGGTCCAGACCCTTGTAACAAAAGCCACAAGCTTCGACTGCTTGGCTTTAAAAGGTAATGCTAATCCAAATCATAAGCTTCGAAGAGAGCAACGCCGGTGGTATCGTTTACACCGCGTACGATCGCGGTGTAGTTGCCTGGTGGCAGGTCTGCAATGATCGCAGATTCCCTGCCGTCGCCTGGAGCGTGGCCGCTTCTTAGTATGTCCCCGACCTGGTCGCTGGTGATAATCCCGCCGATTATCGTCGTTCTCCAATTATCGTTAGAGGCGATCAAAGCCCCTGTGCCATCGTGCAATTCCAGGGTGGGGTTAGCCAACGCATTGGGAATATTATACGGAGGCGCGCCGAGCTCAGGACCAATGGCTCGCACAATCACCCTCTTTGGTTGAGTCCCTTGAACAATAAAACCTCCAATCATCACGTTGTCGCCGGTCTGCACAAAGCTGCGCGTACTAATGTTGCTTAGAATTGAGTTAGTGTCGGAGTTAAGGTCATACACTTCTGCCAGAGCAACTCCTGTGGAATTGTTTACGCCTTCCACGATCGCGGTGTAGCTACCCGGCTGCAGGTCTGCGATGATTGCAGATTCCCTGCCATCGCCCGGAGCGTAGCCGCTCCTTAATATGTCCACGACTTGGTCGCTGGTGATGATCCCGCCGATGATGGTAGTTCGCCAGTTGTCATTAGAGGCAATCAAAGCTCCCGTCCCGTTGTGCAGCTCCAAGGTCGGATTAGCCAAAGCATCGGGAACTCCGTATTGAGTAAGCTCAGGACCAATAGCGCGAATAATGACTCGCTTTGGTTCAGTTCCCTGAACAATGAAGCCGCCGATCATCACGTTGTCGCCCGTCTGCACAAAGCCGCGAGTGCTGACGTTGCCTAGAATTGTGGGTACTCCGCCAAACTCAAATGCGCCAACGTCGGGAACGCCCACACGCCCATACCCGCGCTGGTCCTCGGGTGGCGCAGCAGGATCCCCATGATCAATAGCCGGACTACCGGATTGCAAAGCATGAGTTAAAGTTGGCCCGCCGTTATTCGCCAGTGGGCCCAAGAGCGGATCGATTGGAGCGGCTGCAGTGCCAATTTGGTCCGTGGGCTGCGAACTGATAACAGCGTCGGCGTTGTTACCAATGATATTGTAGCCGGTCGACTGTAGCGCGACACGACCTGTAAAATCCGGACCAGTTGGAGCAGTGTTGAGCGCTATGATACTGCTGTTACTTCCCGTAGCCCCTGAGCCATAAATCCCGCCCCCCAATGCCGCATTTTCACTTGAGGCAGAATTATACGCGATCGTGCTGCTGGCAATTTGAAGGTTACCCGAATTCGCAATCCCACCGCCATACATCGTTGCAGCTCCAGTTGCGGCGCCTGAATTGCCGCTAATCGTGCAATTCGTTATGGTCATCGAACCACTGTTTTGAATGCCGCCGCCGCTGCCACCGCCGCCGCAGAGACCGAAGGCATCGTCGCTAAGACATGAATTACCGTTGATCGTAGAGTTAGTAACAGTCAGTGAGCCGCCCGGGTAGTTCAGGATCCCGCCGCCAGAGCCACTTGCACAATCACCGCTTGAGCCGGTGGAATACCGTGCGGAATTGTTACTGATTGTACAACGCGTTATGGTCATTGTGCCGCCCTCGTTGAGCACGCCTCCTCCGTTGCCACCGATAAGTTCCGTACCTGCCGCTTGATTAGCTGAGATGGTGCAGTCGGTAAGTGTCAACACGCCGGCGCTCCGAATGCCTCCTCCATTACCATCGGTTCCCACCCCGCCAACGACACTGCCATTTGAGATCGTGAGCTGGGAGATAGAAACGGATGCAGTGCTTGATGTGATATGGAGAATTCGAAACGCGAGAGATTGAGTGTTTCGCCGTACCGTCAAGCCGTGGTCGAGAGGGCCGGTAACGGTCAGGTTCTTGTCAATTACTAACTCATCAGTAGTTAGATTAACAGTCGTAATGCTTGGAGCGAAATTGATTGTGTCGCCCGACGAAGCGTCATGAATCGCTTGTCGCAAGGAACCCGGTCCGTTGTCATTCCCATTGGTGACCGTGATGGTTCCCGCTGGCGCATCGCTTGCGCTCAATAGGAGCACAGCGACCACGCAGGACAGGTAGAACCGCCACGACCTAAACGAGCGCCGATTAACGTAACTGGCGAAATGTGGCCAATGCCACGCTCGCGAAGGTAACATTGGACGGGGCACATAATCAGGGATGTAGTTTTTATTCATAGGGTGTTGTTTCCGTAACTGAAATGCATCGCATACTGCGGCGGCGTGAAAAGCATAAGCGAAAGCCGGTATTGCAAATCTGGCTCCGTCCCGCCAATGATCGCACGGGTATCGTGTCGCCCACCAAACCGACGACGACGCGCAACAGCGGAAGGCTGTTCATGGAGTTATCGTTAAGTTCGCCGACCGAGAATTGAGAGCGGCGGCCGCTCTGTCAAGAAAATTTACGATAAATCCATAAAAGCATGCAGCACAACGAGCCCGGGTTGGCTCTAACCGCGCGTTAGTGGAACAAAACTGCGGTGCTCGCCCGAATCCGCCCGAAACATTGACGCCTTGCAATTGCGGCTAATAAGGCGCGGAATGGGGCTCAGCCGGCTTGATGTGAATGCGAGAAGGTTTCGTCAGACGCTCTCAACCATGCCAGGCTGATTTGAACATTGCGGCCCAGCCTCGCGCCACCAACAACATCTTAGCGTTTCTGCCTTTGTTTGGATGGATCGGCTGTTTCCAGCCATTTATTGATCCAGATCGTACACTTCTACTAGCGCAACGCCGACACTGATGTTCTTGCCACGCACAATCGCGGTGTATCTGCCCGGTGGCAGTTGCGCAATGATCGCCGACTCGGATGGATCGGTTGGAGCGTGACCGCTGTTCTGAATATCCATGACCTGGTCCTTGGTGATGACCCCGCCGATGACCGTAGTCTGCCAGTTATCGTTAGAACCAATCACAGCTCCGCTGCCGTCGTGCAGTTCCAAGGTCGGATCAGGCAATGGAAAGGGCACCCCATATTGGCTTAGCTCAGGTCCAATGGCGCGCACGATCACCCTCGTTGTTCCGCTCCCTTGGACAATGAACCCTCCAATCATCACGTCGTCCCCCGTCAGAACAACACTGCGACTGCTGATGTTGCGTAAAATCGAAGGAGAAGCAATGCCAGGGTTGAGATCGTACACTTCGACGAGACCGACTCCAGTCGTGTTGTTTACACCCCGCATAATCGCGGTGTAGTTACCCGGCGGCAGGTCTGCGATGATCGCCGATTCCAGTCCATTGCTCGGAGCGAACCCGCTGTTCATGATGTCACGGACTTGGTTTTGGGTGATAATTCCACCGATGATCGTCGTCACCCAATTGTCATTAGAGGCGATCAACGTTCCCGTACCGTTGTGTAACTCCAAGGTCGGATTATGCAACGCATCCGGAACGCCAAGCTGAATAAGTTCGGGGCCAAGGGCGCGAATAATTACCCTTTTCGTTGCACTGCCTTGCACAATAAACCCGCCGATCACCACGTTGTCGCCCGTCTCCACAACGGCGCGCGTGCTGATATTGGTTAATTGGGGTACAGGTATGGGCGGCGATGCATCAGTCGCAGCACCAATAGCACGCGTACCGGTGGCGCCCATGAGCGAAACCACCATGAACAATGAGAGAAGAAGTGTTTTCATCTTAAATGGTTACGTATGAACGTCGTCCGCTGGACTCATTTGAATGCGAAAGAGTTAACGACAAATCCGTCTAAGCCAGTGACGGATTACACTCATCAACAATCGGCTCGTGCCGACTATTCCTGTCCACACGACTCCCTCCAAGCAGATGGCGACACTCTAAAGCGCCAGGATAGATATTGGTTGAAGCTAACGGATCCGATGGCTGCGAGGAGTTACCGCGGCCAGGCGCTCGAGGATTGACGCGTTGCAATCGCAGGCTAATTAACGCGAGGATGGAGAACCAACCCGCTCGGTCTGAATACAAGAAGGTTTGGTCTGCGCTTTCAACGAGCGAAGATCAGGCGAAATTGCATGTGATCGGCGTGACAGACGAAGCCGCGTTCCAATCAACCGGTGAGGAAACTTTGAGATTTCTTCAGGAGAGCGTCGGAATTGGAAAGGAGGATGTCGTTCTTGAAATCGGCTGCGGAGTTGGGCGGGTAGGTAAAGTAGTGGCGCCGCTCTGCACAAAATGGATCGGCTGCGATGTCGCGTCGAACATGCTCTCACTGACCGCACAACGGTTAAAGGATTTGTCGAATGTGGAGTTAGTCGAGATATCCGGCTATAATTTGAGCGGCGTTGCGGATGCTTCGGTGGACGTTGTTTATTGCACGGTGGTGTTCATGCACCTCGAATCCTGGGACCGATACAACTACATTTCGGAAGCCTTTCGTGTGTTGCGATCCGGAGGTCGAATTTATGTCGACAACATCAATCTCTGCTCAGATGGCGGCTGGAAGGTCTTCGAAACTCACCGCGCGTTCTCGCCGGCAAATCGCCCACCGCATATGACGCAGAACTCCACTCCTCAAGAGATTGAGACCTATCTGAAACGTGCCGGTTTCGACGAGGTACAAATGCGTACCGATGACGACTGGATCCGGGCTTGGGCAATAAAGCGAAAGTGTTGACCGGCCACGGTTATAACGGGTAGTGAAGGTTCCATTTTTTTTTGCTGACATGTCAGCGCGCGCGCGTGCTCTCAGTGAGCAAATCGCGAGTTCCAAGCATCGATATCACTGGTGGTTTGATCACCCCGTCGAGTGGGAACGTCCGGCGCGAAGGCTCTACATAGCCGGCTGGTGCGTCAGTCGATTCGCCCAAGAAATTCGTGCGGTCCGCGCCCGTATCGGCCATCGCACGTTTTTGGGTAATTACGGAATGCAACGCAAGGACGTGGGCGCCACCTTCGGCACAACAGCCGTTGACCGAATTGGATTTGCTATCGCTGTTCCTCTACCACGAGGAAAATCGCAGGTGACCGTTGAAGTGCAGGAGACGGATGGCGTTTGGCGGGCGATTTCGACCCGAGCAGTGTTCGGCAGCTCCCATGCAGAATCGCAACCGCCTGTTGATCCTAAATACTTCATTCACAATCCTGGCGCCAACCGACGAATCGAATTCTGGCTTGATCGCCCATCGATTTGGCCAAAAAAAGCTCGTCATCTCAAAGTTACCGGATGGTGTTTTGCGATCTCCGGGGACGAGATCACCGAGGTGCGTGCGCGTGTCCGGAAAAACTTTTTCCCGGCGCGTTTCGGCACACCCCGGCCTGACATCGGTCTTGAATACGACAATAGACCGGGCGCGTTGCGAAGCGGCTTTTCCATACAGGCCATCATTCCGCCAGGGCGCAACGAATTCATACTGGAAGCGCGCAGCGGCAACGCTCCATGGGAGACCTTTTTCATTCATCCTGTGCGCGGCGCGATTTTCCGAGAGGCATCAGATGGGGACGGAGAAGCTGCCGGTGATTATACGCGGTGGATTCAATGCTACGAACAACTCCAACGAGAAGACGTGAAACACATTCAGGAGCAAATTGCACAGTTTCATTATTCGCCGCTCATTTCGGTTTTGTTGCCGGTTTACAACTCGAATTTGAAGTGGCTGCGTCGTGCGATCTTATCGGTGCAAAAGCAATTGTACCCGCATTGGGAACTTTGCATCGTCGACGATGCTTCGACTGATCGAAAAGTTTGGCCTTTTCTGCAAAGATCCGCGCGTCTGGATCAGCGAATAAGGGTGATGCGACGCACGGAAAATGGGCACATCTCAGCGGCGTCAAATGACGCACTGCGTCTCGCAACCGGCGATTTTATCGCATTGCTGGATCACGATGATGAACTGGCGCCTGCGGCGCTGTACTTCGTGGCCCTGGCTTTGAACACGAATCGCGATTTGCAGCTCTTGTACAGCGACGAGGATAAGCTCGACGAACGCAACCGGCGCTCTGACCCCTATTTTAAATCCGATTGGAACCCGGAGCTTTTTCTGGCGCAAAACTTCGTCTCTCACCTCACTGCTTACCGAACCGATTTGATCCATCGGATCGGTGGTTTCCGCATCGGGTTCGAAGGTTCGCAGGATTACGATTTGGCGCTGCGCTGCATAGAACAGATTCGACCGGAGGCGATCGAACATTTGCCCTGGGTCCTTTATCACTGGCGCACAGGAGATCAAAGCACGGCATCGGATCCTACTGCGAAACCGTATGCACAGAAAGCCGCTCGCCGAGCGGTGCAGGAACATCTCGAACGCACCGGAGTCGCGGGAACTGTGGTGCCAAGTCACGATGTCTATTTACAGACCAAATACGCGCTCCCGAACGAGCGGCCGATGGTTTCCATCATCATCCCAACACGAGATCAAGGTTCGGCCTTGAAGAAGTGTATTCATAGCATCTTCGAAAAAACCGATTATCCCGCATACGAGCTAATCGTGCTTGATAACGGAAGCTGCGATTCTGATGCCTTGGATTTTTTGGCCGAGCTAAAGAAACGTGACGGCGTTCAGGTGGAGCGGATCGACGACGAATTTAATTACAGCCGCCTGAATAATCGTGGGGTCGAGTTGTCACGGGGCACCTTCGTAGCACTACTCAACAATGATGTGGAAGTGCTGCATGCGGATTGGCTCACGGAAATGGTGAGCCGCGCGATGCAACCAAACGTAGCTATGGTTGGTGCACGGCTCTGGTATCCCAACGGGACGATGCAGCACGGCGGAGTGATCCTGGGAGCAGGTGGGATTGCTGGTCACGCGCACGCTGGTCTTCGGCGCGATGAGCCTGGTTATTTTGCTCGCGCACATCTGGCGCAAGATGTTTCCGCAGTGACGACTGCTTGTGCCCTGGTGAAGCGGGAAGTGTATCTACAGCTAGGAGGGTTCGATGAAAATCTGGCAGTCACTTTCAATGACGTGGATTTTTGCCTGCGCTTGCGGGAAGCGGGTTACCGTATTGTCTGGACGCCATACGCAGAATTGATGCACTACGAGTCGGCCAGTCGCGGCTTCGACAACAGCGCGCCGAAACAAGTCCGTTTTCTGGCGGAGGTCGATTGCATGAAATCGAAATGGGGCCACATATTGCAGCGCGATCCGTTTTATAACCCGAACCTCTCCCTCGACGAAAATCTCTTCACGCTGGCTTTCCCGCCACGGACGGCTAAGCCGTGGCAGACTGTTGCGGCTTAACTGTGCCTGATTGAGTCCGGCTGCGCTGATCATGAGCGAATCAATCGAGCGGAAAATGGTAATCGCAGACTACGCGTTTCGTTTCGATGCGCTGCCAGCGCCGGTCACTTTCACCAACCAAATTAAGATCACCGGCTGGCTGTTGCATCGCCGAGGCCTGCCGATTTACGGAATTCGTGGAATTGTTCGCAGCATTCTGCGGCGCCGGTCGATTTTCCGGGCGCGCCGCAAAAGATCGCGACCATTGATTGCGGCTGCTTACCCCGATTTGCCGGAAGCCGGACAAAGCGGCTTTCTTCTACTGGTCGAGCTACCCCTGGGACGAAGTGAAGTTACGATCCAGGTTCAGGACCATCGAAAAATCTGGCGACCGATTTTCGTGACAGATGTCTGGGCTGTTCCTCTTACCTTTCTAGGTCGAATAGGTCTGCCGCGTGTCGAGCGGTTCTTGTCCGCTTATCTCGCGCAAATTTTTGTCGAACATCGGCGAAGCACTCCGAGCGCAGTCAACCGGCACTCGCTCAGTCAGATTGAGAGCAATCCACCTAACGAGAGGCTCCAAAGTTCCAGAGGTGAGCCGCGTTTATCGCAGTGCAATATTAGAGCGGTAGACTTGTTCGTCACTTCGAAGTCGAATCTATTTATCCGCGAAATCGCCGACTTACTTTATGCCGGCTTTCAGAGCTGCAGGATGCGAGGCGCAGCTTTTGGTTGACCAAATTCCGGCCGAAAAAACGGAGGAAGGCAAGATTCAAATCGTTGTTACACCTCACGAGTTCTTTAATTTATTCCTGAGAGATAAGCTTCCGTGGGAGAAGCTGCAGCGCCTAACTAATCATCTGTTTCTGCTGGGAACCGAACAACCCGAGAGCGAATGGTTCGACAACAATCTCGTCTTTGCACCGCATGCACGCGCGATGCTCGATATTCATTTATCCGGCGTCGCCGACATACCGCGCGAACGGCGTGCGCTGTTTCCATCTGCCGCTCGGTTATGATCCGTTGCTAGAACCGGTAGACCAATCGGCAAATTCGAAGCGAGACATTGAGATTTGTCTGCTAGCTGCCATGACTGAGCGCCGTGAGGAGTTCATCGCCAGGAACGCCGATTTTTTTGCGGCTCGTAAGTGTCACCTTCGATTGGTTCCAATTGGATTCGCAAAGACAGAAACGACGCGGAGTTATTTGCCTGCTCCGCAACGCAACGCGCTGTTACAGCGGGTAAAGATACTGCTAAACGTTCATCACTCAGATTTGCCATATTTCGAATGGCACCGTGCGCTGATCGCGATCGCGAACCGTTGCTGTTTGATTACCGAGACCTGCGAAGGCTTTGAGCCGCTTGTCCCGGGCAAACACTTCATCATGGCAAAGCGACGCGACCTAACGACATGCTGCGAATACTATCTAAGCCACGAGGATGAACGGAACGCGATTACGGCGGCAGCGCATGATTTCATCTGCGAACGCTTCACGCAGAAAGACAATTGCCGCGCATTTCTGCAGCAGATAGAGACAGTATTCCGGCAACAAGGCGACCCGGCGGATTCGAATATCGATAGAGAAGCGGCTCAACAACGAACATTCGTAAGCGAGCCTGTGCCAGACGCCTTAGCGAAACATCTTTCTCGACAGTCTACGGCACTCTTTCTCTCTGCGTTACGCGAAGATCTCTCAAACCTGTTTCACCCTAAGCATACAGAATCGACAGGAAACGGGGGGACCTCCACAGATCCGATCAGAAACAGCCCGGCGTATCGCCGTCGTATCCGATATCCGCCGTGGGTACATCGAACGATTCGAGGCGCAGACAAACTCTCAGCAACAAGGCGAACCCATTTTTCGGTCATTCGACAATTCGCGTTCTAATAACAGCACGCCGTCGATTTCGGTCATCGTCACTCTCTACAATTACGGCGCTTACATTCGGGAGTGCCTGAAAAGCCTGGAGGACTCTCAGACTTCAGCGATTCCAGGCGGCATCGAGGTCGTCATCGTCAATGACGCGTCTACCGACGATTCGCTGAAGCAGGCAATGGTGGTCCAAAGAAATTCACGCCATCCAGTTCGGATTATCGACAAACAGTTAAATACCGGGTTAGCCGATGCGCGCAATCTCGGTCTTCAGCTAGCGCGTGCGCCTTACGCTTTTATCCTGGATGCGGATAACATGGTGTTTCCACGTGCGCTCGAAGAGTTGCACGCGACGATCGTCCAAGACGGTTCCACCGCTGTTTATTCGATGCTCTGCCGTTTTCGAAGTCGCCAAAGCGATCGGGAAGGACTGCTTTCCTATTTCGACTGGGACCCGCAGATGTTGGTCGAGTTTCCGTATATCGATGCGATGGCAATGTTCGATAGAGAGCAACTCATCGAAATCGGCGGTTATGATAATGACCTGTACAAACTCGGTTGGTTTGGTTGGGAGGACTACGACCTCTGGCTGCGAATTGCGGAGGCAGGACTCCGTGTGAGTTTTCTGCCGAACGTCCTTTGTCTCTATCGCCATCATGAGAGGGCGATGAGCAATACGACCAAACTTTTCGAGCGCGAACTCATCGCGCATTTGTTCGAAAAACACCGTGTGCTTATCGACAGATACCCGTCGAAACGACGTATTCTTGGAGTGAACCGCTCCTGTTTCGAGAAAGAAGTTGGGCCTATTTCCCTAACGAGAAATCTGCCGAATCGCGAGAAAGATTTGGGTTGTAATAAGGATCTCGCTCCAGAACATCAGACCAACGCTGGCGCATGATTACTTCTGCGTTGGCATCGACCTCTTCAGGTCGCGACGGATCCCAGCAAAGCTTTGCCAGAGGTGTGTAAACAATCAGGTAACCCGCACGCCGTATTTTGAGACAAAGATCAACCCCTGCGAGAGCGCCGGAGAGCTTTTCGTCGAACCCGCCGATCTCTTGAAAAACTTCGCGCCGCATCAACAGGCACGCGCCGGAGACCGCGCTGTAATTGCGGGTCATCTGCAACTGACGGTTCACGCCGGGATGCTCCGCTGGGAAACCACGAAAAGCGGACTGCGCAATTCCGTTGACGCCCAAAATAAGGCCGGCGTGTTCGATGGTGTCGTCTCGATTCACTAGTCGCGGGCCGACTGCGCCGTTTTCAGGCCGCTGCACGTGCTCAGCCAGGATCGTTAGCCAGTCCCGGCCGATCGGTTCTACGTCGTCGTCGAGGAAAAGAAGCCATGGACTGTCGGTGTGCGCGACGGCATAATTTTTCGCTGCGGAATCGTTCCCAGTATCTGCGAAATACAGCGCACGATGTGAAAAATCTGTGGACGCCTTACCGTTTTTGTCACCCTCGCCCGTTCTAACGATCACGATCTCGTAGTTCGGATAGCTTGTCGCGCTGACCACGCTTTCGACACATCGCTCAAGCGACTCCGGGCCGCGTAAACTCGGAATGACAATGGAGATTTTTTTCGCTTCACGCAGCTCGCGTCTCACATAAAACGCGTGGGTTCCCCAGTCGACAGCAACATGGGCCTGCTCACCTTGGCGTTCCAGGTGAGCTTCGATTGCGCGCCATGAGGCTTCGAGCTGTCCCGGCTTTTGACGAACATCGCTGGCGCTGGAATTCTCGCTGCGTCGCCAATGGTAGAGCACGCGTGGGATATGATGAATTCGAGTCGTTCGCTCGCTCACACGCAGGAGAAGATCGTAGTCTTGTGAGCCGTCAAACTGCGATTGGAATCCTCCAACCGCTCGCGCAAGATCTCGCCGTAAGAAGATCATGTGACACAAATAATTGCAGGACAAAAAGAAGTCCGGCGACCAGTCCGGTTTCAGTATGGGCGAGTCGAAGCCCTGATCCGTGAGCTTATCTTCGTCCGAGTAGATCAGGTCGAGTCCCGGATTTTCCTGAAGCAATCTCACATTTTGGAAAAGAGCATCAGGTTCAAGGACATCATCATGGTCGAGAAATGTGATCCACTCGCCATTAGCGACATCAAGCCCTCTGTTTAACGCGGCCGAGATGCCTTGATGGCTCTCAAGCCTAACGAGACGAATCCGCCGGTCACGCGCGGCGACGCCAGGTAAAGCCCTCAGCAGGTCGGTGGCAGTGGATCCATCATCGATCAACAGCAGCTCCCAATTGTCATAAACCTGCATTAGCACAGAATCCACAGCCTCGCGCAGCCACGAAACGGGAGTGTCGAATACAGGCGTAAGTATGCTGACGAGCGGTTGCGAAGCGAAAGCGCGCTCGTCAAGGCGCATCCGCTGCAATTCCTGCGAACTCGCGCGATGATTCTGAAACCATTGCTCGTATTCGCTGGGTGCAACAGAGTTCGCACGCGTTCGCTTTTGCTGGTGAAGCTTCCTCCAAAGTGTCTTTGCTGGTTTTTCCAGAGCCCGATAGGGTGCGAGGAATACCTGGCCAATCCTGCGTTCAGCGGATTTGCGAAGCGCACGTCTCTCCTCCTTCAGGGAGTTCAGCTCACGCCGGTATTGTTTCAGCTTCAGTAATTTTTCTTCCAGCGACGCGATATGGCTGTGCGCTTCGGTCAATTCACGATTGCGCATTTCAAGCTTGCGCTCCAAAGCCTCTTCCTTGCTCATTTTGCTGCCCACCTCATGGATAAGATATGGGCGAAATCCCATCGGCCCGAATAACATAATGGCACCGACACAGGGCACATTATATTGGTTGAAGGCCGTCACAGGCAAATCTACGCTGCCGCGCCGAAGGTAGAACGCGTTCTCCGAACGCGTTCATCGTCTTCGGAGAAGCCGATCCACCTTCGTAATGTTCGATTTTGTCGTTTACCTCCTTTATCGCGCCGGCTTGGCCGTTGTCGCCGCGTTGCCGTTGACCTTTCTCTTTGGAGTCGGGCAATTCCTCGGCATCTGCGCATGGATTTTTTCCGGGAAATATCGGCGTCTGGCAACGCGCAACCTTGAGATTGCGTTTGCGAATGAAAAGTCGCCGCGCGAATTGCGTCAGCTTGTACGCCGCCATTTCCGGCAGCTCGGCGCCAATTTGCTTTGCAGCGCGAAACTGACGCAGATGCCACCCGAGAAAATCCTCGAGCGTGTCGAGGTCGAAAATATCGAGTCGATGGCGCGCGAATTTCGTGCGGGCGTTCCAGTGGTGCTGGTTCTGAGTCACCTCGGAACATGGGAAGCGTTCGCGCAGTTAATGCCGAACTTCGTTGGGTTTGTTAGAGGCGCGAGTGTGTACCAGGGACTGGGAAACCGTTTCATCGACAAGCATGTACGGCGGACCCGCAGTCAGACCGGTTTAGAATTGTTCGATCGCCATGATGGTTTCGAGCCGGTGATCGAGTTGCTGCGCTCAGGTGGTGGCGTCGGCGTTTTGTCGGATCAACACGCCGGCGATCACGGCGTGTGGACGCCATTCTTCGGGCGGCTGGCGTCCACTTCGCCTTTGCCAGCTTTACTCGCCAAGCGTACACGGGCAGCGCTGATTGCCGCTGGAGTTTACACTACCGGACCAGCGCGTTGGCGCATGGTGTTCACTGAGCGATTCGATGAGACCGGCGCGTCTGTTGCGGTGTTGACGTCGAAAATAAATCGAGTGATCGAGGAACAAATTCGCTGCGCGCCCGAAGACTGGTTCTGGGTGCACAATCGCTGGAAAACCCCTGAGCCCAATTTTCTTCTCGCACATTACAAACGCGGGATTTATCTGCCGCCCGGCATTTCGGCTAATGATCTGAAGCCATTTCGAATTCTCATCCGGTCAAGCAACTGGCTGGGAGACGCCGTGATGAGTGTGCCGGCAGTCCGTGCGATCAAGAACGGCCGTCCGGACGTTCACGTGACAATCGCTGCGCCGAATAAGATCGCGCCGATGTGGAAGCTCATTCCGGAAGTGGATGCCATCATTCCTTTGCCAGAGGGTTCGCTTCTTTCAGTCGTTAGGCTGTTGAAGCAACAAATGGCTTTTGACGTGGCGATTCTCTTCCCGAATTCGTTGCGCGTCGCGCTTGAATCGTGGCTGAGCGGAATCCCGCGAAGAGTCGGCTATCGCGGGCATTCCCGGAGCTGGCTCGTCGATCAAATCGTTCGCGAACCACGAAAGCCCGGCCCGCCCGAACACCATTCGCTTCGTTTTCTTCGGATCGCGCGCGAATGCGGAGCCGAAACATCGAACATTGAAGTTCCAAATCGAAATCAAACATCGAACATCAAACATCAAACATTGAAGATCGGTCTTTGTCCCGGCGCGGAATACGGCCCAGCCAAACGATGGTTGCCCGACCGATTCGCTGAGACAGCGGCAAAGATCACCGCGCAATCATCGGCGCAATGGATTCTGTTCGGGACAAAAAATGACGCCGCAATAGGCGAACAGATCGCGGCTGCGATGGGCGATCATTGCGTGAACCGGATCGGGCAGACCACGCTTGATCAGCTTATCGAGGAGCTGCAGCAGTGCCGTTTGTTACTCACCAACGACACGGGAACGATGCACCTTGCCGCGTTACTCGGCGTCTCTGTGGTTGCTGTTTTCGGCTCGACCGAACCGCGCCTGACCGGGCCACTCGGCAGCGGACATACTATTTTGCGGCACCACGTTGAATGCAGCCCATGTTTTCTTCGCGAATGCCCACTTGATTTCCGCTGTATGAAGGCGGTTAGCGCCGACGAAGTCGCGACCGCTGTGATGTCGATGCTCGCCAAGTGACTTTCATTTTCGAGATCGACCGGCGCGACGGCTGGCAATTCGCCGCTTCGCTTCCGCGACATACGCGTCATCGATTTCGAATCCGATAAACTTTTTGACGCCGCAGCCCTGCGCGGCGATCGCGGAATTACCGATACCGAGAAAAGGATCCAGCATCGATCGGACACGCGACGCTCCGTGCAATTTGATGCACCATTCCGCGAGTTGAACCGGAAATGTCGCCGGATGCGGCCGTTCTTTCGCGCGGCTTTGAATTGTTTCGTACGGCACGAACCATGTGTTCCCGCGGCAACGCAGATCTTTTCCGCGGGTATGCGACCAACGCGTTATGTTGCTCTTATCCTGATACGGAACGCCAAGCGCGAGTCTATCCAATTCGACGGAACCAGACTTCGTGAAATGAAAAACGTATTCGTGGCAATCGTTGAGAAATCGCTGCGAATTGATCGGCTTAAAGTGGCCAAACGTTTTGGGGCCGCCTTCGACCCTCACCCGGCGCTCCGCGTCCGCCTCTCCCTGGCCAGGGAGAGGATTGAGGTGAGGGTCGAGCGCGATGGATTTGATCCAGTGAACCGTGTTTTGCAGAACGAAAAACTCGCGCAACGTCATCACGATTTCGTGAGGCAGCATCGGATTCGAAGGCGCGGCGCCGATATTGAGGAAAAAGGAACCGTCCGGCCTTAACACGCGACTTACTTGCCCCGCCCATTCGCCACACCAATCTAAATACGATCGCCGATCCTGGCGGTCGGAATACTTCCCGTAGCTGATCCCGAGATTGTACGGCGGCGACGTCACCACAAGATCAACGCTTGCATCGGCCAGGCGTGACATTCCCGTGATGCAATCCTGCCTGCGAAGATCAAATTTGGTCACAGCGGCAACTTGCATCGGTATGCGTTTTGTACAACCAGAAAGTAAGCCGCGTATTCTGGCGAGCACAGGCTGCCAGCTGCTGCCAGCCTGTCCTTTTCGGCAGCTTGCCAAAAAGCTTTTCGATCGTGAGCGACACGAGTTCCTCCAACGCTTCGGAGTCGTCGGCAAGCTGCCGACGACAACAGGCCAGCGGCCTATGCTCCCGGACATCGACATTCGCGTGTGTTCGTGAATTCGCTTATTCTTTTCCCATGGCTGATAAGCCCTCGAAACTGAAGATCGCCGATCGCGAGTTCGCATCGCGTCTGCTGGTTGGCACTGGAAAATTTGCGTCTAACGAGTTGATGCGGGACGCACTCATCGCGAGTGGCACCGAGTTGGTCACCGTCGCGCTTCGTCGCGCCGATCTCTCAGGCAAACATGATCCGTTCGCGAACATTCTCGATTTTATCGATCCCAAACGTTTTCTGCTGCTGCCGAACACCAGCGGCGCCCGAAACGCGGAAGAGGCTGTGCGTCTTGCGCGGCTCGCAGCGAGCGCAGGTTTGCCGACGTGGATCAAGCTCGAGATTCATCCAGACCCGCGCTACCTGTTGCCCGACCCTGTTGAAACACTCGCTGCGGCGGAAATTCTGGTGAAGGAAGGGTTCACTATTCTTCCGTACATCAACGCCGATCCCGTGCTGGCAAAACGATTGCAAGACATCGGCACGGCCACGGTGATGCCGCTAGGATCGCCGATCGGTAGCAACCGCGGCATCGAAACGCGCGCGCAAATCGAGATTATCATCGAACAGGCCATCGTGCCGGTCGTCGTGGATGCAGGACTCGGTGCCCCGAGTCACGCCGCTGAAGCGATGGAAATGGGCGCCGACGCAGTCCTTGTGAACACTGCAATCGCAATTGCGTCCGATCCGATTCGTATGGCAAAGGCATTCAAAAAAGCGATCGAAGCAGGACGCGAAGCACGCGAAATCGGATTAGCCGGATAAACTAACGCGGCATCAGCCACAAGCCCGTTAACTGGATTTCTGGCGAGATAGTTTGCCTACAAAACGCTGTAGTGTGCGCTGTCCTCAGCGCAAATCCCCTTTCGCACGGCAAGCCATCTCCGCTGAGACAGCGGACGCTACAGCGTGCGGGCTTCGTACGTGTTAGCGCCAAAGGCGCTCCTCAATCGTAGCCTGGGGCCTCGCCCCAGGATCGAAATAGCCACACAGAGTCAAGCGCTGAGAGCGCGTTTCAATCGACAGCGCTAACGAATAATTGTGTTGAAGTGAATCGCGCTTTCAGCGCTCGCGATTTTCTCATTCCATTTATACCCCTGGGGCGATGCCCCATGCTGCGCTTGAGTCGCGCGCCTTTGGCGCTCACACCAGCACTCACACCTCGCGCCTCCGCTATTGCGGTTGGATTCGAAGCTGCTTACAATACCGTTTCGCCTGCAAATTCTTCGTGATGCCGGACGCCGCGTTTCGTTTCCCTTTGCAATCGTTTCAGGCGACTCGACAACGCGGCTTTCGCCGCGGAGTTCATCCGATCGATGAACAAGATTCCCTGGAGATGATCGTGCTCATGTTGAATCGCCCGTGCGAGAAGACCGCTCGCCTCGATCTGAAACATCTCGCCTTCCAGCGTCTGCGCGCGCACAAGCACCGATTGCACTCGTTCAATGTCAGCGGTGATCTCGGGAAAACTTAGACAACCTTCCACGCCCACTTCGATTTCGCCGCGCAGCTCGATCTCGGGATTGATGAGCACGATCGGCATGGCGCTCTTCGGATCGACATCTTTGCCACTGAGCTTGAGCGTGCTTGGCCGGTCTTCGACGGCCGAAACGTCAAGTACAGTGAGCTGCAACGGCCGGCCGACCTGCTGTGCTGCCAGCCCGACACCGTGCGCTTCGTGCATGGTCTCGATCATGTTCACCGCCAGTTGCCGGATTTCCTCATCGATCTTCTCGATTCGTTCACCTTTGGCCCGCAGGATCGGGTCACCATACTGCAAGATCGGCAGGATCATGGTCCTTCCTCCCGGGTGAACGCCGGTAAATTTTTCACGCCTGCCAGCTTCAACGCATCCATCACCTTAATGATCGTGCCGAACGACGCTTTCTTGTCAGCTTGCAGCGCGAGCGTCGACTTCCGCTGCTCAGGCAAACCGCGCACGGCGGCTTCAAGTTCATCCACGTTTATGGCTCGTCCATCCAGCTTGACCTCGTCTTCCTGGCTGATGCTTACGATGGCGTGATCGAGCTCGGAGGGCTGTTTCTGCGCGGTCTTTGATTCCGGTAAATTAATCTGCACCTCCGGCTGATCTTTTTTGAACGTGGTGGAAACGACAAAAAATATCAGCAGGATGATGAGAATATCGACGAGCGAAACGATGATGATGACCGGCGCCCGTCGTCTCTTTACTGAAAAATTCATGCGAATTGCGTCGCGCGATTCACGCGACGGAGGTCGGAATCTGTGCTGTGTTGTGTTCGCGCGTCGCGCGCCCGTAATAGCATTTGTTGATCAACTCAACGACGAGCGTTTCCATCTCGACCGACATCACTTCCACTTTTCGGGAGAAATAGGTGAACCCGACCAGTGTCGGCACGGCGATGGAAAGTCCGAAGACGGTTGCGTTTAATGCTTCAGCGATCCCAAGCGCAATCTGGCGCGTATCCGATCCACCGCCGGAGCTTAAACCGAGATGCGAAAAAACGTGCACCAAACCAGACACGGCGCCAATCAATCCGAGCAGTGGCGCAATCCCCACAATAACTTCAAGAATAATGAGACCTCGCTCCAACCGCACCATTTCGTGACGCGCACGTGTTTGCACGACTTCAACATTTTCCGAGCGCGGCCCGCGAACGTGTTGCAGCGCCACGCGCGTAATTCGCGCCATTGACGAAGGATCATGATAGACGAGACGTGACAGCCGTTCGGGACTTTCGCCCGGCGTCATGCGCTCAATTTCTGATTCGATCGCCGCCGGCAGCACAATTTTTCTTCGCAACGCCAGCCCACGCAAAATCATGATTGTCACAGACACGATTGAACATGCGAGCAGCGGCCACATGAAGAGGCCGCCCCTCGAGAAAAATCCCAGAACGACATCCACGATTCCCGCCGTTTCGGCAATGATCCAGGCGGTCATCGTCCGTTAGGAAAAATAATGAACCCGAGTCCGTCCACTTCCAAACCTTCAGGCGGCAACGACTGCGCCACGTCTGCGGGAATCGGCGGGAGGTGCGCTTCCATCACCGACTGCACGCACACGCTCGCGAACGACTCGTTCGAACTGTTTTCGATAACTTTGAGATTCTTCACTCGCCCGCTTCGATCGATTATAAATGCCAAGTGCAGCGTCCCGATGCTAATCAAATCGCGCTTCTGATCTACGTACGTATACCATCGTGACCCAATTGAATCGGCGACGATCTTCTGGTAACGGCCGAGCGGTGTGCCCAACGCATTCACCGACGAAATTCCGCGATTGGTAATGTTTCCCGCGATATGAGTCCGCTCCTTTTGGCGACGATACGCCGACTGCGCTTGTGACGCTGCAGCCGCGGCATCGAGCGCAGACGCTGACTTTTGAGTCAGCAACGCAAATTGCTCCGCAGCAGTAATAGGCTCGGGCTGCGCGGCTGGCTGCGCAGACTTCTGTTGCGAGGCCGGTTTCTGCTGCGCTTGCGCGCCCTTACTATCGAGCGAGTAGGGATTTGACTCAAAATCCATCAACGGGCGATCCTTCCCCGTCTGAGACGGCAACGGCATTTCGCCGGCAGCCGCCAGCTCGCTGGCTCCAATGGAATTAGCGTTAGACTCAAACGTCTTGTCCTTCGGCTCCGGTGCTTTTTTAGATTCGTCCGTTTCGATGAACGCGGAATTTTTCGAATTCGATGCGGGCGACAAATCCATGAACGTCAGTTCGACTGGTTTCTCCGGAGCCGGTAGCGCGGGCGAGAAAAAGCCGCTGAATGCTGCGAGCAGAAAAGCGACGATCAAATGAATTAGAATCGCGATAAGCAGCGCCCACAAAATCATTCGCGTATTTTGTTCGCGGTCCCGCAGCCTGTCGGGATTGCCCGGCTGGACGAAAACAATGTCAGCCGTCGTCATGTCGCAATGATCGCTTGGTGAAGAAGCATTCGGGACGCAGAAGCTCTGCTAAGGGTGGAACTTTATCTCAGGCCGCAGGCGCTGACAACTTGGGCGGGATGGATAGGCGGTTCAGGTGAACCGCCCCCTACCTTCCCTCATTCCGTCCGAGGTAGGAGCGATCGACCTCAATCGCCTGACGGCCACGTCGACCGACCCGCGCGTGATGAAACAAATACTGCTGCGCGTATCCACCGTGTTCACCGAAGTACGTTTCAGAGAACTGCCGCAACCGCTGCGTCGTCATTTTTCTTCGACCGGAAAAATAATGCTGCCTCAACACGCGCTCGATCCAGACATCGACCGGGAAGGCTCGCAGCCGTTCATACGCAAAAAGCATCACGCAATTTGCGATCTTCGGCCCCACGCCGGGCAACGCGCACAATTGTTTTCGGAGCTCGGCATCAGATAACGCCGACCAAGCCTCGAGATCTGCCTGGCCGGAGCTGACGAGCTGCGCCGTCGCACGAAGATTTTTGACCCGATAGCCAAGCTTGCAATCGCGCAACTCCTTCTCCGAAGCTTGCGCAACTCGCCGCGGCAAAGCGAACGTGTACACGAGCTGATTCGCAACCGTCCGTTGTTCGCCAAATCGTTTCCGGAGCGCCAGCGAAATCTGGCGAATATGCGCCACCTGTTTCATCGATGAGCAAATGAATGTGGCGAGACATTCCCATTTCGGCTGGCGAATAATCCGTAAACCGTGACAGAAATCACGCGCAACGTTCATCACCGGATCCTTCGGAAATGAATCGCAAATCTTCGCCAGCGGATGATCGAGCGCGAAATAACGCGTCACAATTCCGGGGAGCACACGCGGCTCGCGTGTTGGCGATGGCGGCTCGCCATCGCGAACTTTCAAAAATTCGCTGCGTTGCTCGACATAAAGCGCGCGATCACCAATCGTCCCCACAAACCCGTCGCCAATCTTTTGCCAATGAAACACCTGCCCTGAATCAAGCGTCTTCTCGAGATCGAAATCGGGTGCGCGTATTTTCGTGAACTTCATAGGTGGATCGCGTTGTCCCCAACGCGATGCTATCCAGTCATTTTACCATCGTCTTGTGGACAATCCGATCCACCTGAAGCGTCACCACTCGCACATTCGTCATTCGGATTTCCTTCGTCATTCGACATTCGTCATTCGTCATTGATAAATACCAGCGAAATGGGTGCCCGACTCGCGATCGATACCACAGTTCTGCTGCTCTATTTCGTTATCATCATTTCCATCGGCCTTTACATGGGCCGAAAGGAGGAGAGCCTCAAAGATTTCGCGCTCGGCGGTCGCGCAATTCCGTGGTGGGCTGTGCTCGCCTCGATCGTCGCTGCGGAAACGAGCGCCGGGACTTTTTTCGGCACGCCCGGCGAAGGCTTCGCATTACGTAACTACACTTATTTGCAACTGGCGCTCGGCACCATTCTGGCGCGCATCCTTGTCAGTTACATTTTCATCAAGCCGTACTACGACTACAACGTTTATTCGATCTACGAATATCTCACTGCGCGCTTCGGCGTGCCGACGAAAAACGCAGCATCCGCTATTTTCATGGTTACACGCGTGCTGGCGTCCGGTGCGCGCCTGTATGTAGCGGCGATCGCGCTTGCGCTTGCGTATGAAATGATCCGAGGCGTCCAACCCGGACAACGAGAAACGCTGTTCATTTATATCGGCGCAACGATTGCCATTGTCGTTTTGACAGCGATCTATACGACCCTCGGCGGCATTAAGGCGGTGATCTGGACCGACTTCATCCAGGCCTCAATCATGATCGGTAGCGCGTTGGTCGCGGTTGGTTTGCTTTACTCGCAAATTCCCGGGGGGTGGAATGAAATCGTGCAACGCCACGGCGGCTTCGGAATTTCAGATTTCTTCACCACTGGACTCAATCCGGCAAAACACGGCTGGGACAAAATTAAAGGAATGTTCGAGGTCGAGTACACAATTTTTGCCGGCCTGATCGGATCGACCTTTATCACCATGTCCACGCACGGGACCGATCAGGATATGGTGCAACGGATGTTGACCGCGCCCGATATTCGACGGAGCCGCCGCTCATTGATTCTCTCGGGTCTGGCAGATATCCCAATTGTGCTGACGTTTCTGACCATTGGCCTCTTGCTTTGGACGTATTACCAGGCTCATCCGGATCCGACGCTGCCTAAAACGCCTAACGAAACGTTTTGCCATTTCATTTTGTACCAGATGCCGGTTGGCCTGCGCGGGCTATTGATCGCGGGAATTTTCGCTACCGCCATGGGCTCGCTCAGCACCGCGATAAACGCATTGGCCACAAGTTTCACGCGTGATTGGTACGAGCCCTATATCAATCCGCAATCATCCGAGGAACAAAGCTTGCTTGCCGTCCGTTGGGCCACGGTCTGGTTCTCGGTCCTGATGATTATCGTCGCATCGACCACGTCTTACCTCGTCATCGTGCATCCTAAGGTGCGCATCATCCCGATCGTGCTCGGGATATTCGGATACACGTACGGATCGTTGCTCGGCGTTTTCCTGTGCGGAATGTTCACCAAGCGGCGCGGCAGCGATTTGGGAAACATTATCGGGATGATCATAGGTTTCATCGTCGTCGCCATTTTGAGTGGTCTACCGAACAACATCGCCGGCCTGCTCGGCGGTAAGGTGTACACGCAGCCGAGCTGGCTGCCGGTGATGGCATTTCCGTGGTGGATTTGCTTCGGCACCATCGTCACGTTTTCCATCGCGATTTTGTTCAAAACGAGCCGCGAACATCACCCACCGATTACCTCTGGATAAAACCTGAGTCGGAAGTTCACGGGCCGAGGGCGGCCCGGCTCCATCGGCATCGATTCACAAATCGGCCTTGGAGATGGCCTGCCCTCAGGCCGTTTTCCCAGCTCGAATGGAGCACCTCAAAATCAAATCAGAAATTTGACTCGCCGTCCTCGCTCAATACTCGTAACAGAGTTTTTCACTCAACCCTGAATTAACTACTGAAACGCTATGGCCCACGTTGTGACCGAGAAATGTAACGGATGCAAATTTACCGACTGCGTAGAAGTCTGCCCTGTCGCGTGCTTTTACGAAATGGATACCCAGGTGGTGATTCATGCCGACGACTGCATTGATTGCATGGCCTGCGTGGAAGTTTGCCCTGTGCACGCCATCTATGCGGACGCAGACGTTCCGACGGAATTCACAAAAGACATCGAGTTCAACGTCCTCGAGGCGAACCAACTTAAAGACTCCGGCGCCCCTGCAATCACGGTCCGCAAAGACGCTTTGCCTACCGCGAATGACCGGAAAAAAGCTCTGGGTTATTAATTAATCAGGAAGCCAGAAATGAGAGAAATGGTTACCCGCTGTTCCTGATAATTTCATCGTCTCTCAACACTTTGTCGCTCGTCTCTCGAGATTTCTCTACTCACTTGTTAGTCCGCTCCGATTCCCATAAGTAATCCATTTTCGAGAACGGATGGATTGATCGTTAGAAAAAGTACAACGCCGTTCACCGGCGAAACAATTTCTTCCAGAGTATCGCCGAACAAATCTCCTATCATGCCGATCTGTTCTCTTTCTCTCACGGCATCGCCCGGCGCGACTTTTGGATACCAGACGCCGGTGCGCTTCGTGTAAAGCCACTCAAACTTCGTCAAAAGTGTAGAGACGGTCGTGTCGGCCGCAGATGTTTCTCTTGTAGCCACGGCTCTGCGGGCCGTTTCCTTTGATTTGGAATTTCTTTCGTCATTCGTCAATCGTGTTTCGTCATTCGCGGTCGCTGTCGCATCGGCGACGCTTTCGATCATCTCCAAATGGCGCATCACGTTGATCACCCCACGAAAAAGAAGCTCGACCGCCTCCTCCTGCATTTGTCCAACTCCTCCAGCTTCCGCTAAAATCGCTGGAATTCCTTTTTCTGCAGCAGCGGCGTAGCTCGATTGCCCTTTGCTCGGTTGAACCGGTTTGCGGACCGTAAGCACGTATGGCAAACCGAACGCGTTCGCCATTGCTTTCGATTTGTTACTGATTTCGTCATCACCCGCTCTGCAGATTACAAACGGGACGAGCGCTTCCGGGATATCGCCGCCGTGAAGATCGACATATGCGTCAGCATGCACGACGAATTCGTTAATCAACGCATGTGTCATTTGCTCGGAGTAACTGCCGCTGGGATCGCCGGGAAACACACGATTCGGATTGACGCCGTCGATCGGACAAACAAACGGCGTCCGTGCCCGAAATGCCGGCAGATTCAACACCGGCATCAAAACCAGCGTGCCCGAAATCTTTTTTGGATCGAGCACTTGGCCCAATCGAATCACCGCTTCGATCGCAGGATACTCGCCGCCGTGAACGCCTGCGTTAACGCATAACACCCGTCCGGGCTTCGCGCCTGCGATTGAAATTACCGGACGCGGCTCATCGTTCACTAACGCTGCACCCGGCAATTTGATCAGGTGCCGCTGTGTTGTGCCGGGCGTCAGTTCGCCCAAAATCGGAATGTTGAGTGGACGCACTCAAACAAGATGGAATCTGAAAACCATGAATCCAGGAAATTTATTCGCTTTCTGCTTTGAAACTCGCTCGGCTCCCTCTCTCGCTCGCTGCTTCCCTTGCAGCTTTGCCTTCCATCTCGGAAATCCCTTTCCTGGATTCATGGCTTCCTGATTAGTCCGTTAATGCCCGACTAGTTATACCGACCAGATGTCGGCCAGGACTCGCTTGAAATTTCCGCCCAGGATTTTTTCTACCGCGGCGCTTTTGTAACCTCGCGTCAACAACGCATCGGTCACGAGCTCGAGTTTTCGTTCGGTATTCAGGTCCGGGATATACGCCGGCCGATCCTCGCCTGGCGCAGCAATCCCCGCGGCTTTCCGTTCCTCAGTCCTGCGTTTCAGCTCGGCGAATTCCTCTTCGCCGACGTGCAGAAAGGGAATATCCGTCCCGATCCCGACATGGTCTTCGCCGCAAACCTTAACCGCGTGGTCGAGATGCTGGAGAAAATCCTTTAGCATCGGCTGCTTCGGTGGCTCGGTCAGAAACGGCAGCATATAAATTCCGATCACCCCGCCTTTCTCCGCCAACGCTTTCAATTCGCAATCTTCCTTGTTCCGCGGATGCATGTAAACAGCGCGACAGCCGGCGTGAGTGATCAACACCGGTTTCTTCGACGCCGCGATGCCGTCCGCTGTCGTCTTCGTGTTGGAATGACTGAGGTCTAGCGCAACGCCGACCTCATTCATCCTGGCGACGGCGCTCCGGCCGAGATCGGTCAGGCCGTCCGTGTCGCCATCTATACAACCGCACCCGAGCGGCGTCCGGTGATTGTAGGTGACCTGCATCACGCGCACCCCGCGACTGCGGAACAGATCGATCCTGTCGATCTTGTCCTCGAGCATGTTCGCCGATTCGAACGAATAAATGACGCCAAGCTTTCCTTCGCTTTTCGCGCGATCGAAATCGGACGCGTGCTGCACTTTGAAAAACGCTTCCGGCTGCTTCTCCATCAACAGCTCCGCACTCGCGATCGCGGCTACGGCCTCCTCGAAATTGCCCTGTGCGCCGCCAAGTGTGGACTTCACCACGTTCACGCCGGACTCCACAATCCGCCTGGTCACGCCGGCTGGATCGTGATCCGAAATCGGAAACCCGATCGCGCCCAGTACGTTCCCGTCGAATACGCAATGCTTTGCGGTACAATTCCGCCGCGACAGACGACACCGATGCCGGTGTGGCCGCAGCGATCGGTTCACCCGACCACAAAGCGCCCGGCTTGATTGCGGTCAACGTCACCGCTCCCGCCAAAGTTCTCGTAAATTCGCGACGACTAATCATCTCCCCAAGTCTACTGCAATGCGCTCGACGACGCGGTGAGGAAAGCTGGAAGCACTCAACAAAGATGGAATCTGGAAACCATGAATCCAAGAGATTTGAATTAGGAAAGCAGGAACGCCGGATGTTTTTCTCTCCTGTTTCCTATTTTCCTGATTCAAGTTCCCTTTCCTGGATTCCTGGCTTCCTGATTATTCCGTTAATCCGCTGGGTAATCGCGGCGAGGACAGCAGTTTTGCAAATTCGCTCCACCGTTTCTCGGGATCAGTGCCGCTTCGTTTCTCGATGTAACGGCGCACCATGTCTTCTCCGAGATTGTAATTGATTACGTAACTTCGATAGCGCTGGATGAATTTTATCCGCTGCTTAGAGCGAGCTGGTTCCATCACGGCATATTTTTGCAACCATTGCACCGCGGCGTTCTCGTCAATCTCGCCGTTGATCAATCTTCGTGCGGCCTCGTTTACCGCGTAGTCGAGCTGCTTCATCAAATCGTGCACGGCGTAATATTCGTCTGCGCGTTTGGAATCGATCCCGGCCGCCGGAAACAAGACTTCTTTCTCGAACTTGATTCGCTCGGCCTTCGTCGGGAACGCGACCTCTCGCCCGAAATTCGCCGTCCCTTCCGCGACGAGCGATTGCGGTGAAAAAAGCGGGTAAACCGAAAACTCCACCCAGCCGCGATCGCGGACCAGGTTCTTTTCCAGCAGCGAATTGTAAACGTGATGGCCGGGATAGCCTTCGTGCGCAGCGAGATCCACCGCGCGATCGATGTAGGTTGGTAGATCAGTATTCACCTGAATCACGCTATGGAAATTGCCTTTGTACCAATTATAACCGCCCCACGGCTTATTGGTCACGTACTCGACCGTGAAGCTCTCGTTAGGCGGCAGAGAAACATGCGCCAGCGTCCGGGCGCGACATTCCTTGATCGCAGCTTGAAACACGGTATCGAGTCTTTCCTTCGGAATCAGAAACGGCTTTCGCCATTCCTCGTAGCGTTGCCACAACGGACCATTGCCGGGAATTTTCTTTTCCAACTGCGCGATGATTTCGCCGAAATGCGAATCCGGGTCCGAGCCGGACTGGCGGTATGTGGGCGCAACGGCGTCGTAAAGCGCGCGCGATTCGTCGTCGAACTTTAACTTTTCGCCCTTCAAGATCCCGACTCGCGCCACCAGCGCGGAAATTTGTTTCTGCAAATATTCGCGACGCAATTGGGCCATCTCATCACCGGACGTTGCTGCGTCGGGAATCTTCGTCAGCGTCGCATTCAGTTCGGCGGCCTCAACGCCGATCGCATCCAACGACTTCTTCTCTTTCTCCGCCTGCGTCTTCCACTCAGTCGGTCCGTAGAACGCGTCCACATAATCGGGGTCATGCTGTCCAAGCGCTAGCACGAGACGCACGTACCGCTCGGCAACGGCATTCATCCCGTCGGCCGCACGCGCGCCTCCGCTCGACGCGACCAGGCCGCAAAAAACCAAGGATAACAATATCCGCATGTTTCTAGTCAGCTCTCATGAGCATCTCGATCGACTTGCCGAAGAATGGAATCAAAACGTCCCGCCTTGACGTCCTCCTCAATTTCTTCGTCCCACCTTTCCTGATCGAATTCCCAGAACCATTTCCGGAAAACGCCTAGATCCTCGCGCGACAGATTCTTTACTGCTTCTTTGATTTCCTCCATGTTCATAGTTTGCGAGCTCTCGTTAACTGGAGCTTGAGCCAGCGCGGCTCGCGGCGGCAATCCAACACGCGCCAAATTCTGATTTCGTCCTTGTGCAAGTCATAATAGATCGCGAACGGAAATCGTTTCGAGAGCATTCGATGATAACCGAGTACGCCTCGATACAGAACCCGCAATATCGAGTTTATTGTTTTCTCTTTCAGTTTCGCAGCCAACCGCTCGAGTTCCGCCATCGTCTCAGACGTAGGTGCAATCAGATTTCGTGTTCGGACAGAGTTAACAGCGCGGCCTTAATGTCGGAGATGAAAAACCTCTCAAGACACTGATTAAATCATTTCCTCCTGGAAGTCTGTTAAGACCATTAAAGCAAAACAGCCGAGCCCTTGCGAGCTCGGCTGTTTGTTAATTGTTGTTTCGATTTCGGCTTAGCCCCGAAATTCTTCAGGGTTTCGGCCGAGACGGCCTCAATAATCCATGCCGCCCATGCCGCCGCCTGGAGGCATTGGAGGAGTTTTTTCCTTTTCAGGAATCTCCGTGATCAATGCTTCGGTGGTGAGCAACAGGCCTGCGATGGACGCTGCGTTTTGCAACGCGCTGCGCGTAACCTTTGTCGGGTCGACGATACCGGCTTTCACCAGGTCGGTGTATTGCTCGGTAGCAACATCGTAACCTTCGTTGCCTTTGCGCTTCCTGACTTCCTCGACAACGAGCGCGCCTTCTGCACCTGCGTTGTTCGCAAGTTGACGCATCGGTTCTTCAACGGCGCGGCGGACAATTTGAACGCCGATTTTCTCGTCGGCTTCAAGGTCCTTAATGCCATCAAGCGCTTTCTGTGCTCGGAGCAATGCAACACCGCCACCGGGGACGATGCCTTCCTCGACCGCCGCACGCGTTGCGTGCAACGCGTCTTCGACGCGAGCTTTCTTCTCTTTCATCTCGGTTTCGGTCGCAGCACCGACGTTGATGACTGCAACGCCGCCGGCGAGTTTCGCCAGGCGCTCCTGCAGTTTCTCGCGATCGTAATCGCTGGTCGTCTCTTCAATCTGACGACGGATCTGGGCGACGCGGCCCTGGATATCGGCCGATTTGCCACTGCCTTCGACAATGGTGGTGTTTTCCTTGTCGACAGTGGCGCGTTTGGCTTTGCCGAGGTCATCGAGCTTGATGTTCTCAAGTTTGATACCGAGGTCTTCGCTGATCAGTCTGCCGCCGGTCAGCACCGCGATATCTTCCAGCATCGCCTTGCGACGATCGCCGAAGCCCGGGGCTTTGACCGCGCAGACTTGCAACGTGCCGCGCAATTTGTTGACGACCAAAGTCGCGAGCGCTTCGCCTTCCACGTCCTCGGAAATGATGAGGAGCGGACGACCGGCTTTCGCAACTTTCTCGAGCAACGGAAGCAAGTCCTTCAAGCTCGAGATTTTCTTCTCGTAAATGAGGATGTAAGCGTTTTCGAGAATGGCTTCCATCGCCTCCGCGTTGGTCACGAAGTAGGGCGACAGATAACCTTTGTCGAACTGCATGCCCTCGACGACTTCCAGCGTGGTTTCGATCGATTTCGCTTCCTCGACCGTGATCGTGCCGTCCTTGCCGACTTTGTCCATAGCGTCGGCGATGATCTCGCCGATCGTCTTGTCCCAGTTAGCTGAAACGGTTGCGACCTGCGCGATCTCGGTGCGATCGCTGACTTTCTTCGAGAGCTTCTTCAGCTCTTCGACGATTGCATCGACACCTTTCATGATGCCACGCTGCAACGAAGTCGGGTTAGCACCGGCTGTGACGTTGCGCAGACCTTCGCGGTAAATGGATTCCGCGAGGATCGTTGCTGTTGTGGTGCCGTCACCCGCCACGTCGGACGTTTTGGATGCGACTTCGCGGACGAGCTGTGCACCCATATTTTCATAAGGATCCTCGAGCTCGATCTCTTTCGCGACGGTCACGCCGTCCTTGGTGATGGTTGGGCTGCCGAATTTCTTGTCGAGAATGACGTTGCGGCCGGATGGGCCGAGCGTGGCCTTAACGGCCCTCGACAGTTTCTCGACACCGCGCAGCAACGTGTGCCGCGCATTTTCATCGAATTGTAGTTGTTTAGCTGCCATAAGATTTCTTGATAATTGTTGGTTGATCCGCCTTCGCGCGAGGCTAAGGCGGACAGGTTGTTGATAGACGCGGTTATCCGATAATGCCGAGGATGTCGTCCTCGCGCATGATCAGGTAATTTTCGTCCTCGATTTTGATTTCGGTGCCGCCGTATTTCGAGATCAGCACCTTGTCGCCCTTTTTCACGGTGAAATCGACTTTCTTTCCGTTGTCATCGATTTTGCCGGTCCCTAAAGCGACCACTTTCCCCTCTTGTGGTTTTTCCTTGGCGGTATCGGGGATGATGATCCCGCCTTTTTTTACTTCCTGCTCTTCGAGCGGCTGCACCAGCACCCGATCTCCGAGAGGTCTTACATTAACTGCTGCCATAGGTTTTTCGTTTACTCCTTGGTTGGTTTTGGGTTACGCCGGCGAGCCCGAGTTTCGGGGCCACCGACAAATTCGTTTCGATTATTGTAGGTCGTCTCTGCGAGACGGCGCGGCGTCTGACACAGACGCCCTACAATTCTTGTGTTCCCGATTCACGATTCTCGATTCACGGGTTACTTTTTCTTGTTCTCGTCCACGACTTCGAACTCCGCATCGACGACGTCGCCGCCGTCGCGTTTACCTGCGCCCTCTTCCGCGCCGCCGCCTTGCTGCGCTTCAGGACCGGGTTGCGGCCCTGGGCGAGGTCCGGCCTGCGCTGAAGCTTGTTTGTAAAGGTCGGCGCTGACTTCCTGGAACTTGTTCTGCAAATCGTCGTACGTCCGTTTCATCGCGTCGACGTCGTTGCGATTGATCGCGTCACGCACCGCAGCGATAGCGTCTTCGACCTGCTTTTTCTTGTCGCCCGAGATCTTGTCGCCGAGTTCCTTAAGCTGCTTCTCGGATTGGTAAGCCAGCATGTCGGCGTTGTTCTTGATCTCGATCGCTTCTTTCGCCTTCTTGTCCTCTTCGGCGTGCGCTTCAGCTTCGCGCTGCATCTTTTCCACTTCGTCCTTGGAAAGACCGGAGCTGCCGGTGATGGAAATTTTTTGTTCCTTGCCGGTGCCCAAATCTTTGGCCGACACGTGCAGAATACCGTTCGCATCGGTATCGAATGTCACTTCGATTTGCGGAACGCCGCGCGGAGCGGGTGGAATTCCATCGAGGTGGAACACGCCTAATTGTTTATTGTCGCGCGACAGTGGCCGTTCACCCTGTAGAACCTTGATTTCCACACCCGGCTGGTTGTCGCTGTAAGTCGAGAAGATCTGTGATTTCCTCGTAGGAATCGTGGTGTTCCGCGGAATCATCGGCGTAGCCACGCCACCGGCTGTTTCGATCGAAAGCGTAAGCGGCGTAACATCGAGAAGTAACACATCCTTGACATCGCCCTTGAGCACGCCTCCCTGAATGCCAGCGCCGATCGCGACCACTTCGTCAGGGTTTACTCCCTTGTGGGGTTCCTTGCCGACAAGGTCACGGGCAATCTGCTGGACCTTGGGCATACGGGTCATGCCGCCCACCAGCACCAGCTCGTTAATTTCTTTCTCGGTCAATTGCGCGTCCTTCAAGCATGCTTTCACGGGCGGGATAGTCCGTTGGAACAAATCATCGCAAAGTTGCTCCATCTTGGAGCGCGTCAGTTTCTTCTGGATGTGTTTCGGCCCGCTGGCGTCCGCCGTAACAAACGGGAGATTGATTTCGTATTCCTGCGTGGATGAAAGCGCGATCTTGGCTTTCTCAGCTTCCTCCTTGATCCGTTGAACCGCGTCCGGCTGCTTGCTTAGATCGATGCCCGTCTCCTTTTTGAACTCGTTGATGATCCAATCCATGATGCGCGCGTCCCAGTCGTCGCCGCCCAGATGGGTATCACCGTTCGTCGCTTTTACTTCGAAAACGCCGTCCCCAATCTCGAGGACCGAAATGTCGAACGTGCCGCCGCCCAAATCGTAAACCGCGATCTTCTCGTCTTTTTTCTTATCCAACCCGTAAGCGAGCGATGCCGCCGTCGGTTCGTTGATGATGCGCAATACTTCCATGCCCGCGATCTTGCCGGCGTCTTTAGTGGCGTTGCGTTGTGAGTCGTTGAAATACGCCGGCACAGTGATGACGGCCTGCGTGATTTTTTCGCCGAGCTTCGCTTCCGCATCGGCCTTTAACTTCGACAAGATCATTGCGGAGATTTCCGGCGGCGAAAATGCTTTGCGCTGACCGTCGATCTCGACCTGCACGTGCGCGTCGCCGTTAGCGGCCTTCACGACCTTGTAAGGAACGCGCTTAATTTCCTCCTGGACTTCATCGAACTTGCGGCCCATGAACCGCTTGATCGAGAAAACTGTGTTTTGCGGGTTCGTCACCGCCTGGCGTTTGGCGGCCTGACCAACCAACCGTTCACCGCTCTTTGTAAATGCAACCACTGAAGGCGTCGTGCGCGCGCCTTCGCTGTTTTCCAACACTACCGGATCTCCACCCTCCATCACCGCCATGCAGGAGTTGGTGGTACCGAAATCGATTCCTAAAACTTTTGCCATAAAATTAAAAATTTCCTTTCTTTTGAAGTCTGCCACCGAGTTGAGAACCCGCATTGGCGAGACTAACGCAAATGGTATCTAAGCAAGCGTCAGACCAATCCTGAGCAGCCTGCGTAAACGCCTGATCACGAGAGGATAAACAAAATGTGGCGTCGAACTGGAAATCCTGAGTCGAGACAGTTCGGCTCATTTCCGAGCCCCGTCAAAACAGCAATCGCGTCA
Organism: uncultured Verrucomicrobiae bacterium; assembly: GCA_963825355.1. Taxonomy (GTDB): domain Bacteria; phylum Verrucomicrobiota; class Verrucomicrobiia; order Chthoniobacterales; family UBA10450; genus Udaeobacter. Next base: position 163,818 of record CAWGSY010000018.1, on the reverse strand, counting down.
ACGCGGCACTGTTTCTGGGCATCTCTGAATTCGGTTCCGATTACTTGAGCAACGTGAATACCTGCGTGTACGAACCACCCGTATTCCGCGTGCTGGTGACTTGGCCGCGCGCACCCATGTACTTCCCGGTTCCGCCTAAAACTGGACGGACGACCGGCTGGCCAGCATCGAATTCTGGAGCGGACGGCGAATAATCGGCAGCTCCGAGCGCAATAATCTGGTCCTTGCCATCGGCAAAGGTAAAAAACAAAAGCGTTGCGCGCCGCTCCAGATTCGGGTTCGCATCAGTCGGCAACTTTACCAGGGTCTTTGAGCCGATTACCTCACCCGTGACGGGACCGCCGCGCTCTGAATGGAGAGGAGCAGAAAAATGATAAACGTCGCCCAGACTTTTTCCGGGCGCGCCGAGATCAAGCAGGCTCATCTTTGGTGCGTCTTCATAGACAGTAAAAGTTTCGGTCGATGGTTTGGTCGAATGTGGGCCACAAGCTGCGATCAAAACGGAAGCGAACAGCGCAACCAATCCCGTCACGATCCGTCGAGAAATCAGATTCATTTTAAGCTCCTTTCGAAATGGAAACCGTAGTTCGCGAACTGCGTCCGCACTCCACATATGGATTCGAAAAAGCTCCGGGCATTACGCCTTTCGCACTCAGAAATTCATAGCAACAAGAAATTCTGATTTCCGATTGCGGATCGCTACGATAAATTTCGGCGTGCGACAATATCACGATTTGCTGCGGCTCGTGCTTGAGAACGGTCATGACCGCACCGATCGCACGGGAACGGGAACGTTATCGGTGTTTGGTGCACAGAGCCGATTCGATTTGCGCGGCGATGGCCCGGGGTTCCCGTTGCTGACAACGAAAAAATTGCATATCAAATCGATCATCTACGAGCTGCTTTGGTTTTTACGCGGCGACACGAACATTCGCTACCTGAACGAGCACGGCATCACGATTTGGGATGAATGGGCTGATGAAAATGGCGAGCTTGGCCGGGTTTATGGTGCGCAGTGGCGGGATTGGCGCGGCGCGGACGGAGTGCATGTGGATCAAATCGATAACCTGATTACACAAATAAAATCCAATCCGCAAAGCCGCCGATTGATTGTCAGCGCATGGAATCCCGCTGAGATCGATCAGATGGCGCTGCCGCCGTGTCACGTTTTGTTTCAGTTTTACGTGCAGGACGGCGAATTAAGTTGCCAGTTATATCAACGCAGCTGCGATCTTTTTCTGGGTGTGCCGTTCAACATCGCGTCGTATTCGCTGCTCACAATGATGGTGGCGCAAGCCGTCGACCTCACACCCGGAGATTTCGTTCACACGTTCGGCGACCTTCATCTCTACAAGAACCATCTCGACCAAGCACGTGAACAACTCTCTCGCGAATGTCGGCCATTACCCCGCTTGAAACTGAATCCGACCGTTAAAAGCATTCACGACTTCGAATTCGAAGATTTCGAACTCATCGGGTACGAGCCACATCCATCGATTAAAGCGCCGATCGCAGTATAGGCTTGCGACTTTGGCGCGGGGCGTGGGTTTAAAAACAGTGTGAGGGTTATTCTCGCGGTCTCACTCTTCTTCTGCGCAGCCGCGTTGTTGCGCGCGGAAACTTCCGTGGAGATCGATTTGCAGGAACAGAGGGCGTACTTGCTGGAAAATGGACGTCCCGTTCTCGCGTCACCTATTTCAAGTGGACGCTACGGCCACCTGACAGAGGGCGGGTCATTCAAGGTCATTGAAAAAGAGCGCAATCACTATTCGAGTATTTACGGCAAGATTGTAGACGGGTCCGGACGGACCGTTGTCGCCGATGCCGATGTCGACATGAAAGTGCCGAGCGGATGCAGATTTGTTCCAGCGCCGATGCCGTATTTTATGCGGTTCCACGGCTCCGACGGAATGCATGCCGGATATTTGCCAGGCTACCCTGCTTCGCATGGCTGTGTTCGCATGCCCGACCAGTATGCAGTTGCATTCTTTAACGCAGTGAGCGTCGGCACTCCGGTCACGGTGTTCGGCAGGACGCCAGTCAGTCGCTACTACTCAGGTCAATCCCAACGAGGTTTTCAGCAACGTCAGCGTTTTGGCCCCTTCATGGGTCCAGGCTATCCGCCTCCACCTCCTCCAATGTGGTGGCGGTAAATCGGTGTAGCGCGCTGTCCTCAGCGCAGATGTCGACGGTTTAAGACTTAAGCCTGCCTTCCGCTGAGACAGCGGACTTTACGACAGGTGTGTGCCGCTTCTTAGCGGGGATTCGAATCATATGGTCACCGGAACCACGGCCAGGCGGGCCGTTTTTCGCAGACAAAGCTGTCGACCAGGCAGCGACCGCCCACAGACCGGTGTCTACAGTCAGCGGTTGGTCGTGGCGCTGGCGGTCTTCGGGCCGTTAGAAAGCTGCACAAGATCAGCCAGAATATTGAGCGCCTCGGTGCGCTCCGGATCGATTTGCGGATCCTTGCTGTTGCTATCGCCGTCGGCCGGAGCGCTGTCAGGCACATCGGAATCGGCATCCGGAGCGGCGTCGGAATCCACTTTCGGCACGATGCCGTTCTTTTTGGCCTCGGCGAGTTTCCCGGGATACATGATCAATTGCAGATCCGGTTTATCGACGGTGTCGAGCGTGACGCGATAGATGCTCGGTTCTTCCTGATTCCGCGCCAGGCGCTCTTTCGAGCGGGTTTCCTTGCGCAGTTTATCGTCGGCAAGCTCTTTCTTTCGCGCATCTTCATTCAGCGAAATCCTGTTTTCGTCGATCTTGTGGCGCAACCGAGTCATGTCTTCTGTGACGTAGTGAAATTCGGGATCGTTTTTCACCCGCTCCTCTGAACGCTGGCGGAGCTGGTCAATGAAAAGCGAATGATTGTCCGACCATTTGGTGTATTTCGCCTTCGTGACCTCGTCGTATGGAAGAGCATTTTTGAGCGCGCCTTCACCGAATTCAGGAAGATCGCTCAAACTCGGCAGAACAATATCCGAGGCTACGCCGTGCAGCTGTGTCGAGCCGCCCGCCACACGATAAAATTTTTGTATGGTTAACTTCAACGCGCCGTCTTCATCGGTATGACTTCCCAGTAACGAAGCGAAGCGGCCAATTGGAAGGATCGTTTGTACGGTGCCTTTGCCGAACGTGTTCTTGTCGCCGACGATGACCGCGCGGCCATAGTCCTGCAGCGCAGCGGCGAAAATCTCGCTCGCGGACGCGCTTTGCCGGCTGGTAAGAACAACCATTGGCCCAGAGTAAGCGATACCCGAATCCGGGTCGGACGAAATCCTCGTCGTCCCGTTGTAATCTTTCGTCTGCACGATCGGACCTGATTTCAAAAACAGTCCCGTCAGCGAGAGCGCTTCTTCCAGTGAACCGCCGCCATTCTTACGCAGATCGACAACGAGCCCGCCGATGTTCTCTTTCTTCAGCCGTTTGAGCAACGCCAACACATCGCGCGTGGTACTCTTCTGGTGCCGGTCCATGTCGGCGTAGAAAGAAGGCAGAGTTAACCAGCCGAGTTTTATCGGCTCGCCGTTTTCGTCTTTCCTGATAATGATGTCGGCGCGGGCTTCCTGATCTTTCAGCTTAATTTCATCACGAACCAGATCGACATTTTTTCTGTGCGACGGATCGGCGGCATCGGAGGGAATGACAAGCAAACGGACGCGTGTGCCTTTCTTTCCGCGAATCATTTCGACGACTTTGTCGAGTCGCATCTCACGAACATCGACATATTCCGCGGGGCCCTGCGCGACGGCACTGATGCGGTCGCCGACCTTGAGTCGCCCGTCTGTCTGCGCTGGGCCACCGGGCACGAGGCTTTCAATTTTGGCGTAGCCATCTTCAGAGCGAAGCATCGCCCCGATCCCCACGAGCGAGAGGCCCATGTTGATGCTGAAATTCTTCATGTCCGCTTTGCTCAGGTATTCCGAGTGCGGGTCGTAAGCCTGGGCAAGCGCATCGAGATAAAGTTTCATCTGCTCGTCTTTATCCTGCTCGTGAACATTCTTGGCCAGCCGCTCATAGCGGCGAGAGATGAGTTGCGGCGCAGGCTCGATTGGGTGCTCGCTTAAATGCTCTTGAAGCAGTTCGTTTGCGATCCGACCCTTCCAGAGCTGATCGGCTTCAGCCTCATTTTTCGGCCAAGGCGATTTTTGACGGCTCAATTCGACTGTCGCATTGCTTTTGAAATCCATCGGCTGTTTCAACAGCTCTTTTATTTTGGCCACGCGTTCATCAATTCGCTTCGTGTATAGCGCATAAATCTCGTAGCCGGGCTTGAGAGTTCCCATAAGAACGTCCCCCGCCATGTCGTTAGCATACTTCTTCGTGACGGAGTCAACGTCTTCCTGTGTGAAAAAGAGATGGCTGTAGTCGAGCATCTCCAGATACGTCTGCAGGAACTTCTTGGACACCTCTTCGTTCAGTTTTTGCCGGGTGTAATGGCCCTCCTCCAAGAGTCGACCGACGGACATCGCCACCGTTTCTCTCGAACTCGCCGGTGCAGACGGAGCCACGAGAGCGGCTGTAAAAAGGATCGTGCAAAGTGTAAGTGATCGCCGCAAAGATGATCTCATTGGTAAAAAAGAGGTTTAGGACATTCGCAGAATTCGGCCCGCGACGCAAGACGACGAGACAAGATCGGGCCGTTCTGCGCCTCCGGCAGCGGATTGCAAGCAATCTGCAGGGTCGCCCCAGCTAGTTCGGTTTTTAGTTTTGTGCGAGTTCAAGTGTTGCATGAGAAGTAGCTCACCGGCGGCATTATTGGGTAGCAATAGACAACCGACATCGCTGAACATTCAAAAACTTCGTAATATGGCATCGGCGACTTTTAAAACGTTTTGCGGGGGGATCTTTGAAACCAATTGCTATCTGTTCGAAGCACGAGACGGATGGATCTTGTTTGACGCACCTGAGGGTGCGTGTGACTGGGTGCGCTCGCTCAACATCGATCCCAAACTTTTGCTGCTGACACACGGTCACGTCGATCACGTTCAAGATATTGCGAGGGTTAAACGGCAGTTTCACTCCCAGATCGGATGTCACCCGCTCACTGCGCCCATGATTTCTGATCGCGATTTCTTTCGCAACTTTGGGTTCGCGCTCGAAATCGAACCGGTTGAAGCAGATTTTCTCATCGAAGAAACACCGAGTCGAAGTTTTCTCGGCACCGATTTCGAGATTCTGGAAGTGCCGGGCCATTGCCCAGGCAGTCTTTGTTTCCTTTCGCCCAAGGACCGAGTGCTCTTTGGTGGCGACGTTCTTTTCGCCGGCAGCATTGGTCGCGGTGATTTGCCCGGTGGCGATATCGATCTGCTAATCAACGGGATCAGGGAAAAGCTATTTCCCCTAGGCGATGATGTAACTGTGCTCTCAGGCCACGGTCCGCCGACAACGATTGGCCAGGAACGGCTGACAAATCCATTTTTGCGATAAAACGTTCTCAAACTTGGCGAAGTTCAGGGCGGCGGGGCGCACAGGAGTGACGCCCTACCAATAAATGCAAACGCAAAAAGTAGGGCGGGCAGTCTCCTGCACGCCGCTCCTACCTCGGATCACCACGGAATCTCTTTGCGATCACGCAGGAACTTACCGGTGAGATCCTGCGGCGCGTCGCCGGCAAGCCAAACGATTGTGTCCGCGCCTTCCTCTACTGAGCGAGTCGCGTTTTCGCCGCCCATTTCCGTCCGCACCCAACCAGGACAAACCGAGTTCACGGCGAATTTCGGCAACGCCGCTGCGAGCTGCACTGTCACGCCATTCAGCGCAGTCTTTGAAATGCAGTAAGCCGGCGCCCAACCATCCGCGCCGCCGGTGAGTTGACCACCGCCGCTCGAGACGTTGACCACGCGCGGCGCTTTGCTTTTCCGAAGTAACGGCACGAACGCGCGCGTCACTCGCAGAGCGCCAAGCGTATTTGTTTCGATCGTCTTTCGAAACAGGTCGTCGCTGATTTCCAAAATTGCATCGTCTCCATCGACTATGATTCCTGCGTTGTTCACGAGCACATCGAGATGATCCTCGATTTTTGAAAATTCACGCGCGGCGGTTGTGACGCTATCATTGTCGGCGACGTCTATTTCCAAAAACGTTGCCTTCCCGCATTCCTTTGCGATGTCCTCCGCCGCCTTGCGACCAGCCTTTCCATTTCGCGCACCGACAAACACCTGAAATCCTTTGGCCGCAAGCTGTCTCGCGACTTCGTGGCCAATGCCTTTGTTCGCGCCGGTGATTAGGGCCGTCTTCATTTTCGGTGCAATGGGAAGCAACAATCAGCGAAATTCCTGTCGGTAATCGCGGCCACAATGAAGGATCCTGACGACAGCAATTCCATCATTACGCGCGACATAGAAGACTAGTTAATTCCCTACCGGGTAGAAGCGCAAACCCGCTGCGAAGTCATCGCGTCGCTTCCCCGCGTGGGGATGAGTGCCAGCAGAGCACAAACTTGGTCGATCCGATCGAGTAGACGATCTGCGGCGGACGGATCATTACCAGGAATACTTATCCAAATTTCGGTGAGGTCAGTTTCCGCCCGCGCACTGCGATATGCCGTGGACATCACTCATTCGATTTGCCGTCAACGCCAGCGCGCGCTTTGCACTTAATCGCCCGCATATCGAGCGGCGCAACTTCGCCCCGTTCGATTTCATCCAAGCCAATTTGAATCTCCTGCCGCAATTGTTCGCGACGGATCCGCGATACATCCTCAGCTTGACCGAGCCAAGTGATCAATTCAGTGCGCTGCTCCGCAGGTAACCGCGCTGCAGCTTTTTTAATCTCTGCGAGCGTGCTCATATTGGGAGAGTCGCGACAGGACTAAGCAAATCAAACTCCGCGATCCCTTTGGCTGGTCACACGTTATGAGTTATCCGCACCATCGAGCAATTCCTTCAGCATTGGCTGCGGATTCGACGGCAATTCTTCGACATCACGCAATTTCTTTGTGATCGCCCGCGAGCGAACATCGACATCCTCCATTTTGCGCGATGCCTGATCGATCTTCTCTTTTACCGCGGATAGTGAGTCGCCGAATTTCCCGAACTCAGTCTTCACTGCCGCGAGCAGATTCCAGACTTCGCTGGAACGCTTCTGAATCGCGAGCGTGCGAAAACCCATGTGCAAACTGTTGAGCAACGCCGCGAGCGTCGTTGGCCCTACAAACGTGACGCGACAATCGCGCTGCACGTTTTGAACGAGGCCGACGCGCCGGATCGCTTCTGCGTAAAGCCCTTCGCTCGGCAAAAACAGCAGCGCAAAATCGGTCGTCTTCGGCGGATTAATGTACTTCTCGCAAATGTCCTTGGCGCAACGCTTCAATTGGGTCTCCAAAGTTTTGATCGCGCTTTCGACGGCTGCGGGATCTCCTTTCTCCTGCGCCGTAGCCAGCCGGTCGTAGTGCTCCATCGGAAATTTCGCGTCGATCGGCAGCCAGACCGGCGCACCGTTTTCATCCCCAGGCAATTTGATCGCAAACTCAACACGCTCGTCCGTGTCCTCCCGCATTTTTATATTTTTCGCGAACTGCTCAGGGGTAAGCATTTCGTCCAGGAGAACGCCGAGCTGCCATTCGCTCCAGCCACCTCGCGTCTTCACGTTTGTGAGAACGCGTTGTAATCCACCAACGTCACTGGCCAATTGCCGCATCGCACCAAGCCCCTGATGCACCTGCTCCAGTCGCTCGCTAACCAGCTTGAAGGATTCGCCCAACCGCTTCTCGAGCGTGCCCTGCAACTTTTCGTCGACGGTCGCGCGCATCTTGTCGATCTGCTGTGCGTTGTCGTCCTGCAACTGCCGCAGTCGAACATCAACAATCGATCTGACGCCTTCTAACGATTTGGTTAGTTCCTCGCGCTGATTCTTCGCCGCCGCACCTGCTTCCTCCCGATTGCGCGAAAACTCATCGCGCAAGCTGCGATCGATTGTCTCCAATCGCTTCGACAAATCCGTAGCCGCGCCCTGGTTCTTACGCCGTGTTACCAGAACAACCAAAACGACGATCAACCCGCCGCCGATCAATCCGACCACGAGGTAAAGCAGCGGACTCAGCTCAAACACGTAGCAGACTCCGCGACTTCGTTCGGAATGACAAGGCAACGACGCGCACGACTATTTTTCAAACAGCAGCTCGCCGGCGCGGCTCGTGGCTTTCACGATCGCCTTGATGAGCGTGACGCGGAGCTTGCCTTCTTCGAGTTCAAGAATGCCGTCAATTGTGCAGCCCGCTGGAGTAGTAACCGCATCCTTGAGAAGCGCAGGGTGATCGCCGGTTTCCAACACCACGCTTGCCGCGCCTTTCATCGTCTGTGCTGCGAGAAGAGTCGCTACGTCGCGCGGCAAACCGACTTTGACGCCACCTTCGGCCAGCGATTCCAGAATGATGTATGCAAAAGCGGGGCCGCTTGCAGAAAGACCCGTGACCGCGTCCATGTGCTTCTCATCAAGGACAATCGTTCGGCCCACCGCATCGAACATCGAGCGAGCAACGTCGAGATGGTGAGGACTGGCATGAGCTCCACCGCAGATTGCCGTCATGCCGCAGTGAACCGCAGCCGGAGTATTTGGCATCGCTCGCACGACTGGCACTTGGTCGTGCTTGCCGCTTGTGACCGAGGCGAGTTGCTGCTCGACAAAGCCAGCCGGGACAGAAGCCGCGACGGAAACAACCAGCGTGTCGGCGCCAATTTCGGGACCGATCTCCTGCAACACTTCCGCAACCGTTTGCGGTTTTATTGTCAGCAAAACGATGTCAGCGCCCTTGACCGCTTCGCGATTGTCGGTGGTCACTGCAATGCCGAGTTCCTTCGAGAGGGCGGCGGCTCTCTCCGCATGCTTTACGGTTGCGACGACCCGATTGGAATCAAACAATTCCTGCTTCAGATATGCCCGCAGCAGGATGCCACCCAATTTTCCGGCGCCGAGTACCGCCAGTTTTTTATCGGAGAGTTTTGGCGACATGGAAAAAGAGTAGCACACGCGTCTCGCTTGTGACGCGAGGCTCGCGCTACTCTAAAATCGCAACTTCACGCCACCGTACGCGGCGCGGCCAAGTGCGGGGAAACCGAAGACCTCCGAGTAATGCTCGTTGGCCAGGTTGTCGATGCGACCGAAGACCGAAAAGTGTGGCGTAATGTCATACTCTGCGGCGATGTTTACGAAGGAATAATCCTCGATATCGAAATTTGGGAGGCCAAAGTTCAGTTCCTCTCGCGCATTCACGAACTTTGCTTCGACTACAGTGCGCAAGTTTTTGAACCAACGATACGAAGCAGAAAAATAAACTTCATTGCGCGGCCGGCGCGGCAAACGCGCGCCTTCAGGTTGCGAAATATCGTTGTTGTCGGTCTTTTCGGCGTCCAGATAAGTGTAGCTCGCCGTGAACACAAGATTGGGAATTGGTTGCGCAAGTAATTCGGCTTCCAATCCCTGCGTTTCGGCGGCCCCGAGGTTGAGCGTTTGAAAGAGACCGTTGAACCCAATCACGTTTGACAAATCGTTATGAAAGTACGTCAAATCGAGTGAAACGCGCTTCTCCCAAAGCTCCTGTCGGACACCTATGTCCCAGCCGAAGTCTTTTTCCGGGTTCAAATTAGGATTATTGCCAAAGATAATATCCTGACTGCTCGGCGGACTGAATCCTGTCGCAACGCTCGAGTGCAGCGTGGTATTTGTCTTGGCGATCTTGTAGCTCCCAGCAACGCGATAAGTCCAGATGCCGCCGAACTCGTTGAAATCATCGAACCGGCCGCCGGCCACAAAGATTAAATTCTCGACTGGTGTCAGGGTTGCTTGCAAAAAGCCCGCGACCTCCTGCGTGTGGTCGCCAATAAAAGTTGGTTGTGGTCCGAATGCCTGCGAAATGAACGGGCGCTCCTGCCCGGCATTAACACGGCTGTAGAAAAATCCCGACGTGAGCGTGAGCCATGAGGTTGGGCGCAAATTGTTTTGATAATCAATTTGCGTCCGTTCAAAGAGAGCGCGTGTGGGTCCGACAAAGCCATCCTCGTTTGGATCGTTTATTTGCCGCTCGTGATCGTAACTGAAAATGAATTTGTGGTCCCACCAGTCGGTTGGCCTCCAATCAATGTGGGGGCCGATTAACCAACGCTCCGTGAGAAAGTGATCGATGGGCTTGGGATCAAAGATCGTGTTTGGATTTCCAGTTTCGCTATCCGAGTAGGTGAACAAGCTGCCGATCCGCAATTCTTTCTCAGGCGACCAACCGACGTCGGTAATAGCAGCTGTGTTACGATAGTTATTATTTGGACGCGCATTGTCGGTATCGAGACGGCTTGCGCCGACTGAGTAATCGAAGTCGCCAACTTTGCCGTCGCTCTGTCCCCATTCGCGAAAAGAATCGTACGATCCACCCTCGGCAGAAACCATGGCGCCCGGCGTTCCGCTGCCTTGTTTTGTGAAGATTTGAATTACTCCTGCGAGTGCGCGCGGTCCGTAGAGTGTGCTTTGCGGCCCCCGCACAACCTCGATCCTGTCGATATCGTCCGTCGTGATATCGGCAAAATTCATCGCGCCAGATAAACCCTGGTTAATCGGAATGCCGTCGAGCAGCACCTGCATATCTTCACTGGGCAACCCGCGCATGAAAACGGAAGTCAACTGGCCGGCGGTTCCCGTCTGCACCACGGAAAGCCCAGGCACTTCGCGAAGCGCATCGCCCACGCGCTGGATTTGTTTTTGCTCAATCTCCTCCGAGGAAATTACGCTCACAGTAGCGGGCGATTGATCGAGTGGAATATCAAAACGTGTGGCGGAGACGACCACTTGCTCCACTTCCGCTTCGATCGGCGAAGGAGTCGGCGTCGCTTCCTGCGCAAAGCAAACATCGTGCGCGAGCGCGAATAGCGCAGCAAGCGCAATCGGGTAGCACATCCGTCTCGGGTGCTGGCAAGCGCGTCTCGCGATCGCGGACTTTTCTTCTGTGTTGCCGCTGATCGAGATTCTCGCATTAAGGAAAGACTGTTTCGACGTGACGCCGAAAGTCCGAGCCGGACTGGCATTTGCACGCGAGACGCGCGCGCTACCCCGATCAAACCAAACTGGACGATTTTGCATAACAAGTTATCTCCAACTCCGAGAGTCGGACTTGTTAGGCCTCGAATGTTTTCGAAACGTCGCATCGTCCAGCTCTCATTCTCCTTTTTGCGCAGAAGTTTTTGCTGTAGCTGCGTCTCTGTGAGACGCACAGGCGTCGCGCCCAGCGCGACGGCTACAGAATGAGGTGGACCGGACAAATATTCTGGCTCCTGGCTTATGATGCCTGTGCGGCACCGCACCTTCTTCCCGCCTTCACCTTCGAAATGCTTTCGACGATTGGCCCAATGGGAAGTCGTATCCAGTTACAGCAGCGCAACTGCTCCCGATTCTCACGGGATTTCTTGCGCCGATCCACGTTTTCAAGCTCGCAAAGAACCGGGACGAGGACTAGCGGCTTGCGCTTTGAGCGTCAAGATTATTTAATCAACTGCCAACCGCCTGGCGTCTGACACAGACGCCCTACAATCTTTCAATGACAAAAACTACAAGCGCATTCAAGCCCAAGTTCATCATCACTGGCGGCGCCGGGTTCATCGGATCGAATCTCACGCTGGCATTGCAGGAAAAATTCCCGAGTGCACTCCTCACGGTGATTGATGATTTCCGATCCGGCGATTTCAAGAATCTGACAGGATATCGCGGAGATTTCTTCGCCGAAAATCTTGCGACATTGGATTGGCGCGAAAAGTTCGGTGATCCGGCAACCGCCGAATTCGACGCCATTTTTCATCTCGCCTCGATCACCGACACGACTTTGCACGATCAATTCGTTCAGGTGCATGACAACGTGGAAAGTTTCCGACGGCTTTTGAATTTTGCGCGCCCCACAAAAACCCGAATCATCTACGCTTCCTCCGCGGCGACTTACGGGCCTGCAACTGAACCGAGCGTCGAATCAAACGGCGCCGCGCCGGCGAACGTTTACGCCTTCTCCAAGGCCATCATGGATAATATCGCTCGAAGCGCGGCGGCTGAGTCGCCGGACTGGATTATCGTCGGGTTGCGTTACTTCAACGTTTACGGGCCGCGCGAAGCACACAAGGGCGTGCCTGCGAGCATGGTTTATCATCTGGCGCAGCAGATGACGGCCGGAAAGCGACCGCGCATTTTTAAACACGGCGAGCAGAAGCGCGATTTCGTTTATGTCAGAGATGTCGTGGAAGGCAGCGTTCGCGCGCTCGACGCAAAAACGAGCGGAATTTACAATCTTGGCAGCGGGCAGGCTCGCTCGTTTAACGAACTGATTGATGTCTTAAATAAATGTTTGGGCACAAATTTTCAGCCCCAATACTTCGATAATCCGCACGCGCATTATCAAAACTTCACGCAAGCCGATCTCGTCAACGCGCGGAAAGCGCTCAGTTACCAACCTCGGTTTTTGCTCGAAGACGGCGTGCGCGATTACATGCAGTGGCTGTATCCAGCTAAATAACACGGCCGGTCATCCTGAGCGAAGCGGAGCGGAGTAGAAGGACCCCGTGGCCTCACATTAAGGTGGCTCAACGGGATTCTTCGACCGATGCGGCCAAATCGCGAAACGCTTTTTCTGACAATTGGAATTCGTGCCAGTCGCTATCGATTTTTGCACCGAGCTGCTTGTAAAACTCAATGCCACGCTCATTCCACTTCGCGACCCACCACTTGATCAGGCCACAACCGGTGAACGCTGCCTCTTTGGCGACAGCTTTCATCAGGAGTTTGCCGACACCGCGGCTGCGATGTGCGCCGGCAATATAAAGTTCCTTGATAATCAGGGTTGGCTTCGCTCGATAGGTGAACGCAACAAAATGATAAACGAGAAGTCCAAGCAAGTCGCTGCCTTCTTCGGCAACGAGACAATGAAAATCGGGCGGCGAACGGTGGAATCCCTGTTCGCGCAGCACGTGTTCGGTCACGGCAAAGTCATCGGCATATTTTTCGAACTCCGCTAACTGGCGCATTAACGGAAGCAAGTTTGGAATATCGGCTTCGACTGCTTTTCGAATTTCCATATGGGTCTTTGGCAGACGCTGAGCTCCGCGTGAAATGTAGCCGCCGCACTGTTTGCGGCGCGGACGCTTCGTATAGCGAAGTGGCTACAAGTTATCCTTCCCAGAAAAATTTGGTTGGGCGACGAATTTCCGCCGGAAGACTTTTGTGTACGGGACAATTGAGCGCGGTTTGCTCAAGGACTGCCCGCTGCGGATGATCGGGTGCGAGCGGGATGTGAACTTCCGAAGGCAAAGCAACGATCCGGCGCGGCGGATCGTTCGACATTTCCTTTTGCACGGACACAGTCATGCCGCCCAGATCAACTCCGAGATCCTCCGCCTTAATTCCCATGGTGGTGCTGATGCACGTCGCGAGAGCCGTGGCGACCAGATCCGTAGGCGAAAACGTTTCGCCTTTGCCTTTATTGTCGCTCGGCGCATCCGTTGAAATTTTTGCCTGCGACGGACCGTGGGTCGCGTCACAATGCAAGTCCCCCGTGTACTTAACTGAGACTTGGACCATGCAAAAATTATGCGACGGCTCTCAGCCTTTGTCACATCAGATCGAATCGCTCTTACGGCCGACGCGAACCGCATGTTTTTGCGGCCGGATGCCTGGGCCATATCGGCGCGCGTAAACCTGCGTGAACTCCGCGCCCAAAAAGCTGATCAGCGCAGAGTAATAAACCCAGAACAGCAGGACGACGAGCGAACCGGCCGCTCCAAACGCACTGGCCGTCGCGGTCCGTCCGAGATAAATACCGATAGCGTATTTTCCTCCAGTAAAAAGCGATGCCGTGACCGCAGCTCCGATCCACACTTCCTGCCAAGAGATCACGACGTCGGGCAAAAATTTGTAAATCGCGGCAAAAAGAATCGCGATCACGAAGAACGACGCGACAATGTTTGCCAGTTGCCAAACCCACGGAATGCCGGGCAACCAGTTGTTCATGTAGTTTTGAAGCCAGCTGATGAGCGCGCTGATAATGAGTGAAACCAGGAGGAGAAATCCCACACAGATAGCGATCGAAAACGAGCGCAACCGATCAACAATAAACGACATGATTACTCCACGGTCTGGTTTCGCTTTGACGTCCCAAATCTGGTTCAGCGCAGATTGCAGTTCTCCGAAAACCGCAGTCGCGCCCATGATTAGCGTGACGATTCCGACGCTCACAGCCCAAAAACCCTTGCCTAATCCGCGGGACGATTCGATCACCTGCCGCACTGCGTTAGCCCCCTGCGCTCCAATCATTTTGTCCATTTCAGCGACGATCTGATCGGTCGCCGTATCGGGCGCAAAAAAGAAACTGGCCACGCCAACGGCGATGAGTAGCACAGGCGCGATTGAGAAGATCGTGTAAAACGCGAGCGCAGCAGACAACTCGAAGGCGTTGTCGTTCGTCCACTCTGCGAATGTAAGCTGGAGCAGTTCCCAGCCTGCTTTGAGTTTGTTTGCGGGAATCCGCTGACTTTCGATTACTGACTTATCTGTCATCCCTACTGGAATCGCCGCGAAACAATGTCCTAGGTGGGATGAGTGCCGGTAAAACTGCGAACAGCTACGTCTTGATGATTGGCGGAGAAACGTCTTCCGTCTCGCCGACGTCGATTCCCCGCTGCAGTTTGCTGTGCCGCACGCTGTATAGGAAATAAATCACGAGCCCGATTGCGAGCCAGACTACAAAACGAATCCAGGTCATTACCGGCAGGCTTAGCATCAGCGCCAGGCACATAAACACGCCAAGGATCGGGAAAACCGGAACGAACGGCACGCGAAACGGACGCGGTCGTTCCGGATTCACGCGGCGCAGCACATTGACGCCGAGGCAAACTAAAATAAACGCAAAGAGTGTCCCGATGTTCGTGAGATCTGCGAGCTCGCCGATGTTCGTAACCATCGCTACGACACCGACAACAACTCCGGTCCAGATTGTCGTGATGTGCGGTGTGCGGAAACGGGGATGAATTCTGGCGAAGTATTGCGGCAACAAACCGTCGCGTGCCATTGCCATGAAAATTCGTGGCTGCCCAAGCTGAAACACCAGCAAAACTGAGGTGGTGCCTGCGAGCGCGCCTGCGCTCACCAGCGCTTGCGCCCACGGTTTGCTCGCAAAAGCGGTGGCAACAGCAGCGGCGTCGCCGGCATAGATCGTATATTTTTTTATTCCGGTAAGCACAACCGACATCAGCACGTAGAGGACCGTGCAAATGATCAGACTGGCGATGATCCCGATCGGCATGTCGCGTTGCGGATTGCGGGTTTCTTCAGCTGTGGTCGACACCGCGTCGAAGCCGATGAACGCGAAGAACACAATCGCCGCTCCGCTCATCAGACCGGGAAAGCCATGCGGCATAAACGGGTGCCAGTTCGTGGGATTCACCATAAAAGCGCCGAACGCTATGACGAACACGACTACGGCGACCTTGATAATGACTATCGCCGTATTGGTCTGCGCACTTTCTCGAATCCCGTAAACCAGAATGACTGTCACCGCCGCAACAATGAGCAACGCTGGCAGATTGAATGCGATGGAGTGGCCCGCAATCACCGGCAGAGTCGTCGATGAAAATTTCGCCGCGGAATCACTTCCCTTAGCAACGGTCTCCAGCGCCGTCTGATAATCGGCGACAAGCCAAAGTGGGAATTTTATGCTCAAACCGAAGGGCAAATTGCCGCACAAATCGACGAAATATCCCGACCAGCTCACAGCCACCGCCATGTTGCCCACTGCATATTCCAGAATCAGGTCCCAGCCGATGATCCACGCCACGATCTCACCCATCGTTGCGTAGGAATACGTGTACGCCGATCCTGAGACCGGAATCATGGACGCAAGTTCGGCATAACAAAGCGCAGCAAACGCGCAAGCGATGCCGGCGACGATAAACGAAACGGCGATCGCGGGGCCTGCGCCGGCGCGTCCAAGCACTGCGCCTGTTCCGGAGAACCAGGCTTGAATGAAATTGATGACTGGCGTTTCAAGCCCTGACGCGAATGTCTGGCCGGCCGCCGCAGTTCCGGTGAGAGAGAAAATTCCCGCACCGATAACCGCACCGATGCCAATGCAGGTCAGCGCAAGCGGTCCGAGTGTGCGTTTCATCTGTCGGTCCGGCGCCTCTGCTTCGGCGATCAGATGATCGGGACTTTTCGTTCTGAACAGTTGAAGTGCCACCGCACGAGATCGTCTCATCAAGCACTTCGCGTGGTCAATCCAAAGCTTTGGACGTGAGTGCTGGCGAACCTTAATTATCAGCCTTTGTACAACAGTTGTCTTCTGCCGGCCTCTCTCCTTGCTCAAGGGGAGAGGATTGAGGTGAGGAGTAATGCCAAGATCGTGCTGATTAAAGTAACCCTCACGCTCCCTTCTCCCTTATGAAGTGCGAGGTAGCCCGATCAGCCAAATTAGCTGCCTGACACGGCGCGTTGAATCGAACTGGCGCGGTTATGCCGAGTCGACGCCGCCAAAATAGTTTTGTAGCATCGCGGCTGGATGTCCGATGAACCGGCAAAAATTATTCTCGGCGACACCGCGATTAGTGCATTCGAGGGAACTCCGGGCCGGCGCCGGTTAGGCCTAGGGAAAGACGCAGGTCCACCACTGACGCATTGCGAGAATTGCGGCGCAGAGTTGCAAGGGCATTGGTGCGCGAAATGCGGGCAACCAGCCATCGAGTATCGCCGTTCTTTTCGGTAACGTTGTCGCTGATCTACTAAACGAGTTCCTGAATTGGGATTCCAAATTCTTTACCACCATCGCGCTTCTCATCTTAAAGCCGTGGCGCCTAACGAATGAGTTTCTGGCCGGCAAACGGGTCCGCTACGTGAATCCCCTGCGGCTGTATCTGCTCGCCAGCATCTTGTTTTTCTTCGCCGTAAATTATGGAGCGAAAGGGATACATATTGACCCGACAAAATTTCCCGAGGAAAAACAGGCGGAAATTGCAGCGGCAATCGCAGACAAGCGCGGCGAGATCGAAGCGGAACTGAGCAGGGACAATCTTACCCCGGAGCAACGCCGCAAAGCGCAGAAAACGTTGGATTATCTAACGAAACCAAAGGCCTCTGCGACAACAACTCCCACGCCCGAAGAAAGTCCGTCACCTTCAGCAGCGCCCGGCGCATCGCCGACGGCGGACGCGGGTCCACAAAAATACGGTCCGGTCGGAGATCGGCCGTTCGCCGTCTTCGACGATGCGAAATCCACCACGCCGTTCGAACGCTGGATCGAAACTCGGGCGAAAGAGAAGATGGGTGAACACGGAACGAAAATGGGGCTTTTTATCAGCACCCTGTTCAGCAATCTGCCGTACATGATGCTTTGCTGCATCCCACTCTTCGCCCTCGTGCTGAAACTTCTTTATGTTCGGCACCGCCGTTTTTATATCGATCATCTGATTTATGCGTTGCACATCCACACGTTTTTCTACGCCGGTGTCATGCTGATCGTGTTGGCGACGATCGGGCTAATTCGTTTCGTACCGGGTGCGATTGCAGGATGGGTGATCGCCCTCCTATGGATAGCGTTTGTGACGCAAATTTTCCTGTCAATCCGGTACGTTTACCGCCAGGGCTGGTTCTTAAGCATTTTTAAATTCCTCTTCGGCGGATTTGTGTATCTGATCGTCCTCGTATTGGCCCTCGCCGCCACCTTTTTCGCCACCCTCGTATTTCCATGAAACGAATAATCTTCGGGAAAAATCTGAAACGCTTGATCAAGAACGCGCGCTTTCCGAGTGTGAGCGCGCCGAATGCATGAAGCGATTCATTGTTGCGATCTTTGTTTGCGTCGCGTTTTCCGCGCTCGTTAACGCCGCGGAGCGGAAAATCGCATACGATCGCGGCGGAAAGATCTTCGTTGCCGACGCAGACGGTACGCATTCAAAGAAAATTGCAGATGGCAGCTGGCCAGAGATTTCGCCGGACGGCACACGCGTCACGTTTAACACCGAAGGCGACGCGAAGAATCGTTCCGGTCCGGAACGTCACATTGCAATTGCCGACGTCGCCAGCGGCAAAGTCACGGTTGTACCCAATATTCCGAGCGACAATTGTTTCGGTCCTGTCTGGTCACCGGATGGAAAACAGCTCGCTTTTTCAATTATGTCAGAGAATGCGTGGCACCTCGGCTTGGTGAACGCTGACGGCTCCGGGTTCCGGTTTGTGAAGAATGCAGAGCTAAAGCCCGATGCGTTCGGCGCTCCAGAATGGGCGCGCGATGGCAAATCCATTTTCTGCCACGATCTCGACAACATTTACCACATTGATCTGGATGGAAACGTTTTAAAGAAATGGGAGCTCTCGAAGATTCTAACTGATGCGAGCATGAACAGCGGTGACCGTCTGAGCGTTTCGCCCGACGGCAGGGCGCTACTCATGGATGTCGATTGCGGCTCGGAGCACGAGCGAAAAGATTGGGATGGTCCGCAGCCCGCGATTGAAAAACTCGATCTCAGCGCTGATAAGGCGGTCCGCATTTCGGGGAAAGATGACTATGTTTGGGAACCATTTTGGCTGACCGCGAACGAATTCCTTTGCCTCATGCAAAAGGAGAACGAAAAACAGCCGTCGATTTATCGGCTATCGCTGGACGGCAAAAATCCCAAGCCGCTCGTGAAACACGCTCGCACGCCGAGCGCGAGCGCGCCGTAAATTACGTCAATACAGCACTGTCACGTTGACCTGAGCGCTGCAACGAAATGCGAAGCATGAGGCCAGGCTTCCAAACATCTCTGGCCTATTCGTTGCGAGGATCAGTCTAAAAATTAATCTGAGATTCTTCGCTCTGCTCAGAATGACAACCGTTCTTATAGGCTCTCGCCTTAGCTCAGAAGCTCACGCGCTTTCGAAAGCGCCTCGTTAACCTTGCTGGCGTCTTTCCCGGCGCCCTGCGCGCTCTCCGGGCGTCCGCCGCCTTTTCCGCCTACAATAGGCGCAATCTGTTGAATCAACTTATTCGCCTGAAACTTTGAGGTCATCGCTGCAGGGATATAAGCAACCAAAGCGACTGATGCGTCGCGCGTGCCGGCAAGAAAAATCGGACCTTTGAAGTTGGACTTCAACGCATCCGCGACTGCCTGGAGGAGTTTTCCGTTAGCATCCGCTACTTCCATCACGCAGAAATTTTCTCCGGTATGCGATCGCGCCAATTCGCTGGCGATTTGAGCAGCCCTGCTCTTCAGGTCTGCCTCCGCAGATTTCGCCGTTTTCTTTTCCCACTCGTGAACCTCCGCATCCACTTTTTCGAGATGCGCAGCGCGCGCGTCGATTTGTTTCAGTATTTCGGCTGTTGCTACACCATCTTGGAAATCCGGCAGTGCGGCGATGTCTGGTTTCTTGCGTGCAAGCGTCTCAAACTTCTCCTGCTGTCGCGCCGCTTCCTGTTTAGCCCAAGCCCGAGCCGCGTCGCCTGCCACTGCTTCGATGCGCCGCGTTCCTGCAGCGATGGCTTCTTCTTTCACAATACGGAACGGCCCGATCTCGCCTGTGGATGACACGTGGGTGCCGCCGCAGAGCTCCATTGAATAACCGTCAAGCGCGCGAGCCGATCCGCCTATTTGTAGCACGCGAACCGTATCGCCGTATTTCTCCCCGAAGAACTGAATGATGTCTTTCCGCTGCTTTGCTTCGGTAAACGGGATTTCCGTCCACGAGACTGGCGCGTTCTCGGCAATCTTTTCGTTCACCAACTTTTCAACGTCATGCTTTTGATCCGGCGTGAGCGGCGCGCTGGAAAAATCGAACGTTAGTTTGTCCGGCCCGACGTAGCTCCCTTTCTGCGGCGCGTCAGATGAAACAATTTGGTGGAGCGCCCAGTGCAACAAATGCGTAACGGTATGATGCCCCTGAATCAATTTGCGCCGATCGGCATCCACTGAGATGCGCACCGCCTCGCCCGGCTCGGGCGCGCGACCCTCCACGACCGTCGCACGATGAACAAAAACATCGCCGCGCTTTTGCGTATCGATCACGCGCAACTGACCGACCTCCTTCCAATCGTGTCCCGGAACGTGAAGCAGTCCTCGATCTCCGACCTGACCGCCCATCTCCGCGTAGAAAGGCGTCCGATCCAGAACGACATTAATTTCATCCTTTTTTTTGCCTGGCAGAACGGTCTCGACGACTGCCTCGGCCTCGAGAAAATCGTATCCAAGAAATTTCGTCGGCTCGACTCCGAGCTCGCCATCTTCAACAGTGATTTCTTCCTTCTTCTGTGCCTTGCGCGCGCGCTCACGCTGTTGCTCCATTAATTTCTCGAAACCGGCCACATCAACAGTGAGTCGGCGCTCTCGCGCCATCAGTTCTGTGAGATCGAGCGGAAATCCGTAGGTGTCGTAGAGCTTGAATGCGAATTCACCGGATATCACGCACGCACTGGGGAGCGCGGGCGCCTCGCCCGCAGTGTCACGCGCCTCGCGGGACACCCGTACAGGCTGCGGCATCCATAACCAGAAGTACTCTTCATCCGGCTTGACCACTCCCGAATCCCAAGGGTTTCGGCAGATATAATGAAACTTCTCCTCCAAATCGTGCTCAGAACGAATGACACGATCGAATGATTCATTCTCCCAAACGCGCTGACCTTTTACGTCTGCCAGTTTGTTGATGCGATGCGAAGAAACGCTCTTCAGCGTTTGGAGAATGTCGCTTAGCGCATAGAAGACTGGCTTCCCTTCTGCATCATCCTTCTCGATCTGTGGCTCGAGCAGCAGATGAACGTGATCAGGCATGACACAGGCGGCATAAAGCTCGTATTTTCTATCCGCATCATGCAAGACGGTTTCAAGCGTGATGTCCTGCTCCGCGGGAGAAAGTTTCCGATGCTCCAGCGTCGTAAACGTGACCATGTATTTTGCCCAGGGCCGTTCGAAATGTGGAAGCCGACGCTTGTAGTACGTTGCGCCATGAGTGTCCCGCGAGGCGCGTGACACTGCGGGCGAGGCGCCCGCGCTCCCCGGAATGCCCCTGACCTCGCGCTCAAATAGCTCGATGCCTCTGTCGAGCGTTTTGTTAAAGGCTTCTTCCTCGCGGCTAATTGTTTCTTTGATTTTTGATTGCTGCGTTCGGACTTCAGGAAAGACATCGCCCATCGTTTTCGCGACGACGTCAACGAGTTTAAAAAAGAACGGCTCGTGAAAACCCAATGTGCGCCCGTAGCGGACTGCGCGACGCAAGATCCTGCGCAAAACATAACCGCGACCTTCGTTTGATGGGATGATTCCGTCGGCTATTGCGAAGGACAGCGCGCGAATGTGATCGGCGATGACGCGGAAAGCGACATCGATTTGGATTTGTTCAGGAGAGCGCACGCGGCTCGCGGCGACTTTCTCGATCGGCGAGCCGCCGATCGCCACAGCGGGGTCGGGTGTGCTCCCCTGCACAGTTGGCAGCGTGCTTGTATATTCCTTGCCGCTTAGTTTTTCCAGTTCATCGAAGATTGGGCGGAAGACGTCGGTCTCGTAATTGGAAGTCGGTCCGGAAAAATCTGTGAGATTACTGGTGCCTTGAATAATTGCGACGGCGCGCTCGAAACCCATTCCAGTGTCGACGTGGCGCGCTGCCAGCGGGACATATTCGGTAGCGCCGAGGTCACCGCCCCCGGCTACAGGCTGCGCATTAAACTGGATAAAAACCAAATTCCAAATCTCGATGCAACGTGGGTCGTTCTTGTTCACCAACTCGCCACGCGTATCGCCGTCCGGCGTGAGATCGACGTGCACTTCCGAGCACGGTCCGCACGGGCCGGTGTCGCCCATCATCCAGAAATTGTCGGCTTTTCCACTGCTGAGAACGTGAACTTTTGGATCGAGATCGGCTTCGCGAAACAGATGAGCCCAGTGATCGTAGGCTTCCTGATCGAATTCGCTCGGCTCGTTAGGCCCAGGCTGATAAACCGTCGCATACAGCCGTTCGGCAGGAAATTTCCAGCGTTGGATCAGTAATTCCCACGCCCATTCAATTGCTTCCTTTTTGAAATAATCGCCGAAGCTCCAGTTACCAAGCATCTCGAAGAACGTGTGGTGATACGTGTCGAGGCCAACATCTTCGAGGTCGTTATGTTTTCCTCCGGCGCGAATGCATTTTTGCGTGTCAACGACCCGCGGCGGTTTCCATGGCGGTTTCTGTTGCGCGAGAAAAATCGGCACGAACTGATTCATGCCGGCATTCGTGAACAGCAGATTCGGCGCGTCGGGCAGGAGCGAAGACGACGACACAATGGTGTGCTCCTTCTCGCGAAAGAAATTGAGAAATGATTGCCGTATCTCAGCCGAAGTCATGGGTAATCACGAATAAACACGAATTTCAGGAATCCCGAAAGCGCACGCCCTGGTAGGGAGGCGCTGCGCTGTCCGGACGCCGTAGCGCGGCGTCCCCACCTACATTGTGGCGCAGGTTAGCTTTTGTCTTCGTCCAGCTTCACTTTGACAGCAGCCTCGATCTCGTCGTAGAGCGCCTTGTCGTTTTTCAAGGCTTCTTTCGCAGCATCACGTCCCTGTGCAAGCTGCGTCCCCTTGTAATTCAACCAGGAACCGCGCTTCTCGATGACCTGCTTTTCCAATGCCACATCCAGAAGCGCGCCGACTGAGGAGATTCCTTCGTTGTACATGATGTCGAACTCTGCTTCGACAAATGGTGGTGCTACTTTGTTCTTCACCACTTTGACGCGCGTGCGATTACCCGTGACAACACCGTCGGTCTGCTTAATTGCACCAATTCGACGGATATCGACGCGCATACTCGCGTAAAATTTTAGAGCTTTTCCGCCAGGGGTCGTTTCCGGGTTTCCAAACATCACGCCAATTTTTTCGCGGATTTGATTTGTGAAAATGCAACAAGTCCGCGCTTTTGAAATCAGCGACGTGAGCTTGCGCAATGCCGCGCTCATTAGGCGGGCCTGTGCGCCGACGGTCGTATCGCCGATTTCGCCTTCCAGCTCTGCCCTCGTCACCAGCGCCGCCACGGAATCCAAGACGATGACGTCTAGCGCATTCGAGCGGACGAGCGTCTCGCATATCCGCAGAGCTTCCTCACCGGAGCTGGGCTGCGAGACGAGTAAATCGTCAAGGTTAACACCGAGCCGTTTTGCGTAGGCAGGATCCAGCGCATGCTCGACGTCGATGAACGCGGCGAGGCCGCCGCGTTTTTGCGCCTGCGCGATGACGGTAAGCGCAAGCGTTGTTTTGCCGGATGATTCCGGGCCGAAGATTTCGACTATTCGCCCGCGGGGAAATCCACCGACTCCGAGCGCGCGATCGATCAGAATGTTTCCAGTCGGAATGACATCTATATCAACGATCTTTTCGCCACCTAAACGCATGATCGCACCTTCTCCGTAATCTTTGGCGATCTGCTGGATCGCCAGGTCGAGGTTTTTATTTCGCGCGGCTGCCAATTTATCAGCGGCTGTTCTTTCTTCGGTCTTTGTCGCCATATCAAAAAGAATCTAACTACGATGCACGCGAACGCGCCAAGCACAAAAGCGATCGCCGTCTTACCGACAACAACGAAAAGGCCGCGAGCACGATGCTCGCGGCCTTCAAACTTCGAGGGATCGTGATCCTTACGACACGGTGATCTTACGGGGCTTGACGTGCTCGGCTTTGGGCAGAGTCAACGTCACGAGGCCCTGATCGATCTTCGCGCCAATTTCACCAGCGTCGATTGAAGGATCGATTTCGAACATGCGCCGGAAATTCTCCGGACGTGATTCGCGATGAATCAGCATTTCTTCCATAGCGGGAAGGGAGCGCCTTCCGATGATTGTCAGCTCGTTGTTTTCGACCGAAATCTCGATGCCGTCTTTTTTTACTCCGGGCATCTCGATCTCGAGCGTGTAGCCATCACCAACTTCTCTGACGCTGGCCGGCGGCGTCACAAACTGCTCCGCCTGGCTGCGATCAGATGATTCGCGAGTTTCTCGGGTTAGAGTGTTCATAGTAAATTCCTTTGATTTTCTGTTTAGCTGACTTGGATTTGTTTCGGTTTCGCTTCCTCGGCTTTCGGCAGGGTCACCTTCAGAATTCCATCCTGGTAGGTAGCGCTGACCTTATTGGGGTCCACACGGGTCGGGAGCACGATGCTGCGGCGGAATGTGCCGATGTAGCGCTCAGTGCGCTGCGCGGTTTCGCCGTTGTTACTCTCGTATTTGCGCTCGCCGCTGATTGTCAGCGCTCCGTCATGCAAAGAAATGTCGATGTCTTCCTTACGCATTCCGGGCAACTCGACCACGGCCACGAAATGATCGCCACTCTCGTACAGATCGAGCGCAGGTGACCACCCGGTAAAAAGTTGGCTCGTGCGGCCAACAGCAGACGGGAACGGCATATCAAAGAACGAGTTCAACTCGTCCCGAAAATTGCTCCAACGATCCAAAGCCGCCCATGGCATTGAATCGGGAGCGTGATAACGAATTAGGTTCATATTAAAGTCTCCTTTCTTGAATTGCTGATTTGAGTTCAGCGATTGAATTAGCTCGTGTCGTGCCAAAGGAGCAGCTCACGAATGCGTTCTCGCAAAATGGAGAAATTCAGCGACTTAGCCGATGAAGGAGTTCGTCATTCCCAAAGGACGTCTGGTCTAATTGGCACAGATGAATCGCCGATACATGAGCTGTGGAGACAAAATTTCACGCTCCTATGGCCCTATGTTGCCGACGGCTTGACAATTTTATTGTGAAACGGTTACGACTCGGGTTGTGACCTCGCTGAGCGAAAGTCGCTCCGAACTCGATGCAATGATCGCGGACATCGAGCTCACACTAGTGAGCATCATTCAAGGTGTCGCGCTCACGGTCCTGATCGAAGCCTCGCGCGAGCCGATTGCCAAATTGGACTGGAAGATGTGGCCCTACGTCCTCTCGGGTCTGGTGATCATCCTCGTCTTTTGGTCGCGCGTTGTGCTGCACATTCTTACGGTCATACGCTGGCCTTTAGAGTTCGGGCACAATTTTCTCTATATCGGCTGTGCGCTCGTGGAGGCGTTTTCATTCGCACAACTTGGCAATCCTGCGCGCTGGTTCGCGTTTGTCGCAGCGTTTCTCGCCGTCGGTTGCTTGCTGTTTTCGTATGATCTGCGCCTGATTCGCATGCGAATGCGGGATCACACCGGAGATGTGAGCAACCGTCTGTACGCGCTCCTGACACGCGACCAATGGCTCAACATCGGGTTGTTGCTGCCTGCTTTCTTTCTGGTGAATGTTGGCTGCGCGATTGCAATTCATTTGCGACCCGAGTTTTTTCTGGTCCAGGATGGACACGTCTGGCTAATCGCCCTGCAACTGATCGCTTTCGCGGGATATTTGTCATACGTCGTGGCCTTTTATTCCAAGCTCGCGCCCTTGATTCCGCAAGCGCGCGCTGAATGGCGGAGAAAAAGCCGTGCCAATGAGACTTCCGCTTAGCTGATGAACACGATCTCAAACCTCTTAGCGAAACGGGTCTCCTTCGTCAGCGTGTACAGTTGGTTTCATCTGGGAAGGCACCTCAGGTTTGCTATCGAGATAAACGATCACGAAGGCGATGCCCAACAACGGCCGGAGAATTTCTTCGAGAATGCCCAGAGCGAATGCGGAAATGTTAAAACCGCTGGCTTGCTGGATCTCAGTCATTCGTTGCAGCAGCGCCTGCGGATCTTGCGTAGTTGTCACTTCGTTGAGGTAATGCTGCAGCGCCGACCATTCCGGGCCGAGCTTGATCGCCAGCATCAATACACACCAAATCGAGGAAATAAAAGCGCCCTGCCACAACGGGCGTTGAAACCACGGAAGATCACGCCCGCTGCGCGCCAGATCGCGACTTTGACGCAATGAGTCGATGAATCCCGCATTCTCGAGAACGGTAAACTGCTGCCAAAAGAGAACGTTCACAAAGAAACGGCCGAACATCCAAACCTGCAGAATGAGCAAAGCCATCGCGACGAGAACCAGCAACACCGACGACGACGCGGCGAGAGACATGGCTGCAATCGCCAGGCCAAACACCGTGAGTAGAAAGAACACGCCGTAAACGAAGATGCACAGCGCGGCGACCCGCGGCCAAAACTTCACGGCTTCGTTGAGCATCGCGACCAGACCCAATCGGTTTCCGCGCACAATTTCAGCCGTGAGAATTTGGATTCCCGCGATGTAAACCGGCCACATCACGATCGACAGTATGAACATCAGAAACGCGAACCCCGCGGCAAGAACCGAAAGCACGTCGACGTTGGTGCCCTGCGGCGATTTCACGAACGCAGTTGTTAGCTGACTGGCTATCGACGGCAGCAATATCAGCAGCGTAAGGCCGAGGAATTGAAAAAAACCCTTTCGGTAAACCTGTAACGTTTCTGCCAAAATTTCAGCAAAGCTGCGCCGCGAGAGTTGCACGGGCGGCTGCGTGAAAGCGCCCGTCGACGGCACCGCCGGCGGCATGCTGAAGAGCCCGGGGATTTCCGCTGCTGTTGTCCAAAGTTCAACATCGGCCTGGCGCGCCTCATTGGACGAGAGCAATCGCCCCTCCGCTTTCCACTCACGGAGAGTCTCGATGCTCGCGGGGCCGTATTCCGTGCCCTCCACACGCACGATCCATTCGTCGTTCACGGCTTGATCATCCAGCATCATGCATTCAGAATCCAGCATTAGCCTGCAATGAGACTGCTGCTGATCGACGGTCATTATTACGTTTACCGGTCGTTTTTCGCCATCCCGAATCTTTCGAATTCCCGGGGCGAACCGACGAACGCCATCTTTGGTTTTACCAAAACGCTGCGTCTAATGATCAAACATTTGCAACCTGACTTGGGCGCGGTCGTCTGGGATGAAGGCCTGCCGCAGAAACGAGTAGAGCTCCAACCTGCTTACAAAGAAACCCGCAAAGAAATGCCGAAGCCGATGGTTCCCCAGCTCGAGTTTATCCAAAAGCAGCTCACCGCGTTGCTTGGCTTTCGAAATATTTCTCTTCCAGATACCGAGGCCGACGACCTGATGGGTTGTTATGCAATCTCGGCCTGCAAGCGGAGCGGCATGGACGTGGTACTCGCGACCAACGATAAGGATTTGTTTCAACTCGTGGGTCCCTGCGTGAAAGTTTATACCACCGCCAAAGCAGATCTCGCTTCACCCAAGGACGCATTCGCATTACTCGGCGAAGAACAGGTTACAGCGAAATGGGACGTCCCGCCCGGCCTCATCGGTGATGTCCTGGCGTTGACCGGCGATTCGGTAGACAACATCCCCGGGATCGGAATCGGTCGTAAAAGTGCCGCCGCGTTGATCAGTGAATTCCGTGGCCTCGAACCGTTACTGAACAATTTGGAAAAGGTGAAAAGCGAGCGCACCCGCGAGAAACTGGCCGGCGCACGCGAGCAGATATTGCAAAACCGGAAAATGGTCGACCTGGATTGTCAGATGGAATTGCCTGTGCCGATCGATGATCTGCGAATTGAGCCTAATTATCCCGCCCTGATACCAGCACTGGAAAAATGTGAGTTTAAGTCGCTCCTTCAAGAGGTTCGCGACGAAGCGGCGAAAATTGGGACTGTTGTGCAGGCAAACCTTCTATAGAACCACGGCCCCCTGCGGGGACAACCTTGGGGCCGCATTGCGTGTCGGCTGGTTTACGCCTCTCAATACCGGAATTCCGACCACGCACGAATTTTTCGTAAAAAAGTTCGAACGCACCCTATTGTTCGCTGTCCAATTTAACAGGTTAAGGCGATTCGGGCGGTTGCACGAGTTCTTCTAGAGTTGTTTCTCCTTAAGCGTGCGCTGCCCGAATCAATTTTTTTGCCCAAGTCGCGCGTCCAACAGCAACATTTGCTGGCGCGTTCGATAGACGCCACGGATTTTATACGTATCGTGCCGCCGCCGCTCCTCCATGGACCCCGACGATTACGATCCGATCGCAGCAGCGCTTCGAGAAGACATAGGCAGCGGCGATATCACCACCGACTTTTTTGTTCCCGAAGACCTGCGTGCCAACGCGCGCATCGTTGCACACGAACCAGCAGTCATTGCCGGAACTGGGACGGCCGCGAAAATCTTTCGGACGATCGATCCTGAGACGGACGTTCAGATCGTTTGTCCGGATGGCGAAGCGGTAACCGCCGGCGATAGCGTGATCGAACTGCGCGGCCTTGCGCGTTCGATTCTCAAAGCCGAACGGGTCGCGCTAAATTTTCTTCAGCGCCTCTGCGGTGTCGCAACACTTACCCGCCAGTTCGTTGAGGCGGTCGGCAATCACCCGGCCAAAATACTTGATACGCGCAAGACGACCCCAGGGTTGCGCGTGTTGGAAAAAGCCGCTGTTGTCGCTGGCGGCGGCGTTAATCACCGTTCCGGCCTGTTCGATATGGTCCTCGTAAAGGACAACCATCTTGCCGCTCTCGGAGGGCTTTCCGGTTTTGCCGAGCAAATTCGTCGGCTTCGGAAGGAACGGCCAGATGTACGCATTGAAGTGGAGGCTGACGATTTGGAGCAGGCGCGGGCCTTCGTCGAGATCGAGGCCATCGATGTTATCCTTCTAGATAACATGGAGCCCGCCCAGATTCGGGAAGCTCTGGCGCTGAGGAGGAACAACATCAAGTTCGAAGCGAGCGGCGGCATCACGCTGAAAAACGTCAGACGAATCGCAGCCACGGGCGTCGATTACATTTCCATCGGCGCGTTGACGAACGCAGCGCGCGCCGTCGACCTCGGCTTGGAAATGACTCATGTCTAAGGCTGAGAAGTTGGACCGGCTAATCGGTGACCAAATGCAAGCCGCCCTTTCGTCAGCCGTCATCGGCCGACAAATTGTCGTGCTCGAGCAAACTAGCTCAACTAACGATGCCATTTTACAGATCGCATCCGCACAAGGAGCGGCGGTCTCCAGTCCGCCGTCCATCATAGATGAGGGACTGGTTCTTTTCGCCGAACATCAAACCGCCGGGCGCGGTCAGCACGGCAATTGCTGGGAATCAACCTCGGGAAAAGGTCTTTGGTTTTCAATCGTATTACGACCCGAGATCCGGCTCAGCGACTCAGGACGGCTCACAATTTGGGCGATCGAAGCTGTCTCGGACGTGATTCGCATCGAGTTCGCCCTCGAGCCCGTCATCAAGCTGCCTAACGACGTTCAACTTAATTCACGAAAAATAGCCGGCGTGCTTGTGGAGATGCGCGCGCAACAGAAAGCGTCGCACCTGGCTGTAGTCGGAATTGGAGTTAACGTGAACCAATGCCGGGAGGATTTTCCCGCCGAACTTCAAGACAAAGCCATATCTCTTGCAATGGCATTAGGCCGACAAGTCGATCGTCAGAAGTTTGCCGTCACTCTGCTGCGAAACCTTGATCTTACGTATCGCGAAAAGTTCGCGAAACCCGTCGCAGCCGTTAACTCGTCCCCTGCTCCGACAACCATTCGCGGTACAAGTGCGGCGAAATCTCCGACGGTTTGATTTCGCTGCGCCCGCCCCAGAAGACGTTTGTGTAAGACACTGGAATTCCGCACGAATCAAGATGCCGATCGATAGCGGCTTTGTGCTCTAGCAGCAGCTGTTTATCGGTGCCGTGCGCGACTGCCATGATGTTAACATTCCTGAATTCCGGACCGGCCTCGCGCCAGTAGCAATGCGTTAGAATGTGATGGCGGCCAACTTCGCCGCCTGTTTCAATTTCACGGCCGGACGGTATCGCCCAATGAAACAGCGCGTTGAATCGCGTCACACGCACGCCGCCGGCTGACGGTTTGACGTGTTCAAGAAAAGTTGAAAAACGTCCGACAATCTTTCGAGCATTCAAATCTTCCGCCACGCGACAGAATTCCTCGAGCGAGACGCCGGCTTCGCTTGCCCGCGAAACCCACGGCGATGGCCTGACCTCTTCCGGAGTGAATTCGCGCTTTAGGGCAAGCAGAACCTTCCATTCGTGGTCACTGAGTTCGACCTTCTGCACCGGAATCATTTTCGCTGGCTGATCAGCTTTGCTTCCGGGCTCAATCGTTTTACGGCGAACATGTCCAACGCCGAGTGTAAAAATGCCTTTCGCCGGCATTAGACGGAAGTGTTCCGCGCCAACTTTTTTCGCCAGCAATTCGCAATGCGCTTCAAGCGAAAATCCTTGAGGAGCCTTTACAGTCGTCCAAAGTTTGTAGTCCGATCCGGCGCTAACGGTGTCGGTCGAGCGCAGCACCACATGACCTGAAAACGGATCGCGCTGAAACATCCAGTCGAACGTTGCGTCGATCTTTTCTTCGGGAACTTTCCACGCGACCAGGGCGCCCGCAGCCAGGTTGGTTGCAAGCAAAGTTTGCCGGACACGCCGGATCGTTCCGGCGCGCAACATCGCGGCTATGCGCGCCATCACTACCTCGACAGCTACACCCGAGCGATTGGCAATCTCCTCGAACGGCTCGCGAACAAATCCTTCAATCTTGTCTTCCGAAAGCGCGAGAATTTTTGCGTTGACTGGATCGTTGTGCTCAACCGGCAGCATAGGAATTAATCCGCCGCGCGAGCAAGCTTGTCCAACTGGATGCGCCCATCTTCAGATTGCGCAAATATAAATCGTCGCAAAATGACAGCTCCTGCCGGCAAGCACGAACAGGTGCCAGCTGAAATGGCCATAATGCAGCCGGTCGTTCGCGAAAAATAACGTTCCTGCCGTGTAAGCGAAGACCGGCGATCAACCAGAGGAGCGCCGAAAACGGAATTGTAAGCGGAGCGGCCCTAGAAGCGTAAGTCCCATCCACCGCTGCATTGCATAGGGAGCGTGTACGCCGAACGTTGAGCAGAAGTGATCAGAGCAATTTTTTTCGACGCGGCAGGCACGCTCTTTTATCTGACGAAAACAGTGGGCGATCATTACGCCTATGTCGGTCGTGAAATCGGATTAGATCTCGACGCTCAGCAATTGGATCGCGCATTTCACTCAGCCTGGCGACAAATGCCGCGACGACCGGCAATAGATGGTCCGCGCGAAAATGATGATAAAGGCTGGTGGCACGAGCTCGTTGATCGCGTATTCGATCAGGTCGCGCCTTCAGTAAGCAAACTCGATCGCGATAATTTTTTCGAAATCGCTTACGACCATTTCGCCGAAGCAGGTGTGTGGAACCTTTACCCGGAAGTCCTCGATGTCCTGAAGCAATTGCGAGAACGCTTTCAGCTTGCAGTCATCTCAAATTTTGACGAGCGTTTGCGATTGATTCTCCAGAATCTTGGAATCTCGAAATATTTCGCTCACCTGTTTATCTCCAGCGAACTCGGCGCGGACAAACCGGATTCGGAGATTTTTCGGCGCGCACTAAAGCTAATCCATCTGAATGCCGACGAGGTGCTTCATGTGGGCGACGATCCAGAACGCGATTGGAAAGCAGCGAAGCAGCCGGGCTTGCTAGTTTTTGAATTAGATCGGCCAAAAAATTCGCTGCGGGATCTGCTTAAGCTGTAGCCGCGGCCCTGCGAGCCGCGCGCACGTCTCACCGAGACGCGGCTACAATGGGCCGGACGGGACTCGAAGCGGAAGCAACCCTCGAAGGCTTTCGGGGCTGCTCAATCATCTTGCATGCCGCCTACGGCAAGGAAGGAATCCAGTGCGGGAATGTCCGTCCTCATTGCTTCCTCACCGTCTGGGTCCGCAAAAGCCAGAGGGGCAGATCGCGTATTAACCGCGGGTTCCACGCGCCGAATTCGTCCGTGGCTGTGTCTTTTTCGTTTTCCATCACAGAGGCTGCGACGATTCCGATGGCGTTACCGGTTTCTGAAACGATCGGCGAGCCGGACATGCCGCCTTCAATCGGTTGCGTGGGTTTCGAGACCCAGAGCGGACCATCACTCCTTTCCATCCACTGGACCTGGCACCCGAACCATTCGCCTTCCAGACTAAGAAGAAAGCCGCGGGCCTTCTCCGGTGCCTCAGTAATTCGGAACGGCGTCGCATATTCCAGAAGCGCACGGTAACCGTCTGCTTCATCGGAATAGGTCTGCGTATCGGGAACGCCAACCACAGCCACGTCGGCGATGGGATTTATGAACAGACATTCGCAAGCAACAGTCGGGGCGGAGCCGAGGGGCCCGAGCATGTTCCGGTAAACGTGTTCTTCGGAGTAAGCGATGCCGAACCCCGAAGGAAGCCAGGGCAAGCAGTGGCTGGCAGTAACAACAAGGTGTTCACCGCGGTGTTCGACGACAAACCCGCGTCCCTCGCCAACGGTAATCACCGTGCCTTTCGGTTCTATCGCTCTGATCCGCATGTCTGTGTAAAGCTCTTGCGCTGCTTTTCGCGTTTTCGGCCGGAACCATTCACGGATGTCGGCCCCGTACGTTGTCTGTGCTGATTGTTCGCGTTGTCGTTCCTGCCGTTGGCGAGGGTCAGCGAGAATCGGTTTGCGAAAACCGGCGAGTATCTTCGTCCCTTCGGGTTTCATCACTTGGCGATGATAGTCATGAACATGCACTCAAACATCAAGAACAACGTGGAGCCGATTACCTGGCCCACCATCGAAAACCCAGCTCGCCTACGGGTCATCGCGGTGTCGATCTGCTTACCTAACTCATGTTTGGCAGGCGGAGCGCCTGCCCTACAATGTTGCCATTAGCAGCGATGTACTTTAGAAAAGCTTCCCGCATGGGTCGGTAGCTCAATCGGTAGAGCAGCGCCCTTTTAAGGCGTTGGTTCCGGGTTCGAGTCCCGGCCGACCCAGTGATTTTCTATGGCTTGGGTGTACATCTTGCGCGGTGCTCGGCGCTATTACATCGGCGCCACTGAGAACCTTGAGCGCCGTATCGCCGAGCATAAGCGCGGAAGTAATCACACCACACGCCGTTTTGGTGGAGAAGTCATTCTCGTCGCTGCGAAACAACTCCCGTCGATGAGTGAAGCGCGTGCCCTTGAAAATCAACTCAAACGCAAAAAGAATCCACAACTGGCGATTTTGGCATTGAATCAAAAAGACAACCTGACTGAATAAGAGCAGCCCCGAAATCTTTCGGGGTTGGTTCCGGGTTCGAGTCCCGGCCGACCCATCACTGCATCATCCACACTTCCCGCGGCAGAAACGTGATCTCACACAAACACAAATGTATCTTCGTGGAGGTGCCCAAGACTGGATCGACAAGCATCAGAGCAATTCTTGGGAAAGCGTGGAAACCGCATCTGAATTTGTGGCAGATCAAGCAGCTAATGGAAACGTCCTGGACCGAATTCGGCGGACGAACGAACCGCATCATGGCCGCGCTTTATTTACTGCAGCCCGAAGAGCGCCGAAGAGAAACCGGGCGCAAACAATTCGAATCCTATTTCAAGTTCGGATTTGTTCGCAATCCATGGGACCGGGTTGTATCGCTGTATGAGCGCACGGAAGCATTACAACTCCGGAACGAGATGAGCTTCGAACAATTTGTCGATTGGATTCAGTACAGCAGCGCCACGTGCGTGCATTCGTCCCCCCACCGTTATCAATTCGACTGGTTCGTCGATGCAAATGGAAACCTGTTAGCCGATTTCATCGGAAAATTTGAGCGGCTCGATGAGGATTGGGCTTTTGTGGCGCAGAAACTAGGCGTGGAGGAGAAATTGCCGCACCGACGCGAAAACCCCCGGGGGCGTCATTACACTGAGTATTACACTCCTCGAACAAGAGATATCATTGCAGCGAAGTTCAAAATGGATATTGAGCGGTTCGGTTATGAGTTCGCCGGATAAAATAAAAGCGATCGTACTTACGTGTGATCGCTTTCGACCGATTACGCGACATCTCATTCTCAAATACGAGCGGCTCTGGCCGGATCATCCCGTTCATTTTTCAGGTTCCATACCAGGAGCTTCGCGGAACCGACACCGATCGAATCAAGTACCACGCGGCGCCCGAGGACATCAAGGGAACCATCCTGCATTTGCTGGCCGACATCGATGACGAGGAATGGATTTACTGGTGCGTGGACGACAAGTACCCGATTCAGCTTCCGACCGACACTGTCGCCAAACTGATTTCTCACGCGATGCGTTCACCTGGAATTGACGGCCTTCTGTTCTGCAGATGCAGAGCGCTATTGAGCATTCCCCGCCTTACACTCCACCCGCACAAAGTGAAAAACCTATTCGGCGATGTTTATCTCGAACGAAAAGGTTGGTGGCAGATATGGATCCATCAGATCATGCGTGCCAAGGTGCTTCGCTATCTCTTCAAGAATCTGCCTGATCACATTCCCAGCGCCAAGGCAATGGATGATCTCAAGGACGACATTCCCAAGCTGCCCGAACACAGGTTGTTCGTGACGGAGAAAAATTACGCAGTGTTTGGCGAAAGCACCCGGCGAGGAATGATCACGCAAAACTGCTACGAAAGTATCGTGGACTCGGGGATTGAGCTGCCGGAATGGTTCCAGCAGCCGAACGGCGAATACGTGACGCTCGGCAAGTTGTGAGCCGCGGGTGCGTCGCATATTGAAATGTTTGCTCCTGCCGATTTCCTGGACCTCGAACACACGGCTCACCAGAAGCTGTTTGAGAACCAGAATTACGTCTGGGACGCGCTCAAACAGATCGCGAGTTACTTGCAATTCCGGTTGAAGCCGGCCGTCTTCGCGGAGTTAATCGGCAAGCCATTCATCAGCAATCGCGTGTTCGTCGGCAGAGGAACGGTCATTGAGCAGGGCGCGGTGTTGAAAGGCCCGGCGTGGATCGGCGAAAACTGCCAGATTCGCAGCGGTTGCTACGTGCGCGAGAACGTTATCGCCGGCAATGGCGTCGTAATGGGCAATTCATGCGAATTCAAGAACTGCATCCTGTTCGATGAAGCACAGGTGCCGCATTTCAATTACGTCGGCGACTCCATCCTTGGGCACCATGCACACCTCGGTGCAGGCGTGATTCTCTCAAACGTAAAACTTAATCACGGCGAAATCACGGTGAGCACGCCAGATGGCGACATTCCCACGGGCCTAAGAAAATTCGGCGCAATCGTCGGCGACAGAACCGAGATCGGTTGCAATTCGGTCATCAATCCCGGCTCGGTTATCGGACGCGATTGCATGATTTACCCCACCGTGAACTTTCGCGGCTTCCTGCCACACGGCAGCAGGGTCAAGCTGCGGCAGGATTTGCAGGTGATTGGGAAACAGTGACGCGGCGAGCGCCATTGGCACATCGCGTCGTTCGGATTCGTAAAGGCAACGCGAGGCGAACTGTGCCCGGCGAGTAATTAGCGGTTTGGCGAAAAGTGCAGAAAAATCTGATGACCGCCGGATTTTTTCCGATCCAAGAAGCGTCTCGATGATGGCTTGCGTGCGTAATAAGTATTTAGAGGGACGAATCGATGGAAAGCCGTGATCAAAAAAACTCTGCGCCGTTGTCCGCTGAAGCTGAATCAATGGACGCACCTGCAAGAGCGGAGCTGATTAAGCTCATCAGGCACCGACTGCACGAACCACTTGGTCCGACATTGCTAGTGCTGCAACTTCTGCTGCGCGAAGAATCGCTTTCGCCGCAAGGTGTCGCTCTTATTAAAATGCTCCAGCGCAGTATCAAAGAAGAAGTACGCGCGATCCACGAGCTGCTAACGATCATAGAAACTTTTATTCAGGAGCCGGCCCAGGCAGATAGTCGGACTGAACAGCGATTAGAAGAATCCTCCTAATCGGGTTTGTCTCCGCCAGCGAAAGTCTGACGCTTCCCAACCAGAAAAAGATCAGCCAACCTGTTCGTCTATCAGCATTCATAAAGTATGGCGGATGGGGGGGGGATTCGAACCCCCGGTGCCTTTCGGCACACACGCTTTCCAGGCGTGCACAATCAACCGCTCTGTCACCCATCCAAAACAATCTTCCGCTTCCTATGAATCTTGATCTTCGTAGGTCGAGGACCGATCGAAACAGAGTAAAACTAAGAGGAAGCGGAAGATTATCACAGTTGCAAGCGCCGGAACAATTCGTCGAGCGGCAATTGAATGCCGATATAAAATTCGCCGAAGTCAGCGTACTCGGCGCTGACCGGGTCGAATCGCATTTTGTAAACGATGGCTTTGATCTGAAATGTGTCGCGCGCGAACAAAGTCACGCCCCATTCCGCGTCGTCGAGACCGGTCGAACCGGTGATCAGCTGTTTGACTTTGCCGGCGAACTCGCGGCCGACACTGGCGTGTCCTTTCATCAGTTTGCGGCGTTCATCATACGGCAGCGCATACCAGTTGCGTTGCTCACCGCGACGCTTGCTCATGTTATAGAAACAAACCAGCGGCCAATCGGGCAACGTGGGATAAACACGGTCCTGTCGATAATGTTTGATTCGTTCGCGAAATGATCCCAACGCTTCTTCGAGCTTTGCAGAATCCTTCCGGACACTCGATTCGAGGGTCTGCGCGTATTCTTCCTCGGTCGTGATGTATTCGCTCTCTTCGGTCAGCGACAAATAGCCGTACACCGGCGTGAGCACGTCCGGGCCTAACGAGATAGACAATCGTTTCTCAATGCTATTGGCATCGTGCAAATCGGGCGTGATCAGCATGAACCCTATGTCGGCCTTCGGCGTCACCACGCCGAGCGTGAGCAACTGAGTGGAATCCATCGCGCGCACCTCCTGCACTAGCGACGCTAGATTCGTTTTCGCGGCATTTTGTTCCTCGCGGCTAAGTAACTGCCATTGGCCGTACTCGATTCGGTAGAATAAATGCACGCAATGCCAGCCTTGTTCAGGGACGAGCGTGGTGTTCTTGTCAGTCATCGCGGTAGTTTCGGGCGTGCCATTTATTGGTCAAGGAGGTAGGGGCAGTTCACCCGAACCGCCTGCAGGCGATTGAAGTCAATCGCCGCTACCTTGAACGGCGCTTCCCACCTTCGGCAGATGCGCCATGCAATATTCCTCGCCGTCGCGCGCGACCCGGAAATCAAGATTTGGATCGCTTAGCTCGGTGGCGCCACAGACCGCGCAGCGATGGAGCGTTTCAGCTGGGCTGCGTGAGTCGGTTTCAAAACGTCTGCGCCGTGTCGAGACGTCGCGCCGATGTCGCGCTTGATGAATAATTTCCGGTCCAAAGAAAATGAAATAGTTAATGAATGCAGCAATGAGTGCTGCGCGATACGAGTTCGGTCCCATAAAAAATCCGAGCATCAAAAACGCTGCATAAACCCACGCCAGCCATTTGATTTTTACAGGGAGAATAAAAAGGATGTAGATAACTTCCTCGGGATAAAAACGCGCGAAGGCGAAGAACAATGACGTGATGAGCATGCCATTGGAGAAATAGCCGCCGAAAAAGAACGCCGCGATGGTCGTGCCAATCATTCCTACGACGAAATAGAGCGTCAGCCGGAAGGGGCCCCATGCGCGTTCGAGACCTTCGCCGATGAACCAGAGAAACCAAAGCGCGAGAAGCACCCACAGTGGACTGAACGTCTGCGGAAGAAAGATGTAGGTGACGAGCCGCCAAACCTGGCCTCGAAGAATCAAAGCCGGATCGAGCGTTAGAAACGATTCGAAACCGCGATTAAGATAAACCAGCACGTAAACCAGCGCGGTGAAGCCAATCACGATCCGGATCAGTCCCGGAATGCCCAGAAAACCAAAACGGCGTTCGAGTTTATCCAGCCAGGTCATTGTTGGCGCACGGTAATGTCGCGCAGTTCACGTGCAAGGTGGATCGCGTTGTGCTCAACGCGATAATTTTATCGTCTTCAGAGAAGCCGATCCACCTTTGCGCATCATCACAGCGCCGTTTAGTTTGGCGCGTGAGCGAGACGGCGCATAAAAAGACCGCGCTTTACGATGAGCACGTAAGGCTCGGCGCGAAGATGGTTCCATTTGCCGGCTGGCTCATGCCGGTGCAGTACACCAGCATCGTCGAGGAACATCTGGCAGTGCGGAATAATGTCGGCGTCTTCGATATTTCGCACATGGGCCAGTTCATCGTCGACGGCGCCGGTGCTGGCGATTGGCTGAACGCCATGCTGACTAACAACGTCGCGAAGCTCGACGTCCGTACGGGTCAATACACATTTTTGCTCAATGACCGCGGCGGGATCATTGACGATCTGATCGTGTATCGCATCGACCAGCAGAAATATTTGCTCGTCGTGAATGCTGCCCGCGCGGATGAAGATTTTGCATGGCTGCAAAATCATCTCAAGGAGGTGCGATCTCCAGATCGCCCCGGCGGCGGACTGGAGACTGCCGCTCCTTGCACGCTTGCAAGTCGCAGTGCGGATTTTGGCGCAGTGGCGATTCAAGGCCCGCAGACCATGGCTCTGTTTCATGCCCTCTTCGGTAAAGACATCGAACTGCCGGCGAGAAACCACATCATGGATGTTCCATTTGACGCAACGAGCGTTTCGGTCGCCCGCACCGGGTACACCGGCGAGGATGGCATCGAAGTTTTCTTCCATACAAACGACGCGGTGAAGTTTTGGAACGCGGTGTTCGAGCGAGGTAAGCAGTTTGGAATTAAGCCTTGCGGCCTGGGCGCGCGCGATACGTTGAGATTGGAAATGTGCTACCCGCTCAACGGTTCCGATCTCTCGCCGGAACGAAATCCGATCGAGGCGGGACTCGGATTCTTCGTCGATCTGGCTAAAGCAGACTTCGTCGGTCGCGATGCTTTGGCGAAGACAAAAGAATTCGGTCCTCGCGAAAAGCTTGTGCCGTTCCGGATGAAGCAGAAGGGTGCGCCGCCGCGACCGCACTACACCGTTTTTCGCGATGGCGAGCGCATTGGGGAAGTGACCAGCGGCACGCTTTCTCCGAGCTTGAACTGGGGCGTCGGTATGGCGTATGTGTCATCGGCGCACGCAAAAATCGGCGCTGAGATTGACATCGAGATTCGCGCGCAAAAATTCCCAGCCACCGTGGAAAAGAAACCGCTCTACAGAAAACCAGCATCATGATGATCCCAGACGATTTGCTCTACACTGAAAGTCACGAATGGATTAAGCGCGAAGGCGACAACATCCGCGTCGGAATCACGGATCACGCGCAATCGGAATTGACTGACGTCGTTTATGTCGAGCTGCCCAAACTCGAACGGCAGGTGAATCCCAAGGAACCGATCGCGGTTGTCGAATCAGTGAAAGCGGCGAGCGATATCTACGCGCCGGTCAAAGGCACGGTTCTCGAGGGAAACAAGGCGCTCGAATCCGACCCCGGCCTGATCAACCGCGAACCGTACGGGCAAGGGTGGATATTCATTCTCAAGATCGAAAATCCCGAAGACCTCAAAAATCTGAAGGACGCCGCCGCTTACAAAAAGCAGATCGGTTGAAGCCGAAATTTTTTCGAACGCCCGACGATTTCCGAATCTGGCTGGAGAGGAATCACGCGACGGCGACCCAGCTTTGGGTTGGGTTTTACAAAAACGATTCGGGAAAGCCGAGCATCACCTGGCCCGAGTCGGTCGATCAAGCGCTCTGCTTCGGTTGGATCGACGGAATTCGGAAGCGCGTTGACGAAATCAGTTACCAAATTCGGTTCACGCCAAGGCGACGCGGCAGCATTTGGAGCGCGATCAACATCAAGCGTGCCGAGGAGCTCGTTAGGCAAAAACAAATGCGACCGACTGGATTAAAAGCGTTCGCGGCGCGGATCGAGAATAAGTCAGGCATTTATTCGTACGAACAACGAAGCACCGAATTGAGCGAGCCGTACGCAGCGTTCCTGAAGAAGAACAACGCAGCCTTGAACTTTTTCGAAAACCAACCGCCATCGTATCGAAAGATGATCGGTTGGTGGATTGCCAGCGCGAAGAAAGAAGAAACGCGAATGGCTCGGCTGGCAAAATTAATCAGCGAATCTGCGAAAGGAAAACGGCTGCTCCAATAGTGATCAGCATCTTGCTGAAGCGCAGTCCGACTATAACAGACCCGACACGGTGTTAATCAGCAGCGCCAGAATCATCGTGTTGAATCCAAACGAAAGAACGCTGTGGAAGAGCGCGATGCGGCGCATGCGTCGTGAAGTGATCTGCACGTCCGACACCTGACAACACATGCCGATCACAAACGAAAAATAAGCAAAGTCAAAGTAATCCGGCGGCCGATCGCCGGGAAAAACCAATCCGCCAGCAAACCGATTCACGCCGGGCTCATCGCTATCGCCGTAAAACGCATGCGCATACCGGAACCCATAAACCGTATGAACCAGCATCCAGGAAAAGATCACGGTCAGCAACGTGAGCAAAACATGAATGATGAAATGGCTGCCGCTCTGACTCTGTTTCACGCTGACGAGAAATCCGACTGCGAACAAGGCAGCGGATGAAGTGACTACGACAAAAATGAAAACCAGGAAGCGGCTGAGATCTTGTTGCTGCGCTACTTCGCATATTTTGCGGCGCGGTGTCGTCAGAATTGTCGCCCAATCAAGCGCAAGGATAACGACAGCGACTGCATTCCAACCTGCAATTGCGGCACTCCAGAGCCGAAGATGTCCGCGTGTGGCAAAGAAAACCAGCCCACCGACGGCGAGTCCGATCGCGAGGCGATGCCGCGCGTCCTGCCGCGAAATAACATCGACAAGGCGCATGTTAGCGACTGTCTTTCTTGATCGCGAACCCGAGGTAACCCCAGCGGCCCCATTCGTAATGCGAGGTGCGCTGCACATCGCGGCGGCCGGTCTTTTTTTCGTGCGCGTACGTTTTGGTAACGAATTCAGGAAACGCAGCGTTCATTTGGACATCGTGTGACACGAGCAATCCGCCGTCGCGCAGGCGCGGCCAGAACTGCCGAAATTCCCAGAGCATGTGTCGATAGCTATGTGAGCTGTCGTGCAAGAACATGTCGATGGAGCGCGGTAGCTGGTCGCCTTTGAGAAAATCTTCGATCCGACCGCGCATCGGCACGAAGCCACTAGAAGATCGCAGTGCCTCGGGAATCAGGACGCCTTGTTCGCACTCTAGGCTCAATTCAATGCTGTAGAGCTTCGATGAAGCAAGCCTTTCATCCGCAAGTGCTTTCAAGATGAACGCAGAGGACATGCCGATAAACCCACCCGACTCGACGAGCACCACAGGGCGCAACCAGCGCGTCAATCCGTAGAGCGTTGCGCAATCGAGCGCTCCCATTCCGCCTTCGCTCCCGTAAGCGTCTCGGCGGTTAATCATGTCCGACATGAATTCGCTGGTCCGAATTTCGCTGGCGAAACGCGCAACGGCGTCCCACATCAAGTAGAGGGATGTAGATGACGACGATGTCTGAGCCGTTTGCTTTGATTGACGGCGCTGAGGGAGTTGGAATAAGCGCATGTTCCGCTGATTAGGGAGTGAACATTCGCTGACCTTCAAACTGCCGCGAGCGTTTATTTCGCGTGGATTGCTGTAGCGTGCGCTGTCCTCAGCGCATCGGCATTCGCGGTATTCCACATGAAATCCACTGAAGACAGGGGACACTACAAACGGAAGTCGCCCTTTTTTCCAAGCTAAGCTGTGCTTAATTCCTCCGTTTTCCCCATGAGTAGTAAACCAAAGCCGCGCGAGGCAGAGCTGAACTTTGAGGGCGCGATGGATCGGCTCGAGAAAATTGTCGAGCAGATGGAATCAGGTAAGTTGCCACTCGAAGATCTGATTGTCCGCTACGAGGAAGGCATGAAGCTGGTAAAAACCTGCCAAGAGCGTCTTGCGAATGCCGAGCAAAAGATCGAGATCATTACCCGTAACAGCGCTGGCAAAGCCGTAGTCCAAGAATTCGAGCCGACGCAGGAAATGGGTCCTCCCGAGAAAACGGCGGTCGAATCCGAAAGTATCGATGACGAAATCAAACTCTTCTGAAAATCCGCAAGCGGCTGAGACCACAGAGGCGCCGAAGCGTTTGCTCGACGGAATCCGTTCGCCAGCCGACATCAAAGCGCTTCGTGAACAGGATCTCCCGCAGCTCGCGCAGGAAGTGCGCGATGAACTGATCAAGGTTCTCTCGCAAACCGGGGGACATCTGGGACCGAATCTCGGCGTGACTGAGCTCACGATTGCGTTGCATCGCGTGTTCGACACCCCGCGTGATCGTATCCTCATGGACGTCAGCCATCAGGGCTACGTGCATAAAATGTTCACCGGCCGGCTCGACCGTTTTCACACGATGCGGCAATTCGAAGGCCTCAACGGATTTCTTTTGCGCACGGAAAGCGAACACGATTGCTACGGTGCCGGTCATGCTGGCACGGCGCTTTCCGCCGGTCTCGGCATGGCTGTGGGACGAGATCTGCGCGGCGGCGATGAAAACGTTGTCGTAGTCGCGGGCGATGCTGCGTTCACCTGTGGAATCAGCTACGAAGCGCTCAACAATGTCAAAACGCATACCAAGCGATTCATCGTCGTGCTCAACGACAACGAGTGGTCGATCGCAAAAAACGTAGGCGCGATCGCTAACTACCTAAACAGCATCGTGACGAATCCCACTTACGCGCATCTACACGATAAGGCGCGCGATTTCGTCCAGGCGATTCTTGGAAAAACCGGCGTGCAGCTCGCGCATAAGGTGGAAGAAAGCGTCAAGGGGTTGCTCGTGCCGAGCGTAATTTTCGAGGAACTCGGTCTCCGCTACTACGGCCCGATCGATGGACACGATATCCCGTTATTGATACGGACATTCGAGTTTTTGAGGACGCAGGAAGAGCCGGTGCTGCTGCACATTCTTACGAAAAAAGGCAAAGGGTACGAACCGGCTATTAAACAGCCTGACAAGTTTCACGGTCTCGGCAAATACAAGATCGAGAGTGGCGAGACTGCGCCGACGGCGACTCCAACCTATTCGGAAATCATTGGCAAGACGCTGGCGAAATTCGCAGACACCAATCAGAAGCTCGTCGCCATCACGGCGGCGATGCCGAGCGGGACGGGCCTTTCGCATTTCGCCAAGGCGCACCCCACTCGCTACTTCGACGTCGGCATTGCGGAAGAGCATGCTGCTCTTTTCGCCTGTGGGTTAGCGACGCAAGGCATGACGCCGTTTCTCACGATCTATTCCACGTTTTTTCAGCGCGCCTACGACATGGCGATTCATGACATGGCGATCCAAAGACTAAATGTCAGGCTCTGCATGGACCGCGCTGGATTAAGCGGGGACGATGGCCCGACCCATCATGGTTTGTTCGACATCGGTTATCTGCGCCACATCCCGAATTGGGTGCACATGCAGCCGAAGGACGAAGACGAATTCGTCGATATGCTCTGGACAATGGCGCACTATAACTCGGGTCCAATCGCCGTCCGCTATCCGCGAGGTCCGGGAACAGGCGCGCAAATCAAATCGGAACCAAAACTCCTTGAGATTGGCAAAGCGGAAGTCGTGCAACACGGCCGCGAGGTGGCGATCTTCGGGCTGGGCAACATGTTTGAGGTTGCCGAAGAAGCCGCGCGCAAGCTCGAAGAAAAAGGAATTTCCGTTGCGCTTATTAATCCGCGTTGGATCAAACCGATGGACACCGGCACGCTAGAGTTTTTCGCGCGCAGCGTGGACGTGGTCTGCACGATCGAAGATCACGTTTTATACAACGGTTTTGGTTGCGCGGTGATGGAACATCTGCACTCGCAGATGATCAATACACCTGTGGTGCGGATCGGTTGGCCCGATCAATTTATCGAACACGGCGCCGTCCCGATCCTCCGGAAGAAGCACGGCATCACAGCCGACGCGCTGGTGGAAAAAGTGCTTCCGCTCCTTCGCAAAAAATCTAAGCTCACGCCGTCTGTAGCCTAAAAAAGCGAAGGGCGCCTTCGTTTCCGAAAGCGCCCTTCATAGTTTCGATGGCGATAAGCCGAATTCTGTCTGCGTGATTTCTCACGCGAATGATCATTCATCTCATCCTTCCGCGCATGCGCGGGACGATTGCCGGTCCCGCTGTCGCGGGACCATAGTGCGACGATACCCGAGGATTTTATCGGGCCGGCTGCCCTTCCTCTGTTTTGTCTTGCACCGCATGGGGTTTTTCGTGCCTCGCGAATTGCTCCGCGAGCGGTGAGCTCTTACCTCGCCTTTTCACCCTTGCCTGTCCTAGACGGGAAGCTGTCAGCTTCCCCTACAGTTGTAGTTGCCAAAGAACCGGCGGTGTGTTTTCTGTGACACTTTCCGTCACCGCCAGTTTTCTCAACCGCGGCGCCCGCGTATTTTACGCGGCATGCTGCCGTATGGTGTTCGGACTTTCCTCCAGCGAGCCGCAAGGGACTCACCAGCGATCATCTGCCATCGGCTCGGAAATTACTATCAAAACAGAAATCTGGAAGCCACGAAACCATGAATCAGGAACGCAGGAAAGCAGGCAGGAAAGCGAATTGTAGGGCCGGCACCGACTGCCACCCTGAATCTCGGCAACCGGAGCGGTTGCCCTACAATCAAAATGGCGAGGGCACATTCACCAGAAAAATGATAATCATTGCCAGCGCGATGATTAGCTTGGCGAGCATGGCGCCAAGGTTCCCTAGCAAACTTCCCCACCCCGCACGGCCAGCGTCAATCATGCGTTTGCCCGCGATGACTTCACCGATGATCGCGCCAATCACCGGGCCAACGAACAGGCCAATCAGGCCGAAGAACAATCCGACGAGCGCCCCCAGAACCGCGCCGAACGTTCCCCATTTCGTTGCGCCGAAATATTTCGCGCCGAAATAGCCAGCGAGAAGATCGAGCCCGTACGTCGCAAGCGTCAGCAGCACCAGCACAATGATCGTGTGCCAGCCAATGCTCTTGTCCGGGCCGAGCATGATCCGATGAATGATCGCAGCGGCGAGAATAATGGTGGTA
Source organism: uncultured Verrucomicrobiae bacterium (assembly GCA_963825355.1). Lineage (GTDB taxonomy): Bacteria > Verrucomicrobiota > Verrucomicrobiia > Chthoniobacterales > UBA10450 > Udaeobacter. Next base: position 119,124 of record CAWGSY010000018.1, on the reverse strand, counting down.
CCTGGGAGAACTGGCGCGATCGTGCCGATCAAACCGACAGCGAAAAGCACAATCGTCAAAAACCACCAGAACAGTTCCATTCTAAGACGTTAAAGGGTAAAGCGTCTACCGCCTCCCTGTCATGTTGAGCAAGGCGAAACATCTCTGATCTTGATCTCAGCGTCGCTGGAAGAAATAGCTAGAGATTCTTCTCCCGCGACGGCGGGATCAGAATGACATTTAGACTCGCCGCTTCAACGCTTTCACGATCTCCTTTGACCCGTTGAATGCCAAACCTATACTGAATTTTCGCACCAAAATCACAAACGGAGAATTCACTTATGCGACTTGCCGTTGGAACTAAAGCGCCAGACTTCACCTTATCGACAAAAACCGCTGAAGGGCCGAAACAGATCAGGCTTAGCGAGAATTTCGCGAAAGGAAACACATTACTGCTTTTCTTTCCGATGGCGTTCACGGCCACCTGCACCACGGAAATGTGTGAGGTCAGTGCGGGCCTGAACGCTTATACGAGTTTGAATGCTGTCGTTTACGGAATCAGCGGCGACAATCCATTTGCACAGGAAGCATGGGCGCAGAAGGAAAAGATCACGGTGCCTTTGCTGAGCGATTATGAACATAAAATCGCGAAGGAATATGGCGTGATGTACGACTCGTTCCTGCCGCAAATGAATCTCGGGATGAGCGGCGTACCCAAGCGCTCTGCGTTCATCGTCGACAAGAACGGGGTGATCCAATACGCCGAGAGCAATGACGACGCACGGCAGTTGCCAAATTTCGAGAAGATTAAAGCGAAGCTGGCTGAGCTGAAATGAATTTGAATCTGGAATCCATGAAACCAGGAAACACAGAATCATTTTCGGATATTGATTCTTTGTTGCGTCTTCCTGTCTCCTGGATTCCAAATTTGTCTCTTCTTTCTTCAAATGAACGATGAATTTAAAACGCTGAGGAAATTCGATCCAGGTGAGGGGCGCGAAGGTTTTCTTCATTCGCTGCCGGCGCTGGAAGAACAAGAAGTCGGCAAAATCTCGCGGTTGCCGGTAAGCATCCGGATTGTCCTCGAATCGGTGTTGCGTAACTGCGACGGAAAAAAGGTCCGGCGCAAAGATGTTGAAGCGCTTGCAAAATGGAACGCGAAATCCCCCGCGAACGAGGAGATCCCATTCGTCGTTGCGCGCATTGTTTTGCAGGACTTCACCGGAGTTCCGCTGATTGTCGACCTCGCGGCGATGCGCAGCGCCGTGCAACGGCTCGGAAGCGACCCGAAGATCATCGAGCCGCTTGTGCCGGTCGATCTTGTTGTCGATCACTCTGTGCAGGTCGATTTCTTCGGTTCGTCGCGCGCGTTGGAACTCAATTTGGACATGGAGTTCAAGCGCAATCGCGAGCGTTACCAGTTTCTGAAGTGGGGTCAGCAAGCGTTCAAGACTTTCCAGCTCATTCCGCCGGGAATCGGCATCGTGCATCAGGTGAATCTGGAATACCTCGCGAAAGGCGTCCTTTCCACTCAATCAACTATCAACAATCAACTATCGACTATTTACTTCCCCGACACACTGGTCGGCACGGATTCGCACACGACAATGATCAACGGTCTCGGCGTGGTTGGCTGGGGCGTCGGTGGAATTGAGGCGGAAGCCGGGATGCTCGGGCAGCCGGTTTACTTTTTGACACCGGAAGTGGTAGGCGTGCACCTGACCGGACAATTGCGCGAGGGAGTGACTGCGACCGATCTCGTCTTGCACATCACGCAATTGCTGCGCGCGCAAAAGGTCGTTGGCAAATTTGTGGAATTTTACGGTGAGGGCGCCGCATCGCTGCCGGTGCCTGACCGCGCAACCATCGGCAACATGTCGCCCGAGTACGGTGCGACGATGGGCTTTTTCCCGGTTGACCACGAGTCAGTGAATTATTTGCGAGCTACGGGACGCACTGAAGAGCAATGCCTTGCTTTCGAAAATTATTTTCGCGCCCAGAAGATGTTTGGCATGCCGCGAAAAGGCGAAATTGATTACAGCGTTGATATCGATTTGGATCTGGCGGAGGTGCAGCCGAGCGTCGCCGGACCGAAGAGGCCTCAGGACCGGATTGATTTGCCAGAGCTTGGGAGAAAGTTTCGCGAACTTCTTGAAACACCGGTGCACGACGGCGGCTACGGAAAGAAACAGATCGATCTGCGTGAAAAACATGCTGTGGAATTGAATGGGAGCGCGCCGCGCGACGGCGCAATGTTTTCTACCGATACCAAAGAGGATCAGGGAATCAGACCCGGCGAAGCACTCAACGTGCTTGAGATGGTTTCAAACCGGCCAACACCCGATCCGGGCAAAGAAATTGAAGCTGAATCGAGTCAGGTGTTCCGACATGGGCGCACTCACATTGGCCATGGCAGCGTTCTGATCGCCGCGATAACAAGCTGCACAAACACGAGCAACCCGAGCGTGATGATTGCGGCTGGATTGTTGGCGAAAAAAGCAGTCGAACGCGGTCTGCATGTCGATCCTGGCGTGAAAACGTCGCTCGCACCCGGGTCGCGCGTTGTTTCCGATTACTTGGAAAAGACCGGACTCCAAACATATCTCGACCAGCTCGGATTCAATCTCGTCGGCTACGGTTGCACGACTTGCATCGGCAACTCGGGGCCGCTGCATCCAAACATCGAGAAGACGATCCACAAATACGATCTGGTTGCAGCGTCGGTTCTTTCGGGAAACCGAAATTTTGAAGCCCGCGTGCACCAGCATATCAAAGCGAATTTTCTGATGTCGCCGCCGCTGGTTGTCGCCTTTGCGCTCGCCGGTCGAGTTCACATCGATCTTTCCCGCGACCCACTTGGCAAGGACAAGGACGGCAAAGAAACTTTCCTTCGCGATCTCTGGCCAACTCTTAGCGAGATCCAGCGACACGATGCAGAGCAGCGCTCACGCCGGAAACGTTTCACAAATTTTATCGCAATTTCGCGGAGCAAAATCCGAAGTGGAACGAAATTCCATCGAGCACAGGCGACATTTATCAGTGGGACGAGAAAAGCGATTACATTCATGATCCGCCGTTCTTCGAAAACTTTTCGATGGAGCCCGGCCACATCGCCGAAATCCGGAGCGCGCGCGCGCTTGGCATTTTCGGCGACACAGTGACGACCGATCACATTTCGCCGGCGGGAGCAATCAAAGAGAGTTCGCCCGCCGGAAAATATTTGATGTCGCGCGGAATTCAGCCGCGCGATTTCAACAGTTACGGCAGCCGCCGCGGCAATGACCTGGTGATGACCCGCGGCACATTCGCGAATGTGCGAATCAAAAACCTGATGGTGCCCGGAACGGAAGGCGGCGTGACGAAATATTATGGGAATGGCGAGGGCGAACAGATGTCGATCTTCGATGCGGCGATGAAATATGCGGAAACAAGGACTCCGTTGGTCATTCTCGCCGGTCACGAATACGGGACAGGTTCGTCGCGCGATTGGGCGGCGAAAGGGACGCGTTTGTTAGGCGTGAAAGCGGTTATCGCGGCAAGCTTTGAGCGAATTCACCGCTCGAACCTGGTTGGAATGGGCGTATTGCCGTTGCAATTTCTTGAAGGCACATCCGCGCAATCGCTCGGGCTGGACGGTTCGGAGAAGTTTTCGATCACGGGATTGTCCGACTCGATCAAACCAGGACAACAGGTCACGCTGGAGATCGAAAGCACGAACGGGGAGAAACGCGCGTTGCCAGTGAAGCTTCGCATCGATACGCCGATCGAGATCGATTATTATCGGCATGGCGGGATTTTGCCGTTTGTGCTGCAGGCAATTGCTGGCGAAGTAATTCGCCGCCGAACCACGCTTCGCTTTCCTCACACGCGCGTTCCGCCATCTGTTCCAGTCGCGCGAAAAGCTGACCGGAACGTACCGCCGCTGTAGCAGAGGATTTCTCCTCTTCTTCCGGAACTCCTGTTTGCAAGGCGCGAACCTTGGGCGCACAATCGGTCGGTATGTCGCCCAGCACTACTTCCAGCCAGTACGATGACGGACATCGTTTCAAAACCAATACGGAAATCCAAACGCTCCAACAACAATCCAGTCCCAACAAAATATGACAAGGCTATGCTTAAGAAAATCGATAGATGAGTCGCCCTTGCGCCTCGGCCTGTTTCTCATCCCGCTAGCGCTCGCCTGTTTTGCGCTTCCGCCGACAACTCGAGCCTTACTCCCGCCCCCTGCACCGGACGGATTTTATCCCGGCGCGAACACTGCTGAAGGCGCGAACGCTCTGTTCAGCCTCACCACCGGCCGCAACAACACGGCCATTGGCGAGCGGGCGCTCTTTTCCAACACCACCGGGGGCGAAAATACCGCCACTGGTTCTTTTGCGCTCAACAGCAATACCAACGCGAGCAACAACACGGCTGTCGGTTTTGCAGCGCTTACTGGCAATGCCACCGGCACCGAAAATACCGCGACCGGTTTTGATGCGCTCGCAAACAATAGCGCCAGTAAGAACACTGCCGACGGTTCTCAGGCTCTCTTAGCGAACACGAGCGGCGCGCAGAACACTGCTACGGGGTATGCCGCACTCAATTCAAACACCACCGGCAACTTCAACACTGCCAACGGAGGTCTGGCGCTCTTGAGCAATACTGTTGGCACGTTTAACAGCGCCTTCGGTCAGGGCGCACTCGCCTCGAATACCATCGGCATTGACAATACAGCCAGCGGCGCTGGAGCACTCTTCAGCAACACCACCGGCAACAACAATACGGCCAGCGGTTTTCAGGCCCTCAACGACAACGCTACCGGCAACGCCAACGTGGCCAACGGCAGTGGCGCGCTCTTTAGCAACACCACCGGCGGCGGTAACGTGTCCACCGGCGATTCTGCGCTCGGACACAACACCACCGGCAACCACAACATCGCAGTGGGCGCTTCAGCCGGTTCAAATCTTACCACCGGCAGCAATAACATTGATATTGGGGCCAACGTGCTTGGAGTGGCGGGCGAAGCGAACACCATTCGAATTGGCAAATCAGGAGTTCAGACCAAGACACTTGTTGCCGGGATTCATGGTGTAGGAGTTACAGGCATAGCAGTAGTTGTAGGCAGCACCGGTCAACTTGGCGTAGCGCCGTCCTCGCAACGGTTCAAGGCGGAGATTAAGCCGATGGGCAAAGCGAGCGAAGGAATTCTCGCGCTTAAACCGGTGACCTTTCGCTACAAGAAAGACATTGACCCCGATAGCATCCCGCAATTTGGCCTCGTGGCCGAGGAAGTAGAAAAGGTGAATCCCAACTTGGTGGTGCGCGACAAAGAAGGGAAACCCTACAGTGTGCGCTACGAACAGGTGAACGCGATGTTGCTCAATGAGTTCCTCAAACAGCACCGGAAAGTTGAGCAACAGCAAGCAATCATTTCACAGCTCAAATCAACTATGGCAAAACAGGAAACTGCTGGCGCGAAGCAGCAGACGGAAATTGAGTTACTTGCTGCAACGGTGAGGCAGCAGGCCGCTCGAATCGAGAGAGTGAGCGCCCAGTTGGAACTGAACAAAGCCGCGCCGCACGTTGTGAGCAACCATTAGAATAGCGTCTGGCCTCGCTTCCGGGCGCTGATTTAACCACCCAGGACAACGGAGCACACGGAGATAGAGTTTTTTTTCCCTCCGCGGCCTCTGTGGGAACACTCCGGTTAATGAAGTTCCGCACATACAAAAACACTGACCTGACGGTAAGCGAAGTTGGCTTTGGCTTATAGACGATTTCAAGTGGCTGGTAGGGGAAATCTTACCGAGGGCTAAGAGATCGGGCTGATGCGCGAGGCGTTTGATCTTGGTTTTACCCTGTTCGACGCGGCAGGTATAGACGCCGACAGTACCTCGCGCCTCTGAACCGTAATCGGCGAGCCATCGGCAATGAATCCCGAGCAGGGAAATCGGCTTAATGTTTCGGTGAATTGCTCGCCGTAGAGAGTTGCAATGTCTGCCTTAAGTCTTAGAATCTCTTCTTTAGCTGGACGTACCAGAACCGGCCTTTGATCGTGGCAAGCGATTCATCGTAGCCGTTCTCGAAGTTGCCGGCCACGAATGGCGGATCTGCGTCTAACACGTTCTGCATCCCAAGGGTGACCGTGGTGTTATTCAACCAACCGCGCCATCCACAGGGATTGTATTCGGCTGTGGAGACAGGTATGACGTTTTTCTCCTTGCCGTCCTTCATCTTAACATTTTTACCGCCATCCTTGGCAAAGCCAGGAACCTCGGCCGGAGCGGGCGGCGGCAGGTTAAACGTGTAGTTTGCGATCAGATCGAGCGTAGTCCACTCCGCCACTTTCCGCGCGCGCCAAGGCAAAGGCCCACTTCTCGGCGTTTGTGCTTGGCGAATTCCCTGTTGGCAGATCCGTGTCAGACTAACATTGTCATCTTCGTATTGGCCGGTGTAGTGGACTACCGCGCCAATATCCAAACCCTGCATCCATGTGTCAGCCGGGCCGTCGTAGAACAGACTGAAATTGGCTCGATTCCATGGCAGCGAGCTGGTCAGGGTGAATCCCGGCGGAATAAACTTCGCCCGCGATACCGAACCGTTTTGTATCAGGTAAAATCTGAAGCTCAGCCCGGGATAGCCACGTGCCGTTGACCGTTGCCGTTAGTCTGCCGAAATCGCCGTGACCAAAAATCGAAGAGTCCAGAATATAGATCGCTTCGTAGTCGAGACCTTCAAAAATCGCGCCTGTAAGATTTTCGTTGGGATCAATGACCAAAATGATTGGGCCCGGTTCACCAGGACTCACAGGAGGACCACGGATAACCAGACCGGGGATAGTTATTGTCGACAATGAAATTGCGCGCCGAGGAGGGACGCGATCGATCGCATATCGATATGCCACCAATCCGCGCTGAGCGTCAGGCCCTTGATCCATTTCGGGCTGTAAACAGCTCCGTAAGACCATTCATAGGCCACTTCCGGCTTTAGGTTGGGATTTCCTATAATGCGTTTCTCCGAGATATAGGACTGGTCTTGTTAGATGGGTCGAAAGCGAAGCCGGCGGAGCCCTCCGAGGAAGCGGGTGAAATCTCCGACAGGGCCGGCGCATGAAACGCTTCGGTGTAGCTGCCACGCAAGGTAAGGGCGCCAATATATTTTGGATCAAGCGGCTGCCAGCGAACCGAGATTTTTGGCTTCTGCGCGTTATACTGGCTGTGCGCCGCCGGCTGAAATGGGAAGGCCCCAGAAGCTAGAACGGCAGAGGTGTTCTGGCTGTACCATTCCTCGCGCTCGGCAAAGTCAACTTCGAAGCTGTAGAAACCGGGGAAGTTCCAGGTCGGGCTGGTGAAAGGTACCCGCACTTCCTGGTAGATTGACCAAACATCGCGGTTCACCCGTGCGCCTTCCCCATCCGTCGAGCCGATGCTTTGAAACGTTGTGTTGAGCGAGTCACGATCGCGCGTCCACCTCGGCGCGTCATACTCACCGCCAGAGCAAAGGAGACCGGCCCGGCGGGAAGATTGAACATGTCACCGTTAATGGTGACATAACCTATGGGCAACTCATATTCGCCCGAGTTATGCAGGTTGACGTAAACTCTGCTCTGGCCGCCTTGGTGTTGTGGGCATTGAAATTCAGGAACGGATCAAATGCCGTAGCTGGGTTCGTATCCAAGCAGTGCTTCCCGTAACCCAGGCTGGCTGACTTCGTCGACGGACAAATCCTGTCCCTCGTTGCGGGAATAACGAAAACCCAGCTCCCAGTTCCAAGTCTTGAAATAATCGCCAAATTCTCCCATCTCGCCACGTAGCCCAACGTCGAACAGCGAATCCCAGTAGGTGAACTTTTCATGTCTCGGACCGGTGTCGTTAATGCCGCGAAACCTAACCCCGGTAGTCACCGGGATACCGCCTCCGTCGGGAAAAAAATTCGGAATAGTCGTATCCGCGACTGTGAAGGGATTAAACGGATTCTGGATTGGCACACTGATGCCGAATGGACTAAAGGCTATGTTAGTGGCTGGGATCTTGAATGGGTCGGGCTCAAACGGAACAGCCGCCAGGGACGCATCGAAAAATGAGCGGACATATTTAAAGTCCGCAAACAGCGTCAGGTATTTGTCACACAGATCGCGCGTGAACGAACCGTAGAAGGCTCTGACGGTCCGCTGGCGGAAGCGCTGGGGTTACAGCCGCGAAGTTATAGCAGGAAGTAATCGCCGCCGCCCTTATAATCGGTGCCGAGTCTGTGGAACGTGTTGGACTGCTTGGGATCGTTGATACCCGGGGCACCTGGATATGCATTGGGATTAATGACCGGGTCCCGGTGATCAAACGGAGTTAGAGTCGCTTATAAAATGGAGAAGTCGCCGCGTTCGGAGCCGAATGCGGAAGCGGGGTGTTCACACCGAACTGCGGAAGACCGCCCGGGCCGAAAAACATGCTCGGGATTAACCGGAAGCCGGAATCTCCAATGTAGCCCGGGACGTTCCCGCTGCGAACGTCGAATCCACCACAGGGGATTTGAAACGCGTTGCTGGAAATGTCCCGGTCCGGCTGAATAGGCCGCCGGTGCGCTCCCAGAAATCGGCGATGACCACAATCTCTGTTTTGTCATCTCCGGTGCCAGCTTTGATCCATGCCTCCCACTCGCCCATGTCGTTGGACGCTCCCAGGTTTGTGTTTCCGTAACTGCCCCCGATCTCCAAGCCACGGAACTTGTGGACCAAAAAGAAGTTGACCACGCCGGTAATCGCGTCCGAGCCGTACACAGCCGAGGCGCCATCCTTCAGGATGTCGATGTGATCGATCATCGGAAACGGAATGAGGTTAATGTCCACGCCTCCGCTGAACCCGACGGCAGTTCAACGAACCAAAGGCGACACGTTTTCCGTCAACGAGCACGAGGGTTTCTTTGGCTAACAAGCCGCGCAGGTTGAATTGGACAGTACCGTCGCCGCCATTGGCGATGTTCAGGTTCGCTGGTTGCCGCCCGCCTCCTGTGGCAGAAAAGTTGTCAGGTCCGTTGCATTGCGGATGCCCAGTTTTTCGATGTCTGCCGGACGATACGTGTCCACTGGGTTCGGGCCGATTTCTTCCGCCGTCGGAATATTCGAACCGGTCACGATCACGCGCTCGACTTCCGCCTGGCCCGGCACAACCGTTGTAGGTCCACGACGGCGCGGAGCTGGCAACTGAGCAAATGTGATCGAGGCTAGAGAGCAAACGGCATTGCCGCTATGCTCCATCCGACAGCACCAGATGAATGGTCGCTTGATGACAAGCTCCTCTCGTTAGTCCTGCCTGGCTTTTAGCAGACTGCCAGACTAACAACAAGCTTGATTTTGTAGCCCTATTTGCTGGACACGAATTACACGAATCGCCACGAAATTTCAGACTACTTGCGGCATCCACTTCACCAATTGGTGTGAATTCGTGAACCGAGCTGGTGGGATCAGCGAGATAGAAGGCAAAGCCGCGAGGGTAGCGGCGAGCGAGCAGGGCAGCGAGCGAGTTTCAAATTCGTGTCTGCTATCTGCTCGCAGTCTTGGCGGCGGCGACGATTTTGTCGAAGCGCGGGTCATCGCGCAAAGAATCCCAACACGGATTCAAGAGGAGATCGCCGTATGTCGGGCCAGCCGGGATCGCCGCGACAATTTCGAGTTGCTCGAGCGCGCGGTCGCGCTCGCCGGTCCACGCGTAAACCAGCGCCAGGTTGACGACTGAGTAGGTGCGATCGAGAGGGTCCTTGGCAATCGGCGCAAGATCAACCGCGCGCTGTGCCTCACGGATCGCCTCGTCTTTTCGGCCAAGGCCGGCATCAATCTCCGACACTGCCCTCAAGTATTCGATGTCATCCTTGGGGAACCCTATCGCGTCGGTCTTCTCTCGCGCGGTTGCAAACGCCGCCAGCGCCTTCTGCTTATCACCACGCGCACGCGCAACCTGTCCCTCAGCCACGGCGGCCTCATCCGCCCACTCCCCAGGCGTGGAAGCAATCACCCGACTTGCCGCGTCGTAATCACGCAGGTAAAGGGCTGCGTCAAATCGGGGCCACCAGACCTCTCGGGTCGGACGAAAGTCGAGCGGCACTTGGTCAAGAAGAGATTGAGCCGCGACCGGATCGCCCTGCGCCAGCTTGATCCTCGCTAGCCAACACTGACTCCAAGGGTCGCCGCTCGCAGAATCCTTCGTCAGGAGTTGTTCATACTCGGAGTAGCGCCGCATCTCAAAATAAGTCATCCCGCGCCAGTATCCGGCCTCAGCGTCGCGTGGATCGAGTTCGGTTGCCTTTCGAAGATTAGTCACCGCAGAGTCCCAGCGATTTTGGCACCTATCAATTTTGGCCGCGATCAAAAGCGCCTCAGAGTTGTTCGGCAATTTGCGGCGAGCGATCGTCAACTCGTCACGTGCCCGGTCGTAACCATTACGGTCCGTGAAGATGGCAGCGTAGAAGTAGTAGCGAGCCAGTTCCAGATGAGCCTCGCCCGAGTCCGGGCGGACGCGCAATGCGGCCTCCGCCGCTTTCTTTCCTAACTCGAAGTGCTTGGGATCGTGGGCGAGGTACAACTGCGTTTTCGCGAGAACGCAATAGGCCAAAGCAAAATTCGGATCGCGCTGCACCGCCTTTTCGAGCAGTGTCCACTTTTTGGTTCGCACTTTTTTCCCAGCCCTCCCAATTGCTCCAGACATCGATTTCCTGGGCCTTCGTATAGTAGGCATAGGCCACCAGATCGGTGGTCGGCCGTTCCGCAATCGCAGCCTTTTCCGCAGGAGAGAGATTCGCCTTAAGTTGGTCGGCGATTTGCTGCGCGATCTCTGTCTGTATCGCGAATACGTCTGCGACATCTCGGTCGTAATGCTCAGCCCAAAGGTGCGTGTCATTACGCGCATCGATTAGTTGCACCGAAACCCGCACCTTGTTACCGGCTCGGGCGACACTGCCTTCCACCACATTGTTAACACCTAATTGCTGGGCGATCTCTTTGAGATTGCGTTCGGTGCCGCTCTTATATTGCATCACTGAGGTACGGCTGATTACTTTCAGGTCCGCAATCTTGGAAAGGTCCGATAGCAGTTCATCCTGGATGCCGGTCGCAAAAAATGCGTTCTCTTTGTCCTCGCTTAAGTTTTCAAGCGGCAAGACGGCGATCGATTTTTCTGACAAGGGCGTCAGAGCGTATCTGCTAGCAGCTTTGGCCGCAGCAACGATCTTGTCGAAGCGTTTATCACCGCGCAAAGAATCCCAGCGCGGATTGAGAAGGAGATCGCGTATGTCGGGCCATATCCGGGAAGGGGCGCAACTTTTTCGAGTTGCTCGAGCGCGCGGTCGTGCTCGCCTGTCCATGCGTAAACGAGCACCAGATTGGCAACCAACGCTGGAAAGTTGAGCGAGTCCTTGGCAATCGTCACGAGTTCGACTGCCTGGCGTGCCTCGCGGATCGCCTCTTCTTTGCGTCCAAGCCCAGCGTCAAGTTTTGCAACGCCCGCGAAGTAGTCCACATCCTTGGATTTGTCGCCCTCTTGGGCTTCCATTTTCTCGCGCGCGGCTGCAAACGCTGGCAGCGCCTTCTCCTTATCGCCGCGTGCACGCGCAACCTGTCCGTAGGCCCAATTCTCCGAGCCATGCTCGAGATCGAAGGCGGAATCCGCCAACCTCGCTGGAGTGGCAGTAATCACCCGATCTGCCGCGTCGTAATCGCGCAGGTAAAGGACGGTCTTAAATCGTATGTCCCAAATCCATCCGTACGGGTCATACTCCTGCGGCACTTGCTCAAGAAGAGATTGAGCCGCGACTGGATCACCCTGTGCTAGCTTCATCATAGGTAGCCGATAGAAATCCTTTCTCGCGCCGAGCCCTGGACCGCCGCTAGCAGCCTGTTTCTTTATGAATTGTTCCAACTCGGAGTAGCGGCGCATCTCAAAATAAATCTGCTCGAGACGGAATGCGACCTCACCATTGCTTGGATCCAGCTCGCTCGCCTTTTGGAGATTGGCGAGCGAAGCGTCCCAGCGATTTTGGCGCCTGCCGATCACAGCGTCGATCAGAAGCGCTTCGGCATTATTTGGCAACATGCGGCGAACGATCGCCAACTCATCACGCGCCCGGTCGTAGTGAGCCACTCTGTCAACACCAATAATAGAGTCAGGAGCGAGCCAGTAATACCGGGCGAGCGCTAAATGACCCTCAGCCAAATCTGGACGCAGTCGCAAAGCAGTCTCCGCAGCTTTCTTTGCTAACTCGAAGTTTTCAAGTTTGTCGCCCTGATCAAGCTGCGCTTTCGCGAGCGCGCAATACGCCAAGGCGAAGTTCGGATCGCGCTGCGTGGCTTTTTCGAGCAGTTCCACTTTTTGCTTCGCGGCTTTTTCATTTTCCGCGTCCTCCCAATTGCCGTAGATGTCGATCTCCCTGGCCTTTGCGTAATAGGCATTGGCCACTTGATCGGCGGTCGGGCGTTCGGCGATCGCGGCTTTTTCCGCGGGAGAGAGATTTGCTTTAAATTGCTCGGCGATTCGTTGCGCGATCTCGTTCTGGACGGCAAAGATGTCGGCAACTTCGCGATCGTAAGGCTCAGCCCAAAGGTGGGTGTCGTTGCCGCATCGATTAGCTGCGCATTCACCCGAAGCCGACCGCACCGACGCTGCCCTCAAGATATTGCTACACCTAAAGCTTCTGCGATCTCGAGGAGATTTGTTTCGCGCGCTTTTGTATTTCATCCCGCTCGTCCGGCTGTATGACTTTTAGATCCGCAACCTTGGCCAGATGCGTCAGGATCTCCTCCTGGATGCCCTCGGCGAAATATGCGTTTTCCTCGTCCTTACTCAGATTTTCAAACGGTAAGACTGCGATCGACTCTTCTGGTAACGCCGTCACCCCGGATGTTGGTGGCGCGATGCTCCTCGCAGACGGACGTTATGTTTGGCGATTGCCTAGTAGCATGGATGCGCGCAGCGCCAAAGCAGCTATTAATAATATGAGCACCACAGCGCTTGCGCGGCGTTTCCAGCGCAGCCATGAAGGAGCCGCAGTGGCGGGTTGTAACTCAGACTCGACTTCCAGTTTGTGGCGAAGACCTTTGAGCGCCTCCAGCAGCTCGTGTGCGCTGCGATATCGTTGTTCGCGATCTTTGCGCAGCGCTTTGCTGACAATCTGCTGAAGCTTAGCGGGAGCGTGTGCGATGTAATGCGTGAGGGGCGGTGGCTCTTTCTCAAGAATCGAAGACATCACCTCTCTTGGCGTGTCGCCGGTGAATGGCGCATGGCCTGTTGCCATTTCGTAAAGCACGACGCCGAGACTCCAGATATCGGTGGTCTTATCAAGCTGTCCACCGCGCGCCTGCTCCGGCGACATGTAACGAATGGTTCCCAGGATGGATCCTAGATTGGTCTCAACCAACGATAGCGCTTCGTCTCTCGGCGTGGTTAGCGGCACTTGCTGTTCGGCAAGCTTTGCAATCCCAAAATCGAGGACTTTCACGTAGCCGTCCGGCCGAAGCATGATGTTCTCCGGCTTGATGTCGCGATGGACAATGCCTGTTTCGTGGGCGGCGACGAGCGCATTGGCCACCTGGATCGCGACGTCAACAGCTTCACCGACCTGGATCTGGCCGCGCATCAGACGTTGACGCAGCGTCTCGCCTTCGATCAGTTCGCTGGCTATGTAATGAGTTGAGTGATCCTCGCCAATCTCGTAAACCGTCACGATATTTGGATGATTCAGCCCGACCACGGCCCATGCTTCTCGTTGAAAACGCTTCAGGCGCTCAGCGTCACCGGTGAAGCGCAATGGCAAAAGTTTGAGCGCGGCTTTGCGACCCGCTGTGATGTCAGTGGCCAGATAGACTTCGCCCATCCCACCGGTACCGATCGATTCAGAAATTTTGTAGTGGCCGATCGTCTGGCCGACGAGCGAATCAGCTTGCTGATTTTGAATAACCTTCGTCGCGAGACCAACACTTGATGTTTCTATAAACCGGCCTGCTCGTTGATCTGACGCCAGAAGCGTTGCAACTTCATGCCGCAAAACCGCGTCGCCTTCGCAAGCCGTATCCAGGAATGCGTTAACTTGGTCCTGCTCTTGTTCCAGCGCGGCGAGGAAGATTTCCTCAATCGTTTGAAACCGCGCCGGTGTCATGATTTAAGAACGTGACTCGTTAAAGCGTTACATCGTTACATCGGATGCGCTCTGCTAAACACTTTAACGCTTCAACGCTTCAACGCTTCAACGATTTAACGCGGCGAAGCTATTCGTCATTCGAGCTTCGTCATTTCTATCAGCCCGCATTCTGCAATTCCGTGTACAGCCAGGCCTTGGCAAATCTCCAGTCGCGCCTCACCGTCACAGGCGAAATCTTAAGTACTTCTGCCATCTCGTCGTAGTTGAGACCGCCAAAATATTTCAGCTCGACGACTTGAGCTTTTCTGGAGTCGAGCGTGGCCAGCGTTTCCAGTGCCTCGTGCAGATCGACGATCTGCTTTGATTCCTCTGGTGAAACCAGCGCTGCCTCGTCCAATTCTATTTTGAGCGCACCGCCACCGCGCTTTTCCGCTCGCTGACTCCTGGCGTAGCTAACCAGGATTTGGCGCATCGCGCGGGCGGCCACAGCAAAGAAGTGCGCGCGGTTCTGCCAGCGTAGATTGGTTTGGTCGGCCAGACGCAGATAGGCCTCGCTAACGAGCGCCGTCGTTTGCAGTGTGTGGTCGAGACGTTCCGCGCCCATCTGACGATGCGCAAGGCGTCGGAGTTCCTCATACACGAGCGGAGTTAATTCCGCGAGGGCTGCGTCGTCGCCTTCACTCCATCGCGTGAGGAGATCGGTCACTCTCTGCTGAGAGACCGAAGGCGTATCCATAACTTGGTCCTCACACGCTACCAAGCCGAAACAGTCTCTGCACGCCGAAAGCGTCTTCGGAAAAAATTTCAATTCAGGTGATCACTTTGATCGCTCTTTCGCGCCTTACCGAGATGAAAGCCAAACAACGAAACCAAAGAAAGGAACAACCAATGAATCCATTAACTCAGTTTAAAAGAATACTAATTCTACCACTTCTTCTCGCACTAGCGTTGATCGCGCTTGCGCCCACGGTCGCACGCGCGGATGCGGTGACCGACTGGAACCTGATCGCGTCAAACGCGATCGTTGTAACCGCAGGGCAACCGCCGTGGGTGTCGGTGCTGCACTTCGCCATGGTGCATGGGGCGGTGTACGACGCGGTCAACGCGATCGACCGCGGCCACCGGCCGTACCTCGTGCAGCCTCCATCAAATCCAACGGACTCGAAGGAGGCGGCTGCGGCGACAGCGGCGTTCCGCGTGCTCGTGGGTATCTTCCCAGGGCAACTGGGAACATTGCAGCCGCTCTACGACGCGTACATTGCGGGCCAACCCGACAACCCCCCGGGATCGAAGGCTGCGGGGATCGCTATCGGTGAGGCGACAGCCGCGGCAATGCTTCAAGCACGGATGAATGACGGACGCTTCGGGCCGCCGCCCACGCTTTACCCGCCAGCACCGGGTATCTGGCGGCCAACACCACCGAACTTCGACAACGACCCCGCGCCGTGGGTTGGGAACGTGCGGCCGTTCATCGTCCCGAACGTAGAGATGCTTCGCACAAACGGGCCAAACGCACTCACCAGTGCCGAATACGCAGAGGACTTCAACGAGATCAAGGAGGTTGGCTCACTCACGAGCATAACCCGAACGCCGGACCAGACCGATGCTGCGATATTCTGGCAGGACCAAGCGATGGCGCTCTGGAACCGGATCTTTCGCACGCTGGCCGCCAGCCAAAACTTGGATATCGTTGACAGCGCTCGCTTCTTCGCGATGGAGAACCTCGCTGCGGCTGACGCCCTAATCGGCTGCTGGAACGACAAGTACTACTGGCAGTTCTGGCGTCCAATCGCGGCGATCCGCGCGGCCGACACTGACGGCAACCCCGCGACCGTGGCCGACCCAACGTGGCTGCCGCTGTTTGACCCGATGACACCGGTCTGCAACCCGCCGCCACTGGAAACGCCGCCATTCCCCGATCACCCCTCGGGCCACGCCTGCGCGACCAGTGCGTTCGTGCACACGCTCAAGAACTTCTTCGGCACCGACAGGATCGCCTTCAGCGCCTTCAGCGCCTTCAGCAACAAATCCTGTACCACGCGGAGCTACGATCGATTCTCGGATGCGCTCGAGGAAGTCATCGACGCACGAGTGTGGGCCGGCGTCCATTTCCGCACCGCCGATGAGCAGGGAGCCAAGCTCGGCAAGAAGGTCGCCCACTACCTCAAGGCGCACTACTTCCAGCCAGTCCACGGACACCAGCGATAGACATCATTTCAAAACTAATACGGAAATCCAAACGGTCCCAGCGGATATCCTAAACCGCTGGGACCACGTTTCCAAAATTCGCGATCACGCCAGTATGAGTAATCTGAAGAAACGATGCAGTTCCGCACTTACAGACGCCTAAAATACCTCGGGCCTCTGAACCGTAATCGGTGAGCCGTCCGCAACGAACGCGGAGCGTGGTGACTGATTCAACACTTCTGCGAATTGCTCGCCGTATAGAGTTTCAATGTCTGCATTAAGTTCGAACTCACTCGCATTCCAAATTTTCCATCGGGGATGCTCCACGCGATACTCGCTGCAGCCGCTACGCAAGGCGGTGTAACCCCAGTAATGTTCGGTGATAAATTCAGCGTGCGATCCTGCTGGAATAGATTGCGCCTCGCCAGTCGCGGTCATTTTGAGTGATTCCCATTTGTTGTGGCGTCGCCATGAGTATTTCACTTTCAGATCCTCATCGAGATGTTCGATTTCATGCTTCATCGGAACGGCAATATAATTTTCTCCGTAAAACGTCCGGGCTACGACAGCGATTGCGCGACGCGGCACAAGTTCCCGGATGAAAACCAAGCCGCGGCGCCATGTGCCCGCCGATTTTCTCCTTACATAGAAACGAAGATTCACTTCTTCGAAATCGCGGTGCAGCGGAATCGGAAAACCCAGGAGGCGTGTGTCGAGAAACAGAAACCCAACGACACTGAGGTAAGTCTCACCGTTTTCGAAATCGATTTCTGTTTCGGCCGGAACCAGCGGCGTGATCAGCCGAGGATCGACCACATAATTCAGCATCGCCAAATAACGCCAGTTAGCCGTGAGAAATGGTGGCACGCTTTGCTGGGCGACAATCAGAGATCGCCGCTAAAGAATCAATTGCAGTTCGATCTTCCGATCACTGCAGCAGTCTTTCCAGAGACGGACTCGGTTGCGTGCCAAGCGCGGTCGCGCGGGCGTAATGTTCTTTGGCAAGTTCCCTTGATGAAGGCTGCGCCGTGATGAGAATGACCGCGAGATTAAAATGCGCGTCTGCGTAGTTCGGATCTTCCGCGATGGCTTGAAGCATCTCTTTTTCTGCCTCCTGTTGCCGGCCTTTTTGGCTCGCAGTAATACCGAGGTAATTGTGCGCGGTTGCACTGTTTGGGTTGAGCTCGATTGCTTTTGTTAATTCCTTCAGCGCGTCGTCGAACCTCGACTGGCGATAATGAACAATCCCGAGCGTAGTGAGCACAAAATCGTCATCCGGCGCGATGGTCAGGGCTTTCTTCAGCGTTGATTCCGCGGATTGGATCTTGCCGGTACGAAAGTAAACCACGCCCAGATTAGATAGCGCGTCGAGGTTGTTAGGATCTTTCGCCAGAATCGTTTGATACTGTTTTTCCGCCGTTCGATAACTGCCCTTCTCAACGTTCTTCCGCGCGGCGACTACAACCTCCTGAAGTTCATTCGGCAAAATGTTGGAGGCTGCTGTTGAGCTTGCATTCGATTTCCCGGCGTATGCCGTCGATTTCTTTTCGAAAAGAAAATTCATCTTAATTACACCAGCCTTCTCGTTGGAGATCGAGACTACGGGTTGTCGGAACAGAGCGAGTTCTTCGCTACTTAACTTCGTTACTGGTTGGGCAAGGAATTCGATCTGCTTGTTCAGCAAGTCTGATCGCACTTTGAGTCTATCCAATTCCGCCAACACCAGCTTCCACGCCTCATCACGGCGGGTTTCTTCCTGGCGTTCACGAACAACGATGTTTTTCAGCAGTTCGTTTTCTCTCGCAACCTGCGATGAATCCTCGCTGTTTGCTTCGGCCAGCTTCGCCGTTTGCAGCTCTGTGCCCGTGTGTTCCAGCTCAACATCAAGCTCCGCCGCTCGCGCCGCCAGATAATGATTTCTATTCTGGGTTTCAGTTAGCTGCTGTTGAAGCTGCGCCATTTGTCGCTCCATCTCGGCCAATTTCTCGGCTGCGTTCGGAGCGTCCTCACTAAGTTTTTTGACGTTCTCCTCCGCCACCGCAAGTTTCTGTTGCAGATCATTCTTCTCCGCGACGACCGACTGAAAACGCTGCTCTGATTCCTTCGCCGATTTCAATTGGGAGAACGCGTCATCACGTTCACACTCGAGCGCGATGATATGACTGGTTGCATCGGCGAACTTTGTCTGAGTATCGTCCCTTTGCTTTTCCGCAGTCACACGCGCTTGGTCGGCTGCGGCAACAGCTCCTTTCAACTGTACAACTTCGGCGCGCAACTGCTCTTGTTCCTTGTCACCGTTACCTTCCAACCGTTGCGAATCCTTTGATTCCTGAACCTGCGTGAGTTGGTCGCGCGTCTGACCCTCTGATTTCTTCGCCTCATTGAGATCGTTCCGGGCTCGCTCCAGTTTAGAATCTGTCTCCTTCAAACGCGTATCGACTACTTCTTTTTCTTTTCGTGTTGTCTCCAGATCCCCGCGCGTCTTGTCGAGCGCCGCTTGCAGTTCAGTGACCTTGTCGCGCAAACTCTTTGTTGTGCCTTTCATTGCGGTGTCCCGCGGCCATTCGTTCACGGTCTCACTAGGTGGCGGCGCCAAAGCTTCGGGACCAGGCTCAGACCAGGCATTACTTTCAGGTGCTGCCGGCGCAATGTCGGGTAACGGACTGGAGCTCGCGTTGAGCTGGGTTTGCCTTGTGAGTCGCTCCTGAAGCCTCAAGATCGCTTCGCTGATTTTGCGTCCACGATATTCAACAACTGCTGGCTGCCACTGAGCATGCGATTTGCGCAGTTCCTCGATCAAACTGCCGGCGAATCGATATTTAGCTAAAGCTGTCTTGAATCGATCCTGATGCTCGAGTTTTTCACCCTGTTGCGCGGAGAGATAAGCTTTTAGGAAAATTTCGCTTGGACCGTCCTGTTGTGCGACGGCGACATTCGTTAGGGCGCAGAAAAATGCGGCGGCAAGCCAAGCCGCCTTGCATCGAATGACACGATGCTGGGGGGTTATACCTAACCCGTTGGGGGGATTTCCGGACACCGGCGCTGACAATTAGTGGGACCGGTGGGAAAAGTCGAGCCCTTTGTTTGCAAAGCCGAATGAGAATCTTAAACTCTGCTCGCTTAAATTGTGGTGGCCGTAGCTCAATGGTAGAGCCCCAGATTGTGATTCTGGTTGTTGCGGGTTCGAGTCCCGTCGGCCACCCGGCTCGGGGAACTTTAATCCCTCAAATGCCAATGACTTTGGATTGAGACGATTTACAAGAAATCGCTCAAACATTACAAAATTTTCATTGACGGTTGGGATTACGAATCTGTAATCTCCGCCTCCATGCTCACAAATTCCGGCTGCACTCGGCGCTGTTCGACGCATCTACGATTACTGCAAAACCATGGGCGGCTCGTTATCTTCGCGATCTCGATTCTGCTTCTAATGGCAAGGCAAGACAGTACGGCCCAAGCTGTAGAAGCACCCGGTGTCGTCGTCACGGGTGAGGCCATTGCAACTCCCACACCTCACGACAACTTCCGGGAGATGCGGCAGCACATCATGCCTGAAGTAACGGGCACAAAAATCACAGTGACGAAAAAAGCGACGATCATCAAGCTGGACCAACAACCGCCTTTGGAAAATAATGACCTGCAGGACACTTTTCTCAAGGCTCCGGGATTCCTGGTTACGGACCAACATACGCCGGGGCAATTCAATTTCAGCTATCGAGGCTTGGGCAATCCACAGGAATCAGAGTTCACCAACGTGCTTCGGGACGGCTTGCCACTCGCGAGTGATTGGATTGGTTTCCCTACTCTTTATTATCTGCCGCTACCTCAAGCTATAAGCGAGATTGAATTTGTACGCGGCGGCGCCAGCCTGCTTTACGGGCCGGAGCCAGCGCCGGCGGTAAACTTTATAAGCAAATATCCTGCGCCCGGTTCGCCGTGGAATTTCTACACCGAACAAATTGGTGGCGCTTACGGATATTATTCCACTTTCAATGTGATTCAGGAGGCCATGGGTCCCTTGGAATTTCGTCTGGATGGGGGGTACGTACGCTCAGACGGACAACGTGATAATAGTTGGTACAATCTGTGGCAAACCGATCTCTACGTGGGTTGGAAGCCTGACGAGCACCAATTATTGGCGCTCGATTTCTACTCCAGTCGCTTTGACGGTGGTGATCCGGGAAGGATCACCTACAAGCAGTTTGTAGATGACCAAAACCGTTCGTTCACGCCATACAATGAGGACTGGGTTGATCGGTACACGACTATTCTAAGGTACGAAAACGACTTTGGAGGCGGCTGGTTTTTGCAGGCCAAAGGATGGTTTACCCATCAGGAGATCGACGCGCGCGCAGCGGCAAACCTTAACCCAGGAGCGCCGCATCCGTTTCCCACGAGTACTCTTTTCAGTTATGAGGAATTCAATAATGGTGGGATCGACATACGGCTCCGCAAGTTATGGGGCGACGACACTATTTTTAGAGGGAGCGCATTCACATTGGGCACCACTGTTTACCATGGCGATGCGCCGTTTCAGCGATACACGTTGAACGAAGACAACAGCGGCCCGAATTTTCTATACGCGTCACGGGGTACGACCTCAGACCTCGTCCAACTCGATCAATCCAGGACCTCCAATTATCAGTCGATATTTTTCGAGGATCTTGTCCGCATTGGGAAATTTCACATGGTTGGTTCGTTCCGCCTTGATCATGAAGACGTCGAAGTCGATTCATCGGCTGCGCCATGGTTAGTGCCCATGCCTCCGACTGGGCCGGCAAGCATTAGCGCCGACCATTGGGTACCACTGTGGGGATTTGGAATGGGTAACGATTTTGGTCACCGCAACGAAACCTATTTCAGTGCTTCTTCCGGCTGGCGACCAACAAGATATTTCGATATCGCAGGAACCAGCCGCACAATCGCCTTCGGTGAATCGATACCGGACCCGTTCCATTCGCTGGACTTTGAATTAGGCGTGCACGGTACGCCTTATAAGGGATTTTGGTACGACGTTGGCTTGTTTTGGATGTTATTCGATAACAGGACTGAGACCCAGAATATCAGTAACACTGATTTCATCATTTTGAATACAGGCAGCACACGTAACCGCGGCTTGGAGGGTGAACTTTACTATGATTTACTGGCTCCCTTCCAACATCCGCCGGTCGTCGAGGTGCAAGCCGAGCCCGGAAAAGCGGTCGTCGACGCCAAATCCCCACCTGTACCCGGCTTCTCGATAGCGGATTATCATCCGCTCAAATTGATCGCTTTCAGCAACGTCCAATTCCTCGATGCAACATATACTGAAAGCGCTCTCCTCATACCGGGTACCGACAAAACGCTCGTCGGCAATGCACCAGCATTCGCGCCAGACTTTCTATTGAAAGGCGGCCTTCAGTTGAGAAAAGATCTTTGTTTTGACATTACGTTCTCGGCTGTCTACGTCTCGCATCAATTCTGGCAGGACACAGATATTGGCAACGCGCAGATTCCGAAAGCGTACATTCCGGCCTACAAGGTTTTTAATCTTACAGGGGATTGGTATATCACCAAGAATCTGCGCTTGATCGCAGGCATCACTAATCTGACCGACGAGGTCTATTACGACCGCGTGTTTGCCAACGGAATTGAGCCCGCACCACGTCGTTCCGGTTACGCTGGTATTTCGCTGAGTTTTTGACGAGTGCCGGCACTGGTGTGAAATAAAGAATTCACATTTTCACCAGTGCCTGTAGCTCAACCGGATAGAGCTTCTGACTTCGGATCAGAAGGTTGGGGGTTCGAATCCCTCCAGGCACGTGTTGTTTAATTCGCCTTTACCATGACGACTTATCGAGACGAAGCGTTCATGCGCGCCGCATTGGTCGAAGCAAAAAAAGCGCTCGGCTGGACAAGTCCCAACCCGGCCGTAGGAGCCGTCCTGGTGATTAATGATCGCATAGTATCGAAAGGACATCATCGAGAAGCGGGGCGCGCTCATGCTGAGATTGAATGCCTGCGGAATTTCAAAGCTCCGATTCCCGCTGGTGCTACGCTCTACGTAACTCTGGAGCCGTGTTCGACTGCTGGGCGCACTGCGCCGTGCACTGAGGCAATCATCAAAGCTGAACTAAAAAGCGTAGTAATAGGCGCGACCGATCCGAATCCGCGGCACTCCGGCAGAGGCATTGTCCAATTGCGAAAGGCAGGCGTACGAGTGCAGGACGGGATTTTGGCAGAAGAATGCACGCGCCTTAACGAAGCGTTCAACAAATGGATCGTCACCGGGCAACCTTTTGTGATCGCGAAATGCGGCATGTCTCTCGATGGACGATTGACGCGCCCGCCTCGTGAGTCCCGATGGATTACCGGAAGTGATGCTCGGGGAAAAGCACATGAGCTGCGCGCACGCGTGGATGCCATACTCGTTGGCGCAGGAACCGTCCGAATGGATAATCCGCGTTTGACCGTCCGCGGCGTCCGCCGGGCGCGGCAACCATGGCGTATCGGTACTGACACGCTCACGCCAACTGCCACCGCAAGCTCACGTGTTTTCCGACAAATTCGCCAACCGGACTTTGATCTATGAACGAAGATCGCTGGCGTCGGTCCTGGAGGATTTAGGTAAACGCGGCATCACGAGTGTATTGATCGAGGGCGGCGGTGAAGTTCTTGGTGAGGCGCTCGACAACCGGCTCATCGATAAAGTGCAGATCTATGTCGGGCCGATCTTAACAGGAGGACCAGTAACCGCATTCCCGGGAGAAGGAGCAGAAAAAACTGCTGATGCACTACGGCTGCGCGATATCAAATATGAGCAGCTCGGTAAAACTGTATCCCTCAGGGGGTATCCAGATGTTTAGGACTTCGAATAACCGGGAAACTTTCAACCGATTTTCCTGTTAAATGGGTAGGAGGTAAACAATGAGGAAACTTCTGTTAATTGCAGTCGTGGTCGGGGGTTTGATGATTACGGGAACGACGCGTTCTGATGCTCAAGTTTACTTCAGTATCGGGTTCGGTCAGGGCTATTACGGGTATTACCCTTACGGGTACTACTCTCCATACTCGTATTATAGACCTTATTATCGATCGTATTATCGGCCGTACCGGTACGGAGGGCATCGTTATTATCGGAATCGTTATCGTTACCCCTATAATTACCGGTACTAATTTGACCGGAATAGCCACACGGGGCTGGCTCGAAGTATTTCGAGCCAGCCTAATTTTTTGAACGGAAATTCGCGGACGGATCCAACCACTAGGACTCGCGTTCTATCTTCCTGACTTTGCCGAAGGCACCGGCTTGGACATGGGGCCTTTGCCCGGCTCATCGATCTGGAATTCTTTTCTTAACTGCTGAATGAGCTCAGGTATTTCCTTTTGTCTCTCTGTTTCGATTTGCTGGCGGAGCGTTTGTTCGACTTTTCGACGTTCCTGAATGTAGCGAGACTCGAATCGAGCCCGCTCCTGCGGATTCAGCTGAAGACCGGAATCGCGAACCGCCGCATCGGCGTCGCGCGTCATAATCTGCCGTCGCACATTCTCACGCTGACGCATGATGTTACGTTGGTCCGGAGTCATCTGCATCCAAAGCTCGGCATTGCGCTGGAAATTTTGGCGTGCATCCGGAGGCATTGCGAGCCAGCGATCTCTTACGCTCTGCCCTGAAAGCGGTCCGTTAGGCTGACCTGAGGGCGGCCCATGAGGTTGATTCGGCGGCGGCCCGTGAGGCGCTGCCATTTGCGAGGCTCCATGAGGTCCAGCCATTGGCGGGGGCCGACCGGCTGGGCCGCCGCGATGTTGTTGTGGCTGAGCTTGCGCGTCAGCGCAATACAGACCAAAAGCTGCCAAACCGACTAAGAAATTACAAGGTCGGCCTATCTTCCCACACGGTATTTTCATCCCAGGCGATCAATGCATCCAGATCAGCCACGACGTCATAATCCTGTGGATCGACTTTAGCGACTACATCTGAGTCGCTCGAAGACGTTGTCCGCGGACCCGGATAATGGGTGACAAGAGCAACTGCGACAAAGACGACCGCCACGGCCGACGCTCCAACGATCTTGCGTAAGCTGAACCAGTTCCGCGCGCGCTCGAAACGACTCGATTCCTGCCGAATTTTTCTTAAGACATCCCGAGCAAAAAATGGCGAAAGCGTGGGCTTAGGAAGCCGCCCGAGAACGTCCCATAGCTCTTTGTCATCTTGAGGTTCCATGTTGTCCATCCGATTCAACAGTCTGCATGCCTCGAAGTTGCGCTCCAACGCCGTTGAAAATATGTTCAAATTCCAGGCGCTTCAAGAAATCCTTCCAGCTGCCGAATCCGCGTTGGATGCCGCATTTTGCGCAAAGCCTTTGCCTCAATCTGACGGATCCGCTCGCGAGTAACCTGAAACTGCCTACCCACTTCTTCCAAGGTTCGGCTGTAGCCGTCAACGAGGCCAAATCGTTGTTCGAGCACCTGCCGTTCCCGGTCAGTCAGGGTTTCCAGGACGTCCTTGATTTTTTCCTTGAGCAAAACGATCGCGGTCATGTCGCTCGGATTTTCGGCGCCCCTATCCTCGATGAAATCGCCAAAGTTCGTTTCCTCGCTCTCGCCCACCGGTGACTGCAGCGAGATCGGTTGCTGTGCCATCTTAAGCACGGCCCGAACACGGTCCACCGGAAGCAACACTTCCTCAGCTACTTCCTCGGGAGTGGGTTCCCGCCCGTACTCTTGCACCAGCTGTTTTTGCACACGCAAGAGTTTGTTGATCGTCTCAATCATGTGCACGGGGATCCGAATGGTCCGCGCCTGGTCAGCAATGGACCGTGTAATCGCCTGACGAATCCACCAGGTCGCATAGGTCGAGAACTTGTATCCGCGCCGATACTCAAACTTCTCGACCGCCTTCATCAATCCCATGTTTCCTTCCTGGATCAGGTCGAGAAAGGACAAACCGCGATTGGTGTATTTCTTCGCAATGGAAATAACGAGACGAAGATTGGCCTCAACCATTTCGGTTTTGGCCTTGAACGCCTGACGAAGCCAGCTTTTCAGCGTCCGATATTCCTCGGAATATTCGGAAAGCGAAAACCACAGACTTATTTCCAAATCCCGGATCTTGTTCTGAAGCTGTAACCGCCGTTTTTTGCTACGATGATTTTTGGCGAGCTCGGTCTGGAGATACAGCGACGTGTGGTGCGCCTCGTCGGCGAGATGCACAAATTCCTCGGTCACCCGCTGCTTCAGGTAAAAACGAGGATAGACCTTTTGCAGATTCGCCATTGTTCTCTGGACTCCCCTGCGCTTTTGCGACGGCCTTTTTGAACAATCGCGGACAAGCTCAGAAAAGTGGCGGTTGATGGAGACGCTCAATTGCTCTACCTCTTTGCACAATCGCGGAAGGTTCTTCATGTATCTCTCGCGGCTCTCGATTTTTTTATCGAGGATCACGCGATCGAATCGTTCCCGGCCTTCAATGAGTTTTTGGGCGAGTTCCAGATGTCCGCGAGCAACAAACCCGAAGCGGCTGAGATGCTTTTGCACCATCGCTTCAGCCTCTTCAATTCGTTTCGAGATTAGAACTTCCTGATCCCGTGTTAGCAGCGGGACCTGTCCCATCTGCTTCAAATACATGCGCACCGGATCATCCAGAATATCAACCTTCGGTGCCGCTCTCCCCTCTTCTTCCTCCTCCTCCTCATCGACCTCTTTTTTGCCGTCCCTGTACCGGTCAACTTCGGAGGCTTCGATGATGTCGATCTCCAAGCGGCGCAGACGTGTAAGAATCAAATCGAGTTCGTCGGCGTCGGTGACTCCTTCCGGTAACGCCTCGTTCAGATCGTCGAACGTGAGGTAACCCTGTTCTTTCGCCAGCTTGATCAGTTCTCGAATGCGTGCTTGAACTTCACCCGAAGAATACAAACCCGTTACTCCTAGCGCCGGCATCGAAAGAGTTCCATTATGGTTGGCTCCTTGTGACGAAGACTTGATACGGGTCCGCTTCCGGGAATTAAGTCGCCGCGGCTTGCTGTGATTTGCTTGTGAATTCAAACGTCTTTTCGGTGCACTCCGGCCACGGCTGCTTTTAAGCCGACGAGCCGACGACTGTCGGCTGCTCCCCCTTCGTTTCGAATGCCTGGCCAAGTTTGTTTGGTTAAGAATTTGGTCTAGGACCTTCGGCCTACCACGCAGCAGTTGGAGACCCCTATGCGTCTCCTCCGCCGACGGGCCGAGGAAATTCGTGGAGCTGTTCCTGCAGGTCAAGAATTTGTTTTTGCAAATTTAGGACGTCACCAGCCGTGAGTCCCGGATCTTTGATCCGGTTTTTTGCGACCTCGAAACGGCGACGCACAACACCTTGACAGATCCCGTGCCACCACTTTTCGACAACTGGTTCTGTGGCCGCGGGCATCTTTTGCATCAGCCATGCGGAAATGAGCCGTTCCTCCTCCGGCGAAAGGGTGGCCATGAACGCGTTCAGCGACGCGGTGTCACGCGGTTCGAATTCGCTTTCCAAAATCCGGATCAGAATGTCGGTATTCGGTATTTGCTCAAGAATCTCACGCCAATTTTGTGTGTGAAGAAAATTGCGGGCATCTGCATTGCGTAACGCCAGTAGGCAAAGCATTACAATATCATGCGGCGGACTAGCCGCGGCACGAGGTTCAGGTGTGCTTGAGTCCGCACGACCAGCCGGCACGCGAGCCTGTTTTGCCAGAAGTGATGCAAAATCGGCAGGCGCAACACCGAGGCGCGCCGACATTTTGCTGATCACCTCTCCCCGCAGAAGCGGGTCGTGCACTCGCGACACCGTTGCCGCCAAATTGCGCGCGGCTTGAATCTTTGCGCCCATGGAACTCAAGTCGACACTCGCGATCTCTCGCTCGATCCGATACTCAAAAAAATCTCGCGCGTTGGCCACGCGTTCGTCGAATTGCTCCTTTCCATCGCGGCGAATAAGCGAATCCGGGTCCTGGCCCGGCGGCAACTCCACGACGCGGATGCTAAAATTGTTTTCCAGGAGTGCATCGAGCGAGCGCTCGGCGGCTTTGGCGCCGGCCGGGTCCGAATCGAAGCATAGAACCACTTCTTCAGCAAAACGCTTCAGGATGCGCGCCTGATTTTCTGTGAACGCGGTCCCCTGCGGCGCGACGACATTCGTGATGCCGGCCTCGAACAAGCTGATTAAATCGAGCTGCCCTTCGCAAACAATCGCACAGTTCGCCTCAATCAATGCGCGCTTAGATTTGTGCAATCCAAAAAGGACGTTCCCCTTTCTGAAAAGCGATGTCTCAGGTGAGTTGAGGTATTTCGCCGCGCCTTCTTGTTCTTTCAGCAAGCGTCCGCTAAATGCAATCACTTCACCTTCGCGGTTGCAGATCGGAAAAATAATCCGGGCGCGAAAACGATCATACGAAGTTCGAGGATTGAGGTTTGATGTCTGTTCGTCGTCCTTCGTTTTGATAAGGCCGCTCGCAAGGAGTTCGCGCATGTCATAGCCTTGCCCGCGTGCCCAACTGCCGAACGTGTCCCATTCATCCGGTGCGTAGCCAAGCTGCCAGCGCTTCGCGATTTCGCTCGTGATTCCGCGTTGCTTCAAATATTTTCGCGCGGGTTCCCCGATTTCACGTTTGCTCAGATTTTCCTGGAACCATTCCGCAGCTTCGGCATGTAACTTCAGTAGTTTGCGGCGCGTCTCAAACTGTCGATCTTGGCCTGCCGCGCCACGTTCTTCGACGATGGTGATCCCAGCGCGCGTCGCAAGCTTGCGCACAGCTGCTGGAAAATCGACGTGCTCGTATTCCATTACGAACCGGAAAACGCTGCCGCCAGCGCTACAACCAAAACAATGAAATGTCTGCCGACTCGGGCTTACCGTAAAAGACGGTGTTTTCTCCTGATGAAACGGGCAGAGCGCCTTGAAATTTGCTCCGGCGCGCTTCAGCGGAAAATATGAACCGATGACTTCGACAATATCGTTCCCGGCGGCGATTTGTTCGATTGTTTCTGATGGAATTGCCACAGGGAAACTGGCAAGCTTATCCATGCCGGATCAACTTGAAAGATGAAGATGTTTGCGATCAGCATATGCCTCGCTTTTGTTTTTGGCGTTGCTCTGCCGGCTCCAGCGCGCAAGGCCATCCAGAAAGGCGACGTCGTCGTGGTGCCCTTGCATGGAGAAGTCGCACCATCCCTGCTGGCGTTTTTGCGGCGTGCGGTCAAAACGGCCGAGAGCAATGACGCTTCCGCGATTGTTTTCGACATGAACACATACGGCGGCCGCCTGGACACAGCGACCGAGATTGTGAACGCGCTCAACCAAATCAAAATCCCGACCTACACGTTCATTAACACAAACGCAGGATCCGCCGGCGCGCTGATTGTCATCGCCACCCCACACATTTACATGGCGCCGGTGAGCGCAATTGGTGCGGCTGCACCCATCCTTTCGACAGGCGAAGATCTACCGGCCACAGCAAAGGAAAAGACGATTTCGTATTGGTCTGCACTCATCCGAGGCTCGGCCATCAAAAACGGACATAATCCCGACCTCGCCGAGGCGTTCATGAACAAAGAGAAAGAAGTAAAAATCGGCGAACGCATTGTGCATCCAAAAGGCGCAGTCCTTACGCTCAATGCGCAGGAGGCGACCGAAAAGATCAACGGGAAACCGTTACTCGCCGAAGGCATTGTCGATTCGATTGCCGGGCTGACCAGGAAAGCCGGACTCAAGAGCCGCATTGTCAAGATCGAGCCAACTGGTTTCGAGCAGCTCGCATTTTTGATCACTACACTTGCGCCGTTGCTGCTGCTTGGCGGAATTCTCGGAGCATATTTGGAATTTAAGATTCCCGGCGTGATGTGGCCCGGCGTGATCTCGGCGATTTGTTTTGCGCTCTTCTTCCTGGGCCATTACCTCGCCGGGCTTGCCGGTTGGGAGGTCGTCGCACTTTTCGTCCTGGGAATGGTTCTGGTATTGATCGAAATTCTTTTCTTCGCGCATAGCACAATCGTTTTCGGAGTTCTCGGCATATTTCTCATCATCGGATCGTTGCTATGGACGATGATCGATCGGTATCCGCAGCAACCTCTTCTACCGACCGGCAAAATGCTCGCCATTCCATTGCTCAACATGTTCATCGCTCTGGTCGGAGCGTTCATCGTGATTGCGCTTCTTGCGCGCTATCTTCCGCGTACCAGTTTTTACCGGCGCTTCGCCTTGATCGATTCAAGTCCTTCCGGGCCATCTCTCACTGGCGCGCCGCGACACTTCGCGACCGCACTGGCACTCGCGCCCGGAATGCGCGGCACAGCCGTAACCGTTTTGCGACCCAGCGGCAAAGCACGTTTCGCCGATCATCTTGTCGACGTCGTCACCGAAGGCGAATTCATCGCCCGCGAAACACCAGTAACTGTTATCCAAAGCGACGGGATGCGCGTCGTGGTGAAAAGCGCAGCTTTGGTGTAGTCAATCTTGATTAACCGCCGGCAACGACCCGTATAAATTCGATGCGGTCTCCTTCAGCAAGTGGGCGCTCTCGCCATTCGTGTCGATGCAAGGCGAGGCCGTTGTGCTCGACTAAAATCGATTGCGGCAGTAATTCATAGTGTTCGATAAGCTCGGCGATCGTTTTCGCCTCACGAGTGTCTACGCTTTCACCATTGAGTGAAATTTTCATTGCTGCCGAAGCCGGCGGTCGCACACCGCGGGTACAGATGAAATTGTCATGCACCGCAAAGCGCCTGATCCCAATCTTTCCAAATCGGTTCGAGACCGCGATGGCGAAGGATCGCAGCGATTTCTGCCGGGGAACGTTCGTCGCTAATCTCGAACTGGCTGGTGGCAAGTTGGTCTGCGCCATCCTGGTATTCTGGAGCGACGATGCGGCCACGCACCGTGTGATGCAAATGTTCGCGGCCTTGTCGCGTGTAGCCGCCAGGCTCAGTATGACTGCCGGCGCTCATCATCGTTACTCCAATCAAGGCGAGCGCATCGCGCAGGGGCGCGTGTTCGCGTGTGCTCAGCACGATACCGACCTGCGGAAACGTGATGCGTAAGGCGCACACCAATTGTACAAGCTCGCGATCGCTCATTGTGAATAGCGGGCGAAATCCGCCTGCCGCCGGGCGCAAACGGGGCACGCTCACAGTAATTTGCGCTTGCCAACAGCGTTTGAACAGATGTTCCAAATGTGCAGCTAGCGCGACAGCTTCATCCTGCCACCGCGTCAATCCGATGAGCGCGCCAATTCCCAGCCTGCGAAAACCGGCCGCATAGCCGCGCTCTGCACAATCAAGTCGATAATTGAAATCGCGTTTCGGTCCGGCCGTGTGCATCTCAGCATACGCACCGCGATTGTAGGTCTCTTGATAAACGACGAGGCCTTCGGCACCAGCCTCGACGATTGACGCGTAATCTCCGATATCCGTCGGACCGATTTCAATTGAGATCGATGAAAAATTGAGCGCGAGCGCACGGACGCAGTCAGCAAGATAACCGCCGCTCACAAACTTCGGATGCTCGCCTGCCACAAGAAGGATTTGGCGAAATCCCTGCCGCGCGAGATGTTGTCCTTCGGCCATTACTTCATCGAGGGTAAGTGTGACGCGCAGAATCGGATTATCCCGCGAAAAACCGCAATACTGACAATTGTTGACGCACTCGTTGGAAAGATAAAGCGGTGCGAAGAGTCGCATGGTTCGCCCAAAATTTTGTAACGTAAGCGCGCGGGAGGTTTGCGCCATCGCTTCGAGTTCTTGATCGGATTTCGAGGCAATCAGATACTCAAAACGCTCGATCAATTCCGATTTTTTCAGAGCAAGACTGTCCAGTGTCTCGATAAACGACATCAGCATAATTTCGTGCGCATGGTTACCTTCGCAAATCTCACTCGTACAAAAAGGCGGCGTCCGGTACTCCAGACGCCGCGACGCAAATGCTCTTGCAGAGCGCTTAGAACGCGAAATTCACGCCGGTGCGGACCATCCCAAAATTATTGTGAGGGCCATCTACGAAATTCCAACTGAAATCACTGACCCAGCCGATGTGCGGAGTTATGCGGATTTCCATCCCACCGCCAACCTGACCGATTGCCCGCGCCTCGGCATCTGTATGACCAGTTGTCGCGACGATATCGAAACCTTCTCCAGGCTCGGCAAACCGCTCGTTGACTTGCTTCTGGCCACCGCCAAAGATTCCGCCAGCGCCGCCGAAAACGTACGGTGCAAAGCGCGTGCAAGAGATCGGGTAGCGCAAGGTAAGAGTGCCCAACACAGCACCTATCGTGTTTCTCTCGTGACGGATGCTACTGGCAAAAGTTCCCTCGCTGAAATCGGCGAAGACATCCCGGCGTGCCTGATTAGCGTCAACTACCCAGCCCTCAATCCCGACACCAATGTAACGCATGAAAAAATATTTGAGATCGAGCCCACCACCCCAAGCGTGATCGGTCTCGATATAGCGGTCATCAATCCAATTGTTTCCCGTGAAAACGTATGTGCCCCACAGCGAGACGTTGAATTCCCTGTCCGCGTACCACTCAGGACAAGGCGGCGGAGCAACTTGCTTGATTTCCTTGTCTGAATAGCTGGCTCCCGCAAAAGCGGCCGAAGCAATCCAACTGAGTCCCAGGAGGCTCATCAGCAGCCTTTTCATCTATTTCTCCTTTTGATTGTCCTTCCGAATGTAGCACGCGTTGCTGGTGAACGACTTCCGCGACGCATTTGGATGCCTTGATTCTGAGTCGTGAGTCTGAAATTGCAAGCCTTTTAAGGTGTACGTACCGGAGTCAGGCCTTCAGTTCCGTCCCGGTATTAGCGTCCGTAATGACAAACTTCTCGTTATGAAATGTGGGGTCGGCCCGAAACATCAGTCGACCGGCGTAACGGCGCTCGAGTTCCACAAGCAGTTCCTCATCTTCCTCTTTTAATCGCTTCAAAACGTCGGGGTTCAGGATGACCCGAATGTCGTGGATGGAATCCTGGTACCTGCGCATAACGGTATTGAGCGTGCGGTGCAATTCCACGCTCGTGCTCATCGTCGTCTTCACCACGCCCCGCCCACCGCAATAAGGACAGTTTTCATAAATCGTGTCGCTTAAGCTCTCCTGTGCCCTTTGTCGCGTCATCTCCATGAGGCCGAGCTGTGAAATGGCAAGCACATGCGTTCTGGCTTTGTCGCGCTTGAGCCGTTCCTTCATTAAATTGTAAACCGCCTGCTGATCTCTGCGGCTCTTCATGTCGATGAAATCAGCAATGATCAATCCCCCGATATTGCGTAATCGAAGCTGGCGCGCGATCTCGTCCGCCGCTTCGAGATTGGTTTGCAAGATTGTTTTCTCGACGTCGCGCCCACCTTTGTTGCGTCCAGTGTTTACATCGATGGCGACGAGGGCTTCGGTCTCGTCGATCACAATGTAGCCGCCGCACTTGAGCCAGACTTGTCTGTGAAATGCGTCATCAATTTGTTTCTGCACGCCATACGTCTCAAAAATTGGCGTGGCACCATCGTAGTGGCGAACGCGATTTCTCGCGCGGCGAGAGATTTGACCGATCATCTCGGTCATCCGATCCGTCGCCCCGCGATCGTCGCAAAGGATTTCATTGATTTCTTCGGTAAGAAAATCGCGCACCGTTCGCTCGACCAGATCGGGTTCTTCAAACAGCCGGCATGGAGAAGGATTATCCCGAATTGCTTGATCAACTTTAGTCCATTGATCCAGCAGGACTCGCAAATCGCGGACAAAATACCTGGCGCGTTGACCTTCGCCGACTGTGCGGATGATCACGCCAACGCCTTCAGGAATATCCAACTGCCGCAGAACTTTGCGCAGTCGCTCGCGCTCTTTCGGCTCTTCAATTTTTCGCGAGATACCGCTGCGATCGCTGAATGGCATCAGAACCAAATACCGTCCGGCGAAACTGAGATTCGTTGTGACACGCGGGCCCTTGGTACCGATTGGCCCTTTGGTGACCTGCACGATCACGTCCGATCCGACCGGGTAGATACTCGGTATGTCTTTTACCGTGATCCGTTTTCGAGGGCGCTTGTTAGACTTTCTGTCAATCTCTTCGATGCCGCTATCAAGCGCCGCAGGAATGGCATCCCAGAAATGGAGGAACGCATTCTTTTCGAAGCCGATGTCGACAAACATCGCCTTCAATCCCATCTCGATGTTTTTGACTTTACCCTTGTAAACGCTGCCTACGATGTTCCGTGAGCTCTTCCGCTCAACGCTGTATTCCTCAAGTCGGCCACCCTCTAGTAAAGCGACACGGGTCTCGAGTTTCTCCACACTCAGAACGAGCTTGTTGCCGGTCTTTCGCGAAGGAAGACCCAAAATCTTTCTCACTTTGTCTATCATAAAAATGGAGGGGTTGGCCGGTCATCAGCCGAGCTGCCGATACGAGCTGCAGAAGCGATTCTGACCGGGAGTTCATCTTGTGGTTGTGCGCTGCTGCCGGCCGGGCGGGGGCGGAGGAGGCTGTGCCGGCTGGTGCTTTATTCCGAAAAGCCGCTGAAAAAAGTTGCGCTGAGGCTGAGGCGCAGCAACCGGCACAGCGCGGGCCGAGGCAGCCGAAGCACGCCGTGCTACTTTCCCCCGTGAATCTGCTTCCGGTTCAACGTCAGGCGAAGCATCAGAAGTTGCCATTTGCACAGTGGCATTTTGCGAATCACTGGCAGTTTCTTCGTCCTCAGCTCCAAGATTTCCTCCCGCATCATGAAAACTCACTTCCTTAATCAACGTGAAAGGATTGGACTTATGCGCGGGTGGCAGCCAGGCGACCTGCATGTCGAACTTGCCTTCCTCAAGCGCCACTGTGCGCTCTAAGATTCTGTCGGCGATCGGGGCCGCGATACTGCCGCCGTGGCCGGAGGCGCCCTGCACCATCACTGCGATGACATACTTCGGATGGTCATAGGGCGCGAAACAGGCAAACCATGCCACATTTTCCTCGTGGCCGCGCTCGCTGGCCTGCGCGGTGCCGGTTTTTCCAGCGACCTGCACATTTTTCAAACGCGCTCTGCCACCAGTTCCGCCGTCGTCATTAACCACCTTCCAGAGACCCCTGCGAACCAATTCAATCTGATCAGCCGAAATTTCCTTCCGCAAGTCCGATCTCACGCGTGGCGATGGCACCACCGGATTACCTTGCTCATCTAGCAAGGGAGAACCGTCTTGGTTCAAGACTCTGTCAACCAAACGTGGGTAGTAACACACGCCGCCGTTTGCAATCGCAACATATGCCATTGCGAGTTGAAGTGGCGAAACAAGGGTATAGCCTTGGCCGATGGTAACGTTTGCCGTTTGGGCTTGTGACCATCTTTCCTGCGGATGGTGAATCTGCATCCACTCCGGTCCTGGCATATTGCCAGTCTGTTCGCCGCTGAGTTGCAGACCTGATTCCTCCCCAATACCCAGCATTTTGCCAATATGATCAATCGACTGAATCCCAGCGGCATTGCCATACTGATAGAAAAAAGAGTCACATGATACTTTAATAGCATCAACAAGCCCAACTGTGCCGTGCCCGGAATGTTTCCAGCATTGGAAGTAGTGATCCCCATAACTCACGCCACCGCTACAGTTGTAACGCGCGTTTGCGAGATTTTTCATGCCCCGCAGACCGGCGAGCGACGTGATAAGCTTAAATGTTGAGCCTGGTGGCAGACAGCTAATCGCACGATTGACTAACGGATCGCTCTCGTCTTTTTGCAGCGCTTTCCAATCCTTTGCCTTAATGCTTGGGATGAAGGTATTCGGATCGAACGATGGTACCGTAGCCATCGCCAGGACGTTGCCATTATTTGGATCGACAACTACTGCGCCCGCCCGGGGCACGGCACGCAAGGCCTCCTCCGTAATTGCCTGAATGCGCGCGTCGAGCGTCAGGAAGACATTGGCGCCTTGTTGCGGGGGATCTTCGCGCAGCACTCCATCGATTGTGCCCTTTGCGCTGCGCCGTAAATAACGCACGCCAGGTTTCCCGCGCAGATATTCATCCATCGCTTTTTCGATATTTGATTTCCCTTCCACATCTGCCTGGTAAAAGGTGAATTTTTTTGCTTCCTCTTGGTTCACATCGTCCGGCACGCCGACATAACCAAGGATGTGCGCGGCTAGCGCGCCGTAAACGTAAGAGCGCACCGGCTTGATCGCGAGATCAACACCCGGAAGTCCGACATCATGCTCGGCGAACTTCGCCATGGTAGGGAAATCGATGTCCTTTATGTAAGAAAATGGAACCTCAGTATCGTTACGAAAATGTTTCTGCAACTTGCCCGCATTGTAATCGCGAGCGAGATCAAGTTCGTTTAGGCGCGGAACGACGCCATTATTTACGATCTTGATGATATCCGGCTCCTTCATGTCTTTCGGCATGCCGCTGATGATCGCCCGATATTCACTGGTAGGGGGAGAACCGAACCGTTCGCGGTACCCTTTGACCATTTCTGGCAGATAGAAATCTACCTCATAACTGGCGCGGTTCTGGACCAGGGTCAGGCCGTTACGGTCTTTGATCTCGCCGCGCACTGAAGGAATGCGCACGGTCGCTTGCGAACTGCCGCGAATCTGGGACGTCCATTCCTGACCATGCGCCACTTGTATCCACCAAAGTCGGACACCGAGTGAACCGATGCCCAGGAGCATGAAAAGGCCAAGAAATTGGATTCGGAGACGCGAATTCAAGCGCCGCCTGCTCATTCTACCTGTCCCCTTTCAGGACCGTAAGAATAGCCAGTGATCTGCCCGAGCCACTGCAGTCCCCAGAAAAAGATCGGGGCGATAGCCATCGCGACAAGGCCGGGTCCGCCGATCTGCCACCAGATTTCATGTGTAAACACAAGCGAGCCGCGGCGAAATGTAATCATAAGGTATTGCGCCAGAACTATTGCCGAGGTGAAAACGCCGCTCAGAATACAATGCACTTCCCAACGACCGCGGGCAAAAAGGGGTCGCAGTCCATGCATTATTCCCGCCAGCACACCGTAGAGGAGTATCGATGATCCGGCTGAGATTTCAACCTTCCCCCCGATCACCTGAACGGTAAGCGCATCCAGTAAAACGCCGGCGAAAAATGCCAAAGCCAGCATGAGGGGAAAAGGCAATGCCATTGCGCCATAGAAAACAATCACCGGCACGATGTATACGTGCGCGTTGTAGAACCACGGCAGCACCGGAATGAAAAGTTCGGCGATCTGCGCAACCAGCACGAGTCCCAAAAGAACAAAGAAGAAAATCATCTTCGGCCCGTTACTACAAAAACGTCCTCCAAATGAGAAAGTTCGACGGCAGGTGTTAGCTGCGCCTGACCGTCCAATTCGCGCACACGGAAACTTTTCACAGCTCCAATGAACAACCCCGATGGAAAGACACCGCCAACTCCCGAAGTATAAACTTTTTGACCGGGCTTCAAATCGGCCTGCTTTGACAAGAAATTTAGGTCTAAGAGCGGGGTAAGTCCGCCGGTTACGCGCTCGCCGGAAACGATACCCTGTTCGCGGCTACCTTCTACTGAGGCTGCGATCCGGCAGTTTTCATCCGAAATCAGCAAAACGACAGAAATCGTGTCGCTTACGGTGGTCGTTTTTCCGACCAGTCCCACGTCAGTTACCACCGGCATATCCGTTTCGATCGCATCTCTTTTGCCCCGGTTTATGGTGAGCGTTCGCCACCAACTCGACGAATCGCGGGCGATCACTTCAGCTGCGACTAATTTAAACACCGATCGCTCACGATAGTTGAGCGCGTGCCGCAGACGATTCACCTCATGCTCAACGTCTCGCAAGCTCTGGTTGGTTGCGCGCAGTTCTCGGTTTTCGATGTTTAAGGCGGCGTTCTCGTGCTCCAATTCGTCGAGCGACTTTAATCCTGATCGCACCGAGGTAATCTGCTTTTTTATTCCAGACCCTCCGGTCAAAAACGGCGCCAACAGCCGGTAGACACCAGTCTTGAATTTCTGCGTTGTATCGGGACCGAAGCTCAGGAAATATCCGAGAACGGCGCCGAAAATCAGCAGCGCGATGATGTTTGTGCGGCTCATTCAAATTGCCAATTGCCAAATGCGGATTGCCGAGTCTCCACTCGACAACTCACCAGCGGACGGCTTACGAGCTTTCCGGTCTCCGCTTCCCGGTGTCCGCCACTATTGGCGCCACTGGCGATCGGCTGAGGCCACCTGACGCAAAAACTTAAGTTCATTGAGGCATTTGCCTGTCCCCTCTGCCACTGCGCTAAGCGGATCTTCCGCTACATGGACAGGCAACCCGGTTTCCTCACTCAAAAGTTTGTCGAAGCCGCGCAGCAACGCGCCCCCGCCTGCAAGCACAAGCCCGCGATCAACCAAATCCGCCGAAAGCTCGGGCGGACAACGCTCAAGGGTGATGCGCACTGAATCGACAATCGTCGAGATCGGTTCGAGCAAAGCTTCGCGCACCTCTTGAGACGTGATCATCAGTGTTTTGGGCAGACCAGCGACTAGATCGCGTCCTTTAACTTCAACGCTTGTTTCTTTTTCACTCGGATACGCCGAGCCGATTTTGATTTTAATTTCCTCTGCGGTGCGCTCACCAACCATCAAATTGTAGGCGCGCTTCATGTATTGTACGATTGCCTCGTCCAACTCGTCGCCGGCAACCCGGACGCTCCGGCTAAACACAATTCCGGAAAGCGAAATGATAGCGACCTCCGTCGTTCCGCCACCAATATCGATGATCATGTTACCTGCAGGATCCTGCACCGGCAGTCCGACGCCGATCGCCGCTGCCATTGGTTCCTCAATCAAATACACTTCACGCGCACCCGCATGCGTGGCTGATTCACGCACTGCGCGCTTTTCCACCTCCGTGATTCCCGATGGGACTGCAATAACGACGCGCGGCTTCACTCGCACCTTGCGATTGTGCACCTTGGTGATGAAATGCCGCAACATCGCCTCGGTAACTTCGAAATCGGCGATCACGCCGTCCTTAAGCGGACGCACCGCAACGATATTTGCCGGCGTGCGCCCCAACATGCGCTTGGCTTCGTCCCCCACAGCCAGCACCCGGTTCGTGCCGGCCTGCACGGCTACCACCGATGGCTCACGTAAAACGATCCCTTGATCCTTTACGTAAACAAGAGTGTTCGCCGTGCCCAGATCGATCCCAATGTCGCTGGATAGCCAGCCGAAAAATCCGTTGAACATGAATTATTTGTTAGCAGCACTGTCCAGCTCGAAGGCAAACGCGTTCACGCGGCGCGATTCGGCCGGCTGAGACGCGGTAACATGAGAAGGTGCAGCCCGCCGTCAAGCGTATTTATCTTAGAATGATGGAACTATTGAACGCTGACGAGCTTGCCATTACTGGATTACTCCTTTACTGCATCACTCAATGGGAAAAGTGATCATCGCGCCATCGATTCTTGCGGCAGATTTCTCGCGGCTCGCCGAGGAAATTCAACGCGTCGAGGCAGCAGGCGCCGATTGGATTCATTGCGATATCATGGACGGCCATTTCGTCGACAACATTTCATTCGGACCGGACGTTGTGCAGCTCGTACGCAAAGAAACAAGCCTCCCGCTTGATGTACATTTAATGATCGAGCATGCGGATCACTACGTCCCCCGATTTGTCAAAGCTGGCGCAAATTCAATCACCGTCCACGTGGAATCGGAAGCCAAACACGATGTCGGCAAAACGTTGCAGCAGATTCGAGATGCCGGTTGCCGTGCCGGGCTCACACTAAATCCCGAGACTGCATTTGAGATGATCGAACCGTTTCTCGGGAAGTTCGATATGCTCCTCATCATGACTGTTCATCCCGGTTTTGGCGGACAACCATTCCGCGCCGATCAGATGGAAAAGGTAAGGCGAGCAGCGAAATGGAATGAATCGCGTGAGCACGAGTTCGACATCGAGGTGGATGGCGGCATTAACCCGAAGACCGCCCGAATCTCAGTCGAAAGCGGCGCGAACGTCCTTGTCGCCGGCACGTCCATTTTTCGTTCCACAGACTACGCTAAAGCAATTCGTGAATTGCGCGGCGAATGAGAGAATCCCGGGTGCTTACCGAATTTAAGTCACTCCGGCGGCCATGACCGGCTCCGCTTCTGCAGTGGTTTCAGCCATCACTTCGTCAGTTTGCGTGACTCGGACGACTTCTTCGATGGTAGTGGTGCCTTGGGATACGCGTCGCCAGCCGTCCTGCCGTAAAGTCTCCATACCCTCGGCAATAGCGCACTGCTTTAGCTCGCTGCCATCACGCCTTTGCATGATCAGCCGTCGTAAGGGTTCAGTAATGACGCAAACTTCGTAGATCGCCGCACGCCCTTGGTAACCGGTCTGCCGGCATTGATCGCATCCTGTGCCGCGCTTGAACCGAGTGCCGAGCTCTTTCACCGGGACACCAATCTCGACGAGGTAATCGCGTGGATAATCGACTTCTTCGGCGCAATCCGGGCAGATCGTACGCACGAGTCTCTGGGCAATGAACGACTTTACCACAGAGGAGAGTAGAAATGGTTCCACATCCATGTCGAGCAAACGCGTAATGCCACCTACCGCGTCGTTTGTATGCAGCGTGCTGAACACAAGATGTCCGGTCATTGCGGCGCGAATCGCAATGTCCGCAGTCTCGACGTCTCGAATCTCGCCGACCATGACCACATTCGGGTCTTGTCGCAAAATGTGCCGCAGCCCTTTGGCGAAAGTCAGATCAATCTCTGGTTTTACATCGATTTGCGAGACACCAGGAATTCGATACTCCACCGGTTCTTCAATAGTAATGATGCGTCGCTGGACGGAGTTGATGCTGCTGAGAAAACAATAGAGCGAAGTTGATTTGCCGCAGCCTGTAGGACCTGTAAGCAGGATAATTCCGTTCGGTTGAGTCAGGAGATTTCGAACAAGTATTTCCTGCTTATCGCCCAAATCGAGCCGCTCGAAATTGAATTCCTGTTGACCGCGGCTCAGCAAACGCAAGCTGATTGACTCGCCGTTTACGGTTGGAATCGTCGACACACGCACGTCGATCTCCACATTGCCCGCGAGCAAATTCATCCGTCCGTCCTGTGGAAGCCGTCGCTCAGCAATGTCCATATGCGACATCACCTTCAAACGCGAGATGATTGCGGATTGAAGGACGCGCAATTGCGGTGGCACAGCGACTTCGTGCAAAATGCCGTCGATTCGATACCGAATGCGCAGATCGTTTTCCATCGGTTCGACGTGAATATCAGTCGCACGCTCTGCGATAGCTTCACGAATGATCTGGTTAACGAATTTGACAACCGACGCTTCGGGATCGTCGGCATTCAATTCGATCGCAGTCTCTGTATCCTCGAGCAGGTCCATCGAACCTCTGCTCTTCAGAATCTCGTCAAACGTCTCGGCGCCAACGCCGTAAAGAGTTTTCATCGCCCGCAGAAGCTGTGCACGCGGCACGAGCACCCATTCGGGGGGTTTTTTCATCAGCTGCCCGGCAAGCTGGCGCCCAATCGAATTGAAAAGATCGTAAGTGGCCAGCACAACCGAATTTTCCTTCGTCTCGATCGGCAGAATCTGATGTTGAAAAACGAAACGACTCGGCAGGATCGACAAAGTGGTGCGATCGATTTTTTTTGCGTCGATTGAGACGATCGGCACACGGAAGAACTTCCCGATCGCGCCGAGGAAACGTTGTTCGTCCACCTTGCCCGAATCGAGCACCTGACTGACCCACGAACCCCCGTTGAGATTAGTGGCCAATACAGCCGCCTCTTCGGTCGAAGGCACACCGCTTTCGAGCAGCAATTTAATCAGCGACTGACTTGGAGCTGCATTCATTCGGAAAGACTCAGGGCATGTGTAACGCCCGCCGGACGGGGGTATCGAGATTGCCGGTCACACGCATCGAATAATTCTTCTGCAGCCGCGCAATGGCATAGCTCACTTCTTGTGTGAAAACGCCGTCCACCGGTCCGCAATAGTATCCCAGTCGACGCAACGCCGTTTGCAGCGACCCAACGTAAGCGGGATCGAAAAGGAGGTGGTCGCGCGATTTAAAATCGTACCTCCAACGCCAGGAATATCTCGGCGCGAAATCTGTAGCATTCACGTGAGGCGTCTGATGCACCATCCCCCATTCGTCTCGTTGAGCCAAAGGATCTGTCGATCGGAAGATACCGTAATCCACTACGTCAAACTCGTCGGCTCGTGCAATGACTGCCCCGAGGCCGAAGATCAAAACGAATGCCATGCGTTTCATAATTGCAAAATTAGTGTAGGTCTTTGTCCCCCGGCAGATCCGGCGGGGGTAGGATTACCTGTTTGCCTGTCTCCACTTTCGGGCAGTCTGGACATTCAGCCTGGTCCAGTTCCGGTCCAAAATGTGTATGGGTGTTCTCCCATTTCTGTCTCAGTCGATAAAGATCCAGCTTCGTCAAAGTCACCTCTGGACACATAAGAATGATTAACTCACGACGCTCCTTGCCACTCGCTGTAGAACGGAACGCCGCGCCAATGAGGGGAATGCGCGAGAGATAAGGAAACCCTTGATAGTTCTTCTGCTTTTGGTCTTCAATAAGTCCACCAAGGATAATCGTCGATCCGTTCCCTGCAGAGACATTCGTACGTATGTAGCGCGTATCGATGGTTGGGACCGAGTTGCCGCTGATGTTTACGTTGCCGCCCGGAACAATGCTGTCGATCTTTTGTAAAATATCGAGCGAGACCTCTTTCTCGGAATTAATGAGCGGGACGACCTCAAGCTGCAACACCACCTGCTTGTACTCGATGCTCGATGATACCGAGGCTACATTTTGCCCCACCAGACCAGTATTATTAACATTGCTTAGGGTACTTGTGGGAACTGGAACCTCCTGCCCGGAGGCGATGATAGCTTTTTTGTTGTTGCTGGTGAAAACGGTCGGCCGAGAAATAACTCTGAATCGATTCGTGGCCTCCAGCAGATGCACAATGGCCGAAAACGCATTACCGGCTGCCACGTAAAGATTGGTTCCATTGCCTACGTTTTGGACGATTTGACTGAAGTTAATCAAATTGGCGGGATCGAGAATATTGCCGACAATCGGTGCCGCACTGCTGCCAGGGGCTACGGAGGAAGCAGCGATGGGAACCCCCGGGTCATTGGTCGAAAACACACTATTATTCCGCGAGGTGCCCACGAACCTTTTGTTGTATTTTGCGAACCAATCGACACCGAATTCCTCGTTATTACTAAGGGTCAATTGCCCAATGACCGTGCTCAACGACACCTGCGGAGCTTTGACATCCATTTCGTCGAGGATCTTCTCGACCTTCATCACCACTTCGCGATTGCCAAGGACAATGATTGAGTTGGAGCGTTGATCCGCGATCAGCTTTGAATTGCCAATCGTGACTGCCTTAGGCGTGGTGTCCACAGGCTGAGTGGAAAGTTCCTCAGAAATATTAAGCGAGCTGCCCCCGCCGCTTTGGCTGCCGCTGTAGCTGTTCGTCAGCGACGAGTTATTCGTCCCCGTCCGCTGTTGCCCTTGATTTTGCCCTGGCGACGGGCCAACGCCGGGAAGTCCGCCCTGTCCTCCAGCGCCAGCGCCTTGTTCGGTTCCCGGTTCCGTCAATGCCTGGACAAGAACGGGCAAAATGTCGCCGGCGGGAACGTATTTCAAATACCGGGTGACCGGCTTTGCAAACTCAACGTTGGCATCGAATTCGTGGATCAATTGTCGGATGAACGGCATGTTGATCGGCCGTGTCACGACGTGGATGCGGTTCGTGCGGACATCAGGAGTGAGCTTAATTTTTCCTACGATCACTGATTCCTCGGAAAGGAGACCGCCACCGCCTGAGTCCCCCATAGGTACTGGCTGCGGCACACCGCCAGGAACTTTTACGCCCCGAACACCAGCCTGGCCAGCCGGCTGGCCTCCTTTTTCGAAGACGTCGTTAAGCATATCGACGACTTTGCTGGCGTCGGCGCGCTCCAGCTTGATGAACTCACTCACCACTTCCGCCGGCGCCACGTCTACCTGCTCAATCACGCCGGCAAGTTGTCGAATAATGTCAGCGTTCTGTGTTACAAGAAGGCTGGAGGATTTTGGTAGCGCCAAAATGTTGATCGTGCCCGAGCTGCCCTGAAAATACGCCATCAAAACCTGTTGAAGCTCCTGCGGGTCGGCGTACTGCAGCCGGAACAGAAAGCTGACGACAGGATTTCCCGCAGGAATGTCCGCCAAATCCGAGATGATAGGAACCGGCGCTTTGCGCGGATTCTGGCCGGCGCCGACGACATCAACAATGTCGCGACCCGCCGGAACGAGTGAAATCCCGTTCAGCGCCATGCTCATTTCAATGATCTTGATCGCCTCCTCGCGCGATACGTCTTTGGCGATGAAAATGTTAACCTTGCCCTGCACGAAGTTATCCATCACTAACTTCTTCCCGGTGAGCTGCTCATAGAGATGCAACACGTCAACTACGTCGCTGTTAGGAAATTGCAGTCGCACGGTCGCCGGAGCATTGGGGGGAGCGGCAGGCACATCCTCTTGTACGGGAGGACTGACTTGCTTGACCGCTGGCAGAGTAGGACGATGCGAGTCCCTCTGGGCGAAAGCTGCAGTCGCGCTAGCAAGCACGACTGTCACGATGCAGAAAAGCCGATGCACAGTCCTTTTTTGCTGGA
The DNA here is from genome assembly GCA_963825355.1 of uncultured Verrucomicrobiae bacterium. GTDB lineage: Bacteria > Verrucomicrobiota > Verrucomicrobiia > Chthoniobacterales > UBA10450 > Udaeobacter. The sequence goes on along the minus strand of CAWGSY010000018.1, from coordinate 75,241 downwards.
CGGCCGACCGTAGTAGATTTATGAGACCCGTCAACGTTTCTCCCTCTGTGGAACGGTGCTTCAATGGTAACCCTGGACGCGGCAGAGAGTGCTAGTTTATAAGAGATCGGTGTTATTGCAAACCAGACTCACGGTTCCCGTCATTTGCTGCATCCTGATCGCAGTCCTTGCCTGCGCGGCGCCTGAACAGGCTTCGACGTCACCCGCTGAAATTCAGTCTGTCCTCACCGCCCAGCAGGACGCCTGGAATCATGGCGATATCGACGCGTTCATGGGCGGCTATGCGCGGTCGGCATCGACGGTGTTTGTCTCAGGAGACGAAGTCACACGCGGTTGGGAAACAGTCCGCGACCGGTATCGCGTCAAATATTCCGATCGCGCGAAGATGGGAACGCTCAGTTTTTCTGACATTGAAGTGACGATGCTTTCGCCGGATGCGGCAGTCGTGCTCGGTCGTTGGCGGCTAAAGCGCGTAAACGATGAGCCGCACGGGCGATTCACACTCATCTTCAAACGTCAGCCGGAAGGCTGGCGCATTGTTCACGATCATACGTCCGCTGCTCCTTTGCAGTAACTCAGACATCTTGCGTCATTTATCACGCAAGCTTCCAACCTGGGAGAAGGGGGTTCGTTCGATTAATCGGGCAAGATGCCTAACCGTAATCGCGTGAGCAACTTCTCATGGATATTGTCGAAGCCGCCATTGCTGAAAACCACGACCACGTCTTTTGGCTGCAGCATCGGAATGATTCGGTCCACGATCGCGTTGGCATTTTGCTCGTAGAACGCAGGGCGGCCAGCCTCAGCGATCGCCGCGACCACTCGCTCCGGGTTTAAGCGCTGATCTGTGGGGATTTGTTCGATCCGGGCGACCTGCGAGATAAATACACCATCCGCTATTTTGAGCGCTTCAGGGAGTTGCTGCTGAAACACCGCACGTCGAGTCGTATTCGAGCGGGGCTCAAATATGGCCCATAGGCGCTGTCCGCGAAAACGATGACGGAGCGCTTGCAACGTTTGAGCGATTGCAGTGGGATGATGACCGAAATCGTCGATGACTTTAACCCCCCCGGCTTCGCCACGAAGCTCCTGCCGGCGCGCAATGCCTAGAAAACTGGAGAATGCGCTGGCGATTTCTTCTGTCGACACATCATAAAAACGCGCGGCAGCGGCCGCCATCGCCGCGTTATGAACATTGAACTCGCCGATAAGCGGAATTTCGAAAACGTCGTCACCGAGTTTGAATCGAGAGACACCGGCCGAATAAGAAACGTCTTGAATTCGTTGGGCGCAGTTTTTGGAGAAACCCACCTCAACCATCTGGGCCAGGCAATCCTTGGCGACCTCAACTGCGTTCGGATCGTCTCCATTCACGACGACCATACCGTTTTGAGGAACGATATTCAGCAAGCGCCGAAAGCTAAGTTTGATCTCATCGAGATTGTTGAAGATATCCGCGTGATCGAACTCGACATTGTTCACGATCACCAACTCTGGCAGGTAATGAACGAACTTTGAGCGCTTGTCGAAAAACGCGGTGTCGTACTCGTCACCTTCGAGCACAAAATATTTTGAATCGTTGAGCCGCGCGCCTTCGCCAAAATTTTTCGGAATGCCGCCAATAAGATAACCTGGCTTGCGTCCGGCTTTTTCCATAATCCAGGCGAGCAAAGCAGTAGTCGTTGTTTTACCGTGCGTTCCGGTGATCACGAGATTATGGCGCCCGCGAAGGAAAAAATTCCTGAGCACCTCTGGCAACGACAGATAAAGCAGTTTTCGGTTTAGCACGGCCTCTACTTCCGCATTGCCACGGGTCATCGCGTTGCCGATCACCACCACTTCCGCATCCGCCGGGGTGTTCTCCGCGTGATAACCTTGCATGAGCGCGATCCCCTTCTCTCGAAGGAAGGTTGACATCGGCGGGTAAACATTTTCGTCCGATCCGGTGACCTTAAAGCCGCGCTCTTGCATCGCGACCGCGACTGCGCCCATCGCTGTTCCGCAAATTCCGAGGAAATGAAAACTCTTGGGCGCTTCTTTCACGCGGGTTTTCTACGCCGCGTCAGCGAGTTTGGCTAGCCGCATCTGTCATCTCAACCAGAGGGAGCCAAATTGAGAGATCGTTCGTTTTCGCCGCGTGGTGCCTTGACCGAGATGACGATCCCTGCGCAATCGTTATTTCTTTTTGAAGACCTCGATCGCTTCCCACGCTTCGTCCGGCGGAGCCTGTTCGTATTCGAGCGCGCGCTGAAGATACATCTTGGCCAGCAGATCGTCGGGATAGAATTCCAGGAAACGTGAAAAAAGGATTTTCGCGTCGGTAAAATCGCGTGTGCGAAATTTCTCTAACGCTTCCTCATACGTTTCCAGCCATTTCAAAAATTCCGGATCGGTCTCTTCGCCCCGGGCAGCGACGAAAGTAAAAACATCTACCGGTTTGGTTTTGCCCTTCACTTGTACGCGAGCCACCGAGCGTAAATAAACTTCGTCCCGGACCAGCTCGGCAACCGACGCACCAACCAGCATATCGACACCATAGGTTCGCGTTAGGGCTTCCAGCCTTGATGCCAGATTCACGGCATCACCGATCACGGTGGGATCCATTCGCTCCTGCGACCCAATATTGCCAACGATCACCTCACCGTGGTTGACGCCGATGCCCATGCCCAATCCCATTCGGCCTTGTTCGCGCCAGCTTTGATTGAGTTGATTCAACTGCCGGCGCATTCCCAACGCAGCGCGTGCGCAACATTTCGCGTCCTGCGCCGTGCCAAGACTGCGCACGTTACCCCACACAGCCATGATCGCGTCGCCGATAAATTTGTCGAGGGTTCCACCGTTGCTGAAAATTTCAGAAGTCATCCCTGAGAGATATTCATTGAGCTGCGCCACCAGCGTTTCGGGGTCGGCTTTCTCCGCCAGCGTTGTGAAACCAATCAAATCCGAGAACAGGATCGTCACCGGCACGCGAACACCACGAAGCGAGCTGTAGTAGCTGTCCGGGTTGTCCAGGATTTCCTTGACCAGATTTTTCGAGACGTAGCGTTCCAGCGTCCGCCGCGTACGCAATTTCTCCAGGCGCTCGAGGAAGTATTCGAACCCAAGGGAAAACGATCCGCTGAAGACCAGCGCCGATAACACGGGAACGGTAAGCAGTAGCAGCCCTGTTTTATCGTAGAGCAATCGTGCCGTTCCAAGATATGTAGCCGTAATTACAACGAGTGCCCCAACACAAAGCAACGGCCTGCGGAAGAAGGCAACAAGTAACCACGCGACAAGCCCTGCTGCACCTACGAGTACCAAACCAACATTCGGTGGCGTAGGCTGCAAGAATTCGTGGCCCAGCGCGGCAGCCATTGCCTGCAAATGAAGTCCCGGCCCCAGTGTGGTAGGGCTCATCGGTGTATCGACCACGTCGTGCAATATCTGTGCGGACGCTCCCACCATTACGATCTTGTCTTTGAAAAATGCGCCATCAGCATAATTGGCATGCCAAAATTTTGGATCGAACACTTCGTAGAGCGGACGCGGTTCGTATGCGTCAACCGCACTAAAGCGAATCATATGACCATCAAAACCCGGCGGGAGGTCGCTCGCATGGCCGATTTTCGTCAGAGCCCGCCCGGAAAGAGATTCGTAAACCTCCTGGCTCGGATGGGGCGGCAACCCTGCCAGTTGCCGATTGGTCACATAATAAAGTACAGTGCGGACCTTTCCGTCGATGGGATCCGCCCAGAAATTCACGAACCCTACGCGATTATCCTGGAGCTGCGGTGGCGGAATCAATGCATTGTTTGGCGTAACGGCCTGCGCAGCATTTCCCATGTCGAAATTGGCGGCGACTACGACCTTGTCGCGATAGCGGTCGAGCGCGGCATGAAATGCGGGATCCCCATCTTTCTGCTGGTCAAACATCACGTCGAACATCACCAGGCGTGCACCCGCGCTAAACAGACGATCAAGTAGAAGCGCCCAGATTTCGCGTGACCACGGAAATGGCCGCTCGGTCATCACCTGAAACGCGCGATTATTTGCGATTTCGTCGGGCGTCAATGGCGGTAGTTCCAATGTACTTTGGTCCAGTCCCAGAAAAACAAAATCGTTACGCGTTGCAGTCTTTCGACCTTCTTTCCGAAGCAAATCCTCGAAACTCTGTTCGCCCCGCCACGGCGTCGAGAGAAACGGCGTCATCGGGAAGAAATGGCCGAGAAAAATCAAACCGGTCCAGAAAACGCAGATCGACGCCAGGATCAAAAGGCGATAGCGACCAAGCCAATTCACGCGCGCATTATACCTCTGTTACGGAATTTTGAAATTCATTCCAACGGGATGGGCACGGCCCTTAAATCATTAGATCGTTTAACGCCTTGGATCCGTGAAGCGTTAAAACGGTTGATCTCGCAGTTAATCAATTCTGCTTGACTAGGAAACTCCAAAGCCTCACAAAAACTCAAGTTCGATCGGCTCGAAAAAATTCTCGAAATCTCCCTTGGAACGGTCTCTCTTCATATGCGCAGCGGTTGTGACCCTCGCGGTTCAGCCAATGCTAGGCCAGGCACCGCCTGGCTCGGCGCAAAATCGCGCTCAATTGCTGGGCGGGCAGCCTTATCCAGGCCCAAACGCCACACCCAGTGCCGAAACTGAAGGTTACCCAATCACCAGTCCCAACGATAAAGACATCGGCGAGCAGCAGATCTTGAAGCGGACAGAGGAGTATAAACCGTTCACCATTTCTGTTTACTCTCCGTTTTACTGGACATCCAATGCCGCGCTCGTCAGCAAGGGCGAACAAGATGATGTCCTGGTCGCTCCAGGGGTTACCTTGATGTATGAACCGCGCATTACTAACACGTTATACGCGCAAGTCGGCGTCATACAGCAATTCTTCTTTTACGATCAACTCACGGAACTTAATTTCGCCAGCCTCGATGTCATCGCCGGTTTGCATTATTACCTGCCGCAATTTCACAACCTGAGCCTTCGCGGGTATTATGATTACAACCGCCTGACGGATACCAACAATTTTGACGAGATATTCGTCAATCATTCCATTATTCTAAACGCGGAACTCCCGTTTCGGATCGGCCGTGCACAGCAACTCCTGGCCGGCATTGCTTTAAATCTGAGTTTTGAGGGCAATCCCGAATCACCCCGTCGCAACAACTATTCACTCTACGGCAGCTACGATGTTGCTTTGAGTCGCTGTTTTTCCCTCGACGCCGGGTTTCAGTTCGTGGTGCGCGATTACTATTCCGACGACCGAACTGATGTGAACGAAATACTTTCTGTGAGCGCAAACTATCGTGTTCGGGACTGGCTCACCTTAAGCGCTCTCAGCTCTTTCGCCTGGAATCAGTCAAATCAGAGTGTCTTCGATTACAGCGTCGCTAACATCGGCGGCGGCGTAGCGCTGACCCTGAAGTTCTAACGTTCCGTGAAAAATCGTTCTCCCTCTTCAGCGCGAAGAGCGAAGATCTTAGCACACGGTTTGCTCGTTTGTCTTTTGGTGACCCACACCTGTTTAAATGCCGCACAGTTGGAGGAAGCGCGCGTTACACAAGTGGTCAAGGACGTGAAGCTTGGTTCGCCCCATGCAGCGCCAGGCCTGGTCGCAGTCGGCGAAACTCTTCGCGACGGTGACGCTATTAACACCGGCGTGACCGGACGAAGTGAATTGACTTTCACGGACCAATCGATCGTGCGTCTCGGAGCGAAAACGAATTGCAGTTTCAGCAACGGAACACGCACCGTAGATCTCGGAGAAGGGGCGATGCTTTTCCAGATACCAAAAGGCGCTCGCCGCTTGAAGATCAAGACCGCTGCCATGACGGTCGCGAGCACAGGAGCGACGGGCATAATCGAGCGTTACGGTCAGTCCTACGTCAAGGTGCTTGTCTTGGAAGGGACAATCCGATGTTATTTGACGAGTCGTCTCGGCGAATCGCTATTGCTCCGGCCTGGCCAGATTCTCATTACAAAGCCGGACGTCACTGCGCTCCCGGAGCCAGCGGATTTCGACATCGCAAGAGAGATGAAGACTTGCCTGCTAGTCCGCGACTTTCAACCTCTCCGCAGTCAACGGCGAATCGAATCGGAAGAAGAGAAGCAGCTGAAACTGATAGCCAAGGGAAGGTACATTCCCTCGAATCTCGTCATCTTGGGACGCGGCACTCAGGTTACCCTTGTTAATGCGCCATCCACAACGCCGCCCTCAAAGCCACTAACAAACACCGGCCACCAGTCTCGCACACCTTAAGTCACGGAGTCGACATCGATACCGCCGCTTATGAACTAAACTCCCAGCAAGTATGAAGAAAATATTCGCAGGAATCCCGCACATAATATTCATCGCAGCCGCGTTAGCCTTAACTTGGACGATCGCCATGGCGAATTCGGCAGGCGCAGTGCAACTGCAGGAAGCGCGTGTTACTCAGGTAGTGAATGACGTTAAACTGCTGCTCGAACAATCGGCACCGCGACCGGCGGCGATCAGCGATCTGATCCGTCACGGTACTGCTGTTCGCACCGGCACCCAGTCGCGCAGCGAATTGACTTTCGCCGATCTAACCATCACCCGTCTCGGCGCCAACACGATTTTCAGTTTCAAAGAAGGCACGCGGGAGATGACCCTTATCGACGGCGCGATTCTCTTTCAGGTACCCAAGGGAAGCGGCGGCGCGACAATTAGAACAGTTGGAGTCACCGCGGCAATTACGGGTACTACCGGCATCGCCGAATTTCATCCCGCCACAACTAATCATCCCCAACTCAGTAAGTGGCTTTGCCTGGAAGGCACGTTTCACCTTTATCTGCCGAACGGTCAATCCGTAGAGCTAGGTCCCGGGAAAATGGCCACGGCTGACGGCAAAAGCTTTTCGAAAGTGACGACTTTTGACATCGCAAAATTAACAAGCACTTCGCTCTTTTTCACCGGCTTCGATCAGCCGCTGGCCAGTATGAATTTGATCATGCTGGAATCACAGAACCAACTAGCCAGTAGCCTTCTTGCCACCACGACGAATCCACTTGATCCGACGAGAATCGTGAACGTGACGAGTCAGGCTATGGTGGCCGAACAAACACAAACGTCACCGCCGGCATCACCAACTCCTCCAATAACACCAACTCCCTCGGTATCACCGACACCGCCACCTCCAACTCCGAGTAAGTTCGGGACGCCGTCCGTGATTTCCTCGCCAAATCCCTATCTAATCACGAATGGAACGGTCATTACAACCGATCCGTCGATTACCACCAATGGCATCACGGATTACGGCAAAATCTATCGCGGGCAGACTGATGACGGTGCCTTTTCGCTTTGGGCTTTCGGGTCGACGTCAGCTTTCGATACCGCGTTGCGCATCGATGATACTTTCTTTGCGGATCCGAGCCATCTGCCGATCGCGGCTTTTAAATTCGAGAAACTTTCGCTCACCGGCGATCCGACCATCGAAACGACGAATGGCGTAACGAAGCTTGGTCTAATCGGTGTGGATGGAATTACCTCCGGACCACCGGGCGGCACATTGACCTTCACGGGGCTTGACCTGCTCCTGCTGGCGACTGTTAACGGTTCGATCAATCTCACCTCGAATGTTTCGTTCCAAGATCTCCACGAGCTTGCGATGTATGCGCGCGGCGCGGGCTCTGATCTCACGATTAATTCCCCAATTTCCAACGTCGGGATTCTCGGTCTTGTCGCAGAAGACTCGCTTCACCTCACCAATCCCGGCACAATGAGTGTCGGCAAATTCGATGCGATTACCGGTGGGGATTTGGTCCTGCAAATTGGCGGTTCGCTGTTACTCAACGGCAGGGTGAGGTTAGATGCTATCGTTTTGCCGGGCGCCAGTGTCGCCAGCGGAATCAACCTCACACTCAATGTCACGGGCGATTACACGAATAATTCGGCGACTGAGGTTTCTCACTTGGCCATCACGAACCGTGACCACATTGGCGGCGACGCCGGGATTGCGATTGTTGCCACGAATATTTCCACTGCGAATAATCTCGACGTACAAATCGCCAATCAGGCGGGGGTCCAGATTGGCGAGAACGCGCTCATTAATGTCAGCGCCTCCAACGACATCAACATTGCGGGCGATGCCACGTTCCAAATCCTAAATAACTACGGCGGCCATATCGGCGGAAACGCAAATATTTCTGTCAGTGCTAATGGCAATCTCTCGGCGAATTCCATCTTTGCCATCGTGAACGATCACAACGCCGGCGTGATCGATTCCAGCGCCCATATTAACTTCGACATCGGCGGAGCGCTAACCACTACAGGCGATGCAACCTTTGGCATCTCCAATCTCAACGACGGTCGTGGCGGAGGGACGATAGGTTCTCTTGGCACTATTAACATAAATGCGGCGAGTATTTCGGTTGGCGGCTTTTTTCAAACTTTTCTCAGTACCGAATGGCGGCGGACGAATCCAAGGAGATGCTGTTAACAGAGTAATAATAAGCGGCGACCTGACGGCCCAGCAGGGGATCTTGCTGGATATCCCCGACACAATTTTCGGCAGCACTGGCAACTTTACGGGCGGGCGAGTCGGTGGCGACGCCATCGTCACTTTGAATGCACAAAACATCACGACGCCGTCCACCAATTCAGGAATTCCCGGCACGGACATTATGGCTATCGAAGCCGCCATTTATCCAAATGCCAGCGGCATTGTGGGAGGCAACGCCATAGTAGATGTATCTGCCTCTCAGAATATCAGCGCGCCTGGCAGCGTCTTGTTCTGGATAGCCAATGGCAATTACTTGGGCTTGGGCGGCGGAACAATTGGAGGAGATGCGAGAGTTAATGTGAACGCTACCAGCCTTTCCACTGGAGATTTGTTTGCCCAAATCCTGAATTACGGCGGCGCTTCGATCGGCGGCAATGCCGCAATCGATATCACTGCCGATACGCTATCAGTTGTCGGCAATCTCGATTCCAGGATCGACAACAGCAGTAGTGGAACGATCGGTGGGAATGCTACCATAGACATGAACGTCTCAGGTACCGCTACGGTCACAACCGATGCCACGTTCCAGATTCTTGGCAGCGACGGCGCAGAGTCGGCAGCGATCAATTTCAACGGCGGCAATTATAATGTCGGCGGAACATTCCTTTCGTACATCGACGGTAACGGAACGATCACATTCAATAATGCCAGCGCGCACGCGGACGTTCTTAAAGCCGGGGTGTTCGGCGCTAACGGCGTCCTCAAAGTCGGGGGCGGCACGCTCTCGGCTGATTCGACGCTGAAACTTTACGCGCCGGGAAGCAACGGTCAGCTTAATTTCATTTCCAACGTCACGCTTGGCGGTAACAGCGTTAAGATTCTGGCCGCCAATTCGATCACCATTTTCAATAATGTCGTGGTCACCATCGGCGGCTCCAAGCCGGCAGATGTATACACAGGATTCACTGGTGAAATTCCAAACGCCAATTACACCGGCTTCGGCGGCAACGGCTCGACCACCGGCACGTTCGCCGGCGCCGGAGCTAACGACCCGCAACCGCTCGCGAAAGCACCGCAATTCAACAGCACAAATCATGTGACGGCGGCGGGGAAGCCAGGTGGCGGCGGGAAGGCTACCGACACTACGATCAACGTTGGCAGCTCAGATGAGTTGCTCGCGCTGCTCGATCATGCTGCTCGGGGTCCTGATGGGAAAATCACGGTTCCGCCTTCCAAGAGCACGAATAATTTGAGGAATTCCGGTCGGATCGCTGCCGCCGGTCGCTTGACTGCCGGTAATCGGTTGGATGTAAATCGTCGCGCGATGGATATGCGAACCACAGTGTCATCGGTAATGCGACATTCGCCGCAGTGAAATTCGCTGGCCGCTGCGACCGACACCGCGCCGGCAAGATCAGACGACAAGGGCGTCATCGGTAAATGAAAAGCGGTTGTCATTTTGTGTTCAGCATTTAGTTTCCGGCCCGCGATCTCTCCGCCTATCCTGCGTCTGCGGGGTCAATCAGTGAGCGAGGCTGGAGAGATCGGTAACGGAATAACAGCTCACTGAACGAGGGCCCCGAAAATATTCCGGGGCAAAACAATATGCCAAGAGCTACAAATGCGCCGGCAAGCCGTGCGCGCCGGAAACGAATGCTGAAAAAGGCGAAGGGCTATCGCGGCCGCCGCTCAAAACTTTTTCGTTACGCCAAAGACGCAGTCATGAAGGCCCAGGTTTGGGCGTATCGTGATCGCAAAACTCGCAAGCGCACATTCCGTTACCTTTGGATCCAACGTCTCAACGCCGCCGCACGCGCGAACGGCATGACCTACAGCCGCCTGGCCGAAGGACTGAAAGCTGCCGGTATCGGACTGGACCGCAAAATTCTCGCCGATCTCGCGGTCACCGACGAGATCGCATTCAAATCGATTATCGATCAAGCGAAAAGCGCGCTGGAAGACAAAGCGAAATCGAAGAAAAAGGCGGCGTGATTCGTAAATCGAAATTGGGGAATCGAGATTCGATTTTCCGATTTCGCGTGTAGCGATCTAACGAATCACGTAATCCATGCACCCGCTGGAACAACTGCGCGATGAAGCACTGCGCGAGATTGAAGCTGCGCGTGACGAGAAATTGATCGAAGGCGTTCGCGTAAAATATCTCGGAAAAAGCGGCAGCATCTCCGAATGGGGCGAGCGGATGAAAACGCTCAGCAAAGAGGAACGTCCGGTCGTCGGCAAGCTGCTCAACCAGACGCGCAATGCGGTTACTGCAGCGCTCGATGAACGCGGAGAAAGAGTTCGTGCCGAACAGGAATCCGACACACTGGCGAGCATCGACATCTCACTTCCAGGCACGCCACATGATACTGGTTCTCTGCATCCGCTTCATCAGATGCACGAGCGCGGAATTCAGATCTTTAGACGAATGGGCTTTGCGCTCGCCGAAGGTCCCGATATCGAAACCGAATGGTACTGCTTCGATGCTCTGAATACGCCGCCGGACCACCCTGCCCGTAATGAACAGGACACGTTTTATTTACCCGATGGGCGACTTTTGCGAACCCACACTTCTACTGTGCAAATCCGCGCGATGGAATCGGCGCCGCCTCCGATTCGCGTGATCGGGTCAGGCGCGGCGTATCGGCGCGACGAGCTCGACGCAACGCACAGTCCGCAGTTTCATCAGATCGAAGGATTGTATGTCGATGAAAACGTCAGCGTCGCCGATTTAAAAGGCGAACTCGAATTTTTCATGCGCGAACTTTTTGGCGCCGACAGCGAGGTGCAATTTCGGCCGCATTTCTTCCCGTTTACCGAGCCAAGTCTGGAGGTTTACGTCCGATCAAAAGCTCTGAAAAGCGGCGAGCAGTGGATCGAAGTGGCCGGTTGCGGCATGGTGCATCCGGGAGTTTTCGAAGCGGTGAACAAAGCGCGTGGCGATAATGCTTACGACCCCGAAAAGTGGAGCGGTTATGCATTCGGGCTCGGCATGGATCGGTTGGCGATGATTCTATTCGAAATTCCTGATATCCGGCTCTTCTCGCAGAATGACCTTCGATTTTTGAAACAGTTCGCGTGAAGCCATCCTGTCATTCCGAGCCAGGGGCGGACGATTGAGGTCAATCGCCCCTACCCCGACATGACATTAAGACAAAATGAAATTCTCCGTTAACTGGCTGCGCGAATTTGTCGATCTTCCAAAGAATCCGGAAGACATCGCCGAATTGCTAACTCGAGCCGGGATCGAAACCAAAAACATCGAAACGCGCGGCGCGAACGTCGACAACGTGATCGTTTCGCAAATCACCGCGTCCTCACGTCATCCGAACGCCGATCGGCTCAGTGTTTGCGAGGTGGATGACGGCAGTGGCACAAAGCGCCAGATCGTTTGCGGTGCGACAAATTACAAAGCCGGCGACAAAGTCCCTCTCGCTCTTCCGGGCGCGAAGCTGCCGAACGGCACGGAGATTCGAAAGAGCAAACTACGGGGCGTCGAGTCGGAAGCAATGCTTTGCAGCCCCATTGAGCTCGGTTTCGGCGAAGACGCGTCCGGCCTGTTAATTTTGTCGCCCGACGCAAAAATTGGCGCGCCGATCGCCGATCTTTTCCCAACGGACACGATTCTCGATGTCGAGATCACTCCAAACCGCGGCGATCTGCTGAGTCACTTCGGCTTGGCCCGTGAAATTGCGGCCCTAACTAGAGCCGCGGCACCCTCGCCGCGCGCGGGAGAAACGGCGCCGCGGCGCGCCGGCTCCATCACCATTGCCGCGATCAGCGATTGTCCATTCTTCTCGCTGCGGAAAATCGACAATGTAAAAATCGGTCCCAGCCCGCAGTGGTTGCGTGCGAAAATTGAGACCGTCGGCGTTCGCTCGATCAACAACATCGTCGACATCTCGAATTTTGTGATGCTGGAGCTCGGCCAACCGACCCACGCTTTCGACGCGGATAAATTGAACGGCGGAATCAATGTGCGGCTTGCGCGCGACGGCGAGAAATTTCTCGCGCTCGATGGAAAAACTTACTCGCTCAAGCCGGACAATTGCGTCATCGCCGATCAGGAACGCGCGGTTGGCATCGGTGGCGTGATGGGTGGCGAAGAAACCGGTGTGACCGATTCGACGAAAAATATTTTGCTCGAGGCCGCTTATTTTCTGCCGGCAAGTATTCGTCGGACGTCGCGCGATTTGAATCTACCAAGCGACGCAAGCTACCGATTCGAGCGCGGTGTGGATCCGGACATGATCTTGCGAGCGTCGCAGCGTGCAGCCGAATTGATGAGCGAGATCGCTGGTGGAACGCCCGCGAAAGAAATTCATGTCGCCGGTGAACTTCCCGCCGAGCCAGCTGACGTCACGTTGAGCTACGAAAAATGTTCCCGCGTAATCGGCGTCGCAATTGATGCGAAAACCGTCGATGAAATTCTCACGCGTTTCGGGCTGCAGAAAATCGCGGGCACGCACGAATCCGCGACCTGGCGGATTCCGAGTTACCGCCGCGATTTGCAGCGCGACGTCGATCTGATCGAAGAAGTCCTGCGCGCATATGGAATAGACAAAATTCCGGGAAGAACTCGCGGACGCTTCATGGGGACGAGCGGGGCTGACCGTTCACACGATATCGAAACACTTTTTCTCCGACGTCGATTGACTGGATCCGGATTGTCAGAAGTTCGGACATCAAAATTGATTTCGAGAAGCGCCATGGCTTCCGACAAAGCGGTCGAGTTGCGCAATCCGTTAAGCGAAGATCACGTCGCACTCCGGCCAAACTTGATCAGCGGTTTGCTCGACGTGCTCGAACGAAACATTCGTGCCGGAGCCGGGAGCGTTTCCATCTTCGAGATTGGTCGTGCATTCATTCCGCCATCTGGAAAAGAAGAACGGCATCTTGGAATTTTGTTGTGGGGAAATATTGAGAGCGCACCGAATTGGCGATCGCAGGCAAGACGCAGCCTTGACTTGTTCGATCTGAAAGGCTCGCTCAAATGCGTTATTCCAAATCTCTCGTTTCGCTCAGCACAACTCCCTGACTTCGCGCTCGCGGTCGACATTTGCTCTGCCGATGAACGGATTGGCTTTGCTGGCCAACTCGCGGCTAACAAATCGAGCGCGCCGGGTCCGGTCCTCATTGCCGAGGTGAATGCCGATCTTTTTCTGGATAGAGTCGCATCAGCGAAAAAATTTCGAGAACTCGATCGATACCCAGCGATCACGCGCGACATCGCGATGATTGTCCCTGAGAAATTGACCCACGTTGAAATTTTGCGCGCGATTCAAGAACCGGCGGAGCCGCTACTTGAGAGCGTGCAATTGTTCGACCTGTTTGAAATAAAGGAAGGCGGAACTGCGATCGCATCGCGAAAATCACTCGCATATAGATTGACATATCGCGCGAAAAATCGCACACTCACAAACGAAGAAGTGACCACAGTGCATGCGAAGATTCGCGAACGATTAAAGCGCGAACTCGGAGCGACACTGCGAGAATAGTTCTTTGAAAGCGGAAGTTAGTCATCCTGACTCGGCCGACAGGCCGCCAGCCTGTCAAACAGTTTCGACAAGCAAGATGCTCGTCGTCTGAAACAAGCTGGAAGCTTATCTTCCGAGTAGAGAGCCGTTCGTTGAGGGTTGGGAAGAAAACCAGTGCTTTTCTCTCAACTCTCGACCAACGGCTCTTCGGAGGTCCCGAAAGTTTTATTTTGGGATCTAATATATTTACCCTGCGGTGTTCGAGATTACGAGGTGTGATTCCCGAACCGCTATTTGAGAAACTAGGAGGCTAGGTCGTCGCAGAAAATGACATGCCTTGATTGGAAGTCAGAAGCTGTGGCGACGGTCATCCACCCGTTACTGATGGGAACGGGTGATCCGCCTGAACGGCATCGGCGGGGTAAGATTTGAAGAACCCGGATCGAAATTTCGATCCGGGTTTTTTTTGTACGTGAGCCGTCATCCTGAGCGGAGCGCAGCGAAGTCGAAGGACCCCATGTTGTTGCCGCAACGTACTGCCACGGGATTCCTCGACTTCGCTCGGAATGACAATGCGATTTAACGCGACCAACGAATTTGAAAATTCATGCGCACCATCGACAATCCGCGGTGACGTGCGCACGATTTTAGCTCTAGAAGACGGCCGATATTTCGAGGGCGCATCATTTGGCGCGACCGGCACATGCGTCGGTGAGATTTGCTTTAACACCTCGATGACCGGTTACCAGGAAGTTCTGACCGATCCGTCGTATCGCGGGCAAATCGTGGCGATGACGTATCCGTTGATCGGAAATTACGGGATCAACTCACTCGACGACGAAAGTCGCTCTCCGCACGTGCGGGGATTCGTGATCGAAGAACTGACCGACATCCCAAGCAATTGGCGGTCGGAAATGTCGCTCGATGAATACCTGCGGAAATGGAATATCCCCGGCGCGAAAGGAATCGACACGCGCGCGCTCACGCGACATCTGCGCACACGCGGCGCGATGAAAGCGTGCCTAACGTCCGAAGACATTTCGCCGGAAGAAGCGACGCAAACAGCCATCAAAGGCGAAGGCGTGATCGGGATGGATTACGTTCGCGAAGTTTCAACGAAAGAAATTTATCGGTGGGACCCGGAGGACAAACTCAGCGCGCCGTGGTCGATCCAAAAATCGCCGGATGGACAAGACAGACGAGGGCTGCCAGCGATGCGCTTTCGCATTGCCGCATACGACTACGGCATAAAAGAAAATATTCTGCGCCTGCTTCGGCAGAAGGGGTTCGAAGTGACGGTCGTCCCAGCCGCCACATCGGCTGAAGAAGTGCTGGCCCTCGATTCAGACGGAATTTTTCTGTCCAACGGCCCGGGCGATCCCGCGGCGCTCGATTACACACACAACACGGTGCACGATCTAATTGGCAAGAAACCGATCTTCGGGATTTGTCTTGGTCATCAAGTCCTCGGGTTCGCTTTTGGCGGATCGACGTTCAAATTGAAATTCGGCCATCGCGGCGCGAATCAGCCGGTAAAAGATTTACGCTCCGGCAAAGTGGCGATCACCGCGCAAAATCACGGTTTCGCCGTCGACGCGAAGTCGCTCCCTCCCGAGATTGAAGTGACCCACATCAACTTGAACGACGGCACAGTGGAAGGAATGCGTCACAAGGAACTGCCGATCTTCAGTGTGCAATACCATCCGGAAGCTGCGCCCGGACCGCACGACGCCACGTATTTTTTCGACCAATTCGCTGACCTGATTGAGAAGCAGAAACGATGACGCACGAATGACGAAGGCTGATGGAGGTGTTTCGTCATTCGTATTTAGTCATTACTTCGCCTTAGAACATTCGTAATTCGCCATTTTGTACTCCGTGATTGATTGACCAGCCCGCCCAGCAGCCCACATTTGTCTCATGTTTAATTCAACGAGTAACAAACCTGCCGTCTTGAGAGTTGCGGTGAGTGTGATCTTCATTGCAAGTCTGGCGTGCGCGCCACTGGCGATCGCGCAAGAGCATGAGCACGGCGACGACGCGGCTGCTTCGAAAGAAGTGACCGGCGAAATCGTCGATATGATGTGCTACGTCGATCATAACGCTGTCGGCGAGAAGCATGGTCAATCTTGCGGTGCGAAATGCATCAAGAGCGGCGGCCCGGCCGGGATCGTCAGCGACGGCAAAGCTTATTTGGTCGTCGGCGAACACAAGCCGATGAACGATCAATTGGCTGAGTATTGCGGCAAAACGGTCACGCTAAAGGGCAAAATGGCCGAGCGCGGCGGCATCGCCATGATCGAGAACGCCGAGATCGTGAAGAAATAAAACGTGGCATTTCGCTGTGCGAAACGCGCGCTTAGCTGCTCGTCATCCTGAGCGCAGCGCAGCGGAGTCGAAGGATCCCGCGGAGCTATCGAATCGTGTCACGACGGGATTTCTCGACTTCGCTCGGAATGACAATCGAAGTCACTTGTAATAAGGCCGCAATGACGGCCGCAGTTTCCCCACTCGCAGCGCGTTTTCAATTTCCAAGCCAGGGATTTGCTCATCGGACAGTGTTCGAATCTCGCGTGACTCGAGCGCAGCGATAGGCAGTCCGTCGCGAAACAGAATGCGATTCGCAGTGAACGCAGGGATTCGTGCTCCCGGTGTGAGAACACCTTGCAAATTTAACGGATCGGCAGCACTCAACGTAATTAGCTCGCCGTCTGACGAAGTCTTGCGGATCGACCGCAACAGGCCGATCGCTTCTGGCAACGCGAATTGTTCGCCGCTTACTCCGCCAACGAAATAACCGCCGCGGATTTCGCCGCGCGCTTCCCATCGCCGATAAATTCGCCCCAGCTCGTACCAGGTAACCGAGAAACTCTCTCGTTCGAGCATTCGCCGAAACACGACGCCATAGCGACGCAACAACACACGAGCGAATTTTTCAATCGCCGCTTCGCGCGGACCTCCGCCATTTGACGCGCCGCGCATCTCCGCTGCAAGGGCACCGCTCCTCGGCAACAATGACCAGCGACCTGCAAATTCGATGCTGGCAAGGCTTGTTCTGCGCCGGCGCCTTATGGGATTTCGGCCAAAGGTCGGTCTTTTATTTGAAGGAACGAGAAGCGCACGTAACCCGTCGAAACTGTCGGAAGTTACCAAACCGAGCGCCGCGAGCTGCGACAAAGCCTCTTCGACTTGGGAAGGTAACAGAGCAGTACGGTTGACCAACTCGCTGAAGAAAAGCGCACCGCCGCTTTGCAATGCTTCAAAAACATTTTGGCTGGTAACCGAAAGTTCAGTTGCAGAGTTCGGCTGGGTCGACGCAAGCCAATCGGTGAGATTTTCGCGTAGATAAAGAGCGATTGGACTCGTCCGCAACGGCGCCGATGCGCGTGCGTTTGAATTTTGCGGCGTACTCAAACGTCCCCAGCCAACCCGACCGGAAAAACAGAGCCGGTCCAGCCATTCGGGATCGTAATCAGTCATACGCGCCGGAAGCACCGCCGATTCCCACGCAGCCAACGGCAATTCACAACCGTCGAGCTGTTCCAAGACAGATTGCAAGCCTTCCAGACCTTCGGTCCGATGTTCCTGGTCCGCTCGATGCCACGCGAAAAGAAAACGATAAAAATCGTGAATCGAAACCGGCTGAATTTCCGCGCGCAACCGATCGATCGTGAGCCGATGAATTCGCGCCAACAATCTGCGATCGCACCATTCTTGTTCCGCGGCATCAGGATGAAATTTACCGCGCAATACAAAACCTTCCGCTTCGAGTGCGAGCAGCGCCGCGTGAATTTCCGACTGTTGCAAAACCAGTGTATCTGCGAGCTCACTAACCGTGATCGGCCCGCAAAGTTCCATTCGGCCGCGCACCAATTCGCGAATCGCATCGGCGCGTTCCCAAGTTTTGCCACGCACAGAATCAGGCAAAACCAATTCAGACTCACAGACGCCGTTCGGATAGATCGCCCGAAGCATCGGAAGCCGTTCCGCCGCGATGAGAAAAAGTTCATCGCCAATGTGAAGTCGCGCTGCCCGATCGGAGGCAATGAGTTCTTGCAATAAATGCGCGAAAACCGCGCCATTGCATCTAAAGGTAGCAGATGCGTCCCGCGTGCATTCCGTTGGCTGCGCAAGCCGGAGGCTCACGCTACTCTGCCTGTCCAACGTTCGTTGAAGTTCATCGTACGTCATTACGCCGATCAACATCAGCGCATCATGCAGTTCATCCGCGCTCGTCGCTGTGGGCCATGCTTCAGCTTTAACCTTTTCTATTGCGTTAGAATCCAGGATACCGAGCCCGTCGCTGCCGTTTCTCTCCGAAGCGCGCCGCGTGTAAACGGCTTGAGTGCGGCGTTCTTCAAGCGGCGCGTTGTCGAGAAACGCGTACGGCCGCGCATTCAGGATCTCGGCTGCGAGCGGCGAGGGCTCCGGTAAATCGCGCGCGATGCATCGGATCTCGCCGTGCTCGATTCTGCGCAACACTTCCTCCAATCCGTCGATGTCCATTGCTTCGGTGAGGCAATCATCAATTGTCTGCTTCACCAGTGGATGATCGGGAATCTCGCGGTCGCCCACGATGTGCTCCAGGCAGGCGAGTTGATCCGGGAAAACTGCGGCCAAAAGATTCTCCGATTCCATCCGTTGCAGCGGTGCGGCGATTTTCGCGCCGCCACGGAAACGTGGCACCGCGAGCGAACGGGTTGCATTCCAACGCCAGCGGATTGTGAACATTGGAGCGTCGAGCAATGCTTGAACGAGCAGCTCGCGAACTGTTTTAGAATTGAGGTATCGAAAAACTTCGTCGAGCGGAAATGAATGCTGCGTACCGAGTGAAATCACGATCGTGTCATCGGTTGCTGCGGCCTGCAGTTCGAAGTTGAACGAACGGCAAAAGCGCTTTCGCAATGCCAAACCCCAGGCGCGATTGATTCGGCTGCCGAAAGGCGCATGCAAAACCAGCTGCATACCGCCCGATTCATCGAAGAAGCGTTCCAGAACCAGCGTTTCCTGTGAGGGGATTGCACCTAACGAACGATATGCGTCCGCAAAACACGCGGCGACCTGTTCCGCGGCGTTTTGTGGCAACTGGAATTCTTGAGCGACCCATTCTTCGATTTCCCGCGTTGGCGCCGGTGCGCCATCACGACGCTGACCGTGACTGTCCTTCGGCTCCTCCGGGCCGGGGACGGGCCGGCTATGTCGCTCGGACAAATGCTTCTCGATTTCGATCCGAAGATTTGAAACCGCGCTCGAAAGCTCGTCGGTTCGCGCCGGAGCTTCGCCCAGCCAAAATGGAATTCCCGGTGGCTGACCTTTTGCGTCCTCCACCCTAACGACCCCGGAATTTACGCGCAGGATCCGCCATGATGTATTTCCCAGTTGAAAAATATCTCCAGCGAGACTTTCGACGGCGAAATCTTCGTTCACTGTGCCCACGAAAGTCTCCGACGGCTCGAGAATCACTCGATAATCGGCATTATCAGGAATGGCTCCGCCGGATGTGAGCGCAGTGATTCGGGCTCCACGGCGGCCGCGCAAACGATGATTAATCGCGTCATGATGAATCAGGGCCGAGCGGCGTCCACGCTTCGTGCTGAAACCTTCGGCAAGCATTGTCACGATCTGGTCGAACTCATCGCGCGTGAGATTGCGATACGGCCACGCTGCACAGACGAGCTCGAAAAATGCATTCTCATCCCAATCTTCCGTCGAAGCCGCGGCAACGACTTGCTGAGCCAACACGTCCAGCGGTTTTTCTGGAATCGTTAGGCGATCGAGTTCGCCGCGATTAACACAACGCAGCAGCGCCGCGCACTCGATCAATTCATCGCGGCTCAACGGAAAAATGCGGCCTTTCGGCAAACCGCTGCGCTTATGCTCAGCGCGACCGACGCGTTGCAGCAATGTTGCTATCGAGCGCGTCGTGCCCAATTGGCAAACGAGATCAACGGACCCAATATCAATTCCCAACTCCAGCGAAGCGGTAGCAACGAGCGCTTTCAATTCGCCGCGCTTCAATCGGTCTTCCGCTTCGAGCCGCAGTTTCGCAGAAAGACTTCCGTGATGTGAAGTGACAGCATCGGCGCCGAGCAATTCGCTCAGGTGATGTGTGACGCGCTCTGCCATGCGGCGCGTGTTGACGAAAACCAAAGTCGTTCGATGCGCCTCGATTAACTCTGCGAGCCGACGATAGACTTCCTCCCAAATTTCATTCGACATCACCGCTTCAAGCGGCGACTTCGGAATTTCGATTGCCAGATCCAGTTCGCGGTGGTGACCAATATCGATGATCTCGCAATTCGGATTGCCAGCTTCGTCCACGGCGCGAGTGCCAACGAGGAAACGCGCAACTTCTTCGATCGGTTTCTGCGTTGCAGATAAACCGATTCGCTGTAGCGGAGCTTGCACCAGCGCGGCCAAACGTTCGACGCTCAGTGCAAGGTGCGCGCCGCGCCGGTCGTCCACCACCGCGTGAATTTCATCAAGGATGAGCGTACGCGCGGTGCCCAACATTCTCCGGCCGGATTCGGACGTAAGCAGCAGATAAAGTGACTCCGGCGTGGTAACCAGAATGTGCGGCGGCCTTTTGATCAGCGCCTGGCGTTGCGCCGCAGTCGTATCGCCGGTGCGCACTTCGGCACGAACATCGATGTTGTGGCCATTTGCCTCGCCGAGTAATGCGCGGATGCCCAACAGGGGTTCCTGAAGATTCTTTCGGATATCGTTGCTCAGCGCCTTGAGCGGCGACACGTAAACGACTTGCGTCTCATCAGGTAAATGACCTGCAGCGGCCTGTCGAAACAATGCATCAAGAGAAGCAAGAAACGCAGCCAGCGTTTTACCCGATCCGGTCGGGGCAGAAATCAGCGCATGCCGGCCCGATTGGATAGCCGGCCAGCCGCGTGATTGTGGTTCGGTCGGTGAACCGAACGTTTGTTCGAACCACCGCGCGACCGCTGGATGAAATTGAAAGGACTGCATGGACACAAACCGTGAAACGTGGAACCGGTAATTTAGTCCGCGTGAGCCGAAAGAAAAGTTGCTCGCAAGATGGCTCGGCTTCTCCGAAGACGTGGTTAATTGCCGAAAGCCAATGATCCCTTTCTCTGCACACCGTCAAAAACCAGGCGGCGTGCCGCATAATTGGCCAACGCGTTGAGGACAACGCGTTCCACCTGGGTCAAGAGCTCGCGCGAAGCGTGATCACTTCCCGCAACATGCGAAGGCTGTCGCGGAAAAAGCTGACTTTGCTGCCTTCGGCATGATTCCAACGCACTGGAACTTCTCGAATCCTCAACCCGCCGCGATGGGCGCGATAAAGCAGCTCCACGTCGAACGCGAAGCCTTCAATCCGCGCGGCTTCAAGAATCGGCCGGCAGGCTTCGAGTCGAAACGCCTTAAATCCGCATTGCGTGTCCCAAAACGGCAATCCCGTAGCGACCCGCACCAGCAAATTAAAAACACGGCCGCCCTGCTCTCGACGCCACGGTTGATGCACGCCAATCAAGCTACGATCTAGAGCGCGCGAACCAAATGCGATATCCACTTCGCCATTAGCGATGGGCTGGATCAGCTTCGGCGTCTCCTGAAGTGGCGTGGAAAGATCGGCGTCGGAGAAAAGTCCGATGGGGGTTCGTGCAGCAAGTAATCCAGAGCGCACTGCGGCGCCTTTGCCGCGATTCGGAAAATTCTCCAGCAACCGCGTGGCGACCTGTGCCGACTCCAATCTTTCACGGGCAATTGCTCCTGTTCCGTCGGTAGATCCATCGTTCACAACGATCAATTCGCTTTCCGGCGCATTGGCAGCGAGATAATCGAGTGTGAGCCGCAGCGTCTGGCCAACGCGACCTTCTTCGTTAAAGCATGGAATGATGATCGAGAATGCTGGCAGCATGAGGTTCGTTGAAGCGTTGATTCGTAAAGCGGAAACGATTTGTCATTCCGACCGAAGCGTCAGCGGTAAATTTCCACGACAGACTTGCCATTCGGATCGACGTAGGCGCGATACATGCCGTTTGTATTAAACGGCAACGCGATGTCGCCATTCTTATCGATCGCAATCAAACCGCCGGTGCCGCCGAGCTGTTTCACAGTATCGAGAGCGGTTTGAGCCGCTTCCTGCAACTTCATTCCGCGATGTTCCATCAACGCTGAGACTTCATGCGCGGCTGCGACACGAATGAAGTATTCGCCGTCGCCAGTACATGAGACCGCGCAGGTCCGATTGTTTGCATAAGTCCCCGCGCCAATTATTGGCGTATCGCCGATCCGTCCGGGCATTTTGTTTGTTGTTCCGCCTGTCGAAGTTGCCGCGGCCAGATTACCGTCTTTGTCCAGCGCGACCGCTCCGACGGTGCCGTGTCGATCTTGATCGGTGATCAGAAAGCTCTTCCCCTCACCGCTGGCGCGATTCTTTTCGGCAGCCTTCATCTTCTGCAGAGCGTCCCATCGTTGCTGCGTAAAAAAATATTTTTGGTCCACGAGTTCGATCCCATTTGCTTTCGCGAACGCTTCCGCACCTGCGCAATCGAGCATGACATGTGGGGATTTTTCCATTACCAGCCGGGCGAGGTTAACTGGATTTTTTATATGTTGCACGCTGCCAACTGCTCCGGCCTTCAGTGTCTTTCCATCCATGATGGAGGCGTCCATCTCGTTTGTGCCGGCGCTGGTAAATACAGAACCGCGTCCGGCGTTAAAGAGCGGGTCGTCCTCCAGCACGCGCACGGCTGCTTCGGTTGCGTCGAGACTTGATCCGCCGCGCTTCAGAATTTCGTAACCAGCAGTCAACGCCCGTTCAAGACCTGCTCGATATTCACGCTCTTTTTCCGGTGTCATCGAGCTGCGCTCAATCGTTCCGGCGCCGCCGTGAAGCGCGAGTCCAATTTTCTTTGTTTCCATGTTTGGATTGTTATCGGGACGTATTTCCGACGCCGCAGCATTAAAGAGCATGAAAGCAAAGAAGCAATTCGCTACGCAAGCTCGAGCGATCCTCATTACCGCAAATGTAACGCTGTAGCTCGTGTAATGTCGACGCGGTTTGAGCCGACACACAAGGAACGACGGCTTGGGTAGCCGTCGAACAAATGACGCCGGGAAGCCGTCATTCCTTGGGCCACGATTTCGACGCGAGCAAGTTTGCGCTTTTTCCTAGGGCGAAGTGAGGCAATGTCTCCTCCATGCGTAACGCCGAAACACGTCGCACGATGCGAGGTCCGCTGGAGGTCGTTGAGATCCAGCGAACTTTTCTGCGCGAGGTCGGCGGCATTTTCTGGTTCATGGTCAACACGTTCCAGGAAAGCATGGAACGTGTGCAACAGGGTCGCGCCCCATTTCGCGCCACCAGCTTTTTCCGCGAGAGCGTACGGGCTGGTGTGGATTCAGTGCCGCTGGTGGGGATGGTCTGCTTCTTTCTCGGGCTGACAATGGCGTTGTTGACCGGCTATCAGCTGCAACGCTTCGGAACGGAGCGACTGATTCCAGGCTTGGTGGCCATCGCTTTCACCCGTGAACTCGGGCCGTTGATCACCGGGATTATGGTCGCCGCACGTATTGGCGCCGCGTTTACGGCGGAATTGGGCACAATGCAGGTCAACGAGGAAGTCGAAGCGATTGAAGCCATGGGCATCGGCCCGCTACGGTTTCTCGCTGCGCCTCGGATGCTTGCACTGTTTCTGCTGACGCCGTGTCTCTCCACGGTCTCAAACCTTGCAGCCGTGTTTGCGAGCAGCCTGGTCTGTAAAGCGTATTTCAGCATCACATTTCCATATTTCCTCGATCTGGTAAAAGATTCACTGCTCATTCGCGATATCGTCACCGGGATTTTGAAGAGCTTCATGTTCGGCCTGCTCATCGCAACAATCGCCTGCTACCGGGGACTGACTGTGAAGGGCGGCGCAGCCGGCGTCGGCACAAACACGACTTCCAGCGTTGTCACCGCTATTACCACAGTGATCGGCACCGACACGGTTTACAACGTCATTTACACGAACTTCTTCCCGACGTGAGCACGCCATCGCAAATGGTTGAGCTGCGCGACGTCCATCTGCAGTTCGAGGAAAAAAACGTGCTCGAAGGTGTCTCGCTTAACGTGCAGCCGCAGGAACGCCTGGTGATCATGGGCCAGAGCGGCAGCGGCAAAAGTACGATTTTGCGCCTGATCCTTGGCATACTTCGACCGGATTCCGGCTCAATCTTTTTCAAACAGTTTGAGATTAACCGTCTGAAGCGCAGAAAACTTCAACAGGTGCGACAGCACATCGGGATGGTCTATCAATACTCGGCGCTATTAAGCTCACTCACTGTTCGCGAGAATTTGGCGCTTCCACTGGAAGAGCTTACCGACAAATCGCGCAGCGAGATTGACAAAATCGTTGACGAAAAACTCGACCTTGTAGGAATGCAGGACACGAAGGACCTGCTGCCGGACGAGCTCAGCGGCGGTATGCGCAAACGTATAGCCCTTGCACGCGGGCTCGTGCTCGAGCCCGAATTGATCCTGTTGGACGAGCCTTCGGCAGGTCTCGACCCAGTCATTGCCTCAGTCGTGGACGAATTAATTATCAGCCTTACTCAGAAATCGAAGGCAACCTCTATCATTGTCACGCACGAAATGGAGAGCGCCTTTCGTATCGCCACGCGGATGGCTATGTTGTATGAGGGCAAAATTATTGAAGAAGGCGAACCAGAACAACTTAAACAGTCTAAGAACCCGGTGGTCGCCCAGTTCTTGAGCGGCAGCACGGAAGGCCCGATTCTGGAAAACTCACTCGATGCAATTACAAAGAAATGAAATCCTGACGGGCTTGCTCGTGATCGGCACGATCGGCGTGATCGCCTTTCTTCTGGTCTTGCTCGGCGCGCCGGGATTGTTTCGGCCGCTAGTCACCTACGGTGTTTATTTCGATAACGCCGCCGGAATTAAGCCCGGAGCGGTGGTGATGCTCGCAGGCCGCAAGATTGGTCAGGTCCAAAAATTGTATTCGCCGCTCACGCCTGCCGAAGAGAAGCAGGCGCAGCAGGCGGCGGCGGCGATTCACCCGGCAGAACCGAGTGCGAGCCCTTCCCTATCACCGCGGTTCGAAGCCCGCGTTGATGTGCAGGTGGACAAGAGCGCCATGATTTACCGCGACGCCAAGGCCCAAATGGTCCAACTTGGCTTGTTAGGCGATATGGCAATCGATTTCACTCAGGGAACACAAGAGTCGGGCCGCGCAAAGAATGGCGAGACGTTCGCAGGCGAGCGCACTCCGGATCTCGGCGAGGCTGCGGCGAAAATGCTGGAGGTCATCAAACCAGTTGCCACCGAAGCAACCAACACGATGAAAGACCTTCAGAACACCGCTCAAAATCTCAACAAACTCACCGACGAAGATTCCGAACTGAATCTCGCGCTCACCCAGTTCAAAACATTCGGCGAACACCTGTCCGGTCTAACCGCGCCCGACGGCGCGCTCTCGCAATCGCTCAACAATATCGAAAAAATCAGCACCAGCTTAACGGAAAACGACAACATCAAGGTAACCCTGCAAAATCTACGGTCGTCCTCAGAGAAATTAAAGTCAGCGACAATCGAGCTCCAGCCCGCCGGTGAAAACATCAAGCAATTCAGCGAGACAATTAAAACCCAGCCCTGGCGTCTGATTTGGCCCTCGACAAAAAAGTACGCCGAAGAGTCACCATCTCCCGCTCCTGGCCAGGGAACAATCACCGTGCGCAAGTCAGCGAAAGCAAAGCCGCAAGTTACTCCCAGAACGCGTACGAGCAGCCGATGACCTAATTCGCAAGACGTAAGCCACGGCAGCGTTGTGGCAAGCTCACTGAAGTTGTATAGAGCGCGTTACTGTTCTGGCCCACTGCCGGCCCTCTTTTCTATGTCCTGGTTATGCCGCTCGTTGACCTCCTTGATGCGATCGACGCTTTTCCTGAGCCTTTTTCCGTCGTATCCAACGAGATCTGCGGCCTCCAGGGCCTTTGTGCTTCCAGGTGTGCTTTGAGCAGCGGAGTCTGTGGTGGCAGTCTTCTTCTCACATCCGGATGAAAGCAACATCGTCGCGAAAATCAGTGCGACGAACGTTGAGTGGAATGTGGTTTTCATGCGCCTAACGAGAATCGAGCAGCATGAGAATCGGCGAGATGGACGGGATAGCCCGCGAAGGAGAATGAGCTTGGAAAGTGATTACGCCAGCAGCTCATAAAACGACAATCGGTTGCCCAAATGGATCCCGGAACTCAAAATATCTAACGGTTCCTGGAACAGTTTCAATTTGGTCAACATTGGTACTGAAGGTCGAAGCAAGCACCCGACTTGCTTCGATGTCGTGAGACTCAAAGCGCACCACTCACTGATTTGGCTCATTGATTTTATTTTCAAAGAGCTGCAACCAGCCAGAAGGGACGATTTGGAACTCCCAAACGCCAGGCGCTGGATTAATCTCCTCGAGTTCTCCCAGAAGCTGCCGATACCATTCGACAGCGCTATTCAGGTCGGTAACTGGCAGCCCGACGGTAAACGTCTTGACCTTTGTCATGATCCGAAAGCGTCTAGCTTGTCACCGGAATCCGTTGGAATCCGCACCGTGGTACGGGAAGGGCGGCCGTCATTATTGTTTTAATTATTCAGTTTGGTTGTTGCGGAATGCGAAAAGCGCCTAACTCCAATTAGGAACTACGGTCATCATCAGAAGCACGCTTGAACCACTCCGCCATCGACCCGGAGGGCGGCACCGTTGGTCGCGGCAGACAGTGGACTGCACACGTAAGTCACCAGATTGGCTACCTCTTCGGTCGCCGCAAACCGCCTCAGGAGTGAAGACGGACGGACGGTCTTGAAAAACTCCGTTTCAAATTCTGCAAAAGGTTTGCCGCCGCTAAGCTGTGCCGCAAATTCCTCCACGCCGGGGGAACGGGTAGGACCTGGCAAAACCGCATTCACCGTGACACCCGTGCCCGCACACGATTGCGCAAGACCGCGCGAAACAGCAAGCTGCGCGGTCTTCGTCATGCCGTAGTGAATCATCTCGGCGGGGGTATTGATCGCGCTCTCGCTGCTGATGAAAACAATGCGCCCCCAGTTCCGCTGCTTCATGCCGGGCAGATACGCACGGCTCAAGCGCACGCCACTGAGCACGTTGACCTCGAAGAACCGCCGCCATTCCTCATCGGGAATATCCTCGAACGGCTTTGGCTCGAAAATACCGAGGTTGTTCACGAGAATGTCCACGCGCGGAAACCCCTGGAACAGCGTCTCTGCCGCCGCCGCCGTGGAGAGATCGCCCGCGAATGTCTCAATCCTCGCATCCGGCACAATCTGCTTAATTTGAGCCTTCGCTCCTGCGACCGCTTTCTCCGAGCGACCGTTCACGATGACTCGTGCGCCTTCGCGGGCCAGCCCGGTGGCAATGGCAAATCCAATTCCTTTGGTAGAGGCCGAAACAAGGGCCGTCTTGTCAGTTAATTGTAGGTTCATAGATTAAATGGCAGTGTGGCGAGCGACGCCTAACGAGAGAGAGCGGAGCCACCGCTGGCTGCGGGCGAGCTTTGCTGTCATGTCATCCTTCATAAGTCATCTTTCAGCATTTTAGTAGATCCGCCTCGCTTCCATGTGCTGCGCACAAACCAAAGCGTGCCGAGCGTGCCGGCGAAGAGGAAAAGAAGAGTTCCAACTCCGATGACGATTGAGACAATATTTGGAACCGGCCATGGCTCGAAGCCGCGCGCAATCAAGAGATTCTTATAGTGGAACGCCTGGTAGGCTGCACTCGCAAACCGTACGAACAGAATCGCCGAGGCGAACGCATAGAGGGCGGACACCAATCGATACATCCCACCGTCGAAGTGTCGCTCGGCGACGTAAGTAGCGACGAGAACGGCGAAAGTCAGAGTAATCCAGATCTGAAAGATCGAATCAGTGAGAGCCAACACCGCGTAGAGCGTGCTGTAGATTGCTTCCTGAGACATCGGTGTAGTTGGCATACAGAGAGCCTAACGAGAAAGAGATAAGCCATGGCAGGGTGTCGTGGCAAACACGCTGAACGCATTTCGCAAAGGGGCCGTCGGTTTCATCGATCGGTTATGACATTCTAGCGTGCAAAGCTTGTCTTAATGATCTTCAAATTGCGCTTGAGTATGTCGTACAAGACCTCAATCCCATAGTCGGTTCCACCGCCGACAGTCGCCTCCCGCTTGTCTCGAGCGCTACTTCTGGCGCAAAGGTAACGCGCACGCATTGCTCATGTGCGTATTGCACCGGAATTTCATCTTTCGAACTGCGCGAGAGTTTAACCGAGTAATGCCGCAGATCACCGTATACCGGCAAACCCTCTGGCGTTTTTAGTACCCTTGGTGCTTCCGAAACTCCGCAATGGCCACGGCTACAGCTTCTGCGTGCCACCCCGCCATTTCAATCGGGCGCGGCCACGCGGGTGCTTCGGGTATGTCGGAGCCCAAGGAAAGTGAAGTGCATAGAGAGACCCCCAAAAACAAAGCTTCATCACGCGCATCGGTAGCATCTAAAGAAGGTTATACGGAATTTTTGCGCCTAATTCTATTATTGACGCGGACCTTCGGGCCGCGGAGGCGCATTCCTCAGAATAGTTTTCCGAAGCTGAATCGGGCTACGGCCCGTAGCTTTTGCTGAACTTTTTTCGCGATTCTGGCTCGGGTTCGTTCGTGGCGATCGGTGGTGCTTGCTCGCGAGCGCCTGATGTCGGTTGTTCCGTTGGTTGTAAGGGCCCCGACGGAGCCGGTTCAGATTGTGCGGCAGTCTCGGGCACGCCCTCGCTTCGGTGAGAAGGCTCCGATCGCGCCCCACCGGAGACTTCCACAAATGCCATTTGCAAATTGGAAAGCGCGTTGCGCAGAACCATTGCTTCTTCGTTAGTCAGGTTGCCGCGCGTTTTTTCCTGAATCATTTCGAGTTGATCGATGAACATCCGCGCGAGGTCCAAATTGATTTCGGGTTCGCCGGTTTTTGGATTTGGAATTTGACCGAGGAATAGCGCGGCGTTTTGCGCGTGCATCATCACGAATTCGATGAACCGCTGGGTCATCTCACCGGTTTGAACAGTTTTTTGGACTTCAGCCATAAAGGAAAGTGATGAGTAATGGGTGACGAGGGATCACTTCGCCTAGTGTATCATGAACGAGTTCTTTCGTCACTTGCCTGTCCGTCGTAGCCTTGGCGAAGGCGGGGTCATTTCTTCTCCGGCGGTTGCACGGTTGCCAAAACGTATGGTTGATCGCGAAAATATTTGGCCGCCACTGTTTTGATGTCCTCGAGAGTCACGGCGTTCACGTCGTGCTCGAGTCGTTTGTAATGATCGAAGCCGAGACCGTAAAGTTCGTCGAGAGCACAGTGATAACCGAAAGCGTCGTTGCTTTGATTGGCGATTTCCTGTTGGCCGATCAATTT
Organism: uncultured Verrucomicrobiae bacterium; assembly: GCA_963825355.1. Lineage (GTDB taxonomy): Bacteria > Verrucomicrobiota > Verrucomicrobiia > Chthoniobacterales > UBA10450 > Udaeobacter. Next base: position 45,893 of record CAWGSY010000018.1, on the reverse strand, counting down.
CTTTTTGGCGCGCTGTAATTCTACGTCAGTAAGACCTTCGTTTGCGAGCTTATGAATTTCTTCGAGGAAGGCGGCTTTCACCGGTTCGATCTTCTGCGGATCGGTTCCGAGATAAAACGCAAATAGTCCCGGCACAAGCCCCTGCATTTCGCTGGCGCCGACGTAATAGGCCAGACCCATTTGCTCGCGAATACGAATGAAGAAACGTGACCCGAGATCGCTGCTTGCTTCATCAATCAATTCCAGCGCGTACCGGTCGGGACTGGACAAGCTCGCGCCTCGGAAGCCAACCATGAGTACCCCCTGCGCCTTGTCCTTGCGGCTCTCGACCGTCTCCGATTTGCTCAGCGGCATGGATGGCTTTGCGTCTGTCAGAGCAAGCGCGCCGGCTTGCATCTTTCCGAGCGTCTCCTCGACGAGTTGCTTTACCTCGGCTGCTTTAACGTCGCCAAAGACATAGATCACACCATTCTTTGCGACTACGTAACGGTCGCGAAAATCGATCAAATCTTTTTGCGTCAGATGTTGCACAGCTTCGAGCGACCCGTTTGAACGCAAAGCGTATGGGTGCTGCGGGAAAAGTGCCTGTCGCATGATGTTGCGCGCGACACTGGTCAATTGTTCTTCTTCCTGCTGGATTGCAGCGATCTGGATCTCTTTTTCGCGTGCGACCGCTTTCTCCGGAAACGTCGCATTGAGCAACACGTCTGAGAGCATGTCCACGCCCAGTCTCACATCTGGCTTCATGACATCGACCGATACGCTGAAGGAATTGTTGCCGGCGTCACTCGAAATGGAACCGCCCACGGATTCGAGTTCATTCGCAATTTGCTCGGCAGTACGCGTCTTCGTTCCCTTCAACAGCACTTTCGCCATCAATCGCGTAACGCCGTTGTCCTTTGGATTTTCAGCGAGCAAGCCACCACGAAACACGGCGCCCATTCCAACGAGTGGCAACCGATGATCTTCGCGCACGAGCAATCGCAATCCGTTTGAGAGCTCGAATTTTTGAATCTCACCGGCCGCAACCGGTTTCACGGCCTCAGCTTTGCCGCTCAGTGCGCCTTTCGGATTTAAAGAGACTACAGTCAGGTTGTTCTCGGCGAGATAAGTGCGGGCGACGCGTTTGACATCGTCGAGCGTCACTTTCTGAATCGCATCCAGGTATTCGCGACTAAAATTCAGATCCCGGGTGAGCAACCAATTTGAACCAGTGTCCGAAGCCTGACCGCGCATCGTAGTCAGTGCACCGAGGTGCTGACCAAGTGTGATCTTCTTCGCCTTTTCTAATTCGTCTGGCGTCACGCCGGTCTGTTTTACCTCGTCAATGATTTGCAACGCCAATTGTTCGGCTGCTTCGCGTTTCTTCGGGTCGAGAGTGGCGTCGATGCCAAACAACCCGGGATCGCCCGGCGTATAAGAAAATGCCGATATACTAAATGCGAGACCTGCTTCTTCGCGCATGCGCCGATAAAGCCGCGAGCTGCGCCCATCGCCGAGAATAGTTGAGAGCAAATCGAGAGCGGGAACGTCCGGACTCGTGACTTCCGGGATGTGCCAGGCCATTGCGAGATGTGTTAACTCTGTGGAAAATTCACGGTGGACTTCTCGCCGGCCAAGTTGTTGCGGTTCTGAAGGAATGAAAACCGGTTTAAGCGATTTCCCGGGATACGGTTTGAACAAGTCGCCCAGTTGTTTCCGCACTTTTTCGGCGTCCACGTCGCCGACAACCACGAAGGTGAGATTGTTCGGCACGTAACGCGTCTTGTAATACTGCATCACCTGCTCCTGCGTGAGCTGGTTGTAGATCTCAAGGTCGCCGATGACTGGAAAACGGTAGGGATGTCGCTGATACGCCGTCCCAAAAAGCAGCAGACTCACCATCCGATCGGGATCGTCCATGCCCATCGCGAATTCGCGCCTGATGACTTCCTGCTCTTTTTGGTATTCCTCCGGCGGAAGGCTGGAATTCATCATTGCGTCGCTCAAAACCTCCAGCGCCTTACTGACTCCATCTTTCGGCACGTCGATCCAAAAAACCGTCCGGTCGAAAGAGGTATAGGCGTTGATATAACCGCCGACATCCTGGATGCTCTGCGCAATCTGATTCGCAGACTGTGTTTTTGTTCCTTTGAACAGCATGTGTTCCAGGATGTGGGACAACCCCGCGCCGAGATGCTGGTCTTCATCGATGCTTCCGGTCGCGCACCACGCCTGCACGCTCGCTACCGGCGCACTGTGGTCTTCCTGCACGATGACGGTCAGCCCGTTTGGCAAAATCCATTTTTGCGCCGTGCTCGGCGGAAACGAAATCAGGGCCGAGGATTCAGATGGCGCAGCCTTCAAATTGACCATGGTAAATAATAGAGCCGCTGCGAGGAAAGTCGCTACTGGGATGCGATACATTACTCAGATTTGTAATGACGAAGCACGAGTGACGAACGACGAATGAAATGTAAATGATAAAGCTTGAAAACAGCCGAACGCCGACGTCGATCTTTTGTCATTCGAGCTTCGACATTAATTCATCATTCGTCGTTCGGATTTCGTCATTCTTTGATACCAAGCCTTCGACCCGGAATCACTTGCTCGACGCGGCCGGCTTTGACTGAGGCAATTGCGCCGGCGGTTTCGAGGTTTCCGGTTTCGTTGGTGCGAACGGTTTCACAAATGCCTCCTCGAAATCGTAAACGTTTTTAAAATCCTCTATCGAATCCTGCTCGGTTTTCCCGAAAACGCCGGCACCAATCAGATTAAATACCATATGCCCAATGTCTTCGCAGGAACGGATCCCCCAACTATCGAATACCGTCATCACCATCGGACCGAATTCCTTGAGCGCGTACTGACGCATGCCATCGAGCAATTCCGGCCCGCTCACATGACGCACGCTAACGCCCTTAACTTTCTTTTGTTGCTTGGTCGTGAAGTCTAGAGCGTCGCGCAAAAAGATATACCCGTCCCGCTGATAACGGGGGTCGCTGCCCACAACCGACTCGAGAGCTTCGGCGAATCCAATCTTTTGCATAAATAGAAAACGCGCGTTTCAAAACGCGCAGCGAAAGATAATCGGCAAAGCCGCAAGGGGCAACCCCTCAGAAACAAACGAAATATTTCTCCCGTCTATCCCACAAATGGTCGGGACGGCTCGCCAAGACGTCCGTCCAGTCGTTAACGATTTAGCGCGCCCGGCGGTCGCGCCCTACCAAATCACCGATTTCCTTTTTATGAGGACATCTGCTACGGGCGCGGCGCCGGGGTAGGCCTGAACCGCTGAACCGGCATAGATCTCGGTGTCGTTGTTGCAGTAGCTGTCGCCGTTGCCGTCGGTGTGACAGTCGAACTTGCTGTTGCAGTTGGAGTCGCCGTCGGCGTCGGCGTCGGTGAGCCGGATGACGCGCAGTATCTCCCGCCGGTGTTGAAATAATTGGGAGAATTAAATCCACCCCAAACGATCATCTCGCTACCGGTCCAAACTGTCGCGTCAGCGTACCGGGCAGTGGGCGCGCTGGTGGTGCTGGTGCCTGTCCAACTATTTGTGTCAGGACTGTATTTGCCGCCAGTATTGAAAACATTGGGGCCATCCCATCCACCCCAGACGATCATTTCACGGCCGTCCCATACCGCCGTGTGCATGAATCGAGCGGCGGGCACATCGGTTGTGCTGGTGGCTGTCCAACTGTCCGTGCCAGGATTGTATCTCCCTCCGGTATTCAAGAAATCTTGGTCATTCCAGCCACCCCAGATGATCATCTCGCTGTTAGTCCAGACTGCGGTATGAAGGCCTCGGATAGGAGGCGGGTTGACAGTGCTGACCGCGGTCCAATTGTCGGTGCTCGGATTGTATCTCCCTCCGTCGTTCTGGGCAAAACCAAAGATAAACCCGGCCCAGACGATCATCTCGCTACCCGTCCAGATCGCCGTATGCTCGTATCGGCCGTTAGGCGCGTTAGTGGTGCTGGTTGCAGTCCAACTATCCAAGGTTGGATTGTACCTGCCGCCCGTGTTCAAATAGGTACCGGCCAATCCTCCCCAGACGATCATCTCACTGCCGGTCCAGACCGCCGTACAATCCTGTCGGCCAACGGGCGCGTTAGTGGTGCCGGTAGCTGTCCAACTGTCCGTGCTGGGATTGTATCTACCGCCGGTATTCAAATAGCTGCTGCCATTATATCCGCCCCAGACGATCATTTCACTGCCAGTCCACACTACCGTATGACCTGACCGGGCAGTGGGCGCGTCGGTTGTGCTGGTGGCTGTCCAACTGTCGGTGCTGGGATTGTACCTCCCGCCAGTGTTCATGAGGCCGCTAGCACCCCCACCCCAGACGATCATTTCGCTCCCCGTCCACACCGCCGTATGGCCCGCCCTCGCGCTGGGCACGTTGGAGGTGCTGGTGGCTGTCCAGGTATCCTCAATGCATCCATTTGGGGCAGTCGTTATGAGAGGAAGGGTATCACTACCACTCACGCCTGCGACTGGCTTCCTCTTCTGGTTTTCCGCGCTCCCTCGCAGGGAGTCCAACGGTTCTTGATGATAGTCGTGGATATTTCTTAGCAAACCCTCGGCCAATACTGGCCTTGCCAGACACTCCGCGATCACAAAGGCATTGTTCCCGAGTGCGTTGAAGATTTCTCGCAAGACATCAGGTTGTTTGGTGTGCGAAGCCATGCGATCCATTTCGGCCTGTAACTTCTCGGCGGTAATTGGCCCATGCTGGGAATGTTGCAGCACGTCTGAGTCACGCAGGTACCCGGCGACTTTTTTTTCGAGCTGCGCCTGAGACATGACCGAATCGAGAGGTGGCTTCGAATCAAGACGCACCTCTGGCCAGATTCGATGGCGCCAGTAAACTTCTTCAATCGCTCGCTGGTAAGCCACGCGGTCCGCAAACGTTAAATTTCTTTTAGAAACATTCGCTTCCGGCCCAGTCCGAAAGAAAGCCAGCAGTGTTCCAGCCAACATCAAAGAAACCACCGCCGCGAGGATACGAACTGCGATTCGTGTTTTCATTGTAAACCCCGGTAGGCACGAGTTTTATTAAAAAGCAGTCAAACACGTCAACCTCGAAGGAGCTGCTAGTTTTTTGCCGCGCCGAAGGTCCCTGGTGACGCATATGCGCCTGCGCAAAGAAGAAGCACGAGCAAGATGTGCCAACTAAAAATCGCCTTCGTCTATTCCGTTTTTGCTCTCAGTCACCAAACTGATCCTCCACTGCATCGACGTAAATTGACAAGGGGTCGCGACGCCTTTGGGCTGGAAGTTGCGATTGATCCACAGCTTTGAGGTAACCGGCGAAATTGCCGCTGCCGCTGTTCATTTGTGTCGCTTCGAACCAGTTCATATAATCGTCGATGTCGGTCATACGCGAGGCGAGCTGTTTTCGAGTGAGCTCCAAACGCGCGAGGCGCTTCGGCACTCCTCGCCGCTTTCCACGGGCAAGCAGCGCAGCGATGTCCTGGTATTCATGGCCGATCGGCCGTAGCACTGGATTCGTTTGGGGGACAAGGACCAGCAAATCGCGTTTCAACTGATCCAGTGCCATCTTCTCACTGGCAGAGAGTTTGTGTTGCGCCAGTTCGTCCAGGCGGACCAGTTTCACCGGCTTCCTGGGTTCCGAAATTTTTAAGCTCAACAATTCATCAAGGCGCTGCTCGCTTTCGGTGAACGTGAATAACCGAAATGTCTGCAGGCTCTTCAAGCGATTCAACGCCGACTGCCACGCTCTCTCGCCGTCACCCGCAAGTAGTGGAAATTGCGCCTCGAGATCCCCGAGCGGATCGTTTGAAGAGTCGTAAAAATGATCGATGTAGTTCGCCAATCGCGCTCCGCCGTTTTTCACGTCCAGAAGCATTTGCACCAGCGCAAAGGCATATGCGCGATAAAGCGTGCGGCCAGTTGAATCGAGAAGCCCGGGACGTTGGTGAAGAAATTTCTCCAACGACAGAGGCTTCTCCGTATTGCTAATTGCCTCGATCAAGGGACCACGCTCACGCCCCGGCGCGAGACCGAGCGCGCCGTCAATCAACCAATCGGGCGGCTCAACGAGCACCGCGCCCGCGTTGATGTGCGGCTGATTCCGATACACCATTTCGAGCAAAATCGCGCGGAGCAATTCGCGTTCGACCAACGAGACGTCGACGTTTTTGGAGATAGTCAGGTCGACTTGCAGCTTGATGCCGAACCCAGTCTGACTGAATCGCAGATCAGCCGGGGGAAGTTCGGGAAGGTTTGACTGTTGCGATTGTAAATTGATTACAACAGGCGTCTTCCAATCGTCCCGCTGTCGCACTAGCCCAAGAAAATTAGTTTTCGTCTGTTCGGCGAGGCCGGATATCGCGCCGCGCAATTTCGCGTCCGCCCCATAAATCACGAATTGCCGCGATGGACTGGTACTGCGTTCGGGTTGTGCAGCGTGAGCCGCCTGCCATGTCACTGCCGAACACAAAACAGTCAGGACGCATTTCATCATTTTGTCCGACGACGATACTTGCCAGGGCGGCCGCCTGACCAGCAGCAATTGTACGTCACAACGCATCCGCATCATGGTGCAATCACGAAAGAAAGGTAAATGGCGGCAATCCCAAGAGTTCAATTCCGGGCATGCCTATCGCGGCGAGTCAGAAAGGCTTTGGGGTGGCTGTCACGAGGGAATTAAAACAGGAGGAAATATCGATGAAAACCAAACGTTTGCTTTTTATAAGCTGCCTGGCTGCAGGCGCGGTGATTGCTTCGCCTTCATTTGGCAAACCAGTGAAGAAATCCGTAGGCATGTCACAGTCCAAGGCGACAACAGTAACTCCGCACACCACTCAGGTGATACGGCACAATCAAAACACTAGTGCTCGCATGGGCGGCACCCGTTACTACGGCGGAACCCGTTACGTCGCGACCCGCTCTAACGCGGCGCAGCAATACAGCGGGACACGTTACTACGGCAGCACACGCAACTACGGTAATTATTATGGCAATTATTATGGGAACGGCACCGGCTATTACTACGGCGGATCCGCTTACCCGTCCTATAGCTACTATTCAGGTTCGCCGTACTCGAACTGGGGTTACGGCACATCCTCTGGCTATTACCCATACTCCTACGGGGGCGGTTATCCCTACAATGGTTACAACAGCAATTACTCATACTATACGCCAACGTATGGCTATAGCGGATCAACGGTTGCTGCTGTGCAGCAGCGTCTTGGACGTCTCGGTTACTACCGCGGCGTAGTGGACGGTGTCATGGGGCCGCAGACCCGGGCCGCCATAGCGGGTTTTGAAAGCAGAAATGGCATGGCCGTGGATGGGACGATCAGCCGATCTCTGCTCGATACGTTGGGATTAGCCTAAATCAGAAACAACAATCAAGTCTTCGACCGGTGGCCTCGCATCACAAGGAATCGAGCCACCGGTCGTTTCTTTTGCAAACAGCAGGCAGAGCAGACGTTCTTTCTTATGTCGCAAAAAAAATAATGCGACTTTCCGCGATCTCCGGTGTCTAATCCGATAGAACCCATACTTTAATATGATTAATTCAAAGCTCTTCGTTTTTGGAATTTGCCTTCTCGTTGCGACGCTGGCTGCGCCATTGACCGTGAATGCTCAACGCGGTGGAGGTGGCGGCGGCGGTCGAGGAGGTGGAGGTGGCGGACACTTTGGCGGGGGAATGTCGCCGGGAGGCTTCTCTCATGGCGGAATGGCCGGCGGTAATTGGAATCACGGCGGCGGAAATTGGCACGGCAATGGAAATTGGCACGGTAATAATTGGCACGGCAACAACTGGCATAACGGGCATCATCATGGCAATGATGTAGTCTTCATCGGCGGCTTCGGCTTTCCGTGGTGGTGGGGTTGGGGCGCCTCGTGGGGCTGGGACTATGGTTATCCATACTACGGCTACGGCTATTATCCTTATGGCTATGGTGGCGCCTACGGTTACGGAGGTGGCGGCTACGGTTACGGAGGTGGCGGCAACGGTTACGGTGGTGGCGGCTATGGTTACGGATATGACTATCCTTATGGCGGTAACCAGTACGGTAACGGCTACGGCCGTAGCAGTGGCAATGGATATGGCTACGAGCATAACAATGGCAACGGGTATGGCGAGGCTAGCCACTCCAGAGTCGCTGAGTTGCAACGACGGCTGTCACGGGCTGGCTATTATCACGGTTCTATCGACGGTGTCTTGGGGGCACAAACGCGCCGCGCAATCCGGGCGTACGAGCAACAGCACGACAACGCAAGTTAACGGGGCCGCAGAAAGCTAAATCTTTTCGGTTGATTGGCCGGCGGTCTCGCAGGGAGAGAGGGGAGCGAGCCGCCGGTCACTTTTTTTTGCAACGTGCGCGAGAGATAGTTCCGGCCTATAATTGAACGGGATGTTGCGACTGGGGTTATCTCTCGCTGTTTCTCTCCTGCTCGTTTCGGCAGGTTCTAGTCAGAGAATAGCGCGAAAGCCGCTTCCAACCGAGCCGCTCGAAAAATACGATAATTCGCCAGCGGTCGCGGCCCCGATACTAGCTGTATCGCCGGCGTTAGTCTCATCCTTCGGTCCGTACACAAGCTATCAAGTTAACGTCGACGCAAACGGTAATAACAGGGTTGGTGACGCTGCCAATGAGCCGTCCATTTGCGTCGATCGTAACAATCCAAGCAGGATGAGCATCGGCTGGCGACAGTTCAATAGCGTTGGATCGAATTTCCGGGAGGCAGGTTTTGCCTACACGACAAACGGCGGCACCAGATGGATTGCTCCCGGTGTCTTGGAAAACAACGTCTTTCGCAGCGATCCCGTTCTGAATTCCGACACTGCCGGCCATTTTTTTTATCTTAGTCTTCTGGAGAACTTCTTCGATGACTTGTGGCGATCAATTACCGGCGGTCAATCATGGACGCGCCTGGGACCGGCGGATGGCGGTGATAAGCAGTGGTTCACAATCGATAACACGAACAGTGCCGGCCGCGGTTTCCAATATCAATACTGGAGCACGGATGGAAACAATTACGGCGGCAGACAATTCACTCGATCAACCGACAATGGATTGACTTGGATGAATCCGATCAACATTCCAAATTCCCCTGCCTGGGGCACATTGGACGTCGATTCAGCCGGCAACCTTTTTATTGGTGGCGTGAACTTGACGAGTAACGGGATTTGGTGCGTTCGCTCCACAAACGCAAAGAACGGAGGTGTAGTTCCCTCGTTTGACCGAAGCACAGCGGTGAATCTTGGCGGCGACATCGTTTTCGGCGAGCCCATCAATCCCGAAGGGTTGGTGGGCCAGGTTTTTCTCGCCGTCGATCGCTCGGGCACGAGCACCAACGACAACGTCTACATGCTCGCGAGTGTTCAGCCGCCCGGTTTTACTAATGGCAGCGATGTGATGTTCGTCCGCAGCACCAATGGCGGGATCACGTTCAGCGCGCCACACCGGATCAATGATGATCCCATTAATCACGCGAAATGGCACTGGTTCGCCACCCTCTCGGTCGCGCCGAGCGGTCGAATCGATGTTGTCTGGTACGATACGCGTAATTCTCCGAACAACTTCACTTCACAGCTTTTTTATTCGTTCAGTATTGATGGCGGAAACACCTGGTCGCCAAATGTCGCAGTTAGCAATCTGTTTAATCCATTCGTCGGATATCCGAATCAGTCCAAGATTGGCGATTACATCACAGTCGTTTCCGACGACGACAGCGCCAACGTTGCATATTCAGCCACGTTCAATGGCGAGGAAGACATCTATTATGTTCGGGTCTCTCCATTACTACCGCCGACGGATTTCAACGGCGATGCGAGACCCGATCTCCTTCTTTTCAACGCAAGCACACGGCAGACCGCAGTTTGGTATATGAACAACAATGTTCGAATCGGTAGTGCCAGCGGTCCAACTCTGCCCGCAGGTTGGAGCCTGGCGAGCGTGGCGGATTTTAATCGGGATGATCATCCCGATTACCTGCTCTTCAATACAGTGAGCCGCGCGACATGGATTTGGTACATGAACAACAATGTGCGCATCGGTAACGCTTTTGGTCCGACTCTTCCTGCTGGCTGGACGGTGGCGGCTCTGGGGGATTTCAACAACGATGGGTATCCCGATTATGTGCTGTTCAATGCGAATACCGGTGGGACAATTATTTGGTACATGCGCAACAATGTGCGTATCGGTTCGGCAACCGGTCCGACCCTTACAGCCGGGCTGAGTGTGGCTGGAGTTGCCGATTTCGATGGCGATACGAACCCCGATTATCTGCTGTTCAATGCGGCCACGCACGGAACAGTGATTTGGTACATGTCTGGAGTGACCCGCACCGGCAGCAGAAATGGACCAACAATTCCGGCGGGCTTTGAGGTCGCGGGCCTAGCTGATTTCGATGGAAACGGCAGCCCCGACTATCTGCTCTACAATTCCAGCACACGCCATACAGCGATTTGGTACCTCAACAATAATCTGCTTCTTGGTACCGCTTTCGGCCCGACTCTCCTCCCCGGCTGGAGCGTCGTCGCGCCGTGACCCAATGATCTGCGAAGCGCCCGCCTTCACAATCGCAAACTTTTTCTGTTTCGAGTCATGTGGCACAGACAGTCGAAATCTTTTCGCCATGATTTCCGTGCCGAACCCAGTAACTCACAAGAACTTAACAAAAGGAGATTCATGCTAGGCGAGAAGATTGGTGAGATATCAGGCAAAGTTACTATGCAGCGCGTTGTGCCGAATCTGGGCGGAGACGCAAAAATGGAATCGTCTTTTCAGGCAAGTGGATCAGTGCTGGGGACAAACATAAAAGACACAGGGACGTACTGGACCATTTTCCGTCCGGACGGGACACAATATAGCGAAGGCCAAGGCGTGATGATAACGAAGGACGGCAAAATGGCCACTTGGACCGGCCATGGTGTCGGCGTAAGGAACAAAGACGGGACTGCTACTCATCGCGGCGCAATTTATTTCCAAACTATGCCACAAAAGTGGTCCCGTCTTAACAAGGTGGCCGTGCTACTCGAGTACACAGTAGATGCAGAGGGCAATACTCACTCCGAATATTGGGAATGGAAGTAATGCCTGCGCCGGCTCAGCACTCAGGGGTTCTTAGTGCGTGACTTGGGCGTCGCCCCGTCTTTCTCCAGAGCTACAGCCAGAACTTCATCTACATTTTCCACCGGGACGAATTTTAGTTTTTGTTTCGCTTCCTCGGGAACATCGACGAGATCTTTTTCGTTCAGCTTGGGAATAATAACAGTGGAAATTCCGGCGCGCATCGCAGCCAGACTTTTTTCTTTCAATCCGCCGATCGGCAGAACGAGACCGCGCAAAGTAACCTCGCCAGTCATCGCGACATCGGAACGGACCGGTCTGTTGGTGAAAAGTGACGCGAGCGCAGTAAACATCGCGATGCCGGCTGACGGCCCATCTTTTGGCACTGCGCCGGCAGGGACGTGCACGTGTACGTCCATCTTTCGAAAATCTTCGGCCTTGACGCCTAATTGACCGTCTCGGCTGCGAAGGAGACTCAGCGCGGCTTGCACAGATTCTTTCATTACATTTCCGATCTGCCCGGTGAGAGTGATATTCCCCTTACCCGGATAACGCGTCGCTTCGATGTGCAAGACTTCGCCTCCGCTCGGTGTGTAAGCCAATCCAGTAACGACGCCGGGTTTACTGCTCTGTAGTTTTGTTTCGCGAACGTATTTGGCGGGGCCAAGCATTTCGGCAACGGTCTGTGGCGTGACCGTTGCGTGATCGATCTTGCCGCGCGCGACTTGCGCTGCAATACCCCGGCACACAGCTCCGATCTGACGCTCGAGCTCGCGAACGCCAGCTTCATGCGTGTAATCGCTGATGATCCGGCGAAGCGCTTCCTCCTCGAATTCGCATTGCTCGGGTTTGAGTCCGTTCTCCTCCAGTTGTCGCGGGACAAGATAACGCTTCGCGATCTCGAGTTTCTCGCGTTCGGTGTAACCAGGAAGTGAGATCACTTCGATCCGGTCGCGCAACGGTTCCGGTATGCCCTCGATATAGTTTGCCGTGCCGATGAAAATGATCTGTGACAGATCGAACGGCACATCGAGGTAACGATCGACAAACGCATTATTCTGTCGCGGGTCTAAGACTTCGAGCAACGCGCTTGCAGGATCGCCGCGAAAATCCGCACCGATTTTGTCGATCTCGTCCAGCATAAAAACAGGATTGCGGGTGCCGCAGCGGCGCAACTCTTGAATGATGCGTCCCGGCATCGAGCCGATATAGGTGCGGCGATGACCGCGAATCTCTGCTTCATCGCGCATTCCGCCCAGACTGATCCGCACAAACTTGCGGCCGAGCGCGTCCGCGATCGATTGACCCAGACTGGTTTTGCCCACGCCGGGCGGCCCGAGAAAACAGAGTATCGCACCGTGGCCTTGCGGATTGAGTTTTCGTACCGCGAGATATTCGATGAGTCGTTTCTTAACTTTTTCCAGATCGTAGTGGTCGCGATCAAGAACTTGCTGCGCCTGCTCGAGATCGAGGTTGTCGTTGCTAAACTTATTCCACGGCAGGTCAGCGATGATTTCGATGTAACTCACGATCACTGAAAACTCGGGACTCGCCGGCGGAATAAAATCCAGTCGCTTCAATTCGCGCTCCGCCTGTTTCATCACTTCTTCCGGCGGATTTGCTTCCTGGAGGCGCACGCGCAGCTGTTCCGCTTGTTCCTCACCGCCACCCTCCGTCTCACCGAGCTCATGCTGGATCGCTTTGAGCTGCGAACGCAGATACGCGCGCCGCTGTGCGTCGGAAAATTGCGACGCGACATCTTTTTGCAGGCGCTGTTGGATTTGGGCGATCTCGAGCTGCGCCGAAATGTGTTGCTGCACGGCATGCACCCGTTTTTCGACGTCCAGCTCTTCGAGTAACGCCTGCTTTTGCGCGATATCTATGTTGAGGTTCGGCGCGAGAAAATCGGCGAGCTGCTCGGGATTCTCGATGTTCATGATCATCATGCGCGCCTGTTCGGGCGCGTCAGGCGTCAGCTCGAACAAACGCGAAGCCGAATCGCGCAAATTCCTGAACGTGGCTTCCCATTCTTTGCTCGGCGGCGGCAGGATTGATTGAGGCAGATCGATTTCGGCGCGCAGAAAGGGATCGGTGGAGATGATTTTGCGCAATGAAAAACGACGCAGTCCCTGCACAATCACGAGCACGTTATCCTCTGATTGCCTAACAAGTTTGAGCACGAGCGCAGCCGTCCCGATCGAGTACAGATCTTGAGGCGACGGGTCTTCTTTCGTTTCATCACGCTGCGTCAGTAACCCAATCACCTTCGTGCGCGGCAAGGTGTCATCGAGCAGTTTGAGCGACGCCGCGCGCTGAACGTTGAGTGGAATAACCGTTCCCGGAAAAACGACGAAACTGCGCACTGGCAGAATCGACAATTCTTCCGGAATTTTGGGCGTCCGGCTTTCGTTCACGCCGAGCGCGATCGCACCCTGGCCTGTTGGCTTGGAATCCGTGCCAGGTTGCAATGCTTTGAGCTTTTCCGTGCTCATGATTCTTTTCTTACCGGTAACGAAATCCAAAGCAATCCGTTACGCTGCTCGGCGTGCGCCTCGTCGATTTCCACCTCCACGGGAAAAGTGATCTCGCGCTCAAATGGTCCGTAATCAATCTCCATCGCGAGTAATTGCTGGGCACATTCCTCTTCGCCGGTCGGCTCCGGCAGCTCGCGCGACCCGCGAATCACCAAGCGCCGCGGCTCGACGGTCAGATCGATCAGCGAACGATCGACGCCCGCGAGATCAACACAGATTCGAATGCACGTGTCACATCGATACGCGTTGATTGCCGGTTGCCATGCCTGCGGCGCAAATCTGGAAAATTGCGAGCGCGACAATTCGTAAGTGATGTCGTGCAGAGCATCCTGAAGCCAGCGTAATTTGATGGTTTTGATCGGATCCATTGGAAACTAAGCTTCGACTCTCCGTCGCATACTTTCAACGCATACCGGACACGCGACGGCTGTAGCCGTCGCCCTGTGGGCGACGTTACGTCCGGCCAAGCTACATCCGCATTGCGCTTCCCACAGGGAAGCGGCTACAAGATTCGCGTGCGCGAATATCCAAAACTGCCGCCACGCCTGCGGCGGATCTTCGCTACAATCCCTTGTTCTTCGTCACATTTTGTACATACGATCGGAGGAAATTGCTCGCAACCAACGCAGTACATGCCGCATTTGTGGCGTCTGCATCACAGGGAGATTCACGGCACAACATCGCCGTCGGTCGATATGTGATCATGCCCGATCACGTTCATCTTGTCGTACGCGGACCCGACGATTTTCAACTTGGACCATGGGTAGGAATGCTGAAACAAGCTCTCGCAGAACATGTTGCGTTGGCAGGAACATCGCCGATCTGGCAGCGCGGCTTTTTCGACCACCTTCTGCGTAGTAATGAAAGTTATGCCCAAAAATGGAATTACGTCTGGGAGAATCCCGTTCGCGCAGGGTTAGTAACAAATGCAGAGGACTGGCCATACTGCGGAGAAATTGTGCTCATCGCTCGCGCATAACTGTAGCCGTTGCCCTGTGGGCGACGCCCTGTAGCTCTTCGCCGTGCGAAGCGTTCACGTGATTCAAACAAACCCACGAGGCGCCGCCCACAGGGCGGCGGCTACAGTAGCGGCCACAGCATTCAGTGCGCGCTCTTTCGCGCTTCCACTACTTTACTTTTCCCGGCCCCCACAACGCGCGACCCGGCTTCGCCCCGGTGTGCTCGCCGTTTTTGATGACCTGCACACCGTTCACGAACACATGTTTCACACCGGTCGCGTATTGATGCGGTTTTTCAAAGGTGGCGTGATCTGTGATCGTCGCCGGATCGAAAACGACCACGTCGGCGAACATTCCTTCCTTCAAAAATCCGCGGTGATCTAGCCCGAGATTTGTCGCCGGCAGTCCGCTCAATCGATGTATCGCATCGCTCATGGGAAGCACCTTTTCGTCGCGCACATATTTGCCGAGAACGCGCGCGAAATTCCCGTAGGCGCGCGGGTGCGGATTCGATTTTGTGAACGGCGATTCCGGCGCTTGCGACGCTTCATCCGAGCCAAAGGAAATCCACGGCTTCCGCAATTCCTTTTTCACATTCTCCTCTGACATCACGTAATAGACGGTGCTTATGCGTGACTCGTCTTCGGCGATCAAATCCATGGCCGTGTCGATTGGATCTTTTCCACGCATCTTCGCGACTTCAGCGAGCGTCTTGCCCGTCAGCGGCTTCAGCTTTTCTGATTTGAATCCTACCAGCAGAATTTTCTCCGGCGAACCGGCCGCGAGATAAAGATTTTCCCATTTGTCGCTGTCGACTTGTACTTCCGCTTTAATTTTCTCCCTCATAGCCGGGTCGCGCAGCCGTTTGAATAACGCCGGATACCCGCCGTCTTGCGTCCACGGCGGCAGACATGCGTCGAGCCCTGTGCCGGCAGCGGTATAGGTGTACATGTTAGCGCGAACCTTGAGTCCCTCGTTTTGCGCGTGTTCGATTCGCGCCAGCAGTTCGTCTTCTTTAGGCCAATTTTTTTTGCCGGCAGCTTTGATGTGATAGAGCTCGGCCGGAATGTTCGCTTCGCGTGCGATCCGCAACAGTTCGTCAAGCGCTTCGAACAGTTGATTTCCTTCGCTCCGCATATGCGAAATGTATTTGCCCTGATATTTTGCCGCGACCTTGCACAGCTCGATCAGCTCTTCGGTTTTCGCGTAAAACGCTGGAGGATAAATCAGTGAAGTGCCTATGCCGAGCGCCCCGGCTTCCATTTCTTTCCGCACTAGCTCGCGCATTTCGTCGAGTTGCTCCGGTGTCGGCTGTTTATCTTCGAATCCGATTGCGTATTCGCGAATTGTCGTCGCACCGATGAAGGAGGCCACGTTGCACGACACGCCGCGCTTTTCGAGATACTGCAGATATTCCGCCAGCGTATTCCACTTGATGTCGTATTTGATGTCGGTCTGCTCGCGTACCAGGTGCTCGCGCACGCGGTCATTTAGCGGCCCCATCGATTCCCCTTCGCCCATGATCTCCGTCGTGACGCCTTGCCGGATTTCACTTTGTGAACGGCCGTCCTGAATCAGCGACTCCGTTGACCACGAAAGCATGTTAATGAATCCCGGCGCGATAATGAGCCCCTTCGCATCGATGACCGTCTTCGCTTTCGCCGATTTGAAATCGCCCACGCCCGCGATCTGATCGCCCCGAATCGCGACATCGGCCTGTCGAGCCCCGGCGCCGGTTCCATCGTACATTGTCCCGTTGCGGATGATGACATCAAATTCTCCCTCGGGTGTCGACGGAGATGGCTGTTCTGCGAAGATTGCGAACACGATCGTTAGAAACGCGCCGAGCCAAAAGAAATTTCGTTTCATTGGCGGCTGACGGTAACGAACACCATTGTTGATGCAAAGCGCTTTGCTGTAGCGTCCGCTGTCCTCAGCGGATCTCGCTGTGTTTCAACTGCGCTGAGACAGCGCACGCTACAGCACCCGAAACCTGCCATTCTCGCAGCAGAAGTAACCTTGCTGGGGCGTCCGGCCAAGGTGTCGAATTCGAATCGTACAGTGAGTCTGATACCGCGTGTTCGCAAGGGAACAGCAGGCCAGACAGAGTCGCGTGAGGCGGCTCACTAATTAGAAAAGGAAACTCAAAAAAAGGGGGATATCTGATGAAAACGTCAACGAAATCCAAGGGTCGCATTCCAGTATTGCTATCGATCCTTTGCGTAGGCCTCGTGGGAACTTTTCTGGGGGGATGTGCGGAGAGTCCGTATGTGTACAACAACGGTTATTATCCGAACGGATATTACAACGGATACTCGTACTATAATCCATACCCGTACTCCTATTACGCGCCGGCCTATGATACTACCGTCGTGCGCTCAGGCGTCCGTTATAACGACGCCTACGGTCCGCGCTATTACCAAGCCAGGACCGTTTACGGCGACTGGTAATAATCAGCGACCCGCGGTTGGCTAACGCATCGGCGCAATCCGCATTTTAGCGGCTGCGTCGATGCGTTAATTTTTAGCTTGCGTTTGCGAAAGGCGTCCCGTCAAATGAGCGCCCCAAACGCGTGATAGCTAAACGGAAAAAGAGTCAGCATGGTGTAACGATCTTTTCGCTCGCCGGCGCGGTGGCTTTTGCCCTTCTGCTTGGCGGCTGCGCCGATACTTACTACGCCACTAATGGGATTTACTCCCCCGAGGCGAAATATAATACTTACTACGCGCCGGATTATTATCCGTACCTACCCATGGGACGCCTACTATGGCGGGGCGTATAACTACGGCGAGTAAACCGCGGATAAATCCATCCCCTCGCCGCCATCAGCCAAAGTGACAGCAGCGTTACTTTTGCGGTGAAACGCGAAGAGCTTAACGGTTGTCTATTTTTGACATGAACATGGAAACTACTAACTCGCTGCCCGTTCGCGTCTCTCGTTTCTTCAGTGATCGATATGCTTACCGGACACAACCTGGATACGTATCCGAGCTGGTTGCATTCGGAATGATTGTCTTCATCGCTGTCTGGCCAATTATTTTGGTCGCTCAAGCGATGGCCGTGGCACCGAGATAATCAAACAAGATCACTGGTTATGTTTCACCAACTCCATACATACGCAGACCTACGGAGACAGATTCACAACGACCTGCGGAGGCAACATCCTGACTGGGTTCAGCCAAATGGCGAGTCTCCGAAGTGTGATTCTTACGAGGCGCGCCTGATGAAAACGCTCGATGTCTTGAAAGGGCAACGCCCGAGTATCTCTTACGATTGCGATCGCCTTAAGTAAGGCAACCTTTCACTTACCGGCAGGAGGCACTCTGGGTTCAGCGCCTGCTTGAGAAGGGGACGGCAGCTCACCGTAGAGGTACTCGCCATCATCGTCGCGTTGCGGCGACTTCATAAACACTTTTGCAATGTCGCCCGCTGCAGGTCCATTCGGAGCTTTGAAAAGATATAATGTAATGCGCACATCATCGGCTCGACCCGGTGTTAGGAATTTTATCGGGAACACATACGTGAAAGCCTCGCCGCTACGCACATGACGCTGGCTCCCTGGCCCGTTGGTGGATTCAAAAATTGTTGTCGACGAGCCTGACGCGTCTGTTTGCTCGCCGGTCACGTTGCCCGCAAACCGGCCGGGTTGATGAATTACCAGGCTGACGCGGATCTCGGTTGGATGACTTTCATCGGGAAAATACGACCACCCTTTGAGTTCAATCACGTTTATAAGAGCTCTGCGATTCTCCATCACTCTTCGATATTCGTTAGAGATCGCCTGACGGCGCACTTTGCTGTAAACGGCGACACCTGTGACGAGAAGGATCACGGAAAGAACCATCGAGCCCAGGTGAATCCACAACGCTCCTGCCTTGGGAAATAACAGGACAGCTACGGAACTCAAAGTCACGTGAACAGCGACCAGCGTGATGTAACTCCAAAAGATAAGGCCACGAAAATCCAACTTGATCCAGTTGCCGCCCCCATCGCCTCCGAGCAGCGCCCGATCCAAGAAATAGATCGGAATCGCCAGCAACCCAAGAGCAAGACAAATCAGGAGATGTTTGCGCCAAGCGGACTTCATCATGCTTGTGTCTATCAATTTTCCCTGATCAATACACCTGTCGTTATGAGTTCGACGAATGCGTGGTCGCTTGCGCTAAATGAAGCGGTGGTTGAGCGTGCGATTCCTTAGCCAAAAATGAAGGTCAATCTAATCGCCCTTCTCGTTGTTTGTGCCAGCCTCGCCGATGGCCAAACCATCACCGACCCCACTCACATCGAGGTTTACATCACGCCGTACTATAATTCCAAAGGACCGGCTATAGACGTTGGCCCATTTAGCAGTGGTTTATCTGCAAAAAATGAATCCGAGTTTGTCGCGACGATCGCGAAAATGAAAAAGTCATGGGACACACTCAATTTCGCAGAGACGTACGTCGCCGCGATTCGCCTCTATGATCTGGGTTTTAGAAAGGAATCCATTTACTGGTTTTATTCGGCCCAGTACCGCGGACGTCTTTTTGCCAGTCTGATCGATCGGGAAAAGATGGGCAGCATTGGCGATCCCGGATTCGAACTGTTCCAGGCACAAAATGCCTTTCAACAGTTGGTAGGCCCGTACGTCAACGGATATGCTTTTGGCGATATCGATCAGTTGGTCCCAATTATTGAAAGGGTTCAGATAGAAGGAAAAGTTGTACCAGACCTAACAAAGATTTATCCTCGCGTGACTTTCAAGCCGAAGTCTGAATGGGACACTGGAAACACGGCGCTGAACGAAGGAATGACAAAGCTGCTCGTCACTCTTAGGAACGAAAAGGCAAGTATCAAACAGCAAAGGATCGAACGCGGCATGGAAGCCAAATTTTCAAAGCTGTCGAGCAAAGACCTGCCAAACGGATCGGGGCCTTGATGTTTTGACTGATGACTCCGTTCCGTTTCCTTTGGTGCAGTGTGAGACTGCAATGAGGAACAATGAACAAAACCTGCGCCGTCGCGGCGACGGCGTGAATGTGTGCTGGGGATGCGTTAGTCATCGGGCCGCTTTCTTGCACTCATTTATTGTGAGTCGTTAGGAAGTCGGCCGAAGATGCGGCGTCGGGCGTGGCCT
This sequence comes from uncultured Verrucomicrobiae bacterium, assembly GCA_963825355.1. Lineage (GTDB taxonomy): Bacteria > Verrucomicrobiota > Verrucomicrobiia > Chthoniobacterales > UBA10450 > Udaeobacter. Next base: position 26,248 of record CAWGSY010000018.1, on the reverse strand, counting down.
CGGTGTGGGGGAAGGCCTGGGTGTTGGCGTTGGTGCTGGAGGATTCAGATCGAGCGCGAAGACCGCGCCTATGTTGTATAAGCCGCCAGCCTGAGAAGTGCCGTAGAGCCGACCGTCGGCGCCTTGAACTAGTGTTCCCTTGGGTTGGGCTGCGTCGTTATCCCCATTGCCGATGTAGGTAAAGTTATACACGGTCGTCAGCACACCGGCGAGCGTAAGCTGGAACACCGTGCCTTGGGAGTGACTGCCACCGCCCACAGTCGTCCCGTAGAAGTTACCATCGGCGGCCTGGATCATTTGACCGAACGGCTGGGCGCCATTGCTACTGTCAAAACTGGCGAGCTCCTGGTATGTACCCCCTTGCGATATCCGATAAACGGTGCCCAGGTGACTTGTTCCACCGTACTCAGTCGTGCCGTAAAAATTACCATCGCTGCCAAGGACAAGGCCACCGTTCGGTGTGCCACCATCGGGAGTGTCATTAAAGCCGTGGAGCACCGTCACCACACCCGCGGCGCTAAACTGGTAAACCGCGCCGGCGCCAACCACGCCGCCTGAATTGTAGGACGTGCTATAAAAGGCGCCGTCGGTCCCAAGGACAAGCGGTGCGTTTGGGATAGCAATGTCGAGACCTCCATAGACCGGGAACGAACCCAACAGAGCGCCCGCGGACGACATCTTGAAAATCGTGCCATGGGCCGAGCTGCCGCCATTCTGCCTCCCTCCGTCGACGGTTGTGCCGTAGAAGTTTCCGTCGGGGCCTTGGATCAGCGCGGCTTCGGGGGACAAGCCGTTGGGCCAGGTAGCGGTGGGACTGTCGTAGGTAAAGACAAAGAGCGTAGTCAAGGTTCCATCGAGCGTGAGCTTGAAAACGGTGCCATATTCATTGGGTAAACCTCCGGCGGTTGTGCCGTATAAATTGCCGTCGGATCCTTGGATCAGTGCCGCCAGCGGGTTGCCCTCGTCGGCTAAGCCGGTGAAGCGGTAGATCGTCGTCAGTGTGCCAGTGGGCGTGATCCGAAATACCGTGCCATTATCGGCCCCGTAAGAAGGCGTGGTGCCATAGAAGTTGCCATCGCTGGCCAGGAGCAGCCCTTCCGTGGGATAATGGCCATTAGTGCCGTCAAAGCTGGCCAGCGTGGTCTCGACGGCGTCCGCGCAGGCCAGCTGCGGGAAGGCGACGAGGATTGCGATAAGAAGCGCTGCGGCGGTGAGATGACGAGCGGTCCGAGCCGCGATCTTTGTGATGATAACGTTAAAGTGGGAGTTTTTCATTTTTGTTTTGCTTTCACTCGACAATGTGAAAAAAAGCCGCCAGAAGGGACATCGAGTTGAAAAGATTTTGGGCTTTGTTGAAAAGTGGGAGCACAGCCATTCTGGCTGTGGGAAGAGCGGGCGTCCTGCCTGCTGTTTCGTCGGAGCGACTTTCAACAGAGCCAGGATTTTGGTTTTTTTAAGATGCGCTGTGTCAGCCTGAGGTGAAAAGAACGAAGGATTATGCGCACGAATTTGGAATCATCTGAAGATGTCACCGAGCTATTGCTGAACTGGAAAAGTGGCGACGACCGATGAGGCAGCCGCGAAGTTGATGCCTCTCGTTTACCAAGAGCTGCGGCGCGTGGCGCGCGGTTATCTGCAGCGCGAACGCGGCGATCACACCCTCCAGGCCACAGCGCTCGTGCATGAAGCGTATCTACAGCTAGTCGATGACAAGAAGGTGACATGGAAGGACCGCGCGCATTTCTATGGTGTCGCCGCGCGGCTTATGCGGCAAATTCTCATGCAGCACGCGCGGGCGCATAACGCAGCCAAGCGTGGCGGACCGGAGCAACAAAAATTGTCGCTCGAGGAAGCCGGCGAGCTGGCCAGCGATTCCGCCGTTGAGTTACTGGCGCTCGATGATGCGCTGGAAGATTTGACCAGGATATATCCGCGCAAGAGCAAGGTGGTGGAGCTGAAATTCTTCGGCGGGATGGAGGCGAAGCAAATTTCCGAAGTCCTGCAAGTCTCGGAGAAGACGGTCTTGCGCGATTGGAATTTTGCCCGGCTCTGGCTCTCCCGCGAGTTACGCAAAGATGCAGCCTGAGCGCTCTGAGTGGTTCGCAGAATTGGTCGAGCACGCTTTTGAACTAGAAGGCGCGCAACGCACCACCTTTCTCGCGCAAGCCTGCGGCGACGATCTAGAATTGCGCGCGGAAGTAGAAGCGCTTCTGCAAGAGGAGGAGCGCGCCGCCAAGCTAATGTCCGCGCCGGCCGCCAAGTTTGGAGCGGAGCTATTGCGCGACGAAGCTACTATCGGTGAGCTAAGTACCGGCGAAATGCTGGGTGACTACCGAATCATTTCTCTGCTCGGCGAAGGCGGCATGGGCGAAGTTTATCTGGCTGACGATACGCATTTTGGCCGTCAGGTTGCGATCAAACTGATCAAGCAAGGTTTCGGGACCAAAGAGTTCGTCAGGCATTTCCGGCAAGAAGAGCGCATCCTCGCGGCGCTCAATCATCCTAATATTGCCAGGCTTTACGGTGGCGCTGTTACTCAGAAGGGCCTGCCCTATTTCGTGATGGAATATGTGGAGGGAATTCCGCTCGAGGTCTATTCGGCACAGCATGGATTGAATATGCGAGAGCGGCTAGATCTTTTCCGCAAGGTTTGCGCGGCTGTTTCCTACGCGCATCAAAACCTTGTGATCCATCGCGATCTCAAACCGGCTAATATCCGGGTAACGGTAGAAGGGGAACCTAAGCTCCTGGATTTCGGCATTGCGCGCTTGCTCGACCCAGAAACGGCCGAGACAGATAACAAAACAGTAACAACCCGCGCGATGACTCCCAACTATGCCAGCCCTGAACAACGGCGCGGAGACCGCATGACGACAGCTAGTGATGTTTACAGCCTTGGAGTTGTCCTATACGAATTGCTAGCCGGCCAAAAACCGCGTGTCCGAAAAGATGGCGAAGCCGAGTTACAAAAACTGGACGCCGATCTCGATAATATTGTCGGCAAAGCCTTAAAGACTGAACCGGAACGCCGTTACTCTTCGGTCGGACAATTCTCCGAAGATATCCGTCGCTACCTGGAAGGGCTTCCAGTTATCGCGCGTAAAGACACCTTCACGTATCGGACGTCGAAGTTCGTCGGCCGTCACAAGATTGGTTTGACTATAGCAGCATCTGTAGCGCTCCTTCTGATCGGCGCGACTATCGTAGCCACATGGGAAGCGCATCGCGCCAACCAACAGCGCATCCTGGCGGAGCGGCGCTTCGAACAAGTGCGCCGCCTGGCCGATTCCTTGATGTTTGAGATTCACGACTCGGTGAAAGACCTGGCCGGTTCTACACCGACGCGCCGCTTGATTGTAAGTCGCGCTCTGGAATACCTTGATAGTCTCGCCCATGACGCCAACGACAACTCGGCGTTGCAGCGCGAGTTAGCCACCGCCTACGAAAAGATCGGCGACATCCAAGGTAATCCTTATTCCGCCAATATCGGCGATACCAATGGTGCCCTAACGAGTTATCGCAAAGCCCTTCAGATTCGAGAAAGCTTCCCGTCGGCCGCGATCACCACTGATACGCAAATGGAATTAGGCCGCAGCTACCGCGCGCTTGGTGACATCATGGACCAGAAGGGTGACGTCGCGCAGACGATTCGCGATTACCAGCGCTCCTTGCAAATCTTCACCCAACTCGCCGCGAGCGAGCCCAAGAATCCCGCCGTCCAGGACGAACTCGCCCGGGCCTACGAGACGCTAGCCGATGGCCTGGGCCGGACCGCGAACGCCGACATCGAGATCCTGGCGAATTACAAAAAGTCGCTCGCCATTTGCGAAGAACTGCTACGCCAAGACAGCTCAAAAACAAAACGGAAGAGAGCCGTTGCGATCAATCTGATGAAAATCGGCGGCGCGTCAGATCCGCACCAACCGGAGGCTATCGCCGCCTACCGAAAAGGAGTCGCCATCCTTGAGTCTCTGGCAGCGGCCGATCCGGATAACAGTCGCGCCCGCCGCGAAGTGGGCTGGGGTTACGACCGTCTTGGCACCACGCAGGTGGCCGCGGCCGATTATGCAGGCGCTGTCGAAAGCCTCCAGAAAGCACTCACAATTCGAGAGAAATTTTCGGCCGCCGACCCACAAAATGCGCAGGCTAGTTTCGATCTCGCGGTCGGGCACGTCGATCTCGCGGAAGCTTTGACCGCCAAAGGTGATCCTCCGCGGGCCGGGGAAGTAGCGCAGAAAGGAATTGTTATTCTGACCTCACTCTTAACGGCCGATCCCACTAACGTTATTTATTCGCGCAACCTGGCAATTTGCGAGGAAAAGCTCGCCGACGCTTATGCGCGCTCCGGCGCGAATACTAGCGCGCCGGCCGCCGAACGGATTCGCGCCTGGTCGGACGCGCGCGAGGCCTATAAGAAAGCGGGGCAGATTTTTTCCAATCTCCGCGATCACGGCACCTTGCCGCCGGCCGACGCGGCTCTGCCCCAAAAACTCGCCACGCGCACGTCGGATTGCCAGCAGGCAATCAAACAATTAACGCCTGATAACAACTCACACTAAAGCTACTTCGAAATCTCGCTGAGGCAGAGCAAATCCGGCGCGGACATCGATGTGATCTTCAGTTGGCTATAGGTGTGAGGAGAAGGTCCCCCTAACGAGCGAAGGATAACATCAATGAAGGTGCGGTGGTTGTCCGAGAAGCAACGGAGCTATCCCGCGTTGTGGGAGACAACGGTGCGGGCATTCCTTCGCTTTTGTCAGGGCTGTGGAAAAGTTACAAGCGGAAATAGGCCGGTCCCAGGGAATCTCGACTCTTCGTCGTCGGCAACCCATCGGCCTGTCCGCCCTACCGGCGTGCGATGTTCTGTTGGTAGGGCGCTTCACTCCGTGAATGCCGTTCCTTGTCAAGTTGCTATTGGCACGTCGTCAGTGGATCGCGTTTGATCGGCTACTGATGTTGTTCGGTCTCTGCGAGCAGCGTCACCAAATTATCTTTCCACAGAGCCGCAAGTGTGTGGCTGCCGTGGCCGCGCGTCTTGTCGCTCAAGGGAATTACGATTGCGCGTCCTTTTGGGACACGCTTGATCTCGCGCTCAAGGATCCCAAGCTCGGGCGGATTAATCAGATCGTCGGCGGAGTTGATTGCCAGAAGATGTGCCTGGATTTTTTCCAGGTTAGGTCCCGGATCGTAATCGTGTGAAGCTTCAAGCGCATAGAGCACGTCGTTCGCATCATCAGTCTTGACGATTTGCTCAACGAATTTGCCCAAGACTTCGTCTGTTTTCGCAAGCGAAGGCGCGTCCGTCTGACGCAGGATCGGATTGCTGCTCATGAACCAAAGCATCTCGGCAGCGGTGCGCAGACTGGGCGGCTGAGTTTTGTACTCGCCACCGTCCCATGCCGGATCGTTGCGGATGGCGTCGATGACCATGCGGCGCCACGCGCGATTGCGTCCCGAAATCTGGGTCGGCAAACTCGCCAACGGCATGAGCGCGTCCATAAAATCGGGATGCAGTTCGCCCCATAGCCAGGTATGCATTCCGCCCATCGACGTACCCATCACCAGCCGCGCGTGATTCACTCCAAGGCCTTCGGTGAGCAATCGGTAATCCGCCTCCACCATGTCGAGGTAACCATAGCGCGGAAATTTCGCGTGCATCCCATCGCTCGGCTTGCTCGATTTGCCGTGGCCAATCCCGTCCGGCAAGATGATGAAGAATTTCGTCGCATCGAGCGGCTGATCTTTTCCAAACAGCTCGCCCGCAAATTCGGGACGAATAAATTGCGCGCCGCTGCCGGTCGTCCCATGCATGATCAGAACGGCATTGGTGGTTTTGCCTTCCGCATCTTTTTCCGGTTTTCCCAACGTCCGGTAATGAAGATGCAGCTCCGGCAATGTTTCGCCTGATTGAAATTTGAAATCGCGAATTGTGAAATCGCCTTCGGTCGGCGCGGGATAATCTGCGGCTGAGGCCATAGCCGCGGTCAAAACCGATAAGAGAATTACGAAGATTCGGATTGTTGGATTCATGTTAGACCTCATCTTTTAAACGGCGTTGTCATGTTGAGCGAAGCGAAACATATCATTTACTTCCATGAGCAGTGATCCAGAAAGGATCCGACTGCTTCGCTCAGAATGACATGATGACGTCGCGTGTTAATAATTTCGCCGTCGTTCGGCTTGGATTTGTTTGAGTAACGCGGTCTTCGTTCGATCGAGGTCGTGGGCAAATTTTACTGTAGCGTTCAGAGCTTCGGGATATATCTCGAACCGTTTTCGCAATTTCCTGGTGGCAGGGTCGTAAAAGAAGGAAATGTCCTGATCGAGATTCGGCACAATCAGGTCGTCGCTTAATTTCTGGTAACGCGCGATGTCGTTTAGGCCCCACCGGATCACGGATTCCAATTCGCGAAGCGCGGTGAGTGTTTTGACGTCGAGCAGTTGGATGCCGCCGGCTTGCAACCAAGTGGCGAAATCGCCAGGGCTGTAGTCGGTGGTAAAAACAAACGGACGCAGCGACGGCATCTCACCCGCATCGAGAGCGCGCCGAAACTCTGTCGCTACCCGTTCTTCTTTAGCGGTCTCAAGTTTCCCGCTATCGATCCCTCTGCGCAATTCCTCCTCGAGAGAAGCCAGGATTCGGTCATGTCGCTCAGCATCCTGCCCGTGCTGCTGGTAATTATTCAGCCAAAAGGCGGCGTAAACGCCTACAAACACGAGGACCAGTTCAGCTGTCCAGCGCCCAACACGTGACAGAAGCGAACGCTTTTGGTTCATAACGACCACGAATACCACAGCGGTCTGGAGACCGCCGCTCCTTGCTTATTCATTGCACAACAGATGTACCATTTCTAAATTAGGCTTGCAGGAACACTCAATGGAAAAATCAGAGTCGCTTCAAAACCTGATCCAGTTCGTCGTGGATTCCGTCCAAACGGCGCATGCAGATGATGCGCCTTTTCATCACTTGCAGTTCGACCGCATTTTTCCGGATGACTTTTATGCGCAGATGGTCGACGCGATGCCGATAGCCGAGGACTACCGGGCGATGTCCGGCAAAAGCAAGATGGGCAGCAGCAGGGCCGATGGAAAACCGACCCGTGCGAAGATCGATCTTTTCCCCGAATACGTTCGCCATTTACCACCGAAAAAACGCGCGGTCTGGGATGCGACCGGTCGCGTACTGCGTTCCAAGGAGCTGCAATCCGCCTTCGTCCAACGGTTGGCGCCGGGACTGAAAGGCCGGTTCGGAGAAAACTTCGCAAAGGTGAACATGTATCCGGTACCGATCCTGACGCGCGACATTCCCGGATACCGTATCTTCAAGCATACCGACAGTCTTTGGAAAGGGATGACCGTCCAATTTTATTTACCGGCGGACAATTCCACGCCGCACATCGGCACGATTTTTCACGAGGTATTGCCTAACGGACGAAAACCGAAGAAGGCACAGATGCCGTTTTCGCCGAATACAGGTTACGCGTTCGCCGTAGCCGATAACACCTGGCATTCGGCCGACCCCGTCGGGCCGGAAGTGAAAACACGCGACAGCATTCTCCTCACCTATTTCGTCGACGCCGGGCCGTGGCGATTTGTTCGAAATCGCGGGCGCCGGCTGGCGAATTTTGTGCTCAACGAGACGCGCAATTTAAAGCAGAATTGAAGTAGCGGATGCGTCTGGCTTGCGCCAGGCGTCAACACGAAAGCGAGACGCTCGCGCTACTCTCAGTTACCGTGACAGAGGTCGTTCCATGTTCGCCAGCGCATACGCGACCACCGCCACCACGGCAGAATTTTCCGCTAACTCTTTCGGCACAATTTTGTCGAGGGTATCGGCTGCCGTGTGGTGATAGTTGAAGTAGAAACGGCCGTCTTGAATCGGACTAAACGCCGGCACGCCGGCTTTCTCGAGCGGCTCAATATCGGCTCCGCAGTGTTCTACCAAATCGATTATGCCCGCTCCAGATCCCTGTAAGATGTTCGCGACCGGTGCGAACATCTTTTTCACTTCCGGGTTTGCCTTGATATTAACGCCAATCGGGTGACCCGCGCCGCTGTCGGTTTCCATTGCTGCGAAGTGGTTTTGTATCTCTTTCTGGTGATCCTTTGCGTACTGCTTTGATCCTGCCTCACCGTTCTCTTCATTCATCCACGCGATCACGCGAATCGTGCGCTTCGGTTTGAGACCAAGTTTTTGGATCAGGTTCGCCGTTTCCATCGAAACTGCGACGCCTGCGCCATCATCGATCGCGCCTGTGCCCAAGTCCCATGAATCCAAATGACCGGAAACGATGACGACCTGTTCCGGATGCTCGCTGCCTTTGATGTCGGCGATCACATTCGCGCTTTCGGCGTCAGGCAGAGTTTGCGGCGTCAGAACCAATTTCATTCTCACCGGCCCTTGCGGGACCAGATTAGCAATTAAATCCGCATCTTCGGCGGTTACCGCGCCAGCTGGAATTTTCGGCGCATCTTTTGCGTAATCTGTCATTCCAGTGTGGGGAAGGCGATAGTCAGCCGCGCCCACTGAGCGAATTAAACACGCAACAGCGCCTTGCCTCGCGGCTGCGCTCGGCCCCTTACTCCGATAAACAACCGCTTCGCCATAAGCTGGGAAGCCACGACCCTCTGCGGCCATTTGTTTGTCGAACGGATAATTGAACAACACGATTTTGCCCGCGACGTTTTCACGCGGCATCGACTTCAATTCATCAAAGTTTTTGACCACAAGAACCTCGGCTTCGATCCCCTCTTTTGGTGTAGCCACACTGTCTCCCAGCGCACACAGGACGATCTTCTGTGTGGTGTTAGGTGCCTGTCCGGGAAATTGAGTCAGCGCCGCTGTTTCTTCGCCGCGCACCCAATGGGGCACCATGGCTTTCTCAAGCTGCACTTCGCAGCCAAGAGCTTTCAATTCGCCGGCGACGTACTCGACCGCTTTCGCTGCTTGTAACGATCCACTTAAACGCGGCCCGATGTTATTCGCCAGATGTGCGACCTGTCGATAAGCATAATCGCTCTCGAGAGCTGCCTTCTGCAATTGTTTCAGTTCCGACAGTGTCTGCTGCGAGAACACCGGAGGAGTGGGCGATGGCGATTCGTTCGAACCTGATGCGAGCGGCGGTGTTTGTTGCGCAATTGCTCGATGAGCACAGAGAAATAAAGCGAGTGAGAGAAGAAAGACGTTCGATAATTGATTTTGCGATCCAGGCATCTCGAAGTTTGTCAGAAGAGGCCTCAATCATCAATTGTTGCAAATACGGAACCGAGTAGGCCGATCACTTCTTCGGAAGACTTCGTGCAACTTGTCATTCTGAGCGAAGCGAAGAATCTCGGATCCTTTCTGTCTACGCGCTTATTAAGCCAATAATCAGAGATGTTTCGCGTCGCTCAACATGACAAAAAGGCAATAGCTATTTTTCCTTCTTAAACTCGATCTCCTCGCCGAAGAGCTCAGGATTACCAGCATTTTTCGTGAGCAGCGCAACTACGGTGGCTGAGTCCCTGGTTTCCTTTGGAACAATCTTGTCGTTGACGTTCCGCAATCTCAAATTCTTGCCATCGTCCGACAACTTCCAAATGACGTAAGCATACTTGCGATCGCTCGAGTTGAGGTCCTGCACAGTCACGAAAGGCGTTTCCGCGACGTCGGAGTGGTAAGCGCGAAACAAATCACCGTCGTAGTAAACGACATAGGTACTATCCTCCAGTCGGCGCACTCTCATATTCTCCTTGCCGTCCGAAGAAACCCAGTTCCCGAGGAGTTGTTCCCGCACTTTCCGAGTGGGACTCGATGTGATCGGGACTTCGTAATTGCACGCACTCAAGACCAGAACGCACAGGCAAACGGTAACCCCAAAGCCTAGGCTGCGACGAGTCAAGTTCGATGAGATCACCACCAGAGGTCGGAACGAGCTCAACCCTTTCAGCAATTATTTGGGCAGCTTCGACGTGATCACGTCAATTTTTTCGATTGAAGGTGATTTCGTCAGAAGCTCAGACGCTTTTTCCATCAACGCCTGCGCTACTTTGCCATTCAGGTGCGCATCCCGGCCAGAGTCATCGGCGAACGTGTCAAAAATACCGTATCTGGACGGCCCGATTTTAATGGCAAACCACGACACCGTTTTCGGCTCGGCCTCCACTAATGCCTGACCAGCCTGCAAGAATTTCTCTACTTCCGTTTCCTTTCCTGGTTTCGCCTCCAGGACGACCCACAATGCCTTTCCGTTCATGACTCGATCCTCCTTTTGGTCTTTCCATCGCACTCAGCAGCGAACCTGTCTACTTGGGAAATAGATTCGACACACTTCTAACTTTTCCGGCCTTCGTCGAAATCGATCAGATCGGGAATAGTGAGAATGTCGTTGCGATCTGCGATCCCCGCCTCCTTTTTTCGTTGTTCGAGCCTCGGCGTGACCGAATCGCTCCATCCGAGCTTCGATGCGAATCCGTTCCAGACAAAGAGATCGCCATCGTTCAAGCGGCGGCCCTTTTCGAAGCACCATTCCAGAATTTCTTCGTCCCTCCCGCCCTGCTTCACACGCTCAATCAGATCGCGATGGTGCACGCGCAGAAAATTGCAGCACGTACCGTCTGCCGCTTTCAGTGCGCCGAAGTTTTCTTGATAATCTTCGTGGAGTTCGCCGCGCAGATGCAGCCGAATCTTGTCCAGCATGCGCGGGAAATACATCATGCCGTTGGTCATTTCTTTGGGACTCTTTGGATAGGTAGCCATAGGCAAATGAATCGCATCATCCCGTGACGGCGCAATATTGGCGGCTTAGTTTGGTTGGCCAGCCGTCAACGCGAGAATTCGGTCTCTCTTCGCGCCGTAATCGAGCGAATGAAACCGCCTGATTTCATCGACACGACGAACGGCATTGAGAGTATCGAGAAAACTTGTGTAGCTGGCCGCAAGCTTGCTCGTCTCGAGATAACGCCCACGCAGGTTCGCGTCTTGAAATGCCTCGGGACATTGCCGGACGAAAAGGTGAAAACGCAACCAGCGGCGGTCCGTCGCCGACACGCGTTGCGTTTTTCGGAAAAAGGCCACAAACAGCAGAAGAACCAGATAAGTATCCACCTGCGCCTGGAGCTCAAGGTTGCGTGCAAAATCTTCCGACGCGATCTCGCGCACTCCGCGTTTGAATTGGAGCGCGGCATGCAACGCATGGTTGAGTTCTTCAACAAACGTGATCAGCGACCGGATATTCCGGTCCCCCACCCCCGCTCGCGGATCGTGTCGTTCGAGTTGTTCGATTAGCCACCGGGAATAATAAATACCGACGTAAAGTTGATCGCCGGATCGCCGCAAAAAGGTGCGCGCGAGTTCGCTCAGTTCCCGCGCCGATGCACCCGCGAGCCTCGATAGCTGGGTGCACCGCGTCCGATCAATAAGACAATCTTCCAAGTTAATTCCGACCTGCGCGTATGTGCGTTCGAATAATCGCTGGATTTGGCTGAAGAGTGTCTCGTTCACAACGAAAGCGAGGGACCCGGGTCTTCGTCCAGATTCAGCAACTGATCGGAAAGCTGATTCAACGCGAGCCGGATCTCTCGAAACCGATCCGCCAAACCTTCGAACACGTCATTTAGCTCGCAGCGGCGAGCCACCACATGGGACGAAACAAGTTGATAGTTTGTCCGCCCGACCTGCTCGTAAAACTCAATGTCCGGTCCGCCACGCAGACTGCGTCGTTGCGTGTTCTCGTGAAAAATTCCGCTGATGAAGAGTGAGTAATTGCCAATGTGCGCTCGAAGCAGGAACGCCTGCTCGGGAGTGGCGCGATTCAGCGCGATCAGGATATCGGAAATGTATTGCTCGGCCAGATGATGTGTCTCCTCGGAAATCTGAAGCCGGCTCGCGCGGGAAAATGTTTCGAGCAACGACGCAACGTAATCGCAAAGCTTTCGGTCTCCGATTCCGCCCTGTTGCAACACGTGGCGAGCGAGCACGTAAAAATAAAATTGAGAAGAAATCCGAAGATGTCCGCAGTGGTTTAGAATCGCGTCCACCAGTCGCGGATGATCGAGAATGGAATCGCGCGTCTCGACGTCGCTCAATAGATCGACCAGAGAAACTTGATCTGTTTGCGACCGCGCCAGCGTGCGCACGATGAAGTCGAAATCGGCTGCGGTAAACCGCGCCCGACAATTCGCTCTGACCATCGGGACTTCATAGTGCGTGGTCTCCGCCCCTGTGGCAAGCAAGATTGTTAGCGCTGCGTGTCTTGTCGGAACAAGGCATCTTGTCTCTGCACCGCGCGGACTTCTAAGCCTGCCTGCCTACGAGTGCGATCGTGCGAAATCGCCAAGCGTTCGCCTTTAGCCGGGGCCTCCTCCTCAACGTGCGCAAGATCAGGGTCGACCCTGACAATAAGCGGTGAGTGTAATGCAGCAAGATGGCTTTAATAGGTCAAATAAATCTATTTCAGATTCTTAATTACAAAATGACTATGACAATTGAAAAATGGGTGAAGGAAGAAAAGATGCGTTTAGGACGCTTTAAGATTTGCTGTGTTAATGCACAGAAAAAAGAAGCAAAGTCTTTCCCACTTAAGATGCCGCGAAGCTGTTGGAGTGGACAGTATCGGAGCTGGGATGATTCATTAGATGCTTTATCTATCCGCTAGTGCCATTCGCAACATGCAAATGTGGGAGAGACATCAATAGTGCAGTATCAAAACTGGCACACCTGAGCCGTTGGCAAACCCTAGGAAAATCCCACGCAGCGTGGGAAAAACCCAACACTGCTTGTGGCCTAAGACCCTTACTCGTCTAAACCCATTGGCCAACGTCCTCGATGCCATACGCATCTTCATGCTTGCCGGAGGCACATCAGCAACGCGCGTTTCGGGTTTGTCGTTGCGCAGACTCAATCTTATCTGCCGGAACGCGGCGCAGATTCCGAACAAGTCTTAGTTTCGACAGTGTCCAGATGAGCCACTTGGTCGGGTCAAATTGCCATGGCTTCACTCCGTTACGGTAGTCATGCTGAAATTCGTGGTGGTAGTTGTGATAGCCTTCGCCCATGGTGAAGAGGGCGAGGAAGAAAGAGTCGCGCGCGCTGCACCTGGTTGAATACGGCTGTCGTCCGATCGTGTGACACGCACTGTTAATCAGAAATGTGCAATGCTGCAGCACAACGATTCGCGCAACCCCCGCGATCAAGAAAGCACCGAGCGCTCCATGCCATCCATTCCACAGAGCGCCGAGGATGGCTGGGATACCGAAGCTGACCAGGACGGCGATCCACTGGACGTGCCGATCTTGCCAGCAAACGAGCTTGTCTTTCTGCAGGTCCGCTACGTTGTCGTACGGCTGATCGGTCTTCAGCTTGAAAAGCAGCCAACCGATATGCGCGAAAAAGAAACCTTTCGAAATACAGTACGGATCATCGTCATAATCCACATGCTTATGATGACGCCGATGTTCACTCGCCCACATCAAAACCGAATTTTCAAACGCGCCGGCGCCAAAAATAAGTGTGAAAAGCCGGATCGGCCAGCTTGCCTGGAAGGTAATGTGCGAGAAAAGCCGATGATAACCTAACGTGACGCTAAATCCGCAAGCGACAAGCATCGCAAAGAAGAGTACCGACCTGAAACCAATCAAGCCCGAAGCCCCAGAGATAGAGCGGGACGGCGGTCAATGTGAGAGCCAGCGTGCCAATGAGAAAGGAACTGGTTAACCAATTGATACGATCGAGTGGCAACCGAAAAAACAGGCGCTCCGGCCGCACGTTCGCTTTATCGGGAAACGTGAAGTTCCCTCCGTTGGCGATTAAGGAGCTGTCGCTCATGGCGTCTGCTCGCCTTTGTTGCAGCGGCTCAGCATTCCGATTTGATTGGCAGCGGTCTTGCGTCCCAGCGCATCCCACGTGCGGAAACCCGTCCTACCGTTTTTCAGCGCGCGGACAGCCGCTTCATTCGTCCCGAATGATCCGAGTGCCCAACGAACATGGCAGACGACGAGCTCGAGATAACAGCCGAGCGGAGTTTGGAGAAAGACAAATTCTCCGACAGACGTTCGTAAAGTGGAGGTCGTCTTATTGGCGCTTGCGATCTGTCGGTGATGGTGCTGGGAATAATTTCCTTTTAGCGGTCTGTGTTGCACCGCAAACAGGGCGCCATTTTGTGTGATAGTTGGTTCCACAATCTGAGGTTTACGTCTGTGCCAAGTGTTCGCTTGTTCCCTTTCCTGCGATAGGGCGTTCATCCTCACGGGTTTCAGCGGTCGAATCGTCTATTTTGAAACGCGCGGTAAACTTCGCGCCTTTATCTAGTCCCTCGCTCGAGGCCTCCAAGGTCCCGCCGTGCGCTTTTATTAACGTACGCACAATCGAAAGGCCGAGACCGAGACCGCCGTAGCGTCGATGAATGGACGAATCTCCTTGCTCGAACGGCGAAAAAATCCGCGTAAGTGCGTTTGCCGGAATGCCGATGCCGGTGTCGCTCACTTCAATGACCAGCTTGCCACTTTCTTCATTGCGCGTGACGATCGAAACCTTGCCGCCTTTTGGTGTGAACTTCACCGCGTTGCCAATCAGATTCGACAGAACCTGTTCGAGTTTGCCTGAATCTCCTCGGATGTGGCTATGCTGAGCCTGTAACCAGAGGTCGATGCCAATCCCCGCCCCTTTATGCTGGCTCTCGAGATTCTGGAGCACGAAGCGGATAACCTCGTGCGCGTCCACCTTTTCGAGCTTCAGCGCCAACGCCCCGTTGGCAACATGGGTGAAATCGAGCAACTCCGTGACTAGATGCACGAGAGTTTGAATATTGCGGCGGATGAATGCCAAGGCGGACTTATCAAACACCGGCGGCAAATCTTTCTTGTCGGGCACACCGGGCTCACCGTGACCCAGTTCGAGCACGTCGATCATTGACGAGATGGCCCCCATCGGAGTGCGCAGATCGTGAGAGAGCACAGCGATCGCTTCATCTCTTGCTCTGCACGCGAGTTCGAGTGTATCGGCGTGGATCTTGGACGCCGCCTGCAATTCAGCCCGCGCGCTGATATCGCGGATGTTGCATTGAATCACCTTGCCCGATCCGACAAAGTAAACATTACTGACAAACTCGACCTGGATTTCCTTCCCGGTTTTCGTGCGGAGCGGAAGATTTTCGTACCGGATGTACTCGTTTGATTGAAGCGCTTCGAAAGCGGCCTGATTCGCTGCGATGTCTTTGAACTGGCCGATCTCCCAGAGGCGAAGACCGATCATGCTTTCAAACGGATACTCCAGCAGATCGAGGAGAAATGGATTTACGTCGATGATCTTACCGGTATTCGCGTTGAGAATCAGGATGCCATCCTGCGCGGTTTCGAACAAACGACGGTAGCGAAGCTCCGATGCCTCTAAGGCGAGCTCTAACGAGCTTCTACTGACGCTGGCCGGCATTAGATTCCCTTAGCTAATCGACGCATTTGATGTCATTGGTCGAGACTCGCGGTCATTGAGATATTTGTTTTAAGCAGGCGTGAGATGGGACAGTTTGTTTTTGCCGCGATCGCCGCATCCATGAAACCCGCTTGAGAGGCGTCCGGAACGTTCGCACGGACGTCGAGCTGGATGTGCGTGACCGTCCAGCCCGCGGCTAAATCTTCCAGCGTTGCGGTTGCGGTGGTTTCAATGCGCTGCGGGTGGAAACCGCAAAGACCAAGCTCATTGGACAGGGCCATGGAAAAACACCCGCCTAACGAAGCCGCGATCAGTTCGTCCGGATTGGTGCCCAGGCCTTCCGCGAATCGCGTCCGAAAAGAATATTGCGTTTTAGAAAGAACGCCGCTTTCGGTGGTTAACGTCCCTTCGCCCTCATGAAGGTTTCCTTTCCAAAGAGCTGAAGCGTTTCGGTTCATAAATTGGCGTCGAGCATGCCGCCGTGCACGTCGATACGCCTGCGGTCATTGTCCCGCTAATATGTTCCTGGTAGCACGTCATACTTTTTAAGTATGGCCCGTCTGTCTGTGGCCGACCGGTCTGTCATAATTCGCAATTCCTTCTTTGCTTTAACGTGCCGGTTCGGTTTACGATCAGCGTCTTAACCCCAATAGAACTTCGTCATCTGCGCTACTTCGTCAGCGTTGCGGAAGCGCTCAGCTTCACAAAAGCCGCCAAAAAACTGCACACCGCGCAGCCTTCACTTTCGCGGCAGGCGTTGTTCTCATCGCTGAGATGAACTTCCACGCTGGTAATTGTTCCGCGAGGTGCCCGAGCGTGCTTTCCACCACCGCTCCAGTTTGCTGGTCCAGTCCCTCGCTGCCTTCGATGTTGTGATCGGTGTTAACTTGGATTTTCATAATTTATTTCTCACTTCCGATGGACTCCGCTTCCACCAAAGCCACAGAGAGGGCGATGCTGACAGCGACAATCAAGGACGGCAAAAACCAAAAGCTCACCCGCAGATCACTCCAGAACTGTTGAACCTTATTCATGGATCAACTCCATATGTATTGGTAAGGAGAGCATGCAAGGTTCATCGGTTCATTTATGAGGTTCATCTTTCCGATTCTCCCGCTGCGCCTTCTCCCAGTCCTCAACTGCTCGAAGATCTTCCCGCCCCAGCTCCTCGTAGAGTTCATGGGCTCGCTTGACGATCTCCGAAGTCAAATCGGACGGTGTCTTAGCTCGATTTCAGGTTTCGGTTCGACTTTGGCAACGGCTTCGGGCTGAGCCTCAACCCTCTTTGTTTCAGGTTCGGGCTCTGCCGTAAGCTTGGCTTTAGCTCCAACTGTTGATTTAGGCTCAGGTGTGGCCTGAGTTTTGGAATCCGCCTTGGCTTCAGGTTTGGGTTGGGCCCTGGCGTCGCGCTCAAGCTCGGCTTTGACTTCAGGTTTTACCTCGACCTTCGATTCCGGTTTTCGGCTCACCTTCGGCTTCACACTTGGCCTCGACTTTGACCGGATCAAGAATCCGATACGCGAGCAACTTCACGCGGTCATTCACTACGAACCAGAGCAGCGCATAGCCCCACACGAACCCAGCCCAACTCCAACCGAGAGGTGTCATAAACAGCCCATACACCGCGATCAACGTCGCTACGATTTGCGTGCCGACCACTGCGATCCATAAAATCTTTGCCGGGCGTATAGACCAAAACGGGCCACGTGTGCGCGTAAGGAAAATCGTAAGATGTCCAGCCACGGACAGCTTCAGGTACATCAGTGTCTGGATGTGCGCGCGGTCAAAATGAAAAACGCGCTCGCCGAGATAAAACAAGCCGAACGCGGACACGACCCCGATGACGCCAAGCACCGTTGAGATTCCCAGCACCATGCGCATGTTCCAAGCCTCGGGTTTATCCTTGTAATGAACGTTGTCGTAGGCAATGGACAGGATTGCGCCATCGTTAAGCAATGCCAGCATCACGATCATCACAGCGGTTACCGGATAGAAGTTAAAGATCAGGATCGCCAGCGTCATGAAGAACAGCACGCGCAGCGTCTCGGCGATGCGGTAGATCGCGTAGCTGTTCATCCGCTGGAAAATGCGGCGACTCTCCTTGATCGCATCAATGATTACCGACAGGCCCGGTGTCGTCAGCACGATCGCCGCGGCCGCCCGCGCAGCGTCCGTCGCGCCTGAGACGGCAATGCCGCAGTCGGCTTTTTTCAGCGCGGGAGCGTCATTCACTCCGTCGCCGGTCATGCCGACAATGTGTCCGTGCTTTTGCAGGACATCGATGATGTGAAACTTGTGTTCGGGAAAGACCTGCGCGAAACCGTCGGCATTCGCGATGGACTCGGCGACCTCCGGAGTCTCTTGCTTCTTTGAGTCGCCTAGACTGCCGGCATCGAGGATGTTTGTACCCATATCCAGCTTCTTGGCGGTCTCTTTGGCAATGGCCAATGCATCGCCAGTCACCATCTTGACCTTCACGCCCATCTTCACAGCGGTCGCAACAGTCGCCTTGGCATCTTCCCGTGGCGGATCGAACAACGGCAGCACGCCGACAAACTGCCATTGCCCATTTCCCTCGGCCCGCGCCACGCCTAACGAACGAAAGCCGCGCGTGGCGAAGTCATCGACTGCCTTTTGTGCAGCTGGCTTCACCTGCCCGGCATTCGCCGACATCTTGAGAATAACCTGTGGCGCGCCCTTGATGACTTTGAACTGCTTTCCATCCGGGCCTTTGACACTGGCTTCGGTGCGTTTGTGTACCGGATCGAACGGCGTGAAATGAACGACCTGGTAGCCCTTCAAGGCTTGGTCGTCCTTCAAACCGCCCAGCACCGCCAGATCGATGGTGTCGTCATTGTCCGACCGCGATGCCAACGTGCCATCGAGTATAACTTGCGCGGCGTTTACACTCTCCACACAGAATGGGTCGCCCAAGGTCAGCTTGTTTTGGGTTAGGGTTCCAGTCTTGTCCGCGCAAAGCACGTCCACGCCGGCCAGTTCCTCGATGGCCACTAACCGGCTCACAATCGCCTTTTTCTTGGCGAGTAGTCGCGCGCCGACTGCCATCGTGACCGATAGCACTGTCGGCATCGCCACGGGAATCGCGGCCACGGTCAGCACTAGAGCGAACTGCAACGTGGTAAGAATTGGGTCACCGCGGTAGATCGCGAAACTAATGATTATCGCCACCAACGACACCGCGAGGATGATCAGGTAATTGCCGATCTTCAAAACCGCTTTTTGAAAGTGGCTAACCGTGTGCGCTTCCTCGACCAGTTGTGCCGTCTTCCCGAAATAGGTATGGGTCCCCGTGGCATAAACCAATGCGCTGTTCTCACCTCGCCGAACGATCGAGCCGGAAAAGACCGCATCGCCTGGTTTGCGTGTGGCGGGTAGAGATTCGCCGGTCAGCGCGGACTGATCGACCGACATCGGGTCGCCGTCCAACAAGCGGGCATCCGCCGGGACGATGTCGCCCAGCCGCAGCCGGATGATATCCCCGGGCACCAGTTCACGTGCCGGAGGAGTGACCCACTTCCCGTCACGTTTCACCCGGGCCTTAATCGCGAGCTTGGCCTTTAATGCCTCAATGGCATTGCCTGCCTGGCGTTCTTCCCAAAATCCTATGACGGCGTTAGCCATTAGCAGAAGGAGGATGATGAAAAAATCCGGCCAATGCCTGACCACACCCGAAAGAATCGCCGCCCCTTCAATCATCCAAGGTATAGGACCCCAGAAGTAGCTGAGAAATTTCAGGAATGCATTGGTCTTCTTTTCCTCAATCTCGTTAGGCCCATATTGGGTCAGTCGTTTCTCCGCCTCGCCTTGAGTGAGACCGTCCAAAGAAGACCCTAGTTTCTTTTCCACTTCCGCGATGGGCAGCGTCTTCAGATCCTCGTTCGCGTCGGGCTTACCCTTAGCCTTATCCTCAGGCTTAGCTTCAGATGTAGTTTTAGATGTGGCCTGAGGCTTAGCTTCGGGTTCGACAGCAGGCTTCGAGTCGGTCGCCTTAGCCTGGTCTGTATTTGGTTTCATGATAGCTAGCCCTTCTTTGTTATGGCGCTGGTTTGGTTAGTTGTTGCGACTGGTTGCCGCAGCTTTCCGACGCGGGCCGATGGTGATGATGCCTGGTCATTCGTTCTGTTCGCGTCCGGCGCCACTACCCTCCACTCAACCATTTCCGCGCCTCAGCAGCCTCTGCCTGATCAAAGTATCGAACCGTTGCTTTCGTGAACGGTTTGCAGAATATCGCCATGCCGTGCTGCCACTTCTTATCCCCAATCATCGCGAGCCGTTCGATGTCGGCGAAATGTTTAAGGCCGAGCTTGGCGTCCTCCCACGCCGCGCCGGCATCCCAGCCGTGTAACCCGGTCATATCGAACAGCAGGCGCAGCTTTCCACGCAGTCGAACAAGCCGGTCAAACTCGGGAACAAAGTGCGCGTAGTCCGCCTTGACCAGTTTTCCGCTGACGTGAACGACGAGAATTTTACCGCCGTTTTCTTCACTGAGTTGAATGGGCATTCTGGACTCCTTTCATTTTGTGTTTCGTCGGTGCTCCTTGGACGACATGGCTTCTACCCCGCTTTGTCTGCGTTGGCTCCGCCCCATTTCCAGTTTCTGACCTCCGGCATGTCCTCGCCATTCTTGTCGATGTAATGCTTGTGCTCGATGAGCTTGTCCTGCATCTGCTGCTTAAGGTAGGCGCCCTTGGAACCTAAGTGTGGCAGGCGATCAATCACATCTTGCACTAGGTGGAACCGGTCTAGGTCGTTCTGAACGCGCATATCAAAAGCGGTCGTGATGGTGCCCTCTTCCTTGTAACCGCGGACATGAAGGTTGCGATTGGTCCGGCGATAGGTCAGCCGGTGAACGAGCCATGGGTAGCCATGGAAGCCAAAGATGATGTGCTTATCCTTGGTGAAGAGGAAATCGTAATCGCCGTCGCTCAGTCCGTGCGGGTGTTCGCTCGCGGACTGCAGCCTCATTAGATCCACCACGTTGACCACGCGAATTGTTAGCTCAGGCAAATGTTCGCGGAGGATGGAAGTGGCGGCGAGTATCTCTAAGGTTGGCGTATCTCCGCAACAAGCCATGACAACGTCCGGCTCCGAGCCCTGATCGTTGCTCGCCCATTGCCAGATACCGATGCCTTCCGTGCAATGAATCACTGCGGCATCCATCGTCAGCCACTGCGGTAAAGCGTGTTTACCCGCGACGACGACGTTGACGTAGTGGCGGCTGCGCAAGCAATGATCGAAGACGCACAAGAGACAGTTGGCGTCCGGCGGTAAGTAGACACGCACGACATCTGCCTTCTTGTTGATGACGTGGTCGAGGAACCCGGGATCCTGATGAGTGAAACCGTTGTGATCCTGCTGCCAGACGTGGGAAGCGAGGAGGTAGTTCAGCGACGCGATCTTCCGGCGCCAAGGCAGTTCCGATGTGACCTTCAACCACTTGGCGTGCTGGCTGAACATCGAGTCAACGATGCGAATGAAAGCTTCATAGCTGTTGAACAACCCATGACGGCCGGTCAGCAGATACCCTTCCAGCCAACCCTCGCACTGATGCTCACTCAGCATTGAGTCGAGCACGCGTCCGGTTGGCGCGAGGAATTCGTCATTCTCTACTTCCCGCGCATCCCACTGACGATTGGTGACTTCGAAGACCGCGCCCAAGAGATTCGAGAGTGTTTCATCGGGACCAAAGACACGGAAATTGCGCTGATCTTGATTTAGCTTGGCCACGTCACGCAGAAACTTACCAAGCACCATCGTATCCTGGCCATCGACGGCGCCAGGTGAGGGCACATGCACAGCGTGGTCGCAGAAGTCCGGCATTCGCAGATCGTGAAGTAAAATGCCGCCGTTCGCGTGCGGATTGGCACCCATTCGTCGGTCGCCTTTCGGCGCCAGCTCCGCTAACTCGGGTCTTAGTGTGCCATTCTCATCGAATAGCTCCTCGGCTTTGTAACTCTTCATCCAGCTTTCGAGCAGCGCGACATGATCGGGATGGTCGGCATCGACCAGGATTGGAACTTGGTGCGCCCGAAACGTTCCTTCGATTTGCAATCCATCGACCACTTTCGGTCCCGTCCAGCCTTTAGGTGACTTAAGGACAATCATGGGCCAGCGAGCACGAGTAGTGTCATTATTGTTCCGCGCATTCGTTTGGATCTGCCGGATTTCCTCGATAGCCTTTTCCAAAGTGGCGGCCATGAGTTGATGCATCTTCTCCGGCTCATCACCTTCTACGAAGTAAGGTGTCCAGCCGCAGCCGCGGAAAAATTGTTCCAACTCCTCGTGCTCGATGCGGGCCAGCAGGGTCGGGTTGCTGATTTTGTAGCCGTTGAGATGCAGGATAGGCAGCACGGCTCCGTCGGTAATCGGATCGAGTAATTTGTTCGACTGCCATGCCGTGGCTAACGGACCGGTTTCCGCTTCACCGTCGCCAACAACGCAGGCGACGATCAGCTCGGGATTGTCGAATGCGGCGCCGAAGGCATGACTTAGCGAATAGCCCAGCTCGCCACCTTCGTGAATCGACCCTGGCGTAGTCGGCGCAACGTGGCTGGAAATCCCGCCGGGAAACGAGAATTGCTTGAACAGCTTTTTCAGACCGGCTTCATCCTGGGTGACGTTCGGATAAACCTCGCTCCAGGTGCCTTCGAGGTAAACATTGCCCACAATCGCCGGGCCCCCGTGACCGGGACCCGCGATGTAGAACATGTCCAGATCATACTTCTTAATGACCCGGTTCAAATGCACATAGATGAAGTTCTGGCCCGGCGTCGTGCCCCAGTGTCCGACCACCAGCGGTTTCACGTGTGAAAGTTTCAGTGGCTCTTTCAAAAGAGGATTGTCGTAAAGATAAATCTGACCTACCGACAGATAGTTGGCGGCACGCCAATAGGCATTCATCTTGTAGAGCAATTCCGGCGTTAGAGGGTTGGTATTCATGGTTATGTTTTTTTCTGTGCGCCAAAACGGAGGACACGGCTGACCGACCTTGCAATCATGAGTGCTTCGTCCGTGCGAATGACGCGAACTGTGACCCGACTGGCATCGGTGGAAATCACCGCCGCAGTCTTCGTGTTGCGCAACTGATCTAGTTCGATGCCTAGGAAATTCAGTTCTTCACAAATGCGTGCGCGAACAACTGGGGCATTTTCGCCGATGCCGCCGGCGAAGACGAGCGTGTCCAATCCGCCGAGCGCGGCAGCGAAGGAGCCGATCCATTTCTTCGTCTGATAACAAAACAGCGCCACGGCTTCCGCGGCCCGGACGTCGGTGGTTTCGTGCGTGAGCAAGTCGCGCATATCGGAGCTGATCTCCGATACACCAAGCAGCCCGGATTCGTGGTTTACCATCCGGTCAAATTGCGGTGCGGTCATTTTCTCGGTACGCGCCAGATAGCTAACGAGTCCAGGATCCAGATCGCCGGAGCGCCTGCTCATCGGCAATCCGGAGGCCGGTGTGAAAGCCATGCTGGTTTCGATGCTCTTACCATCCCGGACCGCGGCCATGCTCGCGCCGTTGCCGAGATGCGCGAGGATCACTCGACCATTTGTTGCCGCCGGGTCGCCGAGGCGCACGAGTTCCTCCATCAGATAGGCATAGGACAAACCGTGAAAACCGTAGCGTTGAATTCCTTTCGCCTCATAGCGCCGCGGAATCGGAAGCAACTTGGCCACACGTGGCATCGCGGTGTGAAACGCCGTGTCGAAGCAGGCCAACTGCGGCAGCTTCGGATGACGCTTGCGGAGCGCTTCGATTAGCTCGATCTCGCGAGGCAGATGGTCTGGGTCGATCGGACTAAGGCGACGTAGTTCATCCAGCAATTCCTGCGTGACAAGCTCGGGCGCGGTATACTGCATGCCATGGACCACTCGATGTCCCACCGCCCGGACAGATTCGAAACTCTTCTGGCCTTCGAGCCAATCAATCAGGAAATTCACTGCTGACTTATGATCGGCGGCGGCAAGATCGCGGCTTTCCGGCTTCTTACTTCTAGCATCCTGGAACGTCAGATTTGTTCCGCTCAAACCGATGCGATCAACCTTCCCGTGCAGTCCGCGCTCCAGTGGTTCGCGGACCTGATAGATATCGAACTTAATGCTCGATGAGCCGCCATTGATCGTCAGGATCGATAACGAGTCGCGCTGCAGTTGGGCCGATTGGTTATTCATGTAAGCGGATCTCCCGTTTTGTCAGCCGGAATGCTCCCTCGACGAGCAATGCCAGCGCGAGCATCGCCGCCAGCACTACCAACTTCATCGGTCCGGTCCGCGCCGTCTGCCAAATTAACGCGCCCAACGCCGCCAGGCAGGCGATGGCCCCGGCGGCTGAAATCCAGCCGTGGCTTTTCGTATGTGGAGCGTGGCGCGCGTTGGCGGCATTCACGGCGGCGAAGATCAACAAAAAGCCGGCGCTGCCTACCGTTGAGATGCTGGTCAAATCAAAAGCGTTGGCTACAAAGAGCGTCAACCCTGCGGTAATCAACAGTCCTTCGATCCGCTTACCCCACACTTTCCGTTCCAGCATGGCCGGCAACTCACCATCGCGCGCGATGCAGTAACTTAATCGTGCTGTCCCATAGAGCGTGGCGTTGATTGCGGAAGCGGTGGATAACATGGCAGCGATCGCGATCAGCGTGAAACCGGTCTGCCCGAGAAAGGGTCGTGCCGCTTCCGCCAAGGCGTAATCTCTGGCCGCCACGATCTTGTCCACGGCGAGATGTCCCACGGTGACGAGCGAGACCAGCACATACAACGCAATCACAAACCCGACTGCGGTGTAGTAGGCAAGCGGCAACGTCCGCGCCACATTCCGCACATCGCGCGCGGTGTTGGCGATTAACTCAAATCCTTCATAAGCGAGAAAGATGATCATCCCGCCCGCCACCAACTGCAGCGGTGGCGACCACGAAGCCGGCGCGAACTGGGTGGTTTTGATGCCGGCGAACCCTACGCCGACGAAAAACAAGAGGATCGCCACTTTCAATCCGACGACCCAGTTCTCCGCCCTGCCAATCACCCCGGCGCTGAACAGGTTGAGAGCAGTAATCGTGACCAAGCAGAGGCTGATCAACCCATGCTTGCCAATCGCCCGCCACGCCACCGGTAGGAACGTCGCGCCGTAACTGCCGAAGGCGAGCGCATAAAGCGACAGCATGACTACGTAGCTTAGCCATAACAGCACGTTCAGGCTGCCGGTGAACATGCCCGCCCCTAACGCGCGGTTGAGAAAGGTAACCGTTCCTCCACGACTCGGATAAGCGACCGAAAGCTTCGTATACGAATAAGTCGTCAATAATGCCACCCCGCCCGCCAGAGCAAAGGCCACTGGCGTGCCGCCGCGAGCCAGTTGCACCGCCAACCCCAGCACCGCAAAAATTCCTCCGCCAACCATCCCGCCGATCCCGATGGCAATCACTGCCAACAGCCCAAGTTTACCCTCGCCGGCCTTGTTCATCTACCGGTTGTTCCTATGGTTGATGCCGGTGACTTGCTGCGCGACAGCCAGTCCCACGCCTTCGTTCATCTGCGCAAACCCGACGCCGACATCGTTGCCCGGCTAATATGTTCTCGGTAGCACGTCATACTTTTTTAGTATGGCCCGTCTGCCTGTGGCCGACGGTCCGTCATAATTCGCAATTCCTTCTTTGCATTAACGTGCCGAGTCGGTTTACGATCAGCGTCTTAACCCCAATGGAACTTCGTCATCTGCGGTACTTCGTCAGCGTTGCGGAAGCGCTCAGCTTCACAAAAGCCGCCAAAAAACTGCACACCGCGCAGCCTTCACTTTCGCGGCAGGTTAAGGATCTGGAAGAAGAGCTTGGCGTCCGGCTTCTCAATCGCACCAAGCAACTGGTCACGCTGACAGACGAGGGCCGCTCCTTTCTCGCCGATGCCAAACGCCTTCTTGCTCTCGCAGCCGAAACGGTCGAGTCCGTCCGGCGATTGCACAGCGGCGAGGTTCGCGCGCTCAATATCGGGTAAGTCAGCAATCTCTTTTACGATTTGCTGCCGAGGACTCTCGCTTCGTTTCATCACTTGTTTCCCACTGTTTCGGTTAACCTCTTCGACATGTCGTGCGGTGAACAATTTCGCGCGCTTGAAGATGGCAAGCTCGATCTGGGTTTCGTTGGATTACACGAGCCAATTGCACGGCGCGGATTGGAATTCCGAACCATTGCGTCCTACAAAACCGTCGCCGCCTTGCCCAAAGACAATCCGCTGGCGGCCAAAACGAAGGTCGCGCTGAAAGCTCTCGCGCCCATGTTTTTCATCGGAATGTCAGAAGCGAGCTATCCCTACTATCACGAATGGTTGAGCAAGACCTGTCACCGCGCCGGTTTTATCCCGAAGGTTTTGCAGGATGTCGATCTTGAACGAACGATGATCCACGCCATCTCCGCTGGTTTGGGTGTCGCCCTCGTCCCCGAGCAGCTAAAAAAACTCCCGCACAAAAATGTCGTGTTTCGCCCAGTCATGCCGGCTGTGACGACCGAAGCTTGTGTCGCGTGGAAAGGCGAAAATCCGTCCGCTCCTCTGAAAGCCTACGTGGAAATCGTCGAGCGCGTTGGCCGGAGCATCCGTTGATCAACGGAATGGCCGCCGGTGAAGTCGCCGGGCGTTTGCTTTTAGCCGGGCCTCCTCCTCAACGTGCGCAAGATCAGGGTCGAGCCTGACAATAAGCGGTTAGCGCGATGTACCAACACGGCTTTAACTCAATCCAGAAAAATAAAACAAATGAATACATTGAATAAAGTAACAACATGGAATCCGCTTAGAGAGATGGAACAAGCGCAGAATCGCTTAAATCAAATCTTCTTAGGCA
>CAWGSY010000017.1:0-470763 GCA_963825355.1 uncultured Verrucomicrobiae bacterium | reverse complement strand
TGACCGACGATCTAAGCGCAGATGAATTGGCCGTGTTGAAGCGTGTCGCCAATGGTCAGACCAATGACGAAATTGCGGCCGAGTTGGAGGTCTCCCTGGCGGTAGTGGAAAGACTCAGGACCGCCGCGATGAAAAGACTTAATGTGCGCAGCCGCGCCGAGCTCGCGCGAGTGGCCGCCATGCGGCAGTGGTGAATTCTCGTTCGAACCGCGGTAATCGACGGCCGGTGAGCCGCGATTCTGCGTGACTTAATTCCTACTCAATTTCAGTAGCCCAAACGGTTCCGGTGTATTTGCCTGTGCGATACCTGACTTTGATCCGATCGTTCTCGCGCAATTTCTCCCATTTTGCTTGATCGGCCGGGACTTGGAATGTGCGGCCGTTGTCGAGCATCCGCACTTTCACAATCCATTGTTCGTGCTTTAACGCGCGCGGAAATCCAGTGACCGTGCGCGTGCGGTTGGCTAGCGTGCTCACGCATTTTGTCGTCATTGCGGGGAAAGACGGTTTCGATTATCTCGTGCGCGATCCGGGCGCCGGCTTTGCGAAAGGGCTTTATCCATTGTGCGAACTCGGAGCAATATTGAGGCATTGCGATTTTACGAGCCGATCGCGAGTATGCATTCGCAGACCTCCGCGCAGGCAAAGTAGGCGCGCGCGTGGCTTGCGGTTCCTCAACAGCGATAGGATTAAGCAAAAAATTGCAGGAATCTACCGATCAACCGCTTGTTCCCTATCGCACGGTCCTATTCAACCGAGCGCTTCCATTATCTTCTGGTAGCGCGGGTCACTGCGCACTGGATCCAACTCGGAATCATACTTGGACCAATTCACTTTTTCGTGACCGAGGTTCGGGAGGCATCGATCGAGTAAATCAAGAGCCGCGTCAATATCGCCTAACCTCGAATAGCTGCATGCCGCATTATATTGCGCAACCGGATCGTCGGGATCGATAGCCATGGCGCGGGCAGTCCATTCCCTGGACCGTTCCGTTTCCCCGAGAGCAAAGAGCGCACCAGAGCCCAGTTGAGCCGGCCTCGAATCCTCTGGGTGGCGCATTAGCTCACGCTCGGCGAGTTCGATGCCTTTCCTTGCCACACGCTTGCAATCCTGCTTACGGCCAAGCGATTTGTAGATTTGAATCAACAAGCATGGGGACTGATAATCGTCCGGCTTGATTTCCGATGCGCGCTCAAAAAGCGGAGCTGCACGCTCGATTTCGCCCTGTGCGAAGCTAGCACGAGCGTAGAAGAAATGGGCCTCGAATGAATCGGGATTGAGCGTTATCGCCTTTTCGAACTCGGCCTTCGCTTCCTCGTATCGTTGTCCAGCCGAAAGTGCGACGCCTCGCGAAGCATGCGCTTCGGCCATGTTGGGATCTAAGGCAAGAGCTTTCCCGGCTGTGGCAAGAATACCATCAATCGGGACGTCCATGTGGTAGGTCATGTAGAGGTACGCGTCGCAAGCGCTCATTCCCGCATAAGCTTGGGCGTAGTTAGGATCTAACTCGACTGCATTCGCGAACATTCGTCGCGCCAACTGAAGGTAGTGTTTCGTTCGCCGGTGCAGGAAATCCCGGCCCCTCAGGTAATAAGTATAAGCTTCAATATTTTCCGTTGGCACTTGCCCAATCGATTTCTTCTCCTGCGGCAGCAGCTTCACCTTTAGCTGTTCTACAATCGCGTGGGTGATTTCATCCTGGATGGCGAAAATGTCGGTCAGGTCGCGGTCGAACCGCTCGGCCCAGACGTGGCTGCTATCCTTGCTGCGAATCAGCTGTCCAGTGACTCTCACGCGCGCACCAGCCTTCCGGACGCTTCCCTCCAAGATAAAAGTAACGCCAAGCTCGTGGCCAACCTGCTGCACTTTCAATGGCTTGTTTTTGTAGGTAAACGCAGTGTGCCGCGCGACGACAAATAGTCCGGAAATTTTGGACAAATCAGTGATGATGTCTTCCGTAATGCCGTCACTGAAATACTCCTGCTCAGCGTCGCCGCTCATATTATTAAACGGCAAGACGACAATCGAGGGCCGTTCTCCCGAGGTAAACATCGGACTTCGAGTACTCGCGCTCTCCAATGTGACGCAGTAGACACGAATGGGCCTTGCAATGTTCTTCAAACTTTGTTCGCCCATATCTTCGAACACGAGATCGAGCCGATTGCCAACGTGGTCGCGAACGGAATCCGAAACTGTAATCCCGCCGGGCTCCGCGATGCGCTCCAAGCGCACCGCAACGTTGACGCCATCGCCGAAAATGTCGTCGCCTTCCACGATCACATCACCCAAATTCACGCCAATCCGAAATTCGATACGGCGATCTTGCGGCAAGGCGACGTTGCGATCGCTCATTCCGCGTTGGATTTCAGCCGCGCATCTGACCGCGTTTACAACACTCGGAAATTCCACCAGCATGCCGTCGCCCGTCAGCTTTACGATTCGGCCACGATGCTGGTTGATTTTGCCATCCACAAAATCGGATCGTACCGTTTTCAGCGCTTCGAGGGTGCCAGTTTCGTCAATTCCCATTAGCCGGCTATAACCAACCACGTCGGCTGCAAGAATGGCACTGAGGTGACGCTCCATATCAACCCGGAACAAACAACTCTACCATTTAGCAGCATCGCTTGCATCCCGGAATCAAAGGAGCCGCACCAGGACACTGCCCCATAGAATTTGCGGCTGACACAGCCGCCGCTACAGAAAAGCGCCTCGGCACAGCGAGCCGGCTACAACATCGCTGGATCTCTTACTCAATCTCCGCGGCCCAAACGGTTCCGGTGTACTTGCCTGTGCGGTACCTGACTTTGACCCGATCGTTCTCGCGCAATTTCTCCCATTTCGCTTGATCGGCCGGGACTTGGAATGTGCGGCCGTTGTCGAGCATCCGCACTTTCACAATCCATTGTTCGTGCGTCAACGCGCGCGGATCGCGACTGGTGCCGCGCGCATCTGGCTTCATCACGTATCCATCAACTGCAATCTCATCATCCGCCATGGGACGAAGTTGCTCATCATGACCAGGCGTTGATTCAGTGGCCGGTGTTTCTTTAGTTGGCAGCGCAGCATCGATATGCTCTTTCGCCAGCACCACTGCTTCGCCACTCTTCTTGTCGCAACCCGCAAGGCAAATTATCAAAAACGCTGCAAGGACATATGGCGCTACACTCTTCCGTAACATTTCCGTCACTTGATTGCTTCTTGTTAGTCCCACTTTGGCACGTAGCGTGGACATGCTCTCATGCGCCGACGAGGAGGGTGAATTATGGGTGTAATGTTGCAAGCGTTTTATTGGGATTGTCCCCAGGCGGAAAATCGCGAACACCAATGGTGGAGCTTCATCAAATCCAAATTGCCGGCGATCGCGCAAGCCGGTTTCACAGCCTTGTGGCTTCCGCCTGCGAACAAGGCAGCGAGCTGGAAATCGATGGGCTACGACCCTTACGATTATTACGATCTCGGCGAGTTTGATCAGAAAGGCGGCGTGCCGACGTGGTTCGGTTCCAAGGCCGACCTGGTCGATCTCATCCAATCCGCGCACGCGCAGCAACTGCAAGTGTACGCGGATCTCGTGTTCAATCATAACAGCGGCGCTGACACGCAGGAACCAAATCCGATCGACGGACAGTTGCGCTGGACAAAATTCACGCCGAAGAGCGGCAAGTTTCCGCGTGATTGGGAATGTTTTCATCCCAGTCAATACGAGACGTGGGACGGCGCCACGTTCGGCGACATGCCGGATCTCTGTCATCGCACGCCGTTCGTTTATACGGAGCTCATCGATTATGCGCGCTGGTTACTGGAAGAAATCGGCTTCGATGGGTTCCGTTATGACATGGTTAAAGGGTACGGCGGCTGGATGGTCCGCTCGATTCAGGAACTCCGCGCACTACGCGGTGGCACCAGTTTCAAGCCGTATGCGGTGGGTGAATGCTGGGATAGCGAACGTACTATCGACGACTGGCTCGATGAAACGAACGCGTGGTCGGATAATCCAGTCGGCGCATTTGATTTTCCGTTGCGCTGGCGGTTACGCGATCTGTGCGACAGCTATGGATTCAGTCTGCAAACCCTCGTCGAAGGCGGAGTTTTAATGTGGGGTCGCCCCGAACAGGCTGTCACTTTCGTCGAGAACCACGACGTTGTGCGTGACACTCCAATCATCAACGACAAGTTGCTGGCGTACGCGTTTATCCTAACTCATGAAGGTTATCCGTGCGTCTTCTGGCAGGATTACTTTAACTGGAACCTGGCACAGCCGGATAATCAGAACGGCATCGCTGCGCTTGTGAAGGTTCACGAAGAAAACGCCGCCGGCTCAACGCAAATCCTGTTTGTGAATGACGATCTCTATATCATGCAGCGCTCGGGCGCTGACGATCGAAGCGGCTTAGTGTTTGTTCTGAATAACCGCAACACATGGAATGGCACGTGGGTTCAGACGCGATGGAATAACACACCGTTGGTTCCAGCAGCGTGGTGCTGCCGCGATGATGTTAGCATGCCTGAGGCAAAACGGACTAACGAGTCTGGCTGGGTAGATCTTTGGGCGCCGCCACGCGGTTATGCGGTGTACCTGCCTGGGTAATTGAGGCGGAACCTCGCGAAATTTACGTCGCGAAGTAACTGCGTTGCCGCGATTCGAAGCTATCGCCAAAGTAGCGTTTCCACCATTGGTCGCTCTCATCCAGGTGCCCGACTTCTACTTCGTCGGCTTCCGGGTGTTGAGTCAACCAGTCGCGAAATGCGAAGTGCCTGTAAAGCCGCATGAATTCGCCAAGATAAATATCGGCAACACGCGGATTGCCTCGAATAATAAGCATGTTCTCGTCGTTGTTCGTGGTAGAAGCCTCACTGAAGTTCGCAGAACCGGAAACTACGAGGGGGTTAGCGCCCAAAGGATCGACCAGCATGTATTTCGTATGCAGATACCGCACGTTAACGTTCAATCCTGAAAGCTGCTCGACCAGCCAGTGGTTGAACGCGCCTTTACCCAATCGCGATCCAATCGCGAACTTATTGGCTTTCATTCTCCTTAGGTCGACGATTGCGGCTTCGTTGGCCGCCTTCTGCTCCTTGGTTTTTGTCGGTCCGCTCATCGCTTCCATCAACGCATAGCGCAGTTTGGCGGTTCCTTCGCGGTAAGAGTTTTGGAAACGCTGGTTCATTCCGAAGGCAAAGGTCATGAATAGTGCGTCATGAGCGCCCGTGGCCTGCTCGGCATACCAGTCCAGGGCTTTCAAGTTGTCGCGCGGACTAAAAATCGAAGTGATTTGCTCCGCGAGTGGATCGCCCGGAAGCGGACTCTTGCCAGCCAGCACTCCAACATCCGCAGACTTCGCCAGATTTTTCTTTAGTTCATTCCACAGCCACAAATATCCGGTGGCAATATCATTCCTCTCACAAATATGAACAACGTTACTATGTCCATAAATTCCTCCGACACTGAAATTCGTTGAACCGGTAAGGACTGCCTGCGCGACGTCAGCCTTGGTTAACACAACGATCTTGTTATGTGAAAGCGTCAGGCCCTGCGCGTTGCGGGGATAACAAATATTCCCGAGACCGAATTTCTGGATGGCTGCTTCATTGGCAACCTTTTGTTCATCATTTTTCGCGTGATAGAGAACCTGCACATCAGCGCCGCGGTCCCGAGCAGCGCCGAGCGCTGGGAGCACCTTGTCATCCGTGAATTCGTAAGCACCCACACGCAATCCCCATCCCGGACCAACGGCGCGCCCGATGAAGTCGGCAATTGATTCGGCCGCTCCGCGCGAAAGCCACGTGAACGCTGCTGGACCTACTTGTTCGGGCCGCTTATCGCCAAATAACCGGGTGTACTCCTGAGACGCAGCGGCGCCACGGTTGAAATGCACATGATGCGTTCTGCCGTGTTCGCTTTCTGTCCTGATATCAACCGCTACCTTTTCTGACTGGATAGGACTCGCCGGGGTGCCTCTCAGAGCAAACACTTCGTACGTGTAATCGTGTTCCGGTTTCGCAGAAAAATCCGACCATGTGAAACCCTGTATTGGATGTTGCCGCGTTGAATAAAGAATTCCAGGCGGCGGAGATGGCTCTACGCTGGCGAAGGTTTTATATCCTGACAGCCAGTATTTTTCCCCTTCGGTATGATCCTCTCGTCGCAAGGCAAATCCGAGCAAGCCCGGGCACTTTGTCTGCGGTAGATCGATGCCGAGAAGCACGACGTGCGTGCCCGCAATCGCCTGAACAGTCAGATCTCCTTTTTGCTCCTTTTTCCGCATTGCCTTCGCCTATTTTACGAGGCCACACTCGTTACCACTTGCTGGACGTGCTGCCTCAACGTCTCTGATTATGTTCGACAGAAAGATAAACTGCGATCTTTTTTGTAACGGCGGTCAGGCAAGGTGGGATCTGCGTTGATCTCAGCACGCCGGAGGAGAAATGGACTAACGAGTCAGGCCGACAGTCACTTTGAATCGAGAGATTGCCATGTACGGGCCTGCCGGATTGTCGATGAGTCGCACCCCGCTGGCGCGTTGTAGGCAAAGCCTCCCTCGCGATCAATTAGTTCGACGCCGTAGCCATTTATCAACGTACCGCAAAAGAGGGCTGCAATAATTGGGATTGATTTTAAGCTTGATGTTTGATTGTTCCAATTTCCGTTGGTGCTGGTGTAGGTAACGGTTCCGGCGTCGCTGTTGAACTACGGATAGCACGGATAACAAAACAGGAAGGGCGGCTTCCAGCCGTCCTCGGCAGGCTGGCAGCCTGCCAGCCGAGTCCGGCAAGATGCCGGACTTCCAGTGTATCCGTTATCCGTGGCCGCTGCGGCGCCGTTTCGCGCGCGAGGACTAGTGCTTCCTGGACCGACTCTGCAGGAAAGTCACATTGTTGGACGAAAGGTTGGTCGCCGGCAATCACGTGTCCTGCGACTCTCTGATACCAAAGAAAGTTCGTTTCGGCGAGGACGCCGAAACCAGCACGCGAGTCGCGTGCGCTCCCAGACTAATGCGTTAGATTATGTCGGTGTTCGTGAATGCATTTCGCGACGGAATTCTGGTTAACGCGGTTCTGCTTCCAGCGCTCGCTCGGAGGCATTTACCTCATCGCGTTTCTCATCGCAGCTAATCAGTTCATCCCGCTGCTTGGCGAGCGCGGTCTCCAACCCGTCCGGCTTTTTGTGCGCCACGTTCCGTTTCGCCGCGCACCGAGTTTGTTTTACATCAACTGTTCGGACCAGTTCATCACTGCCACGATTTGGTGCGGTGTCGCACTATCGATTTTTACCATCAGCGGTTTCTCAGAATCGTTTGGACTCGGCGTGTCGATGCTCACGTGGGCGTTGCTCTGGATCATCTATCTCTCACTCCTCAATGTGGGCCAGATGTTTTACGGATTTGGCTGGGAAACAATGCTGTCCGAAACGGGGTTCCTCGCAATTTTTCTCGGTTCATCAGACACGCGGTCGCCGGTGATCGTGATGTGGCTGATCCTGTGGGTGCTTTTCCGCACGATGTTCGGGGCTGGCATGATCAAAGTGCGCGCCGACCCGTGCTGGCGCGATCTCACCTGCCTTTTTTATCATTACGAAACGCAGCCGCTGCCGAACCCGTTGAGCTGGTATCTGCATCATGCGCCGCGCTGGTTTCATAAGGGCGGTGTGTTATTCAATCACTTCACTGAGTTAATTGTGCCGTGGTTCTACTTCTTGCCCGCGCCGCTCTGTTACTGGGCCGGCGCAATTACCATCGTGTTTCAAGTCACACTGATTCTCAGCGGCAATCTCTCGTGGCTCAACTACATCACGATCGTGCTGTGCATTCCGTGTTTCGACGACCGCTTCCTCTCGCGACTGCTCTGGATCCCCCACTCTGTGCCCGATCACCTCAGCGTGCCGCACACAATCGCAGTCGCCTTCCTTACAGCGATCGTGCTCACGCTCAGTTGGCGGCCGGCGCGGAATTTATTTTCGCGTCGACAAGTCATGAACGCCAGTTTCGAACCATTGCATCTGGTCAACACCTATGGCGCGTTCGGCGCGGTGACACGCGAGCGGCTCGAAGTCGTGATTAAAGGCACTGATGCAGAATTTGCTGACGCTTCCGCTCAATGGCGCGAGTACGAGTTCAAGGGAAAACCGGGCGACGTGAACCGTGCTCCGTGCATCGTCTCGCCGTATCACTGGAAGCTCGACTGGCAAATGTGGTTCGCTGCCATGTCGCCTGCTGGCTTGCACCCGTGGTTCCTCGCGCTTGTGCAACGGCTGCTCGAAGATGAAAAGCGAATTGTTCGGCTGTTGGGCCACAATCCATTCCCCGACGTGCCGCCAAAGTTTATTCGCGCAGATTGGTATCGCTACCGTTTCACGAAACGAGGTGAGCGCGGCTGGTGGACGCGGACGTTTGTGGCCGAATACCTGCCTGCGATAACTCTGCGTGACGCGTCAAGGCACGAGGAAAACAGGCATATCACAGGCTTATGAGTTTAATCATGAAAGCAGGAAGGGTAGGAAAGCGACAGAGACAAGCAATCTGCCATGAGGCCACGAAAGCAAAGCAATTCCGAAAAACAGTTCCTCGTTTTCTGGATTCCAGATTTTCTTCTGACTTTCCTGCATTCCTGTTTTTCCAGATTTATTTCTCTTCTCTCGCAGAAACGCACCAGGTTTAGCCGGTGTGCAATCAATTCCATCGCGGGTCGGGCAAACCGCCTTTCAGATGGAAACGGGCAATTTCCATCTGGCCGCGAACTCCCGGGATCAGCATGAGCAGCCCTGTATCGGCATCCTCAAAGTAAAAGAACAACATAACGCGCCCGTCAGCCTGAGCGTTGCCATGCACGAAGCGATGTTCTCGTAAATATGATACAAGGGTGTTCTCGACCTCCACGTGACGCCCCATGGCTTTGGAGACAACGATGTTCAGCACCGCCATCAGATGTGGCATTTGTTCCGGTTCCGAACCTCGCACAAACGCTACGTCGCCCGCGAATTCCTCGAGAAAATAATTGACGGCCCGTTCGTACTCTGTCGGATGCAACATCTGCTCGCGCAGCGTACCGAGGTGCTGCGGGAAATTTTGCGACGCGGAATTCATGCCGTCCTACGGCACCAAAAAGATTTTCCCTGTGTACGGATCTTTCACCGCGGACCCGGACGCAAAGGCACTGACGTCGATATAATTTCCCTCGGGGGAATAAGGACTGGTGACCATGCCTTTATGACCTGGTACCGGAATTCCGTACGGCACATCTTCCTTTGCTTTTTCCGGAGGGACAGCGGCGGCACGCTGTACGACGACGGTAGGAGTAACGCTCTCCTCTTTCGCAACGACTGTGGGCCCTTCGACTGGAGTCGGCGATCCGGCGGTAGCAGTTAAGATTCGCGAACCCGGGCGACGCGCGGCATGTTTCGTCTTCTTCTCGTTTGGATTGGGCGTGGGGCGTGGCTGAAAAGCATTTGAAACGGACTGGCTGACTTTCTTGAAAAAATCCCCAACCGGTTCCGCACTTACGGATCGTCCACTTAAAAACAACAGCGCCGCGACTGGCAACGAAATCCAGCGCGAACGAATAAAACAGTTAGTTGGGTTTTCGGCGTTCAATGTGAAGACCAGATTTTCCGTCATAATCGGGGTCTAAGAGAAGGAAAATTTTCTCTGCGCGGGAACTTTTGGCGTCTTTATCAAAACGGATAATGCAACCGCAGCAATTGCGGTGTATCGCCAAACACCACGGCAAAGATTTCGGTGTAATCGTCCTCCGGAATGCTGACTGGCGTCGCGATCCCAAGCGCTTTGAGGAGTTCCGGAATCGTGTTGCCATGTCCGACCACGAGCCCGTTGCCGTTCAATGCACGTAATTTCCCGACAAGTGCACCAATATCATTTGCCGAAACCACGGTAGGAGTGATGTGCGCCGCTCTCGCTGTCGGTGCCGCGGTTTCCTGCGTGCGCTTGAATTCGGTAACAAATACCGACGTAATCTGTGAATCCTTTAGGATGTGCGCCAATGCATCAGCGCGTTTTTGTCCCTCGACAGATAGATCAGGATCTTTACCACCAGTGCTCGTCTTCTCTGCGTGACGAACAATGAAGACAACCGGTGCAGCGTTGGCGCAGGTTACCAGCAACAGGAGAATCGAAAAAATTAAAGCAAAATGTTTCATTCTTAAAAAACCGATCGCAGAAAGCCTATTGATAACAGCTGACGGGAATTAATCGCGCAATCCATGTAATTGGCTGCACATTCCGCACATTTCTTCCTCGCTAGTTCGCACTCCCCTCTCCCCTCTCCCTGATCCGACTCACAACGAGCGCAAGCGATCAATCGTTTTCGATGCACTCATCACTTGTGACTCCTGGCAGATTGGCTACATCGACAACCGTATGAAGACAACTTCGCCAACACCTGACGCAATTCTGCAAACTGCGTTCGGCTTCTGGAATTCCAAGGTCCTTTTGACCGCGGTCACGTTCGATTTATTCACCGCGCTCGGTGAGCGCCGGCTCACAGGCCCGGAGATCGGCGAGAAACTTGAACTGCATTCGCGCGGCGTCGCGGATTTTCTCGATGCCCTCGTAGCAATGAAATTCCTCGAACGTGAGGGCGACGGCGCGGACGCCAAATATTTCAATACGCCCGCCACCGCTCTGTATCTCGACCGAAACAGCCCGCGCTACATCGGTGGAATTCCCGAAATGCTCAACGCGCGCCTGTTCAAGTACTGGAATGATTTGCCGGAAGCGTTGCGCACCGGGAAACCGCAAAACGAAAGCAAACACGGCGGCAAAAACATATTCGATGAATTGTATGCGGACCCTGAGAAGCTCGAATGTTTCCTCGACGGGATGACTGGCCTGTCCCGTATCAACTTCGAAGCGCTGGCCGCGCAATTCGATTTCTCACGCTATCACACCCTGTGCGATGTCGGCGGTGCCACCGGATTGCTCTGCATCGAAGTCGCCAAAAAGCATCCGCAATATCGAGTGCACCAGTTTTGACCTGCCGCCGGTCGAGCCTGTAGCGAAAAAGCGCATCGCCGCAGCCGGGTTGGCTGATCGGATCCGCACCGCGACGGGCGATTTCTTTCAAGACCCGCTGCCAAAGGCTGACGTGATCACGATGGGAATGATTCTGCACGACTGGAATCTGGAGAAAAAGATGAAGCTCATCCACGCAGCCTACGACGCGCTTCCGGCCGGCGGCGCATTCATTGCAGTCGAAGCGCTGATCGACAACGCGCGTCGCGAGAATGTTTTTGGTCTGCTCATGTCGCTAAACATGCTGATCGAATTCGGCGACGCGTTCGATTATTCGGCCGCCGATTTCGAGAAATGGTGCGGCGAAGTCGGCTTCAACCGTTTCGAAGTTATCCATCTTGCGGGGCCATCCAGCGCCGCGATCGCGTACAAATAAATGAATCTGCCGCCCGTCCTTCAGAGCTACATCGCCGCCAGCAACGCGCACGATGTGCAAGGAATCATGGACTGCTTCGCCGACGACGCTGTTGTTCGCGATGAAAACGCAATGCGGCATGGGAAGATCGACATCGGACGTTGGGCAACGGAAACGATTCAGAAATACAAATTTCAATTCAAACCGCTTAGCGCAGATAAGCGCGGCCCCGAAACGATCTTGAGCGTCGAAGTATCCGGATCATTTCCGGGTAGCCCGATCACGCTCGACTACCATTTCACTATCGCGAACGATAAGATCCAATCGCTGATAATCGATTCCTAAGGGACAGAATCAGCTTGAGAGGCTCTCGG
Organism: uncultured Verrucomicrobiae bacterium; assembly: GCA_963825355.1. Taxonomy (GTDB): domain Bacteria; phylum Verrucomicrobiota; class Verrucomicrobiia; order Chthoniobacterales; family UBA10450; genus Udaeobacter. Next base: position 459,010 of record CAWGSY010000017.1, on the reverse strand, counting down.
CGCGGCGAGCGGTACAAGTAGGTAGGGCGGGCAGTCCTCTGCACGCCGAACGAGCGGCGCCCACGGGAGTAGTCGCCCTACCTGCGATTCCTGGTTCCGGCTTTCCTTTTTCTGTTTCCTGCTTTCCTGGTTTCCTGATTCCTTTTCATCTCTGCGATCTTTGCGATCTCTGCGGTAAAACCATCGGTTGTTCTCAGTTGACACTGCTTCGCGCCGATGTATATGGCATTACCATATATGGCATCGCCAGTTCCAGATCGCGAATTAAAGAAAGGCAGCGCCGAATTGATGATTCTATCGCTGCTGGAAGATCGTGCCCGACATGGATACGAGATTGGCCAGTTGATCGATTTGCGTTCGCGCGGCGCGATTCGATTTAACGTCGCTTCGCTTTATCCGTTGCTTTATCGATTGGAGAAACGGAATTGGATCCGTGGCCGCTGGATCGAAAAGGCGGGTCAACGCAGGCGCCGCTACTATCGCCTGACCGCCTCTGGCAAAAACGTGCTTTCGAAGCAGCGCGCCGGCTGGCGTGAGTTCGTCGAAGCGATCAACCTCATCACCGGAGTTCAACATGCCTGATTTTAAGGTCGGGATCAGAGCGCGCCTCGCCGAGCTCCAGCTATCGCCAGTGCGGGAGGCGGAAATCGTTGAAGAACTTTCGCAGCATTTGGAAGAGGAATATGAGCGGGCGGTCAGCGGCGGCGCCTCGGAAGAGCTGGCCCGCCAACAAGTCCTCGAGCAACTCAACGCGTCCGATTTGTTAGGCCGCGAACTTAAACAAATTGAGCGTCGCGTGTCGCAACAATCAGTCGCACCAGGTGCACAATCGAAGACCAATCTTTTCGGTGATCTTACCCAGGACATCCGCTACGCGATACGCGTGCTGGCAAAGAACCCGGCGTTCACAATTATCGCTGTGATTGCGCTCGCACTCGGCATCGGTGCAAATAGCGCAATCTTCAGCGTCGTGAACGCAGTGCTATTGCGTCCGTTGCCGTTCAAACATCCCGAACAACTGCTGATGTTATGGGAGAACGCCGCACACCAGGGCTTTCCAAAAAATACTCCGTCGCCTGCGAACTTCCTCGATTGGCAGAAGCAAGCCCAATCGTTCACCGGAATGGCGGCAATGGCGGAGCGAAGCTTCAATCTCACCGGTGTCGGCGAGCCCGAACGGCTTGATGGGCGTCGTGTTTCCGCAAATCTCTTCGAGTTGTTAGGTGTGCCGGCGATGCTTGGGCGCACATTCGTGCCGGAAGACGATAAGCCCGGTACGCACGTTGTTCTTCTCAGCTACTCACTTTGGCAGCGGCGCTTCGGCTCCAACCCAGGCGTCATTGGCGGAGCCCTTACGCTCAATGGCGAGAGCTACACGGTTGTGGGTGTAATGCCGCCACTGGTGCAACTGCCTGGCTACGAAAACGTGAGCGATCAGCTATGGGTACCGATTGCGTTCTCGTCGGAGGAAGCCGCGCAACGTGGCAATCATTTTCTCGAAGTGATCGCGCGAATGAAATCCGGCGTCACTCTGAAGCAGGCGCAAGCTGAGATGGAAACGATCGCCGCCCGTCTTGCGCAGCAGTACCCGGATTACAATATGCGAATAGGCGCAGTCGTGGTTCCGCTTCACGAACAAGTTGTTGGCGATATCAAACCGGCGCTCCTTGTTTTGCTAGGCGCGGTCGGATTTGTGCTGCTCATCGCATGCGCAAATGTCGCCAATCTGTTGCTCGCGCGAGCGGCGGTTCGGCAGAAGGAGATTGCGTTGCGCCTGGCACTCGGCGCCAGTCAGTCGCGCCTCATCCGGCAGTTTCTAACGGAAAGCGTGCTGCTCGCGATGTCTGGCGCGGGATTAGGTTTGCTGCTGGCATTCGTCGGCCTTCGCGCACTTAGAGCATTCATTCCTGCAAGCATTTCCCAGGCGGACATGATCGGCATCGATGCCAGAGTGCTTATCTTTACGGTGTTAATCGCCGTGGCGACTGGAATTGCATTTGGTCTCGCGCCCGCCATTCATGGATCGCATTTGAATTTGAATGACACATTGAAAGAAGGCGGCCGTGATTCTTCCGGAGGCAGCAAAGGAAACCGGGCTCGAAGCCTGTTGGTGATCGGCGAGGTCGCCATTTCCTTTGTGCTGCTGATTGGTGCCGGCCTTTTGATCAACAGCTTTTTTCATCTGCGGAATCTTGATCCCGGATTTCGTGCCGATCATCTGCTGACGATGAAAGTAGATTTGTCGGAGGTGAAGTATCCTGATCGTGAACGACGCGCAGCATTCTTCGATGAAGTGATGCGACGCGTCCGTGAACTGCCGGGAGTGCACTCAGTTGCTGTCGCCGGTAATCTGCCGCTGACATACAACGGCGATTCGATGAGCATTGGCGCGGAAGGAGTGCCAGACCCGCCGCCTAGCCAACGGCCCGACGTTATCTTCCGTGCAATCGGACCTGGTTACTTTAATACGATGAGCATCCCAATCGTCGGTGGCCGCGATTTCACCGATCAAGACAACGCCGACTCAAAAAACGCGGTGATAATTAGTGAGAAAACCGCCCAGCATTTCTGGCCTGGACAGAATCCCATCGGCAAACGACTGAAACCCGGCTCGAGCACGTCTAAAGGCGAATGGCGTGAGGTGATCGGAATCGTAAAAGACGTTCGACAAAATGATCTGATCGCTCCACCGAAGATGCAAATGTACTTCACGTATCGGCAGCTGAAAGACATCGCAGCAAACGCTCTGGTCCTCCGAACAACTGTCGAGCCAATGAGCCTCGCGGGATCAGTGCGTAACGCGATCTGGTCGGTGGACAAAGATCAAACCGTCGCAAACATCGATACGATGGATCACATCGTCGCAGAAGCAGTGGCACGGCAACGCTTCAGCATGGTGTTGTTAGGCGTGTTCGCGGTACTGGCACTATTGCTTGCCTCAGTCGGAATTTACGGCGTGATGAGCTACTCTGTCGTGCAACGAACTCGCGAGATCGGCATTCGCATGGCGCTCGGCGCGCGGCGAGCCGATGTTTTACAAATGACCGTCCAACAGGGACTCAAACTCGTGGGCGCAGGTATGGTCCTCGGTTTAGCTGCAGCATTTCTTCTGACACGCGTCATGGCGACTTTGCTGTATGGGATCAGTGCTACCGATCCAATAACCTTCATCGGTATCTCCATGGTGCTGCTCGCCGTCGCAATCCTCGCCAGCTACATTCCGGCGCTTCGTGCAACGAGGGTCGATCCCATCGTAGCTTTGCGCGCGCAATAACTGCCGCGCGATATTCAGCGTTTAGCGAAGCGCCCTTGAAAACGGCGTCACCGGCTGCAGATGCGGCTCGGGTTTATCGACGATTCGCCACGTCAGATCAGTTTCGGAATGATTGCCCTGGTAATGCATTCGAATTCCGTTGCTCGTCCACTGCTTGAACGTCAGATAGTCGAGACTCTTCCCGCCTTCCTCATTGTTGGCGGCCCGCACTTTCTGCATCTCTGGGAGTTCCAAGAGCCGCCATTTGCCGTTAGCGAGAAGGAACACAACGCAATCGGTAATGCTACGACCGTTGTCGATGTTCAATGCGACCGCTGCTGAGTCTTCTCGCCAATGCGCTGAAATCCGACAGTGCGCATCATCGGGGTCGAACGCTTCGATATCTGTGGATGCGACTGTTTCTTGATCGCTTGCGGCTTTCAGCTGCGCCTTGCATCCGAAATCATTGCAATCGCCGAGCTTCACCGTGAACTTTTTATCCGGCGAGGTGGCGGCGGCTACCTCCGATGAAGCAGTCGCGGTCGCAATGAACACGCTACAGATAGCCAACCCGACGAGCACTATCCGATTGATCGCAAGCTCAATAATCACGAGCGAGAAACTACTTTGGCTTTTCTCCGGTGCACTCGTTGCGGCCCGGCCGCCCTTCTGCGCGGTCATCGGCGGCGGCATGTCCTCGGGCCGTGAATGCAGTTGGTCAGTAGCAACAGAGGTCATTCCTTGTAATAAAAAAAGGCCAGGCCGAAAACGACCTGGCCTTTTGGGCGAAATAGCCCACAAATTGCCGCGCAGCGGATTATTTTCCGCCTTTTGGCGCAGGAGGGACCACGACCTCCTTGTGTTGCGCACAAGCCCCAAGTCCCAACGCCGTGACCAAAACGGCCATCACCACGATCATTTTCAAAAATTTCAATCTATCTCGCCTCCTTTCGCAGCAAGTTGCTCCGGTCTGTTTAGGCAGGGAACGAGAGGGAAGCAATGCTTTTCTTAAGTTTTTTGAGCCCTGTGGCTAACGGCTTATTTGTGGTAGCCGGTTGTCCCTGCACTTGTAGTGACAGTCTCTTTCTTTTGAGCACAAGCACCAAAGCTCAAAGCAGTAGCCAAAATAGCCACGATCATAATCGCCTTTATCAATTTCAATCTATATCGCCTCCTTTCGTTGCAAGCTGCACTGCGCGTGTAGGATCACACACGGACAACAACGTTTTTGTCAAGTTCTTTGGATGTATTGCCCACCGATTCCAGCGAGATCGCAAGCCCAAGTCGTGTGATGTTGAGCACAGCGAAGAACTCAGGCTTATGCATGGAGACGGCGCGCCCCCGCGCCGTTTCTTCAAATCCCTAACGCGACAATTTCCAGGCACCATTGTCCTGTCATGTTGAGCGAAGCGAAACATCTCTGATCCATGTCCGTTCGTGGCTTGCAAGAATTAAACCGAGATCCTTCGCTCGCGCTCAGGATGACAGGCCCGACGGATCTTGGTGTTTGCAGCCCTTTCGGGTCACGCCTCGATCACAACGGGCGTACCCTCATCGACCATTTCGAATAATTCGATCACGTCCTCGTTGCGCATTCTCACGCAGCCGTGACTCGCAGGTGTGCCGACCTTATCATCGTGCTTGGTGCCATGAATGTAGACGAAGCGGTCGCGCGTATTCGCATTGTGCTCCTCCAATCCGTCGAGCCACAAAATACGTGACGTGATCAGGTCCTCCGTCGCCGGAGCCGCTCCATCAGGTCGAAGCGGAACGCGCGCCACGAAAACCGTTCCTTGCGGCATATCGCTTCCGATTTTCTCCGCCACGCGAAAACGGCCGGTCGGCGTTTTGAAGCTCCCCTCCTCCGTCCCGACACCGAAGCGCGACGTGGACACGGCGTACGTCCGAATCGGTTGTTCGTTTTCTTTTACAGTGAGTTGCTGGTCTCGAATTGAAACGTGAATGCTCTTCATTCGAATTTTTCTGCTGGCGACAAATTTCTCTTACAGCGTACAATCGACATGCTAATGGGAGGTTATCACATCGCCGTCGTGGGCGCGACCGGCGCCGCCGGCACTGAATTGTTGCGCGTACTGGAACGGAGAAGTTTTCCAGTCGCAAATCTCCGTCCGATTGGTTCGGCGCGTTCAGTCGGTAAATCGGTCCAATTCTGCGGTGACTCGATCCCGCTAGAAAAACTCGATGCCGGATCGTTCGAAAAAATCGACATCGCTTTCTTCAGCGCGGGCGGCGACATCTCCCGCAGCTATGTCCCGATCGCGTGCCAGGCAGACGCCATTGCGATCGACAAATCTTCGGCATTCCGGATGGACCCGAATGTGCCGCTCGTCATTCCTGAGATCAACCCGGACGACGTGCGACTCCATCGCGGAATCATCGCAAATCCGAATTGCACAACAACCGTGATGCTCATGGCACTCCACCCTTTGCATAAGATTTTCCGCTTGCATCGGGTTTTTGCTGCGACGTATCAGGCAGTCTCTGGCAGTGGCACTCGAGGGGTCGAAGAGTTGACCCGCCAAACAAAAACGTGGGCCGAAGAAAACTGTAGCCATCGCGCTGCGGGCGACGTAAAAGAAACGGCCTTCGATCAACCGGGGTCGCCGCCCTCTTCTACGGAGTCGGACTCGCCTACAGTTTTTCCGCACCCGATCGCCTTCAACTTGCTGCCGCATGTCGATTCTTTCCTGGAAAACGGTTACACCAAGGAAGAAGTAAAAATGCAGGATGAAACACGCAAGATCATGCATTTGCCGGCTCTGCGCGTTTCAGCCACGTGCGTGCGCGTGCCAATTTACCGCGCGCATTCAGTTGCCGTCACCGCTGAGTTCGAGCGACCCATTTCATTAGAAGAAGCGCGCGAAGTTCTATCGAAGGCACCGGGATTGGAACTCGTGGACGAACCGCACAGCAACCGTTATCCCATGCCGCTCAGTGTGGCTGGAAAAGATAATTGCCAGGTCGGCCGCGTGCGTGTGGATTGCGCGTTGGAGAACGGGCTATCGTTTTGGGTTTCAGGCGATCAACTACTCAAGGGCGCGGCGTTGAACGCCGTTCAGATCGCCGAGTTGCTGTAGCGGCGCGGCGTTGTTGTAGCGTCTCCTCTGCCACAAAACTTCCTGTTGCGTCCGCTTCCGCACGGAAGATGATCGCCAAAACCGAGGCGCTGAGGAAAGCGGGCTGTAACCGCAAGCTTGCCGGCCAGAGCGGGAACGCATTAAAAAAGCTCCGGTGCAACGACTCTTCAAACACAAGCCGCCACGATTGGAATTAATCTTCCAACGATCGAATAGCCCGGTCTATTTTGTAACGTTTAATACTCACGCTCGTGCGAAGCTACTGGCGCAGCCGGAAATACATGATGGCTTCGTTGAATACTGCCGAAGAGCGACTGACTTTCGCATCGGTGTTGGACGATATGTAGTGATGCCTGACCACATTCACTTGTTCATCTGCTTCGGAATCGGTTCCACTACGAGATTAGGCGTATGGATAAAGGGATTGAAACACGATCTGGATCGCGTTTTGCTTTCGATGGGATACAAACCGCTACAGCTTGCCGGCCAGAGATTCTCGTCCTTCTGGCAACCAGGATTTAACGATCACCTTTTGCGTAGCGACGAGAGCTACGCCGAAAAATGGGAATATGTGCTCCGGAATCCCGAACGCGCCGGACTTGTGGCTCAGGCTAAGGATTGGCCGTACGCAGGTGAAATCGTCCGAATCGATCGGACGTAAGTTGTAGTGTCCGCTGTCCTCAGCGGAATTCTTCCAAGCCTGAACAAGATCCGCTGGAGACAGCGGACGCTACAGTGGAAGCGCATTAAAAAAAAGCGGCTCCGGAGTTTTCACATCCCAGAGCCGCTGGTGTTACTGCGCCAAAATTATCGCGGCCCTGGCGGTGGCGTTTCCTTAGGTTCTCTCTTCTGTCCGCCTTCCGGCTGGCCATGGCCCTGCACGCGATCAGCTGAGGCAGGCGCGCCACCTTGCTGCCCCTGCTGCGGCGGCTGGCGCTGTTGTGGCGGCGGCGGCTGAGCGTGAGCGGCCTGCATCCTTTGTCGTTGTGCGCGCGCTTCATCTGCATTTTGTCCAGCAGCCTGCGGGGTGACCGGTTGCCGCAATCCAGATGGCGGCGCACCGGTTGCACGTTGCTGACGTTCAGCTGCGCCCAGGGGCGAAGGGGTGCCGAACCGCTGACGCTCAAGTCCTCCCCCGTTACCCTGTGGCGAAGTCTGTCCTGCTCCACCCCGCGCAGGATTTGGCTGCTCAGTTGGTCGTCGCACTGGCTGGCGATCACGTGGTTGCTGTTGCGACGGGGCACCCTCGAAAGCTGGCCGCGGTGTTACCCTCGCTGCCCCACCCGGACCTGGCGCGGGAGGCCGCACTCCTTGTTGCCCCCGCCCTGCGCCGCGTTCAACCGGCGACGGCGAAAGACCTTCACGCGCTCCGGATGGTGGAGCTGTCACGCCGGGACGAGCTCGTCCTCCGGGTCTGCCGCCCTCAAACGGCGCAGGCGATACGCGTCCTGCACCTTCCTCGGTGTTTGCCGTTGCTCCGGGTCGTGGCCGCGCGCCGGGCCGGCCTTTTTCACGCTCAACCGGCAGCGGCGAACCCCCTAACGAGGGCGCCTGTGTTGCCCCCGGACCCACGCGACCGGCTCGGCCGGGCGCTCCAGGCGCACCCGCCGGACCGCGATCCGCGCCCGCCGGATTTGTTGCTGGACCGGGCGCCGGACTGCCTTCCTCTCGCGCGGCCGCACGCGTTGGCGGCGGGATATTCTTTGGATTTTCGGCTTTGATTTTTTGTTCCAGCTCCGCCTTGTTAGGCACGCCCTTCCAGCCGCGCTCGATCTTTGGCTGTGCGATCTTCGCCTTCACCGCTGGCGGTCTTGCGGCAGGAGCCGCTTTCATCAGCCTCTGAGGAGCGGCGACCAGCAGTTTGTTCCCTTGCACCTTGGTAAGCGTTCCCGACTTAATCGCAGTCGTTAGGTTCGTCGCCGCCTGCCGCTCGATCGCCAGCCGCTGAATCGGGCGGCTCGAGTATCTATTCACCACAGCGAAATCCGGGCCGTAGTTGTAGACGGTATTGTTCTGAACGTAAATGTTGGTCACGTTCACGGTGTTTGTGATGTAGGTAACGTTCTGGGCCGGTGGAATGATCCGGTCGCGCAAAACCGGCTCGCCGATGAACCGCACATCGCAGAAGTTGTAATATTCCGGACCGATATCGTAAGTTACGTCCACGTTTCCGTTAATGGGCTGGTTTTCGTAGACAACGCCCGGCCCGCGCGGAGGCAAAGGCGCCCACCCGATGTAATCGCCTCCAGTCCGCCATGACACCCACGCCGGTCCCCAATCCAGATCTTCTCCGGGAAACCAAACCCAGCCGTAATCCGAGAGGTTGGCCCAGCGACCATAGTGATAGGTGGCCCAGCCGAAATCCTCGTAACTGATCCACGTCCATCCGTAATCGGTGTACGCCCAGTAGCCGTCCGAGTATGGACGCCAGTTCGGATCCCTCACCACGACGTCCGGTTGCCAGCCATAGCCGTAGCCTTCGACATCCAGCCAGTTCCCACCGGAAAGATTGTCATAAATAAAATCCATCGATACGTCCGCCCCCCGCGCCTGCGGAAGGCCAGACACAACAAAAGCCAGCATGCTTAATGCAAAGAAAATTCTTTTCATAATCGTGAGTAATGTAGCCGTTCGACTTTTCTCCGTCGGGATTTATTCAACTTGTAATTCGCAACGCGCATCGGCCGCGCGCGGGTTCGAACACGCACATGCGCACAAACATCCAACTACCAAGAATCGACACCAATCAAAAGAGAGCGAACCACGGATTATATGGTACCCGCGAATATTGTAGGGCGTCTGATTCGCTCGCCCCAGCGAGCTCACCCTTCGCGCTTCCCGTCTAATCTCGCGCGTCCCCGCTGCGAGCTTTATGTCAGACGCCCATAATCACGGATTGGGAGCGCAGGCGCCTCGCGTTCCGGTGTCGGCGGCCTCGCCGAAACAATCTCTGTCTCACGAAGACATTTTGAATCGGGAATCGAGGAAATAGGATTCTGAGATAGAAGGAAAAGCTGCGAGGGGTAGCAGCGAGTGAATCGGGCGATGAACGAGTTTCAAAACAGTAAACAAGGAATGGACATACCGTTTCGTGCGTTCGTACTGGAAAGAAATGGTCCGGTCATTTAATGTTGGCGCGATGAAATTGGAGCGAGAAGACGTCCTGGCAAGGCTGCGAGCTGGCTTGCCGGCTTTGAAACGGCAATTCCCGCTGCATGGGCTAAGCCTCTTTGGATCCGTGGTGCGCGGAGAAGCATTGGCGAAAAGTGACATCGACGTCATAGCTGACGTCGAACCCTCAATCGGTCTGGACTTCGTCACGCTCGCAGACAAACTCGAGGAGTTGACCGGCCATAAGATTGATCTGGTTTCCCGGCGGGCAATTAAACCTCTGTTGTGGAAGCAAATTGAACGCGAACTAATTGATGTCTAAACGCGAGCCCAGCGTTCTACTCGACGACATCCACACCTCACTTGAAAAGATTCAGCGTTACATTGCTGGATTGGATGAAGGCTCATTCCTCGCTGACGAAAAGACGATCGACGCAGTAGTTCGCAATCTCGAAATAATCGGAGAGGCGGCAAAGCAGCTTCCCCACGAATTCAAGAATCGACACTCGACCACTCCTTGGGGCAAACAGCCGGCTTGCGCAACCGCATCGTGCACGATTACGCGGGAATCGATCTGAAACTCGTCTGGAACATTTTGCAAACAGCAATTCCAAAATTGGCCCTTCAGATCGCCGGGTTGAAATGACGTTCATCGTTTGCAATCCCCAAAGCGCGCTTGCTTCGTCATTCGGAACATTCGTGCAATCCGTGTCATTCCTGGCGTCTGCCGATTCAACTTTCCGGGCTTCAACCCTTCAACTGGTCGCTGGCAGCGCAGACCATGTGCGAGGTAATATTCTCCCGGCGCAATTTCGGCGGCCGCGCCGAAACAATCTTCTATCTCACGAAAATATTTTGAATCAGGAACCCAGGAAGTGGGATTTTCCGAGATGGAAGTGAAAGTCGACGAAATAACCTCGCGATTTCACCGCAGAGGACGCAGAGGACACGAAGAGCAGAAGGAGTTCCGCAGATTTGAAACTCGCTCTCTCCCCAGTTCACTCGCCGCTGCCCTTCGCGGCTTTGCCTTCTATCTCTCGCTAAACCCTTGGCTCGATTCGCAGATTCACACAGATTTGCCATTCGGGTGTCGTCATTTCTTCGTCCTTCGACATTCGTGCTTCGTCATTCCTAGCATCCGTGTCATCCGTGAATCCGTAGTTCCCTCTAGTCGATTCAACGATTAACGATTCAACGCCGTAAAGGCGCGTGGCGCCCTTGGCGCTTTACGCGTTTCAACGTCAGCGCAGCCATTCGTGTCGTGGTTAGACAGAACCAGCTTGACGCCGAGTTACGAACGCTAGATAGGAAACTGTGGGAAAAAGAAAAATGATTCGCCTGTTTCTGATTGGAATGCTGTGCGGAGTAATGATCACAGCCGCAGTCACGCTTACGTTCGCACTGCCTGCTAACAGCGATTATTGGCGAATGGAGATTTACAAACGCGGCGGCGCTGCTTGGACTGTCGACAGAAGTGGCCACGTCGGCTGGAGGTGGATGGTTGAACCGATCCTGGATACTCCCATTAAAAAGCCTCTTATCGCGCCGCCATCTGCGGTGAAGGTTAAGACCGAGCTGCTGTAGATCAGATCAAATTTTCTCAAGCCGGCGCCATTGGTCCGCTGGAGCACTTGAGTCTCAGTAACGCCTCACGATCCTTGACGGCGGACTATTTATGGCGCGTCTTCCATACCTTAGCCGGGCAACGCCAATTCTCCGTTACTCTAATTGGGCCGCTCTGGTAACATTGTAGGCAGCGTATTCGCTATAAGAAAAATAAAAGGCCCAGTCCTTTGGCAGGTAGGGGCGGTTCACCCGAACCGCCTAGGCGATTGAGGTCAATGGCCCCTACCAGGTAAATCGATTTCGGCAACGCTGTTATCTGCCTACCGACTTAGTAGCCGCCTGGATTCGCCAAAGCGGCCACTGCTCTCCAATCCGTGCAATCCGCGGTCTGAAACTCACTCCTTTCTCAAGTCGTTCACTGCTACCCTCGCAGCTTTACCTTCTATGTCGCTCGTCCCCAGTCGCTCTATTCTCTGAACCGTTTAACGTTTTAACCAGCAGCGCAGCCATTCGTGCCTGCCGCGCCGTAGCCTTGCGCGTAGGCGGGTCTATTCGTGGTTAGACGGAACCAGCCGAGCCTGGCGGATCATTCGGTACCGGGATTGTAGCCGGTGAATCGCAGGACTGAAACGTCTTCGAAATGGTTCACCGGTCCAGGCGGAGCAAACGCTTCGGACTTTCCCAGCTGCGCGTGATCCAGCATGAACGTTATGACCTGTTGGTTCCACCAGTACAAATACGCGCCGAACCACGATCCGGTCGGCATTTCAGAAGGCGGGGGCGGCAGCGGAGTTGAGCCGGGTGGCGCATCCTTCCGGCGCTCAATAGGTATGCTACCCACCAGCCAGACATTGTGACCGCTGGCCAGAGTGTTGCCTATCGCGTGTAACACCGGAGCCATCGTTTCTGGCTGGTTCATTTTCGCCATTATCAAGTCGTTGCGATGTACCTCGTGCGAATCGATCGGAGGTACACTCAGCCACTGAGCCTGGCCGCGATAATACCGGTTAAACGTGATACCTTCCAATGCGTTCTGGACGACGATGACGTCGCCCGGCGAAGCACTCTGGCTGAGGAAAGCTGCAGCCGAATCGAGATTGGTCCGACGCGTGTGCGCTTCAGCCCATGCCGGCCCGGCGTTTAATGTCATCATCATCACCAGGAAGCTAATGCGCATTAATCCCCAGGGACGAAGCGCCGGCCAGTTCGCAGTTAAGATCCCGTCGAGACAAATAGCGCAGAGAATCAGGATTTCGACGTAATACCATGACTCCATGGAAAACCGCAACTTCAGCAGGAACCCGGTGTACCCGATGATTCCCAGAACCATGCTGGCGACACAAAAAAGTGCCAGGTCCGACCGCTCCCGGTGGCCACTCGTGGCAACTTCCGCTTCCGCCGGTTGACGTGCACGTGTTCGTTGTAGTAACACAGCGACGATGATCCCCGCCAACAAAAGCCCGATCCAAATCCAGATCTGCGGTCCGTTGCCACCGTTAGGATTGGCACTACTCGGGGCGGCCAGAGCGTCTCCGAGTCCATCCCAAAGGTTTCTTAAGCTAAAGGAGGGCGAGCGCACAAGCGGCAGATATTCCGAATCCCGATGGATGATCGGCAAATAAATCAAGAAGGATGCGGCGGCTACAAAACCAATCCGCGCCATCGCCCAAAATATTTTCCACCGTTGCTGTCGAATTCCCACGAGGGCTCCCGCAACTAGCATTGCCGCGAGAAAGATGATATCGGAATAGACGCATTGGGCGAACAGCAGGCAGATAAAACCGGCTGAAATGATCCGCGACTTCGTCGGAGATTCCACGACCCGCCAGATTGTGCCGAAACTCAGCACCAGCAGGCAACCCGCCAGACCGTAGGCGCGATTCGCTCCTGCGATAAAGATGAACGCGGGCAAACCGCCCAGCAACGCGATACTCAAGATAGGCGTGCGTCCCCCAATCCAACTCTGGCACACCCACGGCGAGGCTAGAAGGAACAAACCAATAGCCAGCCCGAAAATGCGGATGCCCATGTCGCTGTCGGTCATCCCTAACATGCCACATCCGCGCATCAGCAGCGGCCAGAGCAGCGGAAACGAATCAAACTGCAGGTTGTCCCAGACGTCTCGAAGCGAGGGCATGTGCGCCAGATTGAAGGTGTTGGTTTCATCACGCCATAGCGGCCCGGCATGCATCGCCGTCAGCACCAGCAGCATGGCTGAGAAGAGGGTACCGATCAGCGCTGCCGAAGTTTCTATCCCGAGTTTTTCTATTCGCTTCAACCACATGCGTCTTGAGCTTGAGCAACGGAACTGTCGTCCGTCAATTATCGACTTCGGTATCGTAGTCGCCGAGCGATGTCGCAGATGAAAATCTTGAACAGAAGGAAACGAAGATAGCGAAGGATTTTAGATCAAAATTCCGGTCTTGGCTGCCTTCGCTCTCTTCTGTAAACATCTCCTCGAACCCGCTCCATCCGACCCATTAGGAGTGTGAATAGAAGACAACGAAGATAACGATGGCTTTCAAATTATCGTCGCATGGCCAGAGCACTTGACTCTGACTGACGCTTAACGACCCTTGGCGGCGGACTATTCATGGCACGTCTTACACACTTCGGCCGGGCACTACCAATCCTCCGTTACTCTAATTGGATCATTGCCGCTCTGGTAACACTCGGTGCAGCGTACTTGCATCTGCTTTTCTTCCTGAATGCCGGAGGACTGTGGCGGGATGAAGCCGTTCTTGTCAATTTGTCGCTGCTACCGTCGGTTTCGGAAATGTGGCAAAAGCTGCCGCATGATTCCTGCCCGATCCTTATGCACCTCGTTGTGCGCGCATGGTCGGCGGCAGGCCTCGGAAATACAGACGCTGTTTTGCGCGTCCTGGGTTTGTACATCGGGTTGTTTTTGCTGCTGGCGTTTTGGTTTGCCAGTTGGACGATGCGTAAGGGCCCACCGCTGCTGGCCGTAACGCTCGCGGGCTTGAATGTGACGATCATTCGCGCGGGAGATTCCCTTCGCGGTTATGGTCTGGGGTCAGCCTTGGCGGTGCTCACGCTGGCACTTATCTGGCGTCTAACCTACCGTCCAAGCCTTGTAGCTTTTTCCAGCGCGGTGGCGGTAGCCGTCCTTAGCGTTCAGTTGCTTTATCAAAATGCCTTTTTGTTATTCGCCGCCTGCTGCGGAGGATGTGTGTTATGCGCCGTGGAGCGACGCTGGCGTGACACGCTTCCAATTCTCGGCGTAGGAGTCGCTGCAGCAGTCTCGTTGCTGCCTTATATCCCGTTGATTGCAAGTGCACATTGGTATGTCATGTACAAGCTTGGTTTCCATTTTTCACACGGATGGAAGCAGCTCTCTGTGGCGATGGGTTCCCCGCTGACGGGTTTCACGTGGGTTTGGGTTGCCCTGTGGATAGGCGCACTTGCTGCGACAATTTCCGTGCTCGTTTCGCGCCGCGATCGTTTTCCAGACCGTGTCCGGGGCCTGATTCTATTTACGGGCAACAGCCTCGTTCTTGGGGCGGCAGGTTATACTCTCTTTGTAAAATTATCGGAGTATCCCACACAGCCGTGGAACTACGTGCCGCTGATGGCTTTTTCGGCAGTCTGTCTAGACATGATATTGCCCGCAGCAGGGCGCTGGGCGCGACCTGCCGCGATGATCCTGGCAGTGGTAACTATTTCTACGACCTTTCTGTTCGAGCTGCCCGCGGTGAAATGCCGTCAGACAAACATAGATCTCATCGCCGCCAGTCTTTCAAACGAGGTGGCTCTAAACGACTACGTGATCGTCCATCCATTCTTTTGTGGCGTGACGTTTCAACGCTATTACAAAGCCACTGCATCGTGGACAACGCTTCCGCCATTGGAAGACTATACACTACAGCGCTACGACCTGTTTATGGCGAAAATGCAAACGAAGGACCCCATCGCGCCGGTAATCGACCGAATTACTTCAACGCTTCAATCGGGTAATCGTGTCTGGCTTGTAGGGCCCATTCCGTTCACCGAAGAGCCGCTCCCGGAAATTCTCCCGACACCAAATAATCCGTCCGCTGGGCCTTACTCGTTCTACTGGGGTGTCCAGGTCACTCAATTCCTTGCAGCTCATTGTCAGCGGTCTGCTATGGTGATGGCTCCTTCCAGCAATTGCGTCAATCCAGTTGAGAACTTGCCGGTTTTCGTGGCGACAGGGTGGAAGCAGTAACACGACGTTCTAGCGTGGCCTTGAAACCTTCTCACGGGAGCTACTCGTCCTGTGATCGCGGAAGTAAAGCGCTTTAAGAAATCTTATAGCCACCGGCCTAGGTGGAGACGGGCCGCCCTCGGGCCACTGCATGTCGACGCGAGGGCGCGCCGGCTCCATCAATTGCTCGTTATGAGAATTACAAAACACGAATGTGGTGGGGAAGCAGACAGCCACGGGTTGCACGGATGAGAGCGCAGAGCATTAGACAGAATAAACGGAATCAACAAGATCTGTTGAGACTCGCTCGGGGCTACCCAGCGCGCCTTTACCCTCTAGCTCGGAAATCCCTTTTCTCGATTGTGACCATTCTGTTAATTCTGTCGACGAAAGGTTACCCGAGTTGAGCACTATAAGCCGCAAACGATCCATAACTACGTTTTTCGTTTGTAGATCAGCAGGTAATACTCCGAAGGCCGGATCGATTGTGGATCGACTGATAGCGGAAGATAATAATCGGTCTGTTGTTGCGAGCCGATATTGACCAGTCCATCCAATTGAAAATCCGCTGTCGAGTATCTGTTAAACCAGTCGAAGATTTCCGTATAAGAATCCGGTCGTCTTAGCCAGGATGTGGTAACAGCGACAAACACCACATATTTTGGCTGCGCAGCCTCGATTTCCCGGATCATCTCACGTTGCATTTGCACGGCATACCTCTGGGGCTCCATCAGCGGATAGGTATAAATGTAGCCAGTCGCGGAATGCCGATGCGCATAAAAGTAAACTTCCGGTTCCGAACCGAGAATCGCGATGGTGTCCGTAGGATCAGTATGCGCTTGTAAGTATTCGGCAACTCGAACAGCCTCCGAAAAGGGATTGCCGCCGTAGATCGTTCGAAGCACATCGGACGGACGTTGCGACAGAAGAGGCTCCTGTCGGGACAGCGCCATCCTTGAGCACACCACAAAGATGGCAAGGGGAAAGAAGTGAAGTGGCCGCGCTAGCCGCGAACAAAAATTGGAGGCGCTCGCCGTGACAACGCCCACCAGCAAACAAATCGCTGGAAGAACAAAAATGAAATAATGGGAACGAAACAAAAACCCGGAGGAGAGGGCCAGCCCTGAAAATGCAATAAACGTCAGAATGAAAAACGCAGCCTTACGCATGGCTTTGTCCATGAAGCTGGCAACGACGCCAAGCGCCGCCAACGCCCATAGTGGCCATCCGAAGCCGATAACGGACCCAATCTGTCCAAAGAACATTCGAGGCGCCTGAGAGATCGGAATTACACCGGCGTACTCCCGTGCATAAAGCACTGTCCAAAACCAACATTTTGCTAATACGCCCGCCCGCCACAACCAGAATGCGGTACCGGCAAGAGGCAGAACACTCGCAGTAATAAAGAGAGCGCTCCGCAACAACGTTTGACGAAAGCTTAACCGGGCGCGCCAATCCCGAAATAACAGATAGATGGCGCCGAAGCAGATGAAAAATATCGCCGGTTGCTTCATTAACAGGCCAACTCCAAAAAGTATTCCGCTAACGAACGCCATCTTCTTCGTTAAAACCGCCTTCAATAAAACCAGAGCGCCTAGAAGGACCGGCAACATTACGAAATGTGTCGCGTGCGCAGCCAGTCCTAGCACCGACGGGCTAGCCGAGAGAATCGTATAGCTGGCCGCCGCGGCAATCCCCGCTATCAAACCTGTCAGTCGCCTCGCAATCAAAAAAATAATTACGATGTTGGCGATGCTTACAATCAACAGACCAAGGTGGAGGCCGCTGCTGGTTTGACCAAAGATCCACATTATCAAAGCGTAGGCAGCGTAAACTCCAGGGAACTTCATGTTATAAGCTAATTGGTAGGGCGGGATGCCCTGCAGCATGAGTTGGCCCGCAAGTAAGGCATGCCGGCGCCGCCACCACCCAGGAAAATGCGAGCCGGACGATTTCCCTGCTGTTGCGCGCGGTAATGGGTGATGGAACGCATCAATTCTGCATGGAGCCGGGTGACGGTGCTGCGCGCGATTTTCGAAACCCGCGCGATATCGGGATCAGCGGGTTCGGCATAAGCGCCGCCCAGCCCCACAAAGCCGTCTCGTTTCTTGCGAGTTTCCGCGGCGGCAAATGATTCGTTGAATTCTCTGGCAATCGCAGCCGTAATCGCGCCGCCGCCCAGTGGAATGCTGCGCAAAAAAATTCTTCCTGATTCAATAAAAAGAATGTTCGTGGTGCGCGCACCGATATCCAGCAGCAGCGAACAATCGCCTGCTTCGGGGTAGCTGTAGCGAAAGGCGTTGTAGAGCGCCATCGGCGCGATATCGACGATGGAAGTCTGCAGTCCTGTTCCTTCCACCGCCGCGTTGGCTTGTTCGAGCAAATCAATTTTGATCGCTACAAGGACGACCTGAATTTGCTCGCCCAGTCCCCCGCCGACGATCTGATAATCCCAGACGACTTCGTCCAGAGGGAACGGGACATTTTGCTGCGCTTCAAACGCGATGATCTTGTTCAGTTTTTCCCCTGCTACCAGCGGCAGTTTCACAAAGCGGGCGAACACTGATTGCGCGGGTAAAGCATAGTTGACCGGACGCCGGGGAATTTGCATTTCGTGCATCATCTCCCGCAGCACAGCGGCGCCTTCTTCGAATGCAACAGGTGTGTCGCGACGCTGCCCGGTCTCAGGATCAAGAGGCAATTCGCGCAACCGATAGTTCATCAGGATCAGACCGCCGTGAGCGGCTCGGAACTCCGCAAGACCAATCGTCTGAGATCCGAGATTTAGCGTAATCAGGCGTGCTGGTGCGCGCATCGGATTAAAGGTCTAAATGGCAATTCCAAAATGCCCAAGCAAATTTCAATGGGGGGGGAAATGTTACGGCACCTGGCTCGATGTTATTAACACCGGTCTTCAGACCGGTGCAAAGGGGTTATGGTCCAGCAATAGCCGTTTCAACGGCTTCTCTAAAAAGCGTTCCCGTGGCAAGCCGTTAAAACGGCTGAGGAGAGCGCGACAGGCGATGATCACCGGTCTAAAGACCGGTGTTAATGAGAGCGAGGATTCGGTCAAATCAGTTCGACAAATCTCGCGAACACTCCAGCTTTCGCGGCACTTTGAACGACGCTCCTCCGGCGCCTATCTCGAAAACGGATAGGCGCGAAGTTTCTGGGAGTTGCCGCTCCAATTCTCAAACGACGCGCCGGCATTGATCTGCAAGTGATCGTTGCCGACCTGGCCGGAAACGTAGTTCTGCCAGTAGTCGCCATTGCCTTTGCCGCTCCATCGCCCGTAAACGAACCCCACTTCTCCCGTGTAATAGACTTGATTCGACAACGAAGTGATCATCTCATCCGGCAAATCCTTTCCATTGGTCGCAGCCATTTGCGATCGAGAATTGGAAGCGACGTTTGGATTCCTGATGGGGGCGGATCCGACATCGCTCGGAGCGAAATAGCTCACTGGAAACAACCCGAGCGGCGCCATCCCAATTTGCACGAGCGCAGTCTCGGTTGCCAAGTGTGCGCCATCGGACCACGCGTGAACCGGCCCGTTGTGAAATAGAATGGAACTGGACCCATTCATAACATTCGGACGATAGATATTAGAAGCCACATCGAGCGGCTTCAACGCGGATGCAGCGACACGATGTTGCGCGGCTCCGGAATGTTTCGCCTGCTGCGCTACGGCGGGAAAGCAGACGGAAAAGAACCCAAGCGCCAGAAAGAGCGCACCCTTGAACATGGGGAACTCAAAACCAAATCGCAGCAAACGCCAGTAAAATTTCTACGCAAACACAAGCCATTAACCATTCTGTCATGTTGAGCGGACCGAAACATTTCTGGCTAGCCGTTTGAGATGTGCGCGAGAAGCAGAGATTCTTCTCCCGCGACTGCGGGATCAGAATGACAAAAAGGTCACCGCGCGTACTGGTTCAACTCTTCAACGACGCTTCAAAATAGTCGATTGTCTTCTTGATGCCTTCCTCGAACTGAACTCGGGGCTCCCAACTGATTACTTCTTTCGCGCGAGTGATGTCCGGTTGACGCACCTTCGGATCATCGACGGGTAAGGGCTTGTATTCGATGGTGGATTTCGTCCCCGTGATTCGGATGATTTCCTCTGCAAACTGTTTAATGCTCATCTCGCGTGGATTGCCAAGGTTGACCGGCTCGTGGAAATCACTCATCGCGAGCCTGAAAATGCCATCGATTAAATCGGAGACGTAACAAAACGAGCGGGTCTGAGAGCCGTCGCCAAACACACTGAGTGGTTGCCCGCTCAGGGCCTGCCCAATAAACGCGGGCACTACGCGCCCGTCGCGCAAGCGCATCCGCGGACCGTACGTGTTAAAGATCCGCACGATTCGCGTATCCACGCGGTGATACCGGTGGTAAGCCATGGTCATCGCTTCCGCGAATCGTTTCGCTTCGTCGTAAACTCCGCGCGGCCCGATGGGATTCACGTTGCCCCAGTAATCTTCCTTTTGAGGATGCTCCAGGGGATCGCCGTACGTCTCCGACGTCGAAGCGAGAATGAAGGTGGCTTTTTTGTCCTTCGCTAAACCAAGCGTGTTGTGCGTGCCGAGCGCGCCAACTTTGAGAGTTGGAATCGGGAGTTCCAAATAATCGATTGGACTCGCCGGCGATGCGAAGTGAAACACGTAATCGATCTGTTGTTCCGGCAGAAAAATAAAATTCGAGACGTTGTGTTTAACGAATCGGAATTTTTCGTTGCCGGCCACATGACCAATGTTCGCGGTGTTACCGGTGATCAAATTATCGATGGCGATGACGCGATGACCTTCTCCCAATAGCCGGTCTACGAGATGCGAGCCGAGGAAACCAGCGCCTCCAGTGACGACCGAAACGGGCTCTGAATTTTTGGCCATTGAGAAGTTGTTCTAACCGCTGCCGCGCAGGTTTACCAGCAGGAAGTCAGAGATGACAAATGGCGATGTAGCGTCCGCTGTCCTCAGCGGATATCGCGTGTCCCGCAAGTTGCGCTGAGACAGCGCACGCTACAGCACTCGCGCTTCATCATTGATTCGAGATTCGACATCAGGCATTCGTCATTTACTTAGTTCGATGCGCATTTTCTCCGCTATCAAGCCGAGCGGTGCTCTGCACATGCCCGGTTGTCATTCCGAGCGAAGTCGAGGAATCTCTCGACATTGCTTGAACGCGCGGCCGGTTTAAACAGTTAGAGATGCCTCGGCTCCGCTCGACATGATAAAGAAAGAACGCATGCGAATCCTTTCCGGAATCCAGCCCAGCGGGGCCCTGCACATCGGCAATTATTTTGGCATGATGCGGCCCGCAGTCGCGCTACAAGCCGAGGGCGAAGCGCTTTATTTCGTCGCCGATTATCATGCGCTCACGAGTTTGCGCGACCCGGAAATGTTGCGCGCAAACAGCCGCCGTGTCGCACTCGATTTTCTCGCGTGCGGATTCGATCCTGAGCGCGCAACCCTCTTTCGCCATTCAGATGTGCCGCAGGTGACGGAGCTCGCCTGGATATTATCAACAGTGGCACCGATGGGATTGCTTGAGCGGGCGCACTCGTACAAGGACAAACTCGCCCGCGGAATGAGCGCAAACGTAGGACTGTTCAGCTATCCCATCCTGATGGCAGCGGACATTTTGATTTACGACAGCGACGTCGTGCCCGTCGGCAAGGACCAGAAACAACACATCGAAATGACCCGCGATCTCGCGGTCAAAATGAACGAAACATACGGGCAGATTTTCAAGCTACCCGAGCCGCGTATCCAGCCCGCAACTGAAACCGTTCCCGGCATCGACGGGCAGAAGATGAGCAAGAGCTACGGCAACAACATTGACATCTTCGGCGACGAGAAAGAAATGCGAAAACGCGTTATGAGCATCGTCACTGATTCTCTAGCGGTAGATGCGCCAAAGGATCCGGCGACATCGACAATCTTCAAGCTCTACTCGTTAGTCGCCTCGAATGATGAAATCACAGACATGCGCGAGCGATTTCTAAAAGGCGGTACTGGCTACGGCGATTTCAAGAAACAGTTGTTCGACAAGCTCTGGGAATATTTCGCGCCCATGCGAAAACGTCGCGAAGAAATTCTCGGGGACGCATCGTATATCGACGATGTCCTGGCCCGCGGCGCGAGCCGTGCAAACGAAATTGCCAATCGTGTCATGGACCGCATTCGCAAAGCGGTCGGGTTGCGTTAGCGATTTTTCAATAGGCTCTTCGGGGCTGTATTGCGCCATGCTGCGGTAAGCGCTTCGCGGACGATATCGATCTTCGCCATAGGCAAGTGAACAATTGTGCTTCCCTGCCGACCCCAGGCGCCTTTCGCCGGTTCGAAAACGTCCGGGTTAGTACCCACAAATGTTTTTTGGTCGCCGGCTGAAAGCTTCACCGTCGCCGAGTTCTCGTTGGGATATCCGAGGGTTGCGAAAATTCTTCCCCCAACGCGAAAATCGGGATGATGCATGTGCGCTGATTCAAGCGCTTCAGGAAAACTCAGCGCCAGTTTGCGAAAATCATTTGCCGTCATGGCTCTCTTAAGCTCGACCAGTTGTTCGGTCCAACCTCAGTTGCCCTACAAAAAGAAAAAGGGGAAGTCGAAGCGATGCGCCGTCAAGCAAGGTTTCAACCGTCGGCGACCGAAGTTCACAAACGAGCGTTGCGACATTCAAGTTGCGTTTTCGCGCTGCGACTCGTCCCGATGAGTTCAGCGGCTTTGAGCTTTTCGTGGCGGTGTAGTTTGTGCCGCCGGAGTGGTCTGATGGCCTGCGGCGCTGTCGCGATAAAACAACACGCCGTGTGCGCGCAGGTTGCTTACGAGCGCGTGCAGATCGTTCGACAGTTGTTGATCATTCAGCAGGGTCGCCACCAAACCCTTGCCTTGTGTGGCGGTATGCAAAACTTTGCGCGTGTCGGTAATCGCATTCTGCAAGCCGTCGGCGGCCTTTTTCGCGGAGGCCATCGCCGAATCTGCCTGCTCGATCACGCCATCCAGTTTCTTGGATGATTCTGCCAACGCGCCGGTAGCCTGATTCAAATGTTCCATGCTCGCCTTCAGGTTGTCCAAGTTCGCCGGAGAAAGCGTGTCTTGATTCAGACGGTTCACAGTTGTGTCGATCTTTTGCACCGTACCGCGGAGATCGTTCACGAGCGCACCGCCTGAGCGTGTGAGATCGTCGATGCCGGTCTCGCGTGTACCTTTGATATCGGCATTCGGCGGCAGATACGTCTTCTGAGGTCCGGGCGGTATCGCTACATTCACGAAGCGATCTCCGAGCAAACCCGAACTGCCGACTGTGAACTTCGCTGCCTCAGGGATCTTAATGTAATCATAGATTTTTAGTGGTACAGCCACGCCATCGCCCTCACGAAGTAGCCTCGGGCCACCCGCGACTTTTCCGATTCTCGCTCCGGCAAGCAAAACATCGGTGCCTTTCAGCAGTCCGCTCGCATCACTGAAACGAACGGTGACCGTATAGTACGTCTTAAAGCCTTCACCCAGGCGGCCGAATTGCACCAGCAGCGCGCCTAACATCGCCAGCCCTACAAAAACAAAAATGCCTACTTTGAATTCCAAACCTCGCTCGTGCCGGTTCATCGATTTATTGTCGATCTTGCTGCTGGTTTTCGCAAGGTAAGCGACAGTCACCGGAGTGCGTTTCGCGCTCGAGACTGCAACTAATTGAGATCAATTGCTTCCACCGTTAGATCGGCCGAGGAGAAAATCCTGAATGAGTGGATCGCTCGATTGCTGAAGTTGATTCGCCGTTCCGTTAAAATAGATCCGGCCTTCGTGCAGGTAGGCGATCCGGTCGGCCACATCAAACGCGCTTTTCATGTCGTGGGTAACAACCACGCTGGTCATTCCGAAACGCTGTTGCAGCCGGCGAATCAATCGATTGATGCTGTCGGCGACTACAGGATCAAGACCGGCTGTCGGCTCATCTGTACAAAACACACGAAGGCCGCCGAATGATGGCGCGCGCTAGCCCGACCCGTTTTTTCATCCCGCCGCTTAAACTCTCCGGCATCTTATCTTCCTGACCTTCCATTTCCATCACCTCGAGCATCTCACTAACTTTTGAGCGCAGAACTTTTCGATCGCGCTCGCCAGCTTCGCGTAAAGGAAAGCCAATGTTCTCTGCAACTGTCATCGAATCGAAGAGTGCGCCGCCTTGAAATAGAATGCCGACCTTTTTGCGGATCGCGCCGAGCTGGCGCTCGTTCATTCCGATGATGTTCTTGCCCTGGATCCAGATTTCCCCAGAGTCGGGCTCCATCAACCCCACCATGTGTTTCAGCAACACGCTCTTGCCGCCACCGCTGCGCCCGATGATGGCCAGCGTCTCGCCGTTGCTGATCTTAAGATCGACGCCGCGCAAAATTTCCTGTTGCCCGATTTTCTTTTGCAACGAATGCACCGCAATCATGGACGACGAGTTATCCGGAAGCACAGGATGTTCCGCTGATATTTTTGCAGATGGAGGCGCTTCGATCATCGTAGCTCAAACTCTCAACCTCGAACGCTTTCGGGGTCAACTCTTAGCCGGCGTGTACCAACTATGCAGCATTACTGATAACCCGCTGGATAGATAATGTTGAACATCATGGTGAGAAAAAAATTACAAACCAGGACCGCGAGCGACGCGTTCACCACCGCCTCAGTGGTGGCACGACCGACGCCAACTGCTCCCTCGCGTGTGGCCAATCCTTTCTGGCAACTGATGAACACGATGAGTATCCCGAAACAGAACGCTTTTGACAGTCCCATGATGATATCGCGACTGCGCGTCCAACGCACCATGTTCGCCATGTAGTAAGTGCCGTTAATATCGAGCATGAAAATCGCAACGAGATAACCGGCTGCGATACCCACGGCGATGCATTCCGCCACCAGAAGTGGCATCGAGACCATCATGGCGAGTACGCGCGGCACTACCAGGTAATCAACCGGATAAACAGCAAGCGCGCGCAAGGCATCGATTTGCTCGGTGACTTTCATCGTGCCGATCTCGGCTGACATCGCTGCGCCAACGCGACCGGCCACCATCAGAGCAGTCAGCACCGGCGCGAGCTCGCGGCAGAGCGAAACCGAAACGACTGCGCCTACCGCTGAGCCCATTCCCAATTTGTTAAATTGGAAAAATGTTTGTGCCGAGAACACCGCGCCAGTGAACGCGCCAGTGATTATGACGACGAGCTGCGAAAGCAATCCTATTTCGACAACCTGATTGAGGAACAACTTCCACCGCAGCCTGTGAGTGAAAATAGAACGAAACGTGTCACCAGCCAGCAGGATGAGTTCGCCGAGATATTGGGTAAAGGCGAGAAACGGTGCGCCGAGGGCGCTAAAGAAACGGACCATTATCGAAAAAAGGACAAGAGATAAGTGGACAGTGAACGGCTAAAGAGCGTGCTGCGCAACGTTTTGTTCTGATCACTAATCGCCGATCACGTCGCTAGACGCTCAGCCGCTCCGTCTTTGTTCGCGACTGCAATTCGGAGGGAATGGCGCCGATAAAAAGCGGTTCAAGATCAAGCTTAAGGAAAATCGTACGAATTTCGCGAATGCTCAAAGTTGGTTCGTCGAACTCGAGATAAACGATATCGTGATTTGTATCCATCTTGTAACGCAGACCAGCGATCTCCACGAGCTGCCGGTCCAATTCCAGGATGTTCGCCATTTCGCGCAAGCCACGCGCGTAAATCTCAACCTCGAACATGTCTCGAATACTAGCGAGCCGATCAAAGCGATGCAATCCATCTCGCACGAGAAAATGATTGTCCGGACGTTCTATCTCCGAGCTGGCAATTGCGCCTGGGGCAAAGCTGCGTAAATGATGCGCATTGAAGCAATGAGACGCGTCACTCAGTACTTGTTGGCCGCGAATGTGGTGCTGGGCGCACTGTTCTTCGCCGGTTGCGAGACTGTTCCGCAAGGGATTCAGCAGGCAAGAGTCGAGATGGTGCAGCAAATCGCAGCTGAACCGAGTGGCGATTATTTTATCGGGCGGCGTTACTACAAACCCGATTACAAATTCTGGGGCTATGTTCGCAAGCCGGGCCAGCCATGGAGCACAGCGGAGTTGGTGATGCTCAATGAGAAAGCGAAACTTGCACCGGACCGCGAACGTCTCGAGTTCGGAAGTGACAACAATTACGAATACAAACTGTATGGCTACTTCAGTGGCGACAAAGTATATGAGCCTGCGAGCAACGGGATCTATCCGGAGTTCGTTCTGAAAGGGTACGAGGTCATTTCCACCACCCCGCCACCGATCTTCAAAAGCCAAATGAGCGGTCGCTCTAATCCCACCGACCTGCGGTACGTTGTAGAAAAACCCGAATGATATCAATGACGAACTCCGAGTGACGAATGACGAAGGAAGTCCGAATGCAGAAAGTTCTGGGAATATGAGAGCGTGCTCGAAATTCGGATTTCGTGCTTTGTCATTAGTTCGTCATTCGTCATTCGTGCTTCGTCATTCTCGATGAGACGAGCTGCTGGCGCGCTGGTCAATCGTGATCCTCTCGCGGAGGAATTTTTGCGTTATCTCGCAGACGAACGGAACGCGTCACCGCGGACGCTCAAAGCCTATCGCCATGCATTGACTGGTTTCCGCGCGGAAAATAAAACGCCGTGGAAAAAATGCGCCGCCGACGATTTTCGCAATTACCTCTTTGCGGTAATGAAGCGCGGACAGGCGCGTTCGTACGTGCGATTGCAATTCTCAGCGCTACGTACTTTCTATCAGTTTCTCGCCGCTCGGAAACAGTTGCGACATAATCCTGTCCGCGAAGTACAACTGCCAAAGATGGAGAAAAAACTTCCGCTGGTTCTGACACGACAACAGGTCGACGAGCTTCTCACGGCGCCGACGCGCGGGCCGAAGAGCCGATCCGCGCCATCATGGATGCCGCTGCGCGACGTCGCTATCATGGAATTGTTTTACAGCAGCGGTTTGCGCCTAAGCGAACTGGCTGCGCTCGATGTGTCCGATGTTGATCCATACACAGAATCGGTCCGCGTGTTTGGCAAGGGCCGCAAGGAACGCGTCTGCCCTGTCGGTCTGCCGGCGCTGGAAACGATCCAAAAATATCGGGCTACGGCCAACGTTCACGCTGGTCCCCTTTTCATCAACAAATCGCGAAGGCGAATGTCCGCGCGCTCAGTTTGGCTGGTGTTGAAACGGTATGTTCGCCATACATCCATTCCGATTTCAATCAGTCCCCACAAATTGCGCCATAGCTTCGCGACGCACATGCTCGATCGCGGCGCGGACCTGCGCAGCGTGCAGGCGTTACTCGGACACGCCAGTCTTTCCACGACACAGATCTACACGCACGTAACCGTTGAACGTCTCAAGAAAGCGTACGCGGATGCGCATCCGCGTGCGTAATTTAATCCAGCACGTCTACACCGCGGATCCCGAAGTGCGGAGCAGCCGCTAAGAGATTCCTGTCATTAGAGTAGACTTGGCGGAATGCATTTTCGCGAGCGATGGCCAGGTGTAGCGCATCGGAGGCGCGAAGGAAGTTCCTTTTGGGTAGCGTCTCGAAGTCTGCGCCGAGGCGGTCAAGAATGGCCGGCGACAACGGTAGCCATCTGAACGAATCGCCGCGGATTTCATCGGTGAATTGCTGCAACACGACTCGAAAGGCGACGAACGTCAAACCGCCCTCGCGATATTTGCGGCGAAAAGCTGCGATTACTTCTGCTTGTCCGTGCTGGCCGCAGGCAATCGTATCTGTAGCGGCCAAATCGCGCACCACTTGAAAACCGAAGTCTTCATGATAAAGCCGCACGAGATAGCTGGAATCGAAATAGATCATTCAATCGGCCGATCGCGATCTTCGGAAATAATCTGTGTGCTGTCTGTACCGCCTCGAAGACGATGCATTATTCTGCGAAACTGCGGGCTGAGCTTTCGGCGTGCAAAATAGGGTACTTCCGGTGTCGAGCTTTGAGGTACGATCTTGGCGATGGTTTTACCGCGCTCGCTGACATGGATCTCACCGAATTTGGCGGCCTTTCGGACCCATTCACCAGTGTTGTGGTGAAGTTCGCGAATCGTTATCGTTTTCATGTGACACACCGTGTCACATTGACTTGCAACTGTCGATTGCAGCGCTTTCGCGCCGCGGGCTAGCTCGCGGCCGGAGCGGCGGGCGCGCTGCTTTCTGTATGTGCTGCCGGAACTTGGAACGACAACTTGCCATCGGCAGCAACGACATCCACGCGATCGCCGGGCTTGACGTTGCCGCGGAGCAATTCTTCCGCGAGCGGATCTTCAAGAAAACGTTCGACAGCGCGACGCATCGGCCTGGCGCCGTATTGCGGATCGTACCCTTTGTCTATGAGAAATTCCTTCGCGCTTTGCTGCAGATCGATATGGACGTCCTTCGCTTTGATGCGCATGAGCACCTTGTTGACTTCCAGATCAACAATTTGCAACAGCTCGGGTTTGCCCAGCGAATGAAACACGATGATCTCATCCAGCCGGTTCAGGAACTCGGGCTTAAACACGCGCTTCGATTCCTCGAGAATCTTGTCGCGCATCGAATTGTAATCGTGTCCGTCACTCGGTGCACCGAAGCCCATCACCGTCTGCTTCTTAAGTAATTCAGCTCCGACGTTGGACGTCATGATGATGATCGTGTTGCGAAAATCGATCTTGCGGCCTAACGAATCGGTGATTTTGCCGTCCTCCAAAATCTGCAGAAGAAGATGCATCACGTCGGGGTGCGCTTTTTCAATTTCGTCGAAGAGCACCACCGAGTACGGCCGGCGTCGCACGGCTTCGGAAAGTTGTCCGCCCTCCTCGTAGCCGACGTAGCCAGGCGGCGACCCGATCAAACGAGACGCCGTGAACTTCTCCATGTACTCCGACATGTCGATTTGGATCAACGCGTCAGCGTCACCGAACATGAACTCCGCGAGCGTGCGCGCGAGGTAGGTCTTGCCGACACCGGTCGGACCAAGAAATACGAACGAACCGATGGGACGTTTGGGATCTTTCAAATCCGCGCGGGAACGCCGTAACGCCTTGCTGATCGCTGTGACCGCTTCCTCCTGGCCAATGACGCGCTCTCTGAGCTCAGCTTCCATCCTGAGCAGCTTCTGGGTCTCCTGCTCTTCCATCCGCTGGAGCGGGACGCCCGTGACTTTCGAGATGATGTGCATCATGTCGTCACCTGTCACGACGACTTCTTTCTCTTCGCGTTCTTCGCGCCACTTGGTCAAAATGGCATCGAGTTTCTCCTTGGTTTGTTTCTCCTTGTCGCGAAGCGAAGCGGCTTTTTCAAAATCCTGAGCCTTGATCGCTCCTTCTTTTTCGAGGCGAATGGCTTCGATGTCTTTCTCGATGTCTTTCACGTCCGGCGGCCGCGTCATTGAGTTGATGCGAGCACGCGCACCTGCCTCATCCATGACGTCGATGGCTTTGTCGGGTAGAAAGCGGCCAGTGATGTAACGATCGGAAAATCGAACGGCAGTCTCGAGGGCTTCGTCGGTAAGTTTCGCTTTGTGATGTGCCTCGTACTTAGGGCGCAGACCCTTCAAGATTTGAATGGCTTCATCAACAGTGGGCGCATCCACTTTTATCGTCTGAAAGCGGCGCTCCAGCGCGGCGTCTTTCTCGATGTATTTGCGGTATTCGTTCATCGTCGTCGCGCCAACGCATTGCAATTCGCCACGGCTCAAGGCCGGCTTAATTATGTTAGATGCATCCATGGCGCCTTCGGCGGAACCTGCGCCGACGATCGTGTGCAACTCATCGATAAAAAGGATCACGTTCTTAGAACGGCGGATCTCGTCCATCACGGCTTTGATCCGTTCTTCGAACTGGCCGCGGTATTTTGTTCCGGCGACCATTAACGCCAGGTCAAGCGTAATCACCCGCTTGTCGCGCAACAGCTCCGGCACGTTGCCGTTTGAAATCTCCTGCGCCAATCCTTCAGCGATCGCTGTTTTGCCCACGCCGGCTTCGCCGATCAATACGGGATTGTTCTTCGTGCGGCGGCAAAGCACTTGAATGACGCGCTCAATTTCGTTGCGTCGGCCAATCACTGGGTCGAGTTCGCCTTTACGCGCTAACTCGGTTAGATCGCGGCCAAATGCCCGCAGCGCCGGCGTCTTGACATCTTTCTTTGCTGGCTCGCCTTCTTGTTCCGCTTCGGTCGGCGTGAAATTCGGATCGAGTTCTTTCAAGATTTCGTTGCGCGTGCGTTCGATATCGAGTTCCAGAGTCTTCAACACTCTGGCGGCAACCCCCTCGCCTTCGCGCAACAGCCCAAGTAAAATGTGTTCCGTGCCGACGTAGGAATGATTGAGCGCCTTGGCCTCTTTGCCGGCAAGCGCCAGCACTTTTTTGACGCGAGGTGTGTACGGGACGTTGCCGACCATCTTTGTCTCAGGCCCGGACCCGACTTGTTTCTCCACTTCCATCCGCACCGTCTCCAGATCGAGGCCCATCTTTTGCAAGACGTTTACTGCCACGCCCTGGCCGAGCTTGATCAGTCCGAGAAGCAAATGCTCTGTGCCCACATAGTTGTGGTTAAACCGGTCGGCTTCCTTGCGAGCAAGCGCCAAAACCTGTTGAGCCCGCGGTGTGAAATTATTCATTAGTTGATGGTCCGTCCGTCAAGCCATTGCCTGACTCTCGCACCATCTTACTAATATCAGGTTTGGGGAAAACTTTCAAACGGTCACGGATGATTTGGGCACGCAGATAGTCGCGCTCCTCAGCATTTAACTTCTGTTGCGAGTTCTTTTGCAAGTGCGCCGGCTGCGTTTCGATGAATAATTCGTCGATTTGCAAACGCTGATGTTCCGGGAACGCGCCGAGATCCATACCAAGCTTGATAATCGAAAGCAGATTGAGGGCTTCCTTGGATGGCATGGCATGCGCGTAAGTCAGAACGCCGTAGGCACGACCGATCTGGTCGCAAAGTGTGCTCGGTTTTCTTTGGAGCAAAGTCTGGCGCGCGTCGTGTTCTTTATCAATGATCGTCTCGATGACTTTGGTTAGACGATTGATGATGTCTTCTTCTTTTTCACCAAGCGTAGTTTGATTGGAAATCTGAAAAAGATTACCCATCGCTTCGGTGCCTTCGCCGTAAAGACCGCGCACGGCGAGCCCGATCTTGCTGACCGCCTGGATGACCTGGTTGATCAGCTCGCTCAGGACAAGGCCCGGCAGATGCAGCATCGCAGAAGCACGCATGCCGGTGCCAACGTTCGTTGGGCAAGCGGTCAAATATCCGAGTCGCGGATCGAAGGCGAAGTCCAGTCTGCTTTCAAGCGCGGTGTCGATCTTATCGACCAGTTTGAATGCCTGTTTCAACTGAAGACCGGAACGAATGGATTGCATCCGGAGATGATCTTCTTCGTTGATCATGACACTGAGCGTTTGCCGCCGATTGACCACCACCGCACTGCCTGCGCCTTTCGCGGCGTGCTCGCGACTGATCAAGTGGCGCTCGACGAGCACCTGTTTGTCCAATGCCGCTAAATCCTGCAACCCTTCGGAAAATGAATCCTGCATTTCAGGAAGCGCTTCGACACGTGTCCGGATCTGTTCGAGAATCGACGTGCGTTCCGCTTTCTTCGCCCAGCCGGGAAAAGCACGATTTCGTAAATTCCGCGCGAGGCGGACGCGGCTGCTGATTACAACCTGGTGATGCGGCCCTTCACCGCGCAGCCATTCCCCTGCAGTAGAAAGCATGCTTGAAAATTTCATGCTGTATTCGAAAGATCGGTTTCGAGCTGTTTGATTTCATCGCGGAGCGAGGCAGCACTCTCGTAGTTCTCGTCAGCCACCGCTTTCTGTAGATTTTCGTTGAGAGCGCGCATTCGCTGGTTGAGTGCCATCGTGCGCTGCGCGTGTTCCGGCAGTTTTCCGATGTGTTCGGTCCCTTTATGCATCGCTTTTAACAGCGAACCTAAACCTTCCGCGAAGGTGCCGTAGCATTCGCTGCAACCGAGACGACCTGTTTTTTTGAAGTCCGCCTGACTAAAGCCGCACACGGCGCATTTTTTCGCCGGCGCTCCTTTTTCAATTTCTTCGGCTGCACCGATGCCGAGCAGCAGATCAGCAAGCGCGAAACTCGTCGGATCCTGGACCCCTTTCTCCTTCGAGCAAGCTTCGCACAGGTTTACCTTGTGCATCTTGCCCTCGAGGATCTGGGTCAGGAACACAGTTGCATCATTACATTTGCAAACGTCGCACAACATTTCTGTTAGTTAGACCGTGATCTGCTGCAAACATTCAACGCAATACACATTGCCCTGACATCGTCTTCCTCGGCGATCCCTGGCTTAATCGAAAATCGGCGTCCCAGTCTTCTGTGTCATTTCGCGGAAGCGGGCGATGATGCGCGTTGTGAGGGAACCGGGTTTTCCGTTTCCGATCATACGGCCATCAGCTTTAACGACGGGAACGATCTCGGCAGCAGTTCCCGTGAGGAAGCATTCGTCCGCCACAAAAATGTCGTGCCGCGTGAAATCCGCCTCGACCACTTTGAGATCGAACTCGCTAGCAATATCAAATACGACCGATCGCGTGATTCCCTGCAACGCTCCAGCCGTGATCGGGGGCGTGAAAATCCGGCCGTGCTTAATAATGAAGACGTTGTCGGCAGTGCACTCCGCAACGTTGCCTGCGTCGTTCAGCATTAATGCTTCATCAGCATTGGCAAGATTCGCTTCGATCCGGGCCATTACGTTGTTCAAATAGTTCAATGATTTAACCGCCGGATTGAGAGAGGCAGGATTACTGCGGCGCGTTGCGACCGTAACGATGCTCAACCCTTTCCTGTAAAAATCCTCGTGATAAAGAGCGATTGTCGCCACAATGATGATCACGCTTGGATTTTTGCACTGCTCCGGATTCAAACCCAGATTCCCAATTCCGCGTGTGACGACCAGACGAATGTAACCGTCACGCAAATGATTTTGTCGGATCGTTTCAAGCAACGCATCCGTCATTTCCTGACGCCGCATGGGAACCTCTAGACAAATCGAACGCGCTGAATTCCAAAGGCGCTCCAAGTGTTGTTCCAGGCGAAAAACACGGCCGTTGTAAAAACGTATGCCCTCGAAAATTCCATCGCCGTATAGCAAACCGTGATCGAACACCGAAACCTTTGCGTTTGCTTCCGAATAAAATTTTCCGTCGATGTAGATCTTCGCTTCCCTGACGCCCGTCCTCGGACGCGCGCGACTTTCTATTGCAGGTTCAATGGTTTCCTCGGTCGCACGCAGGTGGGTCTTTGGTTCTTCCAACACCGTCGCATCAGTGGTTTTCATGTTAGCAACAAAACCTCAAATGTTTACGTGCGCAATTCAAACCGCAAAATCGGCGGCGCAAATGGAATCATTGCAGTAATCCATCCGTGATGTGCAACTCTCGATCGCCGCGTGCCGCCAGACGCGTATCGTGCGTGACAACCAGAAGAGTCTTGTTGCGATCGCGTGCCAGATTTAGCAGCAGATCCATGATTGCGTCGCCCGTTTTAGAATCGAGATTTCCCGTCGGCTCATCGGCAAAAATGATGTCGGGATTATTTGTTAGTGCTCGCGCAATTGCGACGCGCTGCTGCTCTCCACCCGAGAGTTCTGCGGGCAGATGATGGATGCGATCAGCCAGGCCAACCGCTGCCAAACTTTCCTCAGCTTCATCTTTGGCGGTGCGGCGTCCGATCATTGCCGGCAACAGCACATTCTCGAGCGCCGTCAGTTCGTGGAGCAAAAAATAACCCTGAAACACAAAACCCATTTTTTTGTTTCGCACACGGGCTTCCGCGGACGAGCCGCCGCTATAAAGCTCGCGTCCTTCGAACTTCACTGTTCCTGATTCCGGACGTTCCAGCCCTGCCAACGTGTAGAGCAGCGTCGTCTTGCCCGCGCCAGATGCACCTGAAAGAAAAACCGTTTCGTTGTAGGCGATCTCCATTGATATCCCACGCAATACTTCAATTCGACGGGCGCCCATTCGAAATGATTTGTAAATATCGCGGGCGATCAGTTGTGGCTGCTGCACGACCAAGTATCTCCCGCGAATTCGTTCGGGTGCAAGAGCGCGATGGCAAAAAACGCGCCTGGGTTGGCGCGTCGCCCGATTACTTTTCCAAAAAAATGTACCGGCGATTGGATCCAGGCATCCGGGCGGTTCAGGTGAACCGCCCCTACCAGATTTCTCTAGATGGGGAGTCCGTCAGATTGGATTCCGACCAATCTCACCAAGGAGAGCGTGAGCTGAGCGGTCATAAGTTTGTTAAAGACTATTGCCGCACAGCTACTTCCCAACAAAAAATCAACAAGTGCTTTCGCTTATGTAATGCCTAACGATTGAAGTGTTGGCTGATCGATCGTGGATGTCGTGTACAGCCCGTGATCGCGCTGATAGTCGGCGATCGCACCACGCGTGAGCGGTCCAATAAGACCGTCCACTTCTCCGTGGTAATAACCTTGTTGCTGAAGCGCCGACTGCGCATTCGCAATTACTTGATCTGGCGGCATCCGATTCTGGGCGTAGATAGGTCCATCCCAGGCATAATAGGCGTTTGGAGTGTAACCCCAGGCTGGGGCCCAGTAGCCCGCGTTCCAGTAATAGGGAGCTCCGAAGACAAACGTTATGTTGTTATGGTAATGGTTATTCCACCAGTTTCGATCGTGCCACTCCGATTTGTAATTACGAAACACCGCGTATCTCTGACCCTGCCAATTTTGGCTTCCCTGGAGCCGTCTGCCTTGCTGAAATCTTACCGGCGGCGCCTTAGCGGTGTTAGGCTGTTTTGGAAGATTGAAGTGCTGCGGCTTAAACGGCTTGCCATTAACAAAATTCCCTTTCGCCCCGTTGTGGCCCGAAATAGCTTCAGTCTTCGCCTGTCTCGGCTTCCCTGCTTCGACATGGCTGGCATTCGCTGCTTTGGCTGCTTCCCTCTCAGCTTGGGTGTGGTTCTTCCTGGCTTGCTGAGTTTGGTAAGCAGCGTTGGAAGCCTGAGCCGCCTTCGCTCTTTGCTCGTGATAAACTGGCGTTGATGTTTGGTTCTTTTTGCTTTTCTGGGCATGATACGCTGCCGTTGAGGTTTGGGCCGTTTTCGGCTTCTGTCCTCCCGACGGCGCCGTCGTCATTTTGTGGGAGCCTGCTCCTCCGGCCGTATGCGCACTGGGCTGGGTCGCATGCTGGGCTGGTTGCGGCTGCTTTTTCGGTTGTGGTTTGTTTTCTTTTTTTTCCTCGCCGTAAACCATGCTGAAGAGCGCGAGGTTACAAATTAAAACAACGAATATTCTCATAAACTTCTTTTCCTTTGGTTGTTAGACCTTTTGCAGTTTGCATTTATTCAACGTGACAGCGTCCTTTTCTGGATGCATGTCCACCCCAAAACGAAAGGACCATTACGGCCGAACGCCCGACAAAAATTATCTGTCGAGAAAGGCAAGAGCCGCCTGCTTTCGGTTACACCTGCTGCTGAC
The DNA here is from genome assembly GCA_963825355.1 of uncultured Verrucomicrobiae bacterium. Taxonomy (GTDB): domain Bacteria; phylum Verrucomicrobiota; class Verrucomicrobiia; order Chthoniobacterales; family UBA10450; genus Udaeobacter. The sequence goes on along the minus strand of CAWGSY010000017.1, from coordinate 424,309 downwards.
GCACAGCCTCAAATAACACAATTGCCACCGCTGTAGCCAGATTCAGACTGCGCGTCCCATGCATCGGGATAGTGATGCAATTCTCAGTATTGGCCGCGAGTAACTTATGCGGCAGTCCTTTCGTTTCGCGGCCAAAGACGAGGAAATCGTTTTTCCGAAAATTCACACTGTAATAAGGGCATTGGGTTTTCGTGGTTAGAAAAAAATACCGCGTGCCCGGAGATTGCTCCCGCTGTAACGCATCGAAGGAATCCCATAATTGCAGCGGAACCTCCTGCCAATAATCGAGTCCTGCTCGACGCAATTGCCGGTCGTCAAGCGAAAACCCGAACGGCTTAATCAGGTGCAGCGTTGATCGCGTTGCCAGACAAAGCCGGCCGATGTTGCCAGTATTCGGCGGAATCTCCGGCTCGACCAAAACGATGTTGAACATTGATTTTTCCACCACGCATTCCGCGGATCGGACGCGGCACTCTTTGCTGTCATGTTGAGCGAAGCGAAACATCTCTGGATGTCGCTTTCGCGCTGCCCAAAACAGATGATCTGCGATTCTTCTCCCGCAACTGCGGGATCAGAATGACAAGACGCCGATCGCAGTATCCTCTTTGCTTTTATCCGCGGTATCGGCGCAATCCGCGGCTCAAATTTTCGACGCCACGAATTTCTCGAGCTTCACCACGTCGACTGCGAATTTGCGAATGCCTTCGGCTGTTTTCTCCGTCGCCATTGCGTTCTCATTTAGCAACCAGCGGAATTTTTTCTCGTCCAACTCGAGCTTGTCGACCTTCTCCGATTTCGCTTTTTCGGGATCAAGTCTGCGTTCGAGTGGCTCGGTTGATTCGGAAAGTTCCTTCATCAGTTCGGGGCTAATCGTCAGGCAATCGCATCCCGCCAGCTCGCGGATTTGACCGGGGTTGCGGAAGCTCGCACCCATGACTTCGGTTGGGATATCGAACTTCTTATAGTACGTATAAATCTCAGTAACCGACTGAACACCTGGATCTTCCGCTCCGGTATAATCGCGTTTGTTTTCCTTCTTATACCAATCGTAAATCCGCCCGACAAACGGCGAGATTAGCTGCACCTGTGCTTCCGCTGCGCGCACCGCCTGCGGCAACGAAAACAGCAGCGTCAGATTGCAGCGTATCCCTTCCTTTTGCAGTTGCTCGGCGGCAAGAAGTCCCTCCCAAGTTGACGCGATTTTAATGAGCACGCGTTCGCGCGGAATTTTGTGCTCTTTATAAAGTTGAATCAGTCGACGCGCTTTGTTGATCGAACCTTCGACATCGAAGGACAACCGCGCGTCGGTCTCGGTCGAGACGCGTCCAGGCACAATCTCGAGAATGTCGGAACCGAATTGAACCAGTAGATGATCGCAGATGTCTTCGATCTGTGCCTGGCCACTCAACCCCGAATTCTTCCGATTTTTCAAAACTTCATCCAGCAAATGCCCGTATTGCTGCTTTTGAGTGGCGGCGTAAACCAGGCTTGGGTTCGTCGTCGCATCCTGCGGCTTGAAATCTTTAATCGATTCGAAGTCGGCCGTGTCGGCAACGACTTTCGTAAACTTCTTCAGCTGCTCCAGCTGATTCAATTTTGTTCCGGTTTTCTTTTCCTCAACGACAGCAGTGCTCATGATAATTCCTCTCTTCTTTAACTTAACTCAAAACGTACGCCCGAACAAAAGATCGACAATGACAAACTCAATGCGTTCGCGCAGTTCTCGCGAACACCTTTCGATGCGAGTCGGGCAACGTCGAAGTGTCCAGACTCCGTCAAGCAGACGCGGATACGCCCGAAGGCGCTTGACTCGTCCGTCGCGAACCGATTGCAGCGCGCACAAAATTGTTTCCGAGCTCCCACATTGGTCCCGGGAACTTGCGACATTCGGTCAACACGTCGTCGAGCGCATTGACGAACATGTCGACTTCTTTTTCGCCGATGATGAGCGGCGGAAGGATTTTCAGCACGTCCATCCCATGACCCGCTACCTGCGTGAGAATGCGGTGCTTGCTCAACATTTGAGTCACGATCATCTGCGCGAAGAGCACCTTGTCGATCTTGTGCAAAAGCTTCCACGCCATCTTGAGCTTGAACTCGTTAGGTTCGTGAAACTCGATTCCGATCATGAGGCCTTTGCCGCGCACTTCTTTGATGAACGAATGTTTCGTCTTCAGGCCTTCAATTCTTTCCATGAGCAATGCGCCCATTTTCGCTGAGTGCTCGACCAGATTTTCCTGATCGATTACTTCCAGCGCTGCCAGCCCACATGCCATCGCGAGATTGTTGCGGCCAAAGGTTGTGGAGTGCACAACGCAACGGTCCATCCGGCTGAAAGTCTTTTGATAAATTTCGCGCCGGGCCACAATTGCGCCGCACGGCACGTAACCGCCGCTCAACGTTTTTGCCAGCGTGATGATGTCCGGCTCCAAATTCCAATGCTGGAATCCAAACATCTTGCCCGTTCGACCGAGGCCGGTCTGGACTTCATCCGAGATCAGCAGCGTTCCATATTTGCGGCAAAGTTCCTGTGCACGAATAAAGAAATCTGACTTTGGCGCCTGACAGCCTTTGCCCTGAACAGTCTCGATGACAAACGCCGCAACATCGCGCGCGCGCAGTTGCTGATCCAACTCGCCGATATCGTCGAGCGGAACGCGTGAGTCGAAGCCTTGCATGAGCTGTCCAAAACCGTCAGTGAAGCTTTCGCAGCCCATTAACGACAACGAACCTAATGTCAGACCGTGAAACGCGCTCGCCAGCGACACAACACGTTGTCGGCCCGTCGCAGCGCGCGCGAACTTAAGCGCGCCTTCCATCGCCTCGGTGCCCGAATTGCAAAAGAAAACAGCATTTAGATGCGGCGGCATCCGTTTCACCAGCGCCTCCGCCAGCAAGCCGCTCAGCAGCGAACAATCCATCTGAACCATGTTGGGAAGATCCAGATCAAGCACGTCGCGAATCGCCTGTTTCACCAGCGGATGATTGCGACCGATGTTGAAAACGCTGTAGCCGCTCAAAAAATCCAGATACGGCTGATTATCCATGTCGTAGAGATATGCGCCCTCGGCCCGGGCATAGACTTTGTCGAAACCGATGACGCGCTGCGCTGCCACGAGCGTGCGGTTTATGTTCCGCTCGTGCAGTTCGTAGTTTTCGCCAAGACGCGAGGCAATAATCTCTTTCAGATCAAAAGCCATGAGGGAAAACTTCCGCGATTCGAGTTCGAAACGCAAATCCTGTGGCCGCTTAGCCGCACGAAGCGCTCGTCGAGCGTCGGATAAAGAAAAAGCTGCAGGATTCGGAGTGAATCCTGCGGCTCAATTTTGCGAATTCAGTTTCGCTTAATCCTGGACTATCACACGCTCAACCGTGCGATGCTCAGCCGGTCCGCTGTAATACACCCGAACTTTTTGGCCAGCTCGCAACGGGGCCGTCACGACTTTACCAGCCGCGTCGACAATCTTAGCAGCCGTGCCGAGAGCGTAACTTACCGGGCCCTGTTCACCCCTGACAACAATGGTCTTGCCGGGCTCATAGGTACTTACAGTGCCAGCTTCGTATGTTGTGCTGGTAGTCGTTTGGGTCGCGGTCGACGGTCCCGTCGCCGTTGTTGTTTCTTCAGTCGTGGTCGTGCTGGTTTGTGCAAACGCCAATGGCGCAATCAGTCCGCAGACCAAAGCAATGATTGTTCTTTTCACTCTGATGCCTCCTTGTTGATTAGTTTACCCTCCTCAGTTCGTGACTTAGTGCTTAAGCGGCCGCTTCTTGCTGCATTAATCTCTTCACTCGCTTGATTCTACGGCGATTCGGAATTTGCCGATTTCATCGATTTGAGTGGGCCTCGTGAATTCGGTAATATGGGACGCCAATGACGACCCAAACACCGCACGGCGATCCGGTTGTTACACCCGAACTGGTCAAACAACACGGCCTCACGCCGGAAGAATTTGATCGGATTAAAAAAATCCTCGGGCGCGAGCCGAACTTCACCGAGCTCGGCATCTTTTCCGTGATGTGGAGCGAGCATTGCTCCTACAAGAACTCAAGAAAAGAACTGAAGAAGCTTCCCACGACCGGCGCGAATATTCTGGTCAAAGCCGGCGAAGAAAACGCGGGTGTAGTCGATATTGGTGACGGCTGGGCTGTGGCATTTAAAATCGAGAGCCATAATCATCCGAGCGCGATTGAGCCTTTTCAGGGTGCTGCCACAGGTGTTGGCGGAATCATTCGAGACATCTTTACAATGGGCGCGCGCCCGGAATTTTGCCTGAATTCCTTACGCTTCGGGCCAATCACGCAATCAAACATTAAAGATCAAACATCGAAAACCGCCACCAATAGGCGGCTCTTCACCGGTGTCGTATCCGGGATCGCGCATTACGGTAATTGCGTCGGCATCCCCACCATCGGTGGCGAGATTTATTTCGATGAGAGTTTCGATGGCAATCCACTGATAAACGTCTTCTGCCTCGGTGTGCTGCGCCACGATCAACTCGCGCGCGGCAGCGCGGAAGGCGTAGGGAATCCCGTTTTCTACGTCGGCGCCGAAACGGGTCGCGACGGTCTTGCCGGCGCGGCGTTTGCCTCCCGCGAATTGACCGAGCAATCGCGCGAAGATCGTCCTGCGGTGCAAGTCGGCGATCCGTTCAAGGAAAAATTGCTGCTTGAAGCATGCCTCGAACTGATCGCTCGTGATGCAGTTGCCGGAATTCAAGACATGGGCGCAGCCGGCCTGACTTGTTCAACGTGCGAAACGGCAAGCCGCGGAGGGAGCGGGATCGAAATCGATCTGGCCAAAGTACCAAAACGCGAGCCCGGCATGACACCGTATGAAATCATGCTTAGCGAATCTCAGGAACGAATGCTGATCATTGCGAAGCGCGGCCGCGAAGACGTCGTTCGCCAGGTGTTCGATAAGTGGGACGTGCCGTGCGCGGAGATCGGCCGCGTCACAAGGGACGGCTTCATGCGTGTGCGAAACAACGGTACAATCGCAGCGGAAATTCCAGCGAGAGCGCTCGCGGATGAGGCGCCGCTATATTCGCGCGAAGCTCGGAAATTAACCACAGAGAGCGCAGAGGACGCGGAGTGCATAAAAAAGATCTCAGGGAATTCTGCGTCCTCTGCGGTTGAATCCCTGCGACAACTTCTTCGCGATCCGACGATTGCGTCCAAAAATTGGGTATATCGACAATACGATCACACAGTTCGCACCGGAACTATTGTTAAGCCGGGGTCTGATGCCGCAGTGTTTCTCGTTCGTTACGCGAACAAAATTCTCGCGGCGACCACCGATTGTAATTCACTCTATTGCGCGCTTGATCCGCGTGAGGGCGGCAAAATTGCTGTCGCTGAAGCGGCGCGCAATCTTACCTGCTCCGGCGCGCGGCCGTTGGCCGTAACGGATTGCCTGAATTTCGGCAACCCCTACAAAGCGGAAAACTTCTGGCAATTACGTGAAGCCGTTGAAGGTGTAGCCGAAGCCTGCCGCGCATTCGAAACGCCTGTTACCGGTGGAAATGTCTCGCTTTACAATGAGAGCCCTCTCGGCGTCGTCGATCCAACGCCAACAATCGCGATGGTCGGACTTATTGACGATGAAAAGCACATCACAACGCAATGGTTCAAAGATGAAGGCGACGTAATCATTCTCGTCGGCGTGGAGTCGGTCCGCCCCCGGGCCGCAGCTCAACGCGACGAGGGCGTCGCGGCTCCAAGTCTAGGCGGCTCGCGCTATCTGAAGGTGTGCCATGGATTAAAAATCGGTCCGCCACCACACCTCGATCTCGCATGTGAAATGAAGGTGCAAAGTGCTGTTCGTGATTTGATTCTTAAAGGTCTCGTGCAGAGCGCGCATGATTGTTCCGAAGGCGGACTTGCCGTAACACTCGCCGAATCCTGTTTCAATCCCGAACAGTTATTTGGTGCAGAGATCGACTGTAGCCGTCGCCCTGTGGGCGACGCGCTCGCGCAGCAAACACATCAAACCGACGCTTCGCACAGCGAAGCGGCTACAGTCTTGTTTAACGAGTCGCAATCGCGCATTGTCATCTCTGTCACGCCCGAAAACCTCGATAACGCAATCGCAGTGTTGCGCGAGCGTGACGTTCCATTTCAGCAGCTTGGGAAACGTCGGCGGCAACGAACTGCGAATTCGCCTCGAGGAACAAAACTTTCGCTGGCGAGTTACCGAGATTTACGATCTGTGGTGGAACGCGATCCGGCGGGCAGTTCAGCAAGACGAAAGCATTCCGAGCTTGTGAATCGGCAAAAGGCGCCATTGAATCCACGCCAATCTGATGAATCGTTTGGTGTGACCAGCCCCTCGAACAGACCGGACCCGGACCAGCTGCCCGACTCGGCGGTTCTGCCGCAGCACGAGTGCGGGCTTTTCGGCGTATTCGGTCATCCGAACGCCGCGGTCCTGACCTATTATGGACTGTTTGCGTTGCAACATCGCGGACAGGAGAGCGCCGGGATCGTCACAAGCAATGGACCCGGGACCAGTTTTCTCATGCACAAGGACATGGGTCTGGTGTCGCAGGTGTTTGGCCAGGACGAACTGGCCAGGCTGAAGGGTAAGCGCGCGCTCGGGCACACTCGTTATTCGACCACCGGCACCAGCACGATCAAGAATGCGCAACCTTTCGTGGTCGATTGCGTGCGCGGTCAAATGGCTATCGCGCATAACGGGAACCTAATTAATGCCGACATCCTCCGCGATGAGCTCGAACGTAAAGGCTCAATTTTTCAGACTACCGCCGACAGCGAAATCATTTTGCATCTTCTCGCGCAGCCTTCGGACAACGGTGGAAACATTCTGGCAGCGTTGCGCCGCATTGAGGGTGCGTTTTCGGTTTTGATCATGAGCGAACGTGAACTCATCGCCGTTCGCGATCCTTTTGGCTGGCGGCCACTCTCCCTTGGAAAAATCGATGGCGCATATGTGCTCGCCTCTGAGACATGCGCCTTTGATCTGATCCATGCCGAGTTCATTCGCGAAATCGAACCGGGTGAAGTGCTGATTATCAACGAACACGGGTTGCGCTCGGAACGGCCATTCCCGGATTCGCGTCCCGCATTCTGCATGTTCGAATACGTTTACTTTGCGCGGCCGGACAGCATCATGGGCGGCGTTAACGTCGGAAAAGTCCGAATGGAAATGGGACGCGAACTGGCACGCAGATTTCCTGTCAAGGCGGACATCATCGTGCCTGTCCCAGATTCTGGTAACTACGCCGCTCTCGGTTTTGCTGAACAGCTGAAGATTCCATTTGAGCACGCGTTCGTCCGGAATCACTACATCGGCCGAACATTTTTGCAGCCGACCCAACTCATTCGCGATTTCGACGTGCGCGTGAAATTGAATTTGATCAAGGAAATGGTGGCCGGAAAACGTGTCGTGGTCGTGGACGACTCGATCGTGCGCGGCACCACTGCGCGTGCGCGAGTCGTCAACCTGCGCGAGGCGGGTGCTACCGAAGTGCACATGCGCGTCAGTTGTCCGCCGCACCGATTCGCATGTCATTATGGGATCGATTTCCCTGACCCCGAAAAATTGATCGCGAACCAAATGTCGATGGAAGACATCTGCAAATATCTCGGGGTGGACAGTCTCGGTTACCTTGATGTGGAAGGGATGGTTCGCGCGACGGGAAAACCGTTGAACAGTTTTTGCCTTGCTTGTTTTAACGGCGATTATCCCCTGCCCGTCGATCCTGCACTGGACAAGTTCATCATGGAACGCCGCGAGCAGCGCGCCAAGGCGTTGGCTGATCAGGAAGCGCAGCCAACATTGTTCACCAATCTGAAGTAACGCGTGTTTTTTTGTAGGAGAAGGCGTTGCCTTCCCGAGGGAAGCTGACAGCTTCCCCTGCAGAAATGACTAAGAAGGGAAAAGCTTATGCGCGCGCGGGCGTTGATGTCGATGGTGGCAATAAACTAAAGCGCGGCATCCAGTCACTCGTTAGGCAGACGCATGGTCCGCAGGTGCTCGGGAAAATTGGCGGGTTCGGCGGATTATTTCACGCGAGCTTTTCCGGAATGCGCGAACCGGTGTTGGTTGCCAGCGTAGATGGCGTCGGCACGAAATTGAAGATCGCCTTTGCGACGGACAAGCACCACACGGTGGGAGTGGATCTTGTGAACCACTGCATCAATGACATTGCCGTTCTCGGCGCGCGTCCGCTTTTCTTTCTCGATTACATCGGCTGCGAGAAACTCGACGCCCGCGTGTTTCAGCAATTGCTCCGCGGCCTTTCTCGCGCCTGTCGGAGTGCAGGCTGCGCGTTGCTGGGCGGCGAGACCGCGCAAATGCCAGGCATGTATCGGAAGGACGAATACGATCTCGCCGGGTGCATTGTTGGCGTCGTGGATCGAGCGAAAATCATCGATGGCAAGAACATTAAACCCGGCGACGTCGTTCTAGGTCTGCCTTCAAATGGTCTGCATACAAATGGCTATTCGTTAGCTCGAAAAATCTTGTTCGAAAAAATGCGGCTAAAACCGAATTCGCTTCTAGCCGGGTCCACAATCACAGTTGGCGAAGAATTGCTGCGCGTGCACAAAAATTATCAGCCGGTACTGGCTAAAGTCCGCGGCGGCATGATTAAAGGCCTCGCTCATATCACAGGTGGCGGCCTCATCGACAATCTGCCGCGAATTTTACCGTCGAATTGTGACGCGGTAATTGAAACTAAAAGCTGGCGCGTCCCGTCGATCTTCCAAATCCTGCAAAAAAATGGAAACGTCGATGCTCAAGAGATGTATCAAGTCTTTAACATGGGCGTTGGCATGGTGGCGATTGTCGCGGAACGCAATGCACAAAGGGCAATGTCGATTTTAAACGCGAAGCGAATAGGCCGGATTGAACGGGGCACTCGCAGAGTGCGTTTGAAATTCTGATTGGTAGCGCACGCGTCTCGCGTGCTGGTTTCGGCGTCTCGCCGAAACAATCTTTCTCACCGCTCGATCATAGTTTGAAGCAATGATCGAGGTTGAAAGTCCGCGATCGCGAGGACGCGCTCGCCAGCACGCGGGACGCGTGCGCTACCCTGGCAACTGCGGCGACGCCGGATCGGCCGCGTTCACTGCAACCTCCATTTCCGGTTCCGCTGTTGCCACGACCGCTTTTCCTTTGCGTAACACGCGCTGCAGGCCTGCTCGAAAGGCAGCCAGATCAACCAGTTCGGCTACGCGCGCTTTCAACGCTCGCGCTCGCGTTCCAAGGAAACCCAGGGCACCCGCGTAAAACACGATTGGCCAGAGATCAACGCGAGAAACATTGACTTCGTGGTAAATCAGCAAACTCATCGCAATCATATTGAAGATAATCATCGTGATAACCATCCGGTTGCGAAGCCGCACACGCGTCAAACACTTCGCAGCGCCGTGATATTCGGTGACCGTTTGAAGGGCGATGCTCCACCAGAAATTGCCGTAAATTTGAATGTCCCAGTCGTTCCAGCCGCTATCAGTGGAATAGCGCCAGCCTTCTTCCTCAAGTAGCCGAAACATTTCGCCCAGGAAATAGTGACGGTCCCTCCCCTGCTCGCTCCAAAACATACGGCGACTCAGGCTGCCGCGGGAGCGCGCGCTTTCGGGCAGATGTTCGTGCTTCCGGATGACGTTTGCCGGTGTGCGTTTGAAACGCAGCCAGGTGAAATACCGGGAAAATCCGCGGACGAGCGGTTGCAGAAATGCAAGAATCATCACTAGCAGACGCGCGTGGACCGTGTCGAATTTTGGTTCGATTCGTGCCCGCACCATGTACGAAAGCGCCACGCAAAAAGTGCCGCCCAGCATCAGATATGGAACAATCCGCAGCCCAGGCAGAAAAATTCCGAGGCCAAATAGAAAAATCGTAAGCGCAAACCATTCGATGCTGCTGAGGTATGCCGCGACTTCTGATTGCGCCGCGGGATAGATCGATTGGAAAAATCCTTCACCGAAGATGCCGTGGTAAATGATTGGGCGATTAATAAACCAACTAAAGCGCGTACCGCCGTAGATTTGACCGCGCCATTTCGCTGTGCCTGTCGGACCGAAAAAGATCAAATGCTTGAAGCGCAGCAAAGATTCCGCTTCGCCGTAACCGTCCTGCTGTTTCAGGAAAGCTCGCAGCGTAAAGCGTCGATAATGCCAGACGATCGCGGCGGGACTGAACGAGATTACCCATCCAGTCTGCTGAATTCGCCAACAGAAATCGACGTCGTCGCCGGCCTTGCGGTATTCGGGATCGAACCCGCCTATGGCTTCAAACGCCCAACGGTAAAACGCCATGTTACAACCGGGAATATGCTCGGCGACCGTATCCGTCAGAAGAACATGGTTTGGGCCGCCCGGCGCCCCAGCAACGCACGCCTGAATCCAATTTTGTGCCGGCGGCGTAACATTTGGTCCGCCCACGCCTGCGTAATCGCCACTAACAAGCGTGCCAATCAGGTAGTACAGCCAATCGACGTCCGCCATGCAGTCGGAATCGGTGTAGGCGAACACTTCGCCCTTGGCGGCAGCCGCCCCGGCATTGCGGGCGTAACTTAATCCATGATTGGTCTGATGAATGTAACGCACCGAGGGAAACTGCGCGGCCACGTAAGCAGTGTCGTCGGTCGAACCGTCATCGACTAAAATGACTTCGTACTCAGGATAATTCAGTTTGCCTAACGAATCGAGGCAGGCAGCCAGAGTGTGGCCGCCATTGTACGAGCAAACGATGACCGACACGAGTGGCGTCTTGGACAACGCAAGATGCGGTGAAGTGGAATTGTTTCCTCCGAGCTTCTGCTGAATCGTGTAGAACGCTTTCTTCGGCTTGCGCTCACGCGTGACGAGGCCGAACGCCCAATCTGTAATTTCCTGGCCGCCCGTGAACCATTCGTCCGTCCAGGTAAAAAGAATTGTTCCGGCAAGACCGCATTTCACTACGCTATCGATGTGCCAGCCGAGCATTTCGGCCTGCTCTTCTTGGGAATGCCGGATCGTGTCCATGCCGAATTCACCGAGGATGAGCGGATGCTCGCCGGTGAGATTTTGTAACCGCAGCAGGTAACCTTCGAAATCGCGCTGGTTATGAAGATAAACGTTGAAGCACGAAAAATCGGAATTCTGAGGGAGTAGATATTCGGTGGGCGGATACGTCGCATATGAAAACAGCGCATCCGGATCGATTGCTCGCCCGATCTGTATTAGCTCCTCGACAAATTCAATCACTCTGCGCGTGCCGAGCCAACGCGCCATCGTGCTGGAAATTTCGTTCCCCACGAGATACCCAAAAATCGCAGGATGCCCGGCATGCGTTTTAACGGCGGTGCGGACATTCTCGGCGATCTGTTTACGTGTGGATCGATCACGGAGAAACTCGATGTGTTTTTCCCACGGCAGCGTCACCAGAACGCGCATCCCCGCAGCGGCACAACGATCGAGAAACCAGCGAGGTGGCGAATGATAAATCCGCACAATATTCAAACCGGCCTCGCGCATCAGCGCCACATCGGCATCTACCTGTTCGGGCCGGCCGACATAATTTCCGTCCGCATCCGGTTTGAACGGACCGTACGTGACGCCTTTAACGAAAAACTTTTTGTCTCCGTCGAAAAAGAACTTCGCCCTGGGACGAATTCGTGACGTTTCGTTTTGTGTCATGTCGGGCGTTTATCCTGTCATTTTGAGTGCAGCGGAGAATCTCGGATCATTTCCCATACTCATCCAACAAAACAACAGCCAGAGATGTTTCGCTTCGCTCAACACGACAGAAAGAAACGAATGGCGCAAGGAAGCGCCTAACTCCTATAGCTCTGCGAACGCTTCACGCACGACAGCGACCGTGTGCTCAATGTCTCCGGCGGAGTGCGCCGTAGAGATGAAACCAGTCTCAAATTGCGACGGTGCGAAATAGACGCCACGCTTCAAACACGCGTGAAAAAACCGGGTGAACGTTTTCAGATCGCTTCGTTGCGCAGTCGCGAGATCGACAATCGGCGCCGCAGCAAAGAACAAACAAAATATCGAACCACAACGGCGAAAGGTGATGTCGATGTTTGCGCTCTTGATCGCGTCACGCGCTAACGCTTCGAGTTGCGCACCCAACTGGTCGAGCAATTTCCAGCCATCGATCCGCTTCAATTCGCGCAACTGCGCGAGACCGGCAGCCATCGCGATCGGATTTCCAGACAAGGTTCCTGCCTGATACACCGGACCGTCAGGGGAAAGTTGCTCCATAATTTCGGCGCGGCCGCCAAACGCGCCGACCGGTAGTCCGCCTCCAATTATTTTTCCGAGCACAGTCAAATCAGGTTTCACTCCATAAATTTCCTGCGCGCCGCCGCGTGCAACACGGAAACCAGTGATCACCTCGTCAAAAATCAGAAGCACATCGTTGCTCGTGCATTCCTCGCGCAGGACCGACAGAAAGTTCTCTCTCGGAAAATAGAGACCTGCGTTTGCTGGGATCGGCTCGACAATTACCGCCGCGATTTCGTTTTTGTTTTCCTGAAACGTTTTCCTTAACAACTCGAGATTGTTGAACGGCAGCGAGATTGTCAGATCAGCGAACGCCGACGGAACACCGGCGCTACTTGGTTGGCCGTGCGTTAGGGTGCCGCTGCCTGCTTTTACCAGCAGGGCGTCGGCGTGCCCATGGTAACAGCCGTCGAACTTAACAATCTTATCGCGCCCGGTGAACGCGCGCGCAAGGCGAATGCAGGACATCGTTGCTTCCGTGCCGCTGTTTACCATTCGCACTTTCTCGATCGAAGGTACCCAATCGCAGATCAATTCCGCCATCTCCACTTCCGACGGATTCGGAATTCCAAAACTCAATCCCCGCGTGGCAGCGTCGCGCACTGCTTCGACCACAACTTTCGGCGCATGCCCAAGAATCGCCGGTCCCCAACTGCCCACGTAATCGATGTACTCATTTCCATCGACGTCCCAGATCCGAGGGCCTTCCGCGCGAGCGACAAAAAACGGCTCGCCGCCAACGTTGCGAAACGCGCGCACCGGAGAATTCACGCCGCCGGGAATGCGTTTCGTTGCGCGAGCAAATAGATCAGCGGAATGCGAGGTCATTTCGTGGAAGCGTTCGGCGCGGCGACCGCCTATGTATCTACGTTCAGCGCTTGATACAAGCGCCGCTACAACGATATTGTCCGCTCTCGCAGTCGGCGGGGTAGCCAAGTGGTAAGGTCGCGGTCTGCAAAACCGCTATTCGCGGGTTCGATTCCCGCCCCCGCCTCACAACCCGATCGGTTTCTTTCCGCCGGCTCCATTCCCGCCCCAGCCTCTCTCGATCCCTGGAAACATGAAGGTTTCTTTACGACATTGACAGTCGGCTGACAGCGCATCAGGATTTCGATCGAATTTACAAGGACGTGCTGTAATGCCCACAACGGACGCGATTGGAGAGCAAGTTATAGAAGCAGTTGTAGCCGGTCCAGAAGGAGCAAATCGGCTCTTCACAATTAGTGGCGCAGCCAACGTCTGTATCGAAGCGACGCGTCAGCAGCGTACCACCGAGACATGGACTTTCCTGGTGGGACCATCTCTTACGCGCTTGCAATTTCATCGGGCGATCGGCACAGCTTCAGTAGCTTCGCAGATCGTAAGTCTACAAGCCGCGCCGCGGGAATTCACGGTCAATATTCACTCCGTCGAGGCAGACTGGGACGATGAAAATCAAAAAGTTAACGTACGTGTTGAAATCGGTCTCATAGCGAATGGGGCGACCGTGACGGTTACTCAAATTCGGTACTGGGTTGCAATCCTGGCGCAGATGTGAACGGGCGTATATCCCCGTTCAACCAACCCGAATTCTATCGCCGCGCGACACTATTCTTCGCGTTTACGACGGAAAGGCGCAAACGTGGTTGTCATCGACGTCAAATTTAATGCGATGATGGCCACCATGGCTAGGATCGGTCGCGTTTAGATGCGATCACGTAGCTGCCCTCGGCGCTACGTTTGGACTTAAAAATATGGCTTGCCGCCTCTGATCTGACTCCAAAACCGGAGTAGACTTTTCACTGACTACGACGCCGACAACGGAGATGAGAAAGCTCCTGTCACGCAGGCGCGTGCCTGCGTCTCAGGCTGAGACAGCGCTTATTTTAGCGCTGTAGCAGTCGCCTGTTTTGCAGAATGTTGGGTCGAACCCTTTCCTATTACGATCGCTTCGGCGCCAAATGGCGGGCTGGCTTTCGCGGGAAAGATTGGCCGTAACACTGCGAACGCTTGCGAAACGAACGCAATGGAGACGACGATGATCGCTGCTGCATAACTCATGGCGGGCTTTCTTATCAGGTTCCGACGGCACGACAAGTAAAATTTTTTCCTAGGTGACCTGATTATTGAAAGTTATTTGTCCAGAGTGAAACCAGATTCCAGTTTTGAGATTCACTGTTTCCGATTACTTTCCCCCGCCGATGCCACAGTTTACTTATCGTGCGCGCAACGCGCAGGGCGGTTTAGTTGAGGGGGTTCTGGACTGCGCAGATCGCGCCATTGCGATCCGTCAGATTGAATCGCAACATTGCATTCCGATTCGGATTGATGTGGTCGAGGCGGCGAAGCCTGCAGAAGTTAAAGTAACAAAGCCGGCCGCGACTCAACGAAAATTGCGGCTACTGAGCTCGCCTGAAGTCAGCACACCGACGCGAAGCCTGAAAATTCCGCACGGGCAACTGCTAATTTTCACTGAGCAGCTCGCCCATTTGCTGAAAGCCGGCATGACCCTGGACGAAGCATTGTCGGTGTTGGAGAAACGGTTGAAGCATCCCCGCGTTCAGCAAATGACGCATACACTGCATCAGGCCCTGATTGACGGTCGCAGCTTTTCGCAGGCTTTGGGCGAGATGCCGCGAATTTTTCCGCCGCTCTTTGTGAATCTCGTCGCTGCGGGCGAGGCCAGCGGTGCGTTACCGCAAATTCTGCTGCGCTTGGTGAAACATCTGATGCAAGCGAAGGACTTGCGAGACCGCGTGCAACAGGCGTTGATTTATCCCGCATTTCTCGCGCTGGCCGGCGCTATCCTCGTCACGATTTTTATTACGTTCATGGTGCCGCAGTTGACCGGCTTCATGGCGCAAACAGGCGGCGCGCTCCCATTGCCGACGCGGATTTTGCTTCAATTTCATCATGCGATCACTGGCTATTGGTGGGTCGGCATATTGATAGTGGTTGCGGCAGTGATCGGTTTCCGCGCCATGGTTCGTACTCAAGAAGGGCGGATTGGATGGGATCGGTTCCGATTGCTGATCCCTGGGTACGGAGGAGTGATTCGCCATCGTTATTATGCGCAGTTTGCGCGTACGCTGGGGACTCTAATGGAAAACGGCGTGCCTTTGCTGCGTTCACTCGATCTCGTAACCGAGATAGCAGGCAACCGTTTTCTCGAAGCAAAATTAGGCGAGGTGCGCAGAGCGGTCATCGACGGCACGACGCTCTCCGCTGCATTGCAACAGCAGAAGCTGTTTCCGGATTTGTTTACTGACATGATGGCCGTGGGCGAACAAACCGGACATTTCGCCGAAACGATGCAGGCTATTGCGGACGTGTATGAGCGCGAACTTGATCGATCGGTCGGGATAATCTCGCAATTGATTCCGCCGGTGATCATTGTAATCATCGCGGGGCTGGTAGGCTTGGTTGTATTCAGTATTCTGTCGGCGGTCTTTGAGATGACGCACAGCTTACAAGTCAGACCGCATTAAACTCTCAGCTTGCAAAGCACGTCGGGTCTGACTTAGTTTCGCGCCTTCAATGTTACCCCGGGCTGTGTTTGCGATCTTCTTGGCTGCGGTCTGCCGCATAAGTGCGCAAGAAGCTTTGACCGACGCTCTGCCCGCACCGCCTGCCTCGATTGCAAAGCCGCTTCCATCAAGCGCGTGGCTCGACCTGCGCCAAACGATGTCGCGCAATTCTAAAACTCAAGAGGCCCCGCCATGGGTCGAAGCGCTCACGCTTTTGCCCGGTGAACTCACTGAAGGCGGTAGCGCGTCGAAAAGTGTTTTTCGCATTCGAGTGACTCAACCGGGTCCCGATTATAAAATTCTCTTCTTTCGATTGTTCTTCGACGACAAGCCGAATCAACAGCCCGAATTAGTGGCTTGGGACGAATCGGGTAGCCACATTTTGCGCTCCGGCATACTCGGCGCTGGAATGAATCTGCCCAGCTCGGATTCGGTGCTCATCCCGATGACCGGCGCCTCGGCGATCGATGTTGAAGTTCCCGGCGACGGAAAAACAATCCGTGCGGCTTATCTCGACTGGATGACAGCCAGTGAGGTCGTTCATCCAGTAAACGCCGAACCTCGCGATGTCATTCCCGAGCCGTTCTCGGTGGCGCCAGCGCTGCACCCCCCGCCGGAAGATGTCGAGAACTTCGGAACCGTGACTGCCACTCTGGCGGCGGATGCAATTCACCTTGACGCTCGGACGCAGGAAAACGCCGTGTTCCAATTTCCGATCGAAGCTCAACCGCTCACTGCGCTTTTGAGTTTTGAAATCGCAAACCCGCGCATCGACGCGCCGCCGGAAGTCTATGTCAACGGCCAGAACATCGGGCCGGTTGCACTCACGCTGCCGGACCTCGGCGATCCGGGTTATCGAGGCGAATCCGAGCCCCTTACGACTGAGATGCATTTCAACTACACAGGATGGCTGCGCGCCCAGAAAATGGTGCCGGCCTCAGTCTTGAAAGTGGGTGCGAACGATCTCATCGTCACGAACGCAGCGGGCACTGGCGCCTCCGCAATCCGGTCGACGCAAGTCCAGTTAAAGTACATTTGGGACAAGTCGGATTATCTTCTGCGAACCGGCAATTGAACTTAAGTGACAGTGAAGCTGTCACATTGAATTAGCCGAAATATTGGAGTGTTGCGTCGGCATTGATCCAAACCAGATGCTGATAGAAATTTTTGAAGATCCACGGTATTATAGTCGCACACGGGACGGAGGAACCCCCTAATTGAGATGAGAATGAGAAGAAAACAGCAGGGCTTCACGCTATTGGAAATCATGCTCGTGGTAAGCATCATCGTGATCATCCTGGGAGTCGCGATTTCAAAACTTGGGAACACGACCGGCATCGCCAAAAGCATGCGCGTTCAAGCGGACATTCAAGCGATCAAGACGCAACTGCAATTGTACGAAAGCATGAACGGCTTTTTTCCGACCACAGAGCAGGGTTTGCAGGCGTTGGTGACCCAGCCACAAAACGATCCCCGACCCACTCGTTGGTATCAGTTGTTTAGGGAAATGCCGAAGGATCCCTGGGGCAGCGATTATATTTATCGGAGCCCTGGTCTGAAAAATCCAGGCGGCTACGATCTCTATTCCGCCGGACCCGACCGTCTGCCTGATACGTCAGACGACGACTTCGGTGGCGGTTAGGACTTCCTCTGGAAGTCTGGCGTCGACGGCGCAGCTACAGGCTACTGCTTCGTAGCCGCATCATTCCCACCCGCCGCCGATCCCCTCGTTGCTCTCGGGTTCCGCTGAATCATGCCACGTGTACGCGGCGACATCGAGTCTCTCGAAGGGATTAACTGTTGCAATTCTGGCGGCACATTGGGAGGCGATTTTGGTGCGCGTGTATTCGGAATGTTGATCGGATTCGGCATCGCAGGAGCAGGCAACGTTCTGGCTGGAACAGCTCCGCCTGGCGACACTTGCGACAATAGCGCTTGATTGAAGGTAAGCGTCGCAAAATTTCCATCTTTACCGATCGTCACCTTTGTCTGACCGACTTTGTCGGACCACTCGATGCTGGCGATGCTGTAACCGTCCACCGACTCCCTTGTAGTAAGATATTTTTTGAAGTTGTGATCGGCCGTGGAAGCCAGCGTTACCAAATCACCGTCCTGCGATTTCGCGGCGTTTGCGATGTAAAGATCCTTTGCGAAATCTGGAGTTGCAGCGGGCGCTGCGATGGCAGTGGCAATCGCGAATGGTGATTGATCCATCATTTTTGAGTAGCGATCGAAATTGTAGTGCGGCGGAAGAACATCCTCGGCACGGCTGTAGGTTACTCCAGCGATCGCGATGATCGTTGCGAGAGTGAGCGAATATTTCATAAACTTCAGTTCTTGTTTATTACTTTCCCTTTTGTCCCGGTGCAAACCAGCGAGCGATCTTAAACTTCCCTCGCATCATTGTGGGATCGGTGCCGTCGATCGCGAGATTCACATTTTCAAAAACCACAAATTCCTGCGGCCGTTGCACGTCGTAGAGAAAATGGACCAGGGGCGGCCACGGACTTTTCGTTTCAATCGAAGCAAAAAGCGTCTGATGATTCGGAGTGCTCTCGCCTGTTCCGATCGCAGGATTTTCAACCAAAATATTGTATTTGTTGGCGACTTCTCTGACTTGATCAAGCAGCGCGGAAGCTTCCGATGGATCTTTGAGGGTCGGCTGATGCTGCCGCATCCACTCGTCGCGCTTCGTCCACGTGTCGCGCTCTTTCACATAAACAGCTTGCTCGGCCAGCTTACTTTTGCGTGTGCCAAATTCCCTTTGCGCACTGGAGACTGCACCCCAGAGCGAACTCAAGATCCAAAGATTGAGCAGCACAGCCACCGTCCCCGCGACAATCCACGAGAGCACACGCTCACGCGCGTTCATTCGTTGATACCAAGCCGGCATTATTTCGGTTTCCCCTCCAGGCGAAATTGCGCGTGATTGTTAGGCAAAATCCTCGGTGCAGCCATATCAAATTGAAATGTTCGCAACTCGGGATTCTTCTTAATCTTGTCGATGAATTCGTAAGCAAGCGCAGCCGTGTTCGCCTCCCCGTCCACGGAGATCTGACGAGCCGACTGATTATATTGGGTGATGCGTACGTCGGCAGAAGGCAGGCTTTCAAACAAATGCTGCAGAATTTCGACCGGGTAGTAATGCGGATCGATCGCGGGTGCGAGCGCCTTCCATTTTGCTTCGGTCGTGCGTACGAACTCAATCCCAGGCGCGTCTCCCGCAATGCGACGATCGAGTCGTCCCAGCTGAAACCGCAACAGCCCCAGATAAGCGAACAACAAAACCAGAACCCCCAGATAAGCGCCACCTACCCAAAGAAGCCGCTTTCGCCATTCCAGTTGCCGCGTCAATTGCAGGCGGCGGCGGCGCCAGCTTTCAGGCAAAAGATTTAGTTTGACCGAGGCCGGTGGCAATTCGATTCCGACAATCTCTGTAGGGCTGGTTAGAATTCCCTCGACCGTCTCGCGCAGTTCGTAGCAGGTCTCGTCCAGAAAAACATGTGGATAGGACAAGTCTATGCCTTGCAGTTCGGCACTCAATCGCAGTTGCGGCAATTCCAGTTGAAGATGATCGCCGTTACGTTCGATCGATCGCGCAAGGCTGAGTTTGCCATTCTCGGTCATCGCGTAAACGAGCATCTCGCCTTCGGGATAAATCAGAAGAGCATTGCCATTGGGCGCGTGTGTGGTGGCGCGTTGCGCGGCATACACAGTGATCTGCCTCGGAATGTAACCGCGGGCCAGGAGTGGCGAAGCCATCTCTGCAAGTTGCTCGTTTCTAATCGCAATCGCAGACACCACGCTTTCACTTTCGTTCTGTTCGATCAGTTCAAAATCGCTCGTCACTTCATCTGCCGGAAAGGGCAGTAACTTTTCGATCTGAAGACGAATCATTTCCGGAAACTCCGCAGGATCGACGCTCGGCAGACGAAACCGTTGTGCGATTACAGCCGAGACAGGCAAGCCGAGAACGAACTCGTCGCTGGCAGAGAGTAGCGGCACTGCTTCCTCGAGCGTTTGCAGTTTGCGGACCGTCCATGAGCCGTTGTGCTCAGTTTTTGCCGAACCGGCTTCGCCCTCGCCTCCATTTTTGTGCAAACCTTTACCATCAGGCGGCGATGCAGGCGCAGCTGAGCGAACAAGATTCCAGCCGTTAGAAGTTGGAATGATAAAAATCGATGGCATTCCGGTCTGGATCTTAAAGCTCCTTCCAACTGAGCACTTGAGGATGGCCAGCGGCGATCGAAGTTCCTACTCCAACTGCAACGCCAACGGGCGTGACCTGTTTTTGCACTACCATCTGAACGGACCGCGTTATATCGCCCGATTTTCCGACGCTCACGATGCGAAATACGGGGTTCGGGCTTTTGAACACGAGCAGACTTTGAATTCCATTAACCTGCGGTGTTGTCCCAGTTCCCCCAGGAACAGGGACAGGCGCAGGTGCAGGCGCACTTCCGGGGCCTTGAATACCAAGAAGTGAAAATGCCGTTGGCTGGTCCATTTGCGGATCGTCGGCTGTTCCATCGAGTGCATCCGGCCCACGCCGCACCTGAAGGAAGCGATCAACAAAAGCATCTGGAATTCCAAACGCGCGTAACACGTCACGTGAAGCGTACGCTGCATCGATCTGCTGACAGCCACCAAAGATCGTGGTGAAATCCTCGTCCCATCCGGGATGTGAAGTGTATTCAGCCCATCCAGAAATGTTTTTAAGTTCATCCACCGAAGTGAGAGGCGTATGTGGGGGATGATAGTCATCACTCTCCTCCGGCGCATTTAAGCGATGCAGCCCTTTGGTCGGCGATATCCAGTCGAGTAAAGCATCCATCATGACGTCCAGATCGTTTAGGTCTACACCTTTGATGTTGAGATATTGGCGCAGGGCCGCTACGAGCGCTGGGTTCTCTACTCCGTTCGGCGCCAGCAAGTTCAAGTTGAAACGCCCACATTCGCCAGTCATCTCAACATCGTAACTGTCATTGCCCATTTTCTTATGCAGGTTTGCCGAAGCAGGTGTAATCGCGGGATTCAATGCAACCTCTGCACCGGAGGAAGCCATTGCCTCCGCCGACAATACACGGTTTGCCGTCCCAGAAACGGTCAGGCGCGAATTAATATTGAGTGCCCATGCAAACACGACGCTCGCAAGCAAAAATAGCGCCCAGAGCGCCAACAGCAGTGCGGCGCCTGAATCTCGTTTGCAGCTTCGGGAAAGTGTTGTCATAAGATTGCGTCGGCTGAGTACGGTGTCCGCCTTAGAGGGATGACTGCTTCCCACGGATCAGTGGTGTCCGGGCGACCGACGCTGACCCTGACGAGCGAGGGCAGGCGATTTCCTCCAGGCCACCGCGGCAACCAGTCGTTGACGTTTGGATCGAAGTAGCTGATTTGAAGGCTGCCAACATTTTTGATCAACGGCACCCAGGACTCGTTTTTTTCCACAGCACCGGAATCGTTCTCCGGCTTGCGCAAAATGCCCAGATCGAGCCGATCGCTGTTGTCGTTCCCTGGTTGCACGCGCAAGACAGCGGTGAACTCGCCCGGCGCATATCGCGTCAGTAGCCCGGGACCAGCGCCGCAGTTCCATTTTATCTCATCGCGCTCGCGGTCATTTAATTTGAGTGTCTCGCCAACCATTTTTGCTCGAAGCGGTGTCAAGCCCTGCCATTGAGTTGTAAGCAAATCACGGAGGCCGTCATACTGTGCGTCTACGGCCGCTGTCTCCGATGAGAACCGCAGCGCAGTCAGATTGGTTTGCACGAAACGAAAAATTGCGATGGCCATCATTCCCAGGATGGCCACGGCCAGCATGATCTCGAGCAATGTGAAACCGTGATAGTCACCACGCACCGCGCTTGCCGAAGCAATTCGCCGTTTCATCAGCTTAGCCAGATCGATAGACATAAAACTGAATCTGTCTTGATTGCGGAAGCCCGGCGTGATGCCAGTGCGCAGTTAAGATGACGAGATTGATTCCGTTGATAATCGTATTGTCAGGCTCGGTCAAAGTGACGGAAGCAGTTTTCTGCGTCAAAGTCACCCTGCCATAATTGGTCCCGACTTTGAATTCCTTTTCTGGCTCGGGGATCGCCGACGCGGCTTGAACCTGAGCCATGCGATCCGATAGGATCTGACGCACAACATTTTCTTCTGCGCTGATCGAGCTTGCGTTGATGCAATTCTCCACCGCACGTCCCATCGCGATTACGCCAAGAGCAAAAATTGCTACGCCGAGCAGGACTTCGTACAGGGCAAACGCGTGTTTCGATCCCGAGCGTCGTCGAATCGGTCTTGCAGCCATGATTGGAATATTGGAGTGCTGGAGTGTGGGAGTGTTGAAAATTTCATTACCCCGTTTCTCGATTACTCCGTCATTCCATTGGGGGTCACCTTGCCGCATATTGCGTGAGTTCAGGCTGCGCTGTGAGGGGCGAGTAATCCGCCGTCCACCTGCCGGCGGGACCTCCGAATTGGACTCTCGCGGGCTCGCAGGTGCCGGATGGCCAGAATATCCATTCAGCGGGAGGGTTCCCTGTCAACGCTGCCGGCAGTGAGATCTTAATCCAGCTGCCCTTGGGGAGGCGCAACACCGACGTCGGTTTCTCTTCCTCATCTTTTGTGAAAACTTCCGGTCGCAACAGGACACTGCTTTTGCCCCAAACAATCAGATACGCACGGCGTTCGGTTACACTTCGCTCCTGCGCCTGGTTCACAAGCTGGTTGAAGCCATCGAGAGATTGCTTCAGCCGTCTGTTAGAGATCACTCCACTCAAACTCGGCACTGCTAGTAAGAGCAGCAGCAGCAATATAAAAATGCTGAGGGCAATCTCGATTAGCGTAAATGCCCGAAAACGTCGCACCGCCGAAGTTACTCGATCGACGCAAAATCACAACCGGTGGTGCGGCTTAGCCACCGAGAGTACGGCCGTGCACTGCGGTGAACGCGATCGTCTGGGTCCACCAGTTCGAATCGCAGCAGTACGTGACAAAGCAATCGATTAGGGCCTCATCGAGTTTACCGGTGCTTATCAAGTCGCCGCGCAGTTCAGTAACCGTTTGAATCCAGTAGTCTGCCCACAACGAGCCGCCGTTATAAATTGCGGTTTCTGCTGTGCCACTGATTTTTGTTAAGCCGAGCGAAGCCACTCGATGCGCAAGTGTCCGCCCGATATGGTAATCGATTCCTCGCTCGCGCGACCATACAAGCCAGGCATCCCAGAATGCGCGCACCTCTTGAGGTTCTGCGATGCTGACCGGGAGGAAATCGGGTTCGATCAGAAGAAGCGCGCCATCTGCTCTTAAGCTTGCAATCATATTCGCGATTGCCGTTTCTGGATCGGCGATGTGGTGAAGCACAGCGCGCGCTGTGACTAGATCAAATGCTCCGCGCTCTACCGGACCGGCAAGAATGTCGGCTTCGCGCAATTCAAGGTTCTCCTTGCGAATCTGAATGAGCGATAAATCCAGATCGATAGCCACGGCTGTTCCGCCAGGGCTCACGCGTTCGGCGAGCCACGCAGAAATCGATCCATTCCCGCATCCAACTTCAAGTGTGCGAGCCCCAGGCTTCACCACGTCGAGCGCATCAATGTATCGGCGATGCATCGGATCCAATAATTCCGACATCAGCTCGAGACGCGTTCCCTCGCCTTTCAAATGATGACCAAGAACATATTTTGGCATGTCGCGATGACCGTAAATTAGTGAAAGACAAGCGGCAATTGGTGGTGCAATTAGCCGCTAAAAAAAAGCAATCCATCAACAGCAGCTGTTTAGCCAATGTGCTACGCTCAGATCGCAAATGAAGCTCGCTTTGCGCATCAGCGTTCTCGCAGCAGCGGCGTTCGTGGCGTCGATGCTCATCTGGCAGGGAATTACGGCACAAGGTGCTCCTGATCCACTGCGACCGAACACCAGTTCAACGGTTGCTTTCTTCGACATTGGTATTCTCGTCTTCCGCGAGGGCTTGGAATGCATCCTGGTGCTGGCAGCCGTCACGGCAAGCATGACTGGCCCCAAGCGCGAGCATCGCCGGCCAGTCGCCTTTGGTGCCGCCTTCGCCTTTGTTGCCACGCTCATTACGTGGTGCATCGCCGTCCGAATCGTCGTGTCGCTTGGCGACAATATGTCAGCACTCGCCCTTCAGGCTGCCACCGGTTTGCTGGCCATCATTGTTCTGCTCGTCATCATGAATTGGTTCTTTCATAAAATTTACTGGGGCGGCTGGATCCGCGCCCACAATCGCCGGCGCAAAGCTTTACTCGAAAACGCGCGCACAGCGGAAATTTCACAGAGGCGTCTTTGGTGGGGTTTAATCTTGCTTGGGTTCACCTCACTGTATCGGGAAGGCGTTGAAGTCGTGCTTTTCTTGCAGAGTTACAATTTGCGACTCGGTGGGGGGGTTGTGTTGAAAGGTGCGC
The DNA here is from genome assembly GCA_963825355.1 of uncultured Verrucomicrobiae bacterium. Classification (GTDB taxonomy): domain Bacteria; phylum Verrucomicrobiota; class Verrucomicrobiia; order Chthoniobacterales; family UBA10450; genus Udaeobacter. The sequence goes on along the minus strand of CAWGSY010000017.1, from coordinate 400,134 downwards.
TCCTCGGGCTCGCGCTGACCGGCATGGTGGCCGTGCTCACATTTGTTGTTCAGCAGCGTCTGCCGTATCGGAAAATGCTGATCAGTACCGGCATTCTGCTAGGCGTTGTACTGCTTGTGATGGTTGGCGAGCAAGCCCAGGAAATGCAGCGCGTGCACTGGATTCCCACTACGCCGATTCCGTTTCTCGACACATACATGCCGGGTTGGATGGGACTCTGGTTCGCCGTTTTCCCAACAGTCGAAACGCTCGTTGCACAACTGATCGCAGCTGTGCTCGTGATCGGATCGTATTTCGCTGCGCGACGATTTGGCGGTCACCCGACAGATGGCGGCGCCGTCGAAGCCCGCGCGCCCAGCATGGCTGTAATCAACGCGTGAACTTACGACCACCTTCCTGTTTTGCCGTGGTAAAAGCCCGATAGCAGGTCCGAAGTTTTCGATTGATGTCCAACGCAGTACTTCGCTAGAAAGAGTTGAACGATGATCGCTGATCGTCAGTGGGTGCATCGGAATCTCGGCTTCGACCCAATTGCGCGGCCTGCGCCTCGGTCGACTTTCGCGGTCACCGCAGCGGCGAACCGTGCGGCCTCAACAGAGGATTTGGAGCGTGAAATTATCGACTTTGACTCCGAGGCGCCTGAAGGCCTGGCGTTTCTCGCCTTCACGGCGGCGACAGGATTATCCCGCTTCAACGATATCCCATGGCCGAAAGGCTTGGAACCAAAGCCCGACAGTTCAGCGCGCAAGGGCGCGACCAAGCCCAATTGGGCGCACAAATTTACAAAGGTTTTGGCCGCTGGAGCATGGTGTGTAGCAGCATCGTCTGCTGGGCGCTCATCGCGGCATGGTAAGTGATTAACGTGCGAAAATATTATGGCGAAAGTTAAATCAAAAACGTTTGCTGCGAGCCGTGTCCAAAGACCGGCTCCGAGGGGTCCCACGATCCCGGACAACGAGTTCATAAGAACGACCATCGTTCTTCGCCGCCAGAAAACCGGCGGCGCGTCACAGAAAGACGTGGATTTGGTCTACGGCTTTCTGGCGGAAAACCACATCTCGGTAGTCGAAGGAAGCACCCCGGAAAAAACTCTCGAGACACGCCTTATCCAGGTGGGTGCAACTCTGCGCGACTATCGCGCAGCCGGAATAGATCCCGGGAATCTTCGTTGGGTCAAACAACATGGAATAACCCACCGCGCCCGGCAAGGCGCGCTCGGCCTTCCCGCGTCGCTGCAAAAAGCCTTGCTTAGCTGGAGCGGCTTCGATAGCCGGCCGGCTGCGGTCGCACATTCGCGTTTTTTTCGGCCGCCAAAGCAGCGCGGCGCAGCGCAGCCAGCAACAAAAAAAAACTTAAGCTTTTCCGTTCCTGATTTGGCGCGGCTGTATGGCTTCCCAGTCGGCAAATTAACTGGAAAAGGTCAGTGCATAGCAATTATTGAGCTAAATGATTTCGACAGTAAGACGCGCACTCCGACAGGCACCGGTTACACAACGGCCGATATGAATGCGTATTTCAAGAGCATCAAAAAGAGCACACCGACGATTGTTCCTGTCGGTGTTCTCGGCGGTGCGAATGTCCCGGGGCCGAATCCTGATGCAGATGGTGAGGTCGCGTTGGACATCGAAGTGGCCGGGGCTGTCGCGCCGGAAGCCACTATTGTAGTTTATTTCGCACCCAATACTGACCGCGGATTCATGAACGCGATACATGCGGCTGTCTTTGACTCGACGTATAAGCCCTCGATCATTTCGATCAGTTGGGGCGGCCCGGAGGATTTTTCCACGCAGCATACCGCAACGCGATGAGCGCTGCTCTCGAGGATGCTGCCGCGAATAACGTCACTGTCTTTGTAGCGGCGGGAGACTCAGGCTCGTCTGATTTGGAGCAAAGTGACGGTAAACCCCACGCAGATTTTCCAGGATCAAATGATAAGGCAATCTCGTGTGGCGGACTGCGGACAAACCGCGACCTGACCGAGTCAGTTTGGAACGACGGTGTAACGGGCGGTTCTGGGGGCGGCGGCATTAGCAATTATTTCCGCAAACCAACGTACCAAAGCGGCATCTCGATCCCGAAATCGCCAAAACGCAAAGCTGGCCGTGGTGTACCGGATGTGTCGGGCACAGCGGATCCCGAGACCGGCTACCAAATTGTTCTCAACGGCAAACGAGCAGTGATCGGCGGGACGAGCGCCGTAGCGCCGCTATATGCGGGACTCTTTGCACTGGCTAATCAGGCACGCTCGCAGAAGAACAAAAAGCCGGTCGGATTTTGCCACGATTTACTCTACAAAACGCCCAGCGCATTTCGCGATATTAGCCAGGGCAATAACGACATCGACGGGAAACTTGGGAAGTACAATGCTGGTCCGGGTTGGGATGCGTGCAGTGGGCTTGGCAGTCCGATCGGTGACAAACTTTTGGCTACGCTTAGTTGATTAACCATGCGGCCCAAACGCCGATTCAAGTTTATACAATTCGTTCGGTGAAACGCGCGATAGATCGAATCCGATAATTGGTTCGTCAAAAGTATTCTGGCGATGTGCCGAAAAGGTCTTTGCGACTTCCTCTAACAGCGGCATCGGGCGGCATCGAAACTGCAATCAACACGTAGGTATTCTTTTTAGCGTTCGCGTAAAACCGCAACCGCGATCAGGTACCTACATGTTCAGTGCAGCACGCAGATGTGGAACGAGGCGTTTGCTGAATTCCACCGAATCAGCCCCAGACAAATGCGACCATTCGGGACAGTTAAACCCAGAAAGCTCGGAAAAATCAGAGTAATAAATTCCGGGCGCACCCGTCATTTTCAAAAGCGGATCCCAGGCTTTTTCTCGCGGCATGATCCGATCTTCGAGTTCTTTGAGACCACCGCTGTTTGGAAAGCGAACGAAAACAATCTTTCCACCGCGTGATCGGATTTTGTCCACGGCCGCGGTCACGTCAGCAAAACGTTTTTTGATTCCTTCATTCATTTGCGCGAAGAAAACGTCCTTCGGTATGTAAGTGGGAGGCGCTGGCGGCGTAAACAGCGGAATCCAAATTTGTTGGATCCGTTTCGCTAATTCGCTCCCGGGTTCAGCGCATTTCTCCCACATTCGCGCGCGACGCTCGCGATCCACAGTTTGAAAGTAGGGCGGAAACCGCGGTGGCACTAGCGCACCCGGACGATTCGGGATCGGCAATTGATTTAAGAGCGCTTCGAGGGTCAAATCGTTCGGTTTCAAAAACGCAACATGCTCTTCCAGCGGCATCGCGAGATATTCGCTGACACGCTGGGCGGGCGTTTGATTGTGAAACCGCTTTACTCCTTTCTCGGCATGGTCCATCGGCGGAGACCCGGGCGGCGCGAAAAACAAATACGGGACAACACTGCAAATGATCGTGCCGTGAAAATTCTTGTCGTTCGCCAGATCAGCCAAAACAGGCCAAGCGCTTGAGCCAGCCATCGCGAGTTGAATCGGGCGTTTGCTTAACCCCTTTTGCAATTCATCCAGATCGACATCGAACCATGCGCGCGAATCGCCGATAGCGACGATGGATTCCGGTTCAACAACACGGCGTCGCAGCGTCCACAAATCTTCGTTGTCCTTGAGCGTCGGTCCATAGCCGAGCGAGCGGCAGTACAATTCCCATGCCATAGTCGCAGCGATGACGACGATAGTGACTACAATGGCGATTCCGCGCCAGGGCGCCGGAGGAATCGGCCGCTCAAATTCGAGAGGCGGACCGCCGTGAATTTGTTCCTCCCGCGAAGGTTTGCGGAAGAACAACCGCGGCAGTCGCAGGCGTTCTTTAAAATTGGAAATAGATGAAGGCATTACTGCTTCCTTGAGTGACAATGATGGCACATATCATAGCGGACCCGATGGCAGCGATCGTCCAGGGCGGCAAACGCATTACTGTCGTCTCAAATGTGTTATCGCGCATCGCCCAATGCATCGCGATCAAACCGGCTGTGACGCTTCCAATTTGCAATAACTCACGGGTGGAAAGAATCGCGTCGCCGTGCGGATGTTGACCGAACATGCCGCCGAGCATTCGGCTCGCGATCGTGAAATCGGACGCGCGGAAAAATACCCACGCAATACAAACTGCCGCGTAAGTGGCGAACCAAGCGAGGACGCGAATAGGTAACGTGCTCGCCCAGGGTTTATGTTCGAACGAAACGCGAAAGATGCGTTCGATCACCAAATAAGAGCCGTGCAGCAAGCCCCAAACAACAAAAGTCCAGGCGGCGCCGTGCCAAAGTCCACCGAGGAACATGACGATTACAAGGTTAAGCGCCGCACGGAAGGGTCTTACCTGATTGCCACCGAGTGGAATGTAAAGGTAATCGCGAAGAAAAGTGGAAAGCGAAATGTGCCATCGCCTCCAAAAATCCGAGAAACCGATCGCTGCATAAGGGAAACGAAAGTTGTCCTTCAAATGGAAACCCAGTGTCAAAGCTGCGCCGATCGCGCAAAGAGAATAGCCGGCGAAATCGAAAAAGATTTGCCCGGCGAATGCGAGCACGCCAGCCCACGAATCCAGCGCAACCAACGGTCCGGGGTAACCGAACACCCGATCGGCGCAGCCCGAAAGCAGGGTGTCTGCGAGAACAATTTTCTGAAACAGTCCGAGAGTCATCAGCGCCAGTCCCCAGAGAAATTGGCCGTTTTTTAAACGTGGCGGATGGAGAAGCTGCGGAAGAAAGTCACCGGCGCGTACGATCGGACCGGCAACCAACTGCGGAAAAAAAGAGACGGCGAGAATAAAATCCCGCAAAGACTTCGTTGGTCGCAACACGCCTCGATAAATGTCGAGCGTGTACGAAAGTGAATGGAAAGTGTAAAAAGAAATTCCGACCGGAAGCAGAATGTCCAGATGCGGCGGTTGATAAATGATCCCAAGGCGCGCGAGGAGCCACTGGAAATTTTGGAGCAAAAAGTTTCCGTATTTGAAGAACCCGAGCATGCTCAGATTCATGCAAACGCTCGCGACCAGCCAGCGACGTCTTGCATGTTGATCTCTGGCTTTGGCCATTTGACGGCCAAGCCAAAAATCCATCGCGGTGGTCCCGAACAAGAGCGCAGCGAACGGCGGGTTCCAGGCCCCGTAAAAAATGTAACTGGCTGTGACGAGAAGATTTTTCCGCGCCTGCCACGAATGAATGCTCCAGTAAAGAGTGACAACGACCACGAAGAAAACGACGAACGTGAGCGAATTAAAGAGCATGGCAAACCTGCGATCGAATTACAGTGTCGAGAGCGCGGAGCGTGTTACGCGAGCCATATTGAGGCAGATGTTTAGAGGGTCTGTGCCGATCTAACAAGTCCGATTCGCGTTCGCTGCAGGCTTGCGACAAGCATCGCGCACTTTGCGCGATTCCAGTTGAAGGAAGCCGCAAGCTTTACACTGTAGGCGGATGATTGCTCCACATCACCGTCTTCCTGCGCTGGTTGGATTTGTTTTAGCTGTTTTCATTTCACCAGCTTCTGTTCAATCGGCTGGTTCCCCTACTCCAACGCCGCCCGGAACAATCGACGAAAAATTGTTCAATGGCATGCGTTGGCGGGAAGTCGGTCCGTTTCGTGGTGGGCGCGCGCTGGCGATCGAAGGCGTCGTAGGCGAACCGGACACGTATTATTTCGGCGCGGTTGCAGGCGGTGTTTGGAAGACAACTGACGGCGGCGCAAATTGGACGCCGCTGTTCGATAAAGCACCGATTTCATCCGTAGGCGCTCTGGCAGTGGCGCCATCGGATCACAACGTGGTATATGTCGGGACTGGCGAGGCTGCCATTCGCGGCAATACGACGTACGGCACCGGCGTTTTCAAATCCATCGACGCTGGCAAAACCTGGCAGAACGTCGGGTTAAAAGATACGCATCAAATCGGAGCGCTGATTGTCGATCCACGAAACGAGAATGTAGTCCTCGTAGCGGCGCTGGGCCATGCATTTGGTCCGAATCAGGAACGCGGAATTTTTCGCACAAGCGACGGCGGCAAAACGTGGACGAAAGTTTTGTCCAAAGATGAAAACACAGGCGGCATCGACGTCGTTTTCGATCCGCATAACTCCAACATCGTGTTTGCGTCGCTCTGGCAGGCGCGGCGACAACCGTGGTTTTTCTCCAGTGGCGGGCCGGGCAGCGGGTTGTATCGATCTGAAGACAATGGCGTAACATGGAAACGTCTGGAGGGAAATGGGCTTCCGGATGGAATTCTCGGCAGGATCGGCATTGCGGTTTCGGGAGCTGATTCCAATCGTGTCTACGCGATTATTGAAGCCAAGGACGGCGGCCTCTTCCGCTCCGATGACGCCGGCCAGCATTGGACGCGAATAAATGACGATGGCCGATTTCGTCAGCGCGCCTGGTATTTCAGCAAAGTTTACGCGGACCCAAAATCTGCAGACACGGTTTACCTGCTAAACACCGGTCTGTTTAAATCGGTCGATGGCGGAAAGACATTCACTCTCATGCCTGCGAGGCACGGGGATCATCACGGACTTTGGATCGATCCCACGAACCCGAACCGAATCGCCAATGTGAGTGATGGCGGCGCAACCATTTCCACAGACGGCGGCAAAAATTGGACCACTCAGAACAACCAGCCTACTGCGCAATTTTATCACGTAGCGGTGGACAACGCATTCCCCTACCACATTTACGGCGCGCAACAGGACAATTCGAATGTCGGCATTGCGAGCCGTTCGGATTCAGGAGTGATTGGCCGGCAAAATTGGTTTGAGGCTGGCGGCGGTGAATGCGGGTTCGTCGTGCCTGATCCGCGAGACTGGCATATCATCTATTCCAACAATGAGGGCTTCATTAACCGCTACGACAAAAGCAAAGAAGACGTGCAAGACGTCAGTCCGTTGCCACTCGATAACTCCGGTCACGGCGCCGCCGATTTGACGCATCGTTTTCAGTGGGTCTCGCCGCTGATGCTTTCGCCGCATAATCCGGATGTGCTGTACACAGCGGGGGAGTGCGTTTTCAAAACAACCGATGATGGACAAAGCTGGACACAAATCAGCGGCGATCTCACTCGTAACGACAAATCGAAACAGCAACCGAGCGGCGGCCCGCTGACGAACGACATCACTTCAGTCGAATATTACGATACGGTATTTGCACTAGCCGAATCGCCGATACAACAAGGCACCCTCTGGGCAGGCACAGACGATGGTCGCGTCCATGTCACAACTGATGACGGACAGCATTGGTCGAATGTCACACCAAAAATGCCGGAGTGGAGCACGGTAGATTTGATCGAAGCTTCGCCACACGATGCCACTTCCGCTTACGTGGCTGTTGATCGCCACAAACTCGACGATTTTAAACCGTACATTTTCAAAACGACAGATCTCGGAAAAAATTGGAGCGCAATTACCACCGGAATTCCCGACGGCGCGTATGTGCATGCCGTGCGCGAAGATCCCAAGCGCAAAGGTTTGCTCTACGCAGGAACTGAGCTCGGCGCTTTCGTCTCCTTTGATGATGGGGCGCACTGGCAACCGTTGCAGCTGAATCTGCCGGTGACGCCGATACACGATCTCGTCGTCAAAGATGACGATCTCATCGCGGCGACACACGGCCGTTCGTTCTGGGTGCTGGACAATTTAACGCCGCTTCGCCAAGTGAGCGCGCAACCGGCTTCGGACATGATTCTGTATCAACCGCAGACTGGGTTGCGTCTGCATTATCCGGAGGAATTCGACAAACGACAGCCAGTTGGTGAGAACCCGCCTCCCGGCGCGATGATCGATTACTATTTCAAGACCGCGCCGAAAGAAGAAGTCTCACTCGATATTCTCGACAACGCCGGCAAAGTCGTTAGGCATCTTTCCAGCAAAGAGAAAAATGAAGCCGAGCAGCCGCCTGAATGGCCAGATCGCGTTGAGCGCGTGAAGACGATCCCCGCGAAAGAAGGAATGAACAGGTTCGCGTGGGACCTGCGTTACGACGATCCGACTCAGATCCCCGGCGCATTCTATTCGAGCACAGGTCCAAAAGGCCCACTGGCGCTGCCGGGCGATTACCAGGTGAAGCTAACCGTCGGCGGCAAATCGCAGACTGCGCCACTGAAGATTGTAATCGATCCGCGAAACAAAGGACAGGACGCTGCATTGCAAAAGCAATCCACCTTGGCCATGCAAGTGAAGGATGGAATTTCTCAACTACACCAGGCTGTTAACGAAATCCGCGATTTGCGGTTACAGATCCAAAACTTGCACAAGCGTTTCGGTGATGATCAACGTTTGAAACCGGCACTCGTGGCGGCGGATGATCTCGATCACAAAATGTCCGAAATCGAACAGAAGCTCATTCAAGTGAATATGAAGGGATCAGAAGCGAACCTCGCTTTCCCGAACATGTTGAACGAGCGGTTTGACACGTTCAGTCATACCATCGAGTCCGGTGACAAGGAGCCAACTCAACCGCAACTCGAGGTATTTCAAATGTTAAGCACCCAACTCGAGGAGCAGTTATCGAAGTGGGCGCAGATCAAACAGGAAGATGTCGCGAAGGTGACCACATTGGTTAAGGAAGCGAACTTGCCGTCTTTGATCATTACCGGGAAAAAAAACGGTTAAGGTGAATCGCGTTGTCCTCAACGCGATGCCAAGTACGGACAAGCCGTGAAGATTACCATGGCCTTCAGAGAAGCCGATCGACCATGAAGATCGAGAAAGCTGTCATACTCGCGGCGGGCCGCGGCACGCGGATGCGCGAGCTCACCGCGGACCTTCCGAAGCCAATGATCGAGGTGCGCGGCAAACCGGTGCTACAGCATATACTCGAAGGGCTGCGCGACGCCGGGATCCGCGATTGCCTTATAGTTGTTGGCTATCGCGCTGATGCTGTGCAGGATTTTTTTGGCGAGGGCTCGAACTACAACGTCGCAATTCACTATAAAACGCAGACGGTACAAGATGGGACGGGGCGTGTTGTGGAACTCGCTCACGATTTCGTCACTGACAATCCATTCATCCTGGCCTACGGCGACATTTTAGTTGATCCAACGAATTACAAACGCCTGGTGAATCTTTCCGACAATGTTGACGCGATGCTGACAGTCACGCACGGCGAAGACGTGAGCAAAGGCGGTGCGGTTTTTGTAAATGAACAAATGGAGCTCGTCGACATCCGCGAAAAATCCGACAAGTGGAGCGACTTGTCCCAAGGCGCTGTTCCGTTTTACAACGCTGGCCTTTATGCGTTTCGACCCAGCATTTTCGAATTCACCGCAAAATTGAAACCGTCTCCACGCGGCGAATACGAACTAACCGATGCAATCCGCGACCTCGCACAGTCTGGTAAAAAAGTGAAGGCGATCGAGCTTAGCGGCGAATGGGCAGATGTTCGCGACCCTGAGGTTCTAGCAAAGCTGAATCAAAGCTGATAAGGCGCGAACCCCGGGCGCGCCGTTGTAAGTCTAGGCCAATGGGGGTGCCGTGTCGCCTAATTGCGACTTTGTACAAGTTCCACTGAAATTCCGGGAGTTTTGTCTTCGGTTTACGTCCGTCGAGGGCAAATCGGCGGAAAATTATGCTGGTTAGCGATTGCGGCGAACGCTTCATAACGTTGCGCGTCATCAGGCGTGGCTCTACGCAACTTTATGTTCATCGGAACTGATTGGCGGCCGTCCGAATCTTAGCGTGTTTGCTCGCCCGGTTCGGACGGTTCTTCGCCGATTTCTTCTTCGATTTCGCGCTGCCATTCGCGCGAAAGCCATGGCCGCACTACTCCGTAAAGCAAGTACGCCAGGAACAAGACCGCGGGCATCCACTCGTAATTCAAGAGGGTGAAAATGAGCACCAGGATGATCGCAAGGAAACGCGGAATCGATTTCTTCGTTTTCCAATTAACCGCCTTAAAGCTCGGATATTGGAATCGGCTAAACATCATGAAAGAGAGAAAGAGCAATAACGGCGGGAGACCGAAGCGCCACTTGCCGAGGTGGTGTTCGCCTTCAGCAAGCCAAAGAAGAAACAGAGTGATTGAGGCAATCAAACCGGCAGCTGCAGGTATGGGAAAACCTGTAAAGGTGTTCTGGCGATCGGGTCCGTTATGCCCTGCCGCTGAATTAAAACGGGCTAGTCGCAGCGCGCCGCAAGCCAGGTAAACGAACGCGATAATCCAGCAGGCATTTGGGAATTCGTTGAGAACGACCCTGTAAACCATTAGTGCCGGCGCGAGGCCAAATGAAACAATATCGGCGAGCGAGTCGAACTCGCGGCCGAACACGGTGTCGTGGCCGCCGAGGCGCGCAAGTCTTCCATCTAAAAAATCAAAGACAAACGCGCCGAGGATGAACCAGATCGCTTCGTGAAAACGATCTGCGGCGAGATCGGCATTTGCACTTTGCAAAAGAGCCCCTTCCAGGATTTTGAGCGTAGCCGTAAATCCACAAAACAGATTGCCTGCCGTCATCAGATTCGGCAGCAGATAAATCTTCGACGGCTGTTCGTTCATTCGTTAGGCAGTCGCGCAATCGGGGTCGCTCCACCCGCCACGTGGTCGCCTACCTTGACGAGAACCGTGACGGAAAGCGGCAAATATAATTCTGTTCGTGAGCCGAAGCGAATCATCCCGAAGCGTTCGCCTGTTTTTAACTCGTCCCCCACATTCGCCCACGCGACGATGCGTCTTGCGATTGCACCCGTGATCTGTCGCACAACAATAGTGACGCGCGGATTCTCGAACGCCCACGTCATTGATTCATTTTTCTCGGAACAATCCGGCCGGCGCGCGTCCAGACAAAGCCCCGGCCGGTGTTGACGGTAAACGACGCGGCCGTCGATCGGCGCACGATTGGTGTGCACGTCGAAGACCGACAAAAAAATTCCGACACGGCGCGACTTGTTTTTCAGCACCTCGTTTTCCTGCAGCTCCGCAATGTCCATCACGGTGCCATCGGCAGCAGCGACGATTAAATTTTTATCTGTCGGAGCTGCGCGGTCGGGATCACGGAAAAACGCGATCGTGCACAAAAACAGCAGCACAAAAAACCAGAATGCCCATGCCGAGAACATTCCAAAAACGATCGCGAGGACCGTAAAAAAACCTAAAATCCAGCGGGCTTCCCAGAAGGCTTTGAGACGCATAAAGGAGCCTATCTTCGGAGGCTAAAAACTGCTGGTCAAGACGTCAGAATCGACGGGAGAAGAATTTCCTCCCGAACCACAATATAGTGGGTTGGGCGGCTGCTTCGAGTTCCATTAGTAGCGGAAATAACCTCCTCGAAACCACGAGATTATTTGTTGTTTCGGAGCCTTTTTCGGCTATCCTGTTTCGGTGGGCCGCTCGGCCTCACTTTTATGGCGCAAGTTCAAGAGGAAATTCCGGTCGAAAATCTTGGTACGGGAATCGCCTCAACGCAAAAATACGACGCGGCGCAGATCGACAAACTCGAAGGTCTCGAAGCAGTCAGGAAACGGCCGGGAATGTTCATTGGAGATCCGGACGAACGCGGATTGCATCACTTGGTTTACGAAGTTCTCGACAATTCCATCGACGAACATCTCGCCGGATTTTGTACAAAGATCGAAGTGGTCATCCACGTTGATGGGTCAGTCTCGGTGCGCGACAACGGTCGCGGTATTCCGGTCGACGTTCATCCGAAATGGAAGATGCCAGCCATCGAGTTGGTGCTGACCAATCTGCATGCCGGCGGAAAATTCGGACAAGGCGCATACAAGTATTCTGGTGGACTGCACGGCGTCGGTGCGAAATGCACAAATGCCCTCTCGGAATGGTTTAAGGCCGAGGTCTCGCGCGACGGCAAGGTCTATCACATGGCCTTCGCCAAAGGCAAAACGACGGACAAGCTCACAGTAATCGGCGAGATCAAAAACAAGAAGACCACAGGCACCCTGATCACCTTCTTGCCTGATCCGACGATTTTCACAATCACAACCGAGTTCAAGTTCGAACGACTGGCAGCGCGCTTGCGCGAGTTGGCCTTTCTTAATCCTGGTCTGGAGATCACGCTCACCGATGACCGTCTCGATCCGCCGAAAAAGGAGCGTTTTTTTTACAAATACGGAATCGAAGAGTTCGTTAGGCAACTCGGCGAGAATAAGCAGGTTTTGCACCCCAAGCCGATCGTCATCGCACGACAGCGCGACGAAGTTTTTGTCGATGTCGTGCTCCAATACAACGACAGCTACAACGATCAGATTTTGCCGTTCGCGAATTCGATCTCGAACCCCGACGGCGGCACCCATCTCACTGGATTCCGCACTGCGCTCACAAGGGCAATCAATCAGTACGCAAAACAAAACAGCCTTCTTAAGGACAAAGACCCATCCCTCTCCGGAGACGACGTACGCGAAGGACTAATCGCCGTTCTCAGCGTTAGGCTGCCCAATCCGCGCTTTGAATCGCAAACGAAGGTGAAGCTCGTCAACACCGAGATCGATGGAATCGTGAACTCGACCGTGTACGACGGATTGATGACTCACTTCGACAAGAATCCGCCCATTGCGCGCCGCGTTTTCGAAAAAGTCCTTACCGCGGCGCGAGCCCGCGAGGCTGCCCGTAAGGCGAGAGAAACTATTCGCAAGGGTGCGCTCACCGGCGGCGGTTTGCCGGGAAAACTTGCTGACTGTTCTGAACGCGATCCGGAATTCACCGAGCTTTACATTGTCGAGGGCGACTCGGCTGGCGGCTCCGCGAAACAGGGACGCGACCGCCGCTACCAGGCAATCCTTCCAATCCGCGGCAAACTCATCAACGTTGAGAAAGCGCGCGAAGACCAGTTTCTCAAAAACACTGAGATCCAGGCGATGATCACAGCCATCGGCGCCGGGATTGGCAAACCGAAGGAAGAGAGCAACGGCAAAGACGAAGGCGTCTTCGATATGACCAAGCTCCGTTACGGCCGCATCATCATCATGACGGACGCCGACGTGGATGGCTCGCACATTCGCACTTTGCTGCTGACGTTTTTCTTTCGGCAGATGACCGAATTGGTGCGCGCAGGAAAAATTTACATCGCGCAACCGCCGCTTTATCAGATCAAACGAAAGAAGCGCGAGGAATATGTCGAAGACGACGCGCGGCTGAATAAAATTCTCATTTCACTCGGCGCTGAAGACGTACGGCTGAAGAATCTCGCCGACGAGAAAGAATTCACCGCGACACAACTGAAGGACATTCTCGAATCGCTCGAGAAACTCGCGAAATTAAGCGAAGCAGTGCGCCGCCACGGCGGCGATTTCGAGACCTACCTTGCTCAGCGCAGTTCCAAGTCGGGTAAGCTTCCCAGTTATCTGGTGAAGGTGCGCGACGGGAACGAGGAGAGCGCACATTATTTTGACGACGAGAAAGCCGTGCGCAAATTTCATCAGGAAAATCTGGATCTCAATTTGTTCGACACAGAGATCGGACAGGAGTTGCTCCCATTAACCGAGGCTCCGGTGCGAACGGATGGAACACGTAGACGCGGGCGGTTGGTCGAGTTGCACGAATCTGCTGCGATCGAAAAAATCATCGCCGAATTGGCTCGAAAAGGTTTGAAAGTCGACCATTACGCCACCAGCGATCGACCGATCTTCGAGTTGATCGAAGGCGAAGGCGAGAAATCGATTTCGCACCCGCTGTTTTCCATTCCGGAAATCTTGCAAAAGATTTTGGAGATAGGCCGTCGTGGCGTGCAGATCAAACGTTTCAAAGGTCTCGGTGAGATGAATGCCAAGGAATTGTTTGAGACCACAATGAATCCCGAGAAACGCAAACTGCTAAAGGTTGACCTGAACGAGGACAACGCTGTCGATGCCGACAAGATGTTCACGATTCTGATGGGCGATGTCGTGGAGCCGCGCCGGCAATTCATCGAAGACAACGCGCTAAACGTACGAAATCTCGATGTGTAGCCAACGCCGACAGTGTCATCCCAAGCGAAGTCGAGGGATCCCGTGGCAGAACCTCAAGTTAGTGTCGCGGGATCCTTCGACTCCGCTGCGCTCCGCTCAGGATGACCGATTAGCAATACTGGATGATGGATCGTTATTTATTCGTCATTCGTCATTCGCGCTTCGTCATTGAAATCATGGGAGGCTTATTTCATAAGCTGCGTCATCCGCGGCGCTGTTATGTGGTCTGCACGATTCCTCGTTCGGGCAGCAATTTGCTAACGGACGGTTTGCGCGACACCCGCCGGGCGGGCGTGCCTAAACAATTTTTTCTGCCAAAGGCCGAATCTCGCTATGCCACCGAGCTCGGAATTGATCGTGTTGCTGATTACACCGCGTATGTCCGCGCTATCGTGAACACAAATGTAACACGCAACGAGGTCTTTGGCTTCAAGCTGATGAGCTGGTATCTGGACGATTTCCTCGCGCGGCTGCGAGAAGTACACAGTTTTGGAAATTCTACGACAAACGATCTGCAGTTGTTGCGCGGCGCTTTCCCCCGTCTTTGTTTTCTGCGCATCGTGCGACGTCACAAATTGCGCCAGGCGCTGTCCACGGCTCGCGCACTTCAGACAGGACTTTGGAAAGTGCAGGAAGGCAAAAGCATTCTGCGAGAACCGGAGTTCGATCCGGATCTGATCGAGCAATCACTCCACGAAGCCGAACGGCAGGAGAAAATCTGGGACGATTTCTTCCGACGGATCGGAATCAAACCATTCAATGTGGAGTATGAAAAGCTCTGTCGGGATTATGAGAGGACGATTCACGCAGTCCTGAACTTTCTCAGAATTAAACTTCCGGCTGGTGCTCGCGTCGGTCCGCCTGTCACAACCCGGCAAGCCGATGAGATTTCACGCATCTGGGAACAGCGTTTCATAGCGGAACGCCCCGCGCTCGCACAGGGTTATTGACGTTGTGAAATGAGAAACATTTCCCGGATGTTATCAACACCCGGCTTCAGCCGGGTGCCTGAAGCGCGCTCAAAACATCAGTCGTTTCAACGGTTTTATGTCGCACAAAAACCGTTAAAACGGTTTTGCACCGTTTGCACAAGTGACACCGGACTAAAGTTCCGGTGTTAATCAGAAGAGATCTCCAGACTCCATGTTGAATCCAAACGAAAAAATAGAGCCCATCAATGTAGCCGAGGAAGTATCGCGATCATTTCTCGATTACTCGATGTCAGTAATCATTTCTCGCGCGCTGCCTGATGCGCGCGACGGACTCAAACCGTCGCAGCGGAGAATTCTCTACGCGATGCACGACTTGTCGCTTTTTCCAGGGCGGCAACATCGTAAATGCGCAAAGATCTGCGGCGACACCAGCGGTAACTACCATCCGCACGGCGAAGCGGTGATTTACCCTACGCTTGTCCACATGGCGCAGCCGTGGGCGATGCGTGAACGTCTGGTAGACGGCCAGGGGAATTTCGGGTCCGTCGAGGGCGATCCGCCAGCGGCGATGCGCTATACCGAAGCGCGCATGACCCATCTCGGCGCGGCGCTGATGACCGACATGGATAAGGACACGGTCGATTTCGTGCCTAATTATGACGAAACGCGCACTGAGCCGACGGTCTTCCCAGCAGCATTTCCGAACCTGCTCGTCAATGGCGGAACCGGCATCGCCGTCGGCATGGCCACTAACATTCCGCCGCACAATCTGTGCGAAGTCATCGACGGAATCTGCGCGCAAATCGACAATCCCGATATCACCCTGGACGACCTGATGCAGCATGTGAAGGGTCCGGATTTTCCTACCGGCTGCATGATCTGCGGCGCAAGCGGGATCCGCCAATATCTCGAGACAGGCCGGGGCGGTGTCAAAGTGCGCGGCAAAGCGGGCGTAGAAGAACTCAAGGGCGGCCGCGAACAAATCGTCATCACGGAAATTCCCTACGGCGTGAACCGCGCCACGTTGGTTGAGCGCATCGCACAGTTGGTGAACGAAAAAGTGCTGACCGACATCAGCTATGTTGGCGATCAATCCGATGAGAACACGCGCGTCGTCATCGAGCTCAAACGCGACGCCAATCCGAAAGTTATCATTGCCAATCTCTACAAGCACACCGCGCTAGAGAGTTCATTTGCCACGACGATGCTGGCGATCGATCGCGGTCGGCCGAAGTTACTGCCGCTCAAGGAGGCTAACGCAGTTTACATCGATCATCGCCGGGAAGTTGTGCTGCGTCGCACGCGATATGAACTGCGGAAAGCCGAAGAGCGCGCCGAAACGCTGGAAGGTTATCTCATTGCGCTCGCTAATCTCGATGAATTTTTGCGTATTGTTCGCGGATCAGCTAATCGCGACGAAGCGCGAGTAAAACTGCTCGCATTCGAATTTACAAAACGCCAGGTCGAACAACTCGGCATTCTCATTCGCAATCCGGCGCGCCTTACCGATGGCCGCTACGCGTTTAGCGAACAACAGGCAGACGAAATCCTGAACCTGCGTCTGTATCAGCTGACCGGACTCGAGCGCGAGAAAATCGTCAACGAATACAAAGAGCTCGTCGAGACGATCAATGATTTGCGCGACATTCTCGCCAAAGAGCAGCGCGTCTTCACCATCATCAAAAAAGAACTACGCGAAATCCGCGACAAGTTCGGCTCCCCTCGCCTAACGGCAATTGCTCCCGACCAAGCCGAGATCAACATCGAAGACCTTATCGTCAACGAGGGTTGCATCATCAGCATCACGCACGCCGGCTTTATCAAGCGCACGGCCGTAAGCGCATTTCGGGCGCAGCGGCGCGGTGGAAAAGGCGTGATGGGCATGCAAACACGCGAAGGCGCTACCGAAGCGGAAGAAGGCGATTTCGTAGAGCATCTTTTTGCCGCCACTACGCACGATTACCTGATGTTTTTCACTGCCGGAGGGCGCGCTTATGTGGAAAAAGTTTACGAAATTCCCGAGATGGGACGCGCAGCAAAAGGGCGTTCCATCGCGAACATCCTTGAGCTCAAGCCCGACGAAAAGATCGCAGCCACGATTCGCGTCCAATCCAAAAAATCAGGCACAGGGACGAATGCTGTCGATCAAACGTGGGACGAAAATCTGCATATCGTCTTCGCGACACAATCCGGCATCGTCAAAAAATCGAACTTATCGGATTACGCGAACGTCCGCCGCGGCGGCATCATCGCCATTCAAATCGAAGACGGCGATCGCTTGATCGACGCGAAACTAACGAATGGCAACAACGAGGTGGTGTTCATTACCAGAAAGGGAATGAGCTTGCGTTTTCATGAAGAACAATTGCGCGATCAGGGCCGCAACACCGTTGGCGTGTGGGGAATTCGCCCGGAGAAAAGCGATCACGTCGTCGCCATCGCCATTGTTGATCCGGACACCATGCTCCTCGTGGCCGGTGAGAACGGAATTGGCAAGCGCACGTCGTTCGACGAATACCGGCGTCAATCGCGCGGCGGCAAAGGAATTATCACGATGAAGGCTGGTGAGAAAACCGGTGAAGTCGTGGGCGCGCTCAGCGTCCGTGAGACCGATGAACTCATGCTCATTACGAACAAAGGCCAAATGGTGCGCACGCGAGTGAGAGAAATTCGCCAGACGGGCCGCAATACGATGGGCGTGAAACTAATGGATCTACGCAATGGCGAAAAACTCCAGGCGATCGCGCCTGTAGTCAGTCAGGTGGAGGAAGAGGAAGCCCAGAGCGTAGAAGAACCGCCCGCTCAAAAATTCTGAGCGCGTCACGACTGGCGCCACGGCCTTGCCGGTCGAATTCGGTGCTGCTTTCTAAAATGCGGATGCGGAGACGGCACACCAGGCCGTGCCTGAGACAGAGTCAACCGCGACCGGCTTTGGCAATCAATAGCCGCCAGTACCCACGTGCGTCGTTGTTGTCGTTGTCCGCGCGCCAGTAGTAGGAGGCGGTGCTGCGGTCGTAACCGTGGTTTGACGCGTCGTGGTCGTGGTCGCCTCCGGCTCACTCGAACAAGAGATCAGCATCGAAGCGAGTACACAAAACGTCGAACCAAATATGATTGCTTTTTTCATAGGATGAATTGTTTTCAACAAACGATTCGTCGCAGGTCGCATTGCCAGATGTATTTAGGCAACAAATTCTTTCTTTCCGCCGAGAACACGAAATGATGCGTCGCTGGGATCAGACGATGAACTTGGTGTATCCTGCCGCGCAGTTCATTTTGCCGCCTGCGCGCTTTGCCTGAGCGAGTGGCTCAGAAGCGCATTGCCACGCCTTCTGAGGAGAAATGCAAGCTGATGGAAGCACGCATTAAAGCGTTGGCGAAATTGATTTGGTCATATTAATCCACGTTGATCTTCGTTCGCTGCTTCTTTAGCTCCCCTCGCCTGCGTTTCGATTCCACAATTTTCCTCTTCACAGCAGGCGGCCTCGGCGATTTTCTGCGCCGCTCCTTTTCGCGCTTCGCGACTTCAGCCATACGCTGTTCTTCTTGAGCGCTCTCGATCGCGTCGAGCAATCGAGAGCGCGCGAGCTTGCGATTTACTGCTTGCGAACGCGAATCCTGGACGGTGACGCTGATGCCGGTCGGTGGATGCCGCAGCGTC
Source organism: uncultured Verrucomicrobiae bacterium (assembly GCA_963825355.1). GTDB lineage: Bacteria > Verrucomicrobiota > Verrucomicrobiia > Chthoniobacterales > UBA10450 > Udaeobacter. Next base: position 381,669 of record CAWGSY010000017.1, on the reverse strand, counting down.
ACCGCCGTTGAAACTTTGTTTACATTCTGACCCCCTGGCCCGCTCGACCGCGCAAAAGTTTCTTCGAGATCGGCTTCATTAATTCCGAGCTGCTTCATTCGCCTTGTAATATTGCTGTCAGCCATAGCGGCGGAACTTTCTCCAAAACTCAGGCCAGCTTTCACGCAAATGCCGACAAATGAGAATGTCCGGGTGATCGGTAGTCTCCTCGTTTGCAATGCCATACTTGTTAGTGATGCGACCCGCCAACTCGCAGGATTCGAAATACCGATCGCCAAACTCTCGAGAAAATCCGATCACGACCAACGTCTCTGGCGGCGGATTGCCGTAGCCGCGCGCCCAGAATGAATTCGTTCCGCAGATGGCTTTGGGCAGTCCATAGTCTTTGCCATAAAGGTTAATCGCTGCGGCTTCGCCATAATTGCCAGCGAGAATTGTCAGGTGCGACCGCTCCCCCGGGCCTAACGAGTCACGAATCTGAGCGACTGTTTTCACTAACTCCTGCCAGCCGACTTCCTCGCGGAAATCGTCGTTGACCGTAAAGGCCCGCCGCGCCCAATCCGAATCAACCGGAGCCACTGGAACAAAGTATGCCGCAGCGAAAAGAATCGTGATCGCAACTGAAGCCCAGGCGATCCACCGCAGGAAAATCCGCCAAACCGGACGCAGATTAGTGATCAGTTCAGCTCCGAAAACGGCCCCGCCCGCATATAAGACGGGATAAGCCGGGGCGAGATAATAGCCGCGACCTTTCGCAACGAAGAAAGTAATCAACGGAATCACATACAAATATCCGACCGCGCGAAAAGCTCGTCCCCTTTCGGATCCAAAGTAAAAGACCAACCCAAGCATCGCCATAGGTAATGTGAACAGCGTGAGTTCTAGTTGGTCAGGTAGGAAATTTTTCGTTCGCCCAATACGCACATCTCTTTCATGGATGTGCCGGAGAAAGTCGATCGAAACAAAATCGTTTTGAATCTGCCAGATCAGGTTGGGCAAAAAGATAAGCAGGGAGACTGCCACACCGAGCCAGAGCCATTTGCTTCGCAAATCTGCGCGAAGGTCCGTAAATAGCACGCCTGTAGCAATCGCAACGACGCAAACTAGCATCGTGTATTTCGTCAGCATGCCGAAACCGATGCAGGCTCCAATTGCGAGCCACCACCGCGGATCGCGCGATTTGCACAGCAGTACCGAAGAAGTAGGAGCAAGCGACCCACGCTAAATAGTCGAATGAAACATATTGCATAAGACTTCCGGCACCGAGTGCGAACGGAATCGCGGCAGCTGCGGCAAGCGCTCGCGCGCCGCTTTTGCCGCCTAGCTCGCCTGCCATCAATCCCGTGAGAACGAGTGCCACGGAAGTTGAAACGGCGGCGAAGAACCGGAATCCAGTCAACGACGTGCCGAATAACTTCAGCGATATCCACCCGAAGAACGGCGTTACCGGCGGATACGCTACGTAACCCCAGGCAAGGTGCGTAGCATCGTCCAGCGTTGCCAGTTCGTCGCGGTGAAAACCATAACGCCAGCCGGTCAACAAATGAATGACCAGAACAGCTACACCAGCCGCGAGTAGAATTGCCAAACCGCGATCATTTGTGCCGTTGCAATTTTCGCTCGACATGTTGGGCAAAACGGAAGTTCTCACACTTTCGTGCTGGCGACGCGAAGGATTGCCGATGGCCGGACTCGAACCGGCACGGGCCAATTACAGCCTAACGGATTGTCTATCCGGCCTGAAACGATTTACACACTTTGTGCTGGTATTTCCCGCGTGTTTGCCTCGACGATTCCAGCATACGCTTTACCATGCCGCGATGATTCCACTTCCCAAATCCCGACTCTCCATGAAGGACCGCCTCCGCATAGCCGCCGAATCGCTCATCGGGATCTGCATTGGCGCCGGGCTGACGTGGTACACTGGTCGCGACATACTGCACTTACTACGCGCGTCCTGGTCATCCAGTTTTCTGGTCTCGCTTCGGTCATCGTTCCACGGCATTCTGCCGAACATCGGTGCCGTTTTCGCATTCCTGCTCTACATGATACTTACGTTCACCGCGCTGTTCGTCACATTCATGGGTCTTTTCCTTACCGTGTTTTCTCTCAAGCGCTTTTTCTTTGGCCTCGCCGGGCGTGATGACTAGCTCACAACACGCTTAGACGCGGCATCGATCCAATTTCCGATGCGCTAGAATCGTTTTTGATTGCCGGATGATTGCGCGTTAGGAACACGCTCTCAACGCATTCCTGCACGCTTTTCGACACGCGGCGCTTTGTGATTGAATGCCGACCGCGATGGATGAAGAAATATCAAAGAAAAAAGAAGCTTTAAAGAACCGATTTCAATATTCATCCGAAAAAGAACTCGAAGCCGTTATAGCAAGGTTTGGATTCGGGTCGCTCGAAGGACAAGCTGTCCACGAAATTCGTAACGAACGTGGCGTGAATTAAGGAACTCCGCTCGCACCATTGCTCGGGCTACCGTTGTGATCGCAATCGCTACAGTTGTCGCCGCGCTGGCCGCATTGACTGACGGCTTGCGCTTTCGCTACGAACTCAAAATAAGCAATCAGGAGTGCGCTGAGAACTGATGGAATGCTCGTTTTCATATCTAGCGAGTTTCCGCAAAATCCTGCTAGCTTGTCGAGGCTATTTGGCGGAAGCGCAGAATCACGGCTTCGACTTCAACAAACGCAGTCAGCTTTTCATCGCCTCGCCTCGGGCCACTGCTCAGGGTCGTGCTAGAATCGCTCTTGTTCCGCAGGTAAATTTAAGGAGCGAGCGAGTGGAGTAATGGACAAACAAGTCCGAGTCGAAACCGTTGAGGACTTCGAGCTGCGCATTGCAGCCATCATACGCGAGAAACCTGAGCACATCCCAGGTGCACCGCGACCGAACCTATTATTGGTCCGGCATAAGGAGCGGGCGAAGTCCAGAAAAGCACAGCGTCGGTAGGCGGCGGATTTCATGCACGTTTACGAAGGAATCTTAGCGATTGTGCAGGACCCATCATTTATTCCGGGCGGCGCATGGTCTTTCTGGAAGGTCATTGGCTTGCTCCTATCACTTGTCGCGTTTGCTATCGCATTGTGGCTGATTTGGGCGGTACTGCGATGGGTGGCTAAGAAGCTTGCGGCAGCATCCCGCAAAAAATGACATGCACGTTTACGAAGTCCGCCCGCGCAACAATAAACGCAGCGTCGATCTGATTTTCGGCGTTTTGGTCTCGACCAGCAATGACATGATTGGTTATTTTTAGCGATACCTGATCTTGTTCTCGTGATGCCGTGAAATCTCGTACGTGAGCTTGGAAATCACAACCATTCACAACTGGAACGGGTTCGACACCGTCGCTCGAGATCTTGACGGCTGGGCGTTTCGAGGGTAACGCGACGCTCAATGGCCACTCCTTAGTTCGCACTCGCGTCACCTGAAAGACTTTGTCCCGAACAAAACCTCTTGGCGAGAGCGGGAATCGCGCGCAATACGAATCTTCCGGCGGAAAGCTCACAATTAGGTGTCTGATCTTCGCATCCTAGATGATGACGTTCGCTGTCTCGCGCTGATGCAACACCATGGCGCTCCAACTCGACTTCTGGACTTTACAAAGTCACCATACGTCGCTGCGTTCTTCGCTCAGGAGAACGCGACCGGTAGCGCAGCCGTCTTTGCATTAAACACTCCGATACTTTGGCATGCAACGCCCGACGGTTTTCCGAAGCTAACACATGACGAGATCGATCCGCGAAAACAGGGTAACTTCGAGGCGTACTTTGCAAGCAACGATCACGAACTTGTGTGGACGGGTGAACCGAAGGAGATGGATCGGCGACTGCTTGCCCAATCCGGGACGTTTGTTGTGCCGGGCGTGATTGACAAACCTGTCGAAGAGATCCTGAAGCGTTATGCTTCTACCAGTCCAATTATCAGGAATCTCGTTTTTCCGGCACCGAAGGTACGTGAAGAGTGCATGCGATCCCTTTACAGGCTGAATATCACCAACGCCACGCTTTTTCCAGATTTGGATGGTCTTGCGAAATCGATCGCATTCGAATTGGAAATCATCTGGAAAGGACTCGTGGCTGAACCACAAGCGAGTGACTCGCTTGGCGACGACAGTTTGATGCCTCCGTAAGGTACGACACTTCCAACGCCCTAAAAACATTTTGCCCATGACATGGGTCATTCCGACCTAACAAACGGATTAACGTAATTGCTGTTTCCCTATACAGTGCTTCGCGAGATAGCAACTTCACAGGGACAATTGTGGGCTCGGTCGGATACACTGGCTGAGGCGATGGAAGGAGCAGCCGTCGAAGCTAAAAAGCGCGGTGCTGATGCTATCATCGTCAAAGGCGCGACGCCTCGATTAGCGGATATTCACCACTGGCTCAGCTACTGTGATTGGCAATACCGGGTTCGGAAGCGCCGTTACGATGCGAGTGCAGACCGGCCATGTTCGCGTAACAGCAATCAAGCTCTTATAATCGTTCCTGGCGTTAGCCAATCGATAGCCAACGGCCCCGGCGGGAAATGCGCTCAATATATTTGCCACGACACCCTGCCGTGGCTTATCTCTTTCTCCTCTGACGCAGAGAATGCAAATGCCCGAACCTATTACCCCGCTCGTTGGCTGCGATGTTTTTACTCCCGATGAGACTAGCCGCGTTCTACTGATCCGCCGCCACGACAACAACCTCTGGGGATTGCCCGGTGGCTGCCAAGATCTCGGCGAGACGCCGGCGGAGTGTGCTTGCCGAGAGTGCCGCGAGGAGACTGGATTCACCGTGCGCTTGGTGCGCCTACTCGGGGTCTTTAGCTCTCGGCGCTACGAGTATGTCCATTATCCGTGGAAGGAAAACGAGTTCTGTCACATCCTCTTTCAGGCAGTTGTCATCGCGGGTAGTCCAAGCCCGTCGAGCGAAACCAGCGAGGTCGCTTTCTTTTCCGAGAGCGACTTGCCGCCGCTCTCTGACGGGCACGAGTCACGGTTGGCGTTTGCCTTCCGCGCTTTACGAGACCCTTACCTATCACCATTCTTCGAGTAGCCAAGTCTTCAATCAATCGCGATAAGCCAACGGCCCCCGAACCACGCGCACAACGAAACATTTTTCGTCGCGGCGATTATGCGCGATTAGCGTCTGTAATCCAGAAATGTTCGCCCGCTAGAATCAATTGCTGAGACGCGGCCTAGGCTCCCACCGCCTTTCTTGGGATTGTTCGCAAATCGCCGCCCTATCGAATGTCGAGCACTTCTGGCGCCGATCTGTAGAGTTCTGCACGCGCTAGGACTCCGAACATGGAGTTTCCTCCTGACACAAGCACCTTGCCGTTACGCAGCAACGTCGCCGTATGGTCAGTGCGCCCGGGGGTAAGACTGTCGGTGCCCGTCCAGCTCCCGCTCGCGGGATCGTATAGTTCCGCGGTTCCGGTGCGGATGCCGCTGGCCACCAGCACCTGACCATTCGGCAGCAACGTCACCGTGTGTTGGTCGCGTGCAGTGGCCATGCGGCCGGTCGCCGTCCACATGCCAGTGGCTGGATCGTATAGTTCAGCGCTTACTAAGATGATGCCGCTGGTGCCAGCGCCCCCGACCACCGGCACCTACCCACTCCGCAGTAACGTCGCCGTGTGACCGTAGCGTGCAGTGGCCATGCGGCCGGTCGCCGTCCAGACCGCGGTCGGCGGATCGTATAATTCCGCGCTTGCCAGGGAGCCACTGGTGAAATTGTAGCCGCCGGCCCCCAGCATCTGCCTATTCGGCAGCAATGTCGCTGTGTGAACGTAGCGCGCAGTGGTCATGCTGCCGGTGACTTTCCATCTACCTGGATCTTGCTCCGGCACCGATGGACTCAGCTCCGCAGTGGCGTTGTCTCCTGCAGCCGCGCTGGTCGTTGGAGCGAAGACCAACGCGAGGCCAGCCGCGCAAAGAGCAAAGCCGATTATGACGCGTGGATTAAGGAAGGCGATTCGAGAAGTGCATGCTGTTTTCACAGAGGTTCTTTCTTTCTGTCTTGGCGGTAATTGCTTGGCTGTGCGAACGAGCCTTCGCTCGCGGTTACCCTGCGGGAAGAGGGTCAGGCGGAGCTCAGGGTGGAGACGCGCTAACAGACTTAGCGCTAGGACGACTCTGCAGTCGCCGGCAGGCAGCGTCAATACTATTGTTGCGAATCGCCGATTTCAGCTCCAAGAAGGCGTCAACTTCTCACGCGCCCGCACAATCGGTGACCATCGTCGCGATCTGCGTCTGCAATCAAGCGGCAGCCCCAACGCGGTTCGTGAAAGTAACAACCATGTCACTTTCAGAATGGTGCAATTTAACAAGGCAGAATTTAGGATTACAAAAGGAAGGATGAAAATTATGAAACGCTATACACTTCGAGCGCTAATTCACGACGCCAAAATCTTTAACCAATTACGGTTGGACTATCGCCGGAGCGAAAAGGACCGGCGCAAAAATGCCTCTCCAGGCTATCTGTCGCGTTACTTGACATTCAAAAGCGCCTCGTGTGGATGATTCCTCATAGCAGCGCATCAGACATCAGATCGACACCGCGATGATCTTTGCGGGATCGGATTTCGTAAACGTGTTGTGAGCTGATCATCGCTCCCGGCTGCGGTTGGCTCCAGCAATTGGTTAGGCCCCGGCTTAGTAGAATAAAAGGCAAAGCCGCTTCGTCCGCTGCATATAACTGCGGCACTGCTCTCCAAAAGCTTCCACGAGAGCCTGTTCCTCGATCTGAATACGCCTGGATACCCGTGAAGGTATGAACAAATGACCTATTGAACGCGGCGTGGCGAATAGTTCTTCCTGAAAAACTTTCTCGAGTTATGGGATCGAGTGGCCCCTGTTGGTCTGCACCGAGTGCAGGTCCGGCCTATCGACTATACCGCTCAGATTGATGTCATCGCGGAAGTTGCTCGCAGTAATCGGCTGGCCTCTGTCGGTCTGAATCTGTTGCTGGTCAGGTCTGTCAACGATGCGATTGGCGTTGACATCGGCCGTTAGGAAACCAAACGGAACGTCGCCAAGGAGCTGGCCGTCGCCGTTGATGTTTTGCACGCGCAGCGTAACCACTTCCGCGCTGGTTACGCCAGTCAGTTGCGCGGTCATGCTGTTACCACTGAAGGAGATCGCACCAACAGTGGCAGTACCGCTGAGAACCACAACCTCCCCAGATGTGACCGCGCGATCGAACGTAAAGACAGCGTTGTAAGTGCTCGAGCTACGGTCTTCCACCCCTGATACACCGGTCAGCGGCATCGGGATGTCGAATGTACCCGCCGAGCCATGCGTCAGGCGTGACGCCGCGCTGAGCAGAGTGATGCCAGAGGTTGAAGGAGCGACACGGACATAATAAACATCTTCTTCGTGCTGCCCACGGGTCGAGTTGAAGTTGAAAGTGGCAGAATAGGCGACATTACCTCCGGTGTTATCTGAAACGATCGTGATATAATCGCCTATCTTGCTTTGGTTCGGATAGCCTTCGAAAGGATTAAACGCGTTGCTCACTGCGAGGTTGGCTGCCCATGTGACGCCGCCGTCTGTGCTCCAGGAATAGAATAACTGGGAATCGGTGTTATTAGCGGCGTTTCGCGTGTCGTACCAGACCGCATCGAGCCGGCCGTTGGGCGCTACCGAAAACGTGCCGAACCAATGCCACTTGTTAGGATTAACCGGGTCGTCATTGATCCGACGAGGCGCGCTAAAAGTTAGTCCGCTGTCTGTGCTGCGCACAAACATCACGTCGCTTGTGCTTCGTCCGGACGGCACCACGCTGGCCAGCATGTAAATGTTGTTGTTAGTTGCGGCGCCGGAACGATCGATGGCCAGGAATAACATTCCATCCAGACCTGCTGGATTGATTCCCCCGCTACCGAGGGAGCCACCCAGATTGACGGCGGTGCTTCGATCAAAAGTCGGTGTCTGGCCGCCGATCTGGGCATTGCTCGAGCGAACGCAGTAAAAGGTGCTTCCTTCTCCACCGATAAAGAGATTGCCGTTCGTGTCCACGTCGAGCGTTCCGTACACAGGCGCATGAGGAACAGTGATTGGTGCCTGCCATGTGACCCCACTGTTAGTGGAGCGTTGGAATTCCACGCCGCCGCCGCTACAGTTAATGCCATCGTCTGACTGGTACTGGAATCCATGTCCCGGGCCGTTGGTCTTATCAATCGTAAACCACTGCTTGTCGCCACCTCCTCCGCCTCTTTCGCCCGAGAGCAAAGTCCAGGATTGGCCACCGTTTATCGAGCGCCACAAGTCGTCGCAAAAAAAGGACGTGTTAACGTCCGATTGAAGGCTGAGGTAGAAAAATTGCCCGATCTCATTGGAATTTGTCACCGGGTCGCTTCGGAAGACATTATTCTCCAAAACACCGGGGAACGTCCAGGTGGTGCCGACGTCGGTGGTGTATCCCCAGCCGGCTTGCCGGAAGTTGGAGGTAACGTCGTTGAATTGTCTCCAGGCGATTGTCATCTTGTTGCCGTTTGTGGGGTCAACCGAAATGGAACACTCATTCGCGGCGTCGCCGAAGATGTTCTGGCCACTCGCATTGACGTTGACCTGAAAGCTCGTAAACGCACCGAATTGCGAGATCATTCGCGGCGAGGTCTTTATCTTCCGCGGGAGCGCAGGCGCGTTATCGTATTTTTCCAAGGGCTCATTTCGAGGTACCCTCGTTGTGGGCGCCTGCTGAGCCGAAGCGCTGGCCAGCGCGATGAGTGAAAGCAGACAAGTGAAAACGGTGGCCGTTACCATTCTAAAACGAATCATGTGGAGCTCCTGTGTGGATAAACCCGAATTACATGCCACCGACGACAGCCGTCAAGGCAGGGAAGAGAAGGCAATACAGAACAATAGACTCGGCCTCGTTACGGGTTCTTCCGCAGGATTAGAGTGCGCTCGGGTCTGGTGAAGACGGCTGAACACCGGCGCTTCAAAGCACTTCGAGCCGTTTCGGAATGGTCTGATTTCGAAGGTCGTCATTCGAAGCCGTTGCATTTTGCTCCAGGCAAGCGTATCTGTTCACTCGAACATGATCGAGCCAAGTAACAGCCAGGCACTGTCGCTTCCGCAACACAGCCAGACTCTCCCCGACGGCCACCAGGCACGCTACACCGCCGAAACCGTCCTGCGCACTCGTCCCAAAACCTATCGCAAGATTTGTCCATCTACTCGCTGACCCCTACTGGAGCGTTCTCCAAATCTTCAAAGCCTGCCGCGTCTCAGAGCATACCGTGCGTGCCATCCGGACGCGTGAAGCTCAGGACATAGCCGAGCGTAAAAAGAGTCTCGCTGCGATGCTGGCTAACGTGGCTGAACTCGGGGCGGAGCGTATTGAACAGACGATTGGCGCGAGCTTGCGCGATGCAGTAATCGCCACCAGGGTTTCGGTGGACAAGGTCGCCCTGTTGAGCGGACCAAAAATGGGTTTGTTGCTGAACATTGCGAACATCCAGCCGCCTACCGACGAGGAACGTGCACAGCGCAAGGCTGCACATCGCCGGTTGGACGAGATCACCGCGCTACTCCGCGAGAAGAACGCGCAAGCGCGCGACGATCGCGCGTAGCGCGATCTATCTCGCTTTCATAGCTATTGCGCCAAATGGCGCAATTAGACGGAAATAACGAATGGTCGGCGGGCGCAGCCCCGCGATAAGCGCACGAAAAAACAGCATCATCGGGATCACTCTGTAACGTTGCCGTGTTGGGCGCCAGTCGCACGGAGAAAATACAAGACCGATTCTTTGTCGGTACGCTCGCCACGCCAGGCTCGCCAAGGAACAGGCGCCGGGCGCAGGAAATTAGATCATTTGACCCATTTCCACGACTACGCCTTTTATCGCATTTTTTCGCCAAGCAGCTCGGCGACGGGCCTCTCGAAGCGGTTTCCGCCGTAGATTATTTGACGAATACTTGACAAATAAACAGTTGTTTTGTGCGTTTCGGTGCGGGACTCTGCACAATCGCTGAATCGACCGTCCGAACGAATTCCCCTAGCACGATCACGTTTTTAGAGGTGCCGATGAAGGGATTCGAACCCATACAGAGCTATCGCTCTAACGGATTTTAAGTCCGTTGCGTCTACCATTCCGCCACATCGGCGCTGCGGCGTGCATTCTAAGCTTTTTCCAATACCGGCGAAAATGGAATTCGCAGTGAGAACAGACTTCGACCCGCTTTGAAAGAGAGCTTGTCTTGAATTTGCAAATCTTCTAAAAGACCTACAATTGGCGCAGTCATTATTCGGTTGCCGAAAAGAAAATCGAAATCTCCCCCATGGCGGACAAGCGCACATCACCAAAGAAAAAACCAGCCGCTAAACGTCCGCAGCGTAAAAGCCCAGCCAAACAGAAGATCCAATCGGTTGAAGAGATTCTCTTCCGCGTGGAAGGAAAGATGTCCACGTTCGGCGGCCCAACGGACACGGGTATGTCGGCATCCGAAGGGCTTGCGCTTTTTACACCGGCTGATACGCAAGACCCGAAATACTCCTATTTATTTCTTCCGACGCCGCCACCCGGCATAACGGGACTTGGGCGCCGGCTTAACCCCGAGAAATATTATTTTGCCTGCCGTTGGAATTACAACGACACGCCAAGAGAATTTTTGAAGCGCGCGCTTGCACGCATGGAGAACCCCGCAAATGGATGCGCAGCTGATGCGCGGCCCGTTGACTGGGGTCCGAACATTTCGACGGGCCGCGTGGCGGATTTGTCTCCGGGATTAGCGAAAGCGCTCGGGTTGCAGACGGATGGTGTTGTTCGGATAACGATCTCAGCATTGCGAGCGACCCCGGTGAAACCTGCGAAACCTGTAAAGCCCGTAAAAGAAGCTGCTCCCGCCATTCAACCTGCTGCTGCGCCGAAACCTGTTATTAAACAATTTATCCGCAGCCCAAACTGTTCTTCTCGCAAGGTCGGAGTAAAGATCGACAACATTGTTTTACATTGCACTGAAGGATCGTTAGCCAGTGCCCTCGCGGAGTTTCAAAGAACAGATTCGCGAAAAGTTTCCGCGCACTACGTCGTTGATCGCAACGGCGACATCTATCAGATGGTAAACGATACTGATTGCGCCAATCATTGTATGGGCGCCAACGCTGGTTCCATCGGCATCGAACATGTTGGCAGCGAAACCGATGCACTCGCTCCGCCGCAGGCCGCCGCTTCCGCTGGGTTAATCCGCTGGTTGCTCCAGGAACATCAGATTCCGTGCACGAACATCTTCGGCCACGATTTCGCGCCGGGCTACTGCCGGCCGGGAGGGACCAGTTGTCCAGACAAGCTGTTTGGCCAAGTGCACTCACAAGCCACGATCGCCGCTTGGGTCGCGGCTAACGTGTGACTAACCAGCCGTCCTGACTTAGAAGCTTCGGCAAGCATGTAAATCGCAGGCGGATACCAGTAGGTAAACTCACCAGTGCGCCTTGACTATCCTTCCTGAATCAGCGGATCTGACACAGGCGCTTTTCGGAAAATCATCCACACTCCCACAAGGACCAACGCAGCGCCTAACAAGGATGAGATCGGAAATGTTTCGCCGCCTAACAACCAGCCGAGCATAACTGCACCAGGCGGAGTAATGAGGGAGATACTTTGCAGCTGCGCAACAGTTAGACGTGGTAGCAACCAGTACAGAAGTAGAAACGTCAGCGCGGAGCCGATCACAGCCAGATATAGCAGGCAAAACAGTGACGAGACGGTCCAGTGAAAGCGCACCGGATTTCCATCAACAAGCAATCCAAGCAGCAACAACGGCGCAGTTCCGAAAATCATTTGCCATCCAGCTAGCATCGCAGGCGCAAGCTGCATCGACCGCGCCTTGACAAGCACGTTTGCGAACGCCGCGCTTGCAGCGCCAACAACCACTGCTACCCCTCCCCAAAAAGCAAGCGGACCATTGAAGCCCAGTAGCCGCGCGCAAATCACGGTCACGCCACCGAGCGCAATGATTGCGCCGACGAGCTTTGGTAAGCGCAGCGGTTCATTCGGTAGCATCCAGTGGGCGAACACCATCCCAAAAATTGGAATAGTTGCCTGTAACACTGCTGCAAGACCTGAAGAAACGTGCAACTCCGCCCAGAACAGAAGTGTGTAGTTCACGGCAAACATGAGAACTCCGGTCGCGGCGAGGACGATATAATCACTGCGCCTTCGAGGGAGCAGATGTGTTCGGCCTATTGAGACGGCTAGGAGCACGATAATGGCGATGAAAAAACGAATCGCCACAAATGAAATCGGAGGGAGACCGCGTAATCCGATTTTAATGGCGAGCCAGGTGGAACTCCAAACAACGCAAAGCGTGACCCACGCCATTGGAATCCCCCACCCTGCTTTCGGGCGCCACCTTTCTTGAAGCGATACGCTCGTTGTGTTCACATGCGCGCGAGCATCGCGCGTGGCCTGCAACTCGTAAAGCCAGGTCGCGTCGACGCGCTACAAGCCGCCTACTGATTGACAGTTGCTGAGCCTCAACAGAGGATTGCGCGCCGCGATGAAAACATTTCTTGCTCTCCTGCTTTACCTTTTACTCAGCATTTTCACAGTGGCGCGCGCTACGAAGCCGGTGAATACGTCGGCCCACAGCACAAGGAGCGCTCAGAAAAACTCGACGAGACAAGGAACCAACGCGCAACGGTTGCTGAACGATGAAAACGATCAAGATGCGGTTTCCGATAACGACGACAGCATGGCGGGCGGTGTCGACGATAAAGGCGAAACCGTCAACGACAATAATGGCGGTGGCGCGCTGGGCGATCAAGACACTGGAGGGAATGACGCAGGGCATGACGATGGGGCCGATGACGGCGGTGGTGAAGGCGAATAGAGCAAACGGCAATTTAGTTCTGCGCAGGACAACTTCTCGCCAGCATCTTGCCAGCGCGCGCTCATTACAGTATTTCTAACCGCATCCCGTTTGCGGCGCGTTCGTCTAGTGGTTAGGACACAGCCCTCTCAAGGCTGGTACACGGGTTCGACTCCCGTACGCGCTGCCAGAGCATTTCTCATAGGGAGGAGCGCAAATAAACTCTCAATCGTTGGAAATTTCATGACAGTTTTATGACACCTGTGCATGTTTGCGAAGGTCACGCGCGCAAAGAGCATTGCGGCGACGATCTAATCATAATGCACTGTCTTTAGTTCGTCCCCTTCATGAAAACGCCGACGAAGCGACGACGAAACATTGTTGACTTGAAGAAAAGCGCCCGGCGCGTGCTGAACGCTTCCATCAACTTGGTTCAGAAACGCTGGGGTGAATTAGATAGGCGTAAACATTCCACCGCCTCGATACACATTTACGAAATTCGACCCCGAGCGGACGAGCACGGCTATGATTTAAGCAGCGACACGCTTCCTTACAGTCCGCTGTGGTATCGCGGATCAAACGCCATCGTCGATGCGGTGGGCTACGCAAAGTCTCACAGCCGGCCACATCCTATCGTGATTCACGTTTACGATCCTAACGGCAACGTGATTGAGACGCTCGAATACAAGAGCCATTTCACAGAGGCGTAACGCTAGGTTAAACAAAAAGTTGCCACCACTCTGGATTTGCGCCGCCTGCTCTTTCAGTTGCACTGTAAGAGAATGCACCTCGTTCTTGAGATCGGTGATCACAGTTTCTTGCGGAATGCTGTCGATCTAACAACGTTGGCCAGATGCTCAGAGCAAACCCTCGATAGGGAGCCAACTCAGCACCTGAGCCTGGATGCGGTTCCAAAGACTGGCTTTAGGTTCGGAGTTGTAGCGCACGGAGTTATTACCCTCGCGGGTGACCCATATGAGGCGATTGTGGTCAAGTTCCACGTGATACGCATTACGGTCGAGATCACGTTCGGTATTTTCCGGCAGACGCTTCGACAGCGCCGGACAGTTGAAAAGAACGCCCATCTCCGTGTTAAGTTTGCTCGAGCGCGGATCCAGATTGTAGGAACCGATAAAGCCAATCCGACGATCGAATGTGAATGTCTTCGCATGCAAACTCGCACTGCCCGATCCGCCGGGTCCGCGGAAGCTGCCCGCTCGCCGCTCGTGTAAGGCGCCGGCTGTCGGCTTAATCTCATATAGTTCTACGCCGGCTTCGAGCAGTGGCTTCCGGTAGAGCTGGTATTTTGAGTGGACCATCACTCCGTCCGTGGACGCCAGCGAATTAGTAATAACAACCACGCGGACGCCGCGTTGATGCACCGCCGCCAGGAGCGCAACGCCCTGTTTGCCCGGCACGAAGTAAGGCGAGACAAGGAACAGCTCTCGTCTTGTTTTACCGACGACGTCGCGTAACTGTGGCGCGAGATGCGTCTCAATGTTAGCTGAGGACGTGGTTATTTTGTCAGGATGATCGTCCACGATCGTGGCCCGCCCCCAGAAATAGGAAACGTTTCGATTCCTGAGTTGCCGCGCGAATTCACTGTCGCGCACCGAGTCCGCATAGGCAGAATGCTCCGCGGTCGCTTGATATTCAACGAGCGCCGCGCGCGTCGCGGCGAATTGCTCAGGCGTCGTGTTTTGTCGAGCAAGAGCGGCTATCGGAACCGAAGACTGGTTATTCCAATAAAGGTCGAACTCGTCGGACACCTCTTTCACCACCGGCCCGATGACCACCACGTCGAGATCGGCATAGTTTATCGCCTCGTGAGCTCCGAAATATTCGTCGCCAATATTTCGACCGCCGACGATGGCGACCTGCCCGTCGGCTGTCAGGGACTTGTTGTGCATCCGCCGGTTTAATCGTCCTAAGTCGGCCAGTATTCCGAGCAATCGAGGCGAACGCAGCACCACAGGATTGAACATCCGCACCTCGATGTTTGGGTGGCTGTCGATGGCCAATAAGACAGCGTCGGATGGCGCCGTGCCGAGATCGTCCAGCAAGAGGCGTACACGCACGCCATGGTCGGCAGCGCGCAACAGATGCTCGAGAAGGACCTTGCCTGTCATGTCCTTATTCCAGATGAAATACTGCACATCGAGGCTGCGTTGAGCCGCGTCTACCAAGGCTAGCCGCGCGGCCAGCGCCTCATGTCCGTCTGCGAGTGGATGAAGGCCTGACTGACCCGAATGCGCCACGACTCGAGGACGTACCGCCCTAGCAAGAGCAGTGCGCCCGTTGTCTGTCATGGCGGTGGAAACGGTGCGCTCGCCATCTTTAGGGAGACCACCGCATGCACCGAATGAAATCGCGATCAGGAGTCCGCCGACGTATTGCTTAAGACGACAGAGGCTGAATTCGTTTAGGTTCTTGTCTTCCAGAGAGCGTTATTAATATCGAATAGTAGGGCTAGGCGCGAGAGATTTTTGTTGCAACTGTCCTGCCGCGACGAACGTTTGGGCTTCAAATGTAAGACACCGCTCAGAGTCCCTAGCTACTGCTTTTGCCACATCGTGGTTAGTCGTTTGTCCTAACGAGCCTCATCGCCAAACCGCGAATAATCAGGCACGATTCTCACCCTGCAGCCTTTTAACCGCTTTGGTGTTGCTCTGCCAGGAGATCGCGCTGGGGCTCTCGTTGCGGTTACGGCCGATTAATCAAGTCCCATGATCTTGACTGTGGCCGTCGGTTTATTACCGAGGATCTTGTACTGCAGCTTCACCGATTTCAGGCGTCCCTTGCGTCCCGGAGCATCTTTCGGAGCCGTCATTCCTCCTGCCTTTACGGTTCCGACTGCGAGCGTATCGTCGGCGCGATTATCCCAGGCAAGGACGACCTTTATCATCTGGACGTCAGCGCCCTCGACAGCGAGCCTTACTTGTTTGACGTCTTTCTTAAACCGGCCCCCCTCGGTCTTGATCTCCGCGCTGGGATCAGTGGCGTTGAGCGTCTGCTGGCCCATCACAAACCACTGGTCAGCAGCTCTGGCGCTGCCCACGCTGCCCAGTAAAACGGCGCTCGCGGCGACAATGGAAAACGCTGCTAAATTATGCATCTTTATCTTCATGTTACTTTACTCCTTTTCCGCATGATTCTAGAAACCTGCCATTGGAAGGATATAGGACCTTGGTCGTACTTCTAACGATCGCCTAAGAGGCGCGCGAAGATGATGCTGACGCGGAGTGTTTCACGGCCAACCCGACGGTTCATCCAGAAAGGTTTCGGTCTGCTGGATAGGCTTCGAGATTTGGGACACTCTACCACTCATCGCTCGGGGTTTCGGCAATGCGATCGAGAGGCATAAATCGCATCTCCCGATTACGATTCAATTTTTCGAGAACTGCGCCTCGCAGTTTCCGCAGAAGCATTGTAAATTTTTGGTCCAAAGACGCTATCGAATCTGTTGTACCATTGCATGAAATCTGCCCTACTTGCCGCAATTTTTGGGATCACCGGATTGACTGCGATGCTCACCGTTTCCGCCGAAGAAAAAGCTCCGGTTATTGAAATCCATCCGCCTAAATGGTTCCCGGACTATGGAGAGCCGGTGGTAACTCAAATAGAGGAAGTGCCACCTCCCGACGTGGCAGCTCCTGAACCTTTGGTTCATTATTATTCAGTCGCCCAGGCGAAAAGTGAAAAAACAGCGCCCCGCCGCCACATGCATGTCGTCCGGCAGCGGCCAAACTTCTTCGAGAAATTAGTTGCCGGTTTCATCAAACTCCAAAAACATGAGGCGGCGAAATCGTCTCATAAACGGTCTCGTACAACATCGCGGCATAGCTAAGCAAAATGGCTTTTCGCGCATCCGAATCGAGGACAGTTTTAACCGTTCACATAGTGCTGTTATTCGTGCTCACGATGAGAGGCCTAATGTGATTCAAACGCACGAACACCTGGGCCAGTTCAAGGGCCGTAGCGCTCGGCCTAAGATAAGTTGAACCTGTCGGATGACGAAATCGAGGAGGCTTTTACGCGATCCTCGACGGTTGTCGAGTTATTTCCCCCCTCCGTAGTCCCCGGAGTTTTTGTTAACAGGATCGTCGCTTCGAGCTGCAAACACGCCGCCAACAATTCGTCCGTGGGGACGAGCTGATCGTGAAATCTGGTTCGTTTGGGCGAACGCGGCTTTAGGGATTATTGACCACTTGCGACGCAGGCTTGCTCGCTTCAAGCTGATCACTCACATTTTGCATCTGGGCGGCCTGCTCCTTGAGCTTGGCCGTGAAAGTCTCTGCCTGCTCTCTGAGTCGGAATGTGAGAGTCTCTATTTGTTTTTGTTGCTGAGCAACCGTTGCTTCTAACTTCTCAACTCTGCCAACGCGTATGTTAGGGCGCTCCGGTAGCACCCCCGGCGCGATGCGACGTTGCGGTGCGCTACGTTGCACAGGTGTGCTACTAGTCCGGCTCGTGCCAAAATCCCAGCCAAGATGGTCGTCGTTACGGTTTAGAGTAACTACCACAACACTGCCGCCAACGGGTTGGAAGTTGTTGAAGATACCACCGAGGTAACACTCCAACGACCCAGAGCCGTTCCCGTTCGAGACGTCGCCGATCCGAATCGTATCGCTCTCGTCAGCAGCGAGAGTACCAACGAAAGCGCCGATATAAGTGTTGTTGAAACCCGTAACGACATTTTGCCCCGCGCCTGTACCTACAGCTGTGTTCTCACTACCATCGACATTGTTAAAGAGAGCGACAGAGCCAAGTGCCGCGTTGTTATTGGCCAAACCGAGTGCATCCGAGTCGTTATTCCAGAGCGTGTAATAACCAACCGCGGTGTTTGCAACGCCGTTAACGTTGAAAAAAAGCGCGTCATTGCCAAAAGCGTTGTTGCTGTACCCGTCAACGTTATTCAGAAGCGCACCGGCGCCGACACCATTATTGTACCAGCCAAATGGAAAGCCGTGTGCAAAGGAGTCATTAAACAAGAGAGCGTCATAACCTACGGCCGTGCTGCCGCCGGCGGTAAGATTGCTATTAAGAGCAGCATAACCAATCGCGGTGTTTGGATTGCCATCCGTGTTGAACTCGAGCGCTTCTGTGCCAATCGCCGTGTTGTTGCTGGCAAGGCCGGCCCCTGTCGAGTCATTGTTAGCGAGCGCAAAGGAACCGACAGCAGTGTTGTCTTCGCCGCCGGTGTTCAAGGCGAGAGCGTTAACTCCAACGGCCGTGTTGTCATCGCCGGTGACATTGAGGATCATCGCTGCAGCGCCAACCGCGGTATTGGAACCAGCCCTGTTGAGGACCAGCGTTCCAGCGCCAATACCGGTATTGAAGCTGGCGTCGACTACTGAAAAGAGCGCACGCCAGCCAACTCCTGTGTTTCCAGTACCGGTAGTAAGCTTTTGAAGGGCCAGGCAGCCTTCCGCTGTCGTAAATCCGGGATAACACCCATCTGGTGGCGGAGCAACTTGCAGAGCTGCCTTTGCTTCCGGTGAACAGTCAAAGCAGGTAAGCACGGATACGAGCGTTGCGAGTATTGTGAGATTACTGTGGGTTTTCATTAGCTTAATTTCTTTTTGTTATCTCCTTGGAGATTCATTTCCGAATGGTTCATAATGGATGTTCGTTTGCGTGGCCCCGAATTCTGATCCGCAAAGCCTTTTGACAAAAGTTCAGACGCTGTGTCAACGAGAAAAAGTAAAAGAGACAACACGCTGAAAACTCCACCTCCGCGCACACATGGCCCTACTCCATAAACAGGCGGTGCCGATCATTTGCCGCAAGCGCGAATCGCCGCCTTCGAGATGCAAACTTTCGTCATGGGGGTATGGACTAATTACAGCCAGGTCGAGAACACTGTGTCGGCGGAGGCGACACCTATCGGTTGCTTCTATCGAGACATCAGCGGTTATCCGGACCCGGCACGAACTCAATTGCAAGCGCAGGTCCGCGAGTACACCGTTTTCCTAATCGAACAGGCGTGGCCCGCGCAACGACGCGGAAAATCAACCGACGTTGCCACCCGTCGGCTCAGTGCACTCGAGCAGGAACTGGTGCGATTTGAGCCGGCCACACTCGGTCAGCAAGTCCTTCACACGGAAACATTCCGTGAATACAACGAAGTGGCGGGTCTACGACGTCAGCGATTGCATGCTATTTTGAGTGGTAAATCACAAATGATGCCCGTAGCATTGGCTGCACGATTGGCTACGAATGTTAGCAAGGCGATTTAGTCGAAAGTAAACGAATCGAGGAGGTCATAATGGCAATCAAAGTTGCACAGATCGAAAATCTTCAGCAAATGGACGTCCTTGTCGCGGGTCCCGACGATGCGAACCATCTCTTCGTCATCGATGGACAATTTGATGCAAACCTGGCTGTAGGATCTCAGGGAACGAATTTCGCTACAGCAAAAGAAACTTTCAGTGCGTTGATCGGACCCAAGCTGGCTAACAGACAGTTTGTTCGAGCAATTGGCACAGCTTCAATCGCGAAAACTCAAATCGCCAATATCGCGCCGGGCGGATTGGCGAACTGGAACATCGTAGATGTTGATGCCGATTGGGACGATGAATCCGGACAAGTAGAATTGAGAATCGAGGCGCAAGTAAGTTCTCTGGGTTCGAACCAGAGCGCGAGCATCAATGCCTTCGCATTTCATGTAACTATTCTTGCTGCCCTCCCTGCCAATTAAAAAGACACGTTTTGCTTGTTTCAAATATTTTTAAGACCTTCAGCCGCAACCTGCTGGCGAAACGCGAGTTCAATGGTTACATTATCTGTCATGAAATCAAAACACAGCTTCTCGAGGAATGTTCTTCTGATGTTGGTTTTTGGGTGCGCAATTTTCATCAGCGCTATTGCGCAGGGAGGTCCCCCAGGCTGGTATCTCCGGTCTAATCATCACTTCCCGCCTGGCCGCATCATCGTGGATAGAGCGCCGAACTTCGGATGGAATCTCGGTTTCAATCTTCTGATCGATGGTCAGCCTGCCGGAAGCATTGCGCAGGGTCACAGCTTCAGCACCTGGTTACCAGCCGGAACCCATGTGTTGACCGTCCACAAGGTGCCGGCTACAGGCTTTACCGCACCGACGTCGACAACTGTGAATATCCAGCCGGGTACCGAGCATCTGTACACCGCCATGTGGGATTCAGGTCTGATTTATCTCCATCCGGGAGGAGTTTGGCTGACGCCCGGCGCGTATTGGCAGAATCACGGTAATGGTAGTCCATAGCCGCGTTACTGATTGTTCCAGACCGTTTGCGGCTTAACTCAAAAGTGGAAATTTACCTCGGAAGCTAGGTAGATCCTGTTTCTTGATCCGTGCGCGCTGCCAGTCGCGTACATTCCGATGCGCTTTGCATCATTTAGCGGCATCCTCGCGTTCTGTGTTTGCCTGTCCGGAAACGGATGCTCGCAAGGAATCACTCGCTCGACCGTGCCGGTCGTGTTTTCTGTAAGAGGCAACGTCGTTTTCGGCAACGCGGAACGAAATGATTTTCGTACCGGTCACCCCCAAAAGCAAAATTCACGTGGGCGACATCGTGCGGACATCAGATGGCGCCTCAATTAATCTGGGGCTGATCGCAGGCGCATTCGTCCAATTGGCCGGAAATTCCGAGATAAAAATTGAAGACCTCAGATTAACGAAGGACGGCAACGACACCGCCGAACGCATGCTTAATCGACGTGCATGGATACGATTGAACCGAGGAAGAATCCTTTGTTCCTTCAGCCAGAGTAACAAAACCGCATCAGAGTTTGGCATCGCAACCGGGCAGATAACGCTCAGGCCTGACTCTGATTGTCTGTTCTCGCTTTGGACTGACGGCACAACGAGCAGAGTAACCTGCGGGCGGGGCGAAGTGAACGCATCCGCCGACGCGCAACCGCCGTTGAAAATTGCTGCAGGGTATTTCGCGCAATGGCCAACAACATCAAAGAAACCGATCGCTGCAAGTGACGATGCGCGGGCGCAAATAGATATCACAACGGCACTCGGCGTCGAACCGGAATTGTTGGATCAGGCAGCTGGTTGGTAAATCGCCGTTGTTTGTTTTTAAATATCTTTTGGGCTCGCCGGCTTGGCGCTAGCAGCGATGTTGAGCCGCCGACTTTTGAGTTCTGTCCCATCCGGCACGCCAAAATTTGCGCACGCATGCGCATCCCCGAAATCGTTTGCAGTCATGCGCGGAATTTTGGATGATCCCTGAACATGACGCAGCCAGCTCTCGATTTAGTCATCGCAGCGCTGGAGAAGATTCGAAAGGAAAATGGTCCCAAGCCACGCGCATCGAGAACTGCGCTCGCGTGGTTGCAAGCTCCTCGTGCTGCCAGCACTCAAGGTCCTGCGCTGAGGACAGCGCACGCCACACTCGCGGACGCTGTAGCGTCCACTGTCTCCGGCGGAGATGACGATGGGCGAAATAAAGCAGATTTACTCGGCGCGATTCGCGAACGCGTTGGCGCTTGCACGAAATGTGCGCATCTCGCCTGTTCCCGGACACAAACCGTGTTCGGCGTCGGAAATCCGGATGCCGATTTGATGTTCATTGGTGAAGCGCCCGGTGCAGATGAGGATCAGCAAGGCGAACCGTTCGTCGGACGGGCTGGGCAATTGCTGACCAGAATTCTGAAGGCGATGAACTTCGCGCGCGAAGACGTTTACATTGCAAATATTTTGAAGTGCCGCCCGGATATGCCAGCAGGCAGCTTTGGGAATCGGCCGCCCACGCCGACAGAGATGCAAACGTGTCGGCCTTATCTTGTGGAACAGATCGACATCATTCAGCCAAGCGTGTTAGTCGCGCTGGGCGCGGTCGCTGTCGAGGGATTGCTCGGGACGCGGGCGGCCATGCGCGAATTGCGCGGCCGCTGGCATACTTACAACAACATTCCGCTGATGATCACGTATCACCCCGCGTACTTGCTCAGAAACCAGGCGCCTTCCGAAAAACGCAAAGTCTGGGAGGATATGCTTCTGGTGCTTGAACGCCTTGAGCAGCCCATTAGCGAACGACAGCAAAATTATTTCCTGTAGCCGCTTCGCTATGCGAAGCGCGTTGCCCATAGGACAACGGCTACCGTCTCGCGCGATCAAATATCGCGTCGATTCGTTGGCGAGACGCGAGCGCGAGACCTAACGACAAAATCATCGCGCGCACTTCGCCGCGCGGGATTTTCACTGTGTGCTGCAAGGCCGCGGCACCGGACGCATTCAGAAGCGCGAGCGTGCGCGCACCGATTAATGCCGGCAGCACTGTCGCAGAGCGCACACGGCGATTCTTGATCGCGCGCGAATATTCCATTCCCGACGTAAGACCTTCCCTTGCCTTCTGCAGCCATGTTCGATAGATCGGCTGAAACCGCTCCGGTTCGGAGAGGATTTGCGAGGGAGCCAGGTGCACCGCACTTAATTCGTTTTCGGGAAAATAACATCTGCCCGCTCGAAGATCCGAGCCGGCGTCGCGCAACACATTAATCAGTTGGAGCGCCATGCCGTAATGCTTTCCCAGGGCAAACATCTCGTCTTCGGTCCGGCTCGAGAACTGGCGAACGTGCCGAAAACAGAGTCGCGTCCAAAATTCGCCGACACAACCGGCAACCAGATAGGTGTATTCGTCGAGATCTGCAGCGGTGCTAAGCGCGCGGATCTCCTGCGGATTATCGAAACGTTGCAGGTCGAGCATCTGGCCGCGCGTAATTTTTTCGAGCACAAGGCGAATATCGTCGCGGTCTGTGTGCTCCATTTTTTCCAGGGAAGCAAGGGAACCGGCCAATGATTCCAAGAGTTGTCGTTCGCTCGCGTTCTCCTGCAGCGAAACAAACGATGCAATACTCTGCAGGACGGCACTATGGGAAGCCGTGCCTTGAATGCCACTGGAAAGGAGTTTCAAGGTTTCCGTTCGCACGCTTACCGAGATTTGTGCCGTGTCAGCAACGGTGTCGGTTGTTCGGGCCAGCAGATACGCCAGCGCAATCGGCTCGCGCAATTGCGCCGGTAAAAATCGGATCGACAGGTAAAATGAGCGCGAGACGGAGCGCAGAACGTCAGCGTCCAATATTCTTTACCTCTATTCGATTGGTGGCCGAGTTACCGAGCCCGAGTTGGCTGGCCAACTCGATGTAGGATGCCACTGAACCGACCGGAGGAAGACTCCCGCTCTTCCGCCATTCTTCCAAGCGTTTCAATGCAATCGCATCCAGAGCCACAGGGTCCTTGCTCGCATACAGCGTGGCATAGTGCACTGCGTAATTCGGCTGCGGCTGCGGCCCTCCAGCATGTTGCGCGAGGAGGCCGTCCATCAAATTGAATACCACCTTGTTTGCGATGAGAGGGTTGGCATAAATTTCGGCGAGACTGCCCGCGCCGAATCGCGAGCCCTGCGCGAACCGGCGCCAGTTGTCGATGTTCGGGATGGTCATGTTGTAAATGCAACCCGCGATGCCATTCGTTTCACTGACGCTCATCACAGGGACGTTAATGACTTTGTCCACGTCGCTGGAGATGATCTTCGAAAAATGACTGACGTTGCTCGTAGCGTCGGCATCTGCGAAGAGCGGCATCTTCCCTATGTCGCCGATGTAATCAAAATCACCCCAGACGAGTTTCCCGGCTAAAGGAGCAGATAGCATTGCTTTCCCGTCATATCCGTCGTGAGGCGCGATTGCTTTTACCTGGTAGCCATCAGCCGATGGCCGATATCCAGCCTCCTTGATTCCGCCGAGGGAGCGGTCCCAAACGATGATGCTACTGCGGGGATGACCTGCGGCCGCCAGACCATCCACGATCGCGTTCACAATGTCATGGTGCGTTGTGAAAAGCTCGCCACCGGCTGCCGAAATCTTGATTCCGACACGGTCACTGGGAGAGACGAGCGAACCCCAAGCCTTGGCCACGTCAGACTCTCCGGTCACAGCCATCACGAGCCGGTTCACCATTTCGTGCACGACGTGCGGGTTCGTCTTGTAATCCTTGATTGAATCAGGATTGCGCACCGCGTACACAATCGAGGGCGTCGGCGCGGGTTGCTGGCTTTGCGCCAAGCCCGGACAAGATGGCACAAAACAAAACGAGAGCTACGTTTCGAATCAGCATGACAGCATCGATGGCAGACGGATTTTATGAGTAACCGCGCGAATCACAATACCCGCAATCGCACTGGTATCCTGAGCGACATCGAAGGATCCCGTAGAGAGATCGATGGCGACGCCGCGGAATTCCTCGATTCCGCTCGGAATGACGTGAATGTATGATCCGTCATATCTACGTTCATATCCCCTTCTGTGCACGTATTTGCCCGTATTGCGCGTTTTACAAAGATTTGCTGGATCGCTCGCAGACCTCGCGATTTTGTAAGACGCTCCTGCAGGAACTGGCAGGGCGCGACCGCTGGGCGCGCCCCCTTGTCCCGTCAACTATTTACTTCGGAGGCGGTACACCTACCGCGCTTAACATCACGCAACTGGAATTATTGCTGCGCGGATTTCATGAAACGCTCGACTTATCCCACTTGGTTGAATGGACGATTGAAGCAAATCCAGGAAGCGTCTCCGCGCGAAAGGCAGCGCTTCTGAAAAAATTTGGGGTTAACCGGATTAGCCTGGGCGTGCAGTCATGGGACGAGGAACTGTTGAAGTTACTCGGACGCGAGCACAACGCACCACAGGCCGAAGAATCGTTTCGGATTTTGCGCGCCGCCGGCTTCGGAAATATCAATGTCGATCTGATGTTCGGTTTGCCAGGTCAAACAGTTGATCAATGGCGTGCGACTTTGGAGAAGACAATTGCGCTCCAGCCGGAACATGTTTCCACTTATTGCCTGACGTACAAAGAGGACACGGAATTTTTCCTGCGCCACGCACGCGGCGAGTTTCGGCAAGATGCCGATGCAGACGCAGAATTTTTCGAAATGACAATGGCGATGCTGGAAAATGCCGGTTACCAGCATTACGAAATTTCGAATTATGCCCGCCCTGGTTTTGAATCAGTTCATAATCGCGCGTACTGGCTCGGCCAAGATTATCTGGGAATCGGACCGAGCGCGGTTTCAACCATTGGGATGCAGCGCTGGCAAAATGTGTGCGATTACCGCGCATACATCGATCGAGTCCTCGCCGGGCAATCTCCGCGAGAGTCGAGCGAGAATCTCACGGATCAAATGAAACGCACCGAGCGAATCGCGCTTTCTCTTCGCACGAGCGACGGAGTTTCTGCCGGAGAGCTGAACGATTTCGGCAGCGAGACTGATGAGCTCGTCGCACTGGGTTTGCTCAGACAATCGAACGGAAATTTCATTTTGACCCAAAAAGGTAAAGCGCTGACCGATTCGATTACCGAAGCATTTCTTTGAACGCGCCCGGACCGATTACACGTCAGCGCGCAACTGCAGATCGACAACGTCCCTGCTCAAGAATTGGAGCCGACACTATTGACGTAGTCTCGTTAGGCCGTGCACTGTCCGGCCGAGATCGTCCGTCCGTCCGCATAGAGCTGTTAGTAAATGTCGCTGTCCGACGTGTAGCCGGAATCATCGCGGATGGAACGCAAGCGGGCGCGGCTGCCCCATTCAGATTCGGGACGATTGATCTGACCAATCGTCATTTTCACCAGCCACGGCGCAGCGGCCAACGCGCCGATGGCCATTAGTGTGATTGCAGTCCCCTGACGCACCGAAGGCCTTATTTTGTCCGCGATCAACATTCCCAAGCCTAATCCGATCGCTGTTCGGGTCAGAGCGAGCAACGATGCGACCGGTAGGTCTTCAGCACTTTTTGAAATGGATATGAGGGAAGACATCGCCTATCATATACGTCGCGTTTTCGAAAAAGAAACGGCAATTTTCGCGACGCAATCCTCCTTGCACCGACATGCCTGATTCGATGTACGCGCTCATCCTCGCCGGCGGCAGCGGCGAACGTTTTTGGCCGTTGAGCCGACGGGTGCGCCCCAAACAACTGCTAAGCCTCGTCTCCAATAAAACGTTGCTGGAAGAAACTCTGGCGCGCCTCGACGGATTAATTCCGCTTGAGCGCACCTTAATCCTAACCAACTCAGAACAGGAAAGCGCAGTCCGAAAGTTGCTTGGAAATTTTCCAAAGGAAAACATTTTAGCCGAGCCTGCCAAACGCGACACTGCCGCGGCGATCGCGCTCGGGACCGGCTGGGTAGCATTGCGCGATCATGCAGCCACCATGGTTGTCCTTCCAGCCGATCACGTCATTACAGATCGGGCGGCCTTTCAGGAAACACTGATCCTTGCCGCGGATGCGGCCGACGAGACAAGCGAGCTTGTCACCATCGGCATCAAACCCACATGGGCGTGTCCTGGCTTCGGTTACATCGAGCACGGGAAGCCGGTGCGTTTGCGCAAGCGTCCCGACAACGAAGCAATTCATCGCGTCGTGCGCTTTCGTGAAAAACCAGATCCTGATCTGGCGGAGTCGTTTATTCGCAGGGGAAACTTCCGGTGGAACGCCGGAATGTTCGTCTGGTCTGTGTCTACGATGCTTCGCGAATTTAACCGTCATGCGCCGGAGCTGGCTGATTTTCTTTCACAACTGCGCGCACCGGGAAATTTCGAGACGGCTTTGCGAGAGCGCTTTACCAAACTGCCACGCATCTCGTTTGATTACGCAATCATGGAAAAAGCCGATCGGGTTCTCGTCGTGGAGGCCGCCTTTGATTGGAACGACATCGGAAGCTGGCGGGCGGTCGCGAATTATTTTGAAAAAGACAAAAACGGAAATGCGGCGAACCGTGCAATCACGACGATCGATTCCAGCAACAACATCGTTTTCGAAGAAAATGGAACAACAATTGCCCTGCTTGGCGTGCATGATTTGATTATCGTCCGCACACCGGACGCGCTTTTGGTTTGTCATCGGCACGAAGCGGAACGGATCAAGGATCTGATCGGCAAACTTCCGCCGGAACTGCAATGATAATTAAACGCGGCGCGCCCGGCGGTCGCGCCCTTCCAAAAACATGAATCGCATTTTGGGTTTCGATTTTGGAAGAGCGCGAATTGGCGTCGCGATCTCTGATGAGCTGCAGTTGCTGGCACATCCGCTGGAGACTATTTCAGCAAAACAACAACCGGCGGAGCGCATCGCGGAGATTGTTCGTGAGAAAAAAGTGGATTGTGTCGTGGCTGGCGTCCCGCGTCAGATGGATGGGCAGATCGGTAGTGCTGCGACTGAGGTTCTCGCTTTTGTGGAAAAGCTACGCGCGATTCTCCCCTGCCCGATCGTCACCTGGGACGAGCGACTCACGACGGTCGCAGCGCACCGGGCTTTGCGTGACGCCGGCAAGAAAACGCGGGATACCCGCGGCTATGTTGATCAGGTGGCGGCGCAAATGATTTTGCAAAGCTATCTGGATCGCATCGCGCATAACAAGGCGGCAGACGGATTATGATTTGTGATTGATGATTAAAGACGCTGTCATTCTGAGCGAAGCGAAGAATCTCAGATCAGTTTCTGCCAACGCTCGCCACGAAATCGATCAGAGATGTTTCGCTTCGCTCAACATCACAACGCCTAATGGAAGCTTCTGATCATCGTTGACCGTTCACCGATCACCACGATTCGGGCATGTCACGCAGACTGAAATTGATCATTGCTTACGATGGCGCGCCGTTCGCCGGCTGGCAGAGCCAATCTCATCGTAACACGGTGCAGGATCATCTCGAACGCGCCATTGAGCGGGTGGCCGGCGAAGCGGTGCGCGTTCACGGCGCAGGACGAACGGACGCCGGTGTTCACGCGCTCGCACAATGTGCCCACGCCGATGTCTTAAAATTCTTACCGACTGACCGTTGGATCAAAGCACTCAATGGGCTACTGCCTTCCGCCATTCGCATGCCTCGCTGTAGCTATGTGTCGCGGGATTTTCATGCGCGTCTTTCGGCAAAAGGAAAGATTTATCGCTACAGAATCTGGACCGCACCCACCTTGCCTCCATTCGAATATCGCCGCGCCTGGCACGTCGCGCAGCCACTCGATTTAATGATTCTGAGATCAGCGGCAAAACATTTCGTCGGAACTCACGACTTCGCGGCTTTCGCAGCGAATCGCGGGAAGCCCGAAGCGAGCACGATCCGCACAATCAATTCGGTGCGCGTCCGCCAAAAAGGCCCCTGCGTTACGATCGACTTCGACGGCAACGGGTTCCTCTACAAGATGGTGCGGCTGATGGTGGGCGCACTGGTAAAATGTGCGCTCGGCAAAATGCGTGTCGAAGAAATCACCTCGCGACTGCGCTCCGGCGAAGTCCGCTCTGCCCGTTTCGTCACTCCCGCTGAAGGCTTGTATCTGGTTCGGGTGCGTTACTGACGATCAGGCCGTCAACGCGACCAGTCGCGTGCGACTGGGCACCTGAAGTTTGCGAAAGACGGAGTGCAGATGCTTTTTGACTGTCTGCAAACTCAGGCAGGCGTCTTCAGCGATCTCCTTGTTGCTGTGTCCTTCGCAGGCGAGCTGCGCAACTTCCCGTTCGCGCTGTGTGAGCCGGGCGATGCCTGGCAACCGGAAAAGCCTGAGTCGCCCAGGGCGTTCCCCATTTCGGCAACGATCTTCGCAGGCGATGAGAAAGTGTGGTCCCGCCACGCCGACGGAATTGATCTGCCTGAGGTGAATCGTTGCGTCCAAATACGGAGATCCCGGATGACGCACATGTTCTTCTTTGAAATCCGTGCGTTGCTCCGAAGGCATTCGATGTTGCGCGTCCATCCATTCTTGCTTGAGAACGCGGCATCGATCCAAAATCTCAACAGGGATCGGCGAACTCGCTTTTGTTCGTTTCGCTTCTTCGGGTCCTTTCTCCCATACTGCGCAGAACTCGCGCGCGGCTTTGTTTTGGTAAATCGGTGTCAAGTTCCAACGCAAGATTATCGTGGGGAGTGGCAAACCCCGGAGCACTTCTTCAAAATCCGCACGCACGCAACGCTCGCGCTCGAGGGATTCGATCCCGCGAAGCGCCGCCAGAAATTGTGGGTACAGTTGCCGGAGCAATTTCATCTCTGCCGTTGAAAAATCACCTTGCTCCGCCGCGCGCAGAATTGCTATCGCGCAAATGAGTCTCTGTCGTTTCCAAAAGAAGAATGCGATGCCGTGGGCGCATTTTTGCGGCGCCATGTAGCGGCGATAAAAGCGTGATCTTACGAAGCTGCTGCGAGTGCAGAAAAGATCATTCAGACGCGCGAGCTTCTTGCGTGGCCGTTGAACGGCGCACCGCTTGAGAGCCCTTGCCGCAAAGAAATCGTCGGGCATAAATCGCGTCCATTTTGCAATTACAGGCGCACTCGGGTTTTGCTGAAGCAGCAGGCCGACAGAGTGATACGCAATTGAAGCTGAGAGTAAACGGTGAACGGCTTTCCAGAACGACTTGACGTCCGTGGCGCGGTGCAGTTTGAGCAGAGGTCTCTGCAACGCCGGATTGATCACCGGTTCACGTTTGCTACCAAGCAAGCTGTTTCCCCTCACGAGTGCCCCTCCTTACGCGCGAAAAAGCGCGTAAATAAAGGACTACGTTTTTCACCGGAACGTTCAACGAACGCCGAACAAAAAATGGAACTTAAGTTACCTCGCGATTACGAAGCGATGCACGAAGCTCGGGGATTAAAACGAAGAGAAACCAAAAACAAGGGAGGTATAGTAAATGAAACTAGAAATCAATGTGCCCGTGAGTGGACTGGATCTCGCCAACCTGCTCGAAGGGGAACAAGGCGCATTCCTCTGCCAAAACAGAGGGCAAAACTACATTACCGTCGCGAAGTCCGGTCATTCGATCGCCTTCGGCCCGACGCCCATCGGAAAGGTGATCCAGGAGCAGGCAGTATCGACGCTCTTACCTGAGCCGTGGTTCGTCACGAAAATCAGCCACTCAACTGATCTCGCTGAATTTCGTGGCAGCTTTGGCAAGGAAAATCGCTGAAACAGTCCCGTAAGCTGTGGCCGTAGCGGAACTTTCAATCGCGAGGGCCTGGCTAAATTTCGGGAGTAGCAGCACCGAAAGCTTTCGGGGCTGTAAAAAACAAAGCCTCGGTGGAGCAACTCACCGAGGCTTCTGTTTTGAGCCAAGGAGTGTTGGCTGCCGAAGCCGTCGTGCCGTGATTATTTTTTCCAACCGTTGCCGTTCCCGTCTGGCGCGAGAGCCGGCGCCATTTCAGGCGTAAGATCGACATCCTCCGGCGTATCGTCCCACCCGACATCCATCAACGATTTCTCGTGATGCTCTCTCGCGAGCAGCATGTAGAGCGCCGGAACGATGAATAGCGTGAAGATCGTTCCGATGGTCATTCCGCCTACGAGAACGAGACCGATGGAGTTCCGCGCTGCAGCGCCGGCGCCGGTCACGAGCGTAAGGGGGAAGTGGCCGGCCACAGTTGCAACGCTCGTCATCATGATGGGTCGCAACCGAATCCGGGCGGCTTGCGCCACCGCGGTCAGTTTATCCATGCCTTTGCGTTGCATTTCGTTTGCGAACTGGACAATCAGAATGCCATTCTTGGAAACGAGACCGACCAGTGTAACCAGGCCTACTTGAGAATAAATATTGAATGACGTCGTCCAGTTGTCGGTGAAAAACTTTCCAAACGGCATCTTTAGAAACATGAACACAGCCGCGCCGAATAACGCGAGCGGGACGGACCCGAGCAGGATGATCAATGGATCGCGGAAACTGTTAAACTGCGCTGCGAGAACAAGGAAAATCAGCAGAATAGCCAGCATGAAGACTCCAAGAAAAGTGTTTCCTTCGAGCCGCAATTGACGTGAGCCGCCCGTGTAGTCGATCACATACCCTGGTGGCAGGACTCGGTGTGCCTCGTCCTCCAGGAACTTGAGCGTGGCGTCGACCGAACCGGCCGGAACGCCGCTGATGGTGACGGCATTCAGTTGCTGCATGCGGTTAAGCGATCGCGCAACGGTTGCATGCTCGGTGTGCGCGATCGTGTTCAGTGGGATCAACTGGTTGTTAGGCCCACTGACGTAGATTTGGTCCAACTGTTCGGGGTTCAACCGGTCCACGCGCTTGATCTGCGGGATGACTTTGTAGCTGAGGCCTTCCATGTTGAACCAGTTGACGTAATTTCCGCCGATGCTGGCAGAAAGGTCCGCGCCGATTTTCTGCATATCGAGTCCCATAGACGAGACCTTGTCGTGATCGATAACGATCCGCGCTTGAGGCTGGTCGATTTTCGTGTCGATATCGCCAAACTGAAACACGTGCGCCTGCATCGCTTTTTGGAAAATGTCCTTCGCAAATTCAAGGATTCGTTCCTGGTCTGCAGTGGACGCGATGATAAAGCTGACCGGAAAATTGTCCGAGCCGGGAAGCGCTTCCGGCATGATCGGAAACATTTGAATCGCCGGGATAGCAGACAACTTCTGCTGCACAATGGGCAAATAATCTTTGGTGGGCGTTTTGCGCACACCCCACGGTTTCAACACCATTCCGCCAAACCCGCTGCTTGGGTTTGTAATCTGAAACGTGAAACGAGTATCGGGAATGTCGTGAAACACTTTTCCGGCTGCGTCGGCATATCGAATCGTGTCATCAATGGTCGCGTTGGCTGGCGCCGTGATGACGCCAAAGATCACGCCCTGATCTTCCTTCGGCGCGAGCTCCTTCGTCGCGACCTTGGGAATTGCGAGAAACATCAAACCCGCGAGCAACGAAATCCCGGCCCAAACAATGTAAACAGCAGGACGGGCCTGCAACGTGCGATCCAGATGGTTCCCATACCAATCGCGAAGACGATCAAATGTGCGATCAACAAAGCCTTTGAAGCCGTGCTCGATGTGATGAGGCGGCAACAGATATGCCGACATCATCGGCGAAAGAACGAGCGCAACGATACCCGAAATGAAAACTGCACCCGCTAGTGTGAGCGCAAATTCGCGGAACAACGCGCCGGTTAGTCCTCCCTGTAAAGCGATCGGGGTGTAAACCGCCGCCAGCGTAATCGTCATCGCGATGATTGGGCCAATTAGTTCACGCGCGCCAAGTAGCGCTGCCTGCATGCGCGATTGTCCCTCTGCGATGTGGCGTTCGATATTTTCGACGACGACGATCGCATCGTCGACGACCAATCCGACTGAAAGCACGATCGCGAGAAGGGTCAGCAGGTTCAGACTGAACCCGAACAGCTGCATTAAAAACAGAGCGCCGATTAGCGAGATCGGAATCGCGACAATCGGGACGATGACAGATCGGACCGAGCCCAGGAACAAAAAGATAACCAGCATCACGATCAGCAGGGTGTCGATCAATGTTTTTACGACTTCGTGAATCGCGTCGTTGATGTAGGCCGTGGCGTCATACGCCATCTCCGCTGTCATGCCTTTGGGTAATTCCTTTTTGATCTGCTCAAGCTCGACGCGAACGCGCTTGATCACGTCGAGCGAGTTGGCGTTTGGCAGCACCCAGATGCCCATGAAAACAGCCTTTTGTCCGGAGAACCGCACTTCAGTGTTGTAGTCTTCCGCGCCGAGCACGACGTCGGCAATGTCGCCTACCCTAACGAGCGTATTCTTATCCTGACGAATAACCAGCTGCTTGAACTGGTCTGCGGTGTGAAGGTCCGTGTTGGCGGTTAGGTTTACCTGCAAAAGTGAGCCCTTGGTGTTACCGACAGCTGCAAGGAAATTGTTTTTCGTCAGTGCATCGCGGACCTGCGAAGGACTGATGTTCAATGCTGCCATCCGATCCGGCTTCATCCAGATGCGCATCGCGAAAGTGCGCCCGCCGAGAATGTCCGCCTTTTGAACGCCACCGAGCGCCGTAAGTCGCGGCTGGACGAGTCGCACGAGATAATCTGTGACCTCGTTAGGCTGAAGGATGTCTGAAGTGAAACTCAAGTATGCGGAAGCAAATTGCGAATCTGCGGCTTGGATGGCAATGACTGGGATCTGTGATTCCGGCGGCAGATTGTTCCGGATCGCGTCCACTCTCGCGCTGATGTCCGAGAGCGCTTTGTTCGCGTCATAGTTGAGCTTCAATCGCGCGGTGATTGTCGACAGGCTCTGAGTGCTTTGTGATTGGATGTAATCGATTCCGTCCGCGGCTGCGATGGCCCGCTCGACCGGTGTGGTGATAAAGCCGCGCACCAACTCGGCATCAGCGCCAACGTAAACCGTGGTGACGGTAATCGCCGCGATGTCGCTGCGCGGATATTGCCGAACGTTCAGCGTTTTCATCGCCTGCAATCCCGCGATGAGAATTACGAAGCTGACTACAATCGCCAGTACGGGGCGCTTGATGAAAAGATCAGTGAACGATGTCATCTACAAATTTGGTATCCGAAAACCGAAATGGCGACGCAACGCCCTCGTCGCGCTCCGGCTCCAGCGCGAACCGCCTCCATCGAAATTCGTCATTCGTGCTCCGTCATTCAAATTACGTATCTGGCGGTTTCGGATTCAGTTCAGGTTTGGGCGCAAGATCGTTGTTCACGTTCACAGCCATTCCGTTGCGCAACTTGAAGACTCCGGTGCTCACAATTGTCTGGCCGGCTTTCAATCCTTGCGTGACTGCGACGAAATCGCCACGTGCTTCGCCGATCCGCACAAACTGCTGTCGAAGAACCTCCGATTCCTTGCCCGTCTTAGGATCCTTCTGTTTCTCGATCACGAAAACCGAATCGCCATATGGTGCATAAGATACCGCCGATCCCGGAATCACGATTGTCTTTTTGGTGTCCGCCAAAGCAACTTCCACTTTCGCGAACATGCCAGGGTGCAGCGCGTGATCCGAATTTTTCAATGTCGCCTGCAACGGCACGTTGCGCGTAACAGGGTCAACCATCGAATTAATTGCAGTCAATTTCCCTTTGAACTGCCGACCGGGGAACGCATCGGAGAGCACCGTTACCTCCAGATCTTTCGCCAGCTTCGAGAGATATTGGTCGGGCAACGCAAAATCGACGTAGACCGGATCAAGCGCGGTCAGCCCGACCACCTGCTGACCCGCGTTAATCATTTGGCCGACGTTCACCTGGCGAATACCAAGCTGCCCATCGAACGGGGCGATAATTGTCTTCTTCGCGATGCTGGAACGCATCTGATCGACAACGGCGTTCTGCCGCGTGAATTTTGATTGAGCAGAATCGAACTCGGCGCCTGAAACGACCTTTTTTATGGCAAGATCGCGGGCTCGTTCGAGATCGGTGCGCGCCAGCTGCGCGTCAGCTTCTGCAGACCGCAAAAGTGCTTCCTCCTGTGACGCATCGAGTTTCATGAGCACTTCACCCTTTTTTGCCTCGGCGCCATTATCGAAATTGATTTCGCTCACAACCCCTGCGAGTTCGGTGGAAACAATCGCACCTTGGACAGCGCTGACCGATCCCACCGCTGTCAGCATCGGAGCCCAATCTTCATCTTTCACCAATGCGCTCGTAACAGTTGTCGGCGGCATGGTGTGCGGCATGCTCATCATTTTGCCGATTTGCAGGAATTTAGTGCCAAAGACAAAAACCCCTATTGCCAACAGCAGCGCTATTGCGATAACGATGCCTTTTCGTCGCCGCTTCGGTGGGGACTGCGTCGGACGATTTGCAACTGGTCTCGCTACATCATGCATAGGCGAGTTCCGCCTCCGGTTTGAACAAACAACTCCATAATCTGCGGGTTACTTGCAATTGTCGCTGCCGCCGCTCCGTCGCCGTCATTTCCTGCGGACGCAGCACATCGAGCATTAACATACCACGAGCGACCGCGAAAATTAACTCTGCCAATTCGGTTGGCGAAAGGCCGCGTGTTGTGTTTTGAGCCTCCGGCGCTTTGCTGATCAGGTCCGTGACGCCGGCCATCGCAGTTTGCAAAACGTCGCGCACCAGATCGGCAACCCGGGGGTTTCGTGAAGCTTCCGAGTATAGATCGACCACGAATGCAGAGACCACTCCCGTCTCCTCCTCACAGCAATGAGCCGTGAACAGGATTTCGAGCGACTCGAGCAGCGTCGGCGCCTGTTTAGCGCGCTGCAGCACCTCGGAAATCTCTTTCTTGTGGCGATCCGCCATTGCAGCGATGACCGCCTCTTTGTTCTCGAAGTAGCGATAGATCAACCCGACGCTGATCCCGGCCTCGGCGCTGATATCGTGCATGCTGGTTTGGTGAAAACCGCGCTTGGCGAAGCAAACAAGAGCTGCATCCAGGATCTGACAACGCCGATCTGAGACGGAATCTGTTTGGAGTTGCGACATAGAAGCGAGACAATGAATGAACGTTCATTCATTGTCAAATCCATGAGCAATATTACGTACGGGCTTTATGTTTTCAAAAACGCGCGGCGACAAATTGCGATGAGGACGCCGCCCTAAAGTGAAAACTTCGGCATTCGGCGCAGCGCGGCGCCCCTCTCTTTTTCAATGTGTCTCGACACAGCGTTCAGGATTTCGTCTCCCACGCTGCTTTAACGGAGTGCGAAACAACCGGAACCGGTTGCGCTGCTGGGTCGAACCCTGCGAAGGGATCTGGGGTCGGTTGCCCTATGAACTGGAAGATCGCCGCGGCGATACTCAAAATACATGTGGCAAACACCGCTGTTTCCATCACGCCACGCCCTTTCTCTTCCGAGCCAGCCAGGATCCCGTATAATGTGTGGTCGTTCTTCATAATTTTAAGACGCCGCGGACTTCCCGCTTTGTCTGTTGGTTGTTGATTGTTCATAATCGGTTTTGAAAGTTGGATGCCTCCGGCTTGTGAATTGGATTCAAAAAATTGTCATGTTGAGCGGAGCGAAGCGGCTCCGGGTTTGGTCCGTGGCCTTTAATCACATGATCAGAGATTCTTCGCTCCGCTCAGAATGACACAAAGAGCATTGATGAAGAGGCTAAGCACCGACTCGCGAGTAACCCGCGACTTTCCCCCGAACGCGCGCTATTTGATCGGCGTGTCCGGCGGGCGTGATTCCGTCACGCTGCTGCACTGGTTGATCAGCCTGGGCTACGAACGACTGATCGTTTGCCACCTGAATCATCGATTGCGCGGGCGATCGGGCGATGCCGATGCGCGGTTTGTGAACAGGCTGGTCGAACGTTACAACGAACAGGCGCTCGGTCTGCCACGTACGCGGACGGGCAAGCGAAGCGCTCGCCCTACAATCGCCGGCGGCATTGAATTTGAACTTGGTTCTGCAAACGTCCGCGCCCTCGCGAAGAAACAGAAGATGTCGATAGAAACTGCCGCGCGCGAAGCGCGCTATACATTCTTTGCTGAAACCGCCCGGTGCCGAAACTGTAGAGCGATCTTCGTCGCACATCACGCCGACGATTTGGTCGAAACGTTTCTGATTAATCTGTTTCGTGGCGCCGGCAACACTGGCCTTGCTGCGATGCGGGAAATTTCTACACGGCGAATCGACGGCGTCGACCTAACGATTGTGCGGCCGTTTCTTTGCGTCTGGCGCGAGCAGATCAATCATTACGTCAACGAGCAGCGATTGAGATTTCGCGAGGACGCTACGAACAAAAACCTGACACCGCTGCGCAACCGCATTCGACATCGAGTCGTTCCTTATCTTGAGAGAGTGCTTGGCCGCAATATCCGTCAGAACATTTGGCGAACAGCGATGATCGCTGCGGACGAAGAGAAATGGATGGAGAGCGAGCTGCGTAATTCGACACATGCAGATCTCTCCGTGGTAAAGCTTCGTGCGTTGCCGATCGCGCTTCAGCGACGGGCGCTCTTGAAATGGCTACGCACACAAAATATCGCTGACGTTGGATTCGATGTGATCGAACGTGTTCGTTCGCTCGCCGATCGTGATTCTCTAATCGCAAAAGTGAATCTGCCAAAAGATCGTCATGCGCGGAGACGTGCCGGGAAAATTTTCCTGGAGTAGCGCATGCGTCTCGCTTGCAGATTCCAAACACGCAAGCAAGAGGTTCACGCTACTTTCTTCGCGGCTACAACATCTATCAAGACGTGTATAAGGAAGCTCATCATCCCGAGCGAAGCGAGCGACGTCGATTGTAATCGAGAATTTGCGAGATCCTTCGCTTTCGCACAGGATGACAATTAATGAGCTCTGAAGTCCGCGTGCGTTTCGCCCCCTCGCCTACCGGTTATTTGCACATCGGCGGAGCGCGCACTGCGCTTTTCAACTGGCTATTCACCCGGCATCACGGTGGAAAATTCGTGCTGCGCATCGAAGACACCGATATGAAGCGGAATACCGAGGAAGCCATGGCGGCCATCTACGAAGGACTGGAATGGCTGGGCCTGAATTGGGACGAAGGCCCGCATGTGGGCGGCGAGTTCGGGCCGTATTTGCAAAGCGAACGCACAGAACTTTACGAGCGTTATTTGAAAAAACTTCAGGACGCCGGCCACATCTATGAAGATCAGGGAGCACTGAGGTTTCGGTCGCCGCGCGAACACGTCATCGTCGATGACCTCGTTCATGGAAAGATCGATTTCGATTTGTCGAACGAAGAGACGCATCCGGACATGACGATCCGCCGACCAGATGGCTCATGGATTTTTCATTTCGTCAACGTGATCGACGATCTCGAGATGAAAATTTCTCACGTGATCAGGGGTGAAGATCATCTCTCGAATACGCCCAAGCACATCGAGCTGATTCGCGCGTTGGGCGCAACGCCGCCACAGTACGCGCAGATTCCGCTCATTCTCAATCACGATGGAACAAAAATGAGCAAGCGCGATGCAGGCGCTCGCCTGGAGTATTATATCCGGCGCGGCTTTCTTCCCGCGGCGGTCCGCAATTACCTCTGCCTGTTAGGCTGGTCGCCGAAGGACAACCGTGAAAAGTTAGACATTGACGAGATCATTCGAATTTTCGATTTAAAGAATATCGGCCGTAGCTCGGCCACGTTCGATCCCGACAAACTGCATTGGTTAAACGGCGAATATGCGCGCGAGCTGAGCGACGAGAAATTTTACGAATTGGCTGTGGCAAGCTTGAGGTCGAGCGGTGTGAAAGTGGACGATTATCCAGAGCAATACGTACGCGCCGCGCTGCAGACGTGCAAAGGCAAGATCAACATATTCGACGAACTGCCGGCATACTGCGGGTTCTACTTCACGGAGGATTTTGATTACGATCCTCAGAGCGCGGCGAAACATTTCACTCCTGAAAACGAACCGCGACTTGAAGCCGTTCGCGATAGCTTGAGTTCACTTGAGAAATTCGACGTTGCGGAAATCGAGGCCGCACTAAAAAGCACCGCTGCAAAGCTCGGCATAAAATTTGGCGCAATCGTTCACCCGACGCGGCTCGCGGCAACTGGCAGCACTGTGGGACCGAGTCTGTATCATCTGCTCGAAGTTCTCGGGAAAGAAAAGGTGCTCGCGCGAATCGACCGCGCGCTGGCGACGTTCTGACAGGGAGCGCACGCCGCTGGCGTGCACGGTTCGACGGCTCGTCGAACGGCCTCGAATCGCCTGGACAGCATCATTTTCGGCGAGGCCGCCGAAAACAGCACGCGAGCCGCGTGCGCTCCCCTACTTTTTCGCTTCCTTCGCCGACGTATCTCTCAACGTAGCCGTGCGATTCCACAATTGCTTTTCCGCTGTCGAATCTGGATCGAGCGCGAAATAACCGAGGCGCTCAAATTGATAACGCTCCTCTGGACGCGCTTTCGCAAGTGCCGGTTCGCATTTTGCATTCGCTACTTCCAGCGAATTCGAATTTATGAACGATTTGAAATCGCCGCTGGCATCCGGCTCGGGAACAGTGAAAAGCCGATCATACAATCGAACTTCCGCATCGATTGCGTGTGCCGCGCTTACCCAATGAATGGTCCCTTTGACTTTGCGGCTCGCAGTCGGACCACCCGACTTGCTGTCCAAATCGACGCTGCATCGTAGCTCGGTCACATTGCCGCAGTCATCTTTCATCACTTCTTCGCACTTGATAATGTAAGCGTATTTCAGCCGTACCTCGCCGCCCGGTCGAAGTCGAAAATATTTCGGCGGTGGCGTTTCCATGAAATCGTCGCGCTCGATGTAAAGCTCGCGGCCGAATGGAATTTTGCGGGTTCCAGCACTTGGATCCTCGGGATTATTGATCGCGTCGAGTTCTTCGGTTTTTCCCTCTGGATAATTTGTGAGCACAACTTTGATCGGCCTCAGCACCGCGAGGCGGCGCGTAGCGCTTCGATTAAGTTCGTCGCGCACCGTGTGCTCGAGAAGAGCTATGTCGGTCGTGCTCGGATACTTCGTGATCCCAACGTTGTAGGCCAGACTGCGTAACGCTGTCGGCGTCACACCGCGTCGGCGCAAACCGGATATGGTCAACATGCGCGGATCGTCCCAACCGTTCACAAGCTTGTCGTTTACAAGCTGGATGAGTTTGCGCTTGCTCATCACGGTATATGTCAGATTGAACCTCGCGAATTCGTACTGATGCGGACGTGGTTCCGAAATTTCCAGCGCGTCGAGAATCCAATCGTAAAGCGGCCGGTGTACTTCGAACTCGAGGGTACAAATCGAATGTGTGATCCCTTCGATGTAATCGCTGAGCGTATGCGCCCAGTCATACATCGGGTAAATGCACCATTTGTCGCCGGTGCGATGATGTGTTGCATGCTTGATGCGGTAGAGCACCGGATCGCGCAGCCAGATGTTCGCCGCGTTCACGTCAATCTTTGCTCGCAACGTGCGCGCGCCATCGGGAAACTCGCCCGCCTTCATCCGCGCAAACAGATCGAGACTTTCATCGACCGAACGTTCGCGAAAGCTGCTGGCCTTTCCGAGACGGCGATATTCGTCCGTTTCCTCGCGAGTCATGTCATCGACGTACGCCTTGCCTTTGCGGATGAGTTCCAGTGCATGCTCGTAGAACCGATCGAAATAATCCGATGCATAGACTGGCGCGCCACCGAGTTGTTTGTCTGCCCAGTCGTCGATCAACCAATGCACGTCAGCCATGATTGATCTGACGTATTCTGATTCCTCCTTCGCCGGATTGGTATCATCCATACGGATGTTGCAGACGCCGTCGAACTCGCGTGCGATCCCAAAATTAAGACAAATCGATTTGGCGTGGCCGATGTGCAGATAACCATTCGGCTCGGGCGGAAAACGCGTAACGATCTGCTTGTATTTTCCCGTGCGCAGATCCTCCGCGATGATGTCGCGAATGAAGTCGGAAGGTGTCTCTGTTTCAGTTGTCATCGTAGCGATCAAAGCTATCGGCGAACGTGCAGATCGACAACTTTAGTCGCTCGGTTGCAGTGTCTGGGTAGCGCACGCGTCCCGCGTGCTGGCGAGCGCGTCTCGCGATCGCGGACTTTGCCTTGACTCGTGCTCTGGAGGAATGCTGAACGCAGCTAAAGACTGTTTCGGCGTGACGCCGAAACCAGCACGCGGAACGCGTACGCTACCCAGACACTGCGCATTCGCTCCCGACTGCGACAGTAGTATCGTCTGCGCGCTGCAATGAACGAGCAATCAATCACCGATCGCTACACACTCGCTGATCTTGAGAGATGGCGCTGAGCTCACACGCGAGGTCGATCCACCGATTCGTCTGGGTGTTTTCGGGGACCCAGTGGCGCATTCACTTTCGCCGCAGATGCAAAACGCGGCGTTGCGCGCGTTCGAGATCAACATGCAATACGCGCGGTTTCACATTCGGCCGAGTGAATTGCGGTCCGCCTTGCGCTATCTCCGCGAGCTCGATTTTGTCGGGATCAATCTCACCGTGCCGCACAAGATCGCGGGGCTTACGCAAATTGACGTGGCTGATGAGTCAGCAAGCCGTTGCGGCGCAGTAAACACCCTTCGGCTAGACGAGAACAAATTGATCGGTGCGAACACCGATGCCGAAGGATTTTCACGCGCAATTCGCAGCGAGTTCTCAATCGATTTGCGCGACCTGCGAGTAATGATCCTTGGGGCAGGCGGAGGCACAGGTCACGCCATAGCCTGGCAATGTGCGTTGGAAAATTGTGAGCGCCTGGTCCTGGTCAATCGCGCTCCGGCAAAAACCAGCGCGCTGAGAGATCGGTTGCAGTCTTTCTTCGCCGGGCCACGGGTGCTCGGTCCGGTTGCGCGACTCGAAGCCGTGCGATGGGACGAGGCTGCGATTCGCGCGCAACTCGCAGACATCGATCTGATCGTCAACGCTACGCCGCTGGGCATGAACCCCAGCGATGCCGCACCGATTCCGACCCGATTGCTCGCGCCGCATCACATTGTATTCGACTGCGTGTATCGCTCATCGAAAACTGCGTTGCTTCGTGCAGCAGATGAAGCTGGCGCGCGCGGCGCGAACGGCTTGTCAATGCTGTTGCATCAAGGCGTATTGTCATTTTCGATCTGGTTCAATCGCGAAGCACCGATTGATGCTATGCGCTCAGCGATCGCGCTGTGATTCGTTAGCCGCTGGTGCATTCGCAACAAAGACGCCGTTGCCTTCGTCGAAATAGATCGTCGAACCGACGCGCGAGATTTGAAGCGATTGCCGCCACGTTCCGGACGGAAAATGTTTTGTAGCTTCGATTGTTTTTGTTACGGCCTCGCCTGAGGGAGTCGTGAGGGTCATGGCTTCGGACAAAATTCTGCCATCCATCTTTTGTGCCGGTTTGATGCCGAGAATGTGCAAAATCGTTGGCGCGAGATCGACATTGCCACTCGGCAGATCATTCGTTTCGCCGCGCTTAAAATCCGGGCCGGCAGCGATCAATGTGTTGTGCATGTCGAATCGGCTGAGGGTAGCGTGAGTCCCCTTTCCTGCTGCACGTTGCCAATCCGCGTCAATCATCCCCGGAACGTCGAATTGATTTTTTGAAGTGTCCCAGCGAAACGCCATTACTACATCAGGCGCACGATCATTTTGGATATTCGCTTGCTCCAGCGTGAACGTTCCTTCCATCGGTTGTTTTGAAAAAATCACTCCGGCGAAATCAGATTGCTGCAAGAACTCAATGAGACGGCGCGCTACCGTCGAGTCGTGTCCGACAATGTAGAAAAGAACGCTCCCGCCATTGCCGGCCAGCATGATGTCTCCCGGTTTAGGATCACCGGTGAATTCGGTGCTGGCGGAGAAGCCCGCCTCGTTCAAAATTTTTGGCAGATTAATCGAACGTCTGATCGTGGAGAAACCATGATCCGACACGACAAAGACGTCTGTTGTTTCGCGCACTTTGTATTGATCTAATGCGGAAAGAACGGCGGCGAGATTTTCATCGGATGATTTAATCGCGGCGAGCGCCACCGGCGCTCCCGGCGCGGTTTCATGTTGAGTCAGGTCCGGCTCACCCAGCCACAGAATCGAAAACGGCGGGACGCCGTCTTTCCAAAGAACGTCTATTAATGCTTTGGTCGTCCAGGAATCCCGTTGCAAATGAGCAGACGGAAATGGGCCAAGCTTTTCGGTAATCGGATCGATTGCCGCGTTGGGCAACGTTTTACCTGCGACCAATGTCACACTGTTCTTCGCGCCGACATCATTCGGATGACGATCCAACAAA
Organism: uncultured Verrucomicrobiae bacterium; assembly: GCA_963825355.1. Lineage (GTDB taxonomy): Bacteria > Verrucomicrobiota > Verrucomicrobiia > Chthoniobacterales > UBA10450 > Udaeobacter. Next base: position 339,399 of record CAWGSY010000017.1, on the reverse strand, counting down.
AGCCCAACCGTTTTTGCAGCCGCAATGACGCTGCGAGCCCCTGCGCGTTCGACGAGATCGGCAATTGTTGGAACGGCAATGTATTTTCCACCGGAGAGTTCATCGCCCTTTCTCACGGTAGGCGGCAGTTCGACGTCCAAGGCGTGGCGAGGATCGATGTCTGGTCGATAGACATGGTTCGCAATGATTCCGCTTCTGCCGGGATAAACACCGGTCGCCATTGCCGTGCCGTTTACCATCGTGGCACTGGGATACGCCGGATGATGGTTTCTAAACATCACGCCCTCGCGCGCAAACTTCCAAAGCGTGGGAGTATTTTGCTCGGTCACAAAATCCGGACGCATCCCATCCCACACAACGACCACTACATGACGCTCCGGTTTCGCTGGTACGACCGCAGTAGCCGACACGCAGACGAAAAGAAACAGCAGTGAAATTATTCGTCGCATTCGCGAATCATAAGACAAGGAGCGGCGGTCTCCAGTCCGCGGTGCAAACCGAACCAGGTTGAAGTTCGTTGTAGGGCGTCTGTGTCAGACGCCGAATCTTGGCATCATTGGCTTGGCGTTTCACAGAAACGCCCTACAAAAACCGGTGATTATTTCTTGGGTCGCAGCAAAGGAAACAGAATCACGTCGCGGATGGATTCGGCGCCGGTAAGCAACATCGTAAGCCTGTCTATCCCGATTCCAAAGCCCCCAGCGGGCGGCATACCGTACTCAAGAGCGAGCAGAAATTCTTCGTCGATGTTTTGTTTCTCTTCGCCCGCCTGTTCGACTAAGCGCTGACGTTGCACAAGCGGGTCATTCAGCTCGCTGTAACCTGGCGCGATCTCCACACCGTTGATGACCAGTTCAAAAACGTCGACGAGCGAGCTGTCTTCCGCGTTTTGTTTGGCCAGCGGCACGAGTTCTTTCGGACAGTGTGTTACGAACAAAGGATCCATCGTTTTTTCTTCGATAAGTTTCTCGAACACATGCTGCGTCACCTCGAAGTCCGCGAGCTGCGGTAGAATCTCGAGCTTGAACTCGTTCATGGCGCGTTCGCGCCGCTGCTCGGGCGAAAGCTCAAACCAATCCTTGCCCGCCACTTCGCGCATCACATCGCGATAACGCGCGCGCCGCCACGGCCGATTCAAATTAATCGTGCGGACAACTTTCCCGTCGGCGTCTCGATGCTCGATGCTCAGCGAGCCGCAGATTTTTTCAGCGAGATTGCAGATCAGTTCTTCGACAAGATTCGCGATCTTCTCGAAATCAGCATAGGCCCAATAGGCCTCAAGCATTGTGAATTCTGGATTGTGTTTCCTGGAGATGCCTTCATTGCGAAAGTTCCGATTGATTTCAAATACCTTGTTGAACCCGGCCACCAGCAGACGTTTCAGATAAAGCTCCAGCGCAATGCGCAGGTAAAGATCGATGCCGAGTGCGTTGTGATGTGTTTTGAACGGTTCGGCTGCCGCACCTCCAGCTGTTGCTTGCAAGATTGGCGTCTCCACTTCAACAAAGCCCCGTTCCTCGAAAAAGCGCCGCGTTTCGCGAACAATGGCGATCCGCTTTTCGAACACGGCGCGCGAACGTTCGTTGGTGAGAAGATCAAGATAACGCTGCCGGTAACGCGCTTCGATATCCTGCAGGCCATGCCATTTTTCCGGCAGCGGCCGCAACGTTTTGGAGAGCAACTGAAATGTTTGGGCTTTTACCGTCGGTTCGCCGCTTTTGGTGACAAAACATGTCCCTTCCACGCCAATGAAATCCCCTATGTCGAGCAACCGAAAAAGGTCGAACAATTCCGGGCCAATTTCCCTGGCGTGAATGTAAATTTGAATGCGCCCGGTGATGTCGCGCAGGTCGAGAAAATGGCTTTTCCCCATGTCGCGATGCGCGGTGATGCGGCCGGCGACACGCCGGGTTTCACCTTCCTTGAATTGCTCACGCACCTCCGCGATCGAGCCGTTAACATCAAAGCCGGTCCCGAACGGCTCGACGCCTTTCGCGCGCAGTGCTTCAAGTTTTTTTCGTCTGAGCGCGATCAGCTCGTTTTCGTCTTCCATATTCGGACAGCGAATGTAAAGCGCGGCACGTGCTTCGCCACGTCAAATCGTCAGTTCAACAAGGAACGACGGCTTGGGCAGCCTTCGAAACATGACGGCTGGGAAGCCGTCACTCCTTGGGCGCTCCGCTTTACATATTAGGTTTGCCAACGAAACACCTGCAGTGAGATAGTTTGAGTTGGCGCGCACAAGAACTTCCGTGGCGCCGCCATCATTCAAATGACTGCTAACTTGCCGCAAACGACTTCCAAACTGGACGGGCCGCTCGTCAAGCAGTTCTCGGTTTTTCTGCCGAACAAAGTTGGGGCGATGCTGGACGTTGTGAAGGTGCTTAGCACACATCACACGCACGTCGTCGCTCTCAGTGTTTCGGAATCCACTGACTCAGCTATTGCGCGGATCATCGCGAGCGACCCGCAGGGAGTGGAAAAATTATTCCGGGAAAACAACGTTGCTTTCGGTGTCAGCGAGGTGGTGGTGGTTGAGATGCGAGAAGTAGCGACGCAACTGGTAAAACTGCTCGCAGCATTGGTGATGGCCGAGGTTAATGTGCATTTCGCTTATCCGCTGCTGATCCGTCCGCGCGGATTTTCTGCGATCGCTCTACACCTGGATGACACCGATTGCGCTTCTTCTGTGCTCAAAGGCGAAGGATTCAAACTGTTGAGCCAGGACGACATCTCACGATAACCATTGTGTTGTCATTCTGAGCGAAGCGAAGAATCTCTGATTTCTTTCTTTTCGGTGCTCATCCGTCCACATTGAAACTCCAGAGATGTTTCGCTCTGCTCAACATGACACACGAAGGAAGCTTCCCCTTCTAACGTTTTAACGATTCAGCGGTCAAATATCCGGCAGATTGTTGACAGGCTGGCAACGGCGCGCATAACAACACTGGGTTATTCTCCCGATGCGGAATCTTTTCTCACGGACTATTCAAATCGATCCAAGCTTTCACGTCGCCCTTGGAGTGCTTGTAATTTTCGCTATAGCCGAGGTTTTCTTCGCGACGTCGTATTATGTAGGCCGCGCGCGCGCGAACCGCATCGCGGCTCAGCCAGTTGCGCCGGCCATCGCGCGTGCGCCTGCGACTTCATCGTCTTCAGCGTTAGCGCCAGCCGCGGCGCAACCGATTGTTTCGCCGTCGAAGGCATTAAGCGCCCCGCCGGCATCCATCGTTGAACAATTGCTGCGAGAAGGTAAAGAATTTCGTGAACGCGGCGACACGACAAACGCGCTCGCCCGGTTTCAGGAAGCGTTGGACAGCGAACCGGACAACACTGGCGTGCTCCAGGAAACAGCGCAGACCTACGAGTCGATGCAAATGTTCGATCGCGCGAACGATCTCTGGCGCAGAATCAAGCAAATCAGTTCTTCCGATAGCGCGACATACGCTTTAGCCGATCGTCGCTTGAAGGTCGGAGTTCCTGCGGCACCCACTGTCGAGCCGGAGGCCGCACCCTCGGAAACGGACGTTTCCTCAGGCAAAGATGTTGGCGGCAATACTGAGGGTCCAGTCATGGGGATTTCCGACGTCAAAACCAAGGAAACGTCCGATCCGGAAGTCGAAACGAATCTGACACTGGAGATCGGGATAAAAAAACAACCAGGCACCGTTATCGATCATAACAAAGTGAAAATCCTGGTGTTTCTTTACGATGTTGTGAACGACAAAGACATCAAGCTGACTGATGCCGATGTGAGCAACGAATGGGTCACCTCGAAGCACGATTGGTCGGACACGAATCCGGAAGTGCTTCTGGTGCGCTATGTGCGCGCAAAAACCAGCGGCGCATTATCCGAATCATCACTTTCGGAGGCGGCGGCAAAAGTTCGGCCCGGCCAAAAGAGTCGCGGCTCAAAAGGTTCCGCGGACATCGCACAACGCAAATATCTCGGCTACATCGTGCGCGTTTATTATGGCGACGATCTGCAGGCTGTTCAGGCGGAACCGTCACGGCTGTTGCAGCAGTTTCCCGCTTTGAAAAGTCCCTCGGCACGATGACCCGATTGATTCGAGGCTGTGTTGCTTGCGTCCGAACTAAACGGAGCCACACAGACAATCTTCGACGCGTTCTTCCCTGGCTATGTATCTTTCTTTTTGCTGCCGCGGCAGAAGCGCAGGTCCAAGTCGACCTGAAATTCAAGCGATTGCAATACATCGCTTACGAACCGGTGGTGGCGACAGTTGCTATCACGAATCTGGCCGGACGCGATATCGAACTTCACGACGCAGAAGGGCAATCCTGGTTGGGCTTCGAGATCACGGGCAGCGAAGAACAGCCAATCGCCCCGCTCAGCGGTGCAAATCGAGAGCCGCCGCTGAAAATCCAAGCCGGCCAGAGAGTCACCCGCCAGATCGATCTTACGCCGCTGTATCCCGTAAATGAATTCGGCGCCTATCATGTGCGCGCGAACATTTACTTCGCGGATCTGGGAAAATTTTTCTACTCCGGCACCGGCGTCTTCGAAGTGACGGACGCGCGGCCGATCTGGCAGCAAACCGTTGGAGTTCCAGGAGGTTCGGGCGGCGATGTGCGCACTTATTCGCTCATGACCAATCGTTTTCCAGACCACACTTCTTTGTACGTTCGGGTGCAGGACAAAGACACAGGTGTCGTTTATGCCACTTACTCGTTAGGCCGCACCATCTCCTTCGAGCAGCCGCAGGCGGAAATCGACCGCGCGAATCAATTGCATGTTTTGCATTGCGCGGCTCCGCGCGCATGGTCGTATGCCCGCGTTGGGCTCGACGGTCAATTGTTGACGCACTCTTCATTCATGGAAACCAAAACGCGGCCACGCCTTGTTCATTCAGGTAATGGCGAAATAGCCGTCCAGGGCGGCATCGCCGACGCGCCTGCGAAAAGCTCAGGTAGCAAGGCACCAAAACTTTCGGCGCGCCCGCCCGGCGCGCCCACAAACAACCGGTGATGCGCAAAAATCTTTGCCGAATTTTTTTAGGCGCAGGACTGCTGACGACATTTCTGGCATGTAGCTCGTATGCAGCGAGCGGCGACAGCTCACCCACAACTGTAGTAATCGATGCGGGCCACGGTGGGTTCGATCGCGGAGGAATTCCAGGCCAGAGGGTGTCAGAGAAAGACATGACACTCGATGTCGCGCAGCGACTTAAAAGTGTCCTCGCAGCCAGCGGTTATCGGGTTGTCATGACTAGGGACAGCGACGTCTTCGTTCCGTTGGGAACGCGGACCGCAATTGCCAACTCCAACCGCAATGCCATTTTTGTATCTATCCACTTCAATTCAGCGACACGAGGTGGGGCAAGCGGCATAGAAACATACTTTTACAGTCGCGACAGCCTGGCCCTCGCGTCGGCGATTCATCATTACGTTGTCGGAGGTGCGCCGTCACCGAGCCGCGGCGTGCGTCGCCGTGGTTACTACGTCTTGCGAAAGACAAGCATACCGGCCGTGCTCGTTGAGTGCGGTTTTCTCACTAACTCGACCGAGGCGGGGTACGCTCAGAATGCCTCTTATCGTCAAAAGCTTGCTGAAGAAATTGCAGCTGGAGTCCGAGGCCGCGGTTCTGTCGCGAGTTCCTTTAGTACGACCCGAGTCGCGACAGACGAAAGTATTCCGCTGCAACCGTACATCGATCAAACCAAGGTCACCCAATCCAAAAAGAGCCGCTCGAAGCGTTCGGCCAGGAAAAGCAGTCGACATAAAAAGAAGACTTCTTCGAGACCTGCCGAGATAGAAGCGCGCGTGGCAACATCGGCTCGGGAGGGTTGATTGGACCTGCCAATTTTGACTTCGGCGCAGATGCGCGCCGCTGAACAGACCGCATTTGCCAGTGGCGTCGAAGTCGAGGCGCTAATGAACAACGCTGGCGCGGGTGTCGCTGACGCGGTGATGAAATTTTTTCATAAACCCGGTCGATGCATCGTGTTCGCCGGGAAAGGACATAACGCGGGTGATGCCTTACTCGCGGCGCAGTGTTTAGAGCGGCACGGATGGAAAATCGAAGTGCGTCTGTGTTTCAAAGAAGCTGAATGCAGTGATCTAACGCGCAAGAAGCTCGCAGACCTCGGCCGGAGACCGGCGGCGGAAATTCTGGGCGCGATTTCATCGAGAACGGCGAATGCAAACCCGGGTGCCACAGATCACGTAGCCACGACACAGGCTTCAACCCCGACAGAGGCATCTTCGGAGGTTGCTGCTCCTTTCGTCATTTTGGATGGTTTGCTCGGCGTGGGAGCAAAGCCACCGCTCCGCGAGCCAATCCGCGGGGCCTGTCGCGCCATCAATCAACTGCGAACAACAAATAACGCCTACGTCTTTGCAGTGGATCTTCCAACCGGTCTCGATACCGATTCAGGGAAGGCCGATCGCGACTGCGTGGTCGCCGATTTTACTGTTACGATTGGTTACGCGAAGCCAGGTCTCGTCGCCGATGGCGCAGTGAATTATGTCGGCCACATCGAGATTGTTCCACTCGACGAATTGCGCCCACCGAAAACGAAACCGAAAGAAATCATTGCCAGCCCGCCCGCTTTTCGTGCTTTGCTGCCGAGACGCAAATATAACTCCTATAAGAATCAATTTGGCCGCATCGGTGTGATAGCCGGCTCCAAAGGATTCGTGGGCGCGGCGCTGATGGCTTCACAGGGTGCGCTCAGGGCAGGCGCTGGGTTGGTAGAAGTTTTTGTTCCCGAAGAAATCTACGAAATTGTCGCAGGCGCGGCGTTCATGGAAGCAATGGTAAAGCCGGTCGCATCGTATCGTCACTTGCTGAAGGAGAAAGTTGATGTCTGGGCCGTGGGTCCGGGTCTTGGAAAATCGCGTGCGGCCGAGATGCTTGAGTTCGTTGAAAAAATGAAGCAACCCATGGTGCTCGACGCCGATGGGTTGAACATTGTCTCGGAAAAAACTTCGGTGATCCGGCGCTGCAAAGGCAAACGGTTGCTGACACCGCATCCCGGCGAGATGAAACGGCTTTTTCCGGAAGAGCAACAATCGCGCGGCAAAACGGCGACGAAATTCTGTGATCGATTTCCGGTCACACTTTTGCTCAAAGGCAGTCGAACCATCGTGGCTGAGCGCGGTCGGCCGTTGAGCTATAACACGACAGGCAATCCCGGAATGGCTACGGGCGGAATGGGCGACGTTCTCACTGGGGTCTGCGCGGCTTTGCTGGGCCAAGGCCTCTCGCCTTACGACGCCGCACGAGTCGGCGCATGGCTATGTGGTCGCGCCGCGGATATCGCAATCTTCAACGGCAATCAGAGCGAGCAATCGCTGTTGCCTCGCGACGTTCTCGATCATCTCGGCGACGCGTTCAAAGAATTGTAAGGCGTCTGTGTCAGACGTCGTAAAAAATGAATCGGCAATCCGCCTTGTCGGTTTTTCTGCTTTCCTGCTTTCCTGATTGGTAGATTCTTCGGGAGTGGCAAAATTTGTTCTGATCGGCAGCGGTCTCGCTGGCGGATTGCTCGCGACATATCTGGGGCGGCGTGGCTACGAGGTAGATCTTTACGAGCGGCGCGCTGACCCGCGAGAAGGAAATATCGTCGGCGGCCGCTCGATCAATCTGGCCATTTCGACACGTGGGATTCACGCGCTGGAACAGATCGGCATCGCCGAGAAAGCAATGGAACACGCGATCCCGATGCGTGGTCGGATGATTCACGATAGATCCGGCGAGCTGCATTTTAGCCCGTATGATGTCGATCCGAAAAAATGTATTAATTCGATCGGACGCGCAGCGCTCAACACCACGGTTATCGAAGCGGCACAGCGCTATCCAAACGTCCGCGTGCGTTTCAATCACAAGTGCACCGGAGTCGATATCGACTCCGCGCTTGCTCATTTGGAAACCGAAAACGGCGCCGCTAACCGCACGGGGCGACGCAGTGATCGGCGTCGATGGCGCATTCTCTGCAGTCCGAAATTCGATGCAGATCAAGATCGCCAAATTTGAATACGACGAAAGTTATCTCGCTCACGGCTACAAGGAATTGACGATTCCGCCCGGGCCGAACGGTTCATGGCGAATGGAAAAGAACGCGCTTCACATCTGGCCACGGAAAAGTTTCATGATGATTGCTCTGCCTAATCCAGACGGGTCATTCACCTGCACGCTGTTTTGGGAATTCGAAGGACCCCGCAGTTTCGCCACGATGAAGACCGATGACGACGTGCGCCGGTTTTTCGATGCAGAGTTTCCGGATGCGGTGCCGCTGATGCCAAGTTTGGTCGACGATTTTCGAGACAATCCAACGGGTTCACTTGTGACCATTCGCTGCGCACCGTGGTTTTACCGAAACAAGGTTTGCCTCGTCGGCGATGCCGCCCACGCGGTCGTACCATTTTATGGTCAGGGAATGAATGCTGCCTTCGAAGATTGCGTCGTACTGGACGAGTGTCTCGAAGAATTCCCCGAGAATCGCGAATCCGCATTCGCCGAATACTTTCGTCGTCGAAAAGAAAACGCCGACGCTCTGGCCGATCTTGCGATCGGGAATTTCATCGAGATGCGAGATAAGACCGCGTCGAAAACATTTCGTGCCAAAAAGAAATTGGATCACGCTCTGGAAGCGGCCCTGCGCGGAATATATCTGCCGCTTTATACGATGGTCACTTTCACAAGGATGCCTTACGCAAAAGCGGCAAAGCGGGCGCAGATCCAGGATTCACTGGTGTATGCGAGCCTGTTCCTAATCGCAGCGATCTCGGTCGCAACGATGCTCTGGTTATTCGCAACCTGACCCGAGCTCCGAACGAAATTGCATTACAGGAACGAAAAAATTACGAGGACCCGGTTTTCAGCATGCGCATCGATCCCAAGCAAAAAGTGGAACTCGAGGCCAGCCGCGAGCCGGATAACAAGATCACTCAGGTCGAAATCTCATCTGCCCCTGCTGAAGCCGGACATTGGAAATGAATAGTTACTCCGCATTGCCTAACAAATGGCTGTCATGTTGAGCGAAGCGAAACATCTCTGGTCCATTTCCATTCTCCCCGTATCCACAATTGATCTGAGATTCTTCGCTTTGCTCAGAATGACATTGTGACAATGCTTGTAGCAAAGCAGACGTTTCTCGTGACGGCCACTTGCATTCCGTTCGCGGCGGGATTACCGAAATTGGTACTATGGCTGAAACGTATGTCCCATTGATCAGTTCCGGCATTGCCGGTCCACTTGGCGTTCTTCATCTCCCACGTCTCTGGCAGAAGGTCTCGCTGGAAGAAGCAGGCAAACTTGCTTCCGGTTATCCTGGCGTCGGCCACGGTTACGACGCGATGACACTCGCCGCACTTGGGCTCGAAGAACAGGCGGTGCGAGAGTATATCAGGAAGAACAAGCCGACTTATCCACAGTTCGAGGCGTGGGTGAAGAAAAATGCGAAGTCGTTAGATCGGGACGCGATCGAGAAACACAACGCGGCGGTGCGCGGGTACAATCATGACGACGAAACGCGCACGAAGATTCTGGGTGCATGCAAAATTGCGGATGACGCTTCTTCGCCAAAAGATGCGGTGAACCTGAACAATCTTGATGATTGGCATGAGTTTCACCAGGCGGTGCTGGCATAGTGCAGCGCACGCCGCTCGCGTGCTGGCGCCATTGCGAACTTGGAATGAAAATTGGCGAGAGAGTTGTAGTCGGTCGCCACGTGTCTTTCGGCCTGAACTATTCCTTTATTTTTTTCTCCTGTTTAATCTGACGCGAAAAGGCACGGCGTCCTTCTATTTTTGGTCCTCATCGAATCTTGGAAAGTTCGTCTCGGCGAGGACGCCGGGACCAGCACGCGAGCCGCGTGCGCTCCCCAGATTGACGCGGACGTGTCACTCGCGGACTTTGCGCGATGGCAGTCACGCAGACCAAAGCCGGCCCTAACTTTCGAAAGGCGGCTACGACGTTTCAGCCCGGTGCGAAGACGTTGCCGCAGCGTTATTTTGTTTCACCGGAGATTTTTGCTGAAGAGTTGCGGAAGATATTCGCGAGGCAACTGGGTGTTGGTCGGACATCAAAGCCAGCTCGCCAAACCGGGCGACTATTTTCTTGCGGAAGTAGCGGGCGAAAGCTTGATCGTCGTGAAAGATCAACGATCGACGATTCGCGCCTATTACAATGTTTGCCGTCACCGCGGTGCGCGACTTTGCGAAGAGCAAAATGGACACGCCGCAGCGATTCAGTGCCCATACCACGCATGGACGTACGCGCTGGATGGGCGATTGATTGGCGCGCCGCACATGGATGAGACGCGGGGATTCAACAAGGCTGAATATCCATTGAAGCAGGCGCGACTTGGTCTTTGGGAAGGTTTTATTTTCCTGAATCTCGCAGATGCCTCTGCTTCACTGGAGAAATGGTTTGAGCCACTCGAAGCGAAAGTTTTCGCCCTGGAACCTCGCAACGCTGCGCTCGGCGAAACGGATCGAATACGACGTCCAAGCCAATTGGAAGTTAATCTTCCAAAATTACGCGGAGTGTTATCACTGTTTGGGCGTGCATCCGGAGTTGTCGAAAATTTCACCGTACGACTCCGCAGAGAATGATCTGATCGAAGGACCGTTCTTAGGTGGATTCATGCGGATCGCTAACGACAAAAGCCTAACGATGAGCGGCAATGCCTGCGCGTTGCCCGTGGGCAATTTTGGCGACGAAGATTTCCGCTTCGTTTTCTATTACTCCGTTTTTCCGAACATGCTGCTGAGTCTGCATCCGGATTACGTGATGGTGCATCGGCTTCAGCCGCAGTCGCCGGAACGAACACTGATCTTCTGCGAATGGTTTTTTAATCCGGAAGCATTCAAGCGTAGCGATTTTCATCCGGATGACGCCGTTAAGTTTTGGGACATGGTCAACAAGCAAGACTGGCACGTATGCGAACTGAGCCAGCAAGGCATTTCCTCGCGCGCGTATCAGCCGGGACCGTACTCGTCACGCGAGAGTATCCCCGCAGCATGGGATCGAGAATATTTGCGTAATCTGGGTTGAAGAATTGACGAGGAAAGCAGGAACCCAAAAAAAGGACGTTTAGTATCCGGTCAACGCCCCACTTCGCGAAATCGATTAACTATTCTAGCTTTAAACTTAGTGTTACTTTCGGGTGCTCACTTACTGGCAGAAAATGTACGCCGACCCATTAAACTGACTCCAGAGACCGCAAGAGCTTTTCGCGCGTACAGTCCAGACGTAAAGATTGCCGCAGGTAAGGGATACCGGATCAGAGACAGTGCCAGGGTAATAGTCGTGGTATACGACGTGTGCATTGGTCCAGTCGTCAGGATTGGGATGCCAGTACACTGTAAATTCATATTGCACGGCGCCCGGCACGGGGGACCACCTGTATTGATAGGGATTGGAGATGAGCTGTCCATCCGAGTTGCCGAGGGGATCGAGGTTCTGCGGAGAGTCGGGTGCATTGCAGGGCGCTGCTTTAGTGGAGAAATACGCAACCCCCGAGTAAGTGACCTCGTCGCTCGTTGATCCTATGGCGGTGACCTCCCAACAATATTTGGTGCTTGGTTTTAGATTGACCGTGTAGCTCTTACCGCTCGGCTTCGGCGTCACCGGAGCGGATTGACAGATGCCGTTGCTGTCTATAGGTCCAAAGTCGAGCGCATAACCTCCCGGCGCCCACTCGCTCTCCCACGTGAAGGTGGTGGAACCGTATTCCACATCTGAAGCTCCATTCACGGGGTTAGTCAGAATCGGTTTATCCGGGTCTAGGCCATAGCAGAAAGTATCCGAGGGCGGACCTTGCAAGGAATTTCCTTGTAAGTCCTTTGGACCTATCGCCTGCACCTCCCAGCAATAGCCGGCTTGGTTAGTCACGCCCTCGTTATTCAGGTCGACATAAACCTGGCCGTTAGACTCTTGTGAGGCGGGAACGCTCTTTGAATCGAGAGTAGCCCCGCGGCTTCCATCGGCATTTCGGTTATAAAGGGTGAGGACGTATTCCACGGCATGGTCAACCGGCTTCCAGATGAACTTCAAGCTCGGTTGTTTATAAGGAACATGACTACCATTGGGCGGGGAGATCAGGACTGGCTTGGTCGCCTGATGATCGATGTTAAATCCCCAAATCTCTGATGCGAGGCCTTTCTCATTGTAGGGAGGTGGCCCCTTGGGCGTGACGGCCCAGTAATAGTCCCGATGAAGCAATTGGGTGACGGGATTTACAATACCGACTTGCGGAACCAGTGACACCCCCGGTTGCCCAACCGTGTCCGGCAAGTTTAGTACCTCGCTGGTGCCGCCAGGATCTGGGCCCGTGTAAATGTTGTCAGAGAGATCCGGATGCGTCGAGACTGTCAAAGCATAACCGACAGCTCCCCGTGTCTCCTCCCACTGCAATGCGATCCCCCAAGGTGATACCGTCGCGGCGTTTTCTGGCGATGTGAGTTTCGTCTGCGGAGTGGAAGTCTCAAAAATTTTACCCTTTTGGTCGTTAGACCAATTCCCTTGAATATCGTCGGGACCATATGGAAGGATGCCCCAGTAATAGGTGTGGTTCACCTTTAAGGGAAAGGGAACAACATGCTCGATAAGGTTGCCGCCTCCGGTGTTTTCAGGATCACTCAAATCAAACAACACCCCCGAGAGTGAGATGGTTTGGAAGGGATTATTCGGCCCAATATTCTGAGGCGACCCCTGCACGACCTTGGTTGGTCCGAGATTGGAGCCGAGTCCGAGGTCTTCCAGTTCAGAAGTGTCGAGCCAGTATTGTTTGCCTCCCTCCACGCTGTTCCATTTGAATTTACCGTTCCAGGGATAAACCTTTGGCGACGTTCCTATAGGAGACTTCAACGTGGACGCCCTTATATCGGTTTTGAAGTAACGCAGGAGCGACCAATCTCCCCAGCCTGTTAGTATTGTCGGAGATCCACCTTGGGAAGGCTGAGTGACAAGGTTCGAATCACTGCCACTCTTTCCTGAGGAGGAAGGATTCCGCTTTGCGTGAACACGCCAATAGTAATTTGTGTCCGGTTTAAGATTGAAAGTGACGGAAGAAAAGGAGGACCCATTAGGGGGCCTCGTGGCAACAGAAGTGTCTTTCGTCAGCAAATCGCGATCAAAATCTGGAGAAGTCGAAGTTTGCGCTTCCCATTCAACTTCATCTGGTTGATCTTCCCACTCTAGGGTAGTCGGCCACGGCGGGACGTTCTCATCACCATCCGCGGGGCTATGAGATACGTCCATACCGGAGATATCGCCGATACCAACGGCGTACCATGCCAGCGTTACGGCCCGGACCTCTTGGGAATTCTTGCCGTAGAGATCTTCTGCCGCGTCGATCCACTCATCGCGAGCCTCAGGATAGGTGGAGGTAGGCGATAACCGCACCCGCATGGTTTGAAATGCGATCTGCGCAGCTTCGTATGGGCCAATTCCTTCAACGTTATAAGGATGATTCAAAGGAGGATCGTTGGTTCCACCGCCTCCGCACGCCAGGAGATAAAACATGTAATTCTGAACTGTAGCATTTCGATGGTTTGGATCGCAGTTGTTGGTACTGTCGTCGCAAGGAACCGTCGTCTGGGGTGTGTGATAGCAGGTAGCTGATCCATTACAGCCTTCGCTTCCGGCATAAAAATAGCCCTTATACGTGGTGGGAAGGTTCAATTCTTGCGGATTAGTCATTTCTTCCGTGTTACCGATCTCTGCGAGGCACGTTTTAAAATCTGCATCGTTCGAACACATAGAGAAATAATAGACGCCCAAAATTCCCATAATGTCGGCGAACGACTCATCCAAAGATGCAGTTTCTCCAGCAGGACCCATAACAGCCCACTCTGGAATCATTTGCCTCGGTCCTCCATGTGTAAACTCGTGGCCTGCTGCGGTTGCTAACCATGTATCTACATTACCACTTGAATCGACCGTTACCGTGTTACTGGGGTCGAAATAGATCGTATGCGTGTCTGAATTGTATTGCGCAGCAGCGTTTGGTATTGTCGTTTTCTTAACATAACCCAATACGGGGATTTGGGCCAAGCCGTCAAAACCCGCCCAGCCAAAATACTGAGAATAAAATCTCATGGTAACAAGCATCGACTCGTAAAGGTAGCCCCCGATTATGTCATCGGATTCGCCTGCTACATTCACTTCGCCAAAAATTGGCGGATTCTGATGATCTTCATCTGCAAAGACGTAATCCTGGTTCGGGTCTGCTCCACCTTGAGCTTGCGGATTGGGCCTCCTCGCATCGATCATCTTCATCGGCGCGGCGCAACTGCCAAACGTACCGGGCAAACACATCAACCGGTAGTTGCCGTCGGTACCTTGATCGCAAACCACCGAATTATTATTCCAATTTCCTAATCCGGCGAGCTGGCAATTCCCAATGTTTTGGTTCCAATCGACTACATCAGGGATGCGATTGCTTATTTTGTTGAGTACTTCTCCGGAGTGCGCGTCAACCTCCACGACGTAACTCTGAGAAGGTTGCTCACTAGAAATTGTGAATCGATAAATCAGCCGTGCGTTCTCCGGGCTGATTTTAAAATCCTTGAAACTGATTGCTAAAGTTCCTTTGGGAAATTTTGTTGCGTCTGTTTCCCAGGAATAAACCTGTGCTGGTACGGCATGTTTTGCGCTCTCCAGAGCTTGGGGTTCGGAAACGGACGGTTTAGTATCAACATTCAAACCCGAGATTATTTTTCCGCTTGCGGCCAGGACATGATTGGCCGCATCCGTTTGCAGGACATACTCCATCCCGATTACGGGGAGGTTTTTGTACTGCTGTTGATAGCGGATTACGTTTTTGGATTTCGCGCGAGACAGCGGATTTGCCCTTGAAAGAACCAGCTTGAATCCATCGTCTTTCGACAGACCAAAGTCTTTTGCATACCGGGTAAAAAAATCGTCATTTAAGACCTTCACTTCCGGCTTCAGCCGGACTTGACTGTATTTACCAGATTCGACATGCGATATGAGCGACTCTTGCTCGAGCAAGGAGGACCTATTCGCCTGAGAAACTGTCGGCGTTAACGAGGCGTTGCCTTGGGCAGAACCACCATGGGGAGGCGAAGCAGAAACAAGAACGGTCGTGAGGAGAAGGAAGCTGTTTTTTAACGGGAAACCCGTCATGGGATCTCATCACCACGTCCGCGGCCCTCCCCCGTCCGCGTTCCTATGGCTTTCATCTTACAGCAAAACGTGAAACTGTGAAGAGAATTTCAGAACGTGGCGAATAAGGCGAATCCGGCATGCTTTTCGAGTCCCGCACTTAAGCTGTGCCTGGATTCCTCTTAATCTGTGAAGTGTGGCTTCGCCGTGTTGAATCGTTAAATCATTGAAACGTTGGAGCGTTGAAGCGAGCATCAGCGTATGCCGCCGTTGACGTATGCCAATTATCTCGATCTCGAGAAACTGCTCACACTTCAGAACCCCCGTTCAAAGCCGGCGGAGCACGATGAGATGCTGTTCATCATCATTCATCAAACCTACGAGCTGTGGTTCAAGCAGTTGCTCCATGAGTTTGAAAAAATAAACAGGGATTTTTCTGCAGGCGATCTCTTCAGTGCGATCCATTCGTTCAAACGCACGCGCACCATCATGAAGACGCTCGTCGGTCAGCTCGACATTCTTGAAACCATGACGCCATCATCGTTCTCCAGTTTTCGCGATCGACTGGAAACGGCGTCGGGATTTCAATCGGTGCAATTTCGCGAGTTAGAATTTCTCCTTGGCTACAAACGTCCCGTCGCACTTGCACATGTGAAGCCGGATTTTCCGGGCGCAGATCGGCTGAAAAAGCGGGTCGGCGAACGAACGGTGGTGGATCATTTCTATGATTTTCTGGAAACACGAGGAGCACAGATTCCCGCTGAATTGAAGAATCGCGACGTGACACAACCGAATGGACCAGACGAACGAGTACAGAGCGAGATTCTGCGCCTGTACAAAAATTCGCCCGAATGTTCGATCCTTTTCGAACTGATGACCGATTTTGACGAAGGACTGCAGG
Source organism: uncultured Verrucomicrobiae bacterium (assembly GCA_963825355.1). Taxonomy (GTDB): domain Bacteria; phylum Verrucomicrobiota; class Verrucomicrobiia; order Chthoniobacterales; family UBA10450; genus Udaeobacter. Next base: position 323,401 of record CAWGSY010000017.1, on the reverse strand, counting down.
AGTGGCGTTACCGGCACGTGAAACTTGTGGAGCGCACCATCGGCGCGAAGAAAGGCACAGGCGGATCGCCTGGTGTCCCGTTTTTAAAGGAATCGCTATTCAGGCCGATCTTTCATGATCTCTGGGCAATTCGACACGAATTGTGATCCTGTCATTCCGAGCGAAGTCGAGGAACCCCGTCGCAAAAGATGTCAGTAGCGCCACGGGTTCCTTCGACGCCGCTTCGCTCCGCTCAGGATGACCAGTTATGATTTGAATGCTTCACCCCATCAACAAATCAGGACCCATTCCGAGGAATTCGCGGACCGTTCCGGAAAACAGTTGCGCTCTCTCTTTCTCGGCGAGCTTCATGGAGTCAATCAGTTTTCCCGGATGCATTTCGCCTAACGAGAAGGGGTAATCGGAACCGAATGCGATGCGTTCGGCGCCGAACAATTTGAGAAGTAGCCTCAGCGCGTCGGGGTCGTGGACAAGCGAATCAACGTAAAATCGGGCCGGCATACCGTCATGCGCAAGATAGCGACGCGGACTGGTTGTGTTTTCCGGCACCACCACATCAGGACGCACATGAAATGCGTGATCGACGCGTCCGATGGTAAATGGAAACGCGCCGCCGCCGTGCGCAAACGCGACGCGCAGTTTTGGAAATCTTTCGAAAACACCTCCAAAAATCATGGAACAAATCGCGAGAGACGTTTCTGCCGGCATTCCAACCAGCCACGGCAACCAGTATTTCGGCATACGCTCGCTGCCCAGCATGTCCCACGGATGAACAAAGAGCGCGGCATTGAGTTCTTCAGCGGCGCTCCAGATCGGCTGAAGCGCTGCGTTGTCGAGGTTCAGAGTATCTACGCGTCCGAAATGAGGATTAGCGTCCACGTGCGTTCCTATCTGCGCGCCGCGCAACCCGAGTTCTCGGACGCAACGTTTCAGTTCGTCTGCCGCGACGTCGGGATCCTGTATTGGAATAGTTCCAAGACCGGTGAAACGCGTCGGATGATCGCGAACCACCTCGGCGATGTGGTCGTTTAGCCGCCGGGAAAGATCGAGCGCATCAGTCGGTTTTGCCCAATAGCTGAACATCACCGGAACTGTGGAAAGGACCTGCATCGAGATCCCCTCCCCATCCATCTGTTCGATTCGGCGCGCTGGCTCCCATACGTTGTCGCTGATTTCGCGAAATAGCCGCTCGCCGAGCATGATTCGCGCGCAGCACGGCTTGTAATGATCGAGCCGCACAAAACCGCCGTAGCCGTATTTCGCGTCGAGATCCGGCCAGTCGCGCGGCAAAATGTGGGTGTGCAGATCGATCTTCACGGGCTCGAATTGTAGGGCGTTTCTGTGAAACGCCAATGCCGAAACGCGCCTGATTCAGACGCCCTACAGCGACGGTCTAAAGCGCCTTTACCGGCTGCGCTTTTTCCACTTTTTTACCGCACTTCTTGCAGGTCCGGCGCGCATCATCGCTCCAGAATTCGAGCATTGCCTTACTAAAATGGTCGACGATGTCTTTGCAATCGAAGTTGATGTCTTCCACCAGTGCGCCACAATTTTCACAGTAAAAAATTACATGCTCCTTTTCACCCGGCGGACGGCGTCGCTCTACGACCAATCCGATCGTGTGTGGCGGGCGCTGGGGCGAGTGCGGCACATTCGGCGGAATGAAAAACGTTTCGCCCTCCCGAACAATGTGATCAACGATGCGATCGCCTTCGCGGATACGCACCTTAATGTCCCCTTTGAGCTGATAGAAATACTCTTCGGAATCAACGAGATGAAAATCGTTCCGTGCGTTGGGGCCTTTGACGACCATCACGAAAAAATCACGACCGTCATAAAGATAGCGGTTGCTTACTGGCGGCTTAAATTTTTCAGCATTCTCTTCAATCCACTTCTCTATATTAATTGGCGATTGCACGCTGCTCATAGACATGAGCGTATTTCTGCGTGTGCAAAGCGTCAAACTGCGTCCTCGCCGGCAGATTAAATTCATGCGCAGTCGTTTTCGGATCTGGATTCCAGCGATTGAACCTGCCGGCTCTAGCCGCGGGCAGAAACCCGGAGCTTTTTTCGAGGCGACCACCTAGACTATTAAAACCGACTTTACAGTTGAATGCGTAATCTTCCGTTGAATAGTATCCGCCCCTTTGTGAATAATGGCCGAATACTCAGAATTGCAGCCACGCTGCTCGTAGCGCTGATCATTTGCAGCTGCGAAGAATACCCAGAGCCGTACGCGGCGGGAGCGGGCTTCTATCCGCGCCCAGCGCCCGCGGGCTGGTGGCACGACGAAGGCGCTTCCGGAAGCTCGCGAATCGTCGTGCACACAGGCGAACAGAAGGCTTACTTTTACAAAGGCAAAACTTTGGTCGGCTGGACAACTGTCTCCACGGGTAAACCCGGTTTTGGCACTCCACCGGGTCACTACACAGTCCTATCAAAGGATGCAGACCATGTTTCAACCGAATTCGGCGATTACGTGGATGGTTCTGGGAATGTCGTTAGGTCAAATATCGACTCACGAAAGGACCGCCAGCCGAAAGGAACCCATTTCGATGGCGCGCGGATGCCCTACGCCATGTTCTTCAGAGGGGGTTACGCGATGCACCAGGGATATGTTCCACCGTTTGCTGCCTCGCATGGTTGCATTCGCATACCAAAGGGAATGGCAAGTCAGTTTTTTGAACACGCATCCGTAGGAACGCCGGTCACTGTAACGGAGTAGCTTGATCCGAGTTGGATCAGTCAAATATCGCCAGCGAAGTGCTGGCTTTGTGTTCCATACTCGTCCGCGCATGGACAACGCACGCGTATGCTCTAAATCCGAGCCATGCTAATTTATATCGATGCATAAAAGTGTCATCGCGGCCGACAGGGTTTCGGATGTCGCCCTAACGAAGGAGGAACTGCAACGTTATTCCCGGCACCTCATCATGCCTGAAGTCACTGTCGAGGGACAGAAACGACTCAAGGCAGGGCGTGTTTTGTGCATTGGCGCCGGTGGTCTGGGTTCCCCTGCCGCGCTGTATCTCGCAGCAGCCGGTGTGGGACGACTTGGGCTTGTCGATTTCGACCGTGTTGATCTGACCAATCTCCAACGGCAGATTCTTCACGGAACAAAGGACATTGGCCGCAGCAAACTTGAATCGGCGCGAGATCGCCTGCGCGACGTTAACCCAGACATCGAAATCGAACTGCACGAGTGCCGATTCTCCAGCGAAAACGCGCAGAGGATTGTTGCTGACTACGACGTGATTGTAGACGGCTCGGATAATTTCGCCACGCGGTACCTGTCCAATGACGTCTGTGTTTTCGCCGGAAAGCCAAATGTTTACGGTTCGGTTTTTCGGTTTGAAGGCCAAACGACCGTGTTTGCACCACAGTCGGGCGGACCTTGCTATCGTTGTCTATTTCCTGAGCCGCCGCCAGCGGAGTCAGTTCCGAACTGCGCACAAGCGGGAGTGCTCGGCGTTCTGCCCGGCATCATCGGCATGCTTCAGGCAATTGAGGCAATCAAGCTGATCGTGGGCATTGGCGAATCCTTGATTGGACGCCTGCTGCATTTCGACGCGCTTAAGGTCACATTTCGCGAACTAAAGTTGCGGCGCGATCCGCAGTGTCCGGTTTGCGGTGAAAACCCAACAATCTTTGCGCCGATTGATTACGATCAGTTTTGCGGGACGCGGGACGATGCAAGCATTCCTTCAATATCTGTGCAGGAATTAAAAAGAAAGATGGACGAATCCGAAGCGTTCGAGTTGATCGATGTACGGGAGCCGTTCGAATTTCAGATCGCACGAATCGATGGAGCCAAACTGATCCCTCTCGGTGAAATCCCCGAGCGCGCAGACGAGTTGCACCGCGAGCAAACGTTCATCGTTCATTGTCACAGCGGCGTCCGTAGCGCACAAGCGGCGAGACTGCTGAAGCAACGGGGTTTCGCGAACGTGTATAATCTCGAAGGCGGAATCGATGCCTGGTCGGATTTCGTCGATCCGGCTGTGCCGAAATACTAACAAAATTTCATTAACATCGCGGCTTCAGCCCGGACACACAGATGGTCATTCCGAGCGGAGCGCGGCGTAGTCGAGGAATCCCGCGATGTTACCGTACAGTTGACGACCGGGATCCCTCGACTTCGCTCGGGATGACCGGCTAACGAACTGCAGCGTTAATCAGACTTCTTTACGGCCGCAGCGAGTTCATCGGTGCTGGGAACGCTGTGCCATTGCGCTTTTAATTCCCCACTTTGTCCAAATACGAATACGCAGAAATCCGTTTCTTCCGGCGACTGACCTAACTGTGAAGCGATTTTCCCGTCAAAATCGGTGACGACAAATACATCGCTTTTGGCATCGCGCCCGATCTTTTGCGCGTCATATCGCGCCTGAAGCCGTTTTCCCGCTTCACGCACGCGGTGACGGATGAACGCAGTCGCCATTCGGCGTCCGAATGCCAGGTGTTGCTGGATAAAATGAACAACGGTAATCATTCTGTAATCCGGATTGCCGAGACAAAAATCTGGAACATGATCGCCCACGCTGCGCGCCTGTTCGCGATCAGCACTCGTCGTCAACACGACAATAGTGACGTGTCCATCGGCTGTAGAAAGTTTTTGGCCGTCGATATCGACAAGGTTAATCGAATAGGTGCTGCTCATTGAAAGCGCGCCACACGCAGGAATGGCAGGCAGCAGAAGCGCCGTCGCCAGTGACAAAAAGATTTGAAGTGCACGCACACTCACAACCAAGCAAATTGGCGAGAATGCGCCGCACTGACAACTCTCAGCTTCGCCGCACTCGTTTTTTTTCAGTGCGACCGGTAAGCATGAAGTTGAGCTGGCTTTGCCTCTCGCTGCTTTTCATTTACGCCTTAGCTGGGTGCGATCAGCTAAGCAATTCCCGTCACGATCAGTTGACGCAAGATGCAGACAGTAAATCAGCCCAGGGCGACTTCGAACGAGCAGTGAACCTCTATGAAGCCGCACTCGACGACAGCCCACGCGGTGCCGAGATCCACTACAAACTGGCCTTAATTTACGATGATAAGCTCAACGATCCCGTGAGCGCCCTGCACCATTTCAAACGCTATCTCGCGCTAAGTCCAAATGGACCGCACGCAAAAGACGTCAAGAATTCGATTAAGCGCGACGAGGTCGGTGCGCTCACGGCCTTGTCCGGCGATTCCGTGATCACTCGTGCGGAAGCGGCGCGGTTGCGCAATGAAAATCTTACCCTGCACAAGCAGTTGGAAGAGGGCGCGGTAGCGCGAACTGCATTTGAGAAGTCGGAACGAAACGACGCCAGGAAATCAAAGAAAGCGGGCCAAACCTATGTCGTGCAGTCGGGCGACACGCTCGTTTCAATTTCGCGAAGGTTTTATAAGTCTCCGAAACGTTGGAAAAACATACTTGAAGCGAACAAAAAGAATATTCGCGATCCCAAAGACCTGACGGTCGGACAGACGTTGGTCATTCCTTAAGTTTCTCTGCCAGGTCAGCTTTCGAACCAAATTGGCATGTCATAGCCATGCTTCGCGGGGAAATCGATGCGCGGACACATCGCACTCCAAAGCACTTCGTGCGAAATAACCCAACACTGCAGCAGTGTCTCGCGATAGCTTTCAGGAGTGCGCGTCCTTGCGCCGCTTCTTTCACAGCACTGAATCGAGTCCGATCAATTCGCGCTGCCAGGGAACCAGCAAAGTCGTTGCCCGCGCAGGATCAACTGCAATAGCCTCGAGAGCACCGCGCGATGCAATGAAAGACCGCTCCAATCCAAGCTGCTCCGCCGCTTTGTCGCGCCCTTCGCGCAACTGATCGGCACGGTCACGCATTTCCGCGGTCGGCCTGGAACCGGCACGCCGGCGCATGACCGGCCACTCCGATTGCGGCGATTGCAACGCAATTTGTGCTGCATCGCAAAACGTCTGGCGCCGTCGAGAAGAAAAATGTTTGTAATCCGGCACGTGCCCCGAAGTAAAAATTTCCGCGGCCTTCAATAGCTCGTGGCTGTGTAAAATATGAAATGGCGGTCGATCTACCATTTCGGCTTCTGTCTCCCGCCATTGCCATAGCGCGCGGAGAACCGCTCCCGTACGCGGATCGAGCGCGCCGGCTCCTCCGATGCGCCAAAGTTCATCATGGACGCGTTCACGTTCGGCGGCAGCCGATTCAATTGCACGCTCACAAGATTGCCGAAACCAATCCTGGCGATGAACTCGCTCCAACTCTTCTTCCAATCTCGCGGCAAGCGGCAACAAATAATGGACGTCGTCCATCGCGTATTGCAGCATCCGTGCTGGCAACGGTCGCAGCGCCCAATTTGCCTTCTGCGAATGTTTGTGAAGCTCCACACCGAAGAAGCGTTTCACCAGTGCACCAAGGCTGAATTCGCGGATCCCAAGCAATCGCGCGGCAACAACTGTGTCGAAGATCTTGCTCGCCGTGAAATTCAAGCCGCGACGGAGCATGCGCAGATCATAATCCGCGGCGTGCAAAACAATTTCTCTCGATTCAAACGCATGGCGCAGCGGTTCCAAATCGAGATTGCTCAACGGATCAACAATGAAATCGCAAACCGACGCGGCGGACGGAACGCTGATCTGCACCAGACAAAGTTTCTCTCGGTATGAATGCAGACTGTCTGCCTCGGTGTCGATCGCCACGCGATCGGCTGCCCGGATTTGACGAGTCAAATCGGCGAGCTTCGGCTCCGATGCGATAACCTCGTGTGACGCAGATTTTGCGGGCGCCATCTCTGTCACCGCAGTCCGCTCAACAGCAATTCGGCGTTCGTTTTTGTCGCGTGCAAATTATCGATCAACTTTTCCATCGATTCGAGAGGCGGCAGCGCGGCCATTGTTTTGCGCAGCATCAGCACACGCTCCCATTCCTCGGGATGATAAAGCAATTCCTCGCGTCTTGTAGCTGAGAGCATTGGGTGAATCGCCGGATAAATCCTTTTTTCCTGCAGTCCACGGTCAAGATGCAGTTCCATATTCCCCGTGCCCTTGAACTCTTCGAAAATCAGTTCGTCCATTCGGCTGCCTGTTTCAGTTAACGCCGTAGCCAACACGGTGAGGCTGCCGCCTTCTTCCGCGTTTCGCGCCGATCCGAAAAATTTCTTGGGTTTGATCAGCGCTTTCGATTCGACACCGCCCGACATGATGCGGCCTTTGCCCGGCTCCAGACTATTATAGCCTCGTGAAAGTCGCGTAAGGCTGTCGAGCAACACCACAACGTCGCGCTTCATTTCCACAAGGCGCTTCCCGCGTTCCAACACCATTTCCGCCACCTGCACATGGCGCTGCACGTTTTCGTCGAAGTTTGAATGATAGATTTCGCAGTCGATCTCTCGCTGCAAATCCGTCACTTCTTCGGGTCGCTCGTCCACCAGCAGCAGGATAAGGACTATCTCGGGATAATTTGCCCGAATCGCTTTCGCAATTTCCTTCAGCAAAATGGTCTTGCCCACCCGCGGCGGCGCAACGATAAGACCGCGCTGCCCGCGGCCGAGCGGTGTCAGCAAATCGACCGCGCGTGCACAGACGGAGCTCGTGTTTGGATTCTCCAGGATAATTCTGCCCTGCGGAAATTGTGGCGTTAGCTTGTCGAACGCGGTCGATTGCTTCCATTGCTCAGCCGATTGCTCCTCGACTTTTGTAACTTTGTCGAGCGATAGGAACTTCTCGCGTTGCACCGGCAATCGCAGCGTACCGGAAACTTTTTGCCCAGGGCGCAGGTCGTATTGCTCAATCAGAGTGCGCGGTACGGCCACATCCTCAGGAACCGGCAAAAAATTCAACTTCGGCCAGCGCAACATCGCGAACGAATCGCTCACCTGATCGAGAAATCCTTCCGCCGAAACGGTTGCCCCACGACTCATTGCCGCGCGCACAATGTCGAGAATATGCTGATGCCTGGAGCGGGCAGGATGCAGATGCAGATCGAAATCGCGTGCCACTGCTTTGAGCTTCTTCTCCGAAAACTCCTGGAGCTCGTTTAAATCAAGTGCGCGCGGCGGTGTGCTGCCGGCCGCGCCGGCCGCATCGTGTTCCTCCGCAGACGGCACGTCGTCCACTAACGTTTCCATCTGTGAAACTGATCCTTCTACTTTTTCGTCCATGTTTGACCTTGCCATGATGCGACCAAAAACCTCGCCTGCTCCATAAGCGACATTCGATTCCCGTTGTTCCAAACGACGTGATCTGCATGCCTGATTTTTTCATCGAGCGGCATTTGTGAGTTAATCATTTGTTTGGCTTCAGCGCTTCTGACCGACATGCGTTTTCGTAAGCGCGCCAGCTGCAACTTCTGCGAACAGGCCACCACAACCACTCGATCGCACAAGCTTTCACCGCCGGTCTCATAAAGAAGTGGAATATCAGCAAAGAAAAACTTGGGAGAATTGCGATGCTCTTTCGCCTCTGTCCTCCATTGGCGGCGAATCCGCGGATGAAGGATCTGCTCAAGCGCCAGTTTTTTGGTCGCGTCGGCGAATACTATCGCGCGAAGCTTCGTTCGATTCAAGTCGCCTGTGCTTGAAAACACTTGGACGCCAAATTCACGCCGGATTTGCTTTTCAACTTCCGGTCGATTCAGGAGCGCATGAGCCGCCTCGTCCGCATCGAAGAATGTTGCGACCGGCAGAAGCTTGCGCAGACATTCGACGAACGTGCTTTTACCCGTGGAAATTCCGCCGGTAATCCCAATTGCAGGCATGAGGCGATGTCACCGGGGTGTGATGCCTTCGGCGAGATCGACATGGAAGCTTTGTTTCATTTTCGTTGTGCCGAAACTTAGCTCAGCGGTGTAATCGCCAGCGGCAAGGAATCGCTCCGGCTTTTCACCGCCGTATTCCACCCTCACATCTTTGGTGGGCCGTAAATCCCAATTCAAACGAGTAAATCCTGGCGCGCCAGGCGCCTTAAGATTTGCCACCGGTTGCCCGGTTGCTGTCGTAACAGCGATTTTGATTTCATCGCCCGTAAATTCGTGCACCCAAATCGTGAACAATGCGCCTTCGGGCGGGTTTTCGCCGCGATAAACACCTTTGCCGTTCGAGTCCACGAATCCAGGTTGCAGATATCTGGCAGTCACGGACCGCACACTGAACAAGTGAGCCGGCTTTGCCGCGATTTCCGGAGTGAATTCGCGAAACGGAACGCTGTCATCAAGAATGGCAATGCTCCGTCCATGTGTGGCAATGACCAGATCTGATGTACGCGGATGAATCTGAATATCATCGACCCGCACCGCAGGGATATCGCCAATGCGCAACCAGTGTTCTCCTTGATCAAACGACGCGAACACTCCGAAATGCGTGCCCGCGTAAAGCAGTTTTGGATTCATTGGGTCTTCGCGTACGACTTCGACCGGGTCGCCCGCTGGAAGATCGCCTGTGACCGACTGCCAGGTTTTTCCTAGATCGGACGTTCGCAAAATCGAGGGCCGATCATCACCCGTGCGATAACCAGTGGTAGCGACGTATGCCACATTCGCATCCAACTGAGAAGGCTCGACGCGCGACACCCATTGACCGCGCGCCGGCTCAGGCAAATTGTCCGTTAACTCCGTCCACTTGCCGCCGTCGTTTTCTGTCACCCACAGCCGGCCGTCATCTGTCCCGGCCCACAGCAACCCGGCGCGTTTAGGCGATTCGGCCAGCGAAAACACAGTGCCATAACTTTCTGCTCCGCTTCCCGCGGCAGTCGTACGTGCGGGGTCATTACGCGTCAGATCCGGACTGATCACCGAATATTTTTCCATCCGATCGGTCAACCGGAACACGCAGTTGCCTCCCAGATAGATCACGCCCGGTTCGTGCCGGCTCATGATCATCGGCGAATTCCAGTTGAAACGGTAACGCGGCTGGCCCTCAGCCGGTTCAGGGCGCAAACGCCGTATCTCGCCATTTTGCAGGTTGATCCGGTGCACTTCGCCTTGCTGGCTTTCGGCGTAAAACGTGTCGCGATCCGTTGGATCGAACAGCACGTAAAAGCCGTCGCCGCCAGCGAGCGCAATCCAGTCGCAATTGCGAATCCCTTCCTTGCTCTGGACGGCGCTGGGTCCCACCCAATTTTCATTGTCCTGAAGGCCGCCCGCGATTCGGAAATACGGCTTCGTATCGTCGAGCGAGATTCGGTAAAATTCACCCGCGGGAATTTTGTTGAGATGGTCCCAATTTTTCCCGGCGGCAAAGCTCTGATAGACACCGCCATCAGTTCCGAGCAGCACACGCTGGCAAACTTGAGGCTTTGGCGGCTTATTTTTGTCTTCAGGCTTGGGCGGCTTCGGAGGCGGCACAGTGCCGGGCTGAATCGCAAACGCGTGATCATCGGGATGAGTTTTTTCGGTTAAATCCTCGCGGAAATTTTTCCCGGCATCATCCGACACGATCAACGCGAACCCGAGGAGGTAGACGCGCTGGTCATTCGCGGGATCGATACGAATTTGGCTGAAATAAAATGGCCGGGGATTCATGGCACTCATTCGCGTCCATGTTTCGCCTCCGTCCTCTGAACGAAAAACGCCGCCGCTTTTGCTGCGCAAATCGTCGAGCGTACCGAAGCCTCCTTCGTAACTTTGCACAACTGCCATCACAACTTTTGGATTGCTGGCGCTGATCGCCAAACCGATCCGCCCAGTCTGCCCGGGAAGACCGCCGCCTAGTTTTTCCCAGCTTTCGCCGCCGTCAGTACTCTTGAAAATTCCTCCGACATCTTCGCCGCCCGTCACACTCGGTCCCGAATTGAAACTCCACGGCGTCCGTTGCCGCGCGTACAGGTACCGCGTAAACGATCTGTGAATTCGTTGGATCGAGTGCGACATCGCCACAGCCCGTCTGCGCATCGTGCGGAGGCGATGCATGGAGAACCGATTTCCAACTCGTGCCCGCGTCTGTCGTTTTAAACAGACCGCGTTCGCCACCGTCCTTCCATAAGTCGCCCATGGCTGCTACGTATGCGACCTCCGCTTTTTTTGGATCGACCACAACACGCGCAATCGTGCGGCTGTCCTTTATCCCGACGTTCTGCCAAGTCTCACCACCATCGGTCGACCGATACACGCCGTCGCCCCAGTCCGATGAATTCCGATCGTTGGCTTCGCCGGTTCCGACCCAAATCACGTCGGAATCAGATGGCGCAATCGCGACCGCACCGATGGAGAGCATCGGTTGTTTGTCGAAAATCGGCTGGAAGGTAACGCCGTTGTCGTTCGTTTTGAAAACGCCGCCGTGTCCCAGGCCAACGTAGAATACAAATGGATTGCGCGGGTCAATGGCAATGTCCGACACGCGACCACCCATCACCGCCGGCCCAATCGAGCGCGCCTTCAGATTCTTAAAAAGTGCTTCACTAAGTGATATCGGTGAGGGAGAAGGAGTCGCTGTCGCAGACCGCGACGGAGTTTCTTGTGCCGATAAGATTGAAATCGCGGAAATCGAAACAAACAAAGCGCAGCAGCGGATAATTCGAGTCGTCATGACGGCTTATCATCGCGTCATACGGTTGCAGGGCAAGCGCATCAGTTAGCGGAACAGGCGGAGCGTCTGCCCGACATTTGCCATCGGTTTGCTATCCGCCGAACCGTTGTAACCTTGTAACTTCTTAACGTTTTTTTATGACCGACAAAGTTTTGGCAGGAAAAATCGGCCTCGTCTTTGGCGTGGCGAACAAGCGCAGTATCGCCTGGGCGATCGCCAAGGCGTGGGCTGCGGCGGGTGCGCGCCTGATTTTCAATTATCAAGGCGAACGGTTGAAGGAAAATGTCGAAGAGCTAACCAGCGAGTTCGGAGAAAAGACTCCGCTTTTTCCCTGTGACGTTACGAGCGACGATCAGATCAAAACATTTTTCGAGAACGTTCGGAGCCAAACTGATCGCGTCGATTTAATGCTCCATTCCCTGGCGTATGCGCCGCGCGAAGCGTTGGAAGGCGATTTTGTCAGCACCACTCGTGAAGCCTTTCGCATCGCGCAGGACGTCAGCGCATACTCGTTAGTCGCGCTAGCCCGCGAAACGGCGCCGTTGATGATCGACGGCGGCAGCATCGTCGCGATGACCTATTACGGCTCCGAAAAAGTCGTGCCGCATTACAACGTGATGGGTGTGGCCAAGGCCAGTCTCGAAGCCAGCACGCGCTATCTTGCTTACGATCTCGGGCCGAAAAAAATTCGCGTGAACTGTATTTCCGCCGGTCCTGTTCAAACGCTGGCCGCTCGTGGAATCAGCGGGTTCACCTCCATGTTGAAACACTACCAGGAACGCGCGCCGCTAAAGCGCAGTTGCGAACCCGCTGAGTTGGGCACCACCGGAGTTTTTCTCGCCAGCGATGGGGCTGCAGCTATTACCGGCCAGGTCATCTATGTCGATGGCGGGTATCAGATAATAGGTATGTGACCACCTGCTCCGCTTCCTGTCCCTCTTAATCTTGCTCCTGCTCCTGCTCGTAATCGAAGCACGCGAACGGCGCGCCCGGCGGTCGCGCCCTACCAGCTGAAATGATCAATGATCGCACGCATGTGGCACGGGCGGACGAAAGCTGAAGACGCGAAAGCGAACGAGAAATTGTTGCGCGATGAAATTTTTTCGAGCATCGCCGCGCGAAATATTGAGCGTTACCGCGGCGCGAAATTGTTCGTTCGCGAGGACGGCACGGAAGTGGGGTTTGTCACGCTACTTCGCTTCGATTCCATGGATGCTGTGACGGAATTTGCTGGTCCCAAAACTAGTAAGCCGGTGATTTTTCCAAAAGCGGAAGCGCTCATAATGCGAATGGAGCAGGCTCAACATTATCACGTCGCGATGTAGGTGGAACGCGTTGGCAAGTCATGCAGCGCAGGTCGTCTGATATTTGTGCCTTCGGCAATTACCATCGTCTTCAGGAGAAGCCGATCCACCTTGACGCGGACTGCTTGCCCTACAACTGACGTGCGCGACGTTGCCGGTAATGGAACTCGCTTCGAAGCTTCGAGAAATCCTTGGCAACGGAATTGTCGCCGATGATCGGGAAACAATCGCCGCGCACAGCGGTGATAAATGGTTCGCAACGCATCCGCCGGAAGTTGTCGTTTTTGCAAAATCGGCAGCCGATGTGAGCAAGCTTCTTGAGTTCGCCTCGCACGAGAAAGTGCCGGTCACCGCGCGCGGAGGCGGATTTGGTTATGTAGGCGGATGCGTGCCCGTTCGTGGGGGGATTACGCTCTCGCTTATGCGCATGAATCGAATGAAGGAAATCAACTTCATCGACGCCGTTGCGATTGTTGAACCAGGCGTTTTCACCGGCGAGCTCAAGGCAGCCGTGCGCGAGCAGAAACTATTTTATCCACCTGACCCCGCGAGTATGAAGGATTGCACAATTGGCGGAAACGTCGCTACAAACGCAGGTGGTCCGCGCTGTTTGAAATATGGAGTGACGCGCAATTACGTCATCGGTCTCGAAGTCGTGCTGGCCAATGGTGCGGTCCTGCGAACCGGCGGGCGCGTGCACAAGAACAAAACTGGGTTCGACCTGATGGGTCTATTCGTTGGCTCGGAAGGAATGCTCGGCGTTGTCACCGAGATCACGCTGCGTCTGCTTCCGCTTCCGCCGGCACGCGCGACTCTATCCGCGGCATTCGCCACCGCTCCGCAGGCTGCTGAAGCTGTGCAGGCGATTTTTGCGGCGGGATTTCTACCGTCTGCGCTTGAAATTGCCGATCATTTCACGCTCGAGGCCGCGCGGCGCGATTTGGGCGAAAAAATTGTGCCAGCGGGAAGCGCGCATTTGCTCGTTGATCTGGAGGGGCAACAAGAGAGCGTTCGCAGCGAGGCCGCGCGGATTCGTGAATTGATTGAGATGAAAAAACCAAATGCGCTTCAGCTGGCCAACGGTGAAGCCGATTGCGAGAAGTTATGGGAGCTGCGCCGTCAATTCAGCAATTCACTTCGCGCAACTGGCCTAACGAAATTAAACGAAGATGTGGTGGTGCCGCGCAGCCATCTGGTCGATCTGATGGAGTTCGCCGAGAAGCTGAAGGAGAAACATGGATTTCCGATCGCCTGCTTCGGCCACGCCGGGGACGGCAACATTCACGTAAACATCATGGCGGATCGTTACAACCGCGATGCTGCTGTGCGCGAAAAGGTCGAACGCGCGCTCGACGATCTCTTCGCGCGAGTGCTGGCGTGGGGCGGCGTGATTACAGGCGAACACGGGATTGGCCTTGCTAAAAAAAGGTGGTGGCCGGAAGCAACGAGTGAAGTGGCGCGTGAGCTTCATCGCCAGCTCAAGGAAATGCTCGATCCTGACGGAATTTTGAATCCCGGCAAATTTCTTTGATTCAAGAATACAGCCACGCAGTGGGTTGTAACGCGCGAATACCCTGAAATTTAGCTTGACAAGGGCCGATCAGCGTCAACATTGCGCCCACTTTAGGCGCATCCTAATTCGCAGCGACTGACGCGCATCTGCGTCCTCGTTCACGAAGTATTAAGAAAGACGCCGTTCCGTTTTGCGCCGGCTGTAACAACACCATGAAACCTGGAAAATTTACTCACGCGATTGCGGTTCTTCTTTCGTCCATCGCATCGCTGTTCGCACATGGCGGCGCTTCGAAGGCGGAACCTGCGAAAACGAAATTCAGCAAAAAATCTGAAAAGACGGGAGAGGATCCGGTGTTCGACATCACTTCACTTGGATTCACCCCGGGACAGTTGGCCACGGAATTCGAACCGGGACAGCGTTACCCGTGGAAGAGCAACATCGTAACTACCATTTTCTGGATTGGCGAAAAACCCTCCACCAACAATCCAGTCCCGAATCGGGTGAGTTCGTGGGACACGCAATGGACTAAAAATTACGGTGGGATGGATGACCCTAATCCTTCTCATCGCAGCAATTATATGCCAGTGAATTTCACCCCGGGGCTTAATCCCTTCTACTGTGCTTTGCCCTACAATGACAAAGCCAAGGAGGGCCATCGTCCCGAAGCGCCCTATGTTGTTCCATGGTTCAACGAAGCATATCAGGGCCCCGCGGTTTCAACCTGCAAAGGCCGATGGATTGCGATCCGCAAAGGCAATCGAACCGCGTATGCGCAGTGGGAAGACGCCGGTCCATTCCGAACCGACCACTGGCAATATGTTTTCGGAAACGAACGGCCAAAGCCGAATCTCAATAAAGGCGCCGGCCTCGATGTTTCGCCTGCTGTGCGCGATTACCTCGGATTGCAACCAACTGACGTCACCGACTGGAGGTTCGTGGAGTTCAGTGAAGTTCCCCGCGGTCCGTGGTCAACGCATGGCGAAAACAACACCTTCGTTATTAACGACCGCGCAAAGAGCAAGGCGCTTGTTGAACGGCTAGGCGCGATCGCGCGCTAACGAGAACGACTGCCTCGGCTTCCTCGCAGAGTGCTGGCGTGCCTATAGATTACGATACTTCATCCGCACAATGCGTTAGCAAGAGACGACTACAGCGGAGCCAAGGTATCCATTTCGAACGCCAGAAGTTAGAATCCCATGCCGGAGAGCACTGCAGAATATTCGGTGACGAACGTGGTCAACTGTGGGTGGGAGGCTTCGAACTTTTCAACGGTTTGTTTTAGTTTGTGCAAAACTTTCTCCACGCTTTCCGGTCGCTCCTTCTTTGCAGCCACGTCATGCGCTGAAGCTTCGACGAACCGACTGATGCTCTCGGCCTCCTCCTCGCTGGTTTGCGCAATCTCGGCAATAGCTGGTTTGAGCTTCGCGAGCACGGCCAAAAACTCAGTCTTCTTCTCGGGCGAGATATGATCGGCCGCCTCAACTGCTGATTTGATTTTCTCGATGCGTTCGTCGGTCATGTCCGATTATCATCCCTTGCGCACCTCTCGACAATCTTCTTTGGCGATCGAGCTCGTGTGCGATCTGCGATGATTACGCGATCATCACGTTTTGTCTTAGCGTCCGCTGTACTCCGCGGAATCAAATGTGTACCCCGCATGGAAATGCGCTGAGGACAGCGCACGCTACAGCTCAGGTTGCGATTAATCCGCGACAACTTGCCTACTGGTCGCTGTAAGAATTCCAGCCCGGCTCACTATTTGCCTGTCGATCTTCGTCGCCATCTTCGCCAGTGACGGGATGATGAGACTTCTTCCATTTCACTATCCACCGGCCGTGTTTGAATTTCGTCACAGGCATCCATGTTTCATTGGCGCCAGAGACTGGGGCCGAATACGCGACGTTCGTGTCGGATGACCCGAGTGCGTTGACGGTCTCCATATCCAGCCGTCCAGTCGGCGGAAGTCCCGCGCTCGATTGAAACGCGCGCACGGCAAGAGCCGTCTGAGATCCGTAGTGTCCGTCAGGGCGCCCACTGTAATATCCCCGGCTGATAAGCTGGTATTGTGCTTCGGCAATGATTCGGCGGTTTAGCCGAAGCGGCGCGTTCTGATAGAAGCTTGCAGAGTATGTCGGATTTGTTTCGAGCTGTCGATTTGGTTGGTTGGATGATGGCAGCGGCGAGCTTTGACCCTGGTTTGCGCTTGCATCAGGACGAGCGCTGTTGGGTTGAATCGCGGCAGGTTTAGAAGCCGGTTGCGATGCCGACGCAACGGAGTTCGAACTCGGATTGACAGAGCGCAATGTCTCTTCATTGATCTCTCCGGTTACCTGCAAACCATTGCGAATCTGATAACGCCGAATTGCTGCAGTCGTCTCGGCGTTCTTGTCGCCGGTCACGGCACCGTAGTAAAAACCCTGGTCCTTGAGAGTTTGTTGCAACGACCGAATCCCCTGGTCGGCACGCAGTAAACTGACTGCGCACAACGTCACAACAATACATAGCAACGATCGTTTCATAATCTTCGAGCCATATTCGACTCGCTATTGATTCGTATGCGCACGTGCCAGTGCGCGCTTCGCTGCGCAAGTGGGTCAGCTGTTCGACTTCGCCTGCGCTACATAGCTTTTCACTTTTTCAAAATCGACACCAATCACAGTGCCAATGAGATGGCCACGTCGATCGTAAACGTTCACTTGCGGAATCGAGTGAATATTGAACTGCTGCGCGACTGCCGTTTTCCAATTGACGATGTCGATCTTGCGCAGCGCAATCTCGGGATCATTCTGCGCCATTTCTTCGAGACTCGGCGCAAGCTGCCTGCACGGGCCGCACCAATCTGCATAAAAATCTATAACCGTCACATTACCCAGTGCGAGATGTTGATTGAGATCGACCTACGTGCCATGAGAAACCACTTTAACTGGGTCGCCGCGCCGGGTGGCGATAATCGTCGACTGATTGACTGCTTGTTGTGCGGAATAAGCCGAGGCAATCGCCACGTTGTAATGAAAACGTTCCTGAACATCTCGAGGCAATTCGACGAAATAGATTTTCGAGATTCCCGATTTCGTTCTTAGAACGATCCCGTCAGGCTCGACCCGGGTCACGGTGACATTCTTGTATTCTTTCCCGTCAGTCAGTTTGAAATCGTCCGCGATAGCGACTGTCGTGAAACACAGAATCAAAAAGAGAACAAGCTTCATGTTGCAACTACGCGAGGACTTTTGAGGGATCACGTTGCAACACAAGAGTTTTCTTCCTGCAATGCAATGAGAAATTGAAGTTGATTAACGATCCCTTAATGGCAGGAATATGGTGATTGTTGTCATTGCTGCCACTGACCTGTCATCCGAAAATCGGATTATGAATGCACGTACGATCAATAGAATAGAGCTCGTTTATCAAGCAGCTCGATTCGGTTTCCTGCTCGCTCTCGGTGTGCTGGCGCTCAGCGCATTGTTCGCAACCGGAGCTCCGGTTAAAACAAATAACCCGTCTAATCCGAACGCTGTCTCGACCGATGCAACTTCACTGAAACCAGCAGATAAAGGTCAGATTCCGGTTGCGTTTCTGATTTCCGACGGCGCGGTCGTAATCGATTTCTGCGGGCCTTGGGAAGTTTTCCAGGACGTCATGATCCCAGGGCGCGAAGAAATGCCGTTCCGTTTGTACACCGTGGCCGAAACGAAGAAACCGATCCGCACCAGCGGCGGCATGCAGATCGTTCCTGATTACACGATCCAAGACGCTCCACCACCGAAGGTGATCGTCATTCCCGCTCAAAGTGCACCAAGTCCTGCAGTGTTGGATTGGATCAAGAAATTTTCGAAAACCACCGATGTCACCATGTCGGTTTGCACAGGCGCATTTGTCCTGGCGAAAACAGGGCTGCTGAAGGGCAAATCCGCGACCACGTACCACGGCGCATTTGCAAATTTCGCCATGCAATTTCCAGACGTTCAGCTCAAGCGCGGCGCCCGCTTCGTCGAGAATGGAAATCTCGCAACCGCCGGCGGTCTTTCTTCCGGCATTGATCTCGCGCTCCGCGTAGTCGAACGCTATTACGGTCGCGAAGTTGCCCGGAAGACAGCCTACGACATGGAGTATCAGGGAGAAGGTTGGATGAATCCCGATTCAAACCAGACCTACGCCACGCCACCTACGTCTACCGCTGAGCACCCGCTTTGCGTCGTGTGCGGAATGGATGTCGATCCCAAAAGCGCGCCGAAATCCATCTTTAAGGATGCGACCTATTATTTCTGCTCGGAAGATCACAAGAAAACTTTCGACACGGCGCCGAATCAATTTATCAACGCGGCCGCATCCGAGGCGGCAGTATCCCGTTCGTCTAATTGAAATCAGACCGCGCGCTCAAAAACAACACAACGTCACTCGAAGCGAGCACGCGACGGATCGTGTTCGTGTCAGGACCGGCCGTCGAGATTCTCGATTTGGTCGGACCGCTCCAAGTGTTCGCCCGCGCATCGGACATGCACGCACGAACGAGTCCGGGATCGGCTCCAATCTATTCGGTCGAAGTCGTGAGCATTTCTTCGAGTCGGTCGCTGATTGCCAACTGCGGTGTGCGCATCACCGCCGATAGGACATTTCGTGAAGTGCGGGGCAAGATCGACACGTTGATCGTGGCCGGAGGCGACGCAATCGAGCAGAACGAAATTAATCCTGAAGCGGTGCGCTGGTTGAAAAGAATCTCCACACGAATCCGGCGAGTTGGTTCGGTTTGCACCGGCGCGCTGCTTCTTGCCCGCGCGGGCTTGCTCGACGGCCGCCGCGCTACGACTCATTGGAACTGGTGTCAGACCTTGATCAAGCGTGCTCCGCGCGCGCGGGTCGAACGCGATCCAATATTTGTTCGCGACGAAAATGTTTACACGTCCGCCGGAGTCACAGCCGGAATGGATCTGGCGCTGGCGCTGGTCGAGGAAGATCACGGTTCCCGGCTCGCTTTGCAGGTGGCGCGCAACCTGGTGCTTTATTTGCGGCGGCCCGGCGGCCAATCCCAATTCAGCGCCGCCTTATCGCTTCAACTGACCGATCGAAAACCATTGCTCGAATTGGAAGCATGGGTGCTGGATAATTTGCAGAAACCGCTCACCGTTCCGCTGCTGGCGCAACGCGTAGCGATGAGTCCGCGCAATTTCGCGCGCGTCTTCACCAAGGAGATGAAGACCACGCCGGCAAAATTTGTTGAGCGCCTTCGCGTCGAAGCAGCTCGGCGTCGATTGGAAGAAAGTCACAACAGCATGGAGATGATCGCAGACGAATGCGGCTTCGGGAATGTCAACTCGATGCGGAATGTTTTTCAGCGCACCCTGAAGATCGCACCCGGCCAATACCGTCGCCACTTTCGTCACGTGAAGCATCCAGAAGGGCGAAAATCAAGAGGTAACGCGCTCATCTGAATCCACGGCTGGGTTGCGTTGCATCCAACAAACAGATGCAAATTGCAACCAGCTCGCAGCCTTCCTCGCGGAAGTTCATTCTAGTCGTTGGGTTGCTTCTTTATTGCGGCGCCTTCGTCATACTTTTGAACAACAACAATTTCGACGTCGGTGGCGCAGTTGTTGTCCTCATTGTTTTTGGAATCGTATTTCCGCTCACCGCATGGATTACAACTCGCCATGTTATTCCGCTGTCGATTTCTATTCAGTCGGGAGCTCCCGAATTGATCGTGCTAATCGCATACGTAATCGCCGTCTCCCTTTACCTGATCGGCGGCCCGCAGTGGATCGACCAACATCTACCGAATGCATGGACTGAGTCTCAGCAGATCAAATTCGTCATTACCCTGGCGAAAAAGCTGTTTGTTTTCGTTGCCATTCCGTTTGCGATTTTTCGATTCTGTTTCGGTTATCGAGTTCGCGATTTTGGGGTTCAGCGCGAAGGTCTGCGCGCGCTGCGCGGAAATCATCTACTGGTTGTTGTTGTAGTAGGCGGGGCTTTCCTTGCGTTCCAATATTTCGTCAGCGGTGGCGGCGCTGCATTTCGGCGTGAATACCTTACCGCTTTTCAGCTACTTCTTGGTTTACCGCTTTGCTTCGTCTGGCTTTTGCTTGAGGTGGGTTTAGTCGAAGAATTTTTCTTTCGCGCTTTGATTCAGTCGCAACTGGCAGCGGTATTGAAATCGGAGGTAAGCAGCACCGTGCTCATGTCCCTCATTTTTGGGTTGGCGCACGCTCCCGGTTTTATTTTTCGCCATGCTGGCGAATTGGAAGGACTCGGTCCGCACCCAACTTTTTTGGATACGGTTGCCTATTCGATCGTCGTGCTGGCGGTGAGCGGAATTACGTTTGGAGTAATCTGGGCTAGAACGAAAAATCTATTCGCGCTCATGCTCGTCCACGCTGCCGGCGATCTGCTGCCGAATTTCGGCAGTTTCATACGGACGTGGTTTTGATTAAAAGATTACTTCTCGATGCCGATTCCGGAGGAGCTACTTCGTGAAGTTCTCTCCAGATCGTTGAATTGTGATTTCTTTCGGATCACAACAGGTGGCAAAGATCTTTATTTCGTCCTCGGCTCCCTTTCCTCCACCAGTCCGTAAAGTAATTTTTGCATTTTCCAAATCTGCCGCGGTAAATCCGTTTCGGAGCAGGACTTCTTTGGCCGAACTTACCTCGTTAAGTTTTACGGCTCTTTTAAGCTGATCGCGGTCGTCTTTGTTTCCGTGAATCCGGGCTTGGGCTGCATTGGCTTTTTTCTGCAGCGCTGCCTCGTCATCGCTTGAGTGTGCGTCGGCGAACTGCGAGTTTTGTTTTCCACCAGTCACTTGCGCCGAGATCGTCGCCGGAACACCAAGGAAGCCGAGTGTTGCAAGGAGGGAAGGTAGAATGCATCTGCAAAGGAGGTTCATAGCATGACCAATTAACCACCTCTGCTTCCCAACCACTGTCAATCGAAGAGACGGGTGCAGTCTCGTTCCGCTAACAAGCCGCCTAGGAAAATAAAAGTCAATTACCCACCGTCGGGCTGATCACAAAAGCGGATTGAAGCTGAACGCTTGGCGTTTCTGGGTAGATATTCAGACAGCCGAAGCGAATGTTCAGCACGGCTGTGTTGGTGGGCGCATTCGGGACGACCCAATCAAAATATTGCACCTTCGGATTGCGCGACTCTGTGAGACGCATGTAAGTCGTCCTGCCGCCATCGAGCGAAAGGAGAACTTCGGTCTCACACATTGTCAGGTCCACGTCTGGAAATTCCGCGGCCCATGCAACTCTCACAATTTGTCCAGGACTCAGAACCTGCCCCGGTCTTGGCGAAATCAGTTTGGCACGGTATCCTGCGTTGTAGGGCTGCGAGAATGCGGTGTTAGACGATTGTGGAACCAAAGCAACTGTCAACGCAAGCAGTGCTAGAATGAAGCGTGGAGTTTTCATGTTTTCACTCCATCCGAGTGAGTATCAATTGTCAATAACAGTTTGCGCCGCAAGAACGCTCTCTATCACTTCGTTGTTCTTCACGCCGACTTAGTGCCAAGGTCTTCGCATTCAAAATAAGGCTCGACATTCGTCGGGACATCCTTGAAGAATCGCGTCGCTTCTCTCTTCTTCGATCCACTCTTTGTCTTCACATTAATAAGAACACACTATGAACACACGCCTCCGCCTGACTATCCTTGTCGCCGTTTTCTCGTTCCTCACGCCTGCCGCATCCATCTTGCATGCGCAGATGCGGCGGCGACCGAGGGTATGAATGTGCCCGATGGTCCCCGCAAATGCATAATTCCTAGAGACCGTGCACTGAAACAGACCGATCTGCTGTTGGTGCCGTTGAGCTGCCTTGAGCCAGTAGTCAACGTGAGCGCCACCACCGGTAACCAGGCTGAGAGTTTCATTAACGTTAACCCGACCAACCCAAACAATCTCGTAGCCACTTCGAACACTAACTCTAACAGCATCTTCCGCGCGTACTCAACAGATGCGCGGCGCGACCTGGACACGCGGCACGATCGCTACCGGCGTGGCGTGCTGCGACGGACAGGCGGCTTGGGACACGTTCGGCAACCTTTTCTTCGTCTACATCAACAACAGCGTTAACCAAATCAACGTGATTTTGAGCACCGACGGCGGCGCCACATTCAGTGCACCCGTAACCGTAGGCACCGGCAGCATTGACCAACCCTCGATCGCTGTGGGCAACGGCAGCGTGTGGGTCGACTGGAACTCTAGCGGAAGCATGGTCGCGCGCGGGGCGCCAGTCACGGGTCTCGGTGCCTGGGGGCCGTTCAACGCCCTACAGACGATCCCGTCAGCGAGTGGCAGCTTCGGCGGTATCGCCGTCGGGCCTGGCCCGAACGGCGGCAAGGTCATCGTGACTTATCAGAGCCCGACTGGTGGAGAGGGTCCGGCGACGATCTACGCTAACGTAGACGCCGACGGTTTGGGAGCAGGCGGTTTCGGTCCGCAGATCACCGTTTCGTCGACCAATGTGGGCGGCTTCGATTTTATCCCTGCGCAAAGCGGACGCTCGATCGACGCTGAGGCTGGGCTAGTGTGGGATGCCACCGGTGGTCCGTTCAACAACCGCATCTACCTGGTCTACACGGACGAGGTAATCAATGAGAGCAACGACACGGACATTGAGATGCGCACGTCGACTGATGACGGCGCGACATGGAGCGCGCCGGTGCGCGTGAACGACGACGCGACCACGAACAGTCAGTTTCTGCCCTATGTTGCTCTCGATCCCACCACCGGCATTGTGGCAGTGGGCTTTCATGATTGTCGTAATGACAATGGCGTGCCCGGTCCGGGCGGGACGAACATGATCCCTAACGACGATGCGGAATACTACGGCACGTTCAGCACCGACGGTGGCGCGACTTGGGCGCCGAACAGGCGCTTGAGCGGCGGGTTCTCGAACGCGGCGGACGCGGCGAACGGCATCGACTTCGGTGATTATGTTGGTCTAACCGCGTTCGGCGGCAAGCTCTATGCGATGTGGGCGGATAACGCGAACTGCGATGGCACAAACCCGAATGGCACGTTGCACCAGTTTGACCTGTATACGAATCCACTCATGCTTACGGGAGGCACTCCATCGCCAACACCAACTGCAAGTCCAACTCCAACCGCAACGGCTACAGCGACTGCAACTGCTACGGCCACAGCGACCGCAACGGCTACACCGACGGCAACAGCTACAACGACGGCGACCGCAACGGCCACACCGACCTCAACTCCAACAGCTACGCCATCTCCTACAAACACGCCAAGACCGACTCCGACTCCAAGGCCCCATACCACACCAAGGCCTCGTCCAACCCCTCCGCCTCGTCCGTAACGCGAAACACCCCTTGGAAATTTAATCAAGATCAGGAACGCAGGAAAGGTTAGAAGCGGATTTTTCCCTTGAATGGGGATAAGAATTTCCTAGCTTTCCAGATTTAAAACTTTCCGGGAAGATGGGTTCCTGTTTTCCTGATTCACATTTGTTAGGAACGCAGGAAGGCAGGAAAGGGTGCAACGCGTTGGCTCTCGTCAACTATCGCCTTTCGGAGAAGGCGATCCACCTTGCTTTCCTAATTGAAAATTTCAGGTCACCGATCGAGAACCGATTCCAACGGCAGCTCTGGATCAAGATGATTGGAAGCCAGCCAGTCGCGATTGAAGAGCGTTGATTGATATTTGTGACCCGAGTCGCAAAGGATCGTGACGATCGTTCGACCCGGCCCCGATTCTTTGGCGAAGCGCACGGCGCCGGCAACGTTGATGCCGCTTGATAAGCCGAGGAACAAGCCTTCTTCGCGCAGAAGGTGATACACAATCGTTAGGCCAGTCTGATCCGGAATGCGATAGGCGCGATCGACCTTTATACCTTCGATGTTCTTTGTGACACGGCCCTGACCGATTCCTTCCGCGATCGAATCGCCGTCGTTCGTTTCCAGATTGCCGTTGGTAAACCAGGACCACATCGCTGCGCCGAAGGGATCCGCGCAAACGATCTCAATCTTCGGATTTTGTTCCTTCAGATAAGTGCTCACGCCTGCAAGCGTGCCCCCGGTGCCAACAGCTGCAACAAACGCGCTGATCTTGCCTTCGGTTTGTTTCCAGATCTCGGGGCCAGTGCTGTGATAATGCGCGTCCCGATTGGCGGTATTATCGAATTGGTTCGCCCAAAACCAACCGCGCTCCTCCGCGAGTCGACGCGCGATGTGATTGTAATTTTCCGGATCCTTGTACGGCTTTTCCGGCACCGCCTTCACCTCTGCGCCAAGTGTTCGCAGCAATTGCATTTTCTCCGGCGACTGATTGTTCGGAATCACAATCACGGTGCGATATCCCCTCGCCCGTCCGATGACCACAAGCCCGATTCCGGTGTTACCAGCAGTTCCCTCAACGATGGTTGCGCCTGCCTGAAGCCGACCCGCTTTCTCGGCGTCAGTAATAATTCCGTATGCGGCGCGATCCTTCACCGAGCCCCCCGGATTCATGAATTCTGCTTTTCCCAGAATCTCGCAGCCTGTCAGTTCGGACAGCCGCCGCAGTCGAATCAACGGTGTGTTACCAACCTGTCCATCGATGCCTAAGTAAGTCGCACTCATTGGAGTAACTTAGACTCCCAGCCTGATACGTCGAGTAGCCTTCCAGCCTGCTTCTTTGTGAAGAGGCACGATGCCCGTTCGACGATACAGGCTCGCCCGGCGAGTCCGTCCCGTGACGGACAACATGCCTGTGTTACGCTCAAGGCCGGCCCGAGGTTACTTTTCGTCCCAGGCGAGCCCCTCGGTCATAATCTGCACCTTGCTCCCTCCGTTCTCGGGATGCACGAAAATCACCAGGCCAGCGTCTCCCCGTTTCCGCTTGAGTATTGAAGAGCCCGGCGTAATCAAATCGCTGCCTTGGTTGGTCCAGCCCTGGGCTTTGAGATTCGTGGCTAACTCAGCGCAAAAGCTTTTTACGTTCGTCTTGCTCTTGAAGGAAATCTGCTCAACAGGCGCCTTGTACTCGATGTCGGAGGCGTCTTTCGTAAACGCGAGATCCTTGACGTTAAGTTTGTTCTGCGCCGACTTGGGCGCGGCTTTTTTGCTTAGCCCAGTCGCTGGCTCGGTTGCTACCGGCTTGTCTGTTGTTTCTTGTTCGGCCTCTTTCGAAGCCACAGGCTGAAACTCTTTCGGAATCTCTCCAAGCGGCGCGACAAACTTAACGTTGACCTCCCACGTCTCGCCGAACACGTCAGTCGCGCCATCGGTAGTCAGCTCTCCCTTCACCTGGCCGTCCGCATACTCGAAGTCGTTTGTGCTGATCTTGCCGATCGAGCTAAAATTTTGGTGCTTGAGCGCGGTGTGCGCCACCTCACATCCGAAAATGTCGCCATCTTCGTGCAGTGAAACGATTAATGCGCTACCGAAGTTCCCGAAGCCGGCATTAAAGTCGGGCTTCTTATCTTTCGAATGATCCTTCTCGGTGAACACCAGCACGATCGACGGCTTATCGCCAAACGGCTCGCGCCAATGTGCCGACACATAAGCCAGCTTCGCGTCCTTGTTATTCCCTTTAAAGATTCCCGTCACCGTCGGCTTTACATTAGCGGCGGGCCCCGACTTTTTGACAGGTGGCAACGATTCTCCAGCACGAAGCAGCGGCACATCGAAATGAACGTCCAAGCCCGATGGAAACATTCCCTCGGTTTCATTCGGCTGGCTCGCTTTGCCGATCACTCGGCCGTCCTGCACCTTTATTTCCCCAGTCGCATTACCACCGCGCCGCCTGCCGAGCGAGGTGTCGCCGACGCCGGCGCTCCAGCCTTTGAATTCCCCTGCCTTCGCGAACTCCAGCTTGACGTACGGTCGTCTGAAACCAGAGCTCTCACCCTTCTTTTCCGATTTCATCGCCTCGTCAAGCTTCTCGCTTGAAATCGTTGGACCGCTCAGGACCACCGCAATTTCCTCCTCCCCGTCGATCGTAGTCTCGTATGCAACGGCGTTTTTCAGCGAATAACTTTTACCCTTAACCATCACTGTTCCCTCGCCGATATTCGCTGGCTTGGTTCCCTCCTGCGCAAAAGGCGTCGTTACGCCGCCGATGAGAGCCATCGCTGCCAGTAAAATTATGAATTTGTTAGTCATCATAGACGCGGCTTCTGCCGGAGGAGTAGAGATTTCAGCAGCAAAACAATAACATGCCAAGCGCGAAGTCGCTCGCGATCAACACAAAAGTAGGAATTACCAAGGAAGAGTTAAAGCGAATCAGGAAACCAGGAAGTCAGGAAGAACTCACAGTCTTGAGATCTGATCATTTTGCTCATCTGTGAAAATCTGTGCAATCTGTGGCAAAAAATGAGTAGAGTCGCGCCGCTGTGAAAATTCCAGTCCGCTGTATCGCTGTCGTTTCGGTTCTTTTGCCGGTCTGTTGTTTTGCTGAAGGCTTCACCATTGAGCAGGTGCTGAGTGCGCAGTTTCCTTATGACCTAACGAGCGCGTCGCATGCGCCGCGCGTAGCGTGGGTGTTCGACAACAAAGGCGAGCGCAACGTCTGGGTTGCGGATGCGCCTGGCTTTGTGCCGCGACAGCTGACGCATTACAAAGGCGATGATGGCCAGGCGATCGCGAGCGTGCGGCTCACGCCGGATGGTAAAACGATCGTTTACGCGCGCGGCAGCGAGATCAACAAAGAGGGCACGTCGGCAAATCCGACGAGCCAGACAAAAATGCCGAAGCAGCAGGCGTGGGCCGTAAATGTGGGCGGGGGTGAGCCGCGATTGCTCGGGGATGTGGGCTGCAACGAGGAAGGCTGCGAAGACCTGCAGGTTTCACCCGATGGAAAGAATGTCGTCTGGCCAGCGAAGAAGCATCTCTGGATCGCGCCGATCGACGGCAAGGAAAAGGCGGAGCAACTCGACGAGTTATCAGGCGAGAGCGATACACCGCGTTGGTCGCCGGACGGAAAACGGATCGCGTTTCGCTCAAACCGCAAGGACCACTCGTTCATCGCCGTGCTCGAGCTGGCGACAAAGAAGATCACTTACCTCGCGCCGACCACGAATCGTGATGCCGGTCCAGTTTGGTCCCCGGACAGCAAACAAGTCGCGTTTATTCGCCAGCCTGGAGTCGAATTCAAACGGCCGCTCATTCCCGAGTTCCCCCGACCCTGGGCCCTTTGGATTGCCGACGCGCAGAGCGGCGAAGGTCACGAACTCTTTCACAGCGGCAATGCGATGCAAGATTCGCTGCCGCTGTTTGCGTTTGAATCTCTGAAATTCACGGATGCGGGCCGCATCATCTTCGCGAGCGAGAAAGACGGACGTAATCATCTCTACTCGATCGCTGCTACCGGTGGAACTCCTGAGCTCCTCACGCCGGGCGATTTCGATGTGGAAGACGTGGCGTTGAGTGCGGATAAGCGCACCATCCTCTATACGTCGAATCAGAACGACATCGATCGCCGTCACATCTGGCGCGTCAGCGCGACTGGCGGCGAACCGAAGGCCCTAACGAGTGGCGAAACCATCGAATGGACCCCGGTCGAGACGAGCGATGGAAAAACTGTGTTGTGCCTCGGCTCAACTGCGACTTCACCCGCCATGCCTTATCGCCTAACGAGCAGCGGCCGCGAGTTACTCGCGAAGAATCTACTTCCAGCTGAGTTCCCATCGACGCAGTTAGTGACGCCAAAGCAGGTAGTGTTTAAAAGCGAGGACGGCCTCGAAATTCACGGGCAGCTATTCACCCCAAAGGAAAAGACGGGACGCGGCCCCGCTCTCATCTTTACCCACGGCGGACCAATCCGGCAGATGCTGCTCGGATTTCATTACATGGAGTATTACCACAACGCCTATGCGATGAATCAATATCTGGCGAACAAAGGTTACACCGTGCTCTCGGTGAATTACCGGCTCGGCATCATGTACGGGCGCGCCTTTCGCGAACCGTCAAAATCGGTGTGGCGCGGCGCGGCCGAATATCAGGACGTGGTTGCGGGCGCGAAATTTTTGCAAACCCTCGATAACGTCGATCCGCAGCGGATCGGTCTCTGGGGTGGATCCTATGGCGGGTTTCTGACGGCCATGGGCCTTGCGCGTAACTCCGACATTTTCAAAGCCGGCGTCGATTTTCACGGGGTCCACGATTGGGCGATTTTCCTGCCAATGTGGGCCGACGAAGCCGAAGCCAAAAACGCCGACGTCGCGCCAGACATAAAAGAAGCACGCGAGATCGCGTTCAAATCATCGCCAGTCGCAAGCGTCGCCAACTGGCGATCCCCCGTGTTGTTCGTGCACGGCGACGACGATCGCAATGTGCCGTTCCAGCAAACGACTGACCTCGTCGAAAAATTGCAGGCGCAGAAGGTGGCGATCGAAGAACTGATTCTACCGGACGAAATTCACGACCTCCTGCGCTGGGGCGATTGGGTCCGCGCCTACCGCACCACCGCCGAATTCTTCGACCGCAGACTAGGTGCGTCCAGCGAACGGTGACAAGCGCGTTGCCAGATTGCTAGGCGTGCCGCGTCGCATATCCTAAAGTGTTTAGGGCTGGGATGACGTTGCTCAGAGCGTGAATTGAAACTAACACCCAGAAGGCTTCTTTCCAGGGTGCGCGCTGCCGCCAATAGAGATAACAAGCAGCCTGAATGCAGAACCCTGGGAGCACGACTACCGCATGCGGCCACCACGGCCAAACGTGCATCTCACTAATGAACAGTGCGGCGATGAATACCTGCGCAACTGCAGGCGCACGCACCCGGCGCACGAGTTCAAACACTGCAACTAAAATGAGCGACTCGATGAGCGGAGCGAAAATAAGAAGGTCAACAACATGGGATACGCCAGTGCTACGAAGATAGAAGGCTCGGGGCGGGCTTCGGAGATGCGAGACATAGGCCCATGCCGACACGAAGTGTGCTAGCGCCACGGAATAGCAGGCCATAACCAATGCGAAAACAACCTTCGAGCGGCTACGCGGCATAAATGACCGAAGGCGAATTGCCACGATAGGCTTTTCGGCATCTTTGATTGACGCGATTGGCACTGCCGGCATTGTTTCCTGCGGCTCAGAATCGGGCTCCTTGCTCAGCTCGGCCTCAAAGCAAGCGGAACACATTCCGCCCGCGCTTACAGGCGTAGTCCACTTGCTGTATTTTGTTCCACAAGTTTTACAAATAGCCACGGTCAAGCGGGCCTAACTAGAATGAGATAAACGACGCTAGGATGTCCGGGCAACCACGCTAAAGTTATATCGCAATGGGCCGCTTGGATTGGTCGATTGCCTAGACGAGGACGTGGCAACTCAATCTTTGTGCAAAACATAGGACAACATCAGTTTGTTGTATGTCTCTGAATATTGCCGCTGTCGCTCTCGCACCACGCGATCATCTACGATGCAGCCGATGCCGCCGTCGGCGTGCGGATATCTGTCAGCAATGTGCGCGTACTTAGCGGGAAGGCCAACCGGCATTGAGGCGTAGCCACCGTGCCAGTAAAACTTGACGTTATTCGCGCGAATGTCGTGCTGAACCTCTGCGATAGCTTCGGTACTGACTCCATTTCTTAGGCTTAGCGGTCGCTGCCGATGTCCACAGCATTGCGAATGCAAGGATCGCGGAGAGGACTTTCATGAAGTGCGCGAACATCTAACGAAAAAAAGGTAAGCCACAACAGGGTGTCGTGGTAAACACACTGAACTTATTTCGAAATGGAGCCGTTGGCTCATCGACTGGGTAGATGAACTACTGTGGCTCGTACCAAAGCATCGTATAAACAATCTCGGCGCAACAGACGTAGAATAGCCAAAGGAAGCCAAGCAAAAAGCCGATAACGTAGACCCAGAACAGCTCCGGTTGGCTCGCTCGCAAGGTGTGAAGAGGTCCACGCTTCATCGCCCAATCGAAAACGCCGGTCCGTGCGGCTACACAAACTTGCGTGAGTCCCCAGCCAGCGAATGTACCGAGTGCGCTGCTAATGAGAATGCGAAATATTCGACCGCGCTCCGGCGGTATTCTCAGCGGTGACAGTCGCTTCATCTAACTTGAATTAGATTGTAACCCAATTTTGCCTCTCATAGAGGCAGTTTGCCGGAAAACACTGCGGGACGTCAATCGCGATTCGAGCGAAAACCAGCGCTCAAAAGTGTCGTAAAAAACTATATGTCAGATAAAATCGGAATGGCTGCCACTACCCCGGTCACCCATATGGAGCGCTTCATCGATGTTACGGTCGAGCAATTCGCTCGTGATCACACTGAGCCGGAAACGGACTTGTATGTCCGTCTTCGGGAAGAAACCTATCGAGCGATGAAGTGGCCGGAGATGCAGGTCGATGCGATCGAAGGTGGCTTTCTCAAAATGCTAGTCCGGCTGACCGGCGCCCGAACCGTTCTCGAGCTCGGAATGTTCACCGGATACAGCACGCTCATGATGGCCGAAGCCTTGCCAGATGATGGTTGCCTGATCACGTGCGAAATCGATCCGAAAGCCGAAGCGATCGCGCGGCGCTACTTCGCTGAGAGTGCTCACGGACACAAAATTACCATCCGTATGGGACCTGCGTTAGACACAATCAAAACGCTGACCGACCCGCTGGATTTTGTATTTATCGACGCGGATAAGCCTAACTACTCAAACTATTACGAAGCGTGCCTGCCCTTACTCAAACCGGGCGGCCTGATCGTGGCCGACAATGTTCTGTGGAGCGGCAAAGTCATCGACCCACAAGATGACGACACTCGTGCCATCATTGCCTTCAACGATTTGGTTCAATCTGACCCGCGCGTCGAGAATGTTTGCCTGACGGTACGCGACGGAATCATGCTCGCTTGGAAACGGAAATGATCTTAGCTGGAAACGTTGAATCAGTGGGACCGCGTGAGCGAAGCTTTTACGCGGACAGTACGCGCTGGAATCATGAGAATGTTCAAGCTGCAGCGTTTAAACGAGCTCTCGCGCTGAAGGTGAATGACATGATGAAAGAGAAACGTTTGAACAAGAGCGCAATGGCTGCACGTATGCGAACGTCGCGCGCGGCGGTCCATCGGCTGCTCGACCCGAAGAACACATCGGTGACACTTGCTACACTAAACCGCGCCGCGAGATCGCTCGGGTGTAAGGTAAAAATCGAATTCGTGCCGGCGTAGCGGTATCGGATTCGCCCAGAGCGTGAAGAAAGTGCTCGTTCACACAGATGGCGCCTGTCTTGGCAATCCAGGTCCGGGAGGATGGGCTGCTATCCTCGAGCACGGAATCGCGAAGAAGGAGTTTGCCGGCAGCGAACTGGCCACGACGAACAATCGAATGGAACTGCAAGCTGCGATTGAAGGGTTGTCGCGAATTAAAGAACCCTGTGACGTGGAGCTATTCACCGACTCGGAGTATCTCCGTGAAGGAATCACCAAATGGATTAGCGCCTGGAAGGCACGCGGATGGAAAAAGAAAGTAAAGAACAAAGATCTCTGGCACGAACTCGATACTGCAGCGGCGAGACATAAAGTTATCTGGCACTGGGTGCGTGGTCATTCTGGCAATCGCGGTAACGAGCGTTGTGATCTTTTGGCGATGCAGGAAGCGGAGCGACTCAAGAAGAGCAGCACGCGCGAACAATTGGCGAATGCTCTCGCCGAATTCGAGAAGGTACGGTCAGCAGTAGTAGATCAAGGCGAACTTCTTTAACTGAATCGCGAAAGCGTAATGCAACGGGACGGTCATTGCGCGGCAAGCTCGTAACCGAAGCGGGGATTGTAAGGGACGCTACGAAGGCTTATGCACGGGTGCATCATAAGCGGCTTACGTTCGATAAAATTCAGAACCTCATAGCATCGCAAGTGGCGCTCACCGCTGCTGTTCATTTCATGGCAACGACGATCCCAACGTGCTGTTCCAGAAAACACCGATCTGGTCGAATAACTGCGCGCACAAAAAGTCGTATCCCTCCCGATGTAACGATGTAACAATTTAACGATTCAACGAGCCGTCAGGCTAAATTCATGACCTGCTCCGCTGGAGCGATTGGATCCGCGCCTACCCGCCACTGCCGAGATCTTCGGCCGTAGATTGGCTGCCTCGGACGAAGGGCAATAAGAACGTTAGATTGTCTTGACTCGCCTTCACGGCCGTCCTTACGGTCGACCAACTGGAGGCACAAGCGGCGCCGGCGCCTGTGCGTTGGGCTCTGCCCGCTTCCACATAAGGAGGCCCAATGCATTTTATCGAACAACTCTTCGGTTCGGCACCTGACGGCGGGAACGGCGCTTTCGAGTCCTTCCTGCTGATCTTTCCATTTTTGATCGCGCTTTGGAAAACGAAGCGTAAGCCTGTTTTCCGTTGGTTAGGCTAAACTTGAATTGCCGCGGCGGCCAAGTCTGTAAACACAGAGCCGAAAAACTGACGTGACCACAACGAAACTCCTCGCGCAATTCATCCCGGCACTCCGCGACCTGGCCTTGCCTTCCCCGAAACAGGTTGAGATGAAGTTGATCGAGCGGGAAGAGATTGAGAGAACGTTCGTTTTCGATCGCACGATAAGTCCTAAGTGGTGGAGAAGGCTCTTATGAGCGGCATCTCTCAAGGGTGGCAGGCGATCCCAAAGGCAATACGCGACTTGCTTGCCAGTCTGAAGGTTCTGGTGCCGGCGCTGAAAAGCTTCTGTCGCGCGATAGCCAATACCTGCCACAATTGCGGCAAGGGTCGCGACCGCGGCGGCGCTTGCATCACCGTTTTCCCAGCCGTCCTCAAGCGGGCCGACCCACTCATCTACTCGCAGTACCTACCTCATGAAGATGGGTCTGTCTGTCACTTGGGACAATCCGGACATCGAGATTTTCCGCGGGGGCGTACCGGTGGCGCCATTCGCACTCCTGCCGGCGACTGACTATGACGTCCGCATAAGAGTCTGGAATGGCTCCTACGACGCTCCTGCACTGAATCTGCCAGTGGCGCTCTCCTATCTGAGCTTCGGCATTGGCGTCTCCAGCACTGCGATAGCAACCGGCAAAGCCGATCTCGACGTTAAAGGAGGACCTCTCGAACCTGCCTTCACCACTATCCCTTGGAAAACTCCGCCGCTTCCCGGGCATTATTGTTTGCAGGCATTGCTCATCTGGGCTGATGATGCCAATCCCGACAATAACCTTGGGCAGAAGAACGTGCAGGTTGGGACAGCCCATTCCCCTGCGGTGTTCGACATTCAGGTGCATAACGACGCTGCCATCGCGCGAGCCTTCACCTTTGAAGTGGACCAATATGTTATTCCACCCCTGGCTCCGTGTGGTGACCAGGCCAACCCGACGGGCCGCATTGCAGTAGCACCTGCTGCAGGTCGGCTGGCGGAAAGCAAAGCGCGGTGGAAAGCGGTGCTCGCCGCACAGGGTTACGGGCGTTTCCCGCTCGGCCCAGATTGGATAGTAACATTCTCTCCGGCGCGACCAGTCTTGGCTGCCTTTCAACAGATCACCGTGCAGATTACCGTGCAGCCACCGGCGGACTTCTTCGGTCAGCAAACAATTAATGTGCATGGCTTCGCTCAGGCGGAGAACCGCGGTCGCGCCCTGGCTGGCGGTGTCACGTTGTTAGTCGAGAAGAGCTAGACCGCTTATGGCCAGGCAATACACAAAGTGCTATCACCACACGCCGCCCGACAAGCCGTTCTCGAGGGCGGATCTGCTAGCTTTCGTCGCCGGCAATGCCTGGCCCGGGGCCACCGTTGCTATCCTTGCATTCCTTGGCGGCGCGCCAGCCATCTCCATCATCGCCATCTTCATTCAATCCGCGGTCACTGTCACTGCAGTAGCAAACGCGTGGCTCTATCACCGGCTCGTTTGTATGCCGAGCGATGCGCTTCCTTGCGCGATCGGAACGGTGATCGCCAATCCCACGGTAGGCGATCTTGGCGAGTTCGATAACGATCAATACTTCTCCATCCGGCTTATGCCACAGCCGCCTCTCGCGGAGAGCGCCTCAGATCAGGATAAACGGGACTTCACCGACTCGGTAACTAAAGACGGTTTTCAAGGTCAGGAACTTCTTGGACCCGTAGCTTGGGACCTTCCCTACGCCGATCCCGTGGCCAGCGAAGAGCGCTATTATCTACACTGCGAAGCCGAGGGAAACTTCTGGCAGGCGATGAAAGATTATGCCGTCGTGGCAGGGCTCGCGGTTGCCGGCGGAGCCGCGGCCGGAGGTGCCGCAGGGGCGGCAGCCGGGTGCGCGACCGGCGGTTTTTTCGGACCGATTGGTTGTGCCATTGGAGCCATTGTCGGTGGACTTCTCGGCGCGGCCGGGGGCGGCGCGGCCGCTGGGTATCTCGTAGCTACCATTGCCTTCAATTCCGACCCCGGAAATGTCGATGACGCGAATGTCGGTGACAGAAGCTTAGGCCCGATCAAAGAAGGAGACCGCGTGTTAGTGCATGGCCATCACGTCTACGATGGATTCCATGAGGGCTGGCATGAACTGCATCCGCTCCTCGCGGTCATGAAAATTCCAGACTATCTCGAACAAAATCCCGCAGTCACCCAATACGATTCCTCACTCACGCCCGCCGATATCCTGAAAGGTCTGTCGTCTCCCGCGTTTTTTGCCAGTGCCAAGGCTCTGCGACAGAGATGGTGCGAACGTTTCCAACTGCCACAAGACCCCGGTGTTCACATCTTGCAGCAACAGCCGCAAAATCGGTGGACCGTACACCCGGCGATCGACGGCTGCCAGCCTGACGATCCCGCTCCGCCGCCGCTTCATTGACAGCAGCCGTTCTTTAGGGCGTGAGTTACCGTCGCGATCACCACGTTGGCTTCAATTAAATATGCTTCGCAACGCGGCCACTGGTTGCGGGCGACTCGTTAGGCCTTTTTTTGTGTCTGACGCTTTTTTAAGTCGGCGAGGAAATCCAACAGCTGATCAGATAGCTCCCGTCGGCTGATGTACGTGTCCTGTGCGACGTGCCATGCGAGTCCAAAATCGCGACTAATGATTGGGTACGCCATGGCATTGTCTATCGGAAATCGGCGCGCTGTCTCCGTTTTTGTGAGTGGCATTCGCAGTCGTTCCATTCTGCGCTTCAGCGTGGTAACACGGTTACCGGACTCGTCCGGCAGAGTTGTCGCACCTGTGCGCCACCGTTGATCCAGCGTGCGTACAAGCTCGTACGCCGCGAGCATCCAGAAATAGGACAATGTCAATCGGTCGGCGAGACGAGTACTCTTCGTGCGACGACGATGATTGCTCCTGATTGAGAGCGCTGAAACGGGCGTCTTCCTCGATGAGACGGCAATCGAAGCGACCGAGTCCCTGAACAAGAGCCGTCATTAACGGTTCGATCGCACCCGCTGCGGAGGATGCGTCAACCCAGCGTTGAAAGCGATCATCGGGCATCATGCAATAAGAGCTAGACCAATCCCATTCCGGCTGCGTAAGCCGTCACCACGCGATCAAATTTACCATCTTTGCTTCGGCTTTCCACCCGCCCGTGGGCGTATGAAATCTTTTCAAACTCCGACGGCGGCGACCGTGATTATCTTGCAGGCGTCGTCTTTTCCAGATCGTTGGAAATTATGATTAAGAGTAGAACCAACACTGCAGATGTCATGGCAAAAACATTATCCTGTTTGAGGTTCTCTAAACTTGTCGAGCTACCGCTTAGCTAGCAAGGAGCGATGAGCGTTATCCGAGGAGCGAGTAGCCTGATTTCGTTCAGGTCACCCCCTGCCATATTTCTTCTTTGTCCGACGCGCGAAAGTAACAGCGCGGCGGCGAATTGTAAGGTAGTGTTTTGATCTTTATGACCGCTCCTTCCACCAACGCCAGAGCAAGTCGCAGCCCCATGCCCTCTGGCGTGGAGGTCTTGGGAGAGATAACACCGGCTTTTTCTGAAATCTTAACTCCGGAAGCGCTCGCCTTTGTCGCAAAGCTGCAACGTCAGTTCGGCACGCGGCGCAAGCAATGTCTCGAGCACCGGCAACAACGGCAGAGACGGCTTGATCAGGGCGAAGGGCTCGACTTCTTGCCTGAGACGAAACAGATCCGCGAAGGCGACTGGAAGTGTGCGCCGATCCCGAGCGACGTCCAGGACCGCCGGGTGGAAATCACTGGGCCTACCGATCGCAAGATGGTTATCAACGCGCTGAATTCCGGCGCAAAAATCTTCATGGCGGATTTTGAAGACGCGAACGCGCCCACCTGGAGGAACATGGTGGAAGGTCAAATCAATTTGCGCGACGCCATTCGCGGCACAATTCATTTCACGAATCCCGAAGGAAAAAATTACAAGCTCAATGAGCAAGTCGCCGTGCTTATGCCCCGGCCGCGCGGCTGGCATTTGGTCGAGAAGCATGTGTTGATCGATGGCGAACCAGTCGCGGGGGGCCTTTTCGACTTTGGATTGTTTTTTTACCACAACGCGCAAGAACTGATCGCGCGTGGAAGCGGTCCCTATTTCTATCTGCCCAAGATGGAGAGCCACCTCGAGGCGCGCATTTGGAACGATGTCTTTCAGTTGGCGCAGGAAGAACTCGGCATTCCGCACGGGACAATTCGCGCCACGGTCTTGATCGAGACAATTCCGGCCGCCTTCGAGATGGACGAAATTCTATACGAATTACGCGATCATTCGTCCGGGCTCAACTGCGGCCGCTGGGACTACATCTTCTCGTGTATTAAACGGTTCCGGAACAAGCGCGATTTCCTGCTGGCCGACCGCGCGTTGATCACTATGACCACGCATTTCATGCATTCGTACTCCCTGCTCTGCATTAAGACGTGCCATCGCGCGAGGCACTTTCGCGATGGGCGGAATGGCTGCGCAGATTCCGGTCAAAAACGACCCAAAGGCGAACGAAGAAGCTTTTGCCAAAGTGCGCGCCGATAAGGAGCGAGAAGCAAACGACGGCCACGACGGCACGTGGGTGGCGCATCCTGGCATGGTGCAGCTCGCGCTCGAGGCCTTCAACGCCATCATGCCGCAAGCAAATCAAATCGACCGCAAACGCGATGACGTGAATGTCGCGAGCAAAGACCTCCTCGATTTCGGACCGAGCGGACCAATCACCGAGCGAGGCTTGCGCACCAACGTCAGTGTCGGCGTCCAATACCTTGAAGCGTGGCTGCGCGGGAGTGGAGCTGTGCCGATCTTCAATTTGATGGAAGACGCAGCCACCGCGGAAATTTCGCGCGCGCAGGTCTGGCAATGGATCCGTCATCCTCGCGGCATGCTCGACGATGGCCGGAAGGTGACGAAGGAGTTATTTCGCAGCGTGCTAAACGAAGAGCTGGAGAAAATCAAAACGCAAATGGGAGAGAAACGTTTCGCCAGTGGCAAATTCGACGTAGCGCGCGAACTCTTCGACCGGATCACGACTGACGACGAGTTTGCCGAATTCCTTACCTTACCCGGCTATGAGAAACTCGACTAACACCCGCCGCGACCGACGACGCGCCGACGGCCAACGCCTGGCTAATCGGCAACCCCAAAAAGAGATGAGCGGGACGAGCAAAGTAAAAGGGAAAGGCAGTTCTGGTGTCGGAAAGAACCGGGACGAAATGAAAAAAGCCGATCATGATTGGGCCAATAATCCCCGCTGGAAGGGAATTTCTCGTAATTACTCGGTCAGCGATGTTCGGCGACTGCAGGGCAACGTCATCATCGAACACACCCTGGCACGGCGCGGCGCGGAAAAGCTTTGGAGTTTGCTTCAAGCCGAACCCTTCATCAACGCTCTCGGCGCGCTTACCGGGAACCAGGCGCTTCAACAAGTTAGAGCGGGACTGAAAGCGATCTATCTTAGCGGATGGCAGGTGGCGGCCGATGCCAATCTCGCCGGCCAAATGTATCCCGATCAAAGTCTTTATCCGGCAAACAGCGTGCCGGCTGTAGTCAAACGGATCAATCAAACTTTGCAGCGCGCCGACCAAATCGCGCGTGCCGAAGGCAAAAACGATATCGATTGGTTCGTGCCGATCGTGGCCGATGCCGAAGCTGGTTTTGGCGGGCCGCTCAATGTGTTTGAATTGATCAAAGCTATGATCGAGGCGGGCGCGGCTGGCGTGCACCTCGAAGATCAACTCGCCAGCGAGAAAAAATGCGGACACATGGGGGGAAAAGTGCTGGTTCCGACGCGCGTTGCCATCGCGCACCTTATTGCCGCACGACTGGCTGCCGATGTTTGTGACGTTCCCACGCTGATTCTGGCACGCACCGATGCAAACGCCGCCGCCTTGCTCACCACCGACGCCGACGAACGCGACCGCGAGTTTTTGACCGGCGAGCGGACGCTCGAAGGATTCTTTCGCGTACGCTCCGGCTTGGATCAGGCGATTGCGCGCGGACTTAGCTACGCGCCTTTCGCCGACTTACTCTGGTGCGAGACTTCGGAGCCAAATCTGGCTGAAGCAAAAAAGTTCGCCGAGGGAATTCACGCCAAGTTTCCCGGAAAGCTGCTGGCCTATAATTGTTCTCCTTCATTCAATTGGACGAAAAAACTCGATAGTGGAAGTATCGCAAAGTTTCAACGTGAACTGGGGGCGATGGGCTACAAATTCCAATTCGTTACCCTGGCCGGTTTCCACGCGCTCAATTACAGCATGTTTCAACTCGCGCGAGGCTATCGCGATCGAGGAATGGAAGCCTATGCGGAACTGCAAGAGGCGGAGTTCGCGGCCGAAAAGCATGGATACAGTGCGACCAAGCATCAACACGAAGTGGGCACCGGCTACTTCGACGATGTCGCTCAGGTTATCGCCGCTGGCCTGTCCTCCACCACGGCGTTGCGAGGTTCAACCGAACGAGAACAATTTCATTGAACCGGGCAGAGACGGCTTCGTCGGCAGCCGCGGCGTTAACCGACAGCCGCCTGGCTGCGCTTTGCGCAGAGGAGGCGCGGAACGCGTTCCGCGATTACGTGGCGCGCTTCGACGAGATCACGCAGCGGGCGCGCGATCGTTTCCTGGCGCGCGATTGGCACGGCAGTTACAACGACGCGGCCGAGAGACTGCATCTTTATTCGCGCGTGCTCGACGGCCTAACGAATCAAGTCGAAAGCTTGTTTGGCGCGCGTTTGCGTGAACGCTCCGTCTGGCAGGCGACCAAGGCGGTCTACTCCTCGCTCATCGCGAAATCGATCCGCTGGGAAATCGGCGAAAGTTTTTTCAATTCACTTACCCGCCGCGTTTTTGCGACGGAAGGAGTGGATCAGGCGATCGAGTTTGTCGATACCGATTTCGACGCCCCGCCGACCGAACATGATGCTGAACTTTGCCGCGCGTTTACCGGCGCAGCATTGCCGGACTTAATTTCGAGTGCACTGACCGATGTCGACAGCGGCTTTGCGAACGATCACTGGCGCGATCTAGACCGCGCCGTCGCTGCGGCCGCGGAACGCATCTTATCGAGGATTGTGCAGCAAAAGGGCGCCACTCTCGAAATTTTCCGCGGTGTCTTTTATCGTGGTCGCGGAGCGTATCTCGTCGGCCGAATCATCGCCGACGCCAAGGCGATCCCTGTCGCGTTTTGTGTGCGTCATCCGGATGAAAGCGGGCTCACGCTGGACGCGGTCTTAATGGGTGAGGCCGACCTCTCCATTCTGTTTTCTTACACGCGCGCGTATTTCCGCGTCGGGGCGCCGTCGCCTTACGACCTGGTGAAATGGTTGCGAGAGTTGATGCCGCTCAAGCGCGTCGCCGACCTTTACAACGCGATCGGTTTTAACCGACATGCCAAAACGGAGTTTTATCGAGATTTCGTCGCGCACATGAACGCTTCCGTCGACCGTTTCAAAACGGCCGAAGGCACGCCCGGAATGGTCATGCTCGTCTTCACTTTGCCCAGCTACGACGTCGTTTTTAAGCTGATCAAGGATCGATTCGATCTTCCCAAGGATACCACTCCAAAAGAGGTGATGCGCCGTTACAAGCTGGTCTTCGAGCACGATCGCGCCGGACGTTTAGTGGAAGCGCACGAGTTCGAGCATCTCCGCATCCCACGAAACCGATTCGAGCCGACCCTCCTGGAAGATTTGCTCCGCGCAGCCGGAAAAACAGTGCGACTGGAAGGCGACGATGTCGTCATCGCTCATGCTTACGTCGAGCGTCGCATTCGTCCGCTTAACATTTTCTTCACCGAAGCCGATGCGACTCAGAGTGCAGCCGCCGCTCGCGATTACGGCCAGGCCATCAAGGATCTGGCCGTGTCGAACATTTTTCCAGGCGATCTGCTGACCAAAAACTTCGGCGTCACCCGGCGGGGCCGGGTCGTCTTCTACGACTACGACGAGCTTTGTTTTCTAATCGATTGCAATTTCCGCGATCTGCCGCAGGCCACCACGTACGAGGAAGAAATATCGGCCGAGCCTTGGTTCTCCGTCCGCGAGAACGACGTGTTTCCCGAAGAATTTCTCAATTTTCTCAGTTTGCCCGGACCGGCGCGTGCCGCGCTGCTCGAACAGCACGGGGATTTATTTCATCCGGATTTCTGGCGCAGCGTGCAACGGAAGCTTCGAGACGGCGAGAGTCCGGAAGTATTTCCATATCGGCCGGAGCGACGGTTAGTCATCGGGAATTGAAGTTGGAGACGGCGTGCCCTCACGCCGTTAAATCGACAGATGAAACGAAAAAAGGCCTGTGGCTAGGCCGTCTCCATTTTCCATCCGTTAAAGCGATGCCGTGATTCAGGTCACGGAATTGGCAGTAACATCTCTCCGCCAGGTTACCTCACGCTCCACTCGCGGCCAGCGCAGCATCGACATCTGGGAAAATCCGAAATACTCGCTCAAGCCGCGAAGTTTCGAAGATCGAGCGCAAGGTTTCCTGCAAACCACTCAGGAAAAACTCCCCGCCATACGCTTCAACCTGTTGCATCGCTAGAATAAGCACAGCTATTCCTGCGCTATCGATGTAAGTCGCCCGGGAGAGATCTATCACGATCCGTTCCGGTTTTTTCTTGATCATTGCGTTAAGTGACTCTGAGACAGCAGGTGAAACGTGCAAATCGATATCGCCTTGAAGCGGGAAGACATTCGGGCGGTTCTGATGCAGCACCGGAGCGGCTGGTGAAACGTTGTCCTTCATTCAATTCCTTCATCGTGACTCGATTAGGGCTTGAGCGTATGGCTACGCGAAAATCCTAGGTGACGCTTCTCTTCCGCCCTTCGACGTTGGGCTGCCTGCTCGCGAATGGAGCGAATGGGTTAAGCGACATAGAAGGTAAAGCTGCGAGGGAAGCAGCGAGCGAGTTCGGGATAACGCGCGAGTTTCAATCCTTTCGGAGTTGAGCGCGTAAAGCGCCGTGGGCGCCATGCGCCTTTACGGCGTTGCCGGTTTTGGAATGCTTTCAACCTGCGCTCAGGCATTCGCGCTAGAATTGCAAGCGTTCTCCGTGCTGCCGTTCCAGCAAACCACCGGTCTGGTCGAAAAACTGCGCGCCCAAAACGTCACGTTCGAAGAGCTAATCATCCCCGACGAAATTCACGACCTGCTCCGCTGGAGCGATTGGGTCCGCGCCGACCGCGCCACTGCCGAATTCTTCGATCGCAAATTGGCTGCGTCCGGCGACCGGCAATAGCCTGCTGGGGGCTTATAAGAATAAAGCGCAATGTCTCGCTAACTTCTCTGAGTGGTATCAGCAGAAAGCCACGGATGAAGCCGCCAAGCGTAAATACCAGTTCTCGGTTCAGGTAGCACCCATAGCGTTGGCAGAATACGAGCAGTGGCTGCCGCCGAACTGATTCAGCGAACCGTGAATCAATTCCGTGCCCACAACTCAGACCCAATGGCAATGGGTCGGAGCGCTGCAGCCTACGATGCGTTGCGAACTTATACGGAGACCATCGTGAGTGTCCTTAATGACGCTAAGACTGCCGGGAACGGCATGAATACGCGTTAACGAAGTAAAGACACACTGCTTCTTCAACCTCCTCGCCGCGCCGCGCGCGCCGCGCTCGGCTCCGGCTGAGGAGCCGCTTTGCATCATTGTCGGCAAAATGGAAGGGGAATGAGGTCAGAGCTTACTATCGACAGTCCGAAATGTTTTTCTCAAGACTGATCGTTCGTGCCCTCGCATTGACGACCGTTGTTGCTGCGATGAATCAGTATCAATAATAAACTCTGACCCCTGGCTTCCTCGCTGACCCCTCGCTTCCTCGCTCGGGAATCACATGATCACCGCCGCTTTCAACGCATTAGTGTCGCGATTTTCCGCAAAGAAGGACACGAGATCTTCGAGGGAGATGCGCCTCCCGATCAGCAACTCAGTTGGCACTGCTCCTTTGCCGAGAAGCTCGATCGCCTGCCGCACGTAACTGGGTCGATGATGAAAGACACCGAAGAGCGCGATCTCATTGTAATGAATGCGATACGTTTCGAGCTCCACTTTTGCTTCGGCCGCGCAACCTCCGAAAAGACATACGCGCCCGCCTTTCCGCACCATCGCAACACTCAGCGACCAGGTCTCTGGTTTACCAACTGCCTCGATGACACCATCGGCGCCGCGATGGCCGGCCGTTCGGCGACGCACCGCCGCGACTGCATCTGGTTCATGGCTAAGATCGATCACGTCGTCCGCACCGGCCGCAGTTGCGAGGCGAAGCCGTTCCGCGTTTCGACCAATCACAAGCACGCGCGCACCCGCCGCTTTGAGCGCACAAATTAAGAGCCGCGCCATGTTGCCGGCGCCGATCACGGCAATGGTTTCGCTCGGTTTGAGCCGCATCTTATCGACCGCATGCAAAGCGCACGCGAACGGTTCGACCAGCGCGGCCTCAGCGAAACTCAAATGTTCCGGTAACGGATGAACGTTGTGCCGCGTGATCTGCGGCGGGACGCGAATGTATTCGGCATAAGCGCCGTTGAGCAGCTCGAGATTTTCGCACAGTTCCGTGATGCCCTTTTCGCAGAAGAAACAATCGTCGCAGGGCGCTGAGTTCAGCACGACGACTCGCTCTCCTTCCCGCAGCCAGGTCACTCCTGCGCCGACTTCGCTAATGATCCCCGCCATCTCATGTCCGAATGGCGATGGCGTGTGTGCCAGCAAAACCGGGTGACCTTGTCGATAGGCTTTAAAGTCGGTCCCGCAGGTAAGCGCCGTCTTAATCTTCACGACGACTTCGCCGGGGCCGGCTGAAGGAATTGGCGTTTCCATCAAACGCAAGTCGCCAGGTGCGTAGAACATCACCGCTTTCATCAGCGCATTCATCTCGTCACTGGTCACTGCTCACTCGCGATGGAGTCATGATCGCCTTGAGAATCGTGCGGCTTTCGATTGCAGCCAGCGCCTCGGAGAACCGCTCCAACGGAAAAGTGTGTCCGGTCATTAGCGATACGCGCACAGAACCATTCGCCAGCAATTGCAGCGCTTCGCGCAGATCATCCGGCGAAGCTGAATACGACGTCACGATATTGATTTCACGGTAATAGAGCTGATTCCAATCGAGTGTGACATCGGAGTCGGGATGGAGACTGGCAAAGACGAGGCACGTCCCGCCTGCGCGTAACCACGACAACGCCGTGGGAACAAGTGGCGGATTTCCCGCAGTGAGCAACACCGCATCAGCGCCACGACCGCTCGTCATCGAGGCGAGCGATTCTTTGAAATCGGGTTCGGAGCCGGCAAATGTTGCGGTCGAGCCTAACGAGTCTGCTAACTCGCGGCGAGCTGGGTCGAGATCGAGGCCGATACACTTACCACCCGCGTGGCGGATCAATTGCATGAATAGCAGACCGATCGAACCTAAACCAACCACAACGACGACATCCGACGGTTGGATTCCAGCGCGCTTCACCGCGCGCACGCAGCAAGCCAACGGCTCCATGAAAGAAGCTTCGTTGTCAGTCAAACTATCCGGAATTGGAAAGGCAACGCTCTCTACATGCTCTGCCGGCACACGCACAAACTCCGCGAATCCACCTGGATCGAGATTGGTTTTTTTGAACTCCGCGCACATCGAAATATTTCCATGGCAACAGTAATGACATCGGCCACACGGAACGTGATGCGCTACGACCACGCGATCGCCCACCTTAAATTTCGCAGCGCTCGATTCCACCACCCGGCCGGCTACTTCATGACCCAGGACGACGGGGTCTTCCATTCGTTGAAAACGAATCTTGTGAACATCGGAGAAGCAGACGCCGCAGGCTGTGACTTGGAGGAGCATCTCGCCCTCGCTTAGCAAAGGCCGCGAAATCTTCTGCACGCGGAATCCGTGATCTTGAGAAACCAGCACTTTCATCGTCCGTGGCTTGTCAGTGGTCACTTGTCACTAATAACTTCTTCCACGGCTTTGCGAAACAAGCGCCTTCATCGAGAGCGTTCTTCGATTAAGTCCGCCCGTGGTGGGCTTGCCTCTCATCACGCAACGTCACAAGGCCAAACTCAATGCGCCAAGTGAAATTTGTCCGATGACACAGGGATGTAAACAGCTGGCGACTCATTTCCGAATGAATTCTGCGTGCCTCTTGGGGATAAGATGTTGGCTCGGCAGAAAGTGACGTCTGATCGCGCAACGGGAGTTGCGCTGGGCATCGAACAAGGCAACACTGCGCGCTTTCCGAAATGAAATCAGGCGCCTACTTCGCAGTAGGATGCTT
The DNA here is from genome assembly GCA_963825355.1 of uncultured Verrucomicrobiae bacterium. Classification (GTDB taxonomy): domain Bacteria; phylum Verrucomicrobiota; class Verrucomicrobiia; order Chthoniobacterales; family UBA10450; genus Udaeobacter. Next base: position 278,571 of record CAWGSY010000017.1, on the reverse strand, counting down.
GCGAAAAGACTGGCACAAATATCCGCCAGCGGCACAATCCGTTTCCACAGAAACCAGAGGGGCAAGCTCAGATGAAAGCACTCCGACAATATTTTTTCGTAATAATCATCAGCGTCATCATCACTGCTTTGCAACTTCGGGCGGCCGAATGCGAAGCGTTGCAGTCTGCTTTCGAAAAATGGGTGGCGGCCTACGCAAATCGTGACCTTGCCGGAACGATGTCGATTTTCGCTGACGACGTAAACTTTAGCTTCCAAGGCGCTCCAGACGCGAAGAAAGTGGATCTTGAGAAAAGTTATCGCGACGAGTTCGCGCACCCGGAGCAATCGCGGAGATGGATCCCAAAATTCGAAGAGTTCCAATGCTCCGGAAAGCTTGGTTTCGTACGTTCCACGTGGCGGCTCGAGGTCACGAGCGTTGACGGCAAGATAGAAATCAAAGCCGAGAATCGCAGCGTGGATATTTTGCGGCTATCGGAGGACGGAACCTGGAAAATATTTCGGTCGCTCAATTATCCCGTTGTCGCTCCCAAAAAATGACAAGGCAGAATGCCATTTGATCTTCAACCAAACATGAAAGGCGAACTGCTCGAGCTTTTTAATAAACCATAAACATGTCTGTTCTTGTCCATGCAATCACATACGCGGCGCTGTTCATCGGCTTCGTGCTGGTTTATCTGCCGGTCGGTTTTTGCCGTAATTGGAATTCGCAAATTGGGATTCGGGCAGATCTAAACATTTAACATTCGCGCCTTTAGCATTTCGAATTCGAACTAACTCGGTCCGAGCCGGACTGGCATTAACGACCTATGTCACTAGCCTCGGAACTCGGATTGATTTATCTCGTTTCAGAGATCTTTCTCAATTTAACGCGGCGGTCATGCAGCAAAACAGGCACGAAGCAAGATCGCAGTACGCTGGGAATACTCTGGCTGGTGATTGCGGTTAGCGTTATGGCGGGCGTTTTCGTCGCGCAAAATTTCCGGGCTGCCGCGCTGCCGCATGGACGGATGTTTGCGACTGCGGGCTTGGTGCTGTTTGTCGCGGGATTAATCCTGCGCTGGTGGGCCATTATCACCCTCGGCCGTTTTTTCACCGTCGATGTGACAATTGAGAAAGACCATGAGCTGGTCGAGAGAGGGCCGTTCCGCATCGTGCGTCATCCTTCCTACACTGGCGTGTTACTGGCGTTTGTGGGTGTCGGCCTGTCTCTGGGCAACTGGGCTGCCTTGCTTGTTATTCTCATACCGATCGGCGTGGCTTTCATCCACCGGATGAATGTGGAGGAGGATGCCCTTTCGCGCGCGCTAGGCCCGCGCTATGCCGAATACATGAAGCGCACCAAACGGCTTGTGCCCTTCATTTACTGAGATCGCCCGAAACCTTGACGCGAAGGCCCCGCCGCTATGGCAGGATCATTCGTGTTCATTGGTGTCAATTCGTGGTTAGCTGCTCACCATAATTTGACCAATCAGCGTAGGGAGGAAAAAAGCAGTGCGATGTATGCGACGAACAGAGCGAAGCTGAAGCAGACAAATGCCTTGTGATAACGATCGTTGCGCACGAACGCAGCGATAAGGGCAGTTGTGATCCAGAACAAATGAAACCCGAGATCGAGTTTTCCAGGTAAACCTCCGGAAACAACAACGCTCTTTAGCAGGCTGTCCAAAAGGAGAACGACGAGCGAGCCGAAGAACCAGCCAGCGTGCCGGAAATAGTTACTGCGCAGATCGACTTCGCCTTCGTTCGGGACGTTGGGAAGCACAATCGCGGCGAGTAGATAGAGCATGATCGCCTCGAACAGAACAATGGTGAATTGCACAAACGTCCATTCGTGGCGGTTGCGATAACCGAACATCGCCCACCACGCCTGGACATCGATGAGCAGGAGCAACACTGCCCATCCCAGAGCCGGCAAGTAAATGCGGATGCGGCCGCGTGCGTTGATGACCTGACCGATACCTTGCAGAAGCTGCGTGATGCTCAGCCCGATAATAACGGAAATGATGACCGAGAGATATCCAAACTCGTCCACTGCGTTTTATGCTCTATGCCATAAACCAATTGTCGATCACTTTCCGGATTTCGGAACTGGCTTTGGGCTGTCCAGCTCGCCACGCACGACGAATAATTCCCGTTAGGTGTGAGTCGTTATTGCAGCGTTAATCGCGCCTGTTGTTGTCGACGCTTACGGCGCGGAGTTGTTGAATTCAGATTTGTATCTCAGCAACTCCAGCAGCGTTCGACCGCTACCTCGCGGCTTTACCCGGCCATGTCGCTCGACCCGCTTGCTCTATTTGAAAATATTACGCTCAGAACGTAGCGACGGGAATCAAGCGCGGTCAACGACTACAACTACAGTTTTCCTGTTTCCTACATTAATGTCCTCTACGGCAGTACTGAAGAGTCAGCGGGGGATGAAGTATCCTGCGGCTCGCAGGGTGGGCACCGCGGCTAATGTTATGAGGCCGGCGGCACAACAAGTGCAGATCCGTAGAGGAAACCAATGTAGCTGTTCGCTGCGCTCAAGGCAGCTAAGACAGACTGCCCCACCCGGTGCAATCGCCTACGGCTCGGCCAGCGAAGCTGGCAGCTGATTAGATAACGCGCGGGAAATGAATGTGCAGCTTGAGGCAAACGTAGAGAACCAGGATCGCGCCGAGTGTGGAAAAAATGAGACCGGCGGGATGAAATCGTCCGGTCGGTGGCGAAAACAAGTGAGTAACGGCTCCGCCGATGATCGATCCGATGATGCCGAGGACGATGGTCCAGAAAATCGTCATGTGCACATGCATCACCGATTTCGCTACAACTCCGGCAATCAAGCCGACAATAATGTACCAGATTAAGTGAATCATAATTTTTCCTCCGTCGTTTGCCTGCAGAAAGGTGGCTGAACATGGCCAAGGCTTTCACAATTGACCAGACTTTTTTCGAAAAAGAACAGGGTTAGCTCATCTGGGTTAGTCCACTTTCGGCGTGTTTGCATTGTCGATTGTCATTGCATCGATTGACGGCGAAGCGCGTGTAACCACGAATCCGCCATCGGACGAGTTTCCACAAATAGATAAGGTGGAAAGCGTTGTCCCCAACGCGTTAGCTTTGGCTGCCATCGGCTTCGGGAGAAGACGATCTACTTCAGATCTAAATTTCGGAAGATTTAACCACGGATTATCCAGAACGGCTCCGCCGCAACGAAGTTGAGCTCCCGAATGATGCACACAGAAGGCAGCCAGGAGAACGAAGAAGGATTTCTTTGCCAGTCAGAACCTTTGTTTCCTTCGCTTTCTTCTGCAAAAGATTTTTTCCGGGATTCGCGGCAGAAAATCGTCGCAAGATGCGAGCGCCGGCTCAGTTTTTCAGCTTGCTCTCACCGGGACGCATCGCTAAAAACGTTGCCACAAAATAATTGGGAAAGGCTGTTTGCGCATGAGTACAAAAGACCCAAACGCCAATGAGGTTCGATCTCTTTGGCGCCGATTCAAAAAGAATCTTAAAGAGGCCATAATTCGTGACCTGCAACCTGTGAAAGACGTCAAAGGTGGCGGTGGTGTTAAGGGCGAATCTAAACCAACCACACGCGGTACCGGTACCAAGCGTGGCCAGTAGAAGCTTGGTCATTTCTGACCTTCTTACTTTCTGACGTCTGACTTCTGATCTCAGACTCCGCACGGTCGGGGCGTTGCCAACTGCGCCGCTGGATTTAGTAAGGCGGTTGGCATAGGGTCGATTCTCTCTTTCTACTTGCTGTGGTTGCCATGAGAGAACGAAAGGATTTAGGGCTGCTGATTTTGCGCGGAACAGGACTTCTGCTCGCGGGAACTTTCGGGATCCAAAAGATCGGCTGGTATTGGTCGGCTGTTCACGCCGGGAAATCTCTGTCATCTGCCGGATTAGCGCCGTTGATCGCAAGGATGGGTTTCCCAATCCCATTCGCGCTTGCTTTGTGGATCACGTTCAACGAATCAATTGGCGCGTTCCTTATCGGATGCGGCTTTCTGACACGACTACTAGCTGCAAGCGCCGCGCTCGGAATGGCAGGGGCACTCTATACCAGCGTTCGACTCGGCGAAGATTGGCTCAGGGCAGCGCTCTACTTGATCGTGTTCACGACGTTAGTCTTAACCGGTCCTGGCAAATTTTCGGTGGATCATCTTCTCCAGCGCAAGAAATCCTCCAAGGCAAAAGCTGATTAGCGCAACACGAGTTGCGGGCCATCGAAGGAGGCAACACCGCGCGCTTTCCGCAATGCTGACCGTTTCCAACTTTCAAAATCCTACAATGAAGTCGAGACTGGATTCTTCCCACTGAGGAGCTGAGATGAACAATCTGCTGACCACTTCGCTCGCAATCACTCTGGGAGGTACGAGCGTGTTGACTGGGGCGAGCCCACCCATGGAACAATCTCCTGGTGTGCCAGCACCGGCAGCTGTGGTACACAAGGAGAACGCTGAGGCCTACAACGGTACAGGCCCGAATAGGTCGGCGCGCGTCACGGAGCAGAAATCGGTTGGCGGAGTGCCCGTTCTCATCTCAAGACCAGGAGTGGTCAATCCGAACACTTGTTTGGTCCTGTTTTATCATGGCTTCGGTCCCCCGCAAAACCCACAGGCGCTCGCAGAGGTGCTGCGACTTGAAGAAATGGATGCGATCCTGGCATTTGTGAATCTACCGATGGTGGCCGATCGAATGCCAGCCAGAGGCAGAGACGAGTTGTTACGCGTGCAAAAGGAGGATTTTGTGAATGGTTTTTTCTTCCGCTCCATCAGCGGCGCGAGTGTGGAGTTGCAGCAAATCGTGAACGACCTGAACGCAACTTACCATTTGGACGCCGATAAAGGGATTGGGCTTTTCGGTTTCTCGGCCGGCGGAGCCGCAGCCTTGCTTGCTCTCCTCGAATCGAACTTGCCAATCACGGCGGCGGTGATCGTAAACGCTCCGATGAGCGTGATGCAAAACGTCGAGAACTGGGAGCGCACGTTCAAACGTCAGTTCGAGTGGGACAATGCTTCGAGGAAGGCGGCCAGCCGCTACGATGTGCAACTTCAAGCCTATAAAATCGCCGAGCGCAAAATTCTGCCAGCCCTGCTTATCGTGCAGGGCGATGCCGATAAGCAATTAGCCATTGAACCCGCGCGTCGCGCCTTCGAGGCGCTGAAACAACGCTACGTCGGGCGTGGCGAGGTTGAGCGAATTCAATTCGAAGTGATCCACGGCCTGGCGCATAATTTCGGACCTGGTTCTGGTGCGACTGGTTCTGCTCAGGCTTCGATAGACTTAGAGATCGAACAGAAAACGAAACAGTGGTTCGAGCGGTTCCTGTGTCGGGGCTCCTCATGATTCGTGTTCATTCGTGCCTGCCAAGCCATAACTTCAGAGATTTGATGCGCTCGTTTCCCGCTCGCGCCGCCGTCGGCCTGCCCGTCTATCTCGCGACTTCCCGAGCGCGCGATTCTCGACTTCGCTCGGGATGACAAATTGAGTGAAGGCTGATTGATTGAAGCTCGTTCGGTTCCCGCTCTCACTCGCTGCTACCCTCGCAGCTTTGCCTTCAATGTCGGAAATCCCTTTCCTTCATTCGTGGTTAACGAGTTGCGCCGGGCATGGAACAAGGGGACACTGCGCGCTTTCCGAAATGCTGACCGTTTCTCAACTTTCAAAATCTTTCGCCGGCCGGGCGCTCTTTGATGACGTCTCGCTCCAGGTTAATCGCGACGAATCGGATTAGATTTCAGTCCTGATCCATTGACCGTTCGAACCTCTGTGTTTACATTTCTGCCATATGGGTCAGACAATTACTTTTCGTCCGACAAAAAAGCTAGCGAGTTGGATTGAACAAACCGCGGCGCGGATCGGCGTGTCGCAGGGGCAATTGATTCGCGAACAACTGGAGCGTGCTCGCACGGCGGATCGTTCTTCAAAAAAATTCATGCGCATCGCGGGCATCATTCGTGGCGGACCACGCGACTTGTCCGCTAAGAAGGGTTTTACAAGATAGTGCTAAGCATAGCCGACACCGGGTTTCTCGTGGCTTTCGCCGCAAGCCGCGACATGCACCACGATTGGGCGGTCGGATTAGCCAATGAGTTAAACGAACCAGCGCTCGCCTGCGAAGCCGTCCTCGCAGAAACGGCATTCAAATTGAGGAGCGTCGAGGTCGTCCTCGAAATGATTGCCACCGAGTTGGTAAAGGTCTCTTTTGATCTGAATGATCATCTGCCACAGTTGACGGCCTTGGCCAAGCGCTACGCGGATCGGCAACCAGACCTGGCCGATCTTTGTCTGATCCGGATGAGCGAGCTTTATCCGCACCACCGCGTGATCACAGCCGATAAGGATTTTCGCGTTTACCGCCGAAACAAACGCGAGGTGATTCCCCTGATCTGCCCGCCCTGAGTGCGAGCTCGCTACGGGGAGAGTTCGCGTGATAGGAGGTTGCAGGTTAAGCGATTTGCGGCTGACACAGCCGCCGCTACAACGCCGATTCGTGTTCATCGTGTCGATTGAGACTCGTTCGGTTCCCGCTCTCACTCGCTGCTACCCTCGCAGCTTTACCTTCTATGTCGGAAATCCCTTTCCTTCATTCGTGGTTAACGAGTTGCGCGGGGCATGGAACGAGGCAACACTGCGCGCTTTCCGAAATGCTGACTGTTTCTCAACTTTCAAAATCTTTCGCCGGCCGGGCGCTCTTTGATGACGTCTCGCTCCAGGTCAATCGGGGCGATCGAATCGGATTGGTTGGCCCCAATGGAGCCGGCAAATCCACGTTGTTTGCACTTCTGCTCGGTGATGTTTCGCCCGACAAGGGGACTATCGCGATCGAGAAGAACGCAACGATCGGATTTCTTCCGCAGGAAACCGCTGTCGCCGGAGACGAAACGGTGCTCGAACTTGCTCTCGCCGTTTCGCCCGAGCTTGTGCACGCGCAGAAAGTGATCAAGCAGCACGAAGCAGCTGTAGCCGGGATCGCTGATCCCGGTGCCGACACGGCGTATCACAAGGCGCTCCATGTTTTCGATGAGCACGGCGGCTGGGAACTCGAACCAAAAGCAAAACGGGTCCTCGCTGGACTCGCTTTTCGTGAAACTGATTTCGATCGCCCGGCGCGCGCTTTAAGTGGCGGCTGGATCATGCGCGCTCATCTCGCGCGCTTGCTCGTGATGCAACCCGATCTCCTTCTGCTCGATGAACCAACGAATCATCTCGACCTCGAATCGCTGCAATGGTTCCAGGAATATTTGCGAAGTTATCCGGGAGCGATTGTCATGATCTCGCACGATCGCGAATTTTTGAATCAGCTAGTCGGCAGCATTTTTGAGATCGCGCACGCGAAACTGGTGCGTTATCGGGGCAACTGGGACAGTTATGTTGAGCAGAAAGCTGCGCGCGAAGAACAACAGCTCGCCGCTTACAAGAATCAGCAGAAAGAAATCGCGTCGCTGCAATTGTTTGCCGATCGATTTCGGGCCAAGGCAAGCAAAGCATCCCAAGCACAGAGCAAGCTGAAACAGATTGATCGCATGACGAAAATCGCAGCGCCGGTCGCGCGCGGAAAGACGATCAAGTTCCATTTTCCGCAACCGGTGCGCAGCGGTCTGCGCGTGATCACGCTGAAGGATGTTGATCACGCCTACGGCGATCTCGTTGTTTATCGCGGAATGCAATTTCATGCCGAGCGCGGTCAACGCACCGTGCTTGTCGGCCCGAACGGCGCAGGGAAATCGACTCTTCTCAAGCTGCTCGCCGGGGTGTTGCCTGTGCAACAAGGCGTGCGCGAACTCGGACATAATGTGCGCACAGGTTATTTCTCGCAGAACCGAATCGACGTGCTCAACGCGAGCCATACCATCCTCGACAGCGCACGCGACATGCCCAATCCTGTGTCCGAACAAACCGCGCGCACTGTGCTCGGTTCCTTTTTGTTTCGTGGTGACGATGTTTTCAAAACCGTCTCAGTTTTGAGCGGTGGCGAAAAATCACGACTGGCTCTCGTTAGGCTGTTACTCGATCCACCTAACCTTCTGCTCATGGACGAGCCGACGACGCATCTCGATGTCGGTTCGATTGATGCTCTCATCGGCGCGCTCAAGCAATATCACGGGACGCTCATTTTTATTAGTCACGACGTTCATTTCATCCGCGCCATTGCCACAAGCGTTCTGCACGTAACCGCTGGTTCGGCGGGTGCCGGAGGACGGCTGACATTTTATCCCGGCGATTACGATTACTATCTGGATAAATCAAAAGCCACTTCGGCCAAAGCGGGCCTGGTAGGGACGGACCGCCGGGCCGTCCGAATGACGACTAGCGATAACGGGGTCCAAAGAGAGGGCGGACTGCGCGAGCAGAAGGCGCAGAAGCGTTTGGAAGCGGAATCGCGTAATGCGATTGCCAAAGCACGGCGCGAAAAAGAAAAGCGGGTGCATGAGCTTGAGACGAAAATCGCGGCGTTGGAAGGACAACAGAAAGAACTAACCGCGGCATTGGAAGACCCGGCGACTTACCAACCAGGCGGCACCGCCGTTGCGATCAATCGCGATCTGTCCGCTGTGTCCCATGATCTTGCCCGCCTGACCGCGGAATGGGAAAGCGTCACCGCCGCAGTGAGCACATCCTAAGGATGGGAAAAGTTGAGAGTTGATCTGCCTTCGTGGCGCTGCGTCGGGACAGAAGTGTCGAGGGGGCGCCGATTCCTGTCGTGGTAGGGCATTGTTGCGCCTGCAACTATTGGAGCGCCGTAGATCGCGGGACATCATCGGAACAATTGAACGGCGATTGCGCTTTGGTGCGTGTTCACGTTCGTGTTCATCGGAAAAGCATGCCCGCGCCGTTCGATCCGCGAAGAAAACTCGTGATCCGTGGACCGTATCGTTTTGTGTGTAATCCCATGTATATCGACCCCGAGGGGCGCGGCGCTTTTTTACGAGTCATTATCAATCTTCGGCGATTTCGTCGGCAATTAGGCCAAAGGCCCGGACTGAGTTGAATGACCGCCAACCGAAAAGGCAAGATGACCGAGCAGGTGCCGTCTTAAACGTTGCATTAGTTCCTCGCCGTACCCGAGCGGAGTTCAAGGCCAACGCGAAAATAGTTCAATTTCCCCGCTTTGCAGGGCGAGCATTTGCCGACAAAAAAGTTTCAGAGGGGACGAAACTTTCTCAGGTTGCTTCTGTTTGAACCACTAAGGGAACTGCTTCATAAAAAACCTACTCACTAAAACCGAATATTTTGTGACCTGCGGCCATGAAAATACTCGCGAGCCGAATTGCTAAGGAATTGAAGAACGCAAAGCATTGCGCGGTATACGAACCGGACTTGTCCCGTGTTTGGCCCGACGATGGCAGACAGCGCGAACCTCAAATTGCTTCCTTCGCCAAGATGCATGGCTGGCGGCTTCGCTACTACAAAGACGGACTCTGCGCAATTTTCGATAAAGATTCGTCTCGCTAAAGGCACCAGGCTCAGTCACAAGCGCCTTCTTTTCACTCGCTTGCGCAACACAAACGGTTTCTCTCGCCCGATGTGCGTCTGCAATCCAGATCTGGTCGCCCGCTAGAATCAATCGCCGAGACGCAGGCCCAACTCTAACCGGCTTTACTGAGATGGTAAGTGATGGTTTCCCAACACTTCACGCGACGATATGCGCGTTTACTGGCCAGCGGGCAACATTCGTGTTTAGACTGCGCTAAATGAGTTTTATGGAGATCACTGGTGGATGCGTTTGTGGTGGGACGCGATACGTGCTGAGGAGCCAGCCCTTTGCGCTGGTCGATTGTCATTGCATCGATTGCCGGCGAAGCGCGGGTGCGCCGCATGTGCAGTGGGGAACAGTGCCCCGCAAAGAACTGATCCTGACAAAAGGTGAGCCGCGCAAAATCGCGTATGCGAATCGGATTCGTTCATTTGCCGCGTGTTGCGGCACGCATCTGTTTTTTGAGGACAGTAAGGAGTCAGACATGATTGATTTCACGATTGCGTCTCTCGACGATCCGGCGCCGTTTGCGCCGCAAAAGGCCATTTTCCTCGAAGATAAACTCCCCTGGGTCGTCGTCGACGAATCAATCCCATCGTTTCAAACCGTGCCGAGGAAGAAGCCTAACGAGTGAAGGTGCGGATTTCTCGAAGGGATAGATCGGCCCGCGGCGAACGTAATCGCCCGTGCGTGTTTCCCCTCGTCTCTCTGTTTGGATCGGATGTTGTTTCCTGGCGCACTAAGGCCGTTTGAATTAGAAGGCTCAAGAATGGCAATGCTTTCGATCAAAACAGCGCCGGCGAGATCGCACTTGCCAGTGGACACGAATCTGCGGACAGAACTTATTATCTGGTGAAATCTGTGGATGAAACTGGAGGAATCAGCGACATAGAAGGGCAAGTCGGAAAGGTACGCCACGAACAAATGAGACGAGCGAAGTTTAAATGTACGATAGGGATATGGCCGTTACTAGGTCGTTAGGCCTCGATGAAACTCCCTAACCCGTATACACAGCGCAAGCTCGCCGAAGCGCAGGAACTCCCGCCGTTTAACCAACCGTTTGCCGCCATTAACGTCGGCTTTCACAAAACCTACACTCGGCTGGTCGAACAAGTCCTAGCGCAACTCGGTGAAAGCATTCCCGTGATTGTGGTGATGGGAGACGGTGCGGTGCTCCTTTGCGACGGCGGGGAACAACGCGAGCAGGTCATACCAGCTCGCTACCACGAGCTCAAGGCGCTCGCTCACCTCGCGTTTGGCGTCCAACTCACACTCATGGCGAACGGAAGCGGGCGGCTTACCGAGCTCACCGCCGACGAGCTTCACGAAAAGCGCGCTCAGATTCGAGAGGCACAGGCCGCAGCGAACACCTCGTCCCCTACACCAACGGTGACTATTGCATCGAACGTTCCCGCCGAGTTGTTGTGCCATGTACGAACGCTCATCGACAAAGTTCTCTCGGAAGGCTTGGTGGACTTCGAGCGACTTCAAGAAAACATCCGCGTGCTGGCCTCGCATGCTCTTGAGACTGCGCAACTGGCCGTTTGCATCGAACTCGAAAAATTGCACGCGCTCCTCGGACGGTGGCGCAGCGATCTTGGCGAGAGGCGTTGGGCCGGCTTGTACGCTGTTATCTGCGGCGCCCATCAGCCGAGATATCGGGAGGCAACATGCCAGTACTTCGGACGGCTTCTCCACCAGGTCGAGGGCTACGGCGCTGAACGGGAAGATCGGCTGGTCTACGGCGAAGGTCTGTGTGACGTCAATACTGCGGTCGACCTACTCGCGCGACACATCGTTGATCAGCGGGCCTCGAATCTTTTATTCGGCGACCGGCGGCGCCTTCAAGAGGACCTTCTTGCGGACGCCGCGAATACCGAGGTGCGGAAACTCTTTCCGAAAATGCACGGTTGCCCAAGTGGCGCAGATCGGCGACGCGCACACTGAAAAGTTTCCGCGTCGCTGCGAAAGGTAAGAAAAGTTCGCGATGGCAGTCCGTCATCGCCAGGTCGCCGCGGCGACCGCTCCCAGATTTGAATTCGTGGATATTCGTGGCGATTCGTGGTTGCAATGGCATTTGATCTTCAACCACATCTAAAAGGCGAACTGATCGAGCTTCGCCCACTCATACGTAATGATTGGGACGAACTGTTTGCGGTCGCGTCGGATTCGCTAATCTGGGAGCAGCATCCCGAGCGAGATCGATACAAAAAAGAGGTGTTCAGAATTTTCTTCAAAGATGCCATGGAATCCGGCGGCGCGTTTGTAATCATCGATCGGAAGACGCAACGGGTCATCGGGTCCACACGGTTCTATGGGTACGATCCTGAGAAATCGGAGATCGAAATCGGATGGACGTTTCTCGCGCGAAAATACTGGGGCGGCCGATACAACGCGGAAATGAAACGCTTATTATTAAATCACGCGTTTAAGTTTGTTGAGTGCGTTGTGTTCTTCGTCGGGCAAAACAACGTTCGCTCGCAAAAGGCGATGGAAAAACTTGGCGCGATTAAAGCCGGAACGGCGACGCGAACGTACGGAAATCATTCCCCTACGCCGAATCTGAAGTACATAATCAACAAGCGATAATCACGAATAAACAAGCAGCGGGATAATGGTAAATATGAGCTTTTTACGGAGACGGACTGCGACCGTTTGGAAAATATAGAAAGTTCGCAAATTTCTCGTTGACGCGAACGGCGAGTCTGCTAGTTTACGCATCCCGCTAAATAGCGGGACCGGATCCATCAGCGGAGTCGGTGTTCTTCTCTGGCCCGGCGAGCCAATTCTCTGCAATCGATGATTGTTGAAGTTGGGGTTTGTCGTGTACGGGAAGAATGATCTTTGACAGTGTGGTTGTGAGTTTCTCGGTCGGCGGTCTGAAGACGGCCTTCCTTGATAATTCGCAATGCGAAAGACAGCAAACATTGAATTGTGCGTTATCTGTCGATCATCTTTGAAACCAAAGATTTAGATCGGACAAACCCTGGATTTGGAGAGACCGGTCACAAGCCGGTGGCTACAGATTCAGGTAATGAAAGTCAGATCTTCAAACTTTCGGTTTCCCTCACGGGGACCGATTCGTTTTTAACGGAGAGTTTGATTCTGGCTCAGAACGAACGCTGGCGGCGTGGATAAGACATGCAAGTCGAACGAGACTTTTCGTTGTAGCAATACGATGGAAAGTTTAGTGGCGAACGGGTGCTTAACACGTGGGCAACCTGCCATGAAGTGGGGGATAGCTCGCCGAAAGGCGAATTAATACCGCATATGATTAGAGAGGACATCCTTTCAAAATTAAAGTCGGGGCAACCTGACGCTTCTTGTGGGGCCCGCGGCCTATCAGCTAGTTGGTGAGGTAACGGCTCACCAAGGCTTTGACGGGTAGCTGGTCTGAGAGGACGACCAGCCACACTGGGACTGAGACACGGCCCAGACACCTACGGGTGGCAGCAGTCGAGAATTTTTGACAATGGGGGAAACCCTGATCGAGCGACGCCGCGTGGAGGATGAAGGTCTTCGGATTGTAAACTCCTGTCATTTGGGAACAAGGTGCACACGTTAACTGCGTGAGTATTGATAGTACCAGAAGAGGAAGAGACGGCTAACTCTGTGCCAGCAGCCGCGGTAATACAGAGGTCTCAAGCGTTGTTCGGATTCATTGGGCGTAAAGGGTGCGTAGGCGGCGCGGTAAGTCGGGTGTGAAATCTCGGAGCTTAACTCCGAAACTGCATTCGATACTGCCGTGCTTGAGGACTGGAGAGGAGACTGGAATTTACGGTGTAGCGGTGAAATGCGTAGATATCGTAAGGAAGACCAGTGGCGAAGGCGGGTCTCTGGACAGTTCCTGACGCTGAGGCACGAAGGTCAGGGGAGCAAACGGGATTAGATACCCCGGTAGTCCTGACAGTAAACGGTGCACGTTTGGTGTGGGAGGATTCGACCCCTTCTGCGCCGGAGCTAACGCGTTAAACGTGCCGCCTGGGGAGTACGGTCGCAAGATTAAAACTCAAAGAAATTGACGGGGGCCCGCACAAGCGGTGGAGTATGTGGCTTAATTCGATGCAACGCGAAGAACCTTACCAGGCCTTGACATGCATCTCTAAGTTGGTGAAAGCCAGCGAGTCCCGAAAGGGACAATTTGCACAGGTGCTGCATGGCTGTCGTCAGCTCGTGTCGTGAGATGTTGGGTTAAGTCCCGCAACGAGCGCAACCCCTGTGAACTGTTGCCACCGAGCCGTGAGGCTCGAGCACTCTGTTCAGACTGCCCCGCTTTAACGGGGAGGAAGGTGGGGACGACGTCAAGTCAGTATGGCCCTTACGGCCTGGGCTGCACACGTACGTACAATGCCCAGCACAGAACGATCCAAGACCGCAAGGTGGAGGAAATCACTAAAACTGGGCCCAGTTCAGATTGGAGTCTGCAACTCGACTCCATGAAGCCGGAATCGCTAGTAATGGCGTATCAGCTACGACGCCGTGAATACGTTCCCGGGCCTTGTACACACCGCCCGTCACATCATGGGAGTCGCTTGTAGCCGAAGTCGGCGTGCTAACTAGCAATAGAGGCAGCCGCCTACGCTATGAGCGGTAACTGGGATGAAGTCGTAACAAGGTAGCCGTAGGGGAACCTGCGGCTGGATCACCTCCTTTCTAAGGAGAAATGCTTCGCACCGTTAAATTGTGAATTGTTGAATCGTTACATCGGAATAACATTCCGAATCTCGATTCTCAAATTACGAATCTCGGTGCGGTAGCACAGGTCGACGGCTAAATCTGAGGTCTCTCGAGAACTCAGACATGCCGTGAAGACTTTGGGATCGAAAGAAACCAGAGCTTCAAAGGAGATCAGGATAACGCACAATTCAGTCTTTGCTGCACATCGACTGCAATGCCGGATGACGAATCGTAAGAATCGACATCCGGCATTTTGTTTGTACAAAAATCGAATCAGAAAAGCAGGAACTCAGGAAACAGAGAAGCTCCTTCGACTCGAGCGTCGCAAGCTATTTCTCAATCTGTGAAACATGTCCGGCGGCAAGCTGCCAACGGCCTTCGCGCTTTACCAGCGTGTCGGTGAACTGCACGACTCGATCGAACTGTTTGCCGTCCGCTGTTCCTTTCACCCGCGTTTTTCCGAGAATAACTGCTGTGTCATTGCCGTAAAGCCGCGCTAACATGTCGTAGTTTTCGAACACCTCGTAATGCACTTTCCCGCTGCGTAGTTCGCTAATCTCATCCGCGCGCGTGTTCACCTCTCCATCTGAAAGCGTGAGCGTGAAATCGGGCGCCAGCACCCGCTCCAGAGCGCCCGTGTCTGCATCCAGAAATGCTTTGCAGGCGTCGCGCTCGAATTGCAGCACTTCTTGTTGAGCCGGCGTTTGGGCAACGCAGAATTGGCACGCCGCAACGGCCAGCAAAACAATAAGCGTCGCAGTTTTCATATCGTATCTGAGTGTGCTTACTATCGGCTGAGCTCGCAGATCCAGTTTGTTTCCCATGTCTTCCCGCCGTCAGCGGAAAAGGACTGTTCCATCCGCGCAGACTTCGGCGAGATATTTAACCAAACATAGCGCACCAAAATCGCGCGGCCTTTATATTGTTCCTGATCGTAAAACTCGCCGCGATTCCCATTAAATTCGCCAACGACTGGCGGCAAGCTCAAAGTACCTTTGTCCAAATCGAGCAAATAGATGCTCCATTGACGTGTTTCAGGGTTGTACAACCTCAGCGTCTGCGCTTTGATGTGCAGATGCTTCTCCGGATTATCGACCTCAAACTCCTCGAAATTGGCGTTGCTCTCGAGGAGCTTCTTATGATTGGAGATGCCATTGTACTCGATCCAATTGTTGGATCCAACAAGGCGATCAGGAAGCCGGCGCACGTGAGCCTTCCAGTTGCCGATGAGGAAGTCGAAGTCGTGAGACCCATCGCGCGCGGGAGCCGGGGATTCACCTGCTATTGCACAGGTTAATGTGAACTGCAGGATACTCAGCCAATATACTGACCGCAATTTCATGGGTTTGAAACAGTTGGCGGTAATAGCACTTCCGACCTTACCAATTCTGCAAATGATGCGTCTACGCCTTAGGAGACAGTTGGCGTTCTTCCTTCCTCCGCATCATGCAAGTCAAGCCACGTTTGAATGTCGTCACGATCGCCGAAACCTGCTTCCTTCTTCGACTCGGCGAGTTCATCGCTCGCCTCATCTCGCCAGCCACGCTTTCTTAGAAATGCACTCCAAACAGAAATTTCCTCATCGCTGGGCCGTCGACCATGGGCGAAGCACCACTCGAGAATTTCCTCATCCGATCCGCCTTGCAGCGTTCGTTTCGCAACCTCATCGTAATTCACTCCGAGGAATCTCGTGCAACGCGCGTCGAAGTGGGTTGGATCCTCGACGCCCGTAAAATAGTCCGGCGGCAATTCACCGGCGGCCTTTAGTCGGATCTTGTCCAGCATTCGAGCAAAATAGATAAGGCCTTTTGTTTCAATGTAATCGGTACAGGGAGTTTTAGTCTGCATTTGAACGAAAGCTTCTGACCACGTTATAAGGTGTCAACAGTCCACTTGCAGTGAAATGGCCAGACCACTTTCGATGGATAGTTGCTCTTACTCTCGCTCGTGCTCATGCTCTTGCTCATGATCGGAAGAAGACGCCGGCCGCCACGCCTCGAACATTCAACACCAAATCTTCAGGGGAAACGGCGCCGCCATTCGATAGTGGCTTTCGAAATGGTCCGGTTGGATCGCGCAGCCACCGAACCATTACATCAACAACTTTACCGGCAGATTCGCGATGAGCTTGCGTCAGGAACTTTCAGTAATAACTCTTCGCGGCTTCCCTCTTCTCGCGCGCTGGCTGCCGATTTCGGAGTGTCACGTTTCACGGTAAATCTCGCGCTCTCGAGGCTTCATGCGGAAGGATATCTTCAATCTAAGATTGGATCGGGCACCTTCATCTCCGAGACGTTGCCGGAAACCTTCCTAAGCGCGCGAACGACAAGAGCAGCACCGTCCACAGAACGTGCAGCCCGGCTTTCCAATCGGGTAAAAGATATTCCCGATCACAGGGCCGGGAAGCAGTTTGATTTCGGAATCGCCGGGCCTCCTGGCGTCTCCTTTGTTCCAGCTGTCGCTGCCCTGGATGAATTTCCCATCGAAGTTTGGGAACGACTCAGAGCACAAGTTCTCGCGCAAAAAGGAGCACATCTGCTCCAGTATGCGTCAAGCCGCGGCGACCCCGAGCTGCGCAAGGCGTTGGCAACGTATTTGTGCGATTATAGAGGCGCGCGCTGCGATCCAGATCAAATTATCATCACTGCCGGAACGCAGCAGGCAATGATGATCAGCGCGATGGCGTTGGTAAATCGCGGCGAGGTTGCGTGGATTGAAGACCCGGGATTTTACCAAGCTCGCCGAACGTTCGGCTTTGCCGGGGCGATGGTCGTGCCAAGACCGGTCGACGGAGAAGGAATTACAATCGCGCGGCCGTCGAAGCGACGCTCGCCAAAAATAATTTACGTAACTCCTTCTCATCAATTCCCGCTCGGCATGACAATGAGTCTGGCGCGTAGAGCGGCCTTGATCGATTTTGCGCGCGCGTGCGACGCCTACATTTTCGAGGACGATCACAATTCAGAATTTCGTTATACCGGTCCCCCACTCCCATGTTTACAAGGCCTGGACAATGTGGGGCGTGTTATCTACTCGGGGACGATGAGCAAGATCTTGTACCCATCGCTGCGGCTGGGTTATATCGTCGCGCCACATCAACTGATCGAACCGATGATTAAAATTCGCGCCGTGATGGACCAACATTCCCCTGCCATCGATCAAGCGACACTGGCCCGATTCCTAACGGAAGGGTTTTTCCTTACTCACATCAAACGGATGCGAAAATTGTATTCGGACCGAAGGGACTTTTTTATCGAACAATTCAACAAATTGCTTGGCAGTTACTTCACCCTCGAAATTCCCGAAGCTGGATTACACTTCGTGGCGTGGGTGCGACAGAAAGAACAGATGCCGGTAATCACGCATGTATCCGCTGACATCGGTATCAGGCCTTCGCCGCTGTCGTCGTGTTTTATGAAAGTAGAGCCGAAACCCGCACTCACATTTGGTTTCGCCGCGTGGTCGCGCGCGCAAATTCGTGAGGGCCTTGGCAAGTTCGCCGCGGCGCTTGATTCAAGATTGAATTAAGTAACTTGGGAGGGCCACGAAGCTCCCTCTGACGAGCCGCGAGTTAATCATTCCAAGTTTGGATCCTGCTGGTTAGCCGGCCAGACATTCAAAACTGAAATGGCCCGTACCAAATCTGCGAAGTGGCTATGGCACTAACACCCAGCCAGTTCCTAAATGTCGTCATGAAAATTCAACAAAGGAGACAAACATGACAACACAATCCACAACCAAAAGAGCCAACCATACTCTTTTCATTATTCTGATCGCTGTCTGCTACGGCGCGACCCTGACACTGGTGCATGCGCAAAAGCCCGAAGCAATGAAGGCAAAATCGCAATACCAGGTGTCAAGCCTTCCCGACTTTGGTGGCACGAGTAGCGGAGGAAACAGCATCAATGACCAGAGCTGGACAACAGGCTATTCAAGACTGCCGAATAGAAACCGGCACGCTACGCTGTGGCGACGCAGTTTGCTCACTGACCTCGGCACACTTGGCGGACCTAACAGCAGTGTCACATGGAACGTGAAGAATACTCAAGGCATAGTCGTGGGTATTTCTCAGACCGGCGATCCTGAGCCTCTCGGCGAGGCTTGGAGTAGCGCGGCGTTCTATAGTACGCCTAATAATGTCGGCTATATCAATCTCGGGTTCGTTTGGCAAAACAACCAGATGAGAGGACTTCCCGCATTTCCGGGCGGAAATAACGGCTTTGCAACCGGAGCCAACAACTTGGGTCAGGTAGTCGGGTGGGCGGAGAATGGCATCCATGACCCCAACTGTTGCTGCACCCAAGTACTCCAGTTTCGTCCAGCCATGTGGACTCTGGGACCACCGGACCAAATCCAAGACCTGCCACTAATCCCCGGCGACAGCTCCGGAGCCGCGACGGCGATCAATGATAACGGTCAAATCGTGGGCATCTCCGGCATCTGCGACCAGGCCGTTGGAAGACATACGGCCAAGCATGCCGTGCTTTGGGAAAATGGCACCGTGAGGGATATTTATCCAGATGCGCCAGCCCCGTGGTGGAATACGCCGACAGCAATCAATCAACGGGGCGATGTCGTTGGATTTGCTGGCGACCCGGCGTTTGTTGAAGGCGACGTCTTACACGCTTTCATGTGGACCAGGGAAGATGGCATCCGGAATCTCAAACCGTTGCGGGGACGTGTCCCGGAACACGTAGACAGTGAGGCCTACGGTATTAACGAAGCCCGGCAGGTCGTCGGTGTTTCATGCGACGCACAGCAGGTGGATTGCCGTGCCGTTATTTGGGATCACGGTAACACGCCAACAGACCTCAACGATTTCAAAGGCAGCTATTCTGCCGTTCTCGCACTCGCGAAAGACATAAATGACCAGGGAGAGATTACAGGTAGAGCTATCGACCCAATGACGGGCGTGTTAACGGCGTATTTGGCCGTACCTGTCGCGGGACACTAACAAAAGGAAAATACGGCCGCGTTCTCAGCGCACGAACGCAGCTTCGCCATCGCTACAAGTGCACAAAGGCCGGATGCCGATTCGTAGGATCGACATCCGGCATTTTTCTTTTCGCCCGATTTAGCAGGACCTTTGGCACCCATATCCCGTACGGGTTCTATGAACCGCCTTGTCTCTCAACTTCTCAACCTGCTTTTGTTCGTTTACTGTCTCGCTCCATCAACGGTTCATTTATGAGGTCACTGTTCCACGTTCTTGTGCTGGCTGCTCTTTACTGTTCTGCGCTACTCGCCCATGCCGAAGATTCACCTCCGACGAGATTGAAATACGGCGCTTGGGGATTTGATCTGGCCGGGAGGGATACGGCGACGAGACCGGGGGACGATTTCTTCCGTTACGCCAACGGAACCTGGATCGACAAAACGCAGATTCCTCCAGATAAACCGGCGTACTCGCTCCGACTCGCAATGACCGATCTGACCGAACAGCGGCTGCACGAGATGATGGAATCGCTGGGCGCGAAACCGAATGAAAATCCATCCACGCTCGAGGAAAAGGTCGGCGCTTTTTACCGCTCATTCATGGATGAAGCGCGGGTTGAGCAACTTGGAGTGAAAGCGATTGAGCCTGAGCTGACCGATCTCAAGAATGTCAAGACTCGCGACGATTTCGCCGCGCTAATGGCCCGGACCACAACTGATTTCGAATTTTCGCTCTTCAATGTGATGATAGACGCGGATTTAAAGGACCCGCACAGATACGCATTCTACCTGACCCAGGCCGGAATCGGTCTGCCTGATCGCGATTACTATCTGAAACCGGATTTCGCAGCCCAGAAGACCGCTTACCAAAATTATGTCGCAACAGTTTTGAAACTGTTGAACTGGCCTGACGCTGACAAAAACGCCAGGAGCATTGTCGATTTCGAAACCAAAATCGCGGACGCCAGTTGGACCAAAGCGCAACAGCGCGACGTCAACGCGATTTACAATCCGATGTCGGTTCAGGATCTGAAAAAGTTCGTCCCGGGATTTGCCTGGGACAGATTTCTCGCCGAAGCGAAGATGCCAAATCTGACGCGCGTCATCGTTGCTGAGAAAAGCGCGTTCCCAAACATTGTCGATGCGTATTCAAACACAGCGATTGACACGATTCGCGCCTGGCAGGCATTTCACATCGCGGATAACGCGTCGCCGTACCTCTCCAAGCCATTCACCGACGCTTACTTTGAGCTACACGCCAAAACACTTTCTGGTCAAAAAGAACAACAAGCGCGTTGGAAACGGGCGATTACAGCAGTCAGCGGCGGCGATTTTCTTGTTGGAGATCGTTTCGGAACATTCGGAACGATGGGCTTCGGCGTCGGTCAGCTTTACTCCGCAAAATATTTTCCAGCAGAGGCAAAACAAAAGATCCAGGATCTTGTTACTAATTTGAAAGCCGCGTATCGCGCACGGATCGAAAAGCTCGATTGGATGGGCCCGGAGACGAAAAAGGAAGCGCTCAAGAAACTCGACACATACACGATTAAAGTTGGCTATCCAGATCATCCGCGGGATTACTCGAAGCTGGTTGTTCGCGATGACGATTTAACCGGCAATGTCAAACGCTGCGCTCAGCTCGATTGGGATTTTTACACAGGTCGATTCTCCAAACCGGTTGATCGAACTGATTGGAGCATGACGCCGCAGACGAACGACGCCTATAACGGAAGTCTGCGGGATATTGTTTTCCCTGCTGGAATTCTACAGCCGCCGATTTTTGATGCGGATGCTGATCCCGCAATTAACTACGGCGCAGCGGGTGGCATCATCGGACACGAGCTCACCCACGGGTTCGACGATCAGGGTCGCAAGATCGACGCATCCGGTGCGTTGCGGGATTGGTGGACCAAGAAAGACGCGGACACATTCCAAGCGCGAGCGAAAGTGCTCGGCGCCCAATACTCAAAATACGAACCGATTCCCGGCGTCCATGTAAACGGAGAATTGACCATGGGCGAAAACATCGCGGACTTAGGCGGCCTCACGCTCGCGCTCGACGCCTATCGCGCTTCACTCAAAGGAAAGCCGTCACCGGTGCTCGATGGTTACACGGGAGATCAGCGCGTCCTTCTCGGATGGGCACAAGCCTGGCGCGGAAAAGTCAGCGACGATTACGTCAAAAAGCAGGTCGTAAGCGATCCGCATTCCCCGCGTCAATTTCGCGTGATTGGTCCCGCTCGAAACACCGATGTCTGGTACGACGCCTTTAAAGTCCAAGCCACCGACAGAATGTTCGTGGCACCCGGGCAGCGCGTCCGGATTTGGTGACCCGCGCCGATTGCAATCTGCGATCGGCAAACTACATTCCGCAGTTGTTTTCGGGGGCATAGCTCAGTTGGTAGAGCGCCAGCTTTGCAAGCTGGAAGTCAGGGGTTCGAATCCCCTTGCCTCCAGCCTCGAAAGCTTTCGGGGCTGTCGCGCCGTGGCCTTGGCGTAGGCGGACACGTTTTACCGAACTCTACGATTGGTCTGAACTAACCTTGGTTCGCGATCTCTTCGAGTGTTGGTGAACCATCTCCCATGATCTCGATGAAGTCGTCGATCAAATCAAAGACGTAATGAGTCGGAGTGAAGAATCCAGAGCATTGGTCAAAGATGAATTCCTCGATCCACTCTGATCGTTCCGAGAAACAGCAAAGTCCCGGAAAATGGTTTATCGCCTGCCGCTTCGATTTCAGATTCTGATCACGCGCTCTTACAGCGAACGGCCGCTCGAAGATCAAACGCCAAATTCGCGAAGACGCGGTCAAACTAACCGTGTGAGTTCCAGAAATTGTTTCCGATCCTATCCTTAGATCCTCATCCGGTCCGCTTTGTAGATACTCAAAGAGATCGAGAATCAGCCGCTCGCCACAGAAGAGATTTCGGCATCCCAACAATTCAATCTCGTTCCACGGTCCTTCGAATTTTTCAAACGTCATTGTGAGTTAATTGTTAAACAGCGATTTGTATCAAGCGCTCGTTCGAGGATCGATTCTTTTCACGTGAGTGACGTTCCCGCCCTTGACCGATCACCAATCACCGATCACTTTTGACTTCCGCGAAGCGGGCCTGTAGCTCAGTTGGTTAGAGCATGCGCTTGATAAGCGCAGGGTCACTGGTTCGAGCCCAGTCAGGCCCACATTTTCGAACAATTTTGCGGGTCAACGACTTCCCACGGTGACCGACTTTGGTCCGCTCTAAGCCAGATAAATTCGTTTCGAGGGGCGCACTAAACCACGTTATCTCATATAATTACCAAATCAGAACCGCACTATCAGATATCAGTGACAACGAGATCCCTCGGGTGCAATCGGTTACGCCAGCCACTACAGCCGATTCACATGATGCGGTGATTCGCGTTTACGACGACGCTGGCCAACGGAATTGAAACGCACAAGCACACAGGCGATTTCAAAGAACCGTAACCGCGTGAAACACAAAGCTGGCACACGGTGAAGCGTGACGGCTGAATCGTGAAATACTGGGAGCGCGGCTTTAGGGATTGTCGACCACTCGCGGCGCGGTCACTTCAAGCTGTGCGCTCACGTTCTGAATTTGCGCTGCCTGCTCATTCAAACGCGCCATCACAGCTTCCATTCCTTTCTATTGCTGCGCGATAGTCGCGTTCTGTTTTGCGAGCGTTGATTTCAGTTGGCTAATTGTTGCTTCCTGTTTTTGCACTCTGCGCTGCTCTTCAAGGAATGCCTTATGCTCTTTGAGGAACTCGTTGAGTAACATCGCGTTTACCGTCGTAGCGAACGGTGTAAATCTCGCCGTTCTTATCGCGTACCACCAGTTCGGGACTTACCTTAGCCACTTCCTCGGCGATCAAACCGGATTGGGGCGTTCCGTTCTTGACGACTCAAGAGTTAGCTAGCAGTGAGCGTGCATTTCACTCCCTCTAACCTGGCGCCAATAGAAAGCGCTGAGTCTCTTTCGGATCTCTACTTTACTTGGCTGGCGTCGTCCCAGCGGATAGCTGCCCGGAGTAACTCATTTAAGGAGGTAATGCCAAACTTTTCTTTCGCGCGAGCGCAGTAGGCTTGGACCGTTTTCAGGCTTATATTCAAGTCGCCGGCAATTTCCGACGTGGTGCGACCTTGCCCGAGCAACCGAAAAATTTCCAGTTCGCGGTCGCTTAAACGTTCGACCGGTGAACTCGTGACCGGTTCGCTTGACGAGGTAAGTCTTAGCGACATTCTCTTGACCATCCTTTCGCTAACATAAACGCCACCTGCGAGCACCTGCCGGATAGAGGCGAGCACACTCTTGCTCGTTTCGTGCTTCATAACGTAACCTCGCGCGCCTGCGCGTAGCGCGCGACCGGCATACAAGGTCTCGTCGTGCATAGAGATTACGATCAACGCAACCTGCGGGAACTGGCTTCCCAACTGTTTGATCAATTCCAAGCCTGATTCGTTTTCGAGAGAAATATCAATAAGGGCTACATCGGGCAGCGCCTTCGCCACTCCGTTGATCGCCTGACCCGAGTCTTTTGCCTCACCGCAAACGATGAGATCATCCTGCCCATTTATGAGATTAGTTAGCCCCTCTCGGACGAGCGGATGATCATCCACTATGAAGACGCGACTCTTGCGTCCGATCGTTCCAGAAGGACTAGGGTTCATCGGGTGAGGCCGAAATCATTATTATTCAAATGCCTTGAATGACATGTCGCAATCGTCCCTTTATCGCCATTTCGCCGAACGTCGAACGTTGCGCCGCTCATCGATGCGCCGTGGCGCATCAAACGAAGCCCGAGTCCTTCGGATCGTGGCTTGTCAGGAAATCCAACTCCATCATCGATGATCGACAGGCAAAATTCGCGGCCATCCATCGCGAGCCGAATATCAATCCGCGTGGCAGCGGCATGTTTGACCGAGTTTGTGACCGCCTCTTGGGCGATTTGATAGAGTTGGTTCGCAATAGCGGAATCGTTGATCCGAATTGACTCGTCGCCATCCAAAACGCAATTAATCCCGAATCGTTCCCTGACGGTTTCAGCCAGATGTTGCAAGGCGACTACTAACCCTTCGGCATCAAGTTCTGGCGAAAAGAACCCACGCGCAAGGTTGCGAGTAAGATCGATCCCTTCTTCAACGCAACGGACCAGTTTCTCTGCTTCGCCTGTTTCCACCGCTGACCGTGCAGCGAGTTTTTCTTTCAATACCTGAGCCGCGAGAGCCGTGCCAGTGAGGTGCTGTCCCAGGCTATCGTGCAGATCGTGGCCCAACCGCCGCCGCTCACGATCCGCCACTCTTGCGATTTCTTGATCGAGCCGCCGCCGCTCAGCCATCTCGTGTTCGAGCGCTGCCGTCCGTTCTTGGACGCGCCGATCGAGTTCTCGAACGAGAGTTCCCAACTTCGATAGCACACCTGCAAAAAGCACGTATGAGGCGAAAGCCATTCCAATGTTCCAGAATCCGAGCGCTGGGATTCCAGATGCAAGATCTGAAAGCACCCATACCATGACGCAGACAAACACCATCGCGACACCGAAGGCGAAGCTGCCAAACCAAGCCGCCAACGAAATAGGTAGAAAATAAAAGAGGAGCAGCGAGCGCTCGTATCCTGTCAGATAATCGACATATCCAATCAGACCAGTGAGAATAATGCCGGCGATTGCTAACGATGTGCGGGAAAATTTAAGATGAGGAAAATCCCGCAAGTTAACTATGGCCCTGTCTAACAGGGTTTCGCGCACAATCGTGGAAAGTGGCACCTAGTTTAACTCTCACCCGAACTTCAAAAAAGGAAAACCCCAAAATGTTCGTCAGTGCATACGTAGAGCATCGGTGTCGCTGACGGCAGGCGGCCGCTCACGCGGCACGGCGACACAGCACACTGGCTACAAAATCAGCGAAGCGATATTTTCTGTAGCGCGCTGCTGTAACCGCTCGCAGAGGTTCCGATTTCTGTATTAGCGAGGTCGTCAGAGCGTTTCAAAACCGAAAATAAACGAATGGTGCGGGAACGGTCGCGGGAAACAGCTCGAGCTCCAAAAATGCCAAAACGTTCGCCGGGATCTGAATGCGTGCCGGTTATCACAAAATCACCCACTCGATCGGGAGAAGACCCAGAAAAACGTTGACCTGCACTTTGCCGTCGAATCTCAGATCCATTCGAGCAGCGTGGCGCCCCAGGAGTAGCCGACTCCGAAGCCGACGAGCATCACACGCATGCCGGCGCGGATCGCGCCCCGCGCCATCGCCCGGCGTAGCGCGATCGCGATCGTCGACGAGCCGGTGTTGCCGCAATCCGCCATGTCGATGACGAATCGCTCGGGCGGAATGCGGAGCTTTCGCTGGAGATGGGCGAGGATGAACGCGTTCGCTTGGTGCGGCACGAAGAGATCCACGTCGTCGACCGAGAGGCCCTTCGCCGAGAGCACGCGGCTGATCACCGCCGGCACTTCACGCAGCGTGAACGCAAAGATCTCGGCGCCGTTCATGTAAACGTTGTTGGCGGTGCGCTCATTCCCGCTGTCGTCGATCTGCACGGGAGCGTTTGGGTCGTACGCCTGTCGCATACCGCCTGCGGGAACAATGAGGTTCGACGCGCCGCGCCCATCGGTTCCGTACACGAACGGGCCGGCCAGCCGTCCGCCCGTGGCGGACGCGTCGCTCGTCAGCAGCGTGGCCGCCGCGCCGTCGGCGAGCACGCTCCGAACGCTCTTGTCGCGCGGGTTGAGGTACTTGCTGTACGTGTCCGCTGTAAGAAACAGCACGCGGTTCGCCTGCTCGGATTCGATCAGGCCCTTGGCCAGACCGAGGCCGTACACGTAGCCCGAGCATCCGAGATTGATGTCGACCGCACCGCAGTGCCTGGGCAGACCGAGGCGGTTCTGGATCACGCAGGCAGTGGTCGGCAGAAAGTAGTCCGGCGCCTGCGTGCAGTGGATCACGTAGTCGATGTCGGCGGGCGATGCGCGGCCCGACGCGAATAGCTTCGTGGCCGCCGCGACCGCGAGGTCCGACGCGCACTCGTCGCTCGCCGCGACATGACGCTCGTCGACGCCCACGATTTCGTGAATCCGCGCGGGCGTCCACTCCGGAAACTGCTCGGCGAGCGCGTCGTTCGTGACCCGTGCCTCCGGCAGGTGATACTCGATGGCCTGAAGAACGGCGCGGTTCGACTGAGTCACGACGCTCCCGGGCCGGATCTGCGCGCTACGGCTTGAATCCGCAGAGGACGGCCAGATCGCTGACCTGACGGCAGGCGGCTATTTGCGCCGGCTCGAGCTGAATGCCGAGCTTTTCGTCCGCCATCGACATGAACTCGACAACGGCGAACGAGTCCCACCGCGAGATGGAATCGAGCCGCTCCTGGCCTTGCACGGTTCCCGGTGGCAGCGAAGCCGTCGTTTCGAATTCGGAAAAAAACTCGGCGAGTGTCATCGCGTGAAAAATAGTAGACGGCTGAAGGGGCCGCTGCGCACATTGTTCAGACCTAACAAGTGGGTAAGCACAAACCAGGTGTGACTGGAGCGCTCGCCGATTCGGCAATAGACAACTGTGTCTTTGTCAGGGCTGACGCCGCACGCATGGTCGGATAACATGGTAGTATCGTAAAGCAGTGTCAACGCCTAAATAGAGATGGCTGGAATTAATGAACAAGCCAAAGAACGCGAGCCTGTTTTCCGTGATAGATCTTAAAGCAAGTCACTGGTTCGAGCCCAGTCAGGCCCATTTCCTTTCAGCGATCAGAACTGAAAATATACGAATGGCACTGGCCCGGTCGCGGGAAACAGTTCTAATGCGAGAAACGCTAAAACGTACGCAGGAATTTGAATTCGCGCCGGCTGCAAAGCCAGACGATCAATAAACTGGCTGCGTTCCTGCGCTACGGCCAGAAAAAGGGAAATGAAAAGCAGCACCAGTGTGCCAGCCGTCAGCAGGAACTCGCCAGTTACGTGCTGGAAACCGAATAGCGCACTTAAGACATACGCGCTGGCCTGGAGAGTCTTCGCACGGAAGAAAGGCGCGCTTAACACAAAGCAGGCAAACATCAGGCCAACACTGAACGGCACAAACCAGCGTTGCTTCATAACACGATAGATGGGTGCCCCCACCGTTGCTCGATCAAAGAGTCGATAGCCGACCAAAAGAAGGCCGTGGTATGCGCCCCAAGCGATAAATGTCCAGTTAGCTCCATGCCACAACCCTACGAGCACCATAATAACGAGCATGTTTCGGTATAACACCAGTCGTCCTTTTCCTCCCCGGTTTAAAGGCATGAACACATAGTCTCGGACCCACGTCGAGAGTGTGATATGCCATCGCTGCCAGAAATCTGGTGGATTTCTCGATAAAAACGGGCGTGCAAAATTAAGTGGAAACTCAAAACCGAGCAGCTTGGCACAACCACGAGCGATGTCGGTGTATCCGGAGAAATCGAAGAATACCTGAAAGGTAATCGCAAGGCAACCCGACCATGCAGCGAGCCAACCTGGATGCGCAGCCGGATCGTTGAAGTAAGAGTCCGACACGACGGCGAACCGATCTGCAAACACCATCTTTTTGAGCAGGCCGGATAAAACCAGGACGATTCCGCTCTGGATCACAATTGCCGATCGGGGGCCGCCAAGACCAGATCTGAGTAGATGAATTGCCGGGCACGAATGATCGGACCAGCAATCAGATGAGGAAAAAATGCAATGAACAGCGCGTAATCGATCGGATTTCTCACGGCCTTCATCTTTCCCCAATAGACATCGAAGGTGTAGGAGAGACTGGCGAACGTGTAGAAGCTGACGCCGACAGGAAGCACGATTTGCAACACCACCGATGACGGAGGCACACGAAGCAGTGCAGCGAGCGAGCCGGCAAAGAAATCGTAATACTTGAAGAAGCCGAGTATCCCCAGATTAACGACAAGACTAACGACAAGCAGAAGCTTCTTGCGGCGGCCGCTTGCTGTCTCCAGAAAGATTCCCAGGTAGTAATCCACGACTCGTGGAAGTCAGGATGAGGACGATGAATCGCGGGTCCCACCACATGTAAAACACATAGCTTGCCAGTAGGAGCACGATCTTTTCCGAATCGGAACGGCACGCTGTAGAACAGCGTC
Organism: uncultured Verrucomicrobiae bacterium; assembly: GCA_963825355.1. GTDB lineage: Bacteria > Verrucomicrobiota > Verrucomicrobiia > Chthoniobacterales > UBA10450 > Udaeobacter. The sequence continues at coordinate 250,374 of CAWGSY010000017.1, read as the reverse complement.
AGCCACGATAAAAAGAAGATCCAATACTGGAAGCTGTTAAATAACATGCAGAGTTCGGTCTAGTTCGAAACCTCATTGGAAGTTCTCGTGCCGCGCAATTGAGTCATAGCCATTCCGGCTCAGGTTATAGTGTGGATCTCGCATCAGCTGCTCGAAGGCGCCCGATTAACTCGGACACAACGTCTCTGTGAATTTCTGCCGGCCCTTGGCGTTAAGGTGGAATGCGTCAAAGTAGTATTCCGGTTCTTCCAGAAAATCGAACGTGTGTTCCCGGCACCGAAAACTTCGTCCTCTGAGAATAGGGAAGTTTGGAAGAACAGAATCGTATCCTCTTGCAAATCCAGCAAGCTCGGGAAATGGACCGCGAGGCACAGGCGTAAGCACAATTGCGGTGGGACTATGCGAATAACGATTCATTATTCGCGGGATCCAATCGCGCTGTAGTTTGAGGGAGTATTCCGTGTCCGCCTGAGATGGTTGTATCAAGCTCTTCCGGAAAGCCGATCTCTGAGCTTCTGTTAATTTTGGCGCGAACGTTACCTGTCCTGTCGTCGCGATCGTAGGATGTGCCCACCAGATCGTAGTCGCGACCTTTGTAAATCTCGCGGGAATGCATTCTCGTGGGCTCTTGTCGAATGCTCCGTATCCGCGCAAAAGGATGCGCAAGAAAATCGGCGACATCGTCCTGGTACGCTGAGCCTCGCAGTATGCAGCGATAAATGCCCTGAACCGGCCAGACGATCGTTGAAAACCAGAGGCAAAATGGAAGCAGTCTCCATATCGCAGCAGCGGAGCTGTCATAGAAATTCGCAGAGCATCGGCGTTGTTTGGTTCATAGCCGATGCCGTAAGGAATAACGATCGCGGCGTAGCGTCGCGTAGTGGGATCCACTTCCCGAACCATGTAATACCATGTGTTAGCAGATGCGGCGGGTTCGGCGAGACTAACAAACTTAAGCCCAGCGGGCGAACCAAGCTCATTCGCCAGTGTGGCAGAGAATCCCTCGGCTATACGTGAATCGCCGAGAACCAGCACCTCTTTCAGACCTGATGGAGCGCGCGCCTTTTCCGCTTGCGTAATTCTCCAGATACGTCCCGCGTACGAACTTGGAGCCAGGATCGAGACATACAATCCGCTATGAAAGACGGCGCCGTCTACGCAAATAAACAGCGATGATTCCAAGCAAAAGATTTCGGGAAACGTGGAGCTGCCGAGGAGACGTCGTAGGCTCGGTTGGAAATGTCGTTCGCACCGGTCCAGTCGAACTGAGATACACTGCAAAGTACGCAATAGCTGCTAATCCGATGATTAGCGCCCAGCGGGCGACAGCTTGCCATGACAGGGTCTGCTGCGAAGATGACGCTCTCCGCAGCTCCGGAAACAGCTACTTTTGCGAGCAATGTCTTCCGGCTGATCGTCGTCATAGAGTTCGAAGACGTAGCGATGGTTTCCCGATCCACGGAGCAACTTCTTTACCTCGCGAACCGCTTGCAAACGCAACCGGTTTTCCATCGTCTTCAGTGAGAAAGACGAAACCCATCGATCCGGCTCCGGTATCCCACTCGATTTCGGTGCTACCACTTCCATTGAGGAGCGTTACGCGCTCCGGGCTTTGCCGTGATAACTGGCGCACGTGAAGCCGCTCCGAATTGCTGCCGGATGTATTTTGTTGGGGAGCGGCTCGCAGCGTCGACGCTGTTCCCGAATACAGATGGCAAGACAATGCCGCGATAGCAGCTATCACTGAGCGGAGTTTCGGGATCACTGATTTGTTGCGCCGTTGTCCGTGAAAACGCTTATGCACTTCGCCTGTCATGCGAGCGTCACAATTGCGCATCAACGAACTGGCTATAGCTGGTGGCTCGGAATTGTTTAGGGTGACGGCGTGCGAAGATCGCAGCAATCAACAATCCGAGGAGTGCTCCCGCAACATCCAAGAACACGTCGAGAACTGACGGGGTACGCGATTTAACAAATGTCTGGTGAAATTCGTCGCTTGCGGCAAATAGTGCGCAACCAAGCAGAGCTGCGCCAAAAACCATCACTGGTTTTGTGCGGAGAAGTGACACGCTACGAAATGCTCGCCATAGCAGAAGAGCTAGAACCGTATATTCGATAACGTGCGCGCATTTGCGAACAACGACGAGAATTATCCAAATTGTCTGCGGCGACATGCCCGGCTTCAACCAGAGCAAAGACGGGAACAATGTATCGCGACGTGTGCTCCGCCGACATGGCGTTGCTCGAGCTGACGAAGATCACGCCGAGCCAAATCAAGCAATGGCAACCAGTATTTGAAGAAAGATTTCATCCGAACTCACGACGTCTGAAATCAGATCAGCACGGAAACGCGGAACATCCAACATCGAACACTGAACGTCCAATGGGAGAAAGAGATTCGGCATCGCAGTTCTGAATTGAGAATTGGACGTTGGAGGCTGAACATTGGACGTTTGGCGCGACCATGTCGCGGAACGAAGTCACTGCTCCCCTCGCCTTCGAACCAATTTTATCGAGCGAATGTGGGGCGGGCGGCGCCTCGAATCCGAATTTCACAAAAAACTTCCGCCACAGAAGCGGATCGGTGAATCGTGGGAAATTGTAGATCGTCCCGAAGCGCAGAGCGTCGTGGCCGGCGGCCCGCTGCGGGGAAGAACTTTGCACGAATTATGGACGCAAGAACGCGAGAAAATCTTCGGGGACGTTCCCGAAACGCCACGATTTCCGTTGCTCATCAAAATTCTCGATGCGCAGGAGAATCTGTCGCTACAGGTGCATCCGCCTGAAAATATTGCCACCAGACTGGGAGGCGAGCCGAAAAGCGAGTTTTGGTACGTGGCCGCCTCGAACCGGACGCCGAGCTTTTCCTTGGATTTCGTGGGCCGATCACGCGCGACAGCTTTAAGCAAAGACTTCGCGACGGCACCCTTGTCGATCACGTTCACAGAATTGCCGTTCAAGCAGCCGATGCCGTTTTCCTTCCAGCGGGCCGTGTTCATGCCATAGGCGCCGGCAATCTGCTGATCGAAATCCAACAGAATAGCGACACGACTTACCGCGCGTTCGATTGGAATCGAACCGATCCGGCAACCGGCACGAAGCGGGATTTGCACGTTGAGGAGGCGATTCAGTGCATCAATTTCGAAGATGTGCAGCCGCAACTGATCCAATCGGAAGGCGACTTGTTGATCAGAGATCGCTCATTCGAAATCCGGAAGTGGAATCTTGATAAACCCCGCGAGGCAGCCCCGCTCGGACAATTCGCTATCGTTTGTTGTCTCACTGGAAATCTCAACTGTGCCAAGGCTAAGCTTTACGCCAGGACAAATTTTTCTTGTCCCAGCGAATTTAGAGGATCGTCTGCTAAACCACTCGCGCCCGATACAAGTTTGTTGCGCGTAATGATTCCGGTGTAGAGGCGGCCGTGTCGGTCGCAAAAGATTAGGCCCGATCGATAAACACAAATTCAGACTTGATAGGGCCATTCGTCGGCCAACGTACACTAGACCCGTTCGGCACCGGGTTCTCCCGCACATATTCCCATTTCCGGCTGTAACTCTCATCGTTGCGCAACATGTGATCAAAAAAGCCCGGCTGCCAGAGCGGTCGTTTCTTCGTGGCTCCGAGCGAAAGTGATATTGTGCGTTTCAGCCCGTTCACCCATTGCGCCAGATTAAAATCGTCGCTCCCTCGGATGAACAAATGCACGTGGTCCGGCATTATCACATACCGTCCGACGGCCACGCCAAACTCATCTCGAGCTCGGCCGACGTAACATTCGAACGCTCGATGTGCCGTGCCTAAGTCTGCAATCTTCTGCCGATGAATTGTGGAAATCGTGATGAAGTACAATAGGCGGATCATAGGTTTGGAAGATTTGCGCCAATCTCGGCGGGCGGCCTTTGATCATGCAATTCTTGCGGCCGACACGGCCGCCTCTACACCTAGGCCCACGTCCAAACGCGCGGAACGGCTTCCGGATTTTTGACCGGAACCACATTTGTTTTCTGCCGCGATTGTTCGTTTCGAGGCGACACGATGAACGTGCCCGCTCCACACAATGAGAAGCAGACGACAACGATCGCGAGTTTCAGCATCCGGCTCACAGGCGAATTACGGTTTGTCGCTCCAGTTCAATCAGAATGCTGCGCTAAACGGCGGAGATAAGTAAAGCTGTAAATCCCGGTGCTATGTCCGTCGGCCCACCGGGGCTGTACTGCATAACCGCCGACCAAATCGAATCCCACGAAGCTCGAAGCTCTTGTCTGTGTGACTCACATGCGGACGTACAACGTGACCGAGTACATCCGGCTCGCCGCCGCAACGCGGCGCACGGACACGCGCGTCGCAGCAGTTCCATTTTCAGAAAAGATTCGGTGCCGTCATTCCAGGCAATAGCCAGTTCGTCTCCGATTTGTTGGATGTTGTTTGGTTCAAGTCGCATTTTCCGGATTCTTCTTTCAAGGAGCGGCGGCTTTCCGGCCGCCGAGGGCGATCTAGAGATCGCCCTTCCTAGCTCTTCGCTCACCAAAGATCGCTGTACCAACGCGCACCAGTGTCGCGCCCTCGGCTATTCCAATTGGAAAATCTTGCGTCATGCCCATCGAAAGCTGCGGCAGCGTGATATTGAATGCCTTCTCCAGCGAATCGCGCAATTCTCGAACCCGCACAAAAAATTTACGTGAGTCTTCCGATTCCACAGCCAGCGGTGGAATACACATTAGTCCTTCGATGGACAGCCGCGGCAGCGCCAGCAGCGCTTCCATTTGCTCGCGTAAGCTGTCAGGCGAAAATCCGAATTTCCTCCCCTCACCGGCCACATTCACTTCAAGCAAAATCCGCGGATACAATCCCTCTTCTTCCGCAATCCGGTTAATGTCTTGCGATAATGCGAGAGAGTCGACGCTGTGAATCATTTCGAATAGCGGCAGGGCGTGGCGCACTTTGTTTTTCTGGAGATGTCCGACAAAATGCCAGCGGAGATTCGACGATAGCTCCGGAATTTTCGACGCGAGCTTCTTGCACGCGGCTTTCACCGAACAGAGTTTGCCCGGCTTCAACTGCGTCGCGCACTTTCTCAGCCGGCTGCATCTTACTGATCGCAACCAACTCAACATCATCGGGTGATCGGCCGGAGTTCGCCGGCGGCGCTCGCGATTTGCTCGCGAACGCGCTCGAGATTTTCAGCGATCGAACCCATGCAGAATTGTAGGACAAGCTCTGCGCCTGCCAATGAGAAATCAAACGCTGGCGAGTTTTCCTCGTATGTGCGCGCTGCTCCCATGAAAGCACAACTCCCGCATTATTTGCACAGCCGACTCGAGACCGCAGCTCCTTGTCGCGTAAACTATTTGCTCGTCAATCGACCAGAAATCACGCAGGAGGCGCTGATTATGAAACGCCACTCATTTGTTATCGGAATCATCGTTGCGACGGTTACCTGTCTAATTTGCTCGCTCGACGCTACGATGTAAAGACATTTCTGCGGTGGTAGTTCCTCCACCAAATAGCAGACCCTGCGACTCACATTAAACGCGCCAAAATCTGACGATCCAAAACTTCGCAGCCGGATGTAAGCGACCAACGCGCAATGCGTTCAGGATTGTCAACCGCTGGCGGAGTTCCTCATACTCGCCTCCATGATTACCAAAAATATCGGCATGCTTTTGCTCGCAATTTATCTCATCGCAGTGGGAATCGTTACCCTCACTGGACTTGGCATCGGAATGTAACTGGCGTGCTGGCGCTATTGGCAGGAATTTTTATTTTGATCGGGCGTTAGGCTCCACCGGGGTCACACGAGCAATTCGAACATCTGCTGCGCGAGCTTCGGCCCGATGCCGCTTTCCTCGTGCTTGAAATAGACGAACGCGTCTTTCCAATTCGATTCCTGTTGGCGCGCGAATTCCGCCCAACGTTGGACATCCGTCGTTTGATAATCTTCGCGGCGAAGCCGGAGGTACCCATAATCAGCCGTAATTTTCGTTGGCGTAGCAATGGTATCGGTGTCCGCGATGCAAAGAGCGATATTGCGCGATTTGAGTAGATCGAAAATCTCATCGTCGAACCAGGAATCGTGACGGAATTCAAACGCGGCGCGCATGCCAGGAAATTCGCGTAGAAATGAACTCAATACATCGGCGTCCTTTTTGAAAGTTGGTGGCAATTGAAACAAAACCGGACCAAGTCGCTCGCCGAGGCCGGTGACAACTTTGCAGAAGTATTCAAGCGTGTCGACGCAATCGCGCAGCTTTGACCAATGCGTGATTTTCTGCGGCGCCTTCAGTGCAAATCGGAATTTCCCCGGCGTCTGTGCTTTCCAGTTGTCGATTGTTTTCGGCGCAGGAATGCGGTGAAATGTGTAATTGATTTCCGTTGTGGAAAATCGTTCCGCGTAAAACGGCAACATCTTCGCGGCGGGCAAATCTTCGGGATAAAAATTCCCTTTCCACTCCGAGTACTGAAATCCCGAGGTACCGATCCAGAAGTTCATTACTAAGAGCGTCCATTGTGCACAACCGTGCTTCAAGAGAAAATGTACTGCGCAAACATCCGCAGCACGGCACGAATCCGAATCGGGTGTAGCAGTTCTTTGAATCGTCGAATTTAGACGAAACGAGGCGAAGATGACTGCGGCAATTCAACTAACAAAGGGGAAAACATGAAAAAAATAGTATTAAGCATTGCTTTGGCGTGTGTAGCGCCGTTTGCGTGGGGCCAGGTGTCAGAGACTACCACCACAACAACCACGACTGAGGGCGGCGGGACGATCACGGAGTATTCGCCGGGCAGTCAGATCGTTCTGAAGGAAACCAGCGGACCGCGCACTTACCGCTTCGGCAAGTCGGTCACATATGTGACCAAAAGCGGCAAGGTCTTGGATCCAGATGTGGTAAAAACCAAGATTAGAGTCGGGGTCCCAGTCCACGTCCATTATGTCGGAACAGGTGACAACATGATGGTTGATCGCGTAATCGTCGACGAAGATTAATATTTAGTCTCGTTCGTCTCCAACGCGCCTTTCTGTTCTGCTACGTGCGAACAGCAAGGCGCGTTTTTTTAGTTTAGCGACGCTGAGTTGAAAAACATGGAGGCCAGTGGCCGTCTGAAACACGAATTGTCTCTGTTATGAAGCTACAAATGAAGGGGACTTGGAACGAGATAAAGGGCAAACTAAAGCAGAAATACGGGCAACTGACTGACGATGATCTGACGTTTGCTGACGGCAAGGAGGACGAGCTTTTGGGTCGACTCCAGAAGAGACTAGGCAGAACAAAAGACGAGCTCCGATCCGAGATTGAGGAGATGTGATTTCATCACAGCGCCCTCAGGCGGCGGCTCTAGCGACTTCCATTGTGAGTTAGGACCCTGCGCAAAAGACGCGCTTATCCGCCAAGGATCGCTGTCGTGAACCGCTGATCACACCGGCGGTTTGTTTCCCAAGACAACACGCACTTCGTGCCGCAGGGCATCGTCATACAATTTCACAGTGTGGTCAGTTGCTGAGACTCCATCTAATTCCATCACTGAAACACCGCGAGAACAGTGGTCGGGGTTCTCGACTGTTATGTGATAAGTGGTGTTTTTGAAACGGTATCGCAGACGAAAGCCGGGCCAATCTTTCGGTATGACCGGGTTAATCGTGAGCGTGTCGCCGCGGCGTTGGAATCCCAGAATTTCTTCAAGCCAGACGCGATAAGTCCAAGCTGCCGCGCCCGTGTACCAAGTCCAACCGCCGCGCCCGACATTGCCCGCTAACGAGTAGACGTCGCCTGGGATAACATATGGCTCAACCTGGTAGCGTTCGCAGTCTTTCTCGTCACGGGCGTGCTCAACGGGATTCAACATCCGTAAGAGTCGGACGGCTTTATCGCCATCGCCTTGGCGGGCAAAAGCCATTGGCACCCAGGTAGCAGCATGCGTGTATTGGCCGCCGTTTTCCCGCACACCGGGAGGATAACCCTTGATGTAGCCAACGTCGGCGGCGGTACTGTCGAAAGGCGGAGTAAAGAGCAAAATTAGATTGTCTGCTTCACGCACAAGATTTTCCTCAAGCGATCGCAGCGCGACCTCAATGCGATTGGAGTCGCCAGCACCGGAAATCGCGGCCCAACTTTGTGGGAGTGAATCGATGCGAGCCTCGGTGTTTTCTTTCGAGCCGAGAGGCGTGCCATCGTCGAAGTATGCGCGACGATACCACGCTCCGTCCCATGCCTGCGCGTCGACTGTTTTAGCCAACTGCTCAGCGCGCACCTGACAGGCTCGCGCTTCGTCATGCAGCTCGCGTAGAGTGAGCAGCTCAGCGAAGTCTTTCAGCACGCAAATCTCAAACCATGCGAGCCAGACGCTTTCGCCTTTGCCGCCGATTCCAACGCGATTAAGGCCATCGTTCCAATCACCGCCTCCGATCAAAGGCAATCCATGAGGACCGGCTGTGGCGGAGCGCGCGATAGCCCGCCGACAATGTTCGAGCAGAGAACCTTCCGTGGCGGAAACGACCGGAATGGAAAGGCTCTCAGTCTGTTGTTCCTCCAACGGTTTGGCGTCGAGGAATGGAACCATCTGATCGAGGATCGCGGCGTCGCCGGTGGTGCGAACGTAATGTGCGGTGACGAAGGGAAGCCAGAGAAGATCGTCACTCATGCGCGTCCGGACGCCCGCGCCAGACTCTGGATGCCACCAGTGTTGGACATCACCTTCCACGAATTGTCGCGCGGCGGCGCGCAAAATCTGATCGCGCGCGAGCTTGGGCGCGGAATGCACAAGGGCCATGACATCCTGCAACTGGTCACGGAATCCGTAGGCACCGCTCGATTGGTAAAGAGCCGAGCGACCCCAGAGTCGGCAGCTCAGAGTCTGATAGAGCAGCCAGCGGTTGAGTAGAAGGTTCGTAGAAAGCTCGGGCGTTTCCACTTCGATCGTGCTTAGGAGTCGGTCCCACCATTCACGTGTTTCTTTGAATGCGGATTCGACGTTGGCGGGATCGCGAAAATGCGTAACGAGTCCACGCGCTTTTTCTTCGTCGTCCGCCTGCCCGAGGAGAAAAGTCATTTCTGCGGTATCCCCCGGTTCAATCTCCACTATCACCTGAACGGCGGCACAAGGGTCAAGGCCGGCGCCCACGTCGCCAGTCAATCGTTCGTGCTCCATCGCTACCGGATCGCGCAGCGAGCGATTACGCCCGATGAACCCCGCGCGATCAGCGGAGAACGAAGCAGGCGTTGGAGCCGAAGTGGCAAAAGTAATGCAGTCGCAAAATTCAGGGTTGTAAGAATTGCGGACGAACAGGCTCTGGCTCTGTAAATCCCATTTCGTAACAATATGCATCCCGGTTTCCTCAGCATCGGATCCGAGAACGAGAGTGGCGTACGCGGTGACAGTCAGCTTTCGCCGTCGCGACGAATTGTTGCGCAGACGCAGCCTCTGCAAACGCACAGGTTTTCCACCGAGATCATCGACCGGCACGAACGTAAGCAAACGTTGTTCGATCGCATGGCTGTTATGTTCAAACGTTGTGTAACCCTGACCGTGCCGCGCACGATACGCATCTTTTTCTCGAATCGGTTTGGCTGTTGGAGACCACACGGCGCCGATCTCGTCGTCACGGATGTAGATGGCGGTTCCGGGCGGATCGCAGATCGGATCGTTGAACCACGGCGTGAGACGATCGTTCTGGCTATTGCGGCCCCAGACACATTCGGCGCCACCCTCGGAAATCAATGCCCCGAACTTCGGATTCGCCATGATATTGATCCAAGGAAGCGGTGTATTTCGGTTCGGTCCGAGATAAATGACGAATTCCTTTCCGTCCTCGGTAAACCCGCCGAGGCCGTTGAAGTATTTCAGTTCCATGAAAGGCAGAGGCGCAGAGGGCTCCTCGAGGAACTGGCGCGCGGGCGATAGCTGGCGCGGTTTCGCAGCTGCGGGAGCGCTCGCGGCAAGTTGTTGACGCAATGTGCCTCTGGCTGCGACAAGCACCATGCGTGCAGCTGCTTGAAGTGCGAGCAGCTCTTCTTTCGAAATCTTCGTTGCCGAGCGGAGATAGACGCCGCCGGGTTGATCGACCCCGGTTAAGTGCGCCTGCGCTTCGGTGAGCCGACGCAGATGCTCAGTCAATGGTTCCTCGTAACTCGCGACTTCCTCGCTCACCAAGACGAGATCAACTTTCAGGCCGCGCAGATTCCAGAAGGTATGTGCGGTCAATATCTCTCGCACGACTTCCATGTCGCGAAGATGACCAATCATGACGACGACAATCGGCAGATCGCCCGAAATGCCTTGTCGCCAAAGCGCTCGTTGACCTTCGGCGCGGCCAAGACGCCCAGGCGGCGGTCGAAGTTGCGCTTGTGGAAGTATGATCAGGCCGGCCAGTTGTTGAAAGGTTTGCACATCGGCACGCCGAATGTGCAGCCGGCGCATCTCAAGTTGGGAATGGGTCCATGCGGTTTCAAAAGCGCGCGCACATGTGTGAAACTCAGAATAGCGGTTCGCCAGTGTAACAACCGCTTCGCGCGAATCTGCCACCACCGTGACGAGTGCGAACTGAAACCGTTGATTAGGCAGAATCGTCACGCGCCGTCGCAGGCTGAATATCGGATCGAGCACGGCACCCACACTGTTCGTTAGGCGGCGCGTAAGCGCTTCCGGATTTTCCGGCGTACCGACCGCGTCCAAGAAACTTGGCCCGATCGGTTTCAAATTCCGCCGCTTCGATGGCCGATTCTGGGACCATGAGATGCGCAGCCCAGACTGGACGATCGTCGGGAGCGCGCAGGCGGCGCCGTGCGACAAGCGCATCGCAATTCGGCAGCCACTCAGTTTCGATGAACAGCTTGTTGAAAGCAGGATGCGCGCGATCCGTTCGATGCGGCGCGAGGGCGAGCTCCATGTAACTGGTGAGCTCCAGTCGACACCGTTTGCGCGACGTATTCACCAAAGTCACTCGTCGAACTTCTGCGTTGTCTTCGGCAGAGATGACAATTTCTGTGAACGTCTCGCACGGCCCGCTCCGCCGCCGAAACTCCGCTTTGTCCGGTGTGAAACTCCAGGTATAACGGCGCTCCGGAGATCTCACCGGTTGATGTGTGTTGCTCCAAGTCGTTCCACTTTCCAAATCCCGGATGTAGCAAAACAGCCCAAACACATCGCAAGTCGGATCGGCGCGCCAGCGTGTCACGTCGAAGTCCAGCCATCCCAGGTAGCCGCCGCCGGAGTTGGTCACCGTAACGGAGCAGGTTCCGTTGGAAAGGAGATGAATACGTGGTGAAGCAAGCTCTGGTGTTTGCGTAACGCCCGTGGTGCCGACCGTCGCTATCGTCTGCCGCACGGGCCGTTCTTCATGCGCCTCCCCGGTCGTCGGCAAAATTTGTTCTGGGATATGTTCGTGTAAGAGCGGCTCGGTGGCGCGAATACGGGGATCGGAATGAAACCGCCTCCGCATCGCGTTGTCATGTAAGGCGTTGCCATAAGCCAGGAGCGACATTCCCTGGTGATGAACCATGTAACAGCGGATAATGATTCCCGCCGCGCCGTCGAGTTCCGTGCGTCGCGAATAATCGATCGCTTCGTAGTACCCGTATTCGCCGAGCATTGCTGAGTCCTCAAGAACAGCGAGGCGTCGCAGATTCTTCATCGCAGCGGCCGGTTCCACTCCAAGTGCCAACGAAGCGGCATATGGCGCCACCACCAAGTCCTCTTCCTGCCCACGTTTCAATGCCAGCGCCGGGACGCCAAAGGCTCGATATTGATAAACGTTGTGCCGGTCGAGCGCACTAAAGGCCGATTCCGAAATTCCCCACGGCACTCGGTTTTGCCGGCCATAACCAATCTGACAGTGCACAGCGTCGTAGCAGGCGCGATCAAGCAGCGAATTCTCATGCGTCTGAGTGAACAATAGTGGCATCAAATATTCGAACATCGTCCCGCTCCAGGACAGAAGCGGCAGTCGCCCGTATGCGGACCCAAAGGGCCGGCTCAAAGCCCACCAATGTTCTACGGGTACTTCTCCGCGGGCGATGGCCAGGAAACTCGTTAGGCGCGCTTCGCTTGCGAGAAGATCATAAAACGAGTTATCCAGACGCCGCTCAGCCACCTGATAGCCAATGGCAAAAATCCGTCGTTCCTCATCGTAGAGAAATCGAAGCCCCATGCCTTCTTCCAGCTCCCGGCTCTGGGCGATCAATTCGTCCAATTGCGCGAGCTGCTCCGAAGCATTTCGGCGCGAACGGTCGACCTCCGTCGCGAGAAGATCGAGCCACTCGTGGACGTCGGAAGATATTTCCTGGTCCTCCCGTCTCTGATAAAAAGGAAGCAGCGGTACCAACCCGGAGATGCCCTCGATGGCAATGTTGCGTAGCGAAAAGGTCGCCGCGAGCGCTTCCCTGCGAGATTCGTGCGTCGCTTCGCCTAACGACATCAATTGCGCGGGCGACGACGTCAGAATTTCCACCGGCCGAAGATATTTATCGATGACGCCGTTCCATGCCGCGACTTGCTTTGAAATCTGTTGGGCCCAATAAACACGAGGATCGGTTTCCTGACCGCGGTAGTGGAGCAGAAGATCCTGCGAGAGTTCTCGAGCTGCTCTGATTCGTATAATGATTTCTTCCAAATTCGCCGGCTGGTCCCTGGTAAGGCCCTCCAAGCGAAGAAACGCCAAAGGGAGTTCCGCCTCTTTCATGCTGGGAGCGATTTGCCGGAGAATGGCCAGCGTGTCGGCTATTCCGCGCAATGCGGACACATCCAGAAGCGGACGCGCAGCAAGCTCATCGCAACTGGTTTTGAAAGTCCAGAGACTGGCAAGCAAATTACCGCTGTCGACCGCAGAGACGTAGCGCGGACGCAAAGGCTCCAGCGTGCTTAGGTCGTACCAATTAAAAAGATGGCCTTCGAAACGCTCGAGCCGACCCAGGGTTTCAAGCGTGCGCAGGTTGCGCTCCACCAAATCATCGATGGTGATATAACCGAAATCATTCGCCGACACGGTCGCCAGCATCGACAGCCCGATGTTCGTCGGTGAAGTGCGCATGAAAATTTCCCGCGTTGGCGTTTCCTGGACATTGTCCGGCGGCAACCAAGAGGTCTGGGGTCCGACAAATTCATCGAAGTATCTCCATGTTCGTCGCGCGACCGCGCGCAGGAATCGGCGATCATCCGATGTCAGCGTTCCGCCGCGCCAACTTTTCGCTGGCCGATTGATCACCATTACCGCCACCGGGAACAAAGCTGCCAAGAGGAGGAACGGGCCGGCAGCTATCATCACCGCAGTTCCCCACGACGCTGCGCCGACGAAAACGAGCACGCAGGCAGCGGGAATCCAAAGCCTGCTGAGAATAAATTGCAGTTGGCGACTTCTCGCGCGCCGGTGAGCGTCTGCCGCCGTCTCCCATTCCAGGAGCAGCCGATGCGACATGATTCGCCGATAAACGACGCGAACGATCGCATCGAGCGCCATTGCCGCATTATCCGGCAGAAATATAACCGTGAGCATGACGCGCAGAAGACGGTCGCGCGGGTCGCGCCAAAATCTCGTCCCGGGCGGTGGCGGATGGACCAATAGAGCGAGGAACGCATTTAGAACCGGCCAAAACATCAGACCCGCGATGATCGCGCTCCACAGGATCGGAACAGCTGTGCAAAACCAACCGAACAGGAGGAGGGCTATGATTGCTGGGGGCACCAGACTGCGGCGCAGATTGTCGAAGATCTTCCAGCGGTTGAAAACGGAAAGCGGATTGGGCTCCATCCTGCCGCCCCCGAAGGGCACGCAAGACTTGAGCCAGTCAATGATTTGCCAGTCGCCGCGAATCCAGCGGTGCTGCCTGCTCCACCACGCGATGTAACTATTCGGGAAGACATCCAGCAACTCGATGTCCGTCGCCAGGCCTACGCGGACATGACATCCTTCAAGCAGATCATGACTCAACAAGTGCGCCGTTGGAAATCGTCCTGATAAGAGCCGGTGAAACGTCTGCAATTCGTAAATCCCTTTGCCGTGATAACTGCCTTCTCCGAACAAATCCTGGTAAACGTCGGAGACCGCGTGCGTGTAAGGATCGATCCCGCGCGGATCAGCAAAGATGCGTGAGAACCATGTGGCCGTTGCGCTCGGAAGCGACGCGCTGACGCTTGGTTGAATGATCGTGTATCCGCGAACTACGTGGCGACCATCTGACGAAAGCCGTGCCTGATTGAGCGGATGCGCGAGGGTTTCAATCATCCTCCGGGCGGTGTCACGCAGCAGTTGGGTGTCGGCGTCCAGAGTGATGATAAAACGAATGCCCTCGAGCCGCGCACGATCGCCCGCATGAAGAAATCCTTCCAGCTCGGGCGTGGATTCGCCGATAAGAAATTGATTGAGTTGCTCAAGCTTCCCGCGCTTGCGCTCCCAGCCGATCCAGCGTTGCTCGCTCTCGCTCCACATGCGACCGCGATGAAAAAGAAAGAAATGCCCCTCTCCGTGTCGGCGATTCAATTCCTCGACACCGCGTGCCACGATGTCGATATATTCTGCATCTTCCGGCATGCTCTGCCGCGGTGCGTCAGAAAAATCTGACAAGAGTGAAAAACGCAGATTCGGATCGGTGTTTCCGAGGTAATGAATTTCAAGCCGGCTGAGTTGGCTTTGGATTGCGCTCGGAGTGGTCAGCAGCATCGGCACCACTACAAGCGTGCGGCAATCATCGGGAATGCCTTCCTTTTCAAAGGACATTTTAGGCAAGACCTCCGGTGGGAGGACCGAGATCACCAAATAATTCACAATGAGCACCGCTAGCTCACTTGCGGGCAAAAGGAGCAAAAGTCCCAAGACTGCCTGTGTTACCCAGGGAACCAACTCAGCGATGAAAAGGAGAGGAGCCGCTACCAAGACGGCCATGAGCACAAAGAGGCTTCCGAAGTAAGCGGCCGTAGCGTTGGCACGAAGCCATCGGCGCGATCGTTCCGCCATTGGTAATCTCGCGCCGGTGGCTTGCTCGAGCATCGGCCGACCCGAGTCAATCAGGTAGTAGCTGACGTGACGTGCAACTTCGTCCTGCGCGGCCTTCGCCAGCGCAAAGGCGTTATCAATAGTTTTTTGTTCCGAACATTGTGACCAGCGCGCGATTTCCTCCACCGCACTGCGGCATCGATCACGCGTCTCAAAATCCATCCGGGCGTAAACGCCAGCCGGGTCCCCGGCCAATTCGCTTTCCGCCCAACTGACCGATTGGAAAAGTTCCCGCCATTGGATTTGCGCAAGTCGTCGACAACTATTGATCGCATTCGTTAGGGCAGTTTGCTGTACCGCCTGGTGCCGGTGTTCCTGCTGCATGACCTCGAGCAGCGGCGAACGGAGCGAACGTTCCAGCCAGCCGCTCACTACGGGGAGCGCTCCCTCGTCGTCGTAGAGATGCGCCACCAGTTCGCTCGCAAAATGCGGCGTCGGCTCCGGATACCTTTCCACGAGTTGTTCCATTATTTTGAGCAATCGCGGTGAATTGTGCCGGACGGCGGTGATAAGCCGGTTTGCCCAGAAATCGGCCTCCTCGCTTTCCCGTTGCTGTTGGTCGACTTGGATCGCGAGCGTGCGAAGACATTCGAGCAACTGCAATCGCAACATCAGGGGAAGAGCCCAAAGTTCTCCGATATCCAATGGCGTGATCGCTTGAAACGCGCCCAAAAATCTCCGGATAATCTCAGGATCCAAGGCTCCGTCGGTTTCGGCGACCATCTCCGCTGCAACCTGGTAGACCCGCGGCAATCCCGCACTGGGACCACTGGCGATCAGAGGCAGCTTTCCATAGGATTTTTGCGGAAGACTCTTGCGAAGATCTGCCACCTGTTCGCGAATCAAATAGGCATTATCCAACAGCCACTCCGCCGAAAGCGTGAAGGCGTGCTGCGCCTCATCCGACATGGTGAGGCTCATGTTCGCCCACTCCAACGCATTCTCGATTTCTACTAATCGGTGCAGGAAAGATGGCCCCCGCGGTTTCGCTGTGCGACTGACCGCAATTGCCTGTGCAAGGCTGGCCGCCTTTTCCACGAGGCGCTGACTCGAAGCCAGTTCGTGAGTGGCCGTTCGTGCGGTCGAGTCAATAGCGAAAGGGGGTGGTGGATAAAAACCGAACGTCACCGCTTCGGCTTCCACGCCTCGTAAAATCGCCAGCACTCGTGAGGATTCGCTCGCTTCGACTTCAGCTAGAACGACTGCTTCATTCGGCAGAATCGTGTTGGTGAATCTGGCTAAGCTCGCCGAATCGACATGCTCCCGAAGCAATTGGACGAAAATCCAGCCGACGATCGCACCGCCGAATGCGAACGCAGCGAGTAGCAAAGCCACGCCGACGGGCCGATTGCCGCCCAACATTCCGCAGGCCCAAAAGATAAGTGCTCCAAGAACGACGCTAACGATTAAACCGGCAGCCAATCCTCCGATCGCCGAAATCCCATGTTCCTCGATCCTTGGCCGGCCTTTCGCCCCAGCGTGGATCGCCGCGGCTCGACGAAATCCGGCGCGGTGGAGATTATGCAGTACCGGCTCGACCCGCCCCCGCACTTTGGAAAATGCCGACGACCAAAACGCGATTGCCATTCTTCGGCCAAAACCTCATATCAACTTTTACAGGATGTTATCGACTTGGGAACCTCGACGCGATTCAACTTCGGCGACAAGAGACTGATGCAAATCTGTTTCGGTCAGCATTCGTATGGCACGGCCAAACGTAATTAGCAGAGCCATCGTATACGCAAAGCTTTTTAGTCGCTCACGTCGTGCGGTTATCCGCAATCACTACGTAACGCTAAGCGAGGCATCTTTGCTGGGTCGGCCGAAGTACCGTCGACAAAGAGGCGACCGAATGCCCGCCAGATACGATTCAAGTGGTATGACAAAAACGATTTACCTGTTGGCTATGTTGGGCTTGTTCGCCGCCTGTGAGCAAAAGACGACGACCGTCAATCCTCCTGACAAGAAAGAAAGTAACACCACAATCGTGAATCCACCGGGAAGCAGTACCACCACGACGAAAGAAGAGAAGAAGACAGATATTAACGTTAACACTTCGCCAAATCCGTAGATACATACGCGATTCGTCGAACGCGCGTTCCCTACGGACGCGTGCTCGGGATCGCATTCCAAATCAAACAGACCAAGTTATGCGTTTTATCCTGCTATTAATCCTGCTCCTCCTGGTGATCGGTGCCCTGCCGGCGTGGCCATACAGCACTGGTTGGGGATATTATCCGAGCGGACTGGGCGTCGTTCTGCTGATTGTTTTGCTGGTGGTTCTACTACGCCGCTAGCGACGCAGATTTCAATAATGAACGCAGCCATGTTCGCTGCTCCGCCATTTGGTCATCCAGTTCCTAACTGAGCGACGAACTCTTTCCATGCGCGTTCATCTGCTTTTCGCCGCTCTTATCATCAACGCAACAGCCGTCGCGGGTGCGGACCTGCAAGAGGTCGCCAGTTTCGCGGATCAACAGGTAACCGGTGTGGGGGTGTCAACAAAGTCCGGCCGCATTTTCGTGAATTTTCCATACTGGTCGGATCAGCATTCCATTTCCGTCGCAGAAATCGTAAACGGCGAGCCGAAACCATTTCCGAACGAGGAATGGAACAAGCCGGGCGCCGCCGCCTCGCATTTCGTCTGCGTGCAGAGCGTCGTTGTGGATGATCAGGACACTCTGTGGGTACTTGATCCTGCGGCGCCGAAAATGCAGGAGATCGTCAAGGGTGGCCCAAAGCTGGTCAAAATTGATCTGCAAGCGAATGAAGTCGCGCAGACGATCCCATTCGGTGAAGATATCGCGCCGGCCAAAAGTTATCTGAATGACGTTCGGATCGATACACGCTCGGACACCGCGTTCGTCACCGATTCCGGCAAGGGCGCAATTATCGTTGTTAATCTCAAGAACGGAAATGCGCGGCGACTACTGGATGGCCATCCTTCGACGCAACCAGAGAAGAATTTCAAGCTGGTCGTGGACGGCAGAGAATTGATTGACCAGAAAAAGAAAGCGCCACCGCAGATCGCATCCGATGGCATCGCGCTCGATGCGAAGAACGGCTATCTCTATTATCACGCGCTTACTGCTCACAAGCTTTACCGCATCAAGACGAGTTTTCTTACCGACGAACACCTCAGCAAGAAGGATCTCGAGTCTAAAGTGGAAAACGTTGGGGAGACGCCGGCGCCTGACGGAATGCTCGAAGCGCCTGACAGCAGCATCTATCTGACGGACCTGGAACACAACGCGGTCGTGCATTGGAATCCTGCGACGAAAAACATCGAGCCGGTCATCGCGGACAAGCGGCTCATGTGGCCAGACACGTTAAGCTGGGGACCGAATAACGAGCTTTACGTCACCACATCGCAGATCGAGAACATGCCGCGTTTTAATGACGGCAAATCCATGCGAACCGAGCCGTACAAGCTCTGGAAGATAACCGGATTCGGCGGCAAATAGCGTTAACAAGCGGTTTTGCTGACCAGGTCAGCGGCTTCGCACCACGCGCGGGTCGTGAGATCCTTGCGAAACGAACTCCGGAAATTCCATCGGGTGCAAAATTCCTGCGAGAATTTCCAAACTGTCGATAATGCGTGGACCGGGGCGCGCGAAGTATGCGCTGGCATTTGCGATGTACACCTGCCCGTTGTTCGCGGCGGGAATCGAATCAAAACCAGGAAATTGCCTGAGCAATTCGTAATCGCGCTGAGCTCGATCAATGTCGTATCCGCAAAGCGCAAGTACAATAATCTCTGGACGGGTACCTAACACTCGCTGCCATTCGATTTGCGCTGACGGCTGATGCTTTCGGCCTAACGAATCGTGGCCACCAGCGATCTCTACGAGTTCCGGTCCCCAATGACCGGAACAAAATGGCGGATCCACCCATTCCATCAGAAAACAACATGGGCGGTTCGGAATCGTCGCGACACGCTTGCGCACGTTTTCAACGCGCGCCGAGAGATTTGTGATCAACATCTCCCCGCGTTCGCGCGCATCGCACGCATCAGCGACGCGCCAAATATCGCCGAAAATGTCAGCCAGACTCGTCGGTTCGAGATTCACTACTCTAGGCGGACCAGGCAAAGTTTGCGCAAGCTTCGCGACGGTGCCGTAACCGACCGCGCATACGTCGCACAATTTTTGGGTTAGAATTACATCCGGCTGCAGTTTCCGAAGAAGCGGCTCATCGATGGTATAAATCGTGCCGCTGTCATGCAGTGCGCGGCGCACCCACTCGTCCACTTCGCGGCTCGCCATCTTTGCATCGTGAACGGGACAGTGAGTGACGCGCGGCCGTTCGTTAGCTTGTTTAGGAAAATCACACTCATGCGAAACGCCAACGACTTGGTCCATCAGTCCTAGCGCACCCGCGATTTC
Source organism: uncultured Verrucomicrobiae bacterium (assembly GCA_963825355.1). Classification (GTDB taxonomy): domain Bacteria; phylum Verrucomicrobiota; class Verrucomicrobiia; order Chthoniobacterales; family UBA10450; genus Udaeobacter. The sequence goes on along the minus strand of CAWGSY010000017.1, from coordinate 231,003 downwards.
CGTCGCAGCCGGTAAAAGTGAAACGATGCGCATGATGTGCGGAAGTTACCGGGTGCCTACATGGTAGCGACGAATGCATCGGGCATCTTTACATTCGCTGCTTGTGTTCATTGTAGGGCGTTTCTGCCAAATGCCATCTTTCTCCCCGGCGTCTGACACAGACGCCCTACAACTTTCTATGGCGTGCCCGTTTAACCGGGGACCTATGCGCACGTCCCCTGCACCGGTTCAAGACCGAATTGCCTTGCGTTGTTGAAACAACACAAGGTGTCGCTGAAAAAGTTTTGTGCTGTCGGACGATATACCTTTCACAGCCAGCGCTTGCGAGACGTACTGAATCGCTGAGTTGAAATCGCCAGTCTCTGCATACGCTGCTGCGAGAGTGTCCACCATCTGCTCGTCCTTCCATGTCATTATGCTGCACGCGGCCTTTGCGTCTTTCACTGCTTGTTGCCCATTCCGAAACGAGTCGTTCGGGCACGTGGCGCGAAACCAGGCACGATCGCTCATAACCCTGGCGAGCGTCACATTCCGGGGATGAAGCGAGATTAGATAATCATATTCCTTCAGTGCTTCTGCATGCTTACCGAGCCGAGCATTGATGTTGGCGCGCAATATCGCAGCCTCGACCACGCTGCGATCTTGGTGGAGCGCTTCGTTGCAATCCTTCAATGCCAGGTCGTATTTGCCTTGGTGCGAGTAAATCTGCGCGCGCACGTAGAGCGCCGGCCAAAACGTGGGATCGCGTTGGAGAACTGCATCGACATTTCGCTTTGCACCGGCGACGTCGTCTTTCTGAAGCTTATCTTGCGCGTCGGTAACAAGTTTCATTGCGGCAACCATTCTGCCAGGTGTAGCGACGATGATCGGCACACTTGCGCGCACAACAATTACAGCGCTCAAGATTGCCACAGACAGTGCGAAGACCTTTGAAATTTTCATTCGGCTTTAGCTAATTAATCGATCTGTAATCAGAAAGGCCACAGCGTAGCAAACAAAAATCGATACTCCGCCAAGGACACCGGCGGAAACGGCGACACGCCACGAACCGCGACGAAGAGTTCGCGCCAGCAATGCGAACGCCATCGCGATACCGAACTCGGCGAGAATGATGTACCACGGCGTAAACGAGATCATTCGGCAACCAGTGTATTGCCACCAATGAATACGGCGGGCCATCTCTTCGTAGAACGGAATGTTAATGGCACCGAGCAATCCGATCATTAGCAGACCGGTCTTGCCGAAACTCTCCGACAAACGCAGCCCGATGTATCCGAAATTGCACCGCCACGACTTCCCAGGCCAGCGGCATCCAAAGCGGCGAACGCCAGATCATTGGGCCGCCGCCAGCCAGGCATCAGCAGCAAGCTCCGTGAACCCGACTACAATTCCGAAGAGAAGCAATCGCGCGAGCAGTTTGTCATGCCTAACGACTGCAAAACCAATGAGCAGGCAATTATCGACAAAATTAAGAGCGGTGCCGGTGCGCCAATCCGACCACGGCACGAAGGTCAGCAATGAAACCGCGATCACATTGATCAGAATCGTCGCGATCACCACGCGCAGGCGATCACGCTCGAGCAAAGTGTCAGTCGGATTCATGACAATCACGGGCTGGATCTCGCGTGAGCCGCGATAAGCATCATTCTCCGCAACATATCATCTCGCTTGACTGCCGTTGCCACGCATCAAGTTGATAGCAGTGAGTTCCAGCAACGCTATTCCTGATTCATCTGGATCAAGGCTGAAGACTCTTCGGCGGCTAAAACTCCTGGTCTGGTTTCAGGAGCGGCTTTGGCCATCCGATCTTCAGGTGACACTGATCTGGGCTGGCATCATCGGCTTCTGCGGAGGCGTTTCCTCGATCGCGTTCCGCTTCGCAACGAGCATTGTTCACAAGATTCTTACCGGCGGCTCAGCCCCGGGCCTGGTTGAAAGTTTTTCCGAAATGCCGCGAATCCTCCGCCTGATAGTTCCAGCAGTTGGCGGACTGATAGCCGGTGCGATTCTTCAGTTCGGCACGCGCTTCCGCGGCCGCGTAGCAACTACCGACTACATGGAAGCTGTCGTCCTCGGCGATGGCAAAATCGCCGCGCGACGCACGCTGCTTAAATGTCTCTCCTCTCTTTTCACCATCGCTTCCGGTGGATCGATTGGGCGCGAAGGACCGCTGGTTCAACTTTCCGCACTCGCGGCTTCGCTTGCCGGTCGGGTCCGAAAATGGTCCACTCCGCGCCTCCGATTGCTCGTTGGCTGCGGCGCAGCCGCGGGAATCGCTTCCGCCTACAATGCTCCCATCGCCGGCGCTCTATTTGTCGCCGAGATCGTGCTTGGCTCTGTGGCCATGGAAATTTTCGGCCCTCTCGTTTTTTCCTCAGTCATTGCCACATTGACTGTGCGTGCATTCCTTGGCGCGGACCCGCTCTATGCGATCCCAGCGTTCAGACTTAACCATAGCTGGGAAATTGTGCCGTATCTGCTGCTTGGGGTCGGTGCGGGGCTGCTCGCACCGTGGTTTATCCGGCTGTTGCGCTTGAGCGAGCAATGGGCGGGACGGATGGCCGCCCCCGTTTACGTCAAGATGTGTGTTGGCGGATTAATCGTAGGTGCGCTCGCTATGTTCTATCCGCAAGTCTGCGGCAATGGTTACAGCGCGGTAAGCGGCATTTTACGCGGCGAGTGGCTTTGGCAGACGGTCGCCGTGATCCTCGTTTTCAAAATCCTTGCGACCAGCGCCACTTTCGGCTCCGGGGCGGTTGGCGGCGTTTTCACGCCGACGCTTTTCATCGGCGCGAGCCTTGGATTTCTCTTCGGTAATGGCGCGCAACACGTACTCGGTCATCTCCAGATTAATCCCAGCGCATTTGCGCTCGTGGGCATGGGCGCATTTCTTGCCGCCGCCACTCATGCGCCGATCATGGCCATCATCATGATCTTTGAAATTACACTTGATTATCAGATCATTCTCCCGCTGATGCTGGCGTGCGTAGCCGGCTACTACACGTCGGTCAGCTTCGAGAAACGCTCTATCTATGCTGAAGCTCTGAAACGAAAAGGCGCCGGCGATTACCGCAAGCAGCTCGCGGAGCTCCACGTTCGCGACATCATGAAACCACAACCGCTGACGATTTCATCCACAGCTGGATTCTCGGAGATAGGCGAGAAATTCATCGCCACCCGATTCAATTATCTTTACGTCGCCGATCACGGCTATTTTGTCGGTGCTGTTTCGTTACACGATGTCAAAAATTACCTGAACACACCGGAGCTCGCAAAGGTCGTTATCGCACGGGACATCCTGCACGATTCCATTCCGGTCGTCCGGCCTGACGCGTCCCTTACTGAGGCGCTCGAGCGGTTCAGGCAGCACGACGGCGAGCGGCTGCCAGTGGTAAGTGATTTGGCAACGAAACGTCTGATCGGCACTATCGCAAAAACAGATGTGATCCTCGCGCTCGCCGGAAGCACGACTCGATCCGCCACGATGGTCGACCCGGCGTCTTAGTAAACGAAGTCAATCGCCACGGCCACTTTTTGTTCGGCGTTTGTGTCAGACGCCGAATCAATACCAAGGTGCTCGCAGTCTCAACGTGTCATTCTGAGCGAAGCGAAGAATCTCGGATCAAATCTGAATTGGCACAGAACCGAAATGAAACAGAGATGTTTCGCTTCGCTCAACATGACAGCGCTATTTGTGATGAGCTCTAGTTCTTGACCAAGACAGTTTCGCCCTGTTAAGCCCATCCCGTGAAACGGCTGCTTTGGATCGATATTTCAAAGGGCCTTGCGATTTTGTTCGTCGCCTATTTTCACTTTTTCTCGACTTATTTCCAACATGGCGTCCTTCCGCCGCCTGATTGGAGCGATCTCGGCGCGAGCGGGCTCACAGCTTTAAGGCTGGCCTGGTTCAAAGTATCGGGCCTGGGTTTCCATGCCGTCGGTGTGTTCATTATTCTGAGCGGTTGGACGCTCATGCAATCGACCGCACGTCGCGCCGAGAAGGAAGAAATTGCCTGGGGCGGGTGGTACTGGGCGCGCTTCGTACGGCTGTACCCGATGTATTGGGTCGCGCACCTCGTCTACCTTGTTTCGCCGTTCATTGCCCGCCTCGAACCGGTGGATAGTCGCATCATCCTCAGCCTGCTCGGTCTGCGGTTCATCGATATCGAGATGAACTTCATGTATCTAAACGCGTCATGGTGGTATTTCGCCATGCTGATCCAGTTCTATTTGATCTTTCCCCTGCTCTTCTGGACGGCACGGCGTGTTGGACCATGGTGGTTTCTGTTCATTGGATGCGCTGCGGGATTTTTCGCACGCTATGTTTTGCTCGTGCTTTGGCCGCAAAACGGATTGTGGGTACTCGGCGGCTTCGCAATTTGTCGATTGCCGGAATTTGCGCTCGGGATGTCGCTGGCAATGTGGTACACGCAATCGCCCGCGCGCATGGAATGGTTCCTTCTTCGCGGCGCAGGATTCGTAGCCGGCTTGATCCTTTACCCGGGGGCACTACAGCTTTATCACGGCTTGTACGAATACATTTTCGTCGATTTCGCCACAGGTGCGTGTTGCATGCTTGAAATTGTTGGCATAGCTGGATTGATTTCGCTGTTTAACTCGCCCGCCAAATTGTTCGGCCTCGTCGGCCTGTATTCGTATGGCCTTTACCTGACACACCAGCCGTACGTAATCTGGCTCGGGCTTCGCATTCGGGAAGTGCCGATCTGGGCATTCTTATTGATTTGCATTCCCACCCTCGCTGTCCTCAGTGCGTGGGGCATGCTTCTGGAAAAAGGAACTAACACGCTGGTAAACAAGGTCGCGTCGCTGAAAAAACCTGTCCGTACCTAAGTTTGCTTTTTTTCCGTCTCTCCCAACAGAACGCGCAGCTCAGCGATTGCCTCCAAATCTTTTCGTCTGCCCGCCGCTTCCTTGATCCGGATCAGTGTCGGCAGATCGAGACATTTGAAGCGGAAGCCGAAGGCTTCAACCTCGAACGAGTGCGGTAACAAATCGCTGTACCACTGGCCAACCGTTGAATATTTTGCTCGTTGCGAGAGTAAACAAGTCAACGTCATGCGTTGCGCGAGCCAAACCGTGCAAGATGCCCGCAACGCCACCTATAATAATGAACTCGACACCAGCGCCAACGAGCGTCGGTAGAAGCTTCTCAAGGTTTGGGCTCACTCAATCTTCACTTTGCGGCTGCTCCGCATATTTTCGCCAGCGCGGCGAAGTTCCGCTATGAACCGCATGAAGCTCGAAGCGGCGCTCGGTCACAAACGCCTTGTCTCATTGCGTTACATTCAACTCGGAAAAGTACGCGCCGCGTCGCGTGTTGGTTGTCCTTTCTGAATAGACGTCACTTCTGCCGCGGGCAGAAAAGCCGGCCTGAGCGATGACAAATTGCGCGCTGTGCTCACCGACGACCTGACATCATTCAATGACACCGAACGCCTGGTCATCGAACTTGCTGACGCTATGACTGATACGCCCGCGAATGTCTCGGATGATTTGTATGCGCGCTTGCGAAAGCAATTTTCCGAAGAACAGCTGATGCAATTGGGCGCGCAGATCGCGTTCGAGAATTATCGCGCACGATGGAACCGAATTTTCAATGTCGAAAGCGATAATCTGTACCAAGAAAAGGTCGAGTGAACGGCCTGAGGGCAGGTCGGCTCCGGTACCCGTTAACACGCGGCGATGGAGCCAGGCCGCCCTCGGCCTGTAAGTCGCGAGACGAGATTACTTCGAACGTTTGCTAGCCAAATGCAGCTTCGCTTTGATTCTCTCGACAATCTCCTCCGGCGTTCGTCCCAGTTCGATCGTTAGTACATTCTCGTCCGGATGTGGTTCCTCCAAATCATCGAACTGACTCTGCAACAAGTTCGGATTGATAAAATGCCTCTGCCTGCCGCGGAATTGCTTTTCGACGAGCGCATAGTCGCCACGAAGAAACACAAAGTTTACTTCATCGCCGATACGCAGACGATCGCGGTAAGCACGTTTCAATGCCGAGCAGGCCAGCACGGCATTCTCGCGGGCGGAAACCGATCGTTCGATTTGTTTGCGCAAACACTCCAGCCACGGCGATCGATCTTCATCCGTTAGTGGATGACCACTGCGCATCTTTTCGATGTTTGCTGCCGGATGAAAGTCGTCGGCTTCAAGAAAACGCCAGCCGAGTTCACGCGCCAGCAACTTGCCGATAGTAGTTTTGCCAGCGCCAGAAACTCCGAAAATGATAATCATCACAGCACATTAATCTTTCTCGGACTGTCAACCTTTTCCACGGCGAACGCGATAAGTACACAACAAAACCCAAAGCGGGATTCTGTTTCGTTGTGTTCTGCAGGCGAAAGCGACGCTGTAATGTCCGACAAACTAGACTCTTGAATTGCAGGGCGTTTGTATCAAACGCCAATGCCGCGCGGTTCACAGAAACGCCGTCCAAACAGAAGCGTCTCCTACTTGATCATTCCTGATCGAGTGCTTCCTTCGCGATTCGCTGATGAAACATCTTCGTTTGGCATTTCATGTTAGGTGCTCTCACGCTTGACTGTCGTCCCGCCAGTTTTGCAATGTTGAATTGCTCGAGCAGTGGAAGCCGCAATCTTTGCCTGCTCCTTCTCGCTATGACGTTACCGCGTGGCTTATGTTTTGCATTTCGTTGCAGCCCTTCGCTCAACATGACAGCGCTTACATCAGACGCATTCTCGCTCGGGAAATCACAGCTTGCACGTCGCCCGCGCACTGGCCGACTGACTGATCACTACTAGCTATTAGATACTTGGCCGCCGTAGGCGACTACTTCATTAACGCAACTGCGAAGTCTTCATCGGCGAAGAGGGATCAGCCTTTCCCAATTCATGGCCGAGGCGCGGGAGTCGGGCGCGGCCTGGGCGTAGGTGTTGGTCTCGGCGGCAGTTCCGCGCAATATCTCCCTCCAGTATTCAAAGCGTTAATGCCATCAGGAGTTCCGCCCCAGACGATCAGCTCACTGCCAGTCCAAACTGCCGCGTAAGGTTCTCGCGCATCGGGCGCATTAGTAGTGCTGGTGGCTGTCCAGTTGTTAGTGCTGGGATTGTATCTCCCGCCTGTGTTAAAGGCGACGCCGGTGCCGAGTCCGCCCCACACGATCATCTCACTTCCTGTCCAAACTGCTGCGTGTGAGTCTCGCGGATCGGGCGCATTAGCGGTGCTGGTGGGTGTCCAGCTATCAGTGCTCGGACTATATCTCCCGCCAGTGTTCAAAACACCACTTGTGCCCTCTCCGCCCCACACAATCATCTCACTTCCGATCGAAACCGCCGTGTGAAGGAATCGCCCAACGGGCGAATTAGTGGTGCTGGTTGCTATCCAGCTATCAGTGCTGGGATTGTACCTCCTGCCAGTGTCCAAAGGGCTGCCATCGGTTCCGCCCCACACGATCATCTCGTTGTCGGTCCAAACTGCCGTGTGTGAGTCTCGCGCAACGGGCGCGTTAGCGGTGCTGGTGGCTGTCCAAGCGTCAGCGCTGGGATTGTACCTCCCGCCTGAGTTCAAAGGGCTGCCGTTGGTCCCGCCCCACACGATCATCTCACTTCCCATCCAAACTGCCGTGTGGAATTTTCGCGCAACAGGCGCATTAGTGGTGCTGGTTGCTGTCCAGCTATCAGTGCTGGGATTGTATCTCCCGCCAGTGTTCAAATAGCTGATGTTATCAGGAGTTCCGCCCCAGACGATCATCTCACTGCCAGTCCAAACTGCCGTGTGGAATTCTCGCGCAACAGGTGCATCAGTGGTGCTGGTTGCTGTCCAGCTATCCGTGCTGGGATTGTATCTGCCGCCGGTGTTCAAACCATTGGTGCCATCAGAAGTTCCGCCCCATACAATCATCTCACTGCCAGTCCAAACTGCCGTGTGCCTGAATCGCGCACCCGGCGCATTCGTAGAGCTGGTCGCTGTCCAGGTGTTATCGATGCACTCGTCAAGGTTGGTAATCTCCGGAAGGACATAAGTAGCTGCGCCTACCGTTCTGAGGCTGAATTTGCTGACGGCGGCTTGAGCTCGTAGGAAGGCCAAGCGCTGGTCTTTGTCGAAGAAGGATAACTCGGCGACCAAGCGTTCGGTTAACACCGGCCTGGCCAGACACTCAGCAATAATAAAGGGATCGTTTCCGAGGGCCTTAAACAGTTCCCGCAGGACTTCCGGCTGCTTGGTGTTCCGGGCCATCCGCTCCATCTCGGCTTGCAGCTGCCCGTGAGCGATCGGCGTCTGCGAATATACTTCCAGCGCTTTCGAGTCGCGGAGGTAATTTTCTACCTTCTCTTCAACCTGCGCGGCCGACATCACCTCACCGAGTGACGGTTTAGACCTTGCGTTCTCTTTCGGCCAAATCCGATGCCGCCAGTAAACATCTTCAATCGCGCGCTGATAAGCGACCCGGTCCGCGAAGCTGAGGCTTCGTTGGGTCTGCTTCAATAACGTCGCCCGTGTCGTTAGGCCGTCGAAGCTGCGTTGAGCCAGTGCGAAAGGCATCGCGCACATGCCCAGGACCAGAAGCAGATAGAACGCGCTTCGAGCAATCTGGGCTTTAATGGTAGGATTCGATGTTTTCATATGCCATCTCACGTTAAACTCAGCCTTGGGCCCTGTCCCAAAAGCGAAACGTGATTAGTGAGACCTGAGAAGTCGCCAGCAGCAAGTGTCGCTTTTTAATCGAGTTTGAGTCGGAGTCAGAAACGTTACGGGTGAAGCACCACTTGTATTTGAAGCGTCCGAAATGTGTCAACGCTTTTGCCTAAGACCTCTTTAATAAATGCTGAACTCGTTGGTGAGGAGTGAGAACTTGATCTGTTACTAGCTCGTCTCATGATGTGTGTGTTCTCATTTCGGAAGAGCGAATGAAATGATCGTGTCTTTGGCGCGATAATTGGACCAGAACAGTTCGCCGTCGAAAGTCAGTGAGCGACACGCGAATGGGACGATAGCTACATCTTCAACCGCCGGCGTTTCCTCTTGGGGATTCAGTCGAGCGATCCGCCAATCCTCGTTCGGCTGTTCCTGTCCTCGCAAAACATAAAGTGAGCCGTTGGCAAAGGTGTGGCCAGAGATTTCGGCGCCGATGTGAATCTCGCGAACCACATTCCCTTCATCGTCGAACATCAGTACCCGCTTCTTGTGCCACTGGCTCATGTGCAGATTCTTTCCGTCGAAGCTGAGGTATGATCCCGTAAATTCGGGACACGCGAACATCTTTGAAAATTCACCGGCAGGTGTGTAACGATAAATGTAACGATCATCATCCGCGCCTTCGCCAATGGTGAAACGTAGTTCGCCGTTTAACGCGACCGCAGCCCACGGAATGCCGGGCGCTTCTTGTTGTTTCAAGACGGTTCCATTCTCCGGATCGATCGCATAGATGCGGCGCAGATCACGCGAACCCAGCCACAACCTTTTGTTCCGGCGGTCCCAAGCCAGCGCCTGCGGCGTCCCCGCAGGCGAAACAAGGCGATGTTTCTCGATAACTTGCGTTTGCGTCATCCCTCGAACTCCTCCTTCGCCATGAAGGTGCGTTTGATTCGCAGCTGTGCAACAACGCAGTGAATTTGGGGACCTTCGCGCGAATCGAAACTGAGTGTAAGCGGCTGCTTCCATTGACACCCGGCTTTAGCCGGGTGTTAAAGCCAGCAACGACGAAGCCGTTTCAACGGCTTTCCATCCGCGCAAAAAACTCTTGAAACAGTTTGTCGTCTCGACGGCCGCATACACCTGGCTTAAGCCCGGTGTTAATGCAAAATAGGCAATTCAAGTTTCATCTAAGAACCCAAAGTCCAAATCGGATGAGGTCGCGCCGAGCTGTCGCGCCACTCCTGTGGCCGCCGACCTGTAGCGGTTTCAAAAAGTTCACAATGCGTGGACTGCCCATACGGCCGTACCTGCAGCTTGCAACCGCTACGAAATACAAGGGCAACTGTCAGCTCCCTCTACAGCGTCTACAGTTGCACCTTTTGAACAGAGCTAGATCGGTTATATTTTTCAACGTTATGCCGCGTTGTGCCTGGGCCACGACTGAACCGGCCATTTCTTATCACGATGAGGAATGGGGAGTTCCCGTGCACGAAGATCGGGTGCTGTTCGAGTTTTTGATTCTGGAAGGCGCTCAGGCGGGACTGAGTTGGAACACCATTTTGAAGAAACGCGGGAACTACCGAAAAGCGCTCAACGGATTTCGGCCGGAAAAAATTGCCCGCTACGGCAAGCGAGATGTCCAGCGATTACTCGGCAACGATGGGATCGTGCGGAACCGGTTGAAAATCGCAGCTACGATCGAGAACGCGAAAAACTTTCTCGCGGTTAAAAAAGAATTCGGAACTTTCGACGCTTATCTCTGGACATTCGTGGGCGGCGCACCAATTCAAAATTGTTGGCGAACGTTGGCTGACGTACCAGCACGCACCGCCGAATCAGACGCCATGAGCCGCGATTTATTGCGACGCGGATTCAAGTTCGTTGGCTCGACGATCTGCTACGCATTGATGCAAGCGACAGGCATGGTCAACGACCATCTCGTAACATGTCCGCGATACGCGGAACTCGGTGGCGCACATCAGCGCAAATAACAACTCGTATCCTCTGAAGTTAAAACTTGCCGCAACTCGCTGCTGATGTGCGAGCAGCAGGGCGCTTAAACTGCGAAAATTGAACGGGAGCGAGGGAAAGTAACAGTTTCTGCACCTTTCCAAATTCGACTTTCGCTCCGGCTCACGGTTTCATCCCGCCATGTTTGCTAAAAGGAATTCTTCAGTATTGATCGCAGCGTTGCTGTTCGTTTCGAACGGCTCAACATTTGCAAGTCACGGACAAAATGCCAGCCCTACGCCGACGCCTGCTCAACCTCCGGCACCTGTTCTAGTAAGTCCCGCCAACGGCGCGTCTCTGGTTCAGCCAATAAGCCTTAGCTGGAACGCACCGCCTTCCACTGTGGGCCCGATCGGCAGCTATACCTGGCAGGTTTCCACTTCTTCAACTTTCTCGATCGTGACTGCCTCCGGTTTTACGAACCAGGAAGCTGATCCTTCAATTCCGATACGTACTTCCGATAAAGTCAGTGGGCTCGCAAACGGCACCTACTTCTGGCGTGTCAAAGCCAGTGAATCCACCAACAACGGTGGCGTGGATTCGGCGTGGTCGACACCGCGAAGTTTTGTTGTAACCGGGCTGGGGCCTGCGCCAGCTACGCCGACGATCACGACGCCGGGGAACAATGCGCAGTTTCACGTGCGTGAGAGTTTCAATATCCAGTGGTCTTCGGTCGTGAATGCTCAGTATTACCTCCTCGAAGCAGATGACGAACCGACGTTTTCCTATCCACTCAACCTCACGCTTTCGCCGATCTATTTCGGCACTCAATCCGGCGCGATCTGGGGAAATGCGCTCACCGTTTATTATAGAGTGCGCGCTGTTTCTGTGGACGGCGTACGCAGTCTTCCTTCGGCAGCCATCCAGGTGCAAATCACCGATGCCGCCCCGATTCCGTCCGGCGTGTCGCCGGTTGCGCCGGCTAGTGGAGCAACTGTGCAGCTTCCATTCTTTATCGATTGGTCGGATACTCCGAACCCACAAGTGCCGGGCTACGACGTCGAATTCAACACAAGTCCCAATTTCACGCCCAGTACCTTTGCTCTCGGGTTAAGCCCTAGCCGCTCCGATTATATGATCACGCGGGATCTGCTCGCGCCGGGAAATTATTTTTGGCGTGTGCGCGCACTGCACGGCGACGTGGCCGGTCTCTGGTCGGCTGGAAGCGCAATCACGGTGACGGCCCCAGTCGCTCCGCCAGACGTAAATTTGTTCGCGATTCTCGCCGAACCCGTCGACGCCTTCGGTGGCAACACGGCGCACGCACGAGTGATGTTGGATAATCCGGCGCCGGCGGGCGGCGCAGTTGTGTCGCTTTCGACCGACATTCCACAGGTAAACATGCCGGCGACCACGGTTACTGTTCCGGCCGGAAGAACCGATGCAACGGTTTCCAATATCACCACCGGTCCGGTGCCGAACAACGGCGTCTCCGTTGGAATCATTGGAGATTTATTTGCCGGCTTCGCCAATGGTCGTGGACAGAATTCATTCGGCATTCTTCCGATTCTCTTCGGTACGAGTTTGAGTAACGAGAGCGTGATCGGTGGGACGTCGGTCAATGCTACAGTGACATTGGAAAGTGCTGCGCCTCCGGGTGGCACTACCGTTCGGCTGGTCAGCAGTGACCTTAATATCGTTAGGCCGCCGAGTACCGTCGTCATTCCCGCAGGCGCAACGAGTATCGATTTTGTAATTCCCACAAGCGCAGTTTCAGTTGCCACCCGCGTCATCATCGAAACCGGCACCGACGTCGACGGCTATCGTGCGCCACAAACCTGGTTGAATGTAACTCCTCCTGGAAGTCCTACGCCACCATCGAGTCTTTCCTCGTTAACGCTCAGCAGTTCCACGGTTCTATCGGGCGGCACGGTCACCGGAACACTGCTGCTCACTTCACCGGCTCCTGCTGGGGGCGCAGTCGTCACATTGCAAGGCAGCATGGAAGGCCAGGTAATCGTTCCTCAAAGCATTACGGTTCCCGCCGGCAGCATCAGCGCCACTTTTACGACAACACCCGCGCCCGAGACTCCGTTTCCGCGCTGGGTCTTCATTCAAGGTCATTACGGGACATTCGGCGGGTCGCAGGGGCGAATCCTCGAGATCGATCCCGCTCCCGGCCCAGCCACGTTGCTTGCGATCGGTCCCTCCGTTCAGGATCTAATCGGCGGCCATTCCGGCCGGGCGAGTGTTGCGCTAGTGATTCCAGCCCCGGCTGGTGGCGGCACCGTTAGCCTAACGACTGATAATCCCTCTATCATCCATGTGCCGGCGAGTGTCACGATCCCGGAAGGAAACAGCGCAATCAGCTTCGCTATTGGAACCAGCACTGTAATCGGGCTGCCTACAGGAGGAAACGTCTTCGCGAGCGCAGGCGGAGTGACAAAATCCATTTTCGTTAACGTGAGTGCCGATCCCAACGCGCCGCCTTTGCTTCAATCGATGACGATAACCCCGGCCAGCGTGAGGGGCGGAACAAACGCGACCGGCACGGTGTTTCTTAGCTCGCCCGCGCCTGCGGGCGGAATTTCGGTCACGCTTGCAACTAGCAATCCCAACGCCGCTCGTGCGCCTGGCATCGTCAATGTTCCAGCTGGCCAAACTTCAGGCAGCTTTACAGTGACGACGTTCGCAGTCGCAAACAACACATCGGTCACCATCACGGCGTTCTACGATACAACCACTACAGCTAGCCTGACCGTTACCGCCGGCGCTCCTGCCTCGCCCACGCCCTCGCCCTCGGCCACACCTCCACCCTCTCCGACTCCTCCGGCCTCGCCCACGCCTGTGCCTTCCTCCACACCTGGCCTTACTGCACCATCACTGATCAGTCCGGCTGCAGACGCGCGCTTTGCCCCTGGAACAAACATCACGTTCGATTGGAGCGACGTCGCCGGGGCGACGAGCTACACGATCCAGATTGACGATCGAAATGATTTTTCTTCGCCGCTGCTAAACCAAACCGTCACCCCCTCTCAATTCAGCACGAGCACGTTGCCGACACTCACGATGTGGTTTCGCGTCCGCGCGAATAACGGCGGCGTGTCAGGGCCTTGGTCTGAGGTTCGCCGCTTTGAAGTAAAAAGCTGACCAGCCGCGGGCTTCAGCAACGCCACAGACGCGCCGAGACCCACCAGCCAATCCTTGCCCTGGCGGAAGGTGCTGCGTGACGGGGCGGTTGGTCGCCTACAATTCCACTTCACTTCCGAACAGTTTCGTCGGATTTCATGTGCGATGAAATCAACGCGACTTTTCATGCTCACGTCGCTCGCGATGATCGCGTTCGCGAGTAACTCTTTGCTTTGTCGGCTGGCGCTCAAGCACACGACGATCGATCCCGCGACGTTTACTTTCGTTCGCGTCTTTTCAGGTGCGATCGCGCTTTGGCTCGTCACGAGAATGCGAGGGATTTCGTTAGACAAATCCGGTAACTGGCCATCAGCGCTCGCGCTCTTTGTCTACGCGGCGGCTTTTTCATTTGCCTATGTCAGTCTTCCAGCAGGCACTGGCGCGTTACTGCTCTTCGCTGCGGTTCAGGCTACGATGATTCTCTGGGGATTTCACAAGGGCGAGCGTTTGCACCTGATTCAGGTTTTTGGACTTGTTATTGCGCTTGCCGGACTCGTTTTGCTTGTCTTTCCCAGTCTTTCCGCGCCGCCGTTGGTTGGATCAATGTTGATGCTCAGCGCTGGCGTGGCTTGGGGAATTTATTCGGTCCGTGGCAAAGTTGCCGGTGACGCGATTGCTGTTACCACCGGAAACTTTGTCCGTGCTGTCTTGTTCGTAGCGGCGGGCAGCCTTGCTTTGATTTCACATGCGCATATCGATGTTGCAGGAATTGGGTATGCGATTATTTCCGGCGCGATCACATCCGGCCTCGGTTACGTCCTTTGGTACAGTGCCTTGTCTGGTTTGAGGGCAACGAGTGCCGCGACAGTCCAGCTAAGCGTGCCGGTTCTTGCCGCCGCTGGCGGAATTCTCTTGCTCGACGAACCAGTCACCTTGCTTTACGTTCTGGCATCGATTGCTGTGTTAGGTGGAATTGCGCTCGTTTTGGTAACTCCGCCCGCTGCGGATCCAAAGTAGATCCTCGCCGGATCATCTGTGCGTCCCGGCAGTGGCCGGAAGAGTTAACGTGTGCCCGTTGACGATTTTGAGCAATCCAGTTCAGCCTGGAAAATGTCGGCGTCGAATACCATATTACTGAAGTCGTATGCTAAGATCCGCCACTGCGCGCTCGGGCGCACCGCATTTGGTTAGCGCGCTCGTTGCCTGCGCAATTGTGGTTGGGATTTTGTGCGGCGTCAGATTGCTGGCAATCCAGCTTGAGCGAAAAACGGTTCATTCGGTCGCTCCGAAAGACTTCTTCATCAAGAATCAGGGGCTTGCTTTCGAGCGGGCGGCCGCGCACAGGCCGGACATTTTGCTCCTTTACGGCAGCTCCGAATTGACCGACCCGGTTCCAAACAGGGCTTCTGATTTTTTTTCGAGCGCGCCGACTGGATTTCAGGTGTGTCCCGTGGGCAAGGCGGGCACTACCTCATTGATCATTTTACAGAAACTGGGCGCACTGGGCTCGGAGTTGCGTGGCCGCAAAGTCGCAATCTCACTTTCAGCGAGCTCGTTTTTCACGCCTGCCGACAGGCCGGAGTATTATGCCGGAAATTTCTCATTGCCTGCGGCCAGCGGCATTCTCTTCGGCAATGCCATTGATTTTGATCTTAAGGCTGCGATCGCGAAACGAATGTTACAGTTTCCTGACACGCTGGCAGAAGACGGGCTGGTGGAACTCGCTGCCAAATGTTTTGCGTCCGGCCGTCCAGTGGATCGCATGGTTCTGATGGCGATCTGGCCGCTGGGCAGGCTGCAAGCTGTCATGCTTGATTTGCAAGATCATTTCGAAGCGCTCGTTTACATTCTTGCCGGAGACAGGCCCATGCCAGAGTGGTTGCGGCCGGCGCGTTCACACAGGCTGCGCGCACGCAAGTCATCGGATGCTGATTATCAACATACCGAAGCCTTCGACGCTGTTTGGCCCGCCAGGGATGCGGCGTTTCGGGCGCGCATCGCTGCTGCGAGCGAATGGGCTGACTTGGAACTTCTGTTCCGCACGCTTGCGGAGCTCAAAGCTGAACCATTGATTCTAAGCATGCCAATTGATGCTTATGCAGCGAGGGGGGTTTCGCGTTCAACCCGGGAACTTTATTACGACAGGATGAGGGAGCTCTCTGCGCAATATCATTTCCCGATAATCGAGTTTGAACAACACGATGCAGATCCACGTTTCCTATTTGCTCATCGTGAACACCCCACGCCAAGAGGTTGGATGGTTTACGACCGAGCGCTCGACGATTTTTTTCGCAAGAGCAAATGACGGGCCTTAACGACAAGATCGAATTGAGCGCGGTGGAAGATCACGGCGGAATTTTGACCATTCGCAGTGGCGGGGCGCGACGCGATTGGAATGGTATCCATTACAAACAGGGCATCTCAGGCAAGAACGTGGGAACGACAAGCCTGTCGGCAAACATTGCTACCATTCCGCCAGGCGGCGTCGCCTACGCGCACATCCATGTCGGCTTCGAAGTGATCCTCTATATCATCGAAGGAAAAGTGCGCCATGAATTCGGTGAAGGGCTCAAACAAGTGATCGAAAACGAGACCGGCGATTTCATTTACATCAAGCCCGGCGTGCCGCATGAAGTGTTCAACATGAGCGATACTGAGCCAGTGGTCGCATTCGTCGCGCGCTCGTCGGCTGACGAATGGGACAACATCATCCCTTACGATCGCAGGCAGCGGTAATGTGGCGCGAGCCTCCCGGATTGCGCGGCTGGGACTTTCGCAAGTGAGGGCGCTCGCGCTACCTCGACGTTCGATGTTGAGCGTTCGGCGTTTGCTTCTAGCATTACTTAATGCCGAAGCATCTTGTCATTAGCACCAGCGGCAACCCAGACAGCAACAGCCGCCGCATGGGCCAGAAAGCGTTTGCGCACCTGCAAAAGCAGAAAATCGATTGTGATTGGATCGATATCCGCGAAATGGAACTGCCTCTGTGCGACGCGGACAAATGTTATGGCATGCCAGGTTCAAAGAAGCTCAGTGCTACCATTGAAGGCGCCGATGGAATAATCATCGCTGCGCCTGTCTATAATTACGATGTTGCTGCGACGACCAAGAACATGATCGAGCTAACCGGCAGCGCATGGGAGGACAAGATCGTCGGCTTTCTTTGCGCCGCAGGCGGGATGGGCAGTTACATGTCGGTGATGGCTTACGCAAACAGCCTAATGCTCGATTTTCGTTGTGTGATTATTCCGCGGTTTGTGTTTGCCACCAGTGAGGGTTTCGACGGCGACAACATCATCGACAAGAAGGCTATCCGGCGCATCGAAACTCTCGCAGACGAATTGGTCCGGTTTACGAAGGCGCTGCGCAGCTAATTGCGCTACACGCAGTCTTTAACGTGAGCGATACCGAGCCGGTTTCTTCGCTAACGCCGCGCTTTACCGGAGAACCTGAAATGTGAAATCGCCTTTGGTCACATGCGTATCGACTGACACTACGCCCCAGAACACCTGAAGGTGGTTTTTTTGGGCTGCCCACGAATCCCACGACTGGACCCGAAAAAGAATCGATTAACGGGCTTGTTGCTCAGTCGGCGAATTCGCCTGATTCGCGGACACGTGGCTCGTGAATGTTTAAGGATGATTTGTGGCTATTCGCGGTGCCGCTTTGCGCATCTCAATCCGGCCGCTCACCTTCTGAATATCTGACGCCAGCGCTTGGATTTGGCTTTCCTGTTTGGCGAAACTGAACTGGAAACCCTTTTGTTGTTGCGTGGTTGTTGTCTCGAAGTCCTTTCGTTGCTGAGCAACGGTTGACTTTAATTCGGCAATACTGTTTGCCTGTTCCTCGACTTTCTTGTGTTCTTTCAGGAACTCATTGAGCAACATGGCGTTGATCTGGTCGTAACGGACCGACTCGGGCTGTCCCCTGGCATTGCGCCCCACAAGATCAGGGTACACTTCTGCCACCTCCTCCGCGATAAGGCCGAAGGCTAAGGTCTGCGTAGCATCATATTCCTTGTTGTAACGGAAGCTCGCTGGCTTGAGGCCGAACAGCGCTTCGCTGGTTTTGGCCATCGGCTTGATGTCGTGTTTATAGCGTCGCGAAGATATATTGCCCCGGCCGAGTCTACCGGTGCTAGTTACAGTGACATAGTCGGGATCGGTCCCAACAACAGGCTGGTTGTTCGAGTAAATGTTTCCGATGAAGCAGCTACTGTCCACGTCCGCGCCCTCGGCACCGATGGCGATAACGTTACTGGCCGTCGTAACGCCGTTCCCGGCTCCAACGCCCAAGGCCGTGTTGGCGCTGCCGATGGTGCTGTGAAAGAGCGCATTAACACCGTAGGCCGTGTTGGAGCCGCCGGTCGTATTGTTAAATAGGGCGAAAACACCGTTGGCTGTGTTGAAGCTGCCGGTGGTGAAATAGAGCGCTTGATAACCGGTAGCACTGTTTTGAATGCCTACGGTGTTGCTCACTAACGCATCAAAACCGATGGCGGTGTTGAAGCTGCCGGTGATGTTGAGGTCGAGCGCATCAACACCGTTAGCCGTGTTGAAGCTGCCGGTGGTGTTGTGCAACAGTGCGAAAACACCAGTGGCCGTGTTGCTGTTGCCGGTGGTGTTGCTCAGAAGCGTTCGTGAACCGTTGGCCGTATTGGAGCTGCCGGTGGTGTTGCTTAAAAGCGCTGCCGCGCCAGTGGCTGTATTTTCCTCCCCGGTGTTGAGCAGGAGTGTCCCAGCACCAGTGGCCGTGTTAAGGCTGCCGGTGGTGTTGCTCCTGAGCGAAGAGAACCCAAGAGCCGTATTGTATGTACCACTGCTCAAGCTGAAAAGAGCATTCTGCCCTTCTGCTGTGTTGCCCCCTGGATAACCGCCATCGGGCGCGGGGTTTACGGCCTGCGCGTGCTGGACGAATGTAAGGCAGGCCAGCGCGAACACCGCGAATGCACGACAAAGAATATTCGTTTTTGTTTTCGTAGTTTTTTTCCTTTCATCTATTGCTCTGGGAAGATTGCGAACCGAACTGTTCATCTACGATGGTTGAAGGCGGTTTGCGGCTCTGGTCTACTCGCTTGAAACTGAGCGCTTACTTTTTGGATTTGCGACGCCTGGTCTCTGAGAGTCGCAGCGAAAGCTCTCATGCCTTCTTGTTGCTGCGCTACTGTTGACTTTAGCTCATTGATGGTGGCTTGCTGCTCCTGCATCTTGTGATGCTCCTTAAGAAACTCGTTGAGCAGCATCGCGTTTACCGCGTCGTAGCGGACGGTGTAGATTTCGCCGTTTTTATCTCGCGCCACCAGATCCGGATTTACCTTAGCTACTTCCTCGGCAATCAAACCAAATTGCGGCGTGCCAGTGTCGTCGCTCTTGTAGTGAAAGATCACCGGCTTGAGCGAGAGAAGGGCCTCGCTGGCCGCGTCCATGGTGGCGATGTCTTTCTTGAACCGCCGCGAGGACGCCTGTGCGCCCAACTGGCCGGAGGAATTCACATAGACTGGACTTAATCCGCCGCCAGGGTTTCCACCCCAGATGCCGGCGATGTAGGTCGGCCCGTTTGAATCCGTCCTGCCGATGCGGATAGTGTTGCTCTCCCCGGCGACTCCTGTGTTTCCGATGTCGATATTATTGCTTCCGGTGGTAAGGCTGCTCCCAGCGGCAAAACCGAGAGCGATGTTGTAGCTGCCCGTCGTGTTCGACAGGAGTGCACCGTCGCCGCTGGCGGTGTTTTCTTCGCCAGTTGTGTTGTAAAAGAGCGCACTCAAACCGCTGGCGGTGTTGTAGCTTCCAGTCGTGTTGCTGTGAAGTGCACTCGCACCGCTGGCGGTGTTTCCGTAGCCATTGTTCGAGTATAGCGCCGCGTCACCACTGGCCGTGTTAAAGGTGCCCGTGGAGTTCGCCCATAGCGAATTGACACCGTTGGCGGTGTTGGAGTAACCCGTATGGTTAGAGAACAGCGACCGGAAGCCGCTGGCGGTGTTGTAGTAGCCCTCCGTGTTCTGGTATAGCGCCCGCACTCCGCTGGCGGTGTTGGAGTAACCTGTCGTGTTGTAGTAAAGAGCACTTGTACCGCTGGCAGTATTTTCGTTGCCGTTGTTGAAATAGAGCGCCTCGTAACCACTGGCCGTGTTGGAGTAGCCGGTCGAGTTGGCCCAGAGGGCATTGACTCCGCTGGCGGTGTTGTAGTAGCCCGTATGGTTAGAGAAAAGCGACCGAAAACCGCTGGCAGTGTTATAGAAACCCGTCGTGTTCTGGTAAAGAGCGCGCACTCCGCTGGCGGTATTAGAGTAACCAGTCGTGTTGTAGTAAAGCGAAGTCGCACCGCTGGCAGTGTTTTCGTTGCCCGTGGTATTAAAGAAGAGTGCAGCTGTACCGGTGGCGGTGTTGGAGGCGCCTGTTGTATTGACTTGGGAGCGTATAGTCCCCAAGAGCGACGTTGTAAGAACCCGTGGTGTTCGATTGCAGAGCACCAGTACCCAACTTTTCATTGAAGATTTGCGCCTTCCCGGATTGCGGAGTGAATGCCAATAGAGAAGCTAAGCCGAGAAAAAGGACAGAGAAAATATTTTTCATGATTATATCGATTATTGGAGGTTAGTGTCGGTTACGTAGTTGGAAGCTACTTTTGGAGCGGATCCGCTCACTTGAAGTCCGCCATCGGACGCACTCGCGGTAGCGAGCTCGTCGCTCACTTTCCGGATTTGCGATGCCTGCTCATCGAGCCTTGCTACAAGAGCTTTAGTTTCCTTCTGCTGCTGCGCGACAGCTGACTGGAAGTCCTTTTGCTGCTCGGCAATCGTCGCTTCCTGCTTTTCAACGGTGGACTTTAGCCGGTCATCGTCGCTTCCTGTTGCTCGACCTTGCGGTGCTCTTTGAGGAACTCGTTTAGCAGCATCGCGTTCACGGCTTCATAGCGGACGGAGTAAATCTCGCCCTTGCCATCGCGCTGCACCAGGTCGGGGCAAATCTTGGCCACTTCCTCGGCCACGAGGCCGAACTGCGGGATGCCCCTGGCGGTCGAACTCCTCCTTATAATGAAAGCTGACCGGACGCAGAGCGAGAAGTGCCTCGCTGGCTGTGCCCATGTCCGCGATATCCTTCTTGAAGCGCCGCGAGGACGGGCCCGTCCCCAATCTGCCGTCACTATTCACATATACCTGGGTACCATTCGTGGCGACGCTGCCGTAGATGCCGGCAATGTAAGTTGTCGGGAGCAAATCTTTCAGACCGATACGGATGGTGTTGCTTTCCCCAGCGACTCCTGGATTTCCAATGTCGATGTTGTTGCTTCCGATTGTGAGATCGACGCCAGCCCCATATCCAAGAGCGATGTTGTTGCTACCCGTTGTGTTGGAGTAGAGCGCGTAGTAACCGCTGGCGGTGTTTCCGTCACCGGTGGAGTTCGCCCAGAGGGCATTAACGCCGCTGACGGTGTTATAGGAGCCCGTATGGTTAGAGAAGAGCGATCGGAAACCGCTGGCAGTGTTGTAGAAGCCCGTCGTGTTCTGGTAGAGGGCGCGCACTCCGCTGGCAGTATTGGAGTAGCCCGTCGTGTTGTAGTAAAGGGCACTGGTACCGCTGGCAGTGTTTTCGTTGCCGTTGTTGAAGTAGAGTGCCTCGTAACCACTGGCCGTGTTGGAGTAGCCGGTCGAGTTGGCCCAGAGGGCATTGACGCCGCTGGCGGTGTTGTAGTAGCCCGTATGGTTAGAGAAAAGCGATCGGAAACCGCTGGCAGTGTTGTAGAAGCCCTCTGTGTTCTGATAAAGCGCGCGCACTCCGCTGGCAGTATTAGAGTAACCGGTCGTGTTGTAGAAAAGCGAAGTCGCACCGCTGGCAGTATTTTCGTTGCCCGTGGTATTATAGAAGAGTGCAGCTGTACCGGTGGCGGTGTTGGAGGTGCCAGTGGTATTGACTGGGAGCGTATAGTCCCCAAGAGCGACGTTATAAGAACCCGTGGTGTTCGATTGCAGAGCACCAGTTCCCAACTTTTCATTGAAGACCTGCGCATTCCCGGATTGAGGGGTGAATGCCAACAGCGAAGTCAAGCCTAGCAACAGGATAAAGGAGATGTTTTTCATGATTTATTCTTTCTTTTTGGTTTCGTAATTTGCCTTCCATTGAGATAAACAAGAAAGCTGAGCGAAAGTGATCATCTGGATTGAGAAATTTTGGAGACGCTTCCCCGTGTGGAAAGCTTTTGACGGTAAAAGAATGCGAAGGAGCACCTTATCGATATGTCTTCTGCCTCCCCGCAAAACGTGACCCAGCTCTTGTCGGATTGGAGTCACGGAGACGATGCCGCCCTCGCAGAGTTAACCCCGCTGATATATGAAGAACTCCGACGCCTCGCTCATCATTTTATGGAGGGACAGCGTCCCGAGCACACATTGCAAACGACGGCGCTGGTCAACGAGGCTTATCTGCGCCTGGCCGGACAGACCCACCCAAGCTTTACGAACCGCTCACACTTCTTTGCCGTCGCCGCGCAAGCGATGCGTCAAATCCTGGTCAATTATGCCAAGGCATCTCAGTCTCAAAAACGCGGCGGCGGCGCGCCTAAAGTAGATCTGGACGAGGTCGCGGTAATATCGCCCGAACAGACAACAGAGATTCTCGATGTGCATGAGGCGCTGGAGAGATTGGCCACGCTCGACTCAAGGAAAGCTCACGTCGTAGAACTGAAATACTTCGGCGGCCTCAATCATGATGAAATCGCTGAGGTCCTGAAGATCTCGATCGTGACTGTTCGACGTGATTGGGTCTTTGCCAAGGCATGGCTATACGATGAATTGCATAACGCGGCCTGATACAAACGACGAAGCTCGAATGGCGAATGGCTTCGTCGCGTTAAATCGTAAGTTGTTGAACCGTTGAATCGAAAATCCGATGTAGCGATGTAATCCTTTAACGAGTCACGTTCTCAAATCATGACGCCTGCGCGGTTACAAACGATTGAGGAAATCTTTCACGCAGCGCTGGATCAAGAGCCGGAGCAGACTAGCGCATTCCTAGACACGGCCTGCGAAGGTGATCAGCTGTTGCGGCGCAAAGTTGAAACGCTCCTTGCTTCGCATCAACGAGCGGGTGACTTCATCGAAACATCAGCTGTCGGCATTACGACGAGGATTATCGAAAATGGGCAACCTGACGTGCTCATCGGTCAGACGATCGGCCATTACAAAATCTCTAAACGGATCGGCGCCGGCGGGATGGGCGAAGTCTATCTGGCCACCGACATTACAGCGGGCCGCAAGGCCGCGATCAAACTCCTGCCCGCGCGCTTTACTGGGAATGTGGAGCGTCTGACGCGGTTCGAACAAGAGGCGCGCGCTGTAGTCGGACTCAATCATCCAAATATCCTGACGGTTTACGAAATCGGCGAGGATCACTCAATTCACTACATAGCCAGTGAACTGATCGAAGGCGAGACACTGCGCCAATGTCTCATGCGCGGGCGAATGCAGTTGAGTGAAGCTGTTGACGTCGCGGTCCAAGTGACGAGTGCGCTCGCTGCCGCCCACGAAGCCGGCATTGTCCATCGCGACATCAAGCCGGAGAACATCATGCTCCGGCCGGACGGCTACGTGAAAGTGCTCGACTTCGGGATTGCAAAGCTAGCCGAATCCGCCTTCGCCGAGGCTACGGCGGAGGGGGCAGGATCGATGACACTCGCTGAGACCAACCTTGGGTCGATACAGGGAACCGTTCGTTACATGTCGCCGGAACAGGCGTGCGGCGCGCCGATTGATAAGCGTACCGATATCTGGAGTCTCGGCGTGGTGCTTTACGAAATGGTAACGGGGCATGCGCCGTTCGCCGGCGACGCGCCAGGAGAAGTGATGGCTTCGATTCTTGAGAAGGAGCCACCGGCGCTCACAAGTTACATCACTAAGACTCCGCCTGAGCTTCAGCAGATTATCAGCAAAACACTGCGCAAAGAGCGCGAGGAACGGTATCACAGCGCACGCGAACCGCTTGAGGCGCTCCAAAGTCTCCGGCGTAGAATGGAATTCAAGGCTGAGTTGGGACGCTCCCCATCGGCTCGTTCCCGGTTGCGCTGGACAGCAGTCGACGGCAGCATTCCTCGCGCTCGCGGCAATCGTCGCTAGTATCGTGTTATTTTCTCGCAACCGCGTGAGATCAACGCCGGCTGCGCCCGAGAAAAGCATCGCCGTGCTTCCATTTCAAAATGATAGACGAGACCCAGACAATGCCTACTTTGCCGACGGCATCCAGGACGAGATTCTGACACGCTTATCGAAGATCGCCGATCTAAAAGTGATCTCGCGCACTTCAACGCAACACTACAAGAGCGCGCCGGGAAACCTACCCGAGATTGCAAGGCAGCTTGGCGTCGCCCACGTTGTGGAAGGAAGCGTGCAAAGGAGGGGCGACACTGTCCGGGTAAACGTGCAGCTAATCAAAGCAGCCAATGATTCACACCTTTGGGCCGAGACCTTTGATCGGAAGCTTACGGATATCTTTTCTGTGGAAACCGAAGTAGCGAAGGCCATCGCCGACCAATTGCGGCTAAAATTACCGGTCGGGAAGAGCAAATCATCGCCGCAAAACCGACGGACCATCCCGAAGCTTATGATGCCTACCTGCGGGCGCTGGCTTATAGTCTCAAAGCGCAGAATTCGCCCGCGAACTCCCTTGGTTCGCAGAAGCATTTGAGAGAAGCTGTACGCTTCGATCCAAACTTCGCCCTCGCCTGGGCGCTACTGTCTTTTGTTGATTCAGTCGGCTACATCGGAATCACCCTTCAAGCCACTGAATCACTCCGCGAAGAGGCGCGCCAAGCGGCCGAGCGCGCGCTTACTCTTCAACCTAATCTCGGCGAGGGATTGGTAGCCAAAGGGTATTACGACTACGCCTACCTAAAGGATTACCACAGCGCTGTGCGTTACTTCGAGCAAGCGCGTCCGCTTCTGCCCAATAGCAGCCGGATTCCTGAATTACTGGCCTTCGTCGCGCGCAGAGAAGGCCAATGGGAGCAAAGCGAATCGTTCTTCAACCAAGCCGAGCAGGTCGACCCGCGCAATATTAGCCTACTTAGCCAGCACGCGCTTTCCTACATTCTTCTTCGTCGTTTTCCGGAAGCTCTGCGGAAGCTTGACCAGGTTCTCAATATCACGCCTGACGACGTAGATACGTTGGCTCTGAAAGCATCGATCGCCCAGGCTGAAGGTGACTTGCCACGCGCGTCGGCCATTCTCGGTCCGCTCCATCCCGTGGCTGATAACACCGCTGCGCTGGAAACCCAAGTCTATCAGGCGATTCTCGAGCGACGAAAAGATCAAATCATTTCTCGTCTCAATGAGATCCTTGCCCGGCCTGATCCAGCGATGGGTTATTTCAATGGCGAGCTGCGTTTTTGGTTAGGCTGGGCGCAGCAAGTCGGCGGCGATCATGCTGCTGCGCAGGAAAGTTGGCGACACGCTCAAAGCGACCTGAAAGGTTTCCTGCAGGAACAACCCGAAAATTACAATCTCATGCACGACCTCGCGCTGGTTGAGATGGGCCTTGGCAACAAAGCGGCCGCCTTAGCTATGGCAGAACGAGCCATAGCCACAAATCCAATCGAGAAAGATGTCGTGGATGGGCCAGCGTCGATCGAGATCCTCGCCCGGGTCGCAGCTCAGGCAGGAGAGCCGGATCGCGCCGTTGCCGCCTTACAGAAACTGCTCTCGATACCCTATGAGGGCGCGTTACCTGTGGGTAACGCGCCGCTTACTGCTGCCTTGCTTCGGTTCGATCCGATGTTCGATCCGCTCCGGAATGATCCGCGCTTCCAAAAACTCTGCGAGGAAAAGAAGCCGTGATCGCGCGCGATTTCGGTCAACCGTGGATTCTAGCGTGGGGAACGATCTGGATTGCGGACGCGCATCGAGGCGACGGAAATCGTTTCGTTGAGCGAGCGGATGAGAAGCTGACAGCGCTTATTCCTTTCGCGAACTCAGTGCGCCGAAGAGCGTCACCTCGTAGCTCCAGAATATCGGCAGGTTGACGCATTCCGCACCTGCGATAGAGCGATTTACTTTCAGCGGTCGCCCACAGAATGATTGCGTCCACGTCCTGCGCACGGCACCAGGACAGCGCTTCGTTCAACAATTTACTGCCTAGTCCCCGGCCGCGCATTTCCGGAACCACATAAAAATTGGTCAGATAAGCATGAACCTCCGGTTCGTTAACCGGGTTCGGCATCTTCTCGAACAACTGCACACAAACATGACCGAGCAACTGTTTGCCGTCGTCCATGACCCAGCAACGCCATACGCCAGAGTCTGCGCCAAAGGCCTTCTTCATCCATGATGTGCACCGTCGTACAAAACGCGATTGCGTTTCTGTCGGCGATCCGACTTCAGCGCGGAATCGATATCGCATTTCGACAAGCGCACACCAATCGGCTGCGGTTGCGACGCGGATTCGGACGCGAGCCATGGGCAGATCGTACCTGATTCACCGTTTGTCGCCAGTCGCTTACCTGTGACCAGCAGATCTGATAACAATCCAAGCGATTGCTGTAGCGTCCGCTGTTCTCAGCGGAGTTCACCGCAACAGGACGCTCTGAATGCGCTGAGGACAGCGCACACTACAGCACTCGCGCTACGGGCTGTCTTTTCTTGTCGCCGCATCATCCGTTTGTCAGCATCACAAGATGAAGCATTTTCTCGTGGCGTTTCTCTTGCCCATGACATTAACCGCTCAAAATATGCAGGAGTTGACGGAACAGCTGGGCAAGACGGTTTTGTACGGCGACGTCGCTCTTTCTCCGGATGGAGCGCATTTGGCATGGGTGCAATCCACCGCCGCAACAACATCGAAACAGACGTATATCCGCGAAACATCCGGAAACGCGCCGGCTAAACTCGTTAAGCTTCCGGTAACCGGTGAGAGGAATGATTTCGATCTCGCTTGGTCCCCCGATTCGAAGACGCTCGCGGTTTTTTCCAGCGCCGGCGAAAGAGGCCAGCGGCAACTCTGGACCGTAAAGAGTGATGACTCCGACGCGAAGAAACTCACGAATCTAAGTGGATACGCAGCGCGGCCGCATTGGTCGCATGACGGCAAACAGATCGCCTTTCTATACATTGAAGGCGCGGCCGGCGGCGGTCCGTTGATGGCCGCAGCAGCAACAACCGGCGTGATCGACACTGCCATTCACAATCAGCGCATTGCTGTTCTCGATATCTCTAGCGGCCAACTGCATCAGGCGTCGCCGGCAGATCTTCACATTTATGATTTTGATTGGTCGCCGGACGACAAAATGTTTGTCGCAACAGCAGCGCCCGGTCCCGGCGACAATAATTGGTGGATCGCGCAGATTTACACCATCGACATTGCGAAAGGCGACGCCACATCCATCTACAAGCCGTCTCTTGAAGTCGCCGTTCCTCGTTGGTCACCCGACGGCAAATCGATTGCATTCGTCGAAGGCATAATGAGCGACGAAGGATTTCACGGCGGCGACCTGTTCACGATGACTGCAAATGGTGGCGACGCAGTGAATCGTACGAAGGGCCGAAAAGCCTCGGTGAATTCGTTTTTCTGGCAGGCCCCTCATCGCATTCTTCTGATTGAGTACCTCGGCGGCGGCAGCGCGATTTCCGAATTGAGCCTCATAGACAATTCGGCCCGCACGATCTGGAAAGGTCCCGAAGGAATTCACGCATTTGGGAATTTTCCAAACTTGGCTTTGTCAAAGGATGGCAAGCTCAATGCCGCGGTGCGCAGTACGGTACAATTCGCCACCTGAAGTTTTCGCCGGGCCGCTCGGTGAATGGCGCCAAGTCACAAACAACAACGCTGGCCTGCAAGCGAACTGGGGCAAAGCCGAAAGCGTCGAATGGACGAACGAAGGATTTAATATTCAGGGCTGGTTAATACCTCCGACGAAAGTCGAGCCCGATAAAAAATACCCGATGGTCGTGCTTATCCACGGCGGACCATCCAGCGTAACGAAATCAGAGTGGCCGGCATCGTCTGGAATGTCGCGCGCGATCATTGCTGCGCTTTCCATGCGCGGTTATTACGTGCTGCTTCCCAATCCGCGAGGCAGTTATGGCCAGGGTGAGGATTTCACCCGTGCGAACGTGCAGGATTTCGGCGGCGGCGACTTACGCGACGATCTCGCCGGAGTCGACGCTGCGATAAAGAAATGTCCGATTGATACAAACCGTCTTGGGGTCATGGGTTGGAGTTACGGAGGATTCATGACCATGTGGACGGTCACTCAGACAGATCGTTTCCGCGCAGCTGTCGCAGGTGCCGGCATCGCGAATTGGCAGAGTTACTATGGGCAGAACTTGATCGGTCAATGGATGATCCCGTTTTTCGGCGCGTCCGTTTACGACGATCCAGCTGTTTACGAGAAAAGTTCACCGATTCGGTTCATCAAAAACGTGAAGACCCCCACCCTCGTCATCGTCGGCGAGCGCGACGCGGAATGCCCGGCGTCGCAGTCCTACGAATTCTGGCATGCGTTAAAAACGTTAGGCGTACCAACAAAGCTGATCATCTATCCCGGCGAAGGCCATATGTTCATCGAACCCAAGCATCAAGTCGACCGACTGGAGCAGACCTTGGCATGGTTCGATAAATATTTGAAGTAGCTGAATCCCGCTGGCGATATTGGGGACGGGATTAGCTTTATTTGCCAATGAGAATGAAGACGCCTGCCGCCAGAGCCACAATGTAGAGCAGGAAGATGGCTGGGCCTAGATTCAAACCGAATCCTAAAAGACCGTCGATGATTAAGTAAATCGCGAGCAAGAGCATGCCAATGTTTTTGGTAATTTTCATTGTGCCGATCTTCCAGATTGCTTCGTAGGATGGCAATTGTTGAATCTTGCGCGATCAAATCTCTCGTTTGGCTCCATGAAAAATGAGTCCCGCCTGGTTACGGCTTTTAGCGCCGTAGTTTTGATTTCGGTAGCCATTGCCGAAGGCGCGCGTTCTCGTCCGTTGGATGAAGACGCGGCTCTTGCGTTGCTCGGGCGCACCCTTAAACATGACCACGTTTACGAAAAGCGAATCTCATTGGATTGCATTGCGTATGGCACCGAAGAGACAACGAGCGCTTATTTTGAATTCGTTCTCCGCGAAGTTCACAACGCCAAATGCGGGGGTGACCCTGAAACAAGTCCTGCTATTGATCGTTACCGCGTCTATCGCCGTTCAGGGAAAATCCAGCAGTGGGAAGCGGCTGGAGACAAATGGCAGCCGTATAGGCCGACCGGAACTTAAATAGCCTAAAGATTTCGTACGTACGCAAATCGCGCTCGCCAAAGCGAGCGCGATCATGATTTTCTGCAGATCGTAACGGCGGCGATCGCCGTTTTGGAAAGCAAAGTGTTTAGGCGCCTAACTTTTCTTTCTTCCCCTTATTGCACTCCGCTTTGAACTTCGCGAACTGCTCCGGAGTAAGGATGCCCTCGACATCCTTCATCAATTTGGTCTCGGTTGCTTCCGTGCACCCGGCTTTGTGGTGTTCGGTGATCGCCGTTTCCATCTTCGTCTTTTGATCTGGTGTCAGGTTGAGAGTCGCAAGAGAGGCCGTGCAGGCCATCTTCCCTTCGTTCCCAGCCTTCTTCGTGCAATCACCATGTTCACCCGCGAACATTGTTCCCGCTGCGAATGCACCCGCCGCCACTAGCGCAATGAGTTTGGTCATAGTGGAAGCTGAGACAGCATCGGTGGAATCATCGTTCAATTGAAATTGTCTGGCATGTTCTCGCTGGTCACGTATCACTCATCACTTTGAAAATCGAAGCCACGCAGGAAACGTTTCCGCTGAAGCATCTCTTCCGGATTTCGCGCGGCAGCCGCACAGAAGCGTGTGTGGTAACCATCCGTATAAAGGATGGACAGTTTACTGGACGTGGCGAGGGCGTTCCAATTGCACGCTACAATCAAACCATCGATTCTGTTTTGGCGCAGGTTAGCTCCCTCGCGAGCATCACCGATTTGGATCGCAATAAACTGCCGCAGTTGCTGCCTGCCGGCGCAGCCAGGAATGCGCTGGACTGCGCGTTGTGGGACTTGGAAGCGAAACGCTCCAGCAAACGCGCATGGGAACTGGCGAATATTCCGATTGCAGATGAAGTCGAGACATCATTCACAATTAGTCTTGATACGCCGGCGAGAATGGCCGATGCCGCGGTAGCTGACGTCGCCTTGCCAATTCTCAAGTTGAAACTTTGTGGCGATGATCACGATTCTGCGCGCGTCGAAGCTGTGCGGGCAGCGGCGCCAGACGCACGTCTGCTGATCGACGCCAACGAATCGTGGTCACCTCGCCATTACCGAAACACGGTCTCCGCATTGAAAGAACTTGGAGTAGAGCTGATTGAACAACCATTTCCCGTCGACGCCGACGACGCGCTCGAAACGCTCGAACATCCGATCCCCGTGTGCGCCGACGAAAGTTGCCACACGACGGTGGATCTTCCGCGCCTCAAGAATCGGTACGAAGCAATCAACATTAAGCTCGATAAAACCGGCGGCTTAACCGAAGCGCTCCAATTGTATCAGCGCGCTCGCGAAAATAATTTCAAAATATTGATTGGCTGCATGGTCTGCACGTCTCTCTCGATCGCTCCGGCCCGGCTGCTCGCTGGCAACGCCGATTGGGTTGATCTCGATGGTCCCCTGCTCCTGGCCCGCGATCGTGATTACGGGCTCCAGTATGGGAACGAAAAAATCGCAATCCCCGGGCGCGAGTTATGGGGCTGACGACGTTCTATTTCTGAGTGTAAGACGACACCCGAAGCACGCGAATCGTCATCGGGCTGCCGTTCCGGCGAATGTGCCGCTTCTCAACATCGAACTCGATTGTAGATGCTGTCGTAAGCGTGCCGCCCCCGTTCTCCTGATATTCGATTTTGTAATGGCTACCTTTCGCTTCGAGAACGCGGTAGCGCATGAATCCACCGGTATCCGGAATCGGATAAACCAGCCAATCGCCGTCTTGGCTCAGCCCCTCTTCATTGAACTGGTTTCCATTCTTCTCCACCGCATTCAGATTGATTTCCGTAGCGACTGGACTCTCCGAATCCGAGTTCCAGGAATCAATCATGTTGAAAACTTTCGGGTGAATCTTCAGCGGAGATTTTTCCGCTGGAGGCGCGTTCGCGGCCAAATTCGATGCGCGAGGCAAAACGGACGTGTGAGCGTTTTCGACGCCGACTGGGTGCAGTGACTGAATGATCTTCGTGAACTCTGTAATCGTAATTCCGGTTGCAGAAAATCCATGAAACCGGCCAAGACGCGAATGCGAGTCTGCGCCTTTGCTTTTTTCGTCGTTCATGTTGGGGTCGCTGACCCAGTTCGCAATGATCTCATCCTTGCGGCCATCTTTGCCCTTTGGCCGGTAAATCAGAGACATGGGACCAAAAGGCGATTTGATTTCAGTCTCTTCCGCATTCTGCTCGTCATCCATGATGTTTCGATCGCCGATGCCTTCTCTTGCTGACTCGATGGTGAACGTCGCGTTCCAGCCATTTCCATATTGGATAGAGTAAAGTGGCAACGGATGTTTCTGATCTTCGTTCGCCGGAATCTCGTCGTAGGTGATCTCTACATTTTGCAACCGGAGTCCCTGCGTCAAATATGAAGGGACGTAGCAAGTGATCTCTAATTGCTTGAGGTCACCTAAAGTCGCGGCTGAAGACAAAACCAGTGACGACAAAAACAGCAGTGCGCCCAGCAGAAAACACGACAGCAGTCGTTGAATGCCACGGCGAGTCATCACGTCAATATTGTGACCGAGTCCATAAAATTGTCGAGAGCCGCTGCACGGGGCTTGTTTTAGGTCGAGTCCAGAATGGAAAGCATTTCATTGAACTAGGTCAACGATCACCTGCGAGGCAAGAGGCCTTTAGTCAGAACTAGCAACACCGTGTCAGTCAGAACACGACCTGTGGCATGGTGGCAGTGTGTTGCACTTAATACAATGATGCACGAAGGGAGTGCCGCAGTGGCAACCCAATAATCGGTTGTTTACGAGAACATCGGAATGAGCACGGATGCGTCATGGGCAAGGAATTTTCTGGAAAGTTCGCGCACGGTTTGGGGGATCAGCGTGGTTATCCTCGGCTTATTTGCCCTAACGAATCTGCCGTGGCAGCTGGACGATTACGACCAGGCGCAGCAGGCGTTTACTTCGTTCAAGATGATCAAAGAAGGTCACTGGTTCTTTCAACATAACCCGCATGCAAAAGTGATTGCGCAAAAACCGCCCCTCGTTGCTTGGGCTTCGGCCGCGATCTTCGCAATCACGCGATCGTGGGATATTGCGTGGCGGCTTCCTTCGTTCCTGGCGGCAGTGGTAATGGCGGTCATCTTGTTTCGCGCGGCGATTGCCGCTTACGGAGCGGTTGCCGCGTTGATCGCCTTGGGTGCCTTTGGCCTGAATCTACTCAGTGTGCGCCTTGCGACTTTGGTGCGCACCGACATGCCGCTCGCGTTGGTGATCTTTCTGCTGGGACTTTTGATCTGGCAAAAAATTCGTGCCCGTGAGTCGTGGCAGACGCGCGAGCGATGGGAAATGTTCGCCCTGCTCACCGCGTCCATGTTCATCAAGGGGCCAATCGTCTTCGCGTTTTTGCTTCCAGGCATCGTGGTGTTTCAATGGCTCGTCGGGAAACGGAGTGAGGCAAGTGCATGGTGCGGCTGGTGGCCATGGATTGCGTCTCTCGCGTTGTTTTCAGTGTGGGTGCTCTGTGGCATCAAGTTCG
Source organism: uncultured Verrucomicrobiae bacterium (assembly GCA_963825355.1). Lineage (GTDB taxonomy): Bacteria > Verrucomicrobiota > Verrucomicrobiia > Chthoniobacterales > UBA10450 > Udaeobacter. The sequence continues at coordinate 198,572 of CAWGSY010000017.1, read as the reverse complement.
TCCCAGGCTTCTATGAGCAGGTCGTCATGAAGGAATTTCTCGGCCGGTTCAGCCAAACTGTCCATCGCCCGGAACCGGTCCTTTTTTATCTCCCTCACCTACTTCAAAAATTCGCGCCCTGGAGCGTCCTGATTCTCGCACTCGTGGTGTTATCCTTCCGTCGAACGCGCTCGGGAATTCGCAATCTATTCCGTCAGACAGAGCCAGATATCTTGTGGCTGGTTTGCTGGAGCTTGTGTGGTTTTGTTGTGATGTCGCTGGTTCCGTCGAAACGCGTCGACCGCATTTACCCGATTGTGCCGCCGCTTTGCCTGTTGCTTGCCGCGCAGATCGCCGGCGGCCTTCGAATAAGGCAACCTGATGATCGTGTGCTGCAATGGAGCGCTGCGGCACTGCTCTTCTCGATCGTGTTTACCGGCGGCTATACTGCCGCAAAAGTGCTGTCCGATTATCGCGACCACGCCGATCATCTCGAAGTTTTCAGCCGCGCCGTGAATGAACAGGCTCTCGCCCACCATTGGCGTTACGAAGTCATTTCGGGCCGCGGCGGGGGCTACGAAGGAATGCTGCTCTACTTGCAGAAACCGCGTTTCCTCAAGCCGGATGAAGCGGTTCAGGCGTGGAACGATGGGGCGCTCGATGCCCTTGTCGTGCCCAAGGATAGGATTCCGGAATTGATGCCCGAGTTACAGGACGCTGCCATTGCGCCGTTGCAGTCGGTTGATCGAAAAACCGATCCACAAATCGGATATTTATTGGTGACGCGACGGAGTTGACTAACACGAAATCTTCTTTCGATTCTATCGCCCTTCGCTGTCAACGTTGGTTTCCGACCCCTTAGTAACAAAGTGATCCAGCCACGACGCAAGCGCGCCTGTTAAGGTCGGCGAATGAGTTCAATCCCCGTACGCGCTGCCACCTATGAACCGACATTGCCGACGCACATCGGGTGACAATCGGCGCAGATACGGGCGTTGCGCAACAACCCATTTAAGAAAACCCTAATGAAGGTGGATAGCACCTAGGCCTTGAGGCTCAATGAGCAAGGCCGAGTCCTACACGCATTCAAGCATTGGATAACACCGATTATGTTTGCTAAATGTTTTATTGACGCAGACGGTGGCTTTAACGCGGCAAAAGGTTCCTGAATGTGTGGCATCTGCGGCACTGTCCGCTTTTCCAGCTTAACGTCTCTCGACGCCGCTCATCTCCGAGTAAAGGCAATGCTCCGGTCGCTATCCCATCGCGGCCCGGATGCTACCAGCCAAGTGGACACAGATCTGGCGGTCTTCGGCGCGACGCGCCTGGCCATTCGTGGTCTTACCGATCAGTTCAATCAACCGATGGTGGACGCGGCAAGCGGCGTGATAGCCGTCTGCAACGGGGACATTGATAATCATCGTGAATTGCGCCGCTGGCTCGCGGAGCGAAGCCGCCCCGTGCAACAGGAGACGGACGTCGCGGTGATCCCCGGGCTGTATCTCGAGCTGGGCGAAGCGTTCGCGCAGCGGCTCGTCGGAGCCTTTGCTATTGCGGTATGGGACCCACGCAACCGGCGCCTTACCCTAGTGCGCGACCGCGCCGGGGAACGCCCGCTGTTTTATGCAAGGAACCGAAACGAAATCGTTTTTGCAACTGAGATTGCTGCCTTAGTCGACCACGCTTGCTTCCGGGTTACCCTCGATCAGGAAGCGCTGCGAAAATATTTACAGTTCGGTATCTTTCCCGCACCCGACACGCCGTTCACCGAAATCCGGAAGGTCGCGCCTGGCGAAGTGATCCAGTTCGACGTGGGCGGCATGCGGCGAGAACTCTACTGGAGATGGCAGATTACAGAGACGGTCAAACAGATGTCATCACTCGACGCATTCGATCAAACGTTCCGCACCGCCGTCGCTCGCCAGACCGACGTCGAAGTGGACTTCGGTATCTTTTTGAGTGGCGGCATTGACTCGTCGCTGGTTTCGGCGGTGGTCAGGTCACTGCACCCGAAGCGTCCATTGAAAGCCTACGCGCTGCGTTTTGGGGAACAATCCTTCGATGAAGGCCGATTCGCCGCGGCGGTGGCAAAGCAATTGAAAATGGAACTCGTAACGGTGCAGGTCAAACCCGTTGACCTACGAGATGGATTGAAATCGCTCATCCGCATGGTGGGCGAACCCCTGGCTGACCCCGCGTGGATTCCCACGACGTTGCTAGCCCAGCGCGCCGCACAGGATAATAAGATGGCGCTCGTCGGAGAGGGCGCGGATGAATTGTTTGGCGGCTATCCGACTTACATCGGTGCAGGGGTCGCCGGACGCTTCATTCACCTGCCGGGCTGGTTAAGATCCGCCATCCGCCTGGCAGTTGAATCGCTTCCACTCAGCGAGAAAAAGGTGACGATTTCCTTCTTACTCAAGCGTTTCGTCGAGGGCGCGAGTTGGAATGGCATGAAGCGACACCGGCTCTGGGTTTCCAACATCACGCCTGCGTTGCTGCGGCGACTCGGCGTGGCGGTGATAGATTTGGATAACAATGACGCGGGCGGTGGTGATCTACTGGACCGAGCACAACAATGGGATTTGGAAACGCTCCTGGCTGAGGGATTGTTGACCAAGGCCGACCGCGCGAGCATGAGTTCGGCGCTGGAACTGCGTGCACCCTTCTTGGACAAAGCAGTAATGGAATTCGCGGAATCGCTTCGCGTCGAGGATCGAGTACGCGGATTCAAGACAAAGGTTTTTCTGAAGCGCTACGCCCGACGTTACCTGCCGAATAACATCGTAAATCGACGCAAACGCGGACTCTCGGTGCCCATCAGCAGCTGGCTGCGCGGCCCTCTGAAAGAATGGGCGACCACGACGTTGGAAAAGGGGCGCCTGGAACAGCTCGGCATCCACGCGTCGGCTGCCTTGGAATTCTTCGCCGAACATTGCCAGCGCAAATCCGACCATTCCCGGGCCCTTTGGACATTACTCGTTCTGGCGGAATGGCTGGATTGGGTGGCGACGGAAACCGCGGGCTTATAGCAAGTGCGCATAGAGTACACGCATGTGTGTATGTCTTTCGAATCAATAGAGCCGAACGCGAAGGATATGAAATTTGATGACGTGGTAGAACAAGCCAAAGAAGCTGCTGTGCTCGTGCTGGTGTATTGACTCATGTCCACCACGAACCTTTGACAAAAATTCGGTGGGATGCTGTCATTCGCCGTTTCGAGTCAGCCGGCAACGTGATCGAAATGCACGAGCACAAGGCGGATTTCAAAGATTGATAAACTTGCTTGCGCTTGCCGGGCGGCTGAGCTTGTGGCTCGTTTCATGAACTATCGAACGTTGACTGTCGCTATGGCTCTTATCGTCGTTCCCTTCGCCCTCGCTGAGCCAAAAGCCTACGACACCGTCGTCTACAAGGGAAAGGCGGCTGGCCTGAGGATCGTCTTTGAGTTCGACCACGGCCATGTGGAGGCCAGCAATGTCAGGATCACCGAATCTACGAGCGGGAAAACAACGAGGTTTTATCTGACAGGCAGAGACGGACAGATGGGAACGGGCAAGATACGATTTGCTCCCGCGAAGGGCCCAAGAAAAGAGGTTTTGTTAGAGATGGATCCGTTTGGCGATCCTCTGTCCACTGTCAAGGGCAGTTATACCGCCGCCGGAAAAACTGTTCCGTTCACTCTTACAAAAAGGAAGAAGCACTGAAAGGATCAACTGACTCTTCCTTCACGCGATTGCGACTATGCGCGCTTACGATTCAATGATGTTTTTTGAAGTCTTTCTACGAATGAAACCCGGATTTTCGCAGGACAAAAGATGAATTACGTCTTGGTTCTCGCTCTTGGAATCGGAATTGTGGCCGGGTTACGTTCTTTAACTGCGCCCGCTGTGGTGGCATGGGGCGCGCACCTCAGCTGGTTGAATCTGCACGCTTCGCCGCTAGCGTTCATGGGATCAACGACCGCGGTCACGATATTTTCTCTGCTCGCGATCGGCGAGTTAATCGCAGACAAACTGCCAATGATTCCGAAACGTACTGCGCCTGCGCCGTTAATCGTGCGCGTCGCCACTGGAGGCCTTTGTGGCGCGTGTCTCTGCTCGGCCGCGGGGAAATCGTTGCTCGCGGGAGCGCTGCTCGGTGGACTCGGCGGTATTGTCGGCGCTTTTCTCGGCTACGGCATCAGGAGACGTCTCGATTTGCACATTAAGGACCCAGGGGTCGCCATCTGCGAAGATGCGATTGCGATCGGCTTGGCGTTATTTCTTGTTTCGCGCTGACGCCGACACCTAGCTGCGCGCTACGAAGCGGATTGATTCGGTGCCGTCGATCTGTCTTTAATCGGCCGCGATGCCAAAGCCTCCGGGTGCAACCGGTTCAACCGCGACGCGACAAATCCCGCCGCCGCCGTTCTCCCAGCATCTTCGCGAGTTCGCATCGCGGCCAGATGCGTGGGTTGTGCTCGCACGCAACATGATTCCCGTCGTCGGTATCTATGCTTTTGGCTGGTCAGCAGCGATCAGTGTTTTTAATTACTGGTTCGATGGTTTAACCGCGCTGGCCGCAATCGTCGCGGCGATGGTTCCGCGCGCGATGCACGAGACCCAATCCAAGAAAGATCACGTGACATTGGTCGGTAACATTGTACGCGGCATCTTCGTGTGGCTGTTGCTCGTGGGCATCGTTGGTCTGCCCTATTGGATCGTGTTGATTCCGCTGCACGATCTTCTCCTCGGCAATGAATTGTGGCGCGAGCTCGCGCAGTCGCCTGTGCTCTGGTTCACTTTCGGCTCACTCGCAGCCAGTCATTTCTGGAAAGCGTTCCGCATGGGTTACGACACGATGCCTGACAAGGAATTGAAGCAGCGGGTGCGCTGGGATGTCTATCTCCTGATCCTGCGCGCAATCGCGATGTTCATCATGGCCGCGCATGGACTATACTTTATTCTGGTGCCGCTGATGGCGCTGCTATTGAGCTATCTTGAGATCTGGCCGGGGCGCGCAATCGGAGCGGTTTTCGGCGATCCGTCGAGGCTTTGGGAATACGATCCTGGCAATCCAACATCGAAGAGGCGCCTACCCTGACGCGCACCTCAGCGACACCTGTTCCTGCACCTCATTACAACCACCATGACTCGTTCAGCCCAGCATCATTTAGCGCCTCGTTCATATCAGATTGTCCTTGCTCGGTGGAGAGCAAACGAGTGGAAATCCGCAGCGCTTGAAGTAATGGGAGATCATCGCTGACAAGCTCAAACAGTCTGAATGAGGCGCGATTATGAAATTCATGTAGCTTGAGGGTCCGGGAAGATGTCCGCCGAGATCAAGAAGGAGATCCAGTTCGAGATCGCCCATGTCTTGTTCATCGACATCGTCGGTTATTCGAAACTTTCGATTAATGAGCAGCGCGCAGCTGTCGATGAGCTGACGGAGATCGTCCGTGCGACGGAGCAATTTCAAAAAGCTGAGTCAGCCGATCGTTTGATCAAGATCGCCACCGGCGACGGTATGGTGCTGGTGTTTTACACCAGCCAGGAAGCGCCGGTTCGCTGCGCGGTGGAACTAAGCCGCGCACTCAAAGATCACCCGCGCCTGCGCCTACGCATGGGGATACACAGTGGGCCCGTCAGCGGTGTGGTCGATGTTACCGCTCGCACAAATCTCGCCGGTGCCGGTTTAAATCTGGCGCGACGTGTGATGGACTGCGGCGACGCGGGCCACATCTTGCTCTCTAAACACGTTGCCGAAGATTTGTCGGAGTTCGAGGAATGGCGACCGATGCTGCACGATCTGGGCACATGTGATGTAAAGCACGGGCTGCAGGTAGCCATCGTCAACCTGTGGTCTGACGACGTGGGCAACCGTCAGCTCCCACAAAAGTTTCAAGCTCTCAGGAAACAGCGCGCCCGAGTGCGCTTGGCCGAAGTCGCAGCTGCGCTTCTTTTACTCGCCGGCATCGCAGCTGCTTTCGTTCTGGTTTCCAAGAAATCAGCAAGATCGACATCAATTGTTCCGGAAAAAAGTATCGCGGTGCTGCCTTTCGAAAACCTAAGCCGTGAGCCGGCTAACGCTTATTTCGCCGATGGCATCCAGGAAGAAGTCCTGACGCATCTCACCAAGATCGGCGATTTGAAAGTCATTTCGCGTACTTCGACGCAGGGATATCAAAGCGACCCGAGCAATCTTGCTGAAATCGCAAAGCAGCTTGGCGTAGCGAACATCCTGGAGGGTAGCGTCCAGAAGGCAGGCGATCAGGTGAGAGTTAACGTTCACTTGGTTAACATGCAGACCGGCTCGCAACTCTGGGCCGAAACATATGACCGAAAGTTGAGTGACATTTTTAGCGTCGAGACCGAGATCGCTAAAGGAATCGCGGAATCGTTACAAGCGAAGCTGACCGGTCGTGAGGAGCAAGCGTTGGCTGCTGAGCCCACAAATAATCCGCAGGCTTACGATGCTTACTTACGCGGATTGGCTTTTGAAGCACGTAGCAATTACTCCAGCGATGCCTTGTTCAAAGCCATCGAGTTTTATGACCTGGCAGTGCGCCTTGATCCGAATTTTGCGCTCGCTTGGGCGCGACTTTCTGGTGTGCACGCGCTTCTTTACTCTAACCGCCGCGACACAACTGCCGCCCGCCGCGATGCGGCAAAGGAAGCTTTGGAAAATGCCCAGAAACTGCAGCCGAACTCGCCCGAAACCCTGCTCTTCACCGGTTACTATGAATATTGGGTGTTGCAGGATTACGGACTGGCCAAAGCCACATTTGGACGCGTCAGCAAAATATTGCCGGGTAACAGCGAGATCTTATACGCGCTCGGGGCAATTGCGCGAAGCGAGGGACATTGGGACGAAAGTATTGCCTACTGGGAGCGGGGCCTCGCGCTTAATCCACGGAATACAGCGCTACTGACGGAAGTGGCATTCACATACGCTGCGCTTCGACAATTCCCGACAGCGGAAAAGCTCTACGACCGGGCGCTGGATATTCTTCCGAATGAGTTATCCCTAATGGCATTAAAAGCCAGCATCTACCAGGCCGAAGGCAATCTGCAGGAAGCTGCTAAATTGCTCGTGCAGGTAAGCGCAGAAACGAACTCCGACGTGGCCGTTCGAATTAAGCTGACTCAATGGAGACTCGAACGAGATACTGAGCGCCTCCGGCAGATACAAACCCGAGAAACTCGATTGCAGTTTACTTCTGGGATTGAGAAGGGCACCAAGCAAGTGGGGCTAGCCTTGGCCCAACGCATAGCTGGCGACGCCGTTCAGGCAAAAGCTGATGCTGAACAAGCGCGCAGCACGCTCGAGTCGCTCAAGAAAGATCAACCAGATAACGCCTTCATTGCAGCAGCGCTAGCTGTCGCTTACGCCATCCTTGACGAGAAGGACCTGGCCCTCAACGAAGCGCAGCGTGCAACTACGCTTTTGCCGAGTGTTAAAGACCGGCTGTCTGGACCCGCTTTCGAAGAAAACCTGGCGCTAGTTGAGATGATGATTGGCGAGAATAGTCGTGCGATCACCACGCTCACGCGATTGCTACAAACGCCGTACGGTGGCTGGCTTTACAGCCCAACGCCCATCACGCCTGCACTTTTAAGGCTCGATCCAATCTGGGATCCATTGCGATCGGAACCGGTTTTCCAAAAACTTTGCGAGGAAAAGCAGCCGTAAGTCTCCTAGAAGCCGTCGACTCTGTTTTCCGGTGGCTGTATTGGCGGCATCGGAGAATTTTGATCCGACGAGGTTGTGCTATTTCCTTCAGCGGCCCTTTTTGCAGCCCATCTGGCTTTCATCGTGGCAGCGAGTTGAGCACGACGTTCCGGTGAGAGATTCAGTTTCCGCTTGGATTTCTTGGGTCCTGTCGGCTCCCACGACTTCTTTCTGGCTGCCGCAGTGGCTCGCGCCGCTGATTTTCTAGCAGCTTTCAACGCCTTTGCTGACTCTGCCTGCTGCAGTGTGCGCTTTAACCTCGCCAGCTTCTCCGGGCCTTCTTGCAGACGTTTCTCAAGTTGCTCGATCTTTCTCTTTAACTTTTTCAGCTTCATAATTGTCTTCCTCCCTTGCCCCGAATAGCGATAAGGATTGCGTTTTGAGTTAATGGCAAATCGCCCTGATGTCACGTCCTTGTTTAAATGAATATCGATGAGCGTCGCTGACGATGGCACAACTGGAAACCGAGACTGGCGAATGAATACGGTGGCCGTCAGCTAACTCGTGTTTTCTGGTCGGTAGTGTTGGTAGGAATTCTTCGCGCTGAAGCGCAACACCGGTACCAAAACGAGATCTCGCTTTCCCGGAATTCATCATACGAACGTCGCCTTTTCCAACCGGCTGATCTGTAGGGGAAGCAGATTGCTTCCCGTAAAGCGTGCAGACAAACCCCGTCTAGCGGCAATTATTTGCGAAGAGAGCGCGGACCGCCTCCCTACGGAGAATAAATTGTTTGGTTTACCGCTCTGCGTTCGCGAGTTTTTGGAAACGCGGGTCTTTGCGTAACCGCTCAAACATTGGATCCAGCCGGAGCAACGCAGGAGTGAGCGGCGGGTTTGCGGCCAACGGCGCTTCGTATGGGATTGAAAGCAGCTTCTCCAACGTAGGGATCGCGAGGTCGGCGTCGCCCATGCGCGCTGCTATCCGCGTAAGAATATCGAGTGGCCTGGGACCAGTCAGCGCGTCTTTTTCGACCGATATCATGGCGATTGCGCGGTCGGCCAGAGTCGTTGCAGCGGTGTTATCGCCAAGAGCCATATTTGTAAGTGCGAGATCTCCCATCAAAACAACATTTTCAGGTTGTTCTTTTAGAAAAGATTCCAGCTCTGTGCGAGCCTGACCCCAACTTTCGCGCGCACCGTTGTGATCGCCGCCAACTTCCTGTGCCCAGCCTAACCAAAACCGCAGTTCGCCAGCGTAAAAACCTAGTGTTTGATCAGGTTTGGCTAGTATCTCCTTTAGCTGAGCAATCACCGGTCCCGGGCGCGACTCAAGGATAGCCTGGTAAACCTGTGTTTCCAATGCGTTCACATAGCCGACTCCAAGCCGAAGAGGGGCAAGAAGCGCAGCGGCGCGCGGAAGGTCGCCTTCCGCTTGTGCTATTCGCGCCTTAAGCACGATCGTGTCTATATCGTCGGGGCTGATATTGAGGATCTGCTCAAGCTTAGCGAGCGCTTCCGGAAAACGACGAAGGCAAATGTAGGAACGCGCGTGTTGTGAGAGTAGATTAACATTGCGCGGATCCACTTTCTCGGCTTGCTGAAAGTATGCCTCGCTCTTGTCCCAGTTGCCTTGCCTCCTTTCAACAAAGGCCAGGCCTTGAAGGACCCGGCTGCTTTGGGGCAGAGCACGCTGTGCCTGCTCAAGATACCTCAAGGCAGTATCATAGTCCTTCAGGCATGCGTAGTGATAGAAACCCGTGGCTAATAAAGCCTCGCCAAGATTTGGCTGTAGCCTCAGGGCCGTTTCGGCTGCCTCGCGCGCTTCTTCGCGGAGAGCGACCGTTGGTTGAAGACTTTGTGTAAGATAGCCACTCGCATCCACATAAGAGAGCAGGGCCCAACCCAGAGCGAAATTAGGGTCCAACCGTACTGCTTCTTTGACGTATTTCTGCGCTACAAGTGAGTTCTCCGGTGTAAATGCAGTCTTTAGCGAGTAAGCCAGGCCGCGCAGGTAGGAATCATAAGCCTGAGGATTGCTGGTGGGCTTAGCAGCAATGACTTGTTGTTCGTCTCCTGTGAGTTTAGCTCGCAACTGATCGGCGATGGTTTTGGCCACTTCAGTTTCAACTGACAAAATGTCCGTCAGTTTGCGATCAAATGTGTCCGACCAAAGATGTGAATCGCTGCCCGCCTTTATCAGCTGCACGTTCACCCGGACGGTGTCCGCGCTCTTCTGCACACTGCCTTCCAGAATATGAGCAACACCAAGTTGCTTTGCGATCTCCCGCAAGTTTTTTGGCGCACTTTCATAATGCTGTGTGGAAGTGCGCGAGATCACCTTCAGATCGGCGATCTTGGATAGACGCGTCAGGATTTCATCCTGTATTCCCTCGGCAAAATAAGCGTTCTCTTTGTCGCTACTGAGATTTTCAAAGGGCAGTACCGCAATTGATCGCTCCTCGGGAGTGAACGGCCGCAAGCGTTGATACAGCCACATACCACATGCAATGGCTACGATGGCCAACATCAGAACCACGTTTAGCAATATGGCTTTCCTGCGTCGCCGGCGCGCCTCAGGATTGAACCGGTCATAGCAGCTGTGGACAGCAAGAAGTAACTCACGCGCCGCTTGCGGCCTGTCATTCGGGTCCGCGGCCAGCATCGATTTCAGGAGCGCGACGACCTTGCCCGGGAGATGCCGGCCCTTGAGCTGTTGCAATGGCAATTCAGCGGTTTGCCGCGCACGGATTTCCTCCATCGTCCGGCCGACAAATGGCGTGCGGCCGGTGAGCAGATACCAAAGCGTAACACCTAACGAGTAAATGTCGGAGCGCGTATCAACCGGCAATTGTCCCGCACCGGCGAACTGCTCTGGACTGGCAAATGCCGGCGTACCGATGAAACCCGCATGGGTTTGCTCTGCGGCGGGTTGGGTCTGGGGGCCCATGACTTTCGCTACGCCATAATCAATTAGCTTTACCCGAAGAGCGCCGCTTGAATCGGATTCCAGCATGACGTTCGATGGCTTGATATCGCGATGTACGACACCGCACGCTTCCGCAGCGGCGAGAGCACGTGCTGCTTGCTCGATTACATCCAGGGCGACGGCGAGCGGCATCGGTCCATCGCGACGCACACGTGCTTCAAGGGTTTCGCCTTCGACCAATTCCATGGCGTAAAAACACTCGCCATCTTGTTCACCGTAGTATGTCACCCGGGCCACATTGGGGTGACGGATGTTTGCCGCCGCACGCGCTTCGCGCAAGAAACGCGCCCGGGCGCCAGGATTCTGCGCGACTTTGCGGTCGATGGCCTTGAGAGCAACGAGCGAATTCAAAACTGTGTCGCGCGCGCGGTAAGTTATGGCCATCGCTCCTGCGCCGAGCTCAACAGGAAAACCGTCTGCTCCGGTTTCTATCTCGAAATGGGCGTATTGCAGTTGTCCGGGTGTTAGTCGGCCGCGCGTCGTTGATGGTTCCCGATGCTCTCCGTCTTCAAGGAAAGTAAGACTAACGAGACAACGCAGGCATTCGCCGTTGGGACCGCGTTGAATCATTGGCCGTCCGCAGGTCGCGCAGGTCTCCCCAGTTTCACTCTGCCCTTTCCCAAGGCCTACCCTCATGTCATCCATCTGGGAAAGCTGTCTCAGGCCATCAGGATTTGGTACAGATGGCGCAGTTCTCCATCGATGTCTGCCGGATCGGAGACCGTAGTGCCTACTTCACCTCTCAACGACTCACGGAATCGCTGGCGCAAACGCGAAAGCCACGTACGAAAAGTCGCGATTGGCACTCCTAGTCGGGCTGCGGCTTCCTCCTGACTGGGCGGCCTGGCGCTGCCGCCAGCTACGAACGGCCGTAGTTCCTCAAGCCACTCACTTTTGCCTTCCGTTTCAAATTCGTTTTCCAAATTCTTCCATGCCCGCGAAACGATATTCGAGGCCCACACAAGATCGTAGCAACCGGCATCGCTGAGATGAACGGTCGCGAGCATCGCCGCCTCGGCTTCAGGTAGGTGCTCCTCGATTGATAAGACCTGCCGTCCACCACCTCGTTTCAGCGCTCGGGCGCGGTCATACTCGTTGTACAAATAATTCTCCAGAGATCCGAGGAGAAATGTGCGGAGCCGGCCCTTCTCGCGATCCGCGTAGCTCAATGTGTTTTGCTCGAGCAGCCGGGCAAAAAAACCCTGCACTAAATCCTGTGCATCAGCGGAGGAATGACCGCGATGTCGAAGAAAACTGTAAAGCGGCGGCCAATAAGCTTCGCAAAAACCAGACAGCGCCTGCTGACCCGAGACCTCCGAATCGGGCTCGCTGGCACGAAACACCACGGTCCAATGCGTCGTTTGAAACGAAGCACCGCCTTCCTGCAGAGTTCCCGGAATTGCCTTCGTGGGAACAGAACGTGGTCTACGAGAGCTGCTTTTGCGAGAATAAAATCAGCGGCAGGTCCGGTAGCACCGGCTGACTAAGCCAGGTTCACAAGGAATGCAGGCGCAACGCACCACCGTTACAGCGCTAATTCCACTGGGATATGCCTCTGCCTAGTAGAAGCCGAGAACGTCCGTTCCGCTTCCAGGGGCGCGGGTTAGAGGAATGTTATTTGCCGCGATATACGCGTTATGCCCTTCGCCCATAGGTCTCTGGCCCTGCTCTCGTGCGATCGCAGCCAAGCTAAGAAGTACGAACACTGCGGCTACAGCCAAGGCCACGATCGCTTCGGTAGAGAACTTCATTGCGATTATGTGTTTTGCAGCGACCCCTTGAGAAGCAATTCGTTCCATCCACCGCCGGAGTTGAACGAAGTGATGCTATAAACCAGGAACGGGTCGTGTTTCCGGTAGGCCGCCCGAATCAGCAACCGCCATAAAGAACTCAATAGGTTTTTCATATCAGGCAGATGCAGCCCATCGCTTACCCTCGACGACTTCCGCGCTTTGGTTGCCTTCAAAAACGCGGACGACTGAGGCGCTGAGTTTGCGGGAGAGACGTCCTGCTCGCCGAATCCAGTAATGAAAGGATCCTAGCGAAGCATCAGCCAAAAGATCCGTGCGGAGCATTTCGGGACAGAGATTGAGTAACTTACAAACATTCATGAACGAATACGGCCAGGAAGAATCATATGCCGTCACCCAACTGTGGGCGTCGAGATACAATTCTCGAGCGCCGGCTTTGGTAGCTGCGCGATAACGGCGCAAATCGTAGGCTGCTTGTTTCAAGACACCGAGAGCCAGACCCTTCTCCGCCGTCGGCGGTGTCGATTCAGCTGGCGGAGCAGCGAAATGGGCGCTGCAAGCGTTGCCTGATTCCGCATTCAAAAATGCTGCGAGCTGCTCACGCGACATTCGCGCGAGGGGCTTTTGGGCTACGTCTTCGCTCCCGAAACTCTTTGGAGACACGATAAACTGACCAGTGAGCTCAGGTGTTTCAGCAATCCGGTTGTCTACGACCATGTTCATCATATCGATTGTTTGATTTGATTCGCTTCATTCCTTTCTAAAGATTTCGCAGCCGGACATTTCAAAAAATTTGAAATTTTTTCGTCCGGCACGAATCCACAGCGGGGGGCGCATGGCCAGAAAATTGAATGCGCACGAATGTTGAAACCGGGACGCCCTCGTCCCGTTCACGCCCGGCGCGAGGGCGCGCCGGCTCCATGTATTGGATTTTGGCACCCCTCCGACATCACTCTGGGTGACGATATTTGCCTAGAGCTGTTCCTCGACGCTGTAAACGATCATCCCGCGCGCCTGATAGTTCGCCTGCGCTTGGGGGTGATCGCGGTTGCACGTGTGCAGCCAAACGCGTGATGGGTTCGGCTCCATGCGCCACGCTTGTTCGATCGCGCTGGTTAGCAAAGCGCCGCCTAGACCGCGACCGATGAATTCAGACAACAAACCGAAGTAGGCGATCTCGACTCCTCCGTGCTGATCCCGACGCAGTTCATAATAACCGGCGAGCAGGCCATCGTAATATCCGGCGAAGGTGGACAGCTCGGGAGCCGTTGCGTATTCCTTCCATTGCTCGTCCTTCCATGGTCGTTTGTCGATCCATTCCCACTGCTCGCCAACACGAAAATAAAGGTCGCGATTGAATCGCCAATCGCGTTCCGTTTTTTCATGAACTTGAAATCGCGCATCAGCGCGCTTGGGACGCAATTGATCCCGCGAACGCATTTCGAGATATGTGGTGATTAGCGGTCCCATTCGCTTCGCTAGTTTGGTCCTTTCTGATGAGGAGTATAATCAGGGGAAAATTCGCGCAATTCGTATGCCTAAGAGGAAATCGCGCCCGCAGAAGCGGCGCCGCCATTCCATCATAACATTTGAGATGATTCGGCTTGACCGAACGTCAACGGAGCCTCTCCATGAGCAGCTTTACCGCCAAATTCGTGACGAGCTGAAATCGGCCAGATTCAGCGATGGTTCATCTCGACTTCCTTCCTCGCGGACTCTGGCCACGGACAGGGGAATTTCAAGATCGACGGTTAGACTCGCGCTTTCAAAACTTCACGCTGAGGGTTACCTCCGCTCAGAGCCCGGGTCCGGAACATTCGTCGCGAATCTTCTTCCGGAAACGTTTTTGACCGCGGATCAACCGAAAACCTACCAACCAATCCAGCGATTAGTCCGTATCTCTGACCGCGCAAAAGCAATTCCGGATGGACGAGTTGGAAATCAGTTTGACCTTGGGGCGACGGGCGCAGGACCAGGCGTCTCGCTGGTCGCGAGCATTCCAGCAGTCGACGAATTTCCAATAACCATCTGGGAACGTCTCCGAACTCAGGTTCTGGCGAAAAAAGGCGTTAACCTGTTGCGTTATTCGTCGAATCGCGGGGACGCCGATCTGCGCAAGGCAATAGCAGCGTACTTGTGCGATTTCAGAGCGGCGCGCTGTCACCCGGATCAGATCGTAATCGTGGCAGGAATGCAGCAGGCGATGCTGCTCAGCGCAATGGCGGTGCTAAATCCGGGGGAAGTCGCGTGGATCGAAGACCCTTGTTACCAGCAAGCCCGAAGGGTCCTTACGTTAGCAGGCGTTAAAATCGCGCCAAAGCCGATCGATAACCAGGGAATCGTGATTACGCGATCGCCAAAGGAACCAACGCCGCGGATCATTTACGTAACGCCCTCGCACCAATTTCCTCTCGGCGTTACTATGAGCTTTCAGCGCCGGACGGCCGTGCTCGATTTCGCGCGAGCTCACAACGCATTTATTTTCGAGGACGACTACGACGCGGAGTTCCGCTTCACCGGGCCGCCACTCCCTTCGTTACAAGGAATCGATAATGCCAGTCGAGTGATTTACGCAGGCACGGTAAGCAAAATTCTTTGTCCAGCTTTACGTTTGGGCTACATCGTCGCACCAGAACCGCTGGTCGATTCGTTAGTCAAAATCCGAAGTGCGATGGATCAACACTCGTCTCCCATCGACCAGGCGACACTGGCGCGTTTCATTACTGAGGGTTTCTTCCTAAGTCACATCAGACGGATGCGAAAGATCTATGCCGAGCGGCGCGATTTCTTCATCAAGCAATTCAATGAATTGCTTGGTGACCGTTTTACTCTGCAGGTTCCCGAAGCCGGTTTGAACATCGTCGCCTGGTTGAAACGCGAGGAAGACTACGAAATGATCAAGCGTATCACGTCTGAAATCGGAGTAAGACCTTCGACGCTCTCGTTCTTTTGCATTCAAGCGAAGCTAAAGCCCGCGTTCATTTTCGGATTCGCGGCCTGGACACCGACACAGATTCGGGAAAGCCTGGTCAAACTCGCATCAGCACTCAGCAACCGCGACAAGGATGTGAACTACGGACGCCAGTCGCGGTAAACTTCGTGCGCACCGAGGGTAAGACTGGTTCGGGCTTTGCTATGCCGATCGATTTGTTCCGCGAGCCATTGAAACCATTCCCAATTCTTTTGCGAACCCGCGCGCTCACGCTCGTATTCGACGTAGCCGCGCAATTTGCGCCAGGCAACGCGCACTGTGCCGCCCAGCAGTTCGTCGACCACGCTTAAAGGAACCATGCGCGCAAACACCGCGTACCCAAGCGACTCCAGAATACAAGCTATGGACTGCACGGCCTGAAAAAGACGCGGATCCGCCTCGATTTGTAACGGCGTCGTACCGTCTGACATTGCCTGCACCAGACTCATCGATTGCATCCATGCCGGCGTCAAAATCGCCTGGACAGCTACGAAGGCTGCCCGTTCTTCTCGATCCTTCCGCGCGCGGCGCATCTCAATCAATCCAAAAACGACAGCCGTCAGCACCGTGAGGGCCGTTGCAATGTTCGCAACCGTCGAAAGCTCCACCGTAGCAATTTGCGCAAACGCGTCGTTTGCGTCACGCAAATTTGGTCCACGTGGAATGCAGATAAAACGACACAAGAAAGCCGCAGGGTTTTACTGAACCCTGCGGCTTGTCGTTAATTGGCGCGTGTGGTCAATCCACAACGACCACGTGATCGATCATGCGCAGGTCACCCATGTTTGCATAATAAATACGCACGCGAGTGCCGGGTTTAATCGCTGTTTGGACGATTTCCCCTGCCTTGTTCACAACGTGACCGCGTCCGTTGAGAACATAACGACCCGGACTATTCGAAGTGTCCTCTAGAACAACGAGTGTACTGCGAGGCTGATAGCTGGCAGCCGCGCCTTCCTCACTCATCGTTCTGGTCATCGTACCGGTTACGTTTACCGGTTCCGTAGTCGTTGTTCCTTGTTTCTTGTCTATCGAACTCGGCTGCGCGAACGCCAGCGGCGCAATCAGCAAACAGCCGAGTATAACGATTAGTTTCTTCATGGTTAGCTCCTATTGTTGATGGTTGTTCTGTCGAGGCAGTCTCTGGACGTAACAAGCATTCAACAAGAGCCACTTCATGCGTTTCCCACAGCCCACTTTTTGCAGCGCTGGCAGGATTAATTAGAAACTCCAAGCGTTGATCGAGAAGTACGCGGCCAATCGGTAACGTGTTGTTCAATAACGAGTGGGGCGCGTAGACATCGATCCCGTGTCCGCCACGCTTGAATCAACCTGCGCTCGGCAAAAATTCTTCGCGAACGATCTTGCCGTTCTTCACAGTGTAAACGCCGACTTCAGACATTTTCCTGCGCTCTTTCGTTTTCTTGTCCGAAACATCAGCGTCGTATTCCACCACGAATCGATCGTGACCGACGAAAGGCCCCCTGACGTCGAAGGTATGGACTTCCATCGCGTTGACCCACCAATCGACCTTGCCGCGCACGCCTTCTTTGCCGCGAGTTTCCGGGGAGCCGCCTCCCATGCTGAATGCTTCTACGCTGACGACATCATCATCGTACAAATCAAGCGCTTCGTACCACGCTTGTTTTCGAGTTAGCTCCACCACTTTTTTTGCAACTTCTTCCGTAGTCATATTTTCCTCCTTCGTTTTAGTTAACAATTATTGTAGGGCGTCTGTGTCAGGCGCCCAGGCGTTTCACAGAAACGCCCTACAACAGAAATTTTTCTAGTCGATCGAGAATGCTGTTCCAACCCTCATTGTGGCGATCGCGCGATTCCTCACTGGGCAATTGCTCGTGCTTGAAGAGCAGTTCGGTGCCACCATCCCGATCGAATAACTCCACTGTGACGATGCTGTTGTGCCTTGTCCAATTCTCATCGTCATCCCATTTCCAAGTGAAGACAATCCTCTTTCCCGGAATGAGCTCCCGGTATTCGCCGAACGCGCTCATTTCCTCCCCTTCCGGGCTGGTAAGGTCCCAACGATATTTGCCACCGACTCGCACATCCGCAGTGATATTCCGGGTCCGCACGTTTTCTGGTCCAAACCATTGTCTCAATTGCTCGGATCGGTCCATGCATTGTAAACGCGAGCGGGCGGCGCGTTGATGAATCTTGTGATTTCGAGCGATGTTTTCTCTGCGGTTTTCTCATTCATGGTTTTGCTTTCGAGCTTTCAAGGAATTGTTTCAGCTCCGACCCGATAATTGCAGTCCAGCCAGCTTCAAAATTCTTCCGTGCATACGCGGGGGTTTTCGGAAACGTTTCAATTCCAGTGTGCATGAGTTTCAGTCGCGTCTTGTTACCCTCCGAAAATAATTCAAACGTGACGAGAGAATTTCCCGGTTCGCCTTCGTATCGCCAGGTATAAGCGATTTTCTTTTGCGGAATCACTTCGGTGACTTTGCAGAGGTGGTGATAAGTGTTGCCTTCGTGCTCGATCACGAATTCAAATTCAAAGCCAATCTCCGGCTTGAATTCCTTTAGATCGAAATACCACTGCCGCATTTCATTTGCGTCGGTGAGCGCGGTCCAAACTCGTCCGACGGGAGCATCGAAAGTGCGTTCCACGATGATCATTTCGGCTAAATCGTTTGTTTTAGTCATAACGTTTTATTCACTTCGCGTTCCTATTGAGCTCCATCGTTTGTTTCGTTCCTTCGATTGTTCTTCATCGTTCGTTCCGTTCTGTTCCAGTTTGATCGTCTCCCGCGCTGCCACGTCTGCGACGTGAACGATCAGGTTGTGTCGCCGCCCGCTGCGGCTGTGCGTCCCCGGCGGACCTGTTCGAGGACTTTGGCTGAGGCTTCGTCGTTGCCGTACGCGTCGTGCCAGTTCCACCACTCATACGGCGGGGTCTGACGATACCCCTCCGGCGAGTCCTCCCACTCCTCCTGCCGCCCGAGCGCAGTGATATCGAGATAGTTCCAAGTGTTCCCCATCTGTTCGTCACCGCGGTTGTTGATGAAGTAGGTGCGGAATACGCGGTCGCCGTCGCGTATGAACGCGTTCGTTCCATGCCACTCATCCACGCCGAAGTCCTTGTCGAAGGCGTCTGTGATAGTGTACCAAGGAATGAACTGCCAACCCATTCGCGCCTTTAGGCGCTCGATATCCGTCTGCGGCGCGCGCGACGCGAACGCGAGTGTGGTATCGCGAGCGTTCAAATGAGCGGGGTGAGCGATCTGGTCGGCCACCATGGAGCAGCCGACGCATGCATCTTCGGGCCAGCCGACTACACCGGGCTCGAAGAACGCCCGATAAACGATCAATTGACGACGGCCTTCGAACAAATCGAGCAGACTGGCGTTACCCCGGGGTCCGCCGAATTGGTAATCCTTCTCGACGGCCAACCACGGCATCCGTCGACGCTCAGCGGCCAGCGCGTCACGAGCACGAGTCAACTCCTTCTCTTTCACGAGAAGCTGCCGGCGTGCAGCCTCCCACTCCGATGCTGATACCATTTTTCGATCTAATTTCAGCTCTGTTGTTTTCATTGTGTGGTCTTCTCTCTTTTGTGGTTCTTTGCTGTTGCGAAATGCTTTGAGCGCAATGGCTGCTGCTCCACCGCTCCATGTCGTCGCCAGAACGGCAATGTTTGCGATGCACACCGGACACATGAGTCAGCCCTTTCCCTTTTTGGCGGCGGACTTGTTCGTTTTCTCCAAGTAAGCCGCCAGCCGATCGAGTGATCCCTCCCAGAACTTTCGATAATCCTCAACCCATTGCGCGGCTTTTTTCAATGGCTCGGCGTTTAGCTGCATTTCATGAACGCGTCCATAGCGCCGGCGACGGAGCAGTCCGGCATTTTCGAGAACCCGCAGATGTTTTGAAACCGCCGGAAGCGACATGTCGTGCGGCCGGGCAAGGTCGGTAACGCGCCGGTCGCCGCGCGCCAGGTGCGCGAGGATCTGCCGGCGGGTTGGGTCAGCCAGCGCGGCAAAAGTTCGGTCCAATGTCGTCGGAGAATATTTAACCATCTGGTTAAGTATTTAACAGGATGATTTCCAGCGTGCAAATTTTTTTTCTTACGATTTGCAGCCGCCGGCGACTGCATTGGCGTTTCGGCCCAGCGATGGATTTAGCAAATCACGCGAGGACGCGTCCACTCGTCACCTGTCACTGTTCACCCATCACTTTCTCGAAACGCTTCTTTGTTCACGACGTAAGGCATTTTTGTTGGATCACCGCCGTAGTTGCCTTCGAGAACGTCGATCAGTCCCTGCACACACCGTCCCGCCATGCCTTTATCTGGATCGACATCAAGACGCGTGATTTGCGCGCCGCTGGCGAAATGATGGAACAGACGACTACGATCAGCGATTTCCGGATCAAGCAGTGGCGAATCGGGCGGGAGCGGCTCTTTCTCGAACACGTCGAGCGCTGCGCCCGCAATTACTTTTTCTTTCAACGCTTTCGCGAGCGCTTTCTCGTCCACGACCGGGCCGCGCGAGCTGTTTACCATATACGCGGTCGGTTTCATCAGCTTTAGCGTATTTTCGTTGATGAGGTGATACGTCGGTTTATCCGCTTCGCCCTCTCTTAACAGCGGCACGTGCAGGCTCACATAATCGGCGCCACGCAAAGCGTCCTCGAACTCGACATATTTGATCCACGTTTTCTCTTTCTGAATGCCACGTGCATGGCGGAGGTCCATTAATTCCTGAATCGCGTTGATGTATTCGTGATTTTGGTACGCCGGATCGTAGCAAAGGATGTTCATGTCGAACCCGGAACATTTTTTGATCATCGCCAGGCCGATGCGTCCTGTCCCAATGATCGCGATGGTTTTGCCCGTGACCTCATCGCCAAGGAACGGGAGGAACGGATGCCACGATGGCCACCTCTGTTCGCGCACGAGTTGCTCGCTCTGCCACATTTTTCTCGCAAGCATCCCCATCATGAAAAACGCGAACTCGGCAGTGGCTTCGGTGAGCACGTCAGCCGTATTCGTGAACGGGATTTTGTATTTGTTCGCGTCGGCGCGGTTAATGTTATCGAAGCCGACAGCGATTTGGGCCACAACCTTCAGCCTCCCCTTCCCCGCCGCGAACACTTCCGCGTCAATCGGATCCCGTAGCGTCGTGATCAATCCGTCGATGCCGCTATTCACTTTCTCGATGATCAATTTCTTCGCAGGCGCTTCAGGTCCCTGAAATACCTCGAGGTCATAACCACGCGCGCGCAAAAGATTTTCCGCAGCGTCGCCGATGCGCGACGTCGCAAAAACACGGAAGCGTTCCTGTTCTGCCATAGTGGGAATGTAATCAGGAACTCAGCATTGCAGGAAATTTTCTATCGAAGCGCATGCTTTTCGCTGGCGGCCGCATTAACGCGAAGGATGAGGGCCGGGATTTCTGACAGGCTTCCAAGTACATAATCGCCTTTGTTTTCGTAATCCTGCGGATCCACAAAGCGCCTGTCGGGAATGGCGGCGACATGCATGTAGGCGGCTTTTCCCGCGGCAATGCCTGCAAGCGAGTCCTCGATGACGAGGCATGCGTCGGGAGAGATTCCAAGTTTCTTTGCAGCTCGCAGATAAATATCGGGATGCGGCTTGCCTTGTTGAACTTCATCGCCAGTGACCACGACGCTGAATAAACTTCGGATTCCCGTTCGGTCGAGTAGCGGACGCGCGGACGCGCTCACCGAACTGGTGGCTACCGCCAGTTGTAACTTCATCTTGCGCAGTTGTTCCAGCGTTGTCTTTGCGGAAGGAAACAGACCTACACGGTTCGCGAAAAAATCGGTCGCGATATCGCCGCGCCGCCGCATCAACTCCTCAACCGGCGCGGAAATGTGAAAGGCATTCTTGTAAAACTCGACTGCGAGCCGGTAACTCACGCCGAGGACGTTTCGGTGATATTCGCCGCGATAACTGACGCCATATTCGGCGAGCAATTTCGCGTCGATCTGGTTCCACCACGGTTCGGAGTCGGCAAGCACCCCGTCGAGATCGAAGATTACCGCATAAAATGGTGGAGACATGGTGTGCTGCACCTGTTACTCAGCTGAAGCCGGTGAGCAATAAGTACACGATAAATTCAACAGCTCCCCCGAAAGAGGGACCCACAAATCATACATATTTTTAAACGCTCTTGATTGTACACGGTCTTAGATTTGTGCTGATGGAACGGAACGGGGGGCACTAATGTTTGCAGTCCAGCTGGAGCAGCCCGTCAGTTCGACAATCTACGACGCGCGGCAACGGTTTACCGCGGCAGACAAACCGCTTCGCACCCGTATTAATTTTCTCCGCTCACCCACGGCAGCAGTAATCGAGTCCGCCTTGCTGATGCTGCTGATTGGCTGGATTGATTACAAGACTACCGACTTCGCTGCCACGGTTTTTTATTTTATACCTGTGGTGCTGGCTACGTGGCGCGCAGGACGCAAAGCGGGCTGGTTTATCGCGGTACTTTGCGGAGCGACAGTTCTCCTGGCGGACTTGATGGTGCCCCGTGCCGGGCGCGTCATTGCGATCTCCTACATTAATACCGGTATACATGTATTAGCGTCGGGCGCCCTGGCTGAACTAGTAATTTCGTCCCGTCACGCACACGAACGCCTGAAAGCGCTACTCGCGCTGAAGACTGTTTCACTCACGGAAATTCACCACCGGGTGAAGAACAATCTGCAAATCGTATCCAGCTTGCTCAGGCTTCAATCTAACAAATTTACTGACCCCGCTGTTCGCGACGTTTTCACGGAATGTCGCGATCGCATCAACGCCATGGCCCGTCTTCACGAAGAACTCTACAACGAGCGGGGGCAGTCACACATCGATTTCACGCCGCATTTGCGTCAGTTGGCGGAAATGCTTCTGCGCTCGCACAAGCCCGCGCGCTGCAAACTCACACTTAACGTTTCGGCGGATCGCGTGCCGCTCAATCTCGATCAAAGCATTTTGCTCAGCCTGATCGCCAACGAATTGCTGCTCAATTCTCTGAAGCACGCATTCCATGACCGCGCTGCGGGAAAGATCGATGCTGAACTGCGCACGACTAGTCATCGAGTAACGTTGACAATCAGTGACGATGGACACGGATTTGTGCCCCGGCCAAGCGAAATTGAAGACCAACGCGGAACCGGCATGGACCTCGTCCAGGCGATATCGCGCCAACTTGGCGGCGAGTTCGTCGTCAGCGGCATTCCTGCGGGCGGAACGTGCGCGACCATTTCTTTTCCAAACAAGGTGTCACGCAAACAACCAAGCGTTCATCTGTAACTCCAAATAACTACATTATGTCGAAAAAACGTATTCTGATCGTTGAAGACGAAGCGTTGACTGTGTTAGCGCTTAAACACGAGCTCGCGGACCTCGGCTACGAAATCGCCGGTGATGCGAGCACTGCTGCCGATGCGCTCCGCGCTGCCGAAAACAATCGCGCCGATCTTGTGCTCATGGATATTCAATTGGATGGAGGCATCAGTGGTGTTGCAGCTTCCGCCGCAATCCGGGGGCACCTCGATATTCCGGTTGTTTTTCTGACCGCGCACGCATCTGCTGAAACGTTAGGGCGCGCAGTCGAATCTGGCGCGTTTGGGTATTTGCTGAAGCCTTACACCGTGCCGGAATTGAAAGCGGCGATCGACATCGCGATCCACAAGCACAACACAGAAACCGCCATGCGCCAGGCGCTCAGTGCACGATTGCCAGCCGGTGTGGTACAACCTCAGTCAACCTAAACAACCCGTCGACGGAGGCGGATTGCGCGAAAGCACGCGCTTCATGCGCGCTCCAAAATTGGTCGCAAATTCTTTGAATCAGTTGGAATCCAAATACCTCAGCGTGCTTTTTATCATCGAAACTGGTCATCCGCGCATTCAAATAGAAGGCTTTTGGTTGAACGTTGAACATTCAGCGTTTAAGCGTTGGGGGATTGAAGAAGATCGCGATCTATGGCGGCACTTTCGACCCGGTCCATCACGCGCATCTGATTCTCGCCCGCGAAGCGATTGAAACGCTCGACCTCGAGAAAGTCATCCTGGTGCCCGCGGCGATTTCCCCTCTCAAGAAGTCCGCTCCGGTCGCGAGCGGCGAAGTACGATTAGAAATGTTGCAAGCGGCGATCAAAGGCGAGCCGGAGTTTGAAGCTAATGAATGCGAGCTGCTGCGACCACCCCCCTGGTACACGATCGACACGGTTGAGGAAATTCGCCGGTGTGAAGGTGACGCGTCTATCTACTGCCTGATCGGTGAAGACAACGTTGAGCAACTGCCACGGTGGCATCGCTTCGCCGAACTGGAGAAGATCGTTCGATTTGTGGTTCTCGACCGCAGCGGAAAGCAACCGTCACATTCTTATCAGTTAATCCATCGTCGTATCGATATTTCTGCCACTGAAATTAGACGGAGAGTTGCACGAAACGAATCGATTCGTTATCTCGTACCTGATTCGGTAGACGAAATTATTCAGCGCGAAAAACTTTATCGGGAGCAATCGCAATAACGCCGGAAAATCTAGCAAAAACCTGCGCTGAACTCGCCTCGAACAAAAAGGCGGAGGACATTGTCGTGTTGGATTTACGCGGCATTTCGAGCTTTACGGACTTTTTCGTGATCTGTTCGGGCACCTCCGAACCTCAGCTCAAAGCGATTGCCAACGAAATTGAGACACACTTACGCGAGCATTATTCGCTGCGACCCGTAGCAGTTGACGGATTTCCAGCCAGCCAATGGATGGTGCTAGATTATCTGCAGGTAGTCGTCCACATTTTCCATCGCGACAAACGCGCCTTCTACAGCCTGGAAGGTTTGTGGGGCGATGCGCCAGTGCTGCAATGGGAATCAGTTCTGAAGGATTGACGGCTTTCCAGCCGTCACCTCTAAAACTGACGTCTGCCCAAGCCGTCCCTCCTTGAGTATCGCGTGAGCCTACTTCTTAGTCGGCGCCGGTGACGGCGGAGGAGGAACCTTCGGCAAAGCCTTCGGAGAACCCTGCGAAGCACCCTGCGGCGCAGGCGTTGGAGGCGGTTTCACATCGTTCAATTCGACGTCAAAAATCAGGGTCGAGTTCGGGCCGATGTCCGGGCCCATGGCACGCTCGCCATACGCGAGGTTCGCAGGAATGAACAACTGATACTTTGCTCCCTGCTTCATCAGTTGAAGCGCTTCCGTCCAGCCTTTTATCACTCCGTTGACCGGAAAGGTCGCCGGCTGGCCACGCTTGTAAGAACTATCAAACTCTGTCCCATCGATCAGAGTGCCCCGATAATTCACGGTCACCATATCGGTCGGTTTGGGCTGCGCTCCGGCTCCTTCTTTCTCGACCTTGTACTGCAAACCGCTCGCAGTAGTTTTCACACCGGGTTTCTTCTTGTTGTCTTCAAGAAACTTCGCACCTTCAGTTTTATTTTTTTCGCCTACCTGTTTCTGTTTCGTCTCCATGTCTTTTTCGAATTGGGCCATGATTTCCTTGACCTGGTCGGTCGTCAGTTGCGGTTTGCCCGCAACGGCGTCTCTGATGCCGGCGGCGAGGATATCAGGGTTAATGTCCACTTTTTGCCGGCCGAGATTGAATCCAATCTGCATGCCGATGCTGTAGCTGACCTTATCCTTTTGGTCTTTGAGCTGTGGTGATTTGTCTTGCCCGAATAATGGGAATGCAAGTAAGGATGCGCTGACAATAACAATAAAACGTTTCATAAGATCGTGTTTCCGCGTCGCTCTAGTTTAAGGTTGGTCGCCGCAGAAAGTCGCACGCTAATGGATAAATGCCCCACGTCAAGAAAACAGCTTTGCCAACAATTCGGGGGCGCCGGCTTGCCATTTGCAGTGGTAGCCACTGTACTCATTGCGGTGGTCTGGCCGGAACTGACGCACGCGTTCGCGCTCTCGCACAGCGACGCTTTGAAAGTTGGAAAAAGAGTCTGGCAAAATGAGTGTGGTGGAACAATTTCTGGACTGACTTCATGGAACCAGGGCGAAGATTTCGCATCGCTCGGCATCGGCCATTTTATCTGGTATCCAAAGGAACGGCGAGGCCCGTTCGAAGAGAGTTTCCCAAACCTGGTAAGCTTCGTCTCAAGTCGCGGCGTGAAGTTACCGGCATTATTACAGGGGGTTGGCCGTTTACAGCCGTGCCCCTGGAACTCGCGTACCGAGTTCCTGCACGCGCAAAATACAACTGCGATGAATCAGTTGCGGCGGTTTCTGGCCGATACCATCGATCTCCAGGCGGAATTTCTTGTTGCCAGATTGGATGCTTCTCTGCCTAAGATGCTGGCCGAAGCGGCGCCTGCCGACCGAACTAACGTGCAGAAACAATTTGAACGCCTTACGAAAACACCGCAGGGATGCTACGCCCTCATCGATTACGTCAACTTCAAAGGAGAAGGCGTTTTGCGCACGGAGCGTTATCAGGGACAAGGATGGGGTTTGCTTCAGGTGCTGGAAACGATGCAGGGAAATTCGGATTCAGGCGCGCCTGATGAATTCGCGCACGCGGCCAAAGCCGTCTTGACGCGTCGCGTCCAGAACGCTCCTGCCGACCGTAATGAATCACGTTGGTTAACGGGTTGGCTTCGGCGCGTAAACAGCTACAGTGGCGGCTAATATTTATGCCGAGAACAATTCGAACACTTCTTTGCGCGCTCTTGTTGACGGCTCTTGCGTCGTCAATCAGCGCTCAGTTCCGCCTTTTCGGACCAAGATCACCAAGGCCGGCGGCACAGCCGCAACAGATGCGCAGCGCGTCCGCGTACATTAGCCGCCAGCAACCGTTGAAGGTAAATCAATCTTTGCTTAGACAGGCGACGGCGGACAACGTCCACGTTGTTGTTTCCCTTCCCAAGCAGCGCGCGTATTTGATGATCGGCGAGCAAATCGTGGCCGACAGTCCGATCTCTTCCGGCAAGGCTGGGCACACCACGCCCAGTGGCAGTTTCTCAGTTCTAGAAAAAGATCCGGACCATCGTTCCACCATCTATGGCGACTTCGTCGACAGCTCTGGTCGCGTCGTTCGTTCCGGCATCAGCGCCAAGATTGATTCCGCGCCAAGCGGAACACATTACGTCGGCGCACCGATGACGTGGTTCATGCGGCTAACAGGCGAAGGGGTGGGAATGCATGTCGGGATTCTGCCGGGGTATCCCGCATCCCATGGCTGCATTCGGATGTCTTCAGATGGAGCGAAGTTATTTTACGATATTGTCAAAGTCGGCACGCCGGTCAGAGTGGGTGATTAGTAATTTTCCCGTCAAAGGCACGACCGTTGCCTTTGAATCTGACGGCTGAGAAGCCGTCACTTCTTTGAGTAATCTCCGTCGCAAAAGATCGAGCGCCGCTTGGGCCGCTAATTGTTTGAATGTCTCGCGATCCGTTGGAAAAACGAATTTCCTGGCAACCGTCTCTGAATCTCGTGAAGCCAGCGCGATGTAAACTGTTCCAATTGGCTTTTCCTCCGAGCCACCCGTTGGCCCGGCTATACCGGTCGTAGCGAGCCCGTAATTGGAGCCTGCTCGTGTACGCGCACCCTCAGCCATGGCGCGCGCAACTGTTTCATTCACTGCGCCGTGTTTGTCGATCAGCTTCGGATTGACACTCAAGACGTCGCTCTTTGCTGCGTTAGCGTATGTGACATATCCTGCGAGAAAGACTTCCGACGCACCTGACACATTGGTGATCCGATTTGCGATCAAACCGCCAGTGCACGATTCGGCAGTTGCCAATGTTTGTTTTCGTTCCTTCAGCAGCCTCACGACGACTTCTTCAAGCGCTTCGTCGTTGTCGGAGAAAATTGATACATCCAATTCGTCGCGAATTATGGCATCGGCAGTTTGAATTGCGTTCGGTCGACCGATGATGCGCACTTCGACTTCACCGGGTCGCGCGCAATAGCCCAGCTCGATGCCTGAGATCGCTAAAATTTTTTCGCCAATCGCTTTCTCAACCAACGATTCGCCTATGCCGGCGATGCTATACGACCGCCGCTCGACTGAGAGCGGCACCTCGATAAGCGATTTCAAAATCGGCACCGCGAATTTCGTGAACATGGGCTGTAGCTCGCGGGGCGGACCCGGCAAAACAAACACGTGCGGCGATGGGATGCGCGGATTGATGTTCGCCTTCAAATAAAAACCCGAGGCGCTTCCGTTCTCGTTCGGTAGGACGCGTGCGCCGGGGAGAACATCCGCCTGCCGCGCAATACCCGAAGTCCATTCGATTCCGCGCGCTTGCAGTCTCTGTTGAAGCCAAGTCAACAGTTGCGGGTCCTGATACAGCTCTAATCCCAGCGATTCAGCCACCATCTCTCGGGTGATATCGTCCGTTGTTGGACCGAGACCGCCGGTAACAAATAGAATTTCGCAATGCGGAAATAATTCAGTGAGCGTGCGCCGGATCACCTCGCTATCGGGGACCGTTCGCCGCTCGTCGATTCGCAGACCCAACGGAAGGATCTCGCGCGCGATAAACGCAAGATGTGCGTCCTGAACGTCACCGAGCAAAAGTTCGGTACCGGTGTTGATGAGGATCGCGCGCATGGAAAGAGGACACAATCAATGCGCAAGGCCGAACACTCAACGCTCAACTGGCATCCTTAGCCTTGTCATGTTGAGCGACGCGAAACATCTCGGATCAGAGATTCTTCTCCCGCGACTGCGGGATCAGAATGACAGCCTGAAAAATCAAGCTGCGGTCTTGTCCTGTTTCTTGCGAATCAGGGGAACCTTTTTGCCTTCTACCACCGCGCGATTGATCGTTACTTCGGCTATATCTTCGCGGCTCGGCACGTCATACATGATGTCGAGCATAATACGTTCGAGCAGTGAACGCAGCGCCCGCGCGCCTGTGCCTTTGGTGACAGCCTGCGCGGCAAGAGCGCGCAGCGCATCTTTGGTCAGCGTCAGACGGACTCCCTCCATTGAGAACAGTTTCGTATACTGCTTGGCCATCGCGTTTTTGGTTTCGGTCAAAATCGCCACCATTTCATCTTCGGTGAGCGCGTCGAGCGAACTAACAACCGGCAGACGCCCGATGAATTCAGGTATCATCCCGAACGCGAGCAGATCTTCCGGTTCCACGTAGCGGATCGACTGTTTACGCACCGCTTCCTCGACCTCGAGCGTTGGGCTGCCAAAGCCCATCACTTTTTGGCCAATCCGCTTTTGGATGATTTTGTCGAGGCCAATAAATGCGCCACCACAAATGAAAAGAATCTTTTCGGTATTGACCTGAATGTATTCCTGGTGCGGATGTTTGCGTCCGCCCTGCGGGGGAACATTACACGTGCTGCCTTCCAAAATTTTCAGCAAGGCTTGCTGCACGCCTTCGCCGGAGACGTCGCGTGTGATGCTCACGTTGTCCGTCTTGCGTCCGATCTTGTCGATCTCGTCTATGTAAACAATCCCGATCTCAGCGCGCTTTACATCGTAATCGGCATTTTGAAGCAACCGCAGAATAATATTTTCTACGTCTTCGCCGACGTAACCGGCTTCAGTCAGTGTTGTCGCGTCCGCGATGCAGAACGGCACATCGAGAATTCTGGCCAGCGTCTTCGCCAGCAAAGTCTTTCCGGAGCCTGTCGGGCCGATAAGCAAAATATTGCTTTTTTCGATCTCAACGTCCGCCAGCGGATCGGTCTGAAACGCAGCTGAGGTGTCCGCGGGCGCGGGAGTTTGCAGCACGCGCTTGTAATGATTGTGAACCGCCACAGAAAGTGTCTTCTTGGCACTCTCCTGCCCTATCACATATTGATCGAGAGCTTCTCGAATTTGTGCCGGCTTCGGCACCCGCATATTTGAAGACTGACGTCGGGCGTCTTCGTTGAGCTCCTTGTCGAGAATGCTTTTACAAACGTTGATACAGCTGTCGCAGATGTAAACACCCGGCCCGGCAATAAGCTTTCGGACTTCAGCGTGGCTTTTGCCACAGAAGGAACACATGGTGAGGTTTGAAGCGCGCGCCATATGCCCAGAGTTTCGGTGTTACCCTTTCCGCGACAACACTGCTTCGGGCATTTCCACCAGCCGGCCATCCGGAGGCGTGCTGCCATCTAATTTTATTTCCTTCCGCGACTTGATCACTTCGTCCACCAACCCATAGGCCTGGGCTTCATCCGCAGACATATAGTAATCGCGATCCGAATCGAGTCGGACTTGCTCTTCCGATTTGCCGGTGTGTTGTGAGATGATCCGGATAATGCGCTTTTTGAGCTTGAACATGTAATCAACCTGGCGTTCCACATCGCTGGCCTGCCCCTGCGCACCGCCGTGCACCTGGTGAATCATGATGTCTGAGTTCGGCAAGGCAAACCGTTTGCCCTTCGTGCCCGCACAGAGCAACACCGCTCCCATGCTCGCCGCCATACCGATGCAGTAGGTCACCACGTCGCACGTCAGAAACTGCATGGTGTCGTAAATTGCCAGGCCGGCCGTCACCACGCCGCCGGGTGAGTTGATGTAAAGATTGATGTCCTTCTTGCCATCTTCCATTTGCAGGAAGAGCAATTGCGCGATCACCAGGTTCGCAATGTGATCGTCGACCTGCCCAACAAAAACGATCCGATCCTTCAGTAGCCGTGAGTAAATGTCGTAGCTGCGTTCGCCCCGACCAGTCTGCTCCACGACCATCGGAACCAGCACTTGCGAGACATTTTCGTTAGACACACTCATGATTTTTCTTCTTTGACGGCGGGTTCTTTCGTTAATTCGACGCTAACATTCGCCTTTAGGAAATCAAGGGTCTTGCCTAGCAGAAGCTGTTCGGCGAGGTCATCCAGAGCGTTGCGTTGCTGCAATTCCTTGCGCATTTTGTCAGGCGAAATGTCATAGCCCGCTGCTTCCTGTTTGATGCGGGAATCGAGATCTTCCTTTGTGACTTGCGTTTTTTCGCGCTCGGCGATGCGATGCAGAATGAAGTTTGTCTTCAGCCGGTGCGCCGCCATTCCTGCTGCGGCATCAATCAACTCCTTCTCCTTTTCCTTCAGCATATCATCAGTGACACCGCGCTCTCGATTCCGTTGAACTAATTCGGCGAGTGCGCGGCGGGTTTCATTTTGCAGAAGCGCTGGAGGCAGCTCTATCTGAATTCGTTCGTGCAGATATTTAAGGATCTGCGCTTCCTTCGCCCGTTCGGAATCATGCTCTTTGGCATGTTCAAGGTCGTGCTCGATCATTTCGCGAAGAGCATCCAGCGTTTTGCCGGGGACAAGCTTGGCCGCAAGTGCATCGTCGATCGGTGGCAGCACCTTTTCCTTCATTTCGCGCAACGTAACCGAGTAATCCGCTTTTTTTGCTGCCAGTTCTTTTACCGGAAAATCATTTGGAAAATCGACGATCACCAGCTTCGGCTCGCCCGGTTTTAGTCCTATTAGTTGCTCGGAAAATTTCGGCAGAAAATTTTCGGGCGCGAGATGCAGCCAGAATTTTTTGCCGCCGTGCAGATTCTTGCTGGCTTGCGGCGCGATTTCGCTAATCGCCCTGTTTTCTATCGAACCCTCGAAATCGATGACCGCAAAATCACCCATTTGCAGCGCGCGCCCCGGCACATCTACAAAGTCGGCGGATTGATCACGCAAACGTTCGATCGCAGCTTCCACATCTGCTTCCGAAATCTTTGTGTCCGGCAATTGCACCGGAATCTCCTTGTAATCCGGAAGCTCAAATTCCGGCGCGGTAACCACGGTCGCGCGGAAACGCATCGACTTGTCCTCGCCAAACTGAATGTCTTCGATGTTCGTTAATGAAGCCACGCGCAATTGCTCTTGTTGGATTGCTTCGTGATAACTTTTCGAGACCAGCTTCTTAGTGAGTTCGTCTTGTATTTCCTTGCGAAATCTTTTGTCGATCACCGCACGAGGGGCTTTGCCTGGCCGGTATCCCGGAATCTTCGCAAATCGCGCGAAGCTATTTGCGATTGTGTCCCATTCCTTCGCAACCTCCGCGGCAGGCAATTCGATCTGCAGCGTCGAGACCGAACCCGGCTGCTTTTCCACTTCAACCTTCATTGTGAGCCACTGTAGCGGCGCTCAGGAGGCACCGCAAAACCTCTCCGCGCAATGGGTAGGGCGCGACCGCCCGGCGCGCCGCCTCATTTCGTGTGGAATCGTGTCAGATGCGTCAGTACGCATTGCCATCGCCCATCGCGCTTCACAAAAACATCGGTAGCCCTCTCCTGCGCGCTGAATTGCTGTTCCATGAATTTGCCCTTCGTGCGGGTTATCCCGGTAACCACTGCGCTGTCTCCATAAACGCGGACCCGGAAATCTTCGGATTCCATCATCTCGTGCGTTAAGGCGCCGGATTTGATGACCTCGAAAAAACGCGCCTGGTCAACTATTTCTCCGTTCGGGTCAATGATGATCCAGTCATCTGTGACAAGCCGTCCGATAACTTCGACGTCGTTTTTAACGATTGCTTCCGCGAACTCTTTTTCCAGCTTCAGGAGTTCTTCTTCTGCCGCCATTCTTTTGATCCCTTTCTAACGGCGAACTAGAGGCCGCCGCTCCTTGAAACACATTCGCCTCTTACACACAACGAATTCGTCTGTGGCATTCCAAACCAGTACGCCAGCTCACGATAATCTTCGCAATCGAAGATCACGAAATTCGCAACTTTGCCAGGTTCGAGGGAGCCTATCGAGTCGCCGCGATTGAGGGTGTATGCCGCGTTTATAGTTGACGCGGTGATTGCTTCGGCAGGCGACATTCTCATTTGCGTGCACGCGAGGGACAGAACCATCGGCATGCTCGGTGTTGGCGACGATCCGGGATTGAAATCGGTCGCGAGCACGACGGCAAGTCCGGCCTCGATCATTTCACGCGCGCGCGGATAGCGGCTCGATCCGAGCGCGAAAACCGAACCCGGCAGTAAAACCGGTTGCACGTTGGCCTTCTTCAACGCGGCGATCCCCTGCTCGTCAGTTTGCTCCAGATGGTCCGCCGTGGTTGCACTCATCTCCGCCATCAACTTCGCGCCGCCGGAATTTGTCAGTTGATCGACGTGGCCGCGCAGATTCAGTCCGAGCTTTTTGGCTGCGGATAAAATTTTGCGCGACTGATCAATATCGAAATAGCCGCGATCACAAAAAACATCGCAAAATTCAGCTAATTTTTCCGCAGTCACGCGCGGCAACATTTCCGTGATGACCACATCCAAATATTCATCCGGCGAGAGTTCCCGCGGAACCGCATGCGCGCCGAGAAACGTCGGCACGATTTCCGGCAACATCTCGCAGCTGACCGCTTCATGATTACGCGGCGTTCCCGATGCTATACGTGAATCACGTATAGCATTGCTCGCATCGGTAGAGATGTTCAGTTGTCGTAAGACGTGCAGGATCTTCAGCTCGGCATCGGGTGTCAGGCCGTATCCAGATTTGGCTTCGATTGTAGTGGTTCCACAGCGCAGGAACCAGTTCGCGTGTTTCTTTGCCTGCGCGACCAGATCGGTTTCACTCGCAGCGCGGGTTTTTTCTACCGTTGACCAAATGCCGCCGCCTGCTTTCGCAATTTGTTCGTACGTTTCGCCTCGCGCGCGGCGTTCGAAATCGTCGAGCCGATTCCCCGCGAAAACCAGATGCGTATGTGCATCGACGAATCCCGGCATCACAACGCGTCCGCCCGCATCGACAACTTCCGCGTCGCCACTATTCTTTTCGATCTCATCGCTCGAACCGACGCTTTCGATCTTCCCGTCGCGGATGAGCATCCCGCCATTACGAATGATCCCGAGCGCCGATAACTCTGTCCCGACACGCGGGCGCTTCGGTCCGCTCAGGGTGACGAGCTGCGAAGCGTTCAGAACGGCAAGTGAACTCATTGTTCGTTAGGTTAAAGTGCAACTACGAAAGAAGGCATTGTCATTCTGAACGAAGTGAAGAATCTCTGATAACCCCTGCTAATCCTGATATCAGAGAGGTTTCGCTTCGCTCAACATAACAGCGGTGACCCCGCCTAACGCTTCAATCGAGTTTACTTTGCACAACTTGATTGACCTTCTTGAGCTGCGCCTCTGAATCCGCACTTACCTTTTGAAGTCGTTCCTGGAGGCGCATCTTAAATTTTTCGTCCTTCAGTTGACCGAGATTAATCCTCACATTCATCGCTGCACCGTCAATACATGCCCGAATGGCCAGCGCACCGACGCCAACATCTGAAACCGAAGCAGGATTTCCGTTGTCCGCCATCTCCGAAAGCAGTTCATAAGATTTCGCCGCTGTCTCCATGACTCTCAGCGGAACCTCGGCCGCGTGTTTTGTGGCCTCCTCAATCGCCGCCGTCCGCGCTGCCTTTTCTTCCGGAGAGTTCTTCGCCAGCGCAAATGCATCCATCACTTTGTTAAACGCCTCCGTGTCTTCATCGACGAGCGATAACAGTTCGTCTTTGAGTTGCTGAGCCTTGACTGCCCAACCGCTGAAATATTCGAGCTTATCGTCCCAACCGCGTTTGCCCGCGGAAAGATTAGCGACCATTCCACCTAACGAGGCGCCAAGCGCTCCCATCAGCGCCGCGACGGACCCCCCGCCCGGCGCGGGCGAATCGCTCAGGGTCTCGTTGCAAAATTCGCGCACATTCAATTTCGCCAGAGACATCTTGGGTTCAGCGGATTCAATTTTTAATTCGATCACCTTTTCTTTCGGGACGAAAGGCTTCAGTTCACTCAAGCCCATCGAACGAACGGCGATGTCGATCAGTTCTTCTTCGGAAACGCCTTCAGACCATTGTTGTTTTTTGAGGAAGTAACGGCCGGCATCGAGCAGGGATTTTTTCGGCACCATCCCTACGATCTCGGAGCCAGTCACGCGCAGACCACGTTTCGACGCCGATTCAACGCACGCGTCGAATGCTACGTGTAAAGGGGTTTCCTCGATATTTGTGAGATTCATCGACACCTGCGCGATGCCGTATTCCTTCACGAACCAGCCTATTCCTTTCACGTGTTTCAACATCCCGGGAATGCGGACCGGTTCGCCATTCGCGTCCAAAACTGGTTTGCCCGATGGCGTGCCGTCTTCGGTCTTCGCTCTCCCCTGCTCTCGCACATCAAACGCCACCGCGTTCGCGCGCCGAACCGATTTCGTGTTCAAATTCACATTGTAAGCGATGAGAAAATCGCGAACGCCGATCACTGTTGCGCCAGATTTCTCGTTGAAAACCGCTGGCCCGAAATCCGGTTTCCACTCCGGTTGTTTTATCTTTTCGAAAAATCCTTCGTATTCGCCCGCTCGAATCACGGCAAGATTCACACGGGACTTATCTCTGGCCGCTCTTTCGTACAGATACACCGGGATTTTTAATTCCTCGCCGACGCGCTTGCCCAGCCGATTTGCACATTCAATTGCTTCCTCCCAGCTGACATTGCTGACCGGAATGAACGGGCAAACATCAGTCGCACCCATCCGTGGATGCGCGCCTTTTTGTTTCCGCATGTCGATCAGTTCCGCCGCCTTTCTAATCCCGCGAAACGCCGCCTCGACTGTCGCATCCGGATCACCGACAAAAGTCACCACCGTCCGGTTCGTGCTCGCGCCGGGATCGACGTCGAGCAACGAAACGCCATCAACCGATTCAATCGCATCAGTAATCTGCCGAATCACGTTCTGATCGCGACCCTCAGAAAAATTCGGCACGCACTCGATTAGTTTTTTCATTGTATCCAACACAAAGCTGAATCAGCCGCCGTAACCAATCTCAAGGACACGACCATCACTCTGAAGAATGATGATGTGAAAACGTCCACCGACATGACCCGGCGGTGCCGCCATTCCATCCACAGTCCATTTTCCGTCTTTCGAAGTGACTTGATAAGGCTGCTGCTCACGGATGGCCTCCTCTCCATAGACTGGAGAAAGAATCGCTTCTGCAATTCGAATTGCAGTTTCCTTATCTGCAACAACACCGCCATTGCATTCAAATATTTTGGGAACATTCTCGGAGGGAACATTCTGGGCAAGCGAAGCTGACGAGAGGCACACCGTCGCAATCATCAGCAAGCAGATACAATGCTTCATATCGTCCGATCAATCGCGCGGCTGCGGCCTCATCGGAATATCGATGTGGTGCGCGGCGGCGAACTCGATGGCGCGAGAGTAACCGGCATCGGCGTGGCGCAGAATGCCCATGCCGGGATCGCTGGTTAGAACGCGATCTAAGCGGCGCTTGGAATTCTCGCTGCCATCGGCCACAACAACCATGCCGGCGTGCTGCGAATAACCGATGCCGACGCCACCGCCATTGTGGATCGACACCCACGATGCGCCCGCGGCGGTATTAACGAGGGCATTGAGCAATGGCCAGTCTGCGATGGCGTCGCTGCTATCGAGCATGCCTTCGGTCTCACGATTAGGAGATGCGACCGAGCCGGTGTCGAGATGATCGCGGCCGATCACGATTGGCGCTTTAATTTCGCCGCTTTTCACCAGTTCGTTGATGGCGACGCCAAACTCAGCGCGTTCGCCGTAACCCAACCAGCAAATCCGCGCAGGCAATCCTTGATATTGAATTCGCTCCTTCGCCAGCTTCATCCAGCGAGCGAGGGTTTCGTTTTTGGGAAATAATTCGAGCGCAAGCTTGTCAGTGCGCGCAATGTCAGCAGGATCACCACTCAAGGCGACCCAGCGGAATGGACCACGCCCTTCGCAAAACAGCGGACGAATGTATTCAGGAACGAACCCAGGAATGTCGAACGCATTTTTTATCCCGGTTTTTTGTGCCTGAGCGCGAATGTTGTTGCCGTAATCGAAGGTGATTGCGCCCTTCTCTTGCAGCGCGAGCATCGCATCGACGTGCACCGCCATGGAATGCATGGCGCGCTCGATGTAGCCGTCTGGATCTTTCCGTCGCAGCGTGAGCGCATCTTCGAGCGACATCCCGTGTGGCACATAGCCGTTCAACGCGTCGTGCGCGCTCGTTTGATCTGTGAGCACGTCGGGCACGATGTCGCGCTTCACAATCTCGGGAAGCACATCAGCGCAATTGCCGACTAAACCCACCGAAATCGATTTCCGATCTTTTCGCGCCTGATCAATTAACTTGAGCGCTTCATCGAGCGACCACGCGATTTTGTCGCAGTATCCGCTTTTCAAGCGCTTCTCGATCCGCGCCGGATCGACGTCGACGCCGAGAAATACGGCGCCGTTCATCGTCGCGGCGAGCGGTTGCGCGCCACCCATGCCGCCAAGACCACCAGTCAAAACAAATTTTCCATCGAGCGATCCGCCGAAATGCTTCCGCCCGGCAGCAGCGAAAGTTTCAAACGTCCCCTGCACGATCCCCTGGCTGCCGATGTAAATCCACGACCCGGCTGTCATTTGTCCGTACATTGTCAGGCCCATCTGCTCGAGGCGATTGAACTCACGGTAATTGTTCCATTGGCCCACGAGATTCGAATTCGCGATCAGGACGCGCGGTGCTTCATCGTGGGTGCTAAATTTGCCGACCGGCTTTCCCGATTGAACGAGAAGCGTCTCGTCATTTTCCAGCTCACGCAGCGAGCGAACAATTGCATCGAAAGCTTCCCAGCTTCTCGCGGCGCGACCAGTTCCACCGTAGACCACGAGTTGATCAGGATTTTCTGCGACCTCCGGATCGAGATTGTTCATCAACATCCGCATCGCTGCTTCCTGATGCCAGCCTTTGCAGACACGCTCACCGCCGCGTGGCGCATGGATGATTCGCTTTGCACTCATGAGTTATTCGCTCCTGAATCAAAATCGCCTCGCCGAATTGCTTCAGCGACACGGGCAATGTCGCCTGAGAGTGCGCGATCGTGCGTGAGCGGCGGTGAAAGCTTTCGCACAGCAGCAAACGCTCGCTCAACACCGCGACCAGCCTTCAACGGACGGCGATGTTCCAGCCCTTGAGCGGCGGCAAGCAGCTCAACCGCCAGCAAATTTTCTGCAAGATCGACGATCGAGCGCAGCTTCAGCGCGCTCGTCATACCCATTGACACATGATCTTCTTTTCCGCCGGAAGTTGTGATGTTATCAACGCTGGCCGGGTGCGCGAGCACGCGCGCTTCGTTCACCAGCGATGCAGCTGCGACATGCGCAATCATGAACCCCGATTCGACTCCGGGCCGCTGCGCAAGAAAGGCCGGAAGACCTTCGCTCTTGTCAGGATTAACAAGGCGATCGGTGCGGCGTTCGCTCATACTCATCAAATCGGCGAGCGCAATCGCGGCATAATCGAACGCAAACGCAAGCGGCGCCCCGTGAAAATTCCCGCCAGAAATCACATCATCGGTTTCGGCAAACACCAGCGGATTATCCGTCGCTGATGCCGACTCAATCAGCAAAACCTCTTCACAATGAGCCACCGCGCCGCGTACTGCCCCGTGCACTTGTGGCATGCAACGCAGGCTATAGGCGTCCTGCACCCGCGGGTCATCGTTGAGGTGCGATTGACGGATCTCGCTGTCTTCCATCAGGGATAAAAGATGTTTGGCCGCGGCTTTCTGGCCCGGATGCGGCCGCACGTCCTGCAAACGGGGATCGAATGCGGCGGGCGTACCTTTGAGCGCTTCGAGACTCATCGCGCCGGACACGTCGGCCACGCGTGCGAGCCGCTGAGCACGTAAAAGCGCAAGCCCGCCTACCGCGTGCATGGCTTGCGTGCCATTGAGCAGGGCCAGACCTTCCTTCGCTTCCAGTTCAATAGGTTTCAATTTTGCGCGCCGCAGCGCTTCCGCGGTCGCTATCCGTTTACCTTCAAAAAATACTTCGTCTTCGCCGATCACGCTCAACGCCAGATGCGCAAGCGGCGCGAGATCGCCACTTGCGCCGACTGAACCTTTTTCCGGAACAACGGGATGCACACGGCGGTTGAGCATCTCGCAAAGCAACTCGATGACCTCCGAACGGATTCCGCTGAAGCCGAGCGTCAGCACATTCGCCCGAAGCAACATCATTGCGCGCACCTCGGGTTCGGAAAGTGGATTACCAATTCCGCAGGCATGACTACGAACAAGATTCAATTGAAGTTGCCGCAGCTCGTCCTGCGCCACTCGAACATCGGAGAGTTTCCCGAACCCGGTGTTGATTCCGTAAACCACCGTGTCGCGCGCAACGATTTGTTCAACGACTTTGCGTGCAGCGGCGATGCGCGGCCGTGCTGATGGCGAGATCGCAACGTGCTCGTCACCAATTGCGACTGCAGCGATTTGTTCCAGAGTGAGCGCCTGACCCTTCAGCTCCACCTGCGCAGTCTAGTGGAGAAAATTTTATTGGGAAGAGAGTTGCTAACCAATCCCTGATGACCTCTCATTGGTCACTTCCAAATGCGCTGGGTTGTATTTCTGCGCGGAGTGAACGTTGGCAAAGCGAATCGTTGCCAACCGGCAGTGATCGCTAGTGAATTATCGAAACTTGGCGTGATTAACATCGGCGCAGTCGGCACATTCGTTGTGCGCGAAGATGTAAGCGAATCAGCTCTGCGTGCCGCGATCGCGAAGAAATTGCCGTTCAAATGCGAGATTATGATTTGTCCCGCGCGCGACATCATCAAACTCGCGTCGAAGGATCCGTTCGCAGAACAACCGTCAGGACCGGATATCACGCGATTCGTCAGCGTGGCGGCAAAACGAATTGCAACGCCGCCTCCACTGCCTTTCACCCTCCCGTCGAAGGATGAGTGGTTGCTGAAGGTTATTGCGATCCGAGAAAAATTCATCTTGGGTCTGTATCGACGCCAGATGAAAGCGATTGGTTATCTCGGCAAGATCGAGAAGCTCCTGGGTGTCCCGGCGACAACACGCAACTGGAATACCATCGAGAAGATCGTAAAACTTCTTCGCAACGCATAGCGTGCGCCGAAGTCTTGTTAAAGTTGCCACGGAATGAAAACGAACCGAATTGAAGCATTCAGCGACGGCGTCATCGCCATTCTCATTACGATTATGGTCTTGGAGTTAAAAGCACCGCACGATCCAACGCCTGCCTCATTGGCGAAAATGTGGCCAACCTTATTCGCTTATGTCCTTAGTTTCATCATCATCGCGATCTATTGGGTCAACCATCATCATCTCATCCATCTCGTGAGCCGCGTCGATTCGGTCATCCTTTGGGCAAACATCAATCTGCTCTTTTGGCTCTCGCTCATCCCCTGGGTCACGGTTTATCTCGGGGACAATCACGCGCTGCCATTTCCTGTCGCGCTTTATGCCGCCGTCTCGACTGCAGGCGCGATTTCGTTTTCTTTGCTGCGCGCATGCATCGCACGGCAGCATCACGAACCGGAGTTCGACCGGTTGAACAAAAAGATGGCGCGCAAAAATCTCATCGCGATTCTCATCTACGTTGCCGCCATCCCCGCCGCGTTCATCTACGTGCCGCTTGCCTTAATCATGATCGCGTTACCGGCAGCAATGTATTTTCTTCCTGAACACGGAGTCGAAAAATTCGCACACTAGATTCGATCACAGCGGACGGTGAAGCGGCCGCAAAGTTTACACCATTTCTTCCCGAGCGCCGCGATGGCTTCGGATTGGCAGATCGCAAAATACTGCCGCGTATGTGAAAAGAACTTTCTTCATGGCCCTTCGTCGCGCCGACTCATCGGATCGCTAGACGCTACCGGTCACGCATCACCTGTCGTTTCGTTATCGTCCTGTCATTTGCTCCAAGTGCTCGGGATACCGAGCTCCTTGCACTTCGATTTGTGAAGCAGCGCTTTCGATCTCGCGCAGATCATCTCGCGTCAGTTCGACCTCGACCGCTCCAACATTCTCTTCAAGCCGCTTCAGTTTTGTTGTGCCCGGGATTGGAACAATCCACGGCTTTTGCGCCAGCAACCATGCCAGCGCAATCTGAGCAGGCGTTGCGTTCTTTCGTTTTGCGATCTCGCCTAACAGATCGACCAACGCCTGATTGGCTTTGCGAGCCTCCGGTGTGAAACGAGGAAGTGTGTTACGGAAATCGGTGCTATCGAACGTAGTGTTTTCGTTCATTTTTCCAGTGAGAAATCCGCGACCCAAGGGGCTGTATGGAACGAATCCGATTTCAAGTTCTTCTAGTAGTGGTAACACTTCGTGTTCAGATTTTCGCCACCAAAGTGAGTACTCATTCTGGATTGCCGTGACCGGTTGAACCGCATGCGCTCGACGGATCGTTTGCACTCCTGGCTCAGAAAGTCCGAAATGCTTCACCTTGCCTTCGTGAATTAGTTCCTTCACCGCACCAGCTACATCTTCAATCGCCACATCGGGATCAACGCGATGTTGATAGAACAAATCGATAACGTCCGTCCTGAGTCGTTTGAGTGAAGCTTCAGCAACCTCCTTGATGTGCTCTGGCCGGCTGTCCACGCCGATGGACCGACCGCTCTTCGGATCGAGTTTGAATCCAAACTTCGTCGCGATCACCACTTGCTTGCGAAACGGAGCGAGGCCTTCTCCCACCAGTTCCTCGTTGATGAATGGTCCATAAACCTCCGCGGTGTCGAAAAATGTCACGCCGCGTTCCACGGCTGCGTGCAGAAGCGAAATCATCTCCTGCTTATCTTTCGGCGGCCCGTATCCAAAGCTCATTCCCATGCAACCAAGTCCGATCGCCGACACTTCCAACCCACTCTTTCCAAGTTTTCGCTTTTTCATTTTGTAATGTGTTAACGATTTGTTAGGGCGTAACCATCACCTTGATAACTTCCCGATCATTCATCGCCCGGTAACCGTCGGGAACGCCATCAAGGCCGACGGTCCGGTCGAAGACTCGACCGGGCTGGATATTTCCCTCAAGAATATCCGGCAAAAGATCTTTGATATAAGCACGCACCGGAGCCGGCCCGCCGCCGACCGTCACGTTGTTATAAAACGCCGGCTCGGATCCTGGAATTGTTTGCTCCTGCGGAACGCCGACGCGGCCCACCGCGCCACCCGGACGAGCGATGCTAATCGCGGTATTTACCGCTTGTTCAAGGCCGACGCATTCCAGCACTGAGTAAACGCCGTAACCACCTGTCAGTTCGCGAACCCGCTCCACCGCGGCTTCGCCTCGCTCACTCACTACGTCTGTCGCTCCGAAATCCTTGGCGAGTGTAATGCGATCGGCATGACGTCCCAGAATAATGATCTGCTCAGCGCCGAGTCGCTTTGCGGCGATGACAGCGCACAATCCCACAGCTCCATCGCCGACCACGGCCACGCTTTTTCCTGGTGACACCTTCGCGATGATCGCGGCATGATGTCCGGTTCCCATCACGTCTGAGAGCGTGAGTAACGATGGCATGAGCGCATCGTCTGCGTGCGCGCCGACCGGAAAAAGGGTTCCATCTGCCAAAGGAATTCGCACCGCTTCGGCTTGTGCTCCGGCGACCTCTGCGCTCCCGAAAAATCCGCCATGGATACACGACGTTTGAAGTCCATCGTGGCAAAACGCACATGTGCCGTCGGAAAACGCGAACGGCATGATAACGAAATCGCCGCGCTTAACTTTCCGAACGTCTGCGCCTACTTCTTCAACCACGCCTATCGCTTCGTGCCCCATGACGCGACCGGTGTCGCTGCGCTCCATTTTTTGATACGGCCATAAATCGCTCCCGCAAACGCACGCGCGCTTGACACGAATGATTGCATCAGTCGGCTCGATGATTTGCGGATCGGGCACTTTCTCG
This sequence comes from uncultured Verrucomicrobiae bacterium, assembly GCA_963825355.1. Lineage (GTDB taxonomy): Bacteria > Verrucomicrobiota > Verrucomicrobiia > Chthoniobacterales > UBA10450 > Udaeobacter. The sequence goes on along the minus strand of CAWGSY010000017.1, from coordinate 156,621 downwards.
ATCCGAACATCGCCGGCGCTATACATTACAGTTGCTTGCATAATGATTTATTTTCGATCAGAGCGGCCTAACCGATCTCTGGAACGATTGGTCGTGATCGGTTTCCCCTATTTATCGCACTTCCGGCGATTGTTAGTTGACTCAAAATGCTGGTATTACTCCGATTTCAAAGACGCCATGTCGATTGAAAAACGGTACTTCACATCCGACTTCAGCAACCTCTCGTAGGCTTCGTTGACCTTCTGAATAGGAATCACTTCAACGTCGGCCGTGATGTTGTGCGTGCCGCAAAAATCGAGCATCTCCTGTGTCTCGGCGATGCCGCCGATGGCAGATCCCGCCAGCCTTCGTCGCCCCATGATCAGACTGAACGCTGGGACGTCCAGAGGTTCCGCAGGCGCGCCGACCAAAGTAAGATTCCCGTCAACACCGAGTAGATTGATATAGGAATTGATGTCGTGATTTGCGGAAACGGTATCGATGATGAAGTCGAAACTGCCGGCATGCTTTTTCATTTCGTCAGTATTGCGCGAAACGACGACTTCGTCGGCACCGAGCCGGAGCGCGTCATCCTTCTTGTTAGGCGACGTGGTGAAGACAGCGACGTGAGCTCCGAACGCGCGACCAAACTTTACGGCCATGTGACCGAGTCCTCCCAGCCCGACCACGCCAACCTTCTTGCCTTTGCCGACGCCCCAATGGCGCATCGGCGAATATGTGGTGATCCCCGCGCAGAGGAGCGGTGCAGCTCCAGCGATGTTCAGATTCGAAGGCAGTCGCAGGACGAAATGCTCATCGACGACGATGCTATCGGAATAGCCGCCATAGGTGACACCACCAAGGTGCTTGTCCGGCGAATTGAAAGTAAGCGTCATGTTTGGGCAGAATTGTTCGAGGTCACGTTTGCAGTTTGGGCAGGTGCGATCGGAGTCCACCATGCAACCCACCGCGACGAGATCTCCTGGCTTGTACCTGGTAACGGCGGAACCGACCTTGGTTACACGGCCAACAATCTCGTGACCAGGGACGATTGGATAGTTCGTCGCCATGAATTCACTCCATTCGTTGCGGACTGAATGAAGGTCTGAGTGGCAGATGCCACAGAACAGAATTTCGATCTGCACGTCACGGTCCGCTGGATCGCGCCGCGGAATTGTCGTGGAGGACAGTGGCGCTGTCTCACTGGCAGCAGAATACGCTTTCGCCTTGTAGGTGCTTGGATGCATTCGCCAACTTATGTAATAATGCACCAGCATCTACCGATGCGTTTGGACTCTTAAAATCGGTGAGATAGGAAATCAGATAATAATTGGTTGATCTTGCTGCGTTCGTTCTCCTGCGAGATCTCTTTGTCAGATCTTGCGCGAATCGTAGGCCCAGTGCAGCAACGCCTGGCGCTGCCGGCGACGGCAATTGAGATCGCGAGGCTTACAATGCTTTTTCAATTGCGCGATGTGGCGGCGAACGGCGCGCCAACGGCCAATCTGGCGTAAGTCGTCCTGGCTGCGGCGCCCGCAATAATATCGGCAATACCATTGGAACCACCCGCGCGGATCTTCGGGATGAATCCAACCTTTGCGCCGCCACTCTGCCAATGGTTGCGAAGCATTCACGCCGAAATAATTCAACGACGCTCGCGCCCGGTCAGGCGAGAGCTTGGCGCGTTTGAACCAGCTCGCCGGAAATTCTTCCCAGCAATCGGTCATGTATTTCCCGCCGAACACGCCGAGGTCTAGCATTTGCTTCGGAGTCAGTTCCGGCGTGAATCCAGATCGGACTGCGCGTCCCATCGGCTTCGTGCGGAAATAAACGTAGCCCTTCTGCATCTTGTCGTTCACCTCCACCCGCACCGGTTTCATTTTGGATGTCCAACGTCGGCCAGATCAATCGAGCGCTGAATAGCTGGTCGGATCCATAAAATAGCGGTCGATATGATCCACCAGTGGCCCTTGCGCTTCTGATTCGCCCTTCACCTTTTTCCATTCCGGATCGGCTTGAAATGCAGCCCAATTCTTTTCCGCTTCCTGTCGGCTGGGATGCTCGAGAATGTAAATGAACAGGCTCTGCGAATTCGGCGCATCTTCGGGGACCCAATAGCCAATGCTCTTGATGTCATGTTGCTTAAAGATGGCGTCTGTATGATCGCCAAAGCGAGATCTCAGCGCGTCCATTTTACCTGGATGAACATGGTACATGCGCAGTTCGTAAACGTGGTGTGACGAATTCGATCCGCCGACAGCCGTGAAGCCGAACGCCACCGCAGCGCCGCAAAGAAACGATAAAAACATTTTCATATCACACAGGTTACAACTGTGATTCAGCGACGTCGATGAACGTCCAAACTAACGCGTGCTGATGAGAACTAACAGCGGCTAGAAATCCAGTGCGTCAGTCTTCCGGCTTCCGAACACTGATTTCGCCAGGCTTGAAATCGACTTTGGTGAACTTGCTACTCTTCAGGTTCCAAACCGCGCGCAACTCAGCGCTCCAAATCGGACCGGAAGCAAGATTTGGTTTGTTCTCCGCCCGGATGTCGAGCAAGAGCGTATCAGCCTTGAATTCGAAATTCTTGAATTGCGAATCGTCGGACGTGAAAAAGTAGCGATCGTTCGATTCGTTTGGGTATTTCTTCAAAAAGCGGTTGTTCCAATCGCGATCGAAATACTTCACGACCTCAGGCCAAATCTTGTTCTCTTCGCGTTTAATTTTGTCGTTCGCGAGCTCGTACACGACGAGACCTTCATTACCCCATTTCATCTGACGCCAGACCGCAACAAACCGATTTCCACCCCATTTTGCGGCCACCGCGCCGCGCCCATCCTTCCAAGTAACACCGTCGCCTGCTTCAATTTCTTTCAACACCGCGTACGGTTTGAGACGAGCGAGCAAGTTGGGCAGCCCTGGATCTTCATTTGAACCCGAATCGCGCACCTCATAGAGGATCGCAAATCGCCCGTCCGGCGAAACCGTGCTCTCACCTACTTCGTATTCTTTCGGAACTCCGGGATATGTTTTCGCTCCTTCCGGCGGCGATGCGCCCTTCTCCTGTCCGCGAACCAAAGTAGCGACTGCGGTGGCGATCATGAGAGAACCGATCAGCACCTTCATCGTGTCAAAATCATAATGCGCCTACCGAACGTCACGACGTAAACGCCTGTTTTGTAACCGTGCTAACAAGAATCGTAACGAACAACAAATAACGTCCGCTGATACTCAGCGACGCTGACTTTCTCCATCCAATTGACGACTTTGCGCTCTTTTGATTTCCATTTGTTAATCTCATTCTAACTCGTCACACGTCACTACCTTTCGGCGGCCATTCCTCACCGGCCAGCTCCTTGGGCAATTCTTTCGGATCCATCGGATATATCATCGACAGATCGATCTTGGATTTCGAACCTTGCAGAAATTCCAGTTCCTCAGGTGCGCCGACGATGAGCCACAGCGCTTCGTCATCGGTATCGTTGAACACCTGCCGTAACTGCTCCGGCCCAACCAGCACGCCTCCGTATTTCGGCACCGTCAACGTTTCGTCGCCGACGCGAACGCGACCTGTCCCCTCGAGAACGAAATAAAATTCTTCCGAGCGGATGTGTTTGTGCAGCGTGTTCGCGCTTTTGGGCGGCAATCGCCACAGCCGCGCGCCAAGGTTCTCGCTCCCACTTCGTTCGAGAAAGTCTGCATTCGGAATTTTCATCAAGCTCGACAGGCGCCAGTGCAAGTCTTGCGGTTTGATGACGTGGTAACCCTGAATCGCTTTCATGGCTGCAGTGTAGAGGCGCTCGCCCGCGGCTATGGCGTGTTAATTTTTAGCGCAGGAACGTACTTGCGTCACCGGATACACCAAATTGTCTCCGCTCACACGAACACGTTTAAGAGATATGAAGAACAAACCTGATCCAGCCGATTCGAGTCTGACCGAAACCATGGCCGCTCGAATTGAAATCGAGGAGCTGGGAGATCCAGCTCACGAAAAGAAAATAACGGACGCGGTCCAAGCCTTGGACGGCGTGCTCGAAACCAAAATAGCCAAGGGCGCATTGCACGTTTCATACGATCCGTTGGCAACGACTGAAAAGAAAATCGAGCAGGCTGTTCGCTCCACGGGGACTAGCATCAAGGCTGCGGCAACGGATACGGAAGACGCGCACCCAGATTTGCCGACGGCGAATGTTCAGCAAGCTCCCTTGCAAAATCCGGATCAAGGCAACGATTCCTGACGCATCGTGATTTTTCTCCGGACCAACTGCCCGGAAGATCGTTTTACGTTCGCGGTTGGCTCACTTTTTCTGGCTTGTCGCGAGATTTTCGAACCGGCATCTACGCGGCCTGCGATTTCTTAATCGATGTCCAGCGAATCGGAGAAGCCGGTTGCATCTGGCGCCAGCGAAACAAATGAGCTTGCGATTGTCGGTCATCGCGAGACGCGCAGAAAATTTATTAAGAAAGTTGCTGCGACCAGCGCTGCTCTCGCTATTGGACCGCATCTTGTCGGGTCTGCGGTGTCCGATCAGGTCGCGTCAACGGCAACACCCGCGGGGACGAGCGATTTACTTAAAGTGAACTTCAAAGTCAACGGCAAAAGCCTCACGCTTGATATCGATCCACGGATGACATTACTCGACGCGTTGCGGGAAAGACTGCAACTGACGGGTTCAAAAAAAGGTTGCGATCATGGCCAGTGCGGCGCGTGCACTGTGTTAGTCAATGGGCGGCGAATCAACTCGTGCCTCACTCTCGCGGTGATGCATGAAGGCGACGAGATCACGACCATCGAAGGACTCGCAAGCGGTGATGAACTGCATGCCGTGCAAGCAGCGTTTATCGCGCATGACGGATTTCAATGCGGCTATTGCACGCCTGGGCAAATTTGTTCGGCGGTCGCGCTCTTACGCGAAGGTCACGCGAACACCGACGAAGAAATTCGCGAATGGATGAGCGGGAACATCTGCCGTTGCGGCGCATATCCTAACATTCTTGCGGCGATCAAAGAAGCTAAGACGAAGGGCATCACATGAGTCCATTCACTTACTCGCGCGCAACTGATGCAGATCAGGCTGTCACAGGCATTTCCGGAAAATCACAAAGCAAATTTCTCGGAGGCGGAACAAATCTGATCGATTTGATGAAGATGGGCGTCGAGACGCCGGACGGTTTAATCGACATCAATCCTCTCCCACTCGCCCAGATCGAAGAACTTCCCGATGGCAAAGGCGTGCGGATCGGCGCAATGGTGCGCAATTCCGATCTTGCAGCGCATGACCTGATCAAAACGCGTTATCCAGTTTTGAGCGAAGCGCTGCTTTCGGGCGCGAGCCCGCAGCTGCGCAATATGGCGACTGTGGGCGGCAATCTTTTGCAGCGAACGCGCTGTTATTATTTTTATGACCCGGCATTTCCGGCGTGCAACAAGCGCAAAACTGGAAGCGGCTGCGGAGCACTCGATGGTTACAATCGCATTCACGCGATTCTCGGCCAGAGCGAGCAGTGCATCGCCACGCACCCAAGCGACATGTGCGTCGCGCTCGCTGCGCTCGACGCAGTCGTGCGCGTGCGCGGCCTGAATGGCGAACGGCAGATCGCGTTCGGTGATTTCCATCGTTTGCCAGATGACACACCAGAGCGGGACACAAATCTTGCGCCGGGCGAATTAATCATCGCTGTCGATCTTCCCACGACGCCGTTCGCAGCGCGATCCCATTATTTAAAGGTGCGCGACCGCGCCAGCTATGCGTTTGCATTGGTTAGCGTGGCTGCTGCGCTTGATCTCGGTTCAAATGACAAAATCAAAGCCGCGCGCGTCGCTCTCGGCGGCGTTGCGCACAAGCCTTGGCGCGCAAATCTCGCGGAGAAACATTTGATCGGCCAGAAAGCCGACGAGAACACATTCCGTGCAGCAGCCGAAGCAGAGCTCGCACCAGCCAAAGGTTACAAATACAACTCGTTCAAAATCGAGCTGGCCAAGCGCGCCATTGTGCGTGCTTTGAGGACGGTCGCGGAGATGCGAGCATGAAACGGTATTCTTCGGATTGGGGAGCGCACGCTTGTAGCGTGCTGGTTTCGGTATTCCGCCGAAACAGTCTTTCCAAAAAACGCGAACGGAGCGGCAAGTTACGCACGCAAGAAAAGTTCGTGACCGCAAAATGCGATCACCAACACGCTGAAAGCGTGCGCTCCCCGGAATACTCATGAACACGATCGGCCAGCCACTCGCCCGTGTCGACGGCACGGTGAAAGTGATCGGAGCAGCAAAATATGCGGCCGAATTCCAGCGCCCGAAACTTAGTTACGGTGTCTTGATACAGAGCACGATCGCCAATGGCCGCGTTGTAAAGATTGATGTTTCTGCTGCGCAGTCAGCGCCGGGCGTCCTCGGAATTCTAACACGTGAAAACGCGCCACATTTCAAGGCATATCCGGATGACCTGCGCAAACGGGGTGCCCCCGGCGAGAACCGTGTGCCACTGCAGGACGATGCGATCTACCATGACGGGCAACATCTGGGCATGGTGGTCGCCGAGTCTTTTGAACAAGCGACGTACGCAGCGTCGCTGGTTCAAGTGACTTACCAAAGCGAACCACCGGTAGTGACGCTTCATGAGGAACGCGCCCAAAAGAATGCTACCGCACCGGAGAAGTTCGCCGGCCGCGAAGAGTTGCAGCACAAACGCGGTGACGTTGACTTGGCCTTGGCGGCTGCAGCGCACAAAACCGAATTCGTGTATTCGACGCCGATCGAAAATCACAACCCGATCGAGACATATTCAACTACTTCCGAATGGGAAGCGGCAGACCGGTTGCTCATTCACGAGTGCACGCGCGGCATCAAACAATTGCAACGAATCGTTGCCAACGCGTTCGGTTTGCCAAAGGAAAATGTGAGGATCATCTGTCCTTTCATTGGGGGCGCCTTCGGTTCGAAGGCATTCCAATGGAGTCACACGTTGCTCGCCACAGCGGCGGCAAAGTTAGTCGAGCGACCGGTAAAGCTGACTCTCACTCGTCCGCAGATGTTCGATTCCGCCGGTCAACGCGCGCGGACGGAGCAGAAGGTTTCCATCGGCGCCGACGAAAACGGAAAGCTGGTGGCGTTGCGTCATGCGACGACAACGCATACTTCACTTACTCACGATTACACCGAACCGTGCGGCAACATGTCTCGCATGCTTTATTCGTGTCCGAATGTCGAGGTTTCGCATCGACTCGTTAGGCTCAATTTGGCCACGCCTTGTCCCATGCGCGCGCCGGGTGAAACGCCCGGCGTGTATGCATTGGAGTGTGCGCTGGACGAACTGGCGCATCAGATGGATGTCGATCCGGTTGAGCTTCGTCTGCGCAACTACGCAGAAATCGACGAATACAAAAACAGACCGTGGTCGAGCAAAAAGCTGCGGGAATGTTATCAGCGCGCTGCGCAGAAGTTCGGATGGTCGAATCGCAACAAAAAGCCGGGTTCAATGCGAGCCCCGGATGGATCACAGATTGGCTTCGGAATGGCGACGGCAGTTTATCCCGCTGGTCAGCAAAGCGCGGGTGCGACAGCGATCCTGAATAAAGAGGGAACAGTTGTCATCCGCAGCGCGACGCATGAGATCGGCACCGGGACGTACACGGCGATGTCGCAATTCGCAGCGGACACATTGGGCGTTCCGATTGACAGGATCCGTTTCGAGCTTGGTGACTCACAATTTCCCTACGCACCGAATAACGGCGGATCCTGGTTGACCGCGAGCGTCGGCCCGGCGGTGATCGGCGCGTGCCGCGAGTTGCAGAAGAAGGTCGAGGATGTCGCAGGAAGATGGCCTGACGATTCGGCGCAACTGGATGATTTGTTCAAGCCCACTGGCGAGGAGCAAATTCAAGCGGAGTTCAATTCAGAACCGAACAAGGACGAGCGCGAAAAATTTACGTTCTTGTCTTACGGCGCGATTTTCGTCGACGTGCGCGTCGATGCTTTTGGCCAGGTGCGCGTGAAGCGCGCCGTCGGCGTGTACGATGTGGGCCGAATGATTAATCCGCGCCTCGCGCGAAGCCAGATCACGGGTGGTCTGCTGTTTGGTTTCAGCACAGCTTTAATGGAAGCCACGGTTCCCGACGAAAAAACTGGCCGCATCGTTAACGCAAATCTTGCGGAATACCACGTTGCGGTGCACGCAGACACGCCGGAGTTCGACATCGATTTCATTAACGAGCCCGACCCGCACATGCCCGAGCTCGGCGCGCGCGGCATTGGCGAAATCGGAATCGTGGGCGCGCCGGCAGCGGTAGCAAACGCGATCTTTAACGCGACCGGAAAACGCGTGCGCGATCTGCCGATCACACCGGACAAATTGATTTAACGACTTGAAGGATATTTACGAAATCCTCAGCGAGGTTAAACGAAGCCGCCGCGAAAAGTTTGCCCTCGCGGCACTCCTAGGCGCACAGGTCTCGAGTCATCGGTGAAATGTCACCGTCCTCCAAAAAAATCGGAGCAGTGATTTTAGCGGCAGGCGGATCGTCGCGCTTCGGTCAACCCAAGCAGCTGCTTCCATTTCGAGGAGAGAGCCTCGTTAGCCGAATCATCGACTCTGCCTGCGACGCCGGCTGTTCGCCAGTTGTTGTCGTAACCAGAAGCGACGATGAAAAGCTTTATTCCGGATTAGACCGCGACGGCGTTGTGATGGTGCAAAATCAGCAGTGGTCGCGCGGGATCGGCAGTTCGATTCGCTGTGGAGTTCAAACTTTGATCGAAAGCTCGCCAGACATCGAGTCAAGCGTGTTGCTGGTCTGCGATCAGCCCGCGGTCGACGCGCGTGTGATTCAACAATTGATCGCTCTGCGCAAGACCACCGGCAAAAATATCGTCGCGTCGAGCTATGCCGATACACTCGGTGTTCCCGTCCTCTTTACCCGTTTGGTTTTTCAGGAGTTACTTTCACTCGACGACGAGGCAGGCGCGAAATCGATAGTTTTACGAAATCGTGAGCGCGTCGCGTCGTTGTCATTTCCCGAAGGCGAGATTGACATCGACACTTGGGAAGATTGGGAAAAGCTCGGTGGTGCATCGGCTCTCTGAAGACACAGCAAGTAATGCAATAACGTCGTGATGATCGTTTCGTATCGGGTGGCCGCGCGCCTCTCCTGCTCTTCCGGCCGCCGGCGGAATCAGTGTCAATCAAAGGTCACTTCGCTACCGCCGGAGAACGCAGCCAGCGCCAGAGTGCCCGTAAGATCAGGATTATTGCTACGAGCAAAATAACTGCCCCAACCCCAAGAAGAATCAGGATGCGGTTTTGATTCATCAGCACATAAACGCCACGCTTAGCGTAGAAACCATTGAATCCGCTGACGATCCCGTGCAAGGCCAGCAGGTCTTGCTTCGTCAATTGTAGCGGGCGCTCGTTGGGATGATATTGCGTTCCCAAAAAGGTCTTCCCTGATTCATCCAGCTCGATATGCCCGCCAAGCACATAAGTAACTGGACGCTGCTGGACAAATTCAGCGACACGCCGTGCGCTCGCGAGGTCCGCGTTGGTGTCCTCGATCAGGAGTCGGCCCGGTAGAAGGAAATCTCCCGAGAAAAAGAGTCCGGTCTCCCGATCGTAATAGGCAAGGTGTGAGGGGTAGTGTCCCGGGGTCGGTATCACATCGATCACACGGTCGCCAAGATCAATCTGACCGATACTATTTGGCCAGTCAGCGATGCCAAAACGGCTCTTCACGCTCTCAAGGTCCGTCGGCACCACTTCCACATCCGGCAAGGCGCGAAACTGACCGTCGCCAGACCGATGATCGAGGTGGCCATGTGTATGCACGACCATTAGCGGCAGCCTTGATCCCTCGTTCGACAACAAGGAAATCACCGTCTGAGCCAGCGGCATGGTCTTTGCGTCAGTCACAGCACCCGTGTCGATCAGCAGCGCTTTGGTTTTTCCAATTAACAGATAGATGAACGGCGCCTCGTAGGTCATACAGAGGCTCTCGCGCAAGATGAAAGTCTGTGCGTTATACCGATATACCTGCAGCGGTGGCTGCGGATTCTTGTTGCAGTCTTTGGAACCCTCGTTCCAGTGCACGTCCATCGTCCCCGGAACAATCTGCGAATGCGCAGGTGATAGGATCGAAAACGCCGCTAACAACACACACAGCCAGGACTTTCTCAGGTCAAGCATCCGCCGATTCGTCATAACATGATCTTACTTCTTCCTCCACAGATACGGAATTGCCTCACAGACTTATTCAACTGTGTGTGGCACCCAGTACGATTCGAAAGAAAAATTGACCAGCAAATGGCGGCGAGAGAAACGACGGCTGCAATCCAAAAATTAAATTAGCACATCGGCCGAGTATGAGATCGCGCTGTTTCATCTCAACTCTCGTTTTGACTTTATCGCATCGTAAGCCGGTTACGATGCACGCCACACGCAGCGTTATAGAGGCGCCCGCTGCGGTGACCGCCTAACTAATTGAACTCGGTGCTCGCCTCAGTGAGCACCGCTACAACTTCACTTTCCCGGTTGGCTCGCGAACGCCTTTAAGCAGAAAAACGGATCAATCAGGCTTCAGGACTGAAAGAATATTGCCCGCTGGATCTTTGAACCAGGCAATCGTCGGACCCTTCCCGCGCATTATCCCCTTCTCGTCCGTCTTCAAGTCACCTTGGTTGTAATGCTCGAATCGCACCCCGCGCTTTGTCAGCTCGTCGACCGCACGATCGACATCGTCCACCGGAAAGTTTAGGACGGTGAACGTTGCCGGGGCGTGATTGGGTTTCGGATAAATGAGAACGTTATTGCCCCCGGCCAGATGCAATGTGAGCAGGCCATGGTTCTCCGATGTCTTTAATCCGAGTGTCTGGCTGTAGAACTTCTTCTCCTCTGCGATATCCGGTGCCGCGTATCCACTGAACGCTTTGCTGTTTTCCAACATGATGTTTCCTCTCCTTGAGTAATTCGTCCGAAAGCAGAGCGTTGGTTCCCAAATGCGTTTGGCTGAAACACGTTGGGTTTTTCACGTTTCCCGGCCTTCTCAACTTCCAACGATGAATGATATGGCGCATTGCTACCAAGCGCCCAGATCTTTAAAACATCTGCTAGTTCGAGATTACGATTTCAGTTAACACCAATGGAAACGCCGTTGACGCCTCTGGAATTTGCTCGCCGCGCGCGGAAACTCTACCCCGATCGCGTCGCGGTGATCGATGGCGACTCACGCTGGACCTATTCGCAGTTTCTTGATCGATGTGATCGTTGGTCGGCCGCGTTACAAAAACTTGGGATCGCACCCGGGGATCGTGTCGCATATCTCTCACCGAACACCCACGCGCAGCTCGAATCCTTCTACGCAGTTCCGCAAATCGGCGCTGTGCTGGTGCCGCTAAACTATCGGCTCACAGCCGACGACTTCGTTTATCTGATCAATCACAGTGGTTCGCGGATGGTTTGCGCGGATCGCGATTACCTTGCAACGATCGATAGCATTCGCGAACAGCTTCCCACGGTTGAACACTTCGTCGCTCTGACAGGAGAAGCCAGGCACTGGCTCAGCTATGAAGCAATGGTCGACGCGAGCTCAGCTGAATTTGTCTCTCCGATTATTCACGAGACCGGTTTGCTGACAATTAATTATACCAGCGGCACGACTGCGCGACCGAAAGGAGTGATGATCACTCATCGCAATGCCTGGATGAATTCTGTGGGCACGCTCCTTTATGCTCCCATGACCTGTGGCGATCGTTATCTCTGGACGCTACCGATGTTTCACGCCAACGGTTGGACTTTCGTCTGGACCGTAACCGCCGCAGGCGCGACTCACATCTGTCTGCGCAAATGCGAGCCGCGCGCCGTTTTTGAATTGATGGCAGCCGAGGAAATCACCACGCTGTGCGCAGCGCCGACTGTCTTGATTTCATTGGCAAACGCGCCGGCAAACGTGCGTCGCCTCGCACCGAAAGGAATTCATGTTATCACGGCGGGTGCCCCGCCTGCAGCGAATACCATCCAACGCCTTGAAGAAGATTTGGGGTGGACCATCACACACGTTTACGGACTAACCGAGACCGCGCCCTTCATCACCGTTTGCGAGGCGCGAGCGGAACATGCGTCTCTGCCGATCAGCGAACGGGCCGCGATCAAAGCGCGCCAGGGTGTTGAGCTGATTACATCGGGCGAGTTGCGCGTAGTGGACACGGAAGACAATGACGTGCCGCACGATGGTATTACCCAGGGTGAAATTATCGCGCGCGGCAACGTGGTCATGGCTGGCTATTACAACGACCCGGTAGCCACCGAAAAGGCTTTACGTGGCGGGTGGTTTCACACCGGCGACGCCGCGGTCGTGCATCCGGATGGCTACGTTGAAATTCGTGACCGCCTGAAAGATGTAATCATAAGCGGAGGCGAAAACATTTCTTCGGTGGAAGTCGAAGGCGTGCTTTTGAGGCACCCGGCCGTGCAGGAAGTGGCGATCGTCGGGTTCCCACACGAGAAATGGGGCGAAGCGCCGCACGCGTTTGTTGTTCTCCACGACGGCGCGACTGCCAATGAGCGCGAGCTGTTCGACTTTGCCAGGGCTAAGCTCGCGCACTTCAAAGCGCCGCACAGCGTGACCTTCGTTAACGAGTTACCCAAAACTGCGACTGGCAAAATTCAGAAATACATTTTGAGAGCGCAACGGCCTGCGATCGCGCCGCAGTGAGCATTTTTGTTCGCTTGCTCTCAACTCCGCGCCCTAGCCATGCGTTTCGACATCGCCTGGATCGGATCGGCCTGAGGGCAGGCCGGCTCCAAGGCCCGCCGTTGCGGCGTAGCCCTGGCGCTGAATTTCCTACAACAATTAAATAACCAATGATTCGCATCCTCAGCGCTAACACAGGGCTTGAGCCCGACAGTCAAACCGCTATCCTCGCAAGCCATGCATCGTGACCATCAGCATTGGTACTCACACCGTCTCAATCGCGATATGGGTGTCGCCATTTACGGCAATTACGGCGCGCCGATTCTCGCCTTCCCGACGAGCTGCGGCGACGAATCGGAAATGGAAGGTCAGAGTATGATTCGCACCCTTAGCCCATACATCGAGCAGGGGCGCATCCGAATCTTCTGCATCAACAGCGTGAATAACGATTCATTTCAAAACAAGGGAGCGCATCCCTTTCATCGAAGCTGGATGCAGGCGCAGTATGACGCCTACGTAGCGAACGAAGTTTTCCCGTTCATCGACTCCCAATGCCAAACGTCGGGCATCGGGATCGCCACGTTAGGGGCATCGCTCGGTGCCTATCATGCGGCTAACACTCTCTTCAAGCATCCTGACCACGTGAAGCGCTGTTACGCGCTCTCGGGCATCTACGACATGCGAGACTCCATGGACGGGATGTACGACGACAACTTCTACTTCAATAACCCGGTCGACTATGTGGCTAACCAGAGCGACCCGTGGTATCTCCATCACTACGCGAGTTGCGACATCCGACTGGTAACCGGCTGTGGTCCGTGGGAAAACAGCGGGCCGACCTATCGAATGTCCGAGGTGTTAAACAGCCGCGGCATTGCTCATCATCTGGACGATTGGGGTCCGGAAGGCGGACACGAATGGCCCTACTGGCATCACCAGATGTGGGAGTACGTCGGCGCCCACTACTAAAGAACTGTTAGCCGCTTCGGATCCTTCAGCATGGCAAAGAAAGTCACCGGCGGCTGCGCGTGCGGGTCGATCCGCTACCAGTTCCTCGACAAGCCAATGTTCGTCCACTGCTGTCATTGCGATGACTGTCAGCGACTCACGGGCAGCGCGTTCGTGCTCAACGCGATCATCGAGACTCAAGCGATCAAGCTGCTCCGTGGCAAACCGGTAGCCGTGCCAGTGCCGCGCAAAAACGGTTCGCATGACATCTACCGCTGTCCCAAATGTCAGACCGCGCTCTGGAGCGATTACGGGCGCAGGCCCAATCTCCGGTTCGTGCGCGTCGGAACGCTCGACAAACCCGGGGCCCTAAAGCCGGACGTGCACATCTACACTCGGTGGAAAGCGAAGTGGCTAAAGCTGCCGAAGGGAACACCATCGTTCCGAGATTACTACAGCACCAGCAAGCTCTGGCCCGAGGCCAGCTTCAAACGCCTAAACGCTGCGCTGAAGAGCTGAACGTTTGCGCCCGCTCACTCCGTTTCGCGCTTTCAGCCGTTGCAGCGTATCGGTTTTTCGTCTGGGGAAACGTTCTTGGCGAAGGCTGGTCACCTGTCACTCGTCACTGGCGTGAACATTTTGAGGACGCAACGCCCGCGATTCGCTCGCAGTGAGCCGATTCTCCTCAATTGATCAAACTTGCCATGCAACAAATTATCTCGCGCTCCTCAAATGTGCGTCCTCAATTCTGTCCGCGGCTACTGAAGCAGTTTCTCACCACATTCCTCCAGCGCGGCGCAATGGCATTTCTCCATTCGCTTGAGGAGCGTCTCCATCACTTTGAGCCGCTTCATTCGGTTCCGCAGATCCGCGATTTTTCTTTTCGAAAGCTGATGCCAGCGATTGGGCGGCGAAGTACCCGGTTCAAATCCGAAAAATAACTCCCGTATCTCGTCCAAAGTAAATCCCATCTCCCGCGCGCGCTGCACAACCGCGAGCCGACAAAGTACGCTGTTGTCGTAGCAACGTTGACCATTCTTACGCAGCGGCTGCGGCAGAATCCCGATCTGCTCATAGTAGCGAATGGCCGAAGTGCGCAAGCCAAACACGCGCGCGACCTCAGAAATCGCCAGGTGTTTTGCCACTCGCAAACCTAATAGCAGCCGCACTGAACACCACGGAAATAACGCCGAAAATTCCTAAAAAAATGTCTTTGACTTAAAGTCAACTTGAACGCGTAGCGTCGATCGCTATGAAAAAAATACTGCAATTCATCAATGCGATCGCGATGGTTGTCCCGTTCACTCTGACGGCAGAATCACAATCAGCGTCGGAAGCAGCTTTGCTTACGTCCACAAACATCCTGCAGGCAATCAAATCGATACCACTCAGTGCCGCGGTCGATCAACCGCTGCGCACTCTCGACGTCGGAACAGCAAACGTCGGAATCTTCGTCGTCCATCGACCGCAAGAGCCAGATCAAGGTTGCACGATTGAACACGACACACTCGTTAACGACAACACGACCTCTATCTTTTTTGGTACTGGATGGGGCCGGAACTCTCGTTACTGGCGGAACGCTCACGAATCCAACACGGATTTCTTCGGATGATCCCGATCTGAAGCTCGTCGGAAAAGGGAGTCGAGGCAGCGGCATCCGGAATGGTTACAGCCGTCACATAAACAAGGGCGACATCGTCGTCATTCCCGCCGGTATCCCACACGGGTTTAGCGCGATCGAGAAATCGATCACGTATGAGGTGGTTCGGATCGACTCAGGAAAAATTTTACCGGTGAAGTAACAGGCGGATCAACCAAACATAAACAACAATGAAGATGTTATTTCTCGGTGCGCTTGGTTTGATCACCATTTGGTTCGGAGCCATAACCCTTTCGGCCGGACAACACCAGACGTTGTCGCCGGAAAAAATTGAGCACTCATCCCCTTTTGCCTGCAATGCGTTCGCACTGTCAGCCGACGTACGAAAGCGACATTTCGATGAGCTCGGGCCCGCCTTGCTGAAGCTGAAAAAGGCCACGCGCGAATTAGCCGACGGCTATGAGTTCGAGTTTCCAGCGGATAACCACACCTACCAATTGTTGACGGAATGGATGTTCCAGGAACGACTGTGTTGTCCGTTTTTCAACATCGAGCTCCGGTTGGAGAGCGAAGCGGGACCGATCTGGTTACGTCTTACCGGCCAGACCGGTACCAAGGAATTCATTAAAGCCGACGCGCCCGCGTGGGTGAATTCGTAACGAATCAGAAAAGCAAGAAACGCAACAGGGTGGCGATCGCCCCGCAGTAAGTCAACTTTCCTGCGCTATTTCGCGCGTGAGATGATGCTCGTTGGGCGTTTTTCCCGCCTTGGTCGCCGTTATCTTTCGCACCTTCGCTTCGCTTGAGGAAATCAGTTCCGCCTGCGCACGGCGCAGACCACTCGTCAGCCCAATCTTGGAGAAACTCCAAATCACCCATTTCGTCGGGTCCCACTGCCATGGCTTCACTCCGTTACGATAATCGTGCTGAAACTCGTGGTGATAATTATGGTAGCCTTCGCCCATGGTAAACAGCGCCATGAAAAACGAGTCACGCGCACTGCATCGCGTGGAATACGGCTGCCGTCCGAAGGTATGGCAGGCCGAGTTAATCAGGAATGTGCCATGTTGAAGCATGACGACCTTGGCCACGCCGCCAATGAGAAAACCGCCGAGCGCGCCGATCCAACCGTCCCACAGCGCGCCGAGCAAAGTCGGCAGACCAAAACTCACCAGCACAGCGAGCACGTGAATATATTTATGTTGCCACATCACCAACGGATCTTTTTTTAGATCGGCCACGTTGTCGATCGGTGGTTCGGGCCAGAGCTTGAACAGCATCCAGCCCATGTGCGCATAAAAAAATCCTTTACTGATGTCGTACGGATCGTCGTCGTGATCCACGTGTTTATGATGCCGGCGATGATCGCTCGCCCACATTAGGACTGAATTTTCAAAGGCCGCCGCGCCGAAGATGAGCGTGAACAAACGCACCGGGAACCGCGCGCGAAACGTCGCGTGCGTAAACAACCGGTGATAACCGAGCGTGATGCTCAATCCGGTCGCGATCCCTAAAACTGCGCAGATCGCGAAATGAAACCAGTCAAACCCAAAATACCATAGGTAAAGAGGGACCGCGGTAAGCGTTAAAGAGAGAGTGCCGATCAGGAACGCACTCGTCGTCCAATTGATGCGATCGATCGGAATACGAAAAATCATGTTATTTTTTTCCTAACCAATCTCTAATACACGACGTCTAACCCTTTGGGGCTGGTCACTCGTCACTGATTAATTCAAGAAACTGGTCTTCCCAGCACGACGTCAGCTTTAGTCCAGCTATGGACGGCGCCGCAGTGTGCACAGGTAAATTTTTGTCGGGTCATTTTTGCCTCTGGCCAAAGTTTCTGTTCGATCGTACGACCGGTATCAGTGAGTTTCGAAGTCGAAGGACAACGCACGAGCAAACTCTTCAGATCGGCGCCAGCCTTCGGTTTCGCTTTCCGTCGCGGCGGTTCAAAATAAAATCGTCTAGCCATTTCAGAGACGGTAAACAATCCGCGCTTTGGCGGTATCGTAGGGTGACATCTCCATGCGCACCCGATCGCCTACCGTCAGGCGAATGAAACGTTTGCGCATTTTGCCCGAAATATGTGCAAGCACAAGATGATCGTTCGCCAGCGCAACCCGAAACATGGTTCCGGGTAACACGCTCGTTATCGTTCCCTCTAACTGCAGCGCCTTTTCAGAGTCAATCATTGTGAATTATTAACGGCTTAACTGTAGGGGACGCTGTTAGCATTCCGTCATTCGGTAAGCAGGCTGCTTCCCCTACAGAGTAAACCAGATTTATCGGCGATTATTTGCGAACGAGCGCCGACCGCCACCTCCGCCACCGCCGCCTCCGCCGCCGCCATAAGGACGGGGACGTTCTTCGCGAGGACGCGCTTCATTTACAGTTAGCGCGCGGCCGTTGAGTTCCTGGCCATTGAGCGCGCTCATCGCGGCATTGGCTTGCGCATTGTCATTCATTGTGACGAACGCAAATCCGCGCGATTTGCCAGTCATACGGTCCATCATCAAGCGGACTTCGCTGACCTGGCCATGTTGTTCGAACAGATCCTGAAGATCGTTCTCGGTGCTCTCAAAAGAGAGATTACCTACGTACAGTTTCATTTGTGTTTGAATTTGGAAAAACTAAGCACCTACAGAGCCGTTCCCGGGAATCGAGTTTCAAACCACCAATGAGCGACGCTCACCTGACGATCTACCGTGCAGTGAAGTTAAACAGAGTAATCCAATAAGTGCGCATTATCGCAGCGATCGCGCGAAATACAACCGATCATTTCAGGCAGCGTTCGGTGGGTGTTATCGGAAGCTGCGATCTCCGCACATCACAGGCAGATTGTCATCCATGCTGACTGCGAGGGTAGCGCATATGTCCCGCTTGTGACTGTATGGGATTCGCTGTAGCAACACAGTCCGCTCTGAAGGAAGTAGAACGCGCATGCTGTTTGCGACCGCGTAACTTCGCTTGTCGGGCCGCCGGCGCGCGATTGGAGCCGCGATAACGCGAGCGAGATACATGGGCAAGCCGAGAGGTTCGAAACGAGCAGAGGGAAAAGAGGTAAAACTGTCACAGTCGCCCAGCGCGTATGCGGATCTCTCGTCAGGTGTCATTTCTTCTT
This sequence comes from uncultured Verrucomicrobiae bacterium, assembly GCA_963825355.1. GTDB lineage: Bacteria > Verrucomicrobiota > Verrucomicrobiia > Chthoniobacterales > UBA10450 > Udaeobacter. Next base: position 138,292 of record CAWGSY010000017.1, on the reverse strand, counting down.
TCGATCTTCACGATTTTCGCAGTGCGTCCGTCCGGAATTCGAATCGAGTGGCCGAGGTCTGCGGCGAGGAGCGCTTTGCCGATCGGCGAGATCCAACTGACAGCGTCCGGTTCAAGATCGAGTTCATCAACACCGACAACGGTATAGGTTTCAGTCAGGCCTTTCTCGTCTTTTACCGTCACCGTTGCGCCGAAACCAACACTGTTCGACGCCGATTCCGGCGGATCGACGACGTGGATCGATGCCAGAATGTGCTCCAATTCGGCCACGCGTTCGCTGTTCGCGTCCGCAGCGCGAAGGTTCTGCAGTTCATCACGGAAACGCTTTGCGCCGCGCGAGGTGATGTAATTGGTCGCTCCCGGCGGCAGCCCTGACGCTGATCGCTTTCGTCCGCTGCGCTCCGGAGGATCGACATCTTCTTTAATAAATGCCCTGCTCATCGCGGAAAGTATCGCAGCCACCCAGTTTTTTCTTCGAACCGAACCTCACCGTGCAGTGAACCCGCCATCTACCATCATACTGTGCCCCGTCACAAATGATGCCTTATCCGAACACAGCCACAAAACAGCTTCCGCAACTTCCTCGACTCGGCCGAGGCGTCCGATGGGATGAAAACTGGTCAGGTCATCCTTTTTTATGTTCGTGCCTTCAACGAGCCGATCGACCATCTCTGTATCGATCACCGCGGGGTTGACCGCATTGACGCGAATGCCTTGTGACGAAAATTCTAGCGCAGCCGCTTTCGTTAATCCGATCACTGCGTGTTTCGACGCACTATAAATCCCAATGCCTGGGAACCCGATGACGCCTGCGACCGACGAACAGTTTACGATGGCGCCGCCACCTGTCTTGAGCATCTGGGGAATCTCGTACTTCATCGAAAGCCAGACGCCTTTGACATTAACGTCCATCACCGCATCAAAATTGGCTTCAGTGTGATCGATAACCGTCGGCTTAACGTCGCCTTCGATGCCGGCGTTATTGAAGGCGACATCAAGACGGCCGCACGTCTTCATAGCATGCTCGACCAATGCCTCGATCTCGGTTGCGACCAATACATCGGTACGCTGGAAGCTGGCCGTCCCACCGGCCTTACGAATTATCGAGACTGTTTCCTCGCCACGCTCGACATTGCGATTACCGATCACGATCTGCGCCCCTTCACGAGCAAACGCGACCGCGGTCGCGCGACCGATTCCTGAACCGCCGCCAGTTATCAACGCAACTTTTCCCTCAAATTCTTTCATGCACCGAATCTTTTAGATCGCACGTTCAGCTAGCAAACCAAAACCGAGACAAAATCGAGTTCTCAGTTGTGAGTCGGAACTGGATCAGAAGTTCCGAATTTTCAGTTTTACCCTTTAGCGCTGGTTGTTGTTTTGTGTCGCTGACTTTCCAACCTTCCACTCGACGATTAACGCGAAGACTGCTAACAGTCCGATGAACGCAGCAAAGATTGCATCGGCGATCGCCTGCCCGGTCGCTTTCGCCAAGAGGCCGATTCCAATCACGGGTAGCGAAATTCCGGCGTAGCACGCAATTAAGTAAGCGGAAACGATCTCAGACCGTTTGTCCTCGGGCGCCGATTCGTTGACCTTCTGTAAACTGCAGCGATAGCCGAGCGCTGTCGCGATTCCCCCGACCGCTGTACCGAATAACAAGATCGACATCGATTGCGCTGTTTCAGCCGCCACCAGGAAGCCGAGACTTGGCAGCAACGCGATCAGCGCGATAAGCAATCCTCGATGAGGCCGCAACCGCGGCGTCACTGCAATCGCGATTGTGCCAACTAAAAAAAGTTCGCCTACAATGCCGCCGGCGGCCGCGTGGTTCTTATTCTGAAACGCCTTTTCGAGTAATGTCGGCACCAGCGCAGTATAAAATCCGAGCACTGCGAACGTAGCGAACGCAGCGACTGCTGCTGGCACGAACGCTCCGAACATTTCCCGGGGAACTGCTAATCGCGGCGCAATAGAAGCTTCGCTTAACGACCGCGGCTTGTGCACCGTTTCTTGTGTCTTCCAGATGACGAGAGCAACCGGGATCAACAAAACAACGAACACCAAATAGGACAAACGCAACGGCAACGGCGCGTATTGGGCTAGAATGCCGGCCATGAAAGCGCCAATTGCCAAGCCAAGAGAATTCGCGCCGATAGCAATCTGAGTCGCAGCTGCTTTGTCTTCATCGGGTTCAGATTCCACGATCCAGGCCGTGGCCGCACCCGAGACAAGGGCAATGCCAAGGCCGGATAAAATTCGTGCCGGAAAAAGCCACCACGTTCCCTGCGCGAATACAAACACCAACGCGGCCGCGGCTGCAATGCCTAACGAAAATAGCACCACAAGCCGTCGGCCAACCTGGTCTGAGAGACGCCCGAAAAAGAACATCGCTGTGACCGTGCCCACGACATAAACCGCGTAGATCACCGTCAACATGATCTGTGAGAAGTGAAACGCCTGTTCATAAATCGGATACAACGGCGTGGGCACCGTGCTCAGGATATAGCTCACGCAAATGGCTGCGGCGGCCGCCCACATCACGCCGCCGGCTCGAATCGCCGCGCCATTGCTGCGCCTTTTATTTGTCTCACGCATATTGAGCTTTCATTTGGCGTATCAGGAATGCGGAACGCCACCTCTTCGCTTCCGGGAATAATTCGATTGCCAGCTTGATTCCAGATTGGCGCAACGCGACCGCTGCCAATTGCCTCGACGAGTCGCATCTTCGTGAGTTCGCTGCGGAAAAACGGTTACACCGTAGAGTTTCTCGAATTCAGTGGAGGCCATCATCTCTCGCGCCAGGTGCCGATCAGGCAATGAGTTGGTTAACAACGGCGTTTCATCAACACCGTTCGGGTAAGCTCGATAAGAGGCGCAGCTAGTTACCCGAACGCTGTTCGGCATCGCATTTGATCCACTTAAGCAGCGTCTGTTCCACGACGGACCCGCGTGTCTCGCGGAAGCGTGATGTTGGCGCTGGTTGTGCGTGACTTGGCTTATTCAGCCCAGAAGCCGGGATAATCGCGTCGGCACTCTCGCGCGGCGTCCGACCTCCAATCCGGCACTAACGATGCCGCCGATAAGATCTTCGCCGCGGACGGTTGTTTGATGAAGCATTCCGAAAACGCCACCCGGTCTTGCCATCTGGGCCGTCGCCGTGTCCGCGGGGAGAATCTCGTGGCACTCGCGACTCGATCTTTCGCTGCGAGACTCGCGCTCCCCCGCCCCGCTCGTCGCGGGGCGGCGCAGCTTGATTGTAATCGAATCCTTCCGCCTTTTTGCGCACGACGCCGCGGCCGATGAAACGCTCGAGCGAACGCAACGGCCCCTGATCTTCTTGCGTAACAAAGCTGATCGCGTCACCGATAGCGTGCGCGCGGCCGGTGCGTCCGATGCGATGGACATAATCCTCCGAGTGCATCGGGAAATCGTAATTCACCACATGCGAGATCCCATCCACATCGATGCCCCGCGCAGCGATGTCAGTCGCGACTAGCACTCGCACCGCGCCCGACTTGAAATCTTTTAAAGCGCGCAAACGCTGATTCTGGGAACGATTGGAATGAATGGTGCCTGTTTTGATTCCACTGCTCTCCAGCCGACGCGCGATTCGATCCGCTCCATGTTTGGTCCGCGAAAAAACCAGGACGGTATCGAAGTTGGGATCACGCAGTAAATGAAGAAGTAATGCGGGTTTCAAATGCGGAGGAACTTCGTAAACAAATTGCGTCACAGCCTCTGCCGGATTCGCTCGTCGCCCGATCTCAACCATCTTGGGTGACTGTTGAAACTGATGGGTCAATGCCTCGATTTCACGCGAGAGCGAAGCAGAAAACATGAGCGTCTGCCGCTTGTGCGGCAATGCCTTCATGATTCGTCGAATCGGGGGAAGAAATCCCATGTCGAGCATGCGATCGGCTTCGTCGAGTACCACAAATTCGACCCCGGAAAGATTGGCCGCGCGCTGCTCCATCAAATCGATCAAACGACCTGGCGTAGCCACGACCATATCGACCCCGGAACGCAGCGCTTCAATTTGCGGGCGTTCACTCACTCCGCCAAAAACGGTGGCGACGCGCAAGGGAACATGTTTCCCGTACGCGCGCACGTTCTCCTCGATCTGGACGACGAGCTCACGGGTCGGCGCTAACACCAGCGCGCGTAGCTGGTGAACGTTACGTTTCTGCGGGTTCGCACTTAACTCGCCGTGGCGAGCAACGGTCTGTCTCGATTCTGCGAGCTTCATCAAAATCGGCAAAACGAAAGCAGCGGTTTTCCCCGTCCCGGTCTGGGCGATGCCAATGACATCGTGTCCCGCGAGAATGAGTGGAATGGTCGCAATCTGGATTGGAGTCGGTTCGGTGTAACCCGAATCCCGAACCGCCTGCAGAATTTGCGGTGAAAGATTAAGCGCGCGAAACGGCATGAGATGACAACTGTCGCCCGTTAAGTGCCGTGACGCACCTATTCTTCCATTTAAATCTTCGTGTGCCCGGGATTTTAGTGGTTAGGCCGCTTCCGCACCTGTGTTATCCATCGGTCGCCTGGTGGCGAATTTAACACAAAGCCAATCATCCCTCCGCGCGAGTCGACGCTGACTTGATATCGACTACCGGTGTGCCGTCGAATGCCTCGATCGGTCCAATTTTAATGCGCATCCCGTCAATCTTGCGCACAGTCACGGGATGAAGCCCGAGTGGGTTCGGTCGCGCCGGTGAGCGCGTGTAAAAAACGCCGGTGAGCGGACGATTCGGATTGTTGCGTGGATGCCCTTTCAGCACATCGCGTTTCGCTTCATGCAACCACGTGATGACAATCAGTTCGTGCCCGGCTTCCATTCCCAACAATGCATCGGCGAATCGGGGTTCGATCTCGAGCCATGCGTCGGGCGCACCTTCCAGTCCCTGCCGCGGCGCATCTTCGCGGCCCTTGACTGTCGATCGGACAAAGCCAACCGGCTCCAGTGTGTAAGCGTTCATGTTTCCAACGTTGTTCACGCTTTCTACGATGCAAATTGCGATCGGACTTCTCCAATTTAGACGCCTGTTCGCGAAAGCATTCGGAGTAGAGGTGGGGGCCGGTGTTTCGGGTAATAGCATCCGTGGCGCCTGCGATCTCATCACTCGTCACATGTCACTTGTCACTTCCCGTGAATCGACGCTACCGAGAAGTGTTAGCGACGCTTGCGCGAACCACCGCGGCGGGCGTTGACGTTTGGAACTTCTTCACCGAGGGCGGTGGCTAAATCGATTTGATGGTCCTGCTCTTGCACGAGAATCTCGCGGATCTGTTCAGCCATCGCATATTCTCCGAGCGCTTCACACTGCGGGATGCGATCGCGGTAATTACGAATGGTTTCGTTTTCATTGTCGAGATCGAAGCGGAGCATGTCTTTCGCCTTTTCCGATGTGCGGACCGGTTTCGGAGTAACCACCGGCATTTTGCCCAGGTAATCGATCTGCCGCGAAAGAGTCAGGGCATGATCGAGCTCCTGCTTGGCATGGATTTCAAGCTGAGAGGCGATGTCCATGTATTCGGCGCCCTTCAGCACCTGGGAATAGACAACGTACGCGATGATGGCTTGATATTCGCGGGACAGATCCTCGTTCAACAGTTCCGCGAGACGGTCGCGGGAAATTTCGTTTTCGTTAGATTTTTGCTTGGTCATGTGGTTCCTCCTTTAGATTGAAAAGAAGATTATATGTCAGAGAGCTTTGGGCGCCAATTTGAACAGATCGTTTTTACAACTCGACCTCTCAACTTCTCTCGCATGCGCAATGACAAAGTAGTTTGTTGATGATTCGTGGCGCTCTGACTACTGATGGACGGTCATGTCCGATCGAGTCGGACAACGACGGGTCTCGCTTGTCGTGCCGGGTGTCAACGACGGCGATTCCAAGATACAAGCTGCTTACGATGCATGCTGACTTCGACATTGGACGTTGGCGTTCCCCGTAGCGGCAGGCGTGTCGCATGCGATCTCATCACTCGTCACGCGCTTGCTGACCGCGTCGTCTAAAGTACGTTTCGCACACATTTTATGAAAAAGAAATCCACGTCTCAATCTACTTTCTCGAATATCGGGGTTTTTACTGTCCTGCTTGCGGTCCTGGTCGGGCTCTTTCTGCTTGTGGCGGGCCTATCGCCGAACGCATCCGCCCGGGTGGGTGGCAATCCTGGATTCGCCCAATGGAACGCGCCGCTGTTGCTGGAACAAAAGGTTACCGCCAGCGACGGCACAACCAACAGCTACTTCGGCTCGGCGGTCGCGCTGAACGGCTCCACTGCACTCATCGGCGCTGATGGCGAGAACAGTTTCCAAGGTGCGGCTTACCTGTTTGCCAAATCGAATGGTCTTTGGATCCAGGGACAGAAGCTAACCGCAAGCGACGGCCTGCCGGGGGACGAATTCGGTTATCGGGTAGCACTTGCCGACACGACGCTTGTTGTGGGCGCATTCAGCGCCACCGTTAACGGCAACACCAGCCAAGGCGCGGCTTATGTATTTACGAAGTCGAACAGTATTTGGAGCGAAAGTCAGAAGCTGACCGCAAACGACGGTGGATTGTTCGACAACTTCGGTGCTGCAGTTGCGCTCGACGGCGCAACGCTCGTCGTTGCTGCAAATGGCGCCACTATCGGCGGCAACCCTGCCCAAGGCGCTGTCTATGTCTTCACTGCGTCGAACGGCGTTTGGATGCAGACCCAGAAGCTCACTGCCAATGATGGTGCTGCCTACGATAACTTCGGCCTGTCGGTCGCACTCCAAGGCTCTACCATTTTGGTCGGTTCGCCGCACGCGACGGTGGGTACCAACCAAGTCCAAGGCGCAATCTATGCCTTTACTCAGTCGAATGGCGCTTGGACCCAGACGCAGAAACTCACCGCGAGCGACGGCGCGGCGAACGACAGCTTCGGTCAGTCCGTTACCATCAGCAACAGCACTGCGCTTGTCGGCGCGTACAATGCGAGAGTCAATGGTCATTCCGGTCAGGGCGCGGCCTACATCTTTACCAATTCCAATAACAACTGGAATCAAACGCAAAAGCTCACCGCTAACGACGGCACGGCAAATGCCAACTTCGGTAACGCAGTGGCCCTCGACTCCACACAAGCGCTCATCGGGGCGGACGTCTCGACGGTCGGAAACAATACCAGTCAGGGTAAGGCGTATCTCTTTGAGGAATCTAATGGCAACTGGAGCCAGTCTGCCACGCTGGTGGCTAGCGACGGAGCGACGGACGACTTTTTCGGCGCTGCCCTGACGTTGGACGGTCCCACACTGCTCGTCAGCACACCGCACCCTACCATAGGTGGCAATACCTTCCAGGGCGCTGCCTACTTCTACAGTCAGAGAATTAGTCCATCACCAAGGTCTCGCCCAACTCCGGCGCCTCGGTGAGCTACCGAAAACTGCGACCGGCAAGATTCAAAAACTGTCTTGAGAGCGCAACGGACTGCGATTGCTCCGCAATGACTCGGTCCTAACTCTCAACCAACTGTCGCTCCGTAGCTTCAGCGCAGGTTGAAGCCTTGCGCGAACGCGGATCCACTTTCAACTTCGATTGATGGATGTGGCGGGAGCGTAATCACGATTCAAGTCGCTTAGTTTCGGTTAACGCCGGGCCGCAAGCCCGATCGCGTCGCACGCTGTTGCACAATTGTAACAGTTAAAGAGTGGCGCAGGCTGAGTCGCTGCCCTAAAAGTGCCGCACTATGAAAATCCTCCTTTCCACCTCTCTGATCACTCTCACTCTTCTCGCTGCGTCGACGGGGCGAGCCCAATTCGTTCCCGGCCCGAACCCAATCGCCGGCACCGTCACCACCGCACAAACTCTCCACAGCGGAGCGGGCGTGGTCAGCTCGACCGGTAACTTGCAAGTGAGTGGGAGCAGCGTCGCCATTACCGTCACCGGCACTTCTTCGATCCAGAACGATGGCATGATCAAGCAAAACTGGCACCGGCCGCGCGATCCGCGATAACACCGGCGGCCTGACCCTGACTGTGACGAACAGCGCCGGCGCGCTCCTCCAAGCAGCCGATGCCGATCCCATCCAGATGAACAAACCGAATAGCAGTATCTCTTTCGATAACTATGGCAGTGTCATCTCACTGAACGCCTCCGCCGGCGGCTCGCAGGCGATCGATTGGAACGCAATCACGACCGGCACCAACACGCTGCATAACTATCCCACGGGACTTCTCGAAGCATTCGAAGCGGACGCCGTACGCCCCGGCGTGAATGGCATCGTTATCAACGAAGGAACGATCAAGGCGGTTACCAACACCGGGAGCAGCAGCGACGGTGTCGACGGGCAGAGCAATAACGGGCTTGTGATTAACAACAACGGCAACGGCCTCATCGAAGGCGGTCGCCACGGCATCACTGTCGGGGCCGCGAACAACATGGTCAGCTTCACCCTTAGCGTCACTAATCAACTGAACGCCATCATCCAGGGCGACAACGGCTCCGGCATAAACATCGATGGGTTCAACGCCAACGAGGTAGTCACGATTCAGAACGACGGGACGATCACAGGTAACGGCGTGACCGGTGATGGCGACGGAGTCGACGTTGACGGCCTCGTCAACCTAACGAATACAGGAGTGATCCGATCGCTCAATGCGTTCAGCGACGTTCCCGGCGGGGCGAGCGAAGGTGTCACCGTCGGTGGCGGCACCATTACTAATTCGGGCACCATCGAAGGCGACGTCGTCGTGGGCAATGTCAATGCCGTCGGTCGCGGCATTACCCTGGCTGGAGTCGACACCAGTGGCACACCGGAACCGATCTATGCCAATAGCGTGGTAACAAACAGCGGCTTTATCAGAGGCCAGACTGACTCTGCCATTGTCGTCCTCGGCGCGGCTAGCGGCTTTACCGTCACCATCAATAACGAACGCTACGGCACGATCGAGGGAGGCGGCAACACGGCCGCTGCGATTCAAACCGGCGCCGATAACGACACGCTCAACAATGCCGGCGAGGTGATCGCCGATGCGAGCGGCAAAGCGATCGATCTCGGTGATGGCGACGACACGCTCAACATCACCGGCGGCACCATTCAAGGCGACATCTCCGGCGGGAGCGGCACAAATACCTGCACGATCGACCCCGGCGGGAAGCATTCCTTCAACTACACCGGCGCGATTTCCGATTTCGACAGCGTCGAGATAAAAAGCGGCGTCGTCTCTTTCTTCGGCGCGAGCACTTACACCGGCACCACGACGGTCAGCGGCGGCACCCTGATCGCCGCGAACACCACCGGGAGCGCCACCGGCAGCGGCCCCGTGCTGGTGACCGGCGGCACGCTCGGCGGCAACGGTAGCATCGGCGGCGCCGTCACGATCGGAGGAGGAAGCGGTGGCGGCGCGCTCGCCCCAGGAGCGCACCCAAGAAATGAGGAGACACTTGCTATCCAAGGCAGCCTTACATTCCAGACCGGCGGGACATATCTCTATACGTTCAAGGCGACCGGCAACAACTCCGAAGCGGACGAAGTCATCGCGAACGGCGTCACCATCGCCGGCAGCGCCACTTTAGCTGTTGACGGACAAACCGGTGTCCGACTCCGCGTAGGAACCACGTTCACCGTCATCAGTAACACCGCGGCCACACCTATCGCCGGGACCTTCGCTAATCTCCCCGATGGCTCGACAATAACAATCCGAGGCAATCACTTGCAGGCGAGTTACGAAGGTGGCGATGGCAACGATCTTACGCTGACTGTAGTGCATTAGCGTTAACCGCTCTCGGAATCCGGTCGCGAATACTTTCGGAGTTAGGGGTTCGACGCCTGCTCGCGAGTTATCGGAGTTGGCCCGTTTGGGCTTTTTCCCGGCCGCGCCCGTTACTCGCTTGTCCCGCCGTATGCGCATCCACGTTATCTACGGCGAGGACCAACTACGCCGAGCGAGACTCGGCCAACATGATTCCGTTGCTCTTGAGACGATGCGCGATTCGGTCCGCTCCATGCTTGGTCCGCGAAAAAACCCTACAGTTTCGCTTAACGGGTGCGCTCGCCCGGATTCTCAACAGTCTTTTGACTGCCCCTTCAGCTTTCCGCTCCTGCGTTAGGCTCCAGGCGTCGACTGCTTTAGAATTTTTTCTACGTCGCTACGAATCTCTCCGCGACGTTGCTCCGTATCTGCCCACGACGACGCAGGTGACTTATGAGAATCAAGAAGAGCGAGAGCCTTTTCGGCTTGCTCTCGCGCCAACTCCTTTTGCCCGTCTGCCAAATAGGCGTCGGCAAGGTTAGAGTGCGCATCGGCAGAATCCGGATAGGCCAGAACGTTGAGCTTGAACGTTTCGATGGCGTTCTTGATGTCTCCGACACGCTGATAGTCTTCGCCGATAATGTCCACCGCAGCTTCCGGCCACAACTGGGCTTGGGGATCTTTGCGCCGAGCTTCCAACAGTTGTTGCGTGATTTGCGCGGTTGCACCAGGCGTTTGAAGCTGATTCAGGATCGGCGCTGCTGCCAAACCATCCGCAGGCGCGTGACCCGGTGTTTTGATCAACGTAGTCACGAACCAGTGCACAATGATATCGGGCAGCTCCGGATGAACTTTAAACATGTCCGTTCCGTGACCACCCTTGGCGGGAACTTTGCTCGCGTCGCTAGTCTCATACCATAACCACGGCGCATCTTCGGCGGCAGAATAATGCACCAATTTCTTGCTCGGGCTGCCAGCCGTGACGTAGAGCAGCTTCATCGCATCTTGAGTTGGCGGATATTCATCATCATCAGAGAAGGCGAACAACTCTGGCAATTGCCACGCCTGATGCAGGAACTCATAGCCGACTCGCGCCAAGTCGCCGCCGAGTGTCTCGCCGGAAAGTATTACCAGCGCTTTCACCTGCGCAGGACGTTGACGCGCAAATTCGACGGAATAGCCGACGCCGAGCCACCCTGCTCCTCCCGCGCCAATGACATCGCGGTTCACGCCTGGTTGTGAAACCAAATATTGAAAAGCTTTATCAATGTCGTCGGTGAACTTGTCGCCAGCTTTGCCGCCGCTTTCTCCGTGTCCGCGCATATCGAGGGTAAGCGTATTGATCCCCGCCGACGCGAGCTGGCTGGCCACACTGTCCCACGATTTGCGATCGCGGTTGGCCTGATGCAGCAGCAATACACCCGGCCCTGGTTTGCCCGCAGCAAAGTAGCTGGCCTTCAACTGCGCGCCGTCGGAAGTCTTAAGATCGACATTCTTTGCGACGATGCTTTTCGCCGGTGCACCCAAGCCCGTCATCGTTAACATAAGCACTGCCGAAAAGAGCAGGATTTTAATCGTTTTCATTTGATTGGAGATTCCGAATTAGAATTCATATTTTTACTGGCTGAGCTCGTTCTTGATCACGTTTCGTCACCCGTCACTTCTTTTGGGGTTCTTCCTTTTTCCTTCTTCCTTATTACTTTTCCTCCGGCCGTCGACAGCTTCACTTTCGAAGTCATCGGCGGAAGTTTGCGCGCGCCTTCATCGAGACGGCGCTCGAAGTCCTGCGAAATATTCGCGTAAAATGGATACGCATCCGGATTCGCTGCCAGCGGGCGATAACGGAAATGCTTGTACATCCAGAGCCAGGGCGCGGGATTTTTTCGGACCACCGGCTCGAACTGGTCCCAGCAGGCTTGCGCCATTTCCTGGAGCGAAGCGCCCACGGGAAATTCGATCCGTGGATGAAAAACCACCCGGTAACGCCCGCCGGGCAGCGGCTCGCAATGGACGTTAATGAGTGGCGCACCCGTGCGCTGATGCAGCCAGACGTGAGCAAAGGTGACGCAGCGTTCAAGCCCGAAGCACTTAATCGCCACGGTCGGCAGTTTCGCCGAAATTGTCAGATCGACGAGTAACGCGAAGCGTTCGCCGCGGCGCAGGGCGCGGTAAAGATGCAGGACGGCGCCTTTGCGCGGTGCCACGCGATGCCCGCTTCTCTGTCGCAACTTCAGGAAGATCGGATCGAGCAGTGGATTCTTGAATTGCTGCGCGATGACGACACCTTCAAGACCGGCGAAGGCCGAGACAATGCTAAGCCATTCGAAGTTGCTGTAATGATAACAACCGACAATGACCGGCTTGCCCGGGCGCGTGTTTTCCTCATCCCATCTCTCACGGTTCTCGAACTCAACGTAACGCGAAAAATTCTGATTCGTTAGGCGCGGACTCCAAAAGAAATCGAGCATGGTGCGAGCAAAATGCTGATAAGATTCGCGCACGATCTGCGCCCGGCCGTCGGCTGAAATCTCATCGCCAAAAGCCACGCGCAAATTACTCAGTGCAACGCGCCGGCCCCGGCGATCGAGCACGGCGGCGAGGGAGCCGAGCAAAAGAGCCAATCGATAACAAGCTTTGCGCGACAAAAGCGGAACGACTTTCGTCGCGGCTTTAAGCCCCAGCCACTCCAGCCAATACCGAATCTTTCTCGCCGTGCGCATCGCTCCAGTGTAAGCACGCTGCACACAGGCTGCGAACGTCCGTTCAGCTACCAATCTAAATCGAGAGAAACTTGAATGGAGCGAACGGGTTGAGCGACATGGCCGGTAAAGCCGCGAGGTAGCGGTCGAGCGCTGCGGGCGCAGCCGAGATACAATGGAGCGAACAGAATGAGCGATATAGAAGGTAAAGCTGCGAGGGTGGAAGTAAGCAAGCCGGGAGGTAAGCGAGTTTCAATTCCTCTATTGTGAATTCTGACTGATCACATGTTTCTACTCGAAACCCGCTCGTCTTCCGATTTGCTCGCTCCTATCCTCATCATGTCAACATTACTACTACGAATGAAGCTGACGGTATCAGCGACATAGAACACGTCGCGATCGGGAATCGCGCGGGTTAGACGGCAATGCAGCTAGGATAGCTCCGCCCGAGCACGAGGTAGTGCACGTGATCAAGTAAAACTCCGAGGAACGCGAGCCAGTTTCATAGGAAGTCCGGCTTCCAGCCGGACTCGGCAGGCAGGCTGCCAGCCGGCCGACGACCGAATCCCGCGGCGTAGTCAAAGCCTTCGGGGTTTAGATTTGACCTGCTGCGCTTCTGGCATTCCGCCCGACGCGAGCCAAAGCTCTAAGCTGAATTCAAAGCTTGGATCTTCGACGCCCGGTCGCGAATACTTTCGGAGTTAGACGTTTGACGTTCCGTGCAGTTGCATCCGTGCTCAATCGTGAGCCTTGATTGGCCCCTCGATAATCTCGGGTCTCTCAGTGAAAAGTTTAGACAGATGCTCTTTTACGTACTCCGCAGCTAAACGCACGGACTCATCAGCACCAGCCTTATCCTTAAACACGCTGAGGGACGCGCCCTCGCCGTTGCCAGTATCAAGCCAATAGTAACGCACAAAGCCCTTTGCGTTCTTAACGATTGGTACGAACTCCTCGCGTATCAGGCGGTCAATCTCTGCACCGTCCCCTGGATTAAAGTGATAGTGACGAATAACTGCGAACATGATGCATCTCCTTGGCTAAGGTTCCGATATCAACTCTCTTCTGGAAAGACGATGTGTGTCTTGCCTTTCGCGTCAAGCTCGAATCGACTGTGCGAACCCCAAAAACGCAGGAAATTTCTCATCTCCCAGCACGACGCAACGCGTTCTATCTCGATACGCGTCAACCTACGGAACCAGAAAAAATTTTCCTGTGTATGGATCTTTCACGACGGACCCGGCCGCAAAGCCAGTGACATCGATATACTTGTCCTCTTCCGGCAGGTAAGGACTTGCGACCATACCTTTCCGTCCTGCGACCGGAGTTCCATAAGGCAAACCAGCTTTTGCCTTTTCTATATCCGCGGCTGAAACATGCCGCACACTGCCAGTAGGCTCTTCTTCTTTGGGAGGGTGTGATGGTTGCCCGACTGCGGACGACGTTGCGGCGGCCGCAGGTGCTGCTCGCGAAGTCCGTCGTCGCGTGGCGTGCGGCGTGTTCGCAGGCTGAGGGCGCGTCGATTGAGGCGGAGGCTCAGGCTGAGGCTGTGAAGGCTTGGAAATTGATTGACCAACTTTCTTGAAGAAGTTTCCCACTGGACCGGCGTTTACATAGGGTCCGCTCAAAACCAAAAGCGGGATCACCACTAACAATAAGGGGTTCATTTTCATGATCGACAACTCAATGAATCGTCTCGTTTGTTTGGGTTGGATTTCCTAAGCCTGAAAGAAAAGACAATTTTTCCTTCGAGACGCGGGCAGCACCACTCAGCACCCAGCCCAAACTCCAACCGCGCTTCTTGACAGTGTCACCGATGCGGCTGTCACACAATGGTTACTTGGAACTAATTCTGCGTTCACAACGAAACGCGTTCCGTCGCCGAGGGCGTCTGCAATCCAGATTGTTCGCGCATAATGGATTAGGATCAGCTTGGGTAGTCCAATGTTCGAACTGATTCCAACCATCGCTGCAGCCGCTCGAGTTAAATATTGAGGTCGGTGGGCGGAATAATCTGGGAGAAATCAACTGTCAGTCGAATGTCGCCGGCTAGGTCAGATCGAGTGATGACGCCATGATCCTCGTTGACGAACTTCCAAAGCGAGGAGACTAACTTTCCGATCGCCTCGCGATCGAAGACAAAGCCGTGCATATGAACCACAGATTCTTCTTCCTTAATCATATAATCAATCACCGCGTCGATATCACCCCGGTGCACATCGACAGGTCCGATTGGCCTGAAGCCGGCCTCGAGCAGTGAGTGAAGTGGAAGGCCGTTGCCGTCCACGACATGGGCGAGATATTCTTCGTCCGGCGAATCTCGACCACTCTCCTTGATGGCGTACACCATCATGATTTTCACCAGGAGCGAGCAGAGCCCGAATCCGCGCGCGGCCGGGTGAAACATCAGGCCACCAACCTCCGCTTTCTTCGTTGATCTCTCATCACCGGATCCTTGAATGATGCCAGTGCCGATAATGTTGTCCGTCGTGCGGTTCAGGACATGAAATAACCGGTGCTCTCGCGCTGCATCGAGGAAAGCATGGGCGGGACGATCAAAGAGTGTTCCTTCGTTCAGCGCCTCGATGAACGTGAACGGGATCAGATACTCGGCCTCTCCTGTCAGCCGCACATCGATCTTGTCCTGATCTCGAACGACTGCCGGTCTAAGAGCCATTTCGAGGGCACCACTGGCAAGGCGAGCGGTTCATTGAATTAGTTGATGCGAGAATTGTCGTTTTCACGTGCGCGAGAGTCTGCCTTTTTCGTTCTCCACCCGACAACGACAAAATGCGAGTTCCAACAAAGCAATCAGCTTTTCATGGACGCGCACGATGAACCGCTTTTCGTCGCGATGCGCGGCTTAGTAGTGTTGTCGGCTGTCGTCGAGAACGGATATGACTGATAACAAGCGCAACGCTGGCGATGACAACAGCCCCGGCAGCGATGATTTTTGCCAGAACAGCCGGATCTTCGGCCGCCGCTGCCCAGCGGCCGTAAAAAGGTTCGCGGGGCGCCTCCGGTTTCGCCCAATGAAACCGTTCCTGAACGTCTTGAGGGAGTTCGGTGAAATACACCTTAGAAATTCCCGTTTTGGTTTTAAGCTCAATCCCATCCGCTTCTATGCGGCTCACCGTCGCATCTTTGTATATCTTCCCGCTTACAGTTTTGAAGTCCTCAGCAAGCGCGAATGTCGCTAATAAAAGCGGCAAGATTGCGATCGTAGTCGCCCAGTTCTTCACGCGCGAATTCTGCCTTTTTTGTTTTCCACTCGGCAACGACAAAATGATATCACTCGTTACTTCCTGTGAACTTCTTCCTTCGTAATTTCTGTACCGCTCCGCAATGAGCCAACGTTTTCACCCGCTTCCGATGTAACGATTCACGATTCAACGATTCACGATTCACGTCCGCCGACTCTACTTTCCAACTCCTACCCTTTGCCGCCGTATTGTGCCTCACTCACCTGCTCCATCCAGTCGACGACCTTGCCGTCGAGCGCTTCCTGAATAGCGATGTGCGTCATCGCGCTCGTTGGCATCGCGCCGTGCCAATGTTTTTCGTTAGGCGGGAACCAGACCACGTCGCCCGGCCGGATTTCCTCGATCGGTCCGCCTTCGCCCTGAGCCCATCCTATACCGGACGTAACGATCAACGTCTGGCCGAGTGGATGCGTATGCCAGGCAGTGCGCGCACATGGCTCGAACGTGACGCTTGCAGAACGGATGCGGACCGGGTCTGGCGGCTCGAATAGCGGTTGAATCCACACTTTCCCTGTAAACCATTCCGCAGGTCCTTCTTTCCCTGCCGGCTTGTCACGCGATAGCGCAGCGACGGTGGAAGCCGTGGCGGAAGAGGATGCAGACGCCTGCGTATCAATTCGCTTTATCTCCATGCTTTTTCTATCAACTGCGTGAAGGAGTGGTGCAACGACAGAATTCCAACCCCGAGAAACGTTGTTAAATTTTATTCCTGCTTTTCTTGAGAGCTAAGATCTGATCCCAATTTCTTTCCCTGCTCGGTGAGTTGAAGTCGTTGGACTGAACGCTATCGTCGCGATCATCAATTATTTTGGACCTCGTACCCTGAATGAACGTCACTGACTGGAATGCGATAGCAGAGGCATATTCTGCCATAGATGACCCGCACGAACGTCCTGTCCTTGCTTTCATTCAAGAGATACTAAGGACGCTAAAACCGAAACGATTGTTGGATTATGGCGGCGGTGACGGAAAGTTTGCCGTCCTATGCGCGGAGAGCTCGTCGCTACAGGAAATAGTTAGCTATGACCCCGCGCCAGGGATGACATCGCTGGCAAGGTCTCTATGTGCGGATTTCAAGCAAATCCACGTGGCTGAAGCGACACGGGAAATTCAGTCCGAAAGATTTGATGTCGTAACCTTTAATGCCGTCTGGATGTGCCTTACGAGCCGCGAAGCTTGCTTGGACACATTATCGGAAATCGCCAGGCTTCTTCGCTCGAATGGCCGCCTGATCGCATCGGTGACGCATCCGTGCTTTCGGGCCTGTAAGTTTTCGAACTATTTCACGGACTTCAATAATCGCGATTATTTCAATGATGGCACATTGTTCAATGTCACGATCTACAACGGGAAACACGAGCTTCACATCGTTGATACGCACTGGAGCCTGACGGCGATGAGTTCGCAGTTGAGCGAATCAGGGTTTGCAATTGAAAACCTCTACGAACTGCCACGATCGACCAGCGGATCAAACGAACCGGATGCCAGCCTTTGGTTGGTAATTGTCGCTCGGAAGCTCTGAAGCTTGTCGTAGTAACTCAATGTAACAATGTAATGATTCACTTGTCGCGCCCGTAGCTTCGGCGAAGGCGGAACGACTCACCGATCACGTCCGCGATAGCTCAAACGTCAAATATTTAGATCTGACCGCCGTGGCCGCTCGCAACTTGCTCAAAAAACGGTTGGCAGCCGCGATCATCGTACTTCTCGTGTTTGCAGTGGGCTTGTGGGCGGGGTGGAACAAGGATGCAATATCTGCTTACCTGCCGCGCTGGCATACCAAGTTGACGCAGACTATCCCCGCTCCGTCACCATCAGTCACTCCTTTGACGCTACCGGAGTCCTCGGTAGAACCAGCGGCCCAGACTCCGGAATCCTGGCCCTCGCTGGTCGATCAGTTGAAGCGAGAAGGCATCGAGCTGCGCGATCGGGGTGACACGACAACTGCGATCGAGCGCTTGCAGGAAGCGTTGGACAGCGAACCGACTAACGCCGCCGTACTCTCCGAATTAGCGAAGACTTACGATGTCATGCAGCTTTACGACCGCGCGAATGAAATATGGCGCAAACTCGAGGAAATGGGCCCCTCGGCTGGTGAGGCATACGAGCTAGCTGATCGACGGCTGAAGCTCGGAGCACCAACTCCGGCCGCAGCGCCGAAGCCGACGGTCCCGGATTCTTCATCGACTGAGGTAAGCACTTCGCCGTCTGGAACCGCTGCTGATTCTGCAAATATCGCCACAGAGCCGCGCGAACATGAGATCGAGCAAATCCCGCCACTACCCGCTTCCACTGCATCGGAAGTAGCTTCTCCTGTAACTCGTGCGAGTCCAGCAGAGCCGAGCCCTTCCGCCGAAACTGCCGTCGCTCAGCCGGGTGGACGTCTGATTGTTTTGAGAGGCCCGAACTTTGGATGGAATATCGCTGTCAATCTGAAGATCGATGGGAGAACGGCCGCTAACATTGTGCAGGGACGCCGCTACGATGACTTCCTCCCAGAGGGGCCTCATAGGCTGACCGTGTCGGCCGTGCCAAACTATCAGCCGACGTCGACGGTGCTGAACGTGCAGCACGGACAAACGTACGTATTCACGGCAACACGAAACAACAAGGATAGTGTCGTTCTTGTTCCATCAGCCCTGCCTCCAGGGCAGCCGCGCTAGGTTTAATGCGCTCATCATAAGCAGCTCCTGATGCATGCTGCTGACCTCGACGCCTGCTCGCGATTTATAGGAGTTGAGCGTTCCGATTCACGAATCACGTCCGCGATAGTGCGGATATTTACACGCGACCCCACTCTCAACGAACGTCAATCGACACTTTCTTAACAACGAGTCGCTGTGTTACTGATCGTTCAGAACCGTCCGCGCAACTGGATTGTTCAGTTCGAGCTGGGCGCTCACTTTTTGCAGGCCTGCAGTTAGCGCTTCAATTTGCTTTTGCTGCGCGTCGATCTGCCGACGTGCTTTCAGGAACTCATTGAGCAACATCGCGTTTACCTGATCGTACCGGACGCTGTAGGGTTTTCCTTCTTTATCTCGCACCACGAGATCAGGATTCACTTTTTCGACATCCTCGGCTACGAGGCCGAACTGCGCGGTACAATCGGGGTCAATGTTCTTTTTATAATGGAACGTGACTGGTTTAAGGGCCAGAATTGCTTCGCTCGCTTCTTCCATCGGCTTAATGTCGTCTTTGAATTTCCGCGAAGATGCTGCCACACCGAGCTGACCGCCCGCACCAACCACGACTGGTGAACCGTTCACCGGCACACCTCTAATGCCGGCGATGAAGGTCCTTGTAATGTCCGGGCTGTCACCTACACGCATGGTGCCAGATTCCCCAGGTTGACCGGCAGCGGCAATAGCAATGTTATGACTACCCGTGGTGAGAGAGATGCCAGCAGCAAACCCAACTGCTATGTTATCAATGCCGCTTGTATTGTTGGAGAGCGCGGAGGAACCGATGGCTGTGTTTCTGCTGCCACTTTGATTGTGATCAAGCGCGCGAACACCGGTGGCCGTATTAGCCATCCCCAACGTATTCTCATTTAGCGCATGAAAACCGGCGGCGGTGTTGCTGCGACCGGTCTGGTTGTTAGCCAGTGCATCAGCACCGGCAGCAGTGTTGCTGTCGCCGGTTGTGTTGGAATAGAGTGCATGAAAACCGATGGCCGTGTTGGCAGCAGCATTTCGAGTGAGGCTGAAGAGGGCGTCCTGTCCCTCAGCGGTATTAAAAGCTGGATAACCGCCGTCTGGCGACGGGACCACCGCTTGCGCTGGTTGCAAAAACGCGAAGCCGCTGAGCAGAGAAACAAGAATCAAAGAGAGTGTATTCGTTTTCATAGGCGCGGATTCTGCCTGTTTTGCTCTCTGCACGGCAACGCAAAAATAATAAAAGATGGTGACCCGTTTCCCCATCGCCCTCGCTGCCAATGAGGCACGATCGCGGTCTAGTTAAGTTCAGGAGAGAGCGTAAAAGCTCCGTTGGAGCCACGCACCTTTACGGAGTTGAGCGTTTGGCGTCCGCGTGGAGAATCAGGGCATGAGTGATACTCTTCTTTCACGCTTCCTGCGCTACGTCCAGATCGATACGCAGTCGGACGAAACCAGTAAAACTTTTCCCAGTACGTCGGGTCAATTGGTTCTGCTCGAGATGCTGAAGCAGGAACTGAGTGAACTCGGTGCGGCGGACGTGCAGATGACCAGGCACGGTTACGTGTTGGCCAGCATCCCTGCCAACACGCGCAAAGCCCGAGTGCCGACAGTGGCCTTTCTCGCCCATGTGGACACGGCGCCAGACTGCTCCGGTAAAAACGTGAAACCGATCGTTCATCGCAAATACGACGGACGCGTCATGAAGTTTCCGGATAAACCGGGCCTGACTCTTGATCCCGCGACGTCGCCGGAGTTACGAACGGCCATTGGAAAAGACATCGTGACCGCCAGCGGCACGACGTTGCTCGGCTCCGACGACAAGTCGGGCGTCGCAGTGATCATGACTTTGGTCGAGCGGTTGCTCCGGGAGACAAAACAGAAACACGGACTCATTCGAGTTTGCTTCACGCCCGATGAAGAGATCGGCCGTGGTGTGGACAAACTCGATCTGCGCATGCTCGGAGCCGATGTTGCTTACACGCTGGACGGCGGGCCGCCAGGAGAGATTTGCTGGGAAACCTTTTCTGGCGATGCGGCCGAAGTCATCATCGATGGCATCACTACGCATACGATGGAGGCAAAGGCCAAAGGGATGGTGAACGCGGCCTATCTGGCCGGCAAACTTCTGGCAGCGCTGCCGCGCGAACGCTGCGCGCCGGAGACAACCGACGGACGGGACGGATTCATTCACCCCATCCATGTCGAAGGCCGGACCGAGCGGACCGTCGTGAAATTTCTCCTGCGCGACTTCGAGATCAAGGGGCTGGCGGACAAGGGCAAAATATTGCGTGGCCTTTGCCGGGGATTACAAGCTAGCGAACCGCGGGCGCGCGTCCGCTGCAAGCTCCGCAAACAATATCGCAACATGGCTTACTGGTTGCGTAAGGACATGCGCCCGGTTGAGCTGGCGCGGGAGGCGTTCGTGACGGCGGGACTCAAACCCTATGATCACGTCATCCGTGGCGGGACCGATGGCTCACGCCTGACCGAGCTCGGCCTTCCGACCCCAAATCTGTTTTGCGGTGAGCACAACGCGCATGGTCCGCTCGAATGGGTTGCGGTGCAGGACATGGAGTCGGCCGTAACCGCCTGCATGTATCTGGCCGAGTTATGGGAAAGAAAAAGCTGAATTGCTGCTGTGATCCGCGTAATGAGACAAGCCGCGTGGAGCGAAGCGATTTACGCGGCCTGCGCCCATCTCGCAGCGTTGTGGGAAAGAAAAGGCTGAGTTGAACTTTCACCACGCGCCTGCCGGGGCTTGGGTGGCGATGATGCGCACCCGGTAGACAGCACATGCGTCACCGTCGCTGCGTACACGAACGTGAACAGCACCAGAATAAAAGTTGAATGGAGCGCGCGGGACGCGCGACATAGAAGGTAAAGTGACAAGAGTAGGAACGAGCAAGCGGGGACGCGAGCGAATTTCAATTTCTCAATTGTGAATTCTGACTGATCTGAACTTCTTACTTCTTACTTCTCAATTCTTACTTCTTAATTCGTTCATGGGATTCACAGTTGGATACTTTCAATCGACGATCCACTCCAACGGTCGCGGCTGAAAATTCAGGTCGCGTTTTGCCTTGGCGTTCGACACGCCTCGCATCTGAGTCCCGTAGTAAACCGCATCCGCACCACCATCACTTTTCAGAGCATCCTCAACTGATACCTGCGGCGGTGGTGAAGCCTTTAGCCATCGAGCAAACGCAGGGAGCCATTCGCGCACCGGTAAAGGTTGATCGTTCCCAATTAGATAAATTCCAGGGTTGCCGCGCTCTGCTACTGCAATGGTGGCAATCGCCGCGTCCTCAATGTGTAACCACGACCAAACCCCTTCGCCATTCCCTATGATCGGAAACTGCTGCTGTCGCACCTGTTGAGCAACATCGCCATCGGGGTTGAACCAAGTGCCGGGTCCATAGAAGAAACCATAACGTAAGACGATCCCTTCCATGTTGGGACTTCCTAGTAAGCGATGCTCAACCTCAGTTACCTCGCGGGCACTTGCTGCAACCGCAGGCGAGGCATCAAATGCCAGGGGCGTATCTTCATCTGCCAATCCAGGACCAGGAATCGCATAGAATGCGACTGACTGCCTCAGGTAACGCCGCACACCCGCTGCTTGCGCGGCTGCCAGCACATTCGCGCCTCCTTCCAAACGGATGCGATTGTTGAGGGCGGCGGCGGCGTTCATTGACTCGTGGGTGTAGGTTCTAGGTAGAGCGGTGAGTTGTTCAATCACAACTTCAGGCTGAGCACGACTGACAACCGCTTTGACCGCGTCGGTATCAAATACATCGGCGATGGCAGGTTCTATGCCTTGTTGCACCAAAGCCTGAGCTTTTTCTGAAGAACGGGTCAGCGCAACGAGCGCGTGCCCCTTGGCGAGCAATTCCGCGATCAGCGGACGACCGATCGCTCCCGTTCCCCCTGCAACAAAGATCTTCATCTGTGAACCTTCTGTTGGAGAGGCGGATTCTGGCTTTTTGCTCTCCACATGGCAATGACAAAGTGATATAAACCGGCTCGATGGCGCATGAGATTTCGCCCTGAGAGAGTCATGTCTTATGAGTTTCGGCGCAAAAAACCGTCTCGATTGAATCCCTGTGCTCGTTTCCGTGATTGCAATGCTCGTCGCCGAGCGAGCCGAGCCATAGGGCCAGCCGATAACAAGGTTTGCGACATGCGTTATCAATCGATCTCACATCGAACTGATCGAACGGCATTTTCGGGCCCCAATCGAACTTCGCGACCGTATCCGTACTACCAGCAAAGCGGCTAAAGGACAGGCACCCACGCCCATGCTGTTGTAATGCTATACGTGACTCACGTATAGTAACGGTATCCGCCAACCAATCGTCTTGCGCCGCCGGAGTCACCAACCCCGACTCCAGTATTCAGACGGTCGTGTTTCGCGGTAACGCCGCGACTTCACGACTTCGACGTGGCAAGGAAGCCAGGGTGACTGGGGGCTACAGGACTGGCTTTAAAACTCCGTACCGTCACGTTGCTATACGTGAGTCACGTATAGCAATCACGCCCAAATAATTTTTGCGGCGAACGCGCCAGCGAGGGCCTCATCCTCGATCAAACCCGACGGAGACAAGCTCGTTGGCCGCCCGCAAAACATCGGCGAGAAGGATGCCTGAGGGTTCTTCGGCCATCTATCATCAAAGTTAAGCAAAAGTTTATTCGGCGAGAGGCCGCCCCTCGAACGTAATCCCCCACCCGCCGCTAAGACTCGATCCAGTCAATGATCAACTGCGCAAGGGCGTCGCTGTTGCGCTCCAGCATCAGCATATGGCCGTTGCCGGTGATACCGAGGTCGCCGAGGTAGATGAAGTCGGCTTCAGCTCCGTTCGCGTTGAGCCAATCGGCGATGGATTCGTCTACCGCACGCGCGTGACCGAGGTCGTTTGTGCCGGTCAGGACCAGCACGGGCTTGCCGCGAAACTTGCTGAAATCCACGACGCGCAACTGGCTGCCGGCAATATTACGCCGTTCCAACATTAGCCGTGCAGGGATCGAATTGAGCCCGGCGATGTAGCTGGCAATGTGGTCGCGCGGAAACAATGTGCTGCCGCCAATCAGCGTGTGATCGATGAACGCCCGTTCGGTCCGCTGCTCCGAATGCCGCGCAACAGTCATCGTGGTGCCCTCCAGGCGGATTGTCACCGCGTCGGCTGTCTCGACGACAATCTCCGCCGGTCTCTGAATGTTGCCGGGCGGCGCCGGCGCTACCGCAATCAGCTTGGTGATGCGTTCGCCATGCCGCTCGAGCAGCTTCCATCCATAGGCGCCCGACATGGAGTGCGTGAGCACGATCGCGGGACTGGCAAGGGCGGTAAGCACCTTGCCAAGGCCGGCGACGATCACCTCTCCGCTGATCTCCCCCAATGGTATGTAGCCGCTGCGTCCAAGCCCCGGCCAATCCGGCACGACGACCTGATATCCTTGGGCCACAAAAACGTGCGCCCATCCCAGTCGACCATCGGGCGTCGCGAGATAGCAGGCGCCGGTGTGCGCGCCACCATGAATCATCACCACCGGAGGCTTGGCGGAGCCTGCTGCTGGGGTGAGCACCTCGTAGTATGTGGGCGGATCATCGACGCGGCCGATGGAGTAACGTTAGACCCGGGCTGGTTGGCAAAGTCATGGAACCTCCGCTGGTCATGCAGCGGACTGTGCAGCCGAGTGATGGCAGACGCCACCGCGCATCTTGTGGTCTCTGCGACCTCCGCGGTGAAAATTTAGTCGACGAAAAAGCGCACGCGCTTTCTTAAACACCTCGTCGAACTTCGGTGCCGTCACCTTTGAAACTCGGGCGTTACCCACACTTCCTCGCTGCTACCGTCGCAGCTTTACCTTTATGTCTATTCGAGCAGCTTCCTCAGATTTTGAAGCACGGCGTCTTCTTCGTCGGAGCCATGCTGTTGTAATGCTATACGTGACTCACGTATACTGACGACATCCCCCAACGAACCCACCCTCTGCGCCGCCGGGGTCAGCGACCCCGGCTACAGGTTCTCAAGCGTTCGTGTTTCCCAGTGACGACCCGACTTCACGACTTCGGCGTGGCAAGTGAGCGAGGGTGATTGGGGGCTGCAGGGCTGGCCTTAAAACTTCCTACCGTCCGTTGCTATACGTGATCCACGTATAGCAAATACGCCAAAAAAATTCGTATGAGCGTGCGCCAGGCACCGACGCCGACACAGCCATTCGACTTGCTCCCGCCACGGCCGGCAAGCAGCGCAGACTAATTGACGCTACAGGCCTGGCCTGAACGCCTCGACACGCCTTCATTAATTTCGGCGCGCCAAAAACAGCAAGGCGAGCTACAGGACAAGCACCAGCGCCCAGGCTGTCGTAATGCTATACGTGACTCACGTATAGCAACATTCGGCAAAAAGCTCTATTCAAGCAGCTTTTTCAGATTTTGAAGCACTGCGTCTTCTTCCTCAGAGCGCGCGCCATCGGCGAGAAAGAGCTCCTGGCACAGGTCCAATGCTTGTCCTTTCGCTGCAGCGGTACCAAGCCTATCCCTTATCGAAGCCAGGAATTGATCTCTGTACACCTGACTTTCGCTCGCGTTCCGTGCGTTACTAACCGATCTCACCTCGAACTGATCGAACGGTACTTTCGCGTCCCAATTGAACTTCGCGACCGTATCGGTGATTACCCTGTCCTCCGCGAGGAAGACCAAATTGTCGGCGTACATACAATAATTTAGCAAGTCGACTATCGCCTCACGCTGGGGCTGGGTGAGGCCGTCGGTCGGCGCTTCCGATTTATGGAACAGTTTTCTGATTAGATTGGGCATAAAATGATGTTTGATATTTGATGTTCGATGTCTGCATTGCTATCAACGCAACGCCACGCAGTCTTCAGAAATAACCCGTTACAAAAATTGCAGCAACCTATTTTGAAACTCCGTCGTTGCCCGCGCTCACTCGCTCCTACCCCTCGTCACCTGCCTGCTATGTCGCTCATCCCATTTGCTCCATTGAACTCCGTCGTTACCCACACTCCGTTGCTGCCACCTCGCGGCTTTGCCTCCTATCTCGGAAATCCGTTCCCTCGATTGAAACTCGTTCGCTCCCCGCGCTTTGACTCATGTGCTGCCGCGCATTTGAAACTAGCTCCTTTCCCAACTTGCTCGCTGCTTCCATCGCCGTTTTACCCTCTACGTCGCTTTTCCCATAAGCTCCATTCGGGCGATGTAGTGGCAAACGAACAATCGAGGAAAGGGATTTCCGAGATAGAAGGTAAAGTAGCGAGGTAGCGATGAGCGAGAGCGGGAAGCGAGCGAGTTTCAAACGTCCGTGACTCGAGTCGCGCATCCTGGAGAGCTCCCATTATTGTTACAAGTCCAAGCTCTCAATGGCGATCTTCGATCAGACCGGCACCAACGCCTCGACACAGCGACGCGGCTACGAGGGCGCTATCGCAGCCGTCGTGATACTATACGTGATTCACGTATAGCAACATTCGCCAGCAACTCGCATGGGCGCGCTAGTGCAAATGATTTTTTCGATCGCGGTTAGCGCGAGGCTGCGTGGCGGGGCTGCTGGTTCAAGCGACTTCCATTCTGTTCTCGAGCTTCGAAGTGCCTCCAACAAGGGACCAAAACGCGACGCAGTTCCGAAGTTCATATAGAGGCGATTGCCCATATTTTTCCCTGCTCCAAATTTGCTCCACGATTTGCAGCGGCGGAGGGACAATCGGAGAAGAGTATGAAATGGTTAGTTACGGTCATTGGACTCATCTCGCTTTGTGCGTGCCAAGCATTTGCCGGTGAGCATTCAGCACTCGCGCGCGTCACAGTTTATTGGCCCGGAAAAGGTTCAGGCGCGAATGCAGCTTGGGACGGCGCACCGCTGAACGAAGGACATTGTGCTGTCAATCCAAAGAAAATTCCCTATGGCAGCAAAATTGTCTTTCATGATGCCGAATGTCTGGCCGTGGACAGCGGACCGGATGTTGTCAATGGCAAAGCGGCGCGCTCGTCCGGGCGAAACGCAGCTGAACGCAATGCGATCGTGATCGATCGTTTCTTTGATACAAAAGAGAGGGCATTTGCCTGGGCAAAAGCGAATCCACATTTCATGATCGTGCGAGTTTGTGAACCTGACACTGAGGCTGCGTACTAAAGCTTGTATCAACTCCAATGCTTACCATTCGGTTAGCTTGGGTACGAATCGGGTGGATTATCAAGCGATCGGAAAATTTTGGAATCAAATCTGCGACCCCCGGGCTACAAGGTCTCGAGCGTTATGTTTTGCGGGACGAACCGTTGCTATACGTGATTCACGTATAGCAACATTGCCAGCAAACTCGTGTAGACGCGCCAGGCACGAATAGCTTTATCGATTGCGGTTCGCGCAAGGCCGCGTGACGCAGCCCGATCTCGTTCCCACTCTTGCAGCATTCGCTTCGAGATTTGTAATTTCAACGCCGCCTGGCTTCGCCAGAGGTTATTCCGCGCGCCACGCTCGCAGTCTTGATTGAAACGCATCGACTGTGGAAAGAGAATGGGGTCGCGTCCTAAACTCCGAAAGTGTTCGCGGGGAGGCCATTTGAGATTCATTCCTCAATTCTTGGCCGCGCGGTAAACGCACGCACGTTGTGGATCATTTCAACAGAGAGAGGTTCCCACCGCCGGTGGTGACGATCACGAGATTCATTACTACGAGCATCGTGTCGTAGCTCCATCCGTTTGTTCCTGAGTCACCCCAGAAGCCTGTGCGCCAGACGAAAACTCTTTTTCTGAATCGCGCCGATCATTAGCAATATCAAACCGGCGGCAGCAAGTTGCGTGAGAACGCCAAAAATTACTCCAAGACTTCCGGCGACTTCCGCCGCGCCTAGGAAAATGGTGAAGCCTTTGCTCATTCCGATGTCCTTGCTTCGCGCTCCAGGGTCCTTGAGGTGACTCCATCCACTGGTGATAAACACAAGTCCAATCATGACGCGCAAAAGCAGAAGCGCGACATCAGTGAATTGTGCTAACTGCGGAAACATCATGGCCGTGATGATTTGCGATCTCGATCTTGTAGCAGCAACCGCCGCTCACTGGCAAGAAGATGCGCGACACTCCGAAAGCGTTCGCGAGCAGGCGGGCGGCCGCTCCAGATTTAAGTCTCCATGCGCTGCATCACTTCATCAATCTCGGCGGTCATAGACCGCCACTACAAGTCCGAGCTCTCCACGACGAGTTTCGATCGGACTGGCACCGGCCCCTCGACATAGCGAGGCGGCTACAGGACTGACATCAACGCATAGCGCTAACGTCATCCTATACGTGATTCACGTATAGCCACATTCGCCGGTCCTTCATGTGGACAAACTGCGCACGGGCCGTCCGGTTCGCTCAGAGCAGGCTTACAGGCGGCCAGAGGACTGACATCACTTGATTCATGTATGGCACCCTGGCGACGGTCATAGAGCACCGCTACAGGTTTGAGCCGGATTGGCAATGACGCCTCGACGCAGCTCGTTCGAATTCGCGGTAGAAAAGCTCACTGCAGCTTCGGGACTAGCACCCGACGCACATTGCTATCGAGATTCTATGCGTTACTCACGTATAGCAACGAGTTCTGCCAACAAACCGCTGTAAAATTTGAAAATCTCTCTCGGCAAGCTGTCGAAACTGACAGGCTGCAAGCGTGCGCTCCCCAGAAGGATATCGCGGCGACACCGGAAGGCGATCACAGGGAGTTACAACAACACCGCGTGATATCGCGATAACTATACGTGGTTCACGTATAGCATCGACCACCGCCAACAAGGTATGTGAGCGCGCGTTAGGCACGAATCGCTTTTTCGATTGCGGTTCGCGCAAGGCCACGTGGCGCGGCTCGATCGTGCTCCCACTCTTGCAGCGTTCGCTTCGAAATCTGTAATTTCAATGCCGCCTCGCTTTGGGACAGATTCTTCCTCTCACGCCAGGCTCGTAGCCTTCGTGGAAACGAACCAGGTGCCAACTTCTGATGCCGAACGTGATCACGAAGTGTTCCGAAAGCCATCCTTACATGCTATACGTGAATCACGTATAGCACGAGTCCGAGTTCTCCAGGGCGAGTTTTTCGACCGGACCAGCCGTGAGGCTTCGACGCCTTTCGTTGATTTCGGCGCGGCAGACACAGCGCGTTCAGCGCATTCGCCTGCGCTCAAGGGAAGACTTTCGCCCAGCTCAGGCTCATTGAAGGAACGACATTACGCCTTCTTAAAACTTCAAAGGTCTTTCGAGAAAGTTCGCTTCTTTTTCCCGCATTCCTGATTCGAATCTGAAGAATTCTGTAACCATTCTTCGTTTGGCCCGGTCATTCACTCAAAGCGTTCATCGTTATGTCAATTTCGAATCGGCTCAAATCCGTTAAGGCGTTGCTTGGTCTCCTGTGCCTCGGCGCTGCGCTTTTCAGCTCTGCCTGTGCAAACGACGACAGTTCGTCAGACAACTCTTCACAGCATCACCAACATCATGGCGGCGGTGCTGGTGGCGGACATTATGGACATGGACAAGGCGGAATGTCCGATCAATCGAATCCTTCCGGTTCGGAATCGCCTGTGCCTGGACAATAAAAATTACGAGTTCGAACAAAGCTCAGTGCGTATCCCTTAATCAACGAAAAGCGAGCGCGAATCAGATTCGCAAGCGGCATTTCGAACTGGCTCGGCGAAAAAGCAGCGGCGGAAAAGATCGAAGAAGAAATCCTGATTGAAATGCGACTGGACTCAAAGGCGCTGCGGTTGTTAATCGGAAACAGCGAAGCGCCGGCGTAACATGTCGCTGCGATAGCGGAAAATTCGTTCCACGTCGCGTCGCACCAGCAAGTGGGCGAGCCAGTCAAACGGTATCGCGTACTTCACGTGATCGCATACCAGCGTGCCGCCATCGCGTTCTACGAAAATGTGCTCGTGAATCCAAAGCCGATACGGGCCGCGGACTTGCTCGTCGACGAAACGGGCCGGTGGTTCCCACGCGGTAATCTCGGAACGCCAAACAATGGGGAAACCGCGGATGCGAAGCTTGTAATCGATCCTCGTGCCGAGATGCATATCAACCGGGACGGGCGTGACGGTATGAAAATTTAACCACGGCGGCGTAATTGCGTCCAAGTTCGCCGCGTCGGAGAAGAAAGCGAACACCTCATCGCGCGGTTGCGGCAACCAAAGCTGCGAGTCGAAATTCCGCACACGCATAACAAAACCGAGACCGGTGTTACTCACATCGGCAGTTTCCTACGTGCCTGTTCGAAACTGGTCGTCCTTGTTTTTAAACAGGATATTGAACGTGGTGAGCGATCCGTAACACCGCGTGATATACTGTTGCAGGTCGAACTTGTCTGCTTCGCTGAGTCTATCGCTCGCGTTCACCTTCTGCTCGAGAACTCGCAAATTATTCCGGATCATGACGATTTTGTGGAAGAAGGTTTCGAGCGGCACTTCCTTCGGCTGAAGCGAAGTGTCCGCAGGCTGCATGAACAACGTCCCGCGCTGCCATCGAGTGGCCAGACCTTCTACAAGCACATCCTTTTGTTCCAGCCCGAGCGCGTCGACCACAGCGTGAGCCGTGTCGCGGATGAGATTCGCAAGCGGCATCTGCAGCTCGCTCAAAGTCGCGGTCGCTTCCGCAGGTTGGAGATCGGCAGAGGCCGGCGCAATTGTCCGCTGCGCGTCGTCAAACACGATCTCGGCAGTTTGTTCGGTCAACGACCTCACTGTCCCGATGCCGTATTGCGGGTGGCGCACCTTCATACCGATATGGAGCGTTTCGATTTTCATGTTGCTTTCGAAGTCTGCGAGATGGTAACGAAGACAAGATCCAGTCCCAGCGCAACTGAGCGGCGCTTTTCTAGTAGTCCAGCGCCGCAAATTCCATCAGATCAAATGTCGGTGGCGGCTGGAATGGCTGCAACTCCGGTATCCCGCCGATGCGTAAAATACTTCTGCCTTCGCACTCGACATAAAACGCGCGGTCTGTCGGATCCGAAAGCGGATCGAAGAATCCCGATTCCGGACGTCCGGGCAACGCCATCGAATTCAACACCGGGAACCAGGCAATCCCGAAGTCCATGGTACAGAAGACTCCCGCAGTTCCCATCGCAAATCTAGTCTGCCGTTCTCCCCGCTGAAACTGCATGTCCTGTAACAATGACGCCGAGATCGCCAGCTTTCCGCCTCCCGTCAATGCGTTGGTCAGCCCCCCATCGAAAAACCAGCTCTCACCGCCATCGACAGAGACTTTTATTCCGTCGCTATCAAGCACAAAAATGCCGTCAGGATCATAAGGATCCACGAACCATCTCAGCGCATTGCCTACGGGAGTACCGATGGCAACATCGTACGGCACGATTGGGTTCCACGCCGTTTTGTTCTCACTTAACTTGTAAACGTTCCCGGCCGCGTCTCCGACATAATACACCGGCGCGAAGTGGCCGCCGCTCACCTGAACAATATCGACGTTGCCAGGCAGAGCCGGTCCGATCGCTGCGGCTTTAGCAGGGTCCGCCCAATCGCTCAACTGCGAAATTGAAGAGATCGCAGTAGTCCGCAGCAGAGTGGATATACCGGTGTCGAGTGCTTGATCAATGAAGACATAATCACCGTCCGGCAGCGGCGCTTCTGTAGCCAATGTTTTGATAATTGGGCGATACCCGCGTAGCACCAGGCCCGACGAGGCATACGGCACCAGATGCTTTGTCGGATTAAAGGAGATCTGACGCGTCGATGGAATAAATCTTTTGCTATTCTGATCACCCGCATTCGGGTATTGCGAAGAATCGCTGCTAAGAACCAGCCCGATATATCCCTTTGGCGCGTTATCGCTCGGCTGTCTCCGGGGCAGAAACTGGATAACACGGCCTGCCTGCGCTTCATCTGCGAACCACGCATCGCAATCCCCACAACCTGATCCGGGATCTCCCCAGTGATCGCCGCCATCACGAGTGAAGAAATCGTTGTTGTCCCCACTTCCGAAATACAGCGCCGGGGCATTCCCCAATCCACACAGACCCGCAAGATTAACGGGATCGAGCGTGTTCAATCCCAGCGGCCAGAGCCAGCTTTGCGCGTTCCTCCCTCCGTCTTCGGTCAAGTTCACGCCTCCATCGTTTGCCATCCAGAGTTTTCCTCCGATGTACCTGGTCGAGCACGGTGTTTTGAGCAAAGGGAGGGTCAACTCCAGTCGCTGGTGTCAGCGTAATCTCAAAATCAGGGGTGAACGCGATTCCGTGTGGATCTGGATGAACAAATACAACATTGCTATGATGCCCTGCCTGCCTGGCGACAGACGCATCTTCGCCATCAAGCCGGTGCCAGGATCCTTTTGTCGGAGTTCCGGCTGAGACGTGCACATGACTGCTGTCAGAGAAAAAGACGAGGAACCCGCTACTCGTCGGTTTGGTTACCACGAACACGACTCCACTGGGCGAGGTCGTTCCGAAATATACAGGAGGTCCGAACAACTGTGTCCACTGCGCAGTCGTGTTAGTTCGACTGAACTGGCTGAAATCGCCGAGCCAAAGGCTTCCTTCACCTGCCAGTCGACGACAATCCGTATTACAAAAAGTTGTTCCGTCAGGAACTGGCGCATAAAAGCTAGGCCCGTTGGCTGCGCCTTGCGTCGCCATGTACACTCGTGCTGGATTTCCGGGTTCCACAGCTAAAATGCGTCCCGCAGTTCCATCGGTATTTTGGATCTGGATCTGTCCTGCGAAGCCTCCAATTCCGCCATTGTTCGGGTCGCAAGCCGTACGAAAGTCGTTCAAGAACTGGCGCGCTGCCGTGATCCTCGATGCCCCCGCGTCCATGAACCATGTGCGCCCGCCATCGGGGGAATACGAGATTTGACTGTCTCCCGCTGCATACACTCGACGCTTGCCACCCGGTTCCAATGGACCCACCGCCACGTGCCAGGCCGTAAACCCGGTATGCCTGGTCCACTTCGCCCCTCCGTTCTGGCTTATCGCGACACCCGATCCAATCGCCGCGTAAACAAGTTGCGGTTCGTCCGATGCAAATACGATGTTGCATGCTACCGCTGTCTTTAAGACGAGCGTCCAAGTCGCGCCCCCGTCAGTGGTCCGATAAATTCCATCTCTGTTGTCTGCGAATTGGCTATCCAGCGCCGACACCAAAACCGCGTTTACGTCAGTTGGCGACGCCGCTATGTCGAACACGTGCGGCGGATAAAGTGCCCCGGGAATATCCGCTTGAATTACCCCGTCAGGCGCCGGCCACGTCAGCTGCCTCCAGTTTTGTCCGCCATCTTCCGATCGCCACACGCCGGCGAAGCTTCCGGCGTACATTCTTTTTCCGTCGGCGCCTAACGCCAATGCCGTGATCCGGCCCACCGCGGAATGTCCCGTGTTATAAGGAAAAGTGTCGCGCGTCGGCCCGACGTCCCGGATCGTGATCACGGATTCCTCTCACTTCCTCATCGCTATGGCATATCTACCTGTATTCCATCCACGAATCCGGAATCGCTTTCCGCAAAGACATGCACAGTAAGCTTGCGAAAAGCTGCCTCTCGCACCAGCGCCAGACGCTGGCTTTCGACAACTCGATGCACCGGCTGGTCGTCGTCACGACTTTGCCAGAGATGGAACAGCCAGATCGTCCCTGTGCTTGTTTCCTTCAGTGAGATGTTGCAGGTATCAAAGGCGTTAGTCGTCCCCGGTAAGAAGCTGTACACTTTAATGTTCGTGATTTTGCCGATGGTTTCTGGCATGTTGTTCGGTCCTGTATTAGCAAGGTGCCACGTACGTCGCCGCGGGATCGGTTAGGTGTTTTGTAATCGCTTTCGCCATTTCGAAATCACCGCCAACCCTCAACTTCCCAGTGTAAAGAGCTTCGTAAGGCGCAAGTCGGCCCTGGGCGATCTGCATCCACGTCTCAGGACGCACGACGATAATCACATCCGCATTCTTCGTTTCCTTTCGGTGCGCCTTGGCATTTTTTGCGCCGCCTTGTACTTCCCAATGCTCGACGCGCTCTCCATCTTTGGCGGCGATCAGACGAAAGTGCAGGCGAACTGGACTCGCATAGTTGCTAAGAGCTCCGGCTAACTTCTGCAACGCCTTGGCCGCATCGTCCTGCGATCCAGCAAATGGCTTCAATCGCGCGAAGGCTGACAGCGGCCCCGGTTCTGGGGGCCTCTTACCACCTTGCCAGGTCATGTCATTATACGTTGTATTGCCTGTTGTTTATCGGGGAAACGGCGCATCCATCGCCGCATCGTGGCGCCGAGCCGTACGCGCTCAACCCAGACTAGAGTAGAAGCGGTGATCGCTATCATAAACACTTCTTCGATGACACCGCTTCCGCCATCGAATGACCAATGAAACCAACATTCAAAGAAATCCATAGTCTTATTGCGCTTCGAATTGGCGACGAATGACTATTCGCACTCTCATAATTTTTACAAGATCGTTTTACTCGCGATTCCGGGATTATTAGCAGCCGAGCAAGCTTTGACCGAAAACCAACTTCAAACTTCTGAAGACCGCGTTCAAAAGGCCTGACAAGTAGTCGGGAATCCTTTGGTTCGTGCGACAACACCATCGGCAACACGTTCACCACGAAGAATCCGTTCTCCGGCGGACGAGACGTGTGCCTTGCGGAAAACGGGAGCACAGCGACGTGGCTATAGCGCTTCGCTCGATAACGCGTTTCTAAGCGACGGGAACGACGGTAGTCGTTTCGATGAGAGGCGTGTCGGCCTTGTCGGTGATCAGCTTGCGCAGGAATGGAATCAGCACGACGAGAGCGATACCTACCGCGAGGCTGCCGGCGCCGAGTTCCGCGAAGAGTCTCGCGTAACCGGCGTTGGTGGCGACTGCGGTGGTGCCGGTCGGCTCGGGAATCATTCCTGAAAAGTCGCCTGCAAAAAGCGATGCGAGGCCCGTCCAAAGCATCCAACTGCCCATCATCACGCCTTGGTATTGCTTCGGCGCGAGCTTACCGATCATCGCGTAGCCGATCGGAGAAATGAGCAACTCACCGATGCTCTGCAGCACATAACTCATGAACAACCACATGAACGCACTCTTACCGTCGACCCCAGCCAGCTTGATGCCGAGTGGCAGAATGAGAAATGCAACCGCCATCAGAAGCAGCGATGCCGCAAACTGCTTCGGTATGTCTATTCTCCACCCGCGCGAGCGCATGCGGGTGAAGAGCGACGCGAGCACCGGCCCGCCGAGAACGATGCAAACGGTGTTGATGTTCTGAATCCACTGCGGCTGAATCTTCACGGGACCGATCATCAGATCGACGTTGTTGACGGCGAACAGCATCAGGCCGCTCGGCGCCATCTGATAGAGCGACCAGAACATCAGCGAGCCGACGGTCAGGATCAGATATGCTGTCATGTTGCGTTGTTCGCGGCGATCGGAGTGGCGGACTGTGAGGTAGATTAAAGTGAGCGCGACCGCGCCGCAGATTCCCTTGAGGATCGTCTCGGTTCCGCCGGGTCGTTGGAGCATGAACCACACAACGGGGACAAGACCGATGAGAATGCCGATGCCAGCGAGCTGGCGCACCCGGAACTGCTTCGGCGTTGCATCGAGCAGCGACGTGTTGCGGTCGGTCAGCGTTTTCCAGTTTAAGAAAGCGAGGATGATGGCGACGAAGTTGCCGACGGTGGCGAAAATGAAGAGGCTCGCGTAGCTCTCGGTGGCTTGGAAATGACCTGCGACGCTGAACCCGACGAAGAAGCCGACATTCATGCCGGCGTAATTCCAGAGAAAGGCTCCTTCGCGGCGCGGATCTTCAGGGGTAAAGCGCTGCGTGAGCATCATGTTGATGCAGGTTACGTTGAGGCCGCTGCCGGTGAGAAAGAGCGCAAGACCGACGTAAAACAGCGCGAGCGTGCCGGTCGCGATGCAAGCGCAGCCGAATACCTGGAGCGCCATTCCTCCAACGAACAGGTTCCGGTTTGACAGAAAGCGGCCGCCCAGGTAACCGCCGAAAAGGTGCAGGCCGTAGTTAAAAGCGCCGAACACACCCATCAACGTGGTCGCTTCTTTCACGCCGAGATGCAGATGCTTCGTCGCGTAAAGAACAAGCGTCGAATACAGGACAGCGAAGCCCAGCGTCGCAAAAATCTGAATGAAGAATAGCGCAGCCGTTCCTTCCGGAGCATGGGCGAAGCGGCGTTCAAGAAATTTCATCCGGCGCTACCTTCTCGCTCGATGCGACCGGTAATGTCAAGCTGCGCCTGTAATATTAGGCGTGCTTGGTTTGCAACGCGTTGAGGACAACGCGTTCCACCTAAATGTTTTTCGGCGAGCCGCCGAAACCAACACGCCAGCGGCGTGTGCTCCCCGGAATTTCCGCTGAGACAGCGGACGCTACAGCAGACCACCTTGACGCAGCCCATTCGACTTCGATCGGGGCAGCCTTATTGCCGTCTACAACATTGCGCTTCCCGTATTTTGCCGCTCCCGACTCCGTGACCTCTGCGACCTCTGTGGTAAAGGCGGACTGAGCGCATCTGAATATGCATTCCTGTTTGTGCAACAGAAGCGCGTTGCGCTAAGATTCCCGCCATTGTCACGGTGAATCGCTTTAGACATGTCCCATCTTAACAACAGATATGTCCACTGATACTGCGTCCGAAGTTAAGTTTGAGATCGGGCATGTGCTGTTCATTGACATTGTCGCCTACTCGCAGTTGCTCATCACTCAGCAGAGCCAGCAGCTTGATACTTTGAAGCAAATTGTGCGCGGCACGGAGCAGCTCCGCGCGGCCGAAACAGACGGGAAGCTATTGCGACTGCCAACAGGCGATGGCGGAGCGCTGGTGTTTCGCACTACGCCGGAAGCGCCGGTCTTATGTGCGCTCGAAATTGCCAGGGAGCTGAAAAACCATCCTGAACTATGCGTGCGAATGGGCATTCATAGCGGTCCCGTGAACGAGATCACTGATTTGAATGAGCAAGCCAATATCGCCGGCGCCGGGATAAACATGGCGCAACGCGTGATGGATTGCGGCGATAGCGGTCACATCCTGCTTTCCAAGCGCGTTGCCGATGATCTCGCACAGTATCCGCGCTGGCGATCGTTCCTTCATGACCTTGGCAAATGCGAAGTTAAACACGGCGTCCGTATCGATGTGGTGAATTTCTACGGTGATGGAATCGGGAATCCGCAAGTGCCAAAGCGGTTCCAAATTCTTCAGAAGCATCGTGCGCCAATACGCTGGGCTGTGATTGTTGTTATCTTACTCGCAGCAGCGCTGATGGCGTTTCAATTCGCGCGAACACGAAAACCGCCCACTGCCGAGGTGCCAAAACAAGCCGCGCCAATCCCGGCACAAGACAAATCAGTTGCTGTGCTGCCGTTCGAGAATCTTAGCTCCGATAAGGAGAACGCGTTTTTCGCGCAAGGTATTCAGGATGAAATCATCACCACGCTATCGCGAATCAGCGGACTGCGCGTGATTTCCCGGACATCAACCACACGCTACAGCAGCGCTCCGGAAAATCTGCCGGAGATCGCACGCCAGTTGCGCGTGACCAATGTGCTCGAGGGCAGCGTCCAAAAGGCCGACAATCGGGTACACATCAATGTGCAGCTAATCCGGGCCGACAATGATGCGCATCTGTGGGCGCAAAGTTATGACCGGCGATTGACCGACATCTTTGGAGTAGAAGCCGAGGTCGCTAAAAGTATCGCCGACTCGTTGCAGGCCACGCTTTCGCCGCAGGAAAAAGCGCGCGTCGAAACTAAGCCGACAACTAACCCCGACGCGTACGTTCTTTATTTGCGGGCGCGCGATTATCAAACGCGACCAGACAACCTGCTCCAGGATTTCAAGGCGGCGATCAATCTTTACGATCAGGCGATTAAACTCGATCCGAACTTCGCTCTTGCCCATGCACGGCTCTCGGCGACGACAAGCAACCTGTACCACTTCTACGAACCAATCGCGGCATGGAAGCAAAAGGTGTATTCGGAAGCGCTGGACTCGCTGCGACTCCAGCCGAACCTCGGCGAAGGGCACCTGGCGCTCGGGCTTTACCAGTACTACACGGAAAACAATTACGATGCAGCGCTGAGCGAACTGAAACTCGCAGCGGAGGCGCTCCCGAACGATGGCGACGTGGGTCTGTACACCGCGGCAGTTCTTAGACGTCGTGGGGATTTGAAGCAAGCGCTCGCCGCTTATCAACACGCCGAACAAATCGATCCGCGTAATCCGGTTATGCTCTATGATTCTTCGCAGACGTACTTCGGTCTGCGCGATTGGCGCACGGCAGCCGAACGAATGGATCGCGTGCTCGCTCTTTTTCCCGATTCTTTCAACGTCAAAATACAGCGTGCCTACGTTGAGTTTCTCTGGAAAGGCAGCACGGCACCAATCAAAGCGGTGCTGGAATCTTTGCCGCCGAATCTCGACCCTGACGGCGTGGTTACTTTCGCACGCTGGGATGTGAACTTGATGGACAGAGATACGGACAGCGCAGAGAAAGCTCTGGCGAACTCCCCGCTCGACACCATTACTTCTCAAACGGGTGTCCCGTTGCCGAAAAGTTATCTTCAAGGGTGCATCGATCTCGTGCGCGGCGACACAGCGAGAGCGCAGTCCCAGTTCGAAGTCGCGTTGCCGCTCGTTGAGCAACTTGTTACTGAGAGTCCGCAAAACGGAACGCGACGTGCGCAGCTCGGATTGCTCTATGCATTCCTCGGGCGAAAGGATGACGCACTACGAGAAGGAAAACGAGCGATGGAACTGGCACCGATTACGCACGATGTGATCGAGGGCGCGGTCGTCGAGGCCTTTTACACTTTGATTTGCGCCCGAGTCGGCATAACCGATGACGCAATCAGCAGAATCGAGCGTTTACTCACAACGCCGTTTGCCGTCGATTATGACGACGCAAGCATCACGCTTTCAGATCTGCGGCAACGCTGGGAATGGGATCCGTTGCGGAACGATCCGCGTTTTCAAAAAATTCTCGCCAGTCCTGAACCGACGACGGTTTACAAGTAACGACGCGCTTCTGTAGCCGTCGCCCTGTGGGCGACGTCACTGGCTCAGTTTGAAATGGCAGCATCAATGACGCGCTTCGCACAGCGAAGCGGCTACGGGCTCATCAGCTCGTGAAGAATTAATCAATGAAAAGAGTGCGCGTTTTCTTGAATACTTCGTCGTATTTCGCCGCCGTCACTTTTCCCACTGAGTGAAGGATGATGTGTTGCTCGACAGTGAAAAGTCGCTGCGGGCGAATAAAGCACGGCTGACCAATCTCGCCGCGTTCGCAATCGCTGCTGTCCAACGGCACGGCGAAAGAATCCCAGTGCGCGCGGCTCGTGATTTGGCAGAGAATCAGATCCGCTCCCGGAAGATCGGCAATCACCAATGCAGGCCGGCGCTTTTCGGCGGCAGAATCGTTCCGCGGAAAAGGAATGACAACGATTTCGCCCGCTACAGGTTTGACCATGTTTCATCCTCTTCTGGAGAGTTCCAATCACGCCCGATGACAGATTCGCTTAGCTCGGCACCGTTGAACGGGATGTTTTCCTCCGAGTCATTCGCGGCATTCGCTTTGACCTTGCGAGAAAGCGAGATCAGTTCGCCGACTTTGTGAATCTTTTCTTCGAACGGTTGCTGGGCCAGGTCGCGGCGGAATTCGGATTTCATTTGTTTGGCAGCTGCAAACTATAGCGACGCAGAATGTCGTCCAGCAATGCTTTGTCAATCTTCACCTGATCAAACATTTGCTCAATGCGCGCGAAATCTTTGTGGCGGCCTACGCTCGCTGCGATGGCAATGATGTATTCCGGGCGAAAGACTTTTGCGGGCACGCTTTCATATTGCACCGGTCTCGCTTCGCGAACTGCTTCCTCAGTTAATCCAGATGCAGCGAGAAATTGCACTGGGAAATTTCCAATTAACAGATGCTCGCGCTCGACTCGCCAGCCTTTCGATTGGAGATACGAGTAGATCGCGGGAATTCCGGCGCTCAATGTTTCGTCGCTCGCGACGAAAATAATGTCCGCATCGTATGTGGTGATCGGTTCTGTGTAGTAGATAGCGGCGAGCGCCCCGCCGAGTGCGTAGTCTTTGATCAAACCAGCTGAAACGAGGTCGTTTGCGGCGCGAAGCACATCAGCAAGCGGAATTGCGGAGAATTCGTCAGGCATTGACGGCAACCCTAATAAAAGAAGTTAGCGATGGCGAGGGCGCTATCGCCAGCACGCGAGCCGCATGCGCTTCCCGGAATTTTCCGCTGAGGCAGCGGACGTTGCATCCGGCGAAATTGCTTCGCCGTTGGGCGAATGGCTGATACTTCAATACGACATGAAATGGTGGCACAGTTGTTCAGTCGCAGCATTCATTCTTTGTTTAGTTTTTGCCGGAATGATGAGTGCACAGCAATCTCCAACGGAACGGGTGGCTGAAATTCAGGCTGCCTTGCGCGACGCCAAACTAGACGGCTGGCTTTTTTACGACTTCCGGCACAGCGATCCCCTCGCCTATCGGATTTTGAAGCTGGACGAAAAGATGTTCGCATCGCGACGCTGGTTCTATTACGTCCCGGCTTCGGGTGAGCCGGTAAAAATTGTACAGTCAATCGAGCAATTTAAACTCGACTCGCTTCCCGGCAGAAAACTTGTGTTTCGCGGTTGGCAGGAATTGCACACGCGGTTGCGAGAAGTGTTGGCTCCAGCGGCGAAGGATTCGAAGCGCCGCGTTGCGATGCAGTATTCGCCAATGAACGACATCCCCTACATCTCGCGCGTAGACGCGGGAACAATCGAGCTTGTACGCTCGTTAGGAGTCGAGCCAGTTACGAGTGCGGAACTCGTACAACGATTCGAAGCGGTGTTCTCGCCAGAGCAGCACCAGATGCATGTGGAAGCTTCCGATAAAATGCATCGCATCATTCAGGAGGCGTTCGCTGAAATTGCGCGTCGGATTCGCGCGGATGAACCAACGACCGAGTGGGACATCGCGCAATTCATGCTGCGTCGTTACAAGGAAGAAGGGATGGAGGAGGAGCCGATGATCGTGGCGGTGAACGCGAATGCTGCCAATCCGCATTACATGCCGACAAAGGATAAGAACTCGCCAATCAAGCGCGGCGATTTCGTGTTGATCGATGCGGCTACAAAATTTACCAAACCAGACGCAGTCGCGACCGACCAAACGTGGACTGGATACGTTGGCGAATCTGTTCCGGAAGAATACTCACGCATTTTCAACATTGTGCGGGAAGCGCGCGATTCGGCAGTCGATTTCGTGCGCAAGAATATCCGCGCTGGTAAATCGATTCGCGGCGCCGAAGTGGACGACGTGTCGCGCGGCGTAATTACACGCGCAGGTTTCGGCGAACAATTCACCCATCGGACGGGCCATTCGATTGGTGAAGAGACCCACGGCAACGGCGTGAACATTGACGACTTCGAGACGCGCGATTCGCGGCGCATCATTCCCGGAGTTTGTTTCTCCATTGAGCCCGGAATTTACCTGGAAGGAAAATTCGGCGTTCGATCAGAAATCAACGTTTACGTTTCTGACAAAGACATTGAAGTCACCGGCCAGCCGATTCAAACGGAGATTATTCCGATTCTTAAGACTCAGTGATCTGGGGAGCGCGCGCGCCGGCGATGGCGCCTCGCCATCGCGAACTTTCTCTGCTGTACAGTCTCATTCTTCCGCTGAGGACAGCGGACCCTACAAACCGCCTCGATTTTTTAGCCGCCTCGCGGTGTCGAGGCGTTCCGCTCAGTGCGGGAGTTCACGTTTTGTGCTGGACCGACACCATCCAGCCGACGCCGAACCGGTCTTCAAGCATTCCGAATTTGGCCGCCCAAAATGTCTTCTCAAGAGGCATGGTAACCTTGCCGCCGTCGGCAAGCGCCTTGAAGACGCTATCGGCCTTTTGCTCGTCCGGAACAATAATTGAAAGGGAGAAACCTTCGAAACGCGCTTGCCCTTCGCACCTGCCGTCCGAAGCCATTACTAATGTGTCGCCGATGCGGAAGCTGGCATGCATCACTTTGTTTTCCATTCCAGGCTGCGCCATACCCGGTTCTGGCGCGTCCTTGAAACGGCTGAGCATCTCTACCTCCGCGCCAAGAGCACTGCGGTAAAATTCCAGCGCCTCTTCGCAACGACCATTGAAAAACAGATACGGTTGCACCGACATATTCGAGTTAGTCATGCGCGTAGCTTGCGATTCGTTTGGCTGAACGTCAATTTGCTACACCTCTCGGCGTTCGTCGGCGTTTGATCCCGCTGATCGTCATAGGGTCGAGACATCGCGGTTACCGGACAACTAATCCAGAGGGAAAGTATTCCGATTCTTAGGTCCCTGGGTTAACAAAAGTTCGTTTCGGCGAGCAGCCGCCGTAACGGATGCGAAGCAACGGCCGGGCTTTCCAACTAACACGCGAGCCGCATGTGCTCCCCAGAATTTCCGCTGAGCCTAAATGAAGCTGCCGGGGACTAGCCCCGGCAGCTCATCTTATTCTCGTTAGACTCTATGGGTTCAGCCGTTTACTTCAGGTTGGGCGGCGCTTCCATAGTATCCAGAGTGGAATCTCGCCTTACTGAATGAGCTGTGGCTCACCGTAGATGAAGTCGTCCATCATAACGATGTCATGCTGCTTATTGTCGTTAGGCCCCGGGGCGACATCGCCGGTCTTGATCAGGACGGATGCGATGCGCGCGTCATCAAACTTGATCCCGAAGAAGGACAAGTTTCCATCGCCCGGCGAGGCCGGAACGGAACTGCTGAATAGCAGTCTGCCGTCCTTGCCGAAGTACCTCGATGAGCGTGCTCGCCTTGCGGTCGTTACGCGCCGTGCTAAGCGTGCTGCTGCCGTCCGGTTGGTCGACATCTGTGAACACTGCGCCGAAGCCTCTGACTGTTGCCGGGGCATTGCCATTGGTACCCGGTATGGAGAAGGACGCTTCGGTGATGTTGCTCCCCACAGGAGTGAACAACCGCGACCGGCTGAACGTCCTGAAGATTTTGCCATAGCTAGGATTGCCAAAAAGCACCGCCAAGCCGCCCTGAGGGCCGCCCGACGGAGGAGCCTGCGAAAGCCCCAGCCCGGGTGTTTTGTACTGGCTGCCTCGGGTGTTCAGGAACACGAGGAACGGATTTACCGGGGCAGTGGTATCCAGCAGGTTAGGGTTGCCCCCATCCCAATTGATCTCGCGCCGACCCTTTTGGATCGGGCCTGGATTATTGAGGTTGTTGTCCCCCAACGCCGCGCGGAATTCATCGACTGTGCTCTGAATGGAGGCAGCGTCTGGTCCGGCGGCTTGAAATACCAGTGGCGTGGGTTGATTGGCTTGTGCCTGTGCAGTCCCACTAACTGCGAGCACCATCAAAAGCACGCCAAGGGCGGCTATGATGGTCGAACGGATGTTTGAGTTGGTAACTGATTGTTTAGTTTGCATGGGTTCTTTGTTTTCTAAGGTTTGGTTTTCTTGTTGTTGGTTATTCCGGCGTCTTTATTTTTTACCGGTTCATGTGCGAAAGCGGAGAGACCTCCCCAAACCCGCCACAACTGCGCAATTTTTTTGTTCTCCTCCCAGCGTGCTGTGAAACTCCCCTTGGCCGAGTTAGAATTTGCCGCGTCGAACAGCCCGTAGGACGATGCACTATCCACGCGTTAAGAGGTCACAGTTGTTGCGGCGACCTTCCCAGCTAATTCGGCGCAGCATGATTAAACGCGTCCGACGCGGGCGAGATCGAAAGTGGCGCGAGCGGTAGACGCGTGAAACAAAAAAGCTGCCACGCGATTAGGCCTGACAGCTAATTGTTAAAGGGCTGCTATTTTTGTTAGCGCGAGGGCGACTTTAAGGATTGTTCACCACTTGCGGCGCAGGTCCGCCACCGCGGATTCGTCCTGTCGCGAATTTGCCCGCCTCTAACCGTGCGCTCACCTTTTGGATTTGAGACGCCTGTTCCTTCACCGTTGCTGCGAGGGCGGCCATTCCAGATTTTAGCTCTGCGATCGTGTTTTCTCGTTCCTCATTCTTGCGATGCTCTTTCAGAAACTCATTTAACAACATCGCGTTCACCTGGTCGTAGCGCACGCTGTAAGGTTTTCCTTCTTTGTCCCGCACTACCAAGGCAGGATCCACTTTTTCTACCTCCTCTGCCACAAGTCCGAATTGTGGTGTGCTCGTGGGATCAATTTCCTTTTTGTAATGGAATGTAACCGGTTCGAGTGCAAAGAGTGATTCGCTGGCCTGATCCATTGGTTTGATACCCTCTTTGAAGCGCCGTGAGGAGGTAGCGGTGCCCAGCCTGCCCTCTGAGTTAATGAAAACAGCAGTTCCACTGGAAGAGGTTTGACCGAAGATCTCCCCGATAAAGCAGCCGTGGTCCACGTTTTGACCAGCAACGTTAGTGCCAATAACAATAACGTTATCGGCTGTCGTGATACCAAAACCGGCATTAAAACCCAGGGCCGTATTCGTGACACCGGTTGTATTATTCAAAAGCGCAAAAGCGCCCACGGCGGTGTTGCCGCCTCCGGTGGTGGTGCTGAGCAACGCCTGATCGCCAAAGGCCGCATTGTCGCCACCAGTCGTGTTATTGTTGAGCGCTTGAAAACCGGTGGCCGTGTTCTGCGCGCCCATGGTATTGCTAAAGAGCGCTAGCTCGCCGCTGGCTGTGTTCCCGGCACCCTCGGTGTTGCTAAACAGAGCGAATGCTCCATTGGCAGTGTTGTCGCT
Source organism: uncultured Verrucomicrobiae bacterium (assembly GCA_963825355.1). Taxonomy (GTDB): domain Bacteria; phylum Verrucomicrobiota; class Verrucomicrobiia; order Chthoniobacterales; family UBA10450; genus Udaeobacter. The sequence continues at coordinate 94,242 of CAWGSY010000017.1, read as the reverse complement.
GCCGATGGTGTTACTCAAAAGTGCTGCAGCACCGGTGGCAGTATTTTGGTCTGCAGTATTGGCGAGGAGCGTGCCTGCGCCCAAGGCTGTGTTGAAGTTGCCTTCGGTTAGCGCTCTAAGCGAAAGGAAACCCGCCGCTGTGTTGAATGTGCCGTTAGTAAGGGTAAGAAGGGCGCCCTGGCCTTCCGCCGTGTTGCCTCCCGCATAGCCTCCATCCGGCGGCGGGCTGACAGCCTGCGTTCTCTGAATGGGAATAAGAAGCATAAGTGTAAGCGTAATCAAAATGATCGCGGAACGTGAACGGAGAATAGTGTGAAGTGAACGGTTGGAAGTGATTATTGTTTTCATAACTTTCGGTTCTTTTAAGCTTCGATTCTTGGTTTGGGTTTTTCGGCCGGTTTGTTTTTCCGGTTCATGTGCGTAAGCGAAGAAACCGCGTGAGACCCGCCACGACTGCGCAGTTTTTTTCGATTGCCTGCGGTTCTGCTGTGAAAGTCCCTCAATGGTGATACAATTTGCGGCGCGGCGAGAACCCTGCATGACGACGCCCTCATCCACGCAACAAGCGGTCACCCAACTGCTCGGCGAGTGGAGCAACGGAGACGAAAGGGCATTGGGGAAGTTGTTTCCGCTGGTGCATCCTGAGCTGCACCGGCTCGCCCATCATTACATGAGCCGGGAGCGAATGGGCCACACGCTTCAAACCACCGCCGTTCTCAATGAAGCCTACCTGCGGCTTGTTGATGACACCAAGCCGGTCTGGCAAGGCCGCACCCACTTTATCGCGGCGGCCGCGCAGTTGATGCGCCACATCATGGTTGATCACGCCCGTAAACACCAGTCACTCAAACGTGGCGGAGGCGCGCTGAAAGTAACCCTGGATGAAGCGGCGTTAGTGACCGAAACGCGATCGCAGGAATTACTCGATCTCGATGAAGCATTGGAAAGGCTAGCGGCGCAGGACCCGCGCAAAGGTCAGATCGTCGAGTTGCGTTACTTCGGTGGTTTAAGCGTCGAAGAGACGGCTGAATTTCTAAAACTCTCTCAGCGGACCGTAGAGCGAGAATGGACGGCAGCGAAGGCGTGGCTTTACCGGGAACTGACCGAGCAACAACCCTGATGAAGGCTGAGCGCTGGGAAAAGGTCATCGATCTTTTCCAGTCCGCCCTCGAACGCGCGCCCGGGGAGCGGGCCGCATTTCTTGATGAGACTTGCCACGATGATGAAGGCATGCGGCGCGAGGTAGAATCGTTGCTCGCATCACATGAGCGCGCCGAGAATTTTATTGAAGTACCAGCATTCGAAGTCGCTCCCGAACTGGTGCCTAACGACAGCGCCGATGCATTGATCGGAAAATTAATCGGCCATTACCGGATCGAATCGCTGATCGGCGTCGGCGGAATGGGCCACGTTTATCTGGCGCGAGACGAACGACTCGGGCGCAAAGCCGCACTCAAGCTCCTGCCAGATAGCGTGACAACGGACGAGGCGCAGTTGAGCCGGTTCAAAAATGAGGCGCGAACTGCTTCGGCGCTAAATCATCCGAACATTCTAACCGTTTACGAAATTGGCGCGGAGGGAGACGTGCAATTCATCGCCACCGAGTTCATCGAAGGCACGACCCTTCGCGCTGTTCTGGCGCCCGGGAGAATGAGTGTGCATAAGGCGTTGGAAATCGCCGTGCAAGTAGCTTCGGCGCTGGCTGCCGCGCATGATGCCGGTGTCGTTCATCGCGATATCAAACCTGAGAACATCATGCTGCGACCTGACGGATACGTAAAGGTGCTCGACTTCGGGATTGCCAAACTGACTGAGCAAAAGCCAGCGTCAGATGATCGCAAGGTTAAAACAAGAGCGCTGCTACAAACGCGACCGGGGTTGGTGTTAGGTACGGCGCATTACATGTCTCCGGAACAGGCGCGCGGTCAGAAGGTTGACGGTCGCTCCGACATTTGGAGCCTGGGCGTAGTGCTTTACGAAATGGTGGGAGGAAAACCGCCGTTTCGCGGTGAGACGCCGAGTGACTGCGTTGCCGCGATCCTGACAGCGGAGCCGGCATCTCTGTCCAGCATATCACCAGATGTTCCAGCCAAACTTGAATCAATACTGCAAAAAGCCTTGCGCAAAAAAGCTGATGAACGTTACCAGACGATCAAGGAGATGCTCGCCGAGCTTCTCAGTCTCAAGGCGAAGCTCGAAGCGCAGAGCTCATCGTCGGAGATAACAGCCGGTGGCGATTCTAACGTCAGTGAAACTAAACGTCATAGACGAGGTGTGTTAGTTACTTTTGTAGCGGCGCTCCTCGCGGCCGTGGCAGTTGCCTGCTTTTTTTTCTTTGGCGCACCAGCGCCATTGGCAAATGAGAAATCCATCGCTGTTTTGCCATTTGAAAACCTGAGCGAAGATAAATCCAACGCCTACTTCGCAGACGGGATTCAGGACGAGATTCTTACCCGGCTCTCAAAGATTGCTGATCTCAAAGTCATTTCGCGCACGTCGACGCAGCGTTACAAAAAAACGCATCAAAAGCCTTCTGAGATCGCGAAGCAATTGGGTGTCGCCAATCTCCTGGAAGGTAGCGTCCAGAAAACAAACGATCAGGTGCGCGTGAATGTACAACTGATCAGAGCTGCGAGCGATTCGCATCTCTGGGCAGACACGTTTGATCGTAGATTAATCGACATCTTTTCCGTCGAGAGTGAGGTGGCCAAGGTCATTGCCGATAAGTTACGAGCAAAACTTACCGGTCAGGAGGAGGAAGTCATCGCAGCCAGACCGACGAATAATCCTCAGGCTTACGATGCTTATCTGCGTGGGCTTGCTTACACGCTCAAAACTGGAAACTCACCTGCCAATACGCTTGGCGCACAGAAATATCTCAAAGAAGCGGTGCGGCTGGATCCCAAGTATGCTCTAGCCTGGGCGCTCCTTTCGTACGTTGATGCGCTCGGTTATCTGACACTCACTCTCCAACCGACCGAAGCCCTCCGCGATGAGACCGGAAAGGCTGCTGAAACTGCACTAGCTCTTCAGCCCAATCTCGGCGAAGCCATACTGGCGAAGGGATATTACTACTACGCCTGTTTGAAAGACTACGACGCAGCGGTGCGTTACTTCGAACAGGCACGCCAATTTCTGCCTAACAGCAGTCAAATTCCTGAATCGCTGGCTTATGTCGCGCGGCGGCGAGGTCAGTGGGAGCAGAGCGAGTCCTATTTCAACCAAGCTGAGAGACTCGATCCGCGGAACGCCTCCTTGCTTACGCAGCATGCTCAATCCTATATGCTATGTCGCCGTTTCTCCGAAGCGCTGCGAAAATTTGATCAGGTGCTCGATATTCTTCCGGATGATGTCGATACGCTTGCGCAGCAGGCAGGGATTGCACAAGCGCAAGGCGACCTTATGCGGGCTGGTGCGCTTCTCGCTCCACTGAATCCGCCTGCCGACGACACGGGCGCGCTCGAAATACAGGTTTACCAGGCGATCCTGGAACGTCGACCTGCAGAGATGATCGCTCGGCTACAGGAGATACTTACCAACCCTGATCCCGCGTTGGGTTACAACAATGGCGAACTGCGCTTTTGGTTAGGCTGGGCACAAGATGTCGGCGGCGACCATGCTGCTGCCCAGGAAAGCTGGCGACAAGCGCGCATCGAACTGGAACCTTTCCTTAAGGAACAGCCGGATAACTATGTCCTCATTGGAGATCTGGCACTGATCAATATGGCTCTTGGTGATAAAGCGGCGGCGTTCGCTCTTGCGGAGCAGGCAATGAGCGTGCTTCCGCTTGAGAAAGACGCGGTAGATGGTCCCGCTCCGATCGAGGTATTCGCCCGGGTTGCAGCACAACTTGGAGAGCCAGACCGTGCTATTGCGGCCTTACAAAAGCTGCTATCGATACCTTCCGAGGGCGCACTGGCTTCGCGCGTGCCGCTCACTCCTGCGCTGCTCCGGCTCGACCCCATGTTCGATCCGCTCCGAAACGATCAACGTTTTCAGAAGATGACAGTAGGACCTGTCTCAAAATCGCTCTAAGCAACAAAACGACGGCGCGCTCTTCCCGGAAAAAAACCGCCACGACACAGCGAAGCGGCTACAGCATTACGTCTTGGCGTAGATTTTTCCGCCGGATTTCGTGAACTCGGTTGCCTGCTCTTTTAGAATTTCTTCAATTGTCGCTTCTTTTATAATCCTTTGTTCTACTGCGAACTGAACATGGCCACGGATCCAAAGACGAGAAACGAGATTCAATCCCGGCGGACACGCAGATAGGAAGCGAACCGCGGCAGGCCTTTCGCAGTTAGTCCGCGGAACCGATAGGTGATGATCGTTCCAACCGGGGGCGGCGTTTCCCGCTCCGCATCGCTGAAGCCGCTGCCGATAGAGAATTCACGACCGTCGTCCGTCCGCACGTGGAGCGCACCGAGTTTGCCGGCGAACTTTCCCGTTCCCGGTTCGTGTGCGATGACCGTTGCTTCCGCGTCGTCATAAGGCTTCACCTTGAGTAATGTCGGCGACCGCCCCGATTCGTATTGCGACTCCGGCTGGCGCAGCATCAATCCTTCGCCACCCAGTCGAACGACACGATCGCGCTCGGCCAGGAGTTGTGCCACTCCCTGGCAGCGCTCTTGTACCACGACTCTGACGAAGCGGTTTTCCCGGGGTAAAGTAGCGTGCAAAAATTGCATGCGCTGTTCAAAACCACCTTTAGCCTGAGGGGCATCGAACACCATAAAGTGAACATTTTTCCAGCGATCGTCAGGCGTATCTGAGCGAACGGTGCTGACGGTCTCCTCAAATTTTCCGTGGCCAATCCATAATTCTCCGTCCAAGGCAACGTCCCGCGGCAATTCCGCGAGAAAATAATCCGGCGCGTGGATAAGGTTGCCCTGACGCGTCCACAACTTCCGGCCATCCCAATAGCCCCGCAGACCATCGTATTTCTCACTCATCCACCAACCGGTTGGATCAGTGGACTGGTTCCAAACGTTTGCGAGCAGCAGGCGCGGGTTTTGCTTTTCGACCGGCGAGCTGGCGCCAGTGGGCTCCTGCCCTTTTGCCGTAAGGCCGAAGATTACGCTGAACACTAAGACAAACCCCGCCGCCACTCCGAGCACTCTCGCTCTCCAACTGGAGAGATTTTTCATGCTGAGGAGATTGGCCAATGCGAGCGCTCGCTGTCAAGCTTGCGCGAGTGAGGCGATTTGGACCTCCCTTTACACGTTTAAGACCGCACTAACACGTTACCGACGCAACCGGACACGAAAATGGTCGTTGCGAAAAAAACCGAGTCGGAAGCTTATCCTTCCTCCGCTGACCAGACGGATGACAGATACCGAAATCTTCATGCACGACATCAGTCACCATATGTAGCGCGATGCCAATCGCGGCTAAAGTCACCGAATCATGTCGCCGCGGAGATGGCTCCAACGTTCTTCACGTTCCTGCGACGCAACCGGCCCCTGGCCTAGGCAAGCAGCTCTTCGAGTTCTTCAGTCGTTAGGCCGGTCATGAGCGGTTCCTCGCTGTCGATGGCGGCGTCGATCGCGGCGCGTTTTTTCTCCTGCAGACGCAAGATTTTTTCTTCGACCGTGTCGCGGGTGATCAGCTTATAGGCGGTGACGACACGGGTTTGCCCAATGCGATGGGCGCGGTCGGTGGCTTGCGCCTCGACCGACGGATTCCACCACGGATCGAAATGAATGACGGTGTCGGCGGCGGAAAGATTCAGGCCGACGCCGCCAGCTTTCAAGCTGATCAGGAAGACGGGAATCGCGGAATCGCTCTGGAAGCGATCCACGACTTCCTGACGTTGTTTGGTAGAGCCATCGAGATAGCAGAATGGAATCTCTAGCTTGTCCAAACGTTCGCGAATGAGATGCAGCATCGAGACGAACTGGCTGAAGACGAGGACGCGATGTTCGCCGTCGATCGCTTCCTCGAGGAGTTCGTCCAGGAGGTCCAGCTTGGCGGAGGTCTCTTCCTTATCAATGCCGACGAGGCGCAGATCGCAACAGACCTGGCGCAAACGGAGCAGACCAGTGAGCATCTTCATCCTTTGCGCACCGGCGGTCACATTCTTGCCGGAACTGCCGAGACCCTGCTGGATCTCGCGCAGTAGCGCGTCATAGGCGGCGCGTTGATGACTCGTTAGGCTGCAAGGCACGACCTGTTCGATTTTTTCGGGCAGATCTTTCGCGACGTCGCGTTTCCGCCGGCGAAGCAGGAACGGCTGGAGTCGGCGCGAGAGCCGGCGTTGCACATCCGGCGCGGTGCCGCGCGCGATCGGTAATTCGTAGCGCTCGCGGAAGTCATTGCGATTTCCAAGATAACCAGGCAGCGCGAAGTTCATGATCGACCAGAGGTCGCGCACCGAATTTTCCATCGGGGTACCGGTCAGCACGAAGCGATGCTTCGCGCGGAGGGCGAACGCGGCCTGGGCGTTTTGCGTCTCCGGATTTTTGATGTGCTGCGCTTCGTCGAGCACTGCGGTGGAAAAGTTGACTTCGCGCAATGTGTCGATGTCGCGTCTTAGCAGTGCGTAGCTCGTGATGACTATGTCGACGTCCGAGATCGATTTGAAACGCGCGGCGCGACCGGCGCCTTCGAGCGCGAGCGTCTTGAGTTCGGGAGTAAACTTGCGCGCTTCATTCTCCCAGTTTGTCACCAGCGATGTCGGGCAGACGACGAGTGCTGGCCCCAGGCCTTGATGGGCACGTAGAAACGCGAGCGTCTGCACCGTTTTACCAAGACCCATCTCGTCCGCCAGGATGCCGCCGAGATTGTTTGCCGCGAGACGCGTGAGCCATTCCCAACCGACAAGTTGATACTCCCGCAATCTTTCCGCGAGCGGGCCTAGTTTCGTCTTCGCATCCGGAGACGCGTCGCGGCCGGTGATGAACTTCTTCAGCGCTTCACGGCGATCGGCGACGGCGGAGCCAAGCTCGCGCGCGGTTTGTTCGACATACCCGGCGTGTGCGCGGTTGATGCGGTAAAGCCCGGGCTGCGTCTGCGCCGGATCGCAATCGCGAATGACCTGCTCGAAATCCTCCAAGCCCGCGGTGTCGATCACCGCGAGGTGGCCATTCTTCAATCGTGTCTGTGACTGCCCTGAGCGAAGAAGTCGCTGGATGTCGGCGTTCGAAAACACCTCTCCGCCGGGCGTGGTCAGTGAGTAACGCACCTCGAACCAATCCTGACCCGAGCCGACAATCTCGAGCTTCGGCGTGACCCTTTCGATCTGGCCGGTCCACTTCTCCACCTGCGCGGTGAGGCTAACCTTCCAGTCGCGCTGCAGCCTCGGATAATCGGTCGCGAAGAAGCGAACAACATTGAGCTGGCCGTGCAGCACGAAGCCGCCGGCATCTGTTCGGGCGAAGCCAATTTGCTCGAGCCGTGCGACCGCCGCGTTCTCGGCGTCGAGATTCCGCATCAGTACTCGATCGGTATTTTGTGGATCACGGAAAACGAATTGATCCTGCGCGTTGGCCAATGCTTTGATCGACGCGCGGTCGCCGTATGTGCACGTCAGTTCACCTGTGACGCTGGAGAGGGTGCCGGCCAGCCGCAGCTCAAATGCTGGCAGCGCCATTGCGATTTCTGGAAGGCGAACGCCTTCGCCAGCACGCACATCGAATGCATCGCGCAGCCGAGGCAGATCGAATGCGAGGAAATGTAACGTACAGTTCGCCCTCGAGCAGTAACGGCCGCTCGATCAGGTGCGTCGAACCAGCCGGCAGCGCTTCGCCGCAGCGAACGAACTCGTTGTTCTGCAACAGCCACGCCTCCGTCGCATTCCAGAGGATCAGCGCCTTCTGCTCCTGCTCCTGCTCGATTTTCCCGCTGCGCTTCAACGGAAAGTTGCATTTCACCGCAATGCCCCCCTCACCGCGCGACTCGACCAGAAGCTCGGGACGCAGCGCGGCCGAAGAGATCGTCGCCCGAGTCGCTTTGCCGAACGTAACCCGTGGATGATTCTGTAACGCCGGAAGCAGCCGCAGGAATGCGTCGCGTGACAAAATCGCCATGCCGCTCTCGAAGATCGCCGGGACCGCGCGCAAGACTTCGATCAACACGAGATCGGCGCCGTCGACTGCAAACGTGTTCTTCTTCGAAAGTGCGGAGACGAGTGTGCGGTTTCGAGAAACTTCCGCTTCGACGACGATCATGATCTGCCCTTTCTGCCATGCGCCCGCGAAGTTGGGCGGCAGGATCACATGCAGTGTCGTTAGGGCGGCTTTAGCCGAATCAGCTGCGACGAATCGTGGACCAGCGGGAGCTTCGGGCATCGTCGACTCGTTAGGCGCAGCGACTACAGCGACCGGCGGCTTCAGATAGCCCAGGCCTACCGCGACCGAATGCGCACAAATTTTCCCCGCCGAGCGAGACTCCCAGCAGCTGCAAAGATTCTCGACATCGATCGCGCTTTTGATTCGCAGGCCGGAGCGATAATTCTTCGCGCCTTCGCGCACGTAGCCGCTTAGCAACGGCGGCTCGTATTTGGCCTCGGAGACGCGGCCGCTTTTGAGCAACTCGCGCGCAGGCTTCATCGCCTGCCATCCCCCTGCATTGAGAAGGAGCTTCTCGGTAATCGGAATTTCGCTCACGGGCGAGCAACGTCGCGCATTCTGTGCGTTTGCGAAAATGCGCGGGCTACTTCGGCCGCGAGTTCGCGATGCGCAACAGCACGTCGGCGTGGCACGGCTGGTCGAGCGCGCACCAGCAGGCGAGATCTTTGTTGTGCAGACAGTGGCGAATATCGCGCTCGTTAAAGTTATCAGCGAGGTGCTGCTCGTACAACGCTACGGCTTTTTCGGCGGTGAGCGTTTCGCCGTTCATTAGCTCCGAGCCCACCACGTACGGGTTTCCCCAAACAGTCGGTCGGCCGACGTAGATGGCATTCTCCGGCATTTTCCAGCCTTTCGCGCGGCTGCGCTGGATTCGCTTCGGTTTCGGTTTGCTCATGGTTTGCTCATGCGAGACTGTAAATTCTCGCGCCGCTTTTCCGTTCCGCAAACAACGGCCTTAGCATAACAATTAGTTCGGTCGGATGTTCGGCCTTTTTCGCGATAAGGAAGGCTGGTCTGTCCTTGATCTCCGGCCCGTTGTTACGGCCGGTCAACGCCCGTGCGGCTCGCACCTCGGACCGAAACGCACGCGGCGCTTTGTGATTTCCTCTCGCTGGCTGTGTTCGACCGGTCAAAGCCGAAGGAGTTGCCGCGAGCGCCGAACCTGATGCGCGAACGCTCGGATTCTAGCCCCGCGTCCGCGGCTGAGGTTGACGCGATCCGAGATAGCGATTCACGAGTTTGGCCGCCACCGTCATCATGATAATTCGAAAAATCCAGCGCATCATACAACAGGATCGAAACTCGCGCCTCGGCAGGCCGTGCTGAAGGTCAACCTCGACGCCATCCACCGCTCGATAATGCAAACGATGGCGCATCGCCAAACGATATCAGTGGATGTTCGCTTTCTTCTCCAACCGCCTCGGCTGTCTTGGCTCGATCGTTGTTTCCGTCATCGGTACGTTGATTCTGCTCGCCGTCTTGCGCGGCTGCCACTGAATCTCACGTGACGATCGTCACGTCGTCGCTTCGAGCACCTAACGAATACTTCCGGCCGAATCATTGAACCAAGCTATCGTCGGCCCGTTTCTGCGCATGATTCCCTTTTCGCGTTCTCACTGTAGGGGACGCTGTCAGCGTCCCTTTCAATAATTGGGAAGCAAACTGCTTCCCCTACAGCACAGATAAGCCGGGTGGCAAAGCTTTACGCGGCAAGGTCGACATCTCGCACAACTCGAATCACCGCGTAAAAGGCTTCGCCTCACGCGGCCTTACCCGCCGATGCAAATGGGTTCCACTCACGGGCGATCCTGGAGTAATCGCCACATGGTGGCCTCGAGCGTCTGGAGATTGACAGGCTTTGTCAGGTGGGCGTCGAAGCCGGCTTTCTGGGAGCGCTCGACATCTTCCTGCATGCCAAAACCGGTGAGCGCGATGGCTGGCGTCTTCCAGGTTTCTCTTACCTTCCTGATGAAGTCGATGCCGTTGCCATCGGGCAAACCCAGGTCGCAGAGAAAAAGATCGAAATCCTCTCGCCCGACGGCTTCGAGCGCGGTGGCGATATTTGGGGCGATCTTTGTCGTGAAGCCGCGGCTTTCCAACAATCGCGCCAGGGCGCGCGCGGTGTCGCCGTGATCTTCCACGAGTAACAGCCGCACTTTGTCCTGCGATTTCCGGGACGCGCTGGTGGGTTCACTACCGTTCGCGGCAGGGTCGACCGTGGGAAATGTAATGGTAAAGGTGGACCCTAAACCAGGGCCGGGACTTTCAGCGCGGATTTCTCCGTCGAGCAGGTCGACGAGCGCGTTGGAAATGGCCATGCCGAGACCGAGGCCGCCGTAACGCCGATTTATCGTGGGATCGGCTTGTTCGAACGGAACGAAAAGCTTCGAGAGTGTATCAGCCGTCATGCCGATTCCGGTATCGTGAATCGTAATGTCGAGGCGGTCCTGCGCGTCGTTGGAAGTGATGACGGTAATGGCGCCGCCCTGGTCGGTGAACTTGACGGCGTTGCGGAGGACATTCCATAGAACCTGCTGAAGCCGCGCGGCGTCGGTGTGAACATGGTGCCTCGGGGCGTCTAGTTTGAGGGCGAGTTTCAGGACTTTGTTTTGGACCTCGCTCTGGGAAAGTCCGACGAGGAATTCGATGAGTGAATGTACGTCGGTGTTTTCGGGAGAGAACGAGAGCAGGCCCCGCGCGATCCGGGTGAGATCGAGCAAATCATCGATGATGCGCGCCTCGAGTTCGACGCTGCGCCGCAGCATTCCCACATCGGCGCGCAACGCGGGAGGAATTTCCTCGCTCGCTTCCCAGAGATTAAGCGTGGCCAGGACAGGCGTAAGGGGAGTGCGCAACTCGTGGGAGAGCATGGCGAGAAACTGGTCTTTTGCCTTGTTAGCGGTCTCGGCTGCGTCTTTGGCCGCGAGCACTTCCTGCTCGGCCCGCTTTTGCTGGGTGAAATCGCGGAAGACGAGTACGATGCCGCGAATAGCGCCCTGGCCGTCGCGGATGGGAGCGCCGCTGTCGTCGATCGGAATTTCGCTGCCGTCTTTCCGAATCAACAGGGTGTGATTCGCCAGACCGACGATCACGCCTTCCCGGAGCACCTTATCGACTGGGCTCTCTACCGGCGCGCGAGTGTGCTCGTTCAGGATCCGAAAAACTTCCGTCGTTGGGAGCCCCATCGCGTCACTCAATTTCCAACCAGTAACTTTCTCGGCCACCGGGTTCATAAACGTTATATTGCCTTCGTTGTCGGCAACCAGGACGCAATCGCCGATGCTAGAGAGGGTGACGCTGAGCAACTCCTTTTGCCGCTGCAACTCCAAGCTACGCGCGCGTGCTTCATGAAGCGCGACGTCACGCTCGTGCAAAGCTTCCGTGATCCGTCGATAGGCCCAGGCAAGAATCCCTAGATTGAGCAGGCCGCAAAGAACGAATACCACTGTCCGCGTTTGCGTCGCTCTCTTGCTGAGGGTCTCGTCGACGTTGAGCGCGGCGGCCTGCCTTTCCCTCAGCCGGCCTACTTCACTGCGCAGGTCGTCCATTAATTGCTTCCCAGAGCCTGCTTGGACAAGGGGAAGCGTCGCTTCGAATCCCCGACTCCGGCGGACTGCAATGGTCGAATTCAACTCCGCCATTTTCTGCTGAATCAGGGCCGTCACTTTCGCGACTTCCTCCGGAGTGATAACGACGCTGGGATACTTGCGCAGTTTCTCGAGATCCGCCGGCAGCCGTTCGGTCGCCTGATTAAATGGCAGCAAATAGTTCTCGTCGCCAGTAATGATGAACCCGCGCTGACCGGTCTCGGCGTCCTTTAGGACCGATTCCAATTGCTCGAGCCGAGCGATCCCGTCCCGTCGAACCTCCTCGCGGGCGCTCAACTCCAGAACGCGATTTCCAAACCAAAATGTGGCGAGCATCGAGCCGACGACCACGGCAGCCGTGATGAGAAAAACGCTCAGGATAACTCGAAGTCTTAGAGCCATTCACGGAGACTGTTTAAGAGAGTGCCGACTGGTTGCCAATGAATAATAATACGCATCATCACACCGAGTTGCGCTGGCACTCTACCACAGTCTCTTGGCGAAGATGCCGAACCGAACGCAAAGACGCCCCGTAAAAAGCGCCGCCTCACGCCGTGTCGGGAAAAAATGGATTCTGATTCTGCTCGTGGTTTTGCTCCTAATCCCGGCAACGCAGGTGGCAGTGGTGCGATTCGTCAATCCTCCGCGGACGCTGCCGATGTTAATCGAACAGAGCGGCGCGGTGTTCTCGAGCGCGCCGAAGCATCCGCTCATCTACCGCTGGATCGATCTGCCGCAGATTCCGAAGATGTTCCTGGAGCACCTTTGGATTTCGGAAGATCAGCGGTTCTTTCAACATGAGGGCTTTGACTGGAAGGAGATGGATCTCGCGCTGAAAAAAGCGGAGCGAACAGGGAAACCGGTTCGTGGAGCGTCCACGATCACGAACCAATGCGCCCGGTCGATCTTCCTCTGGCAGGGACGCTCCTGGATCAGGAAAGGATTGGAGTCGTATTACACGATCTGGATGGAGTCGCTGTTGCCGAAGCGGCGCATCCTGGAGCTGTATGCAAACGTGATCGAGATGGGGCCAGGGATCTACGGGGTCGAAGCGGCCTCACAGCATTATTTCGGCGTCAGCGCTCGCGGCCTAACGAGAGATCAGTCTGCAATGCTGGCGGCGGTTCTGCCGAATCCGAAAGGCTGGGACCCGACGAAGCCAGGCGAGACGTTACGATGGCGTCAGCGGCGCATTCTGCAACGTGAACGGAACGCAAACTTCCCTGAGCGATTACTTCGGTAAGCCGTCCGTCAGCCTGACCGCGAAAGCTTTCGGAGTTTAGACGCCGCCTCGTATTTCTTAACTTTCTTAATTTTTGATTGGCTGGCGGCAAGCCGTGCCCGAGACTCGCGAACATTCCATGGTTATTCGAATCCTCGCCACCGGCGGTACGTTCGACAAGGAATACAACGAGCGGACCGGCCAGCTCTATTTCAAGGATACTCACGTTGCCGAGATGCTCCGGTTAGGAAGGTCGCAGGTGGAAGTATCCATTCACACCGTCATGATGACCGATAGCTTGGAGATGACCGATGCCGATCGAGATCTCATCGTGCAAAACTGCCTGCAATCGGCCGAGGATCGCATCGTGATTACGCATGGCACCGACACAATGACGGAAACCGCGGCCGCGGTGGCTGGCGCTGTCACCGGGAAAACAGTCGTGCTAACCGGAGCGATGATCCCCTACGCCTTTGGCAGTTCCGACGGCCTCTTCAATCTGGGCAGTGCGCTTTCGTTCGTGCAGGCACTGCCTCCCGGAGTTTACATTGCCATACACGGTCAATGCTTTCCCTGGGACCGAGTCCGGAAAAACCGCGAGCGCGGCGAGTTCGAGGAAATTCCGCAGGGCTAAGCGCTAAAAGCCAGGTCCATTTGAATGCTAGTGCGGCTCGCACCTCATTTGCGGGAAAGTGACGATGACCTGTTTGCGATTCATGTTCCTCTTATGCAAAACATTTCAGGCCTGCGCAGTTGCTACGACAAAGTCGGACGTCTGATCTATTTCGGGCGAATGCTGGATAAGATTCGCCTGCACGCCGCCGGTCAGCTCCCGCCGGATTACGCGGAGAATCTCGGCGAGCACCAGTTCACGCTCGACGGGCGCTGCTGCCGTTTCCTCGGCGTCCCTTATTCCGAGATCAGGAAGCGCACGCTCGCCGGCGAGACCGACGAAGCCGTCCTGAACTGGGCCCACGCCCACGGCACCCCGCGCACCGACGAAGAGTGCCACGTCTGGAATCGCTTCATCGCCAAGCTCGGCTGGCGCGACGAACGCAGCCACGTCCTGCCGCAGCGCATCCGGGAGAGTGGCCTAACGGGTAAACCGATCGAGACCCTCATCGATCACATCGAATTCGACGAAGGCCGCGACCCCGTCGCCTCGCGGGCTTGGGAAAAGATCTGAAGGCGACTCGCGCGCTTGCCGGCCGCACCGTGGAGTTGTCGGGGTGTCCCGGCTTGGGAAGGCATAGAGATCGGTCAAGTCGAGCCGCGCGTCCCCGCGCGGGAATCCGATGTTAGGACCCGAGTAATGGTGTGACATCGTCTATCTCCTCCAATTGTTCTTGTTAGCTACTCGTTAGCTACTAACTGGATATCGTAAGCATTTAAATCCGCATCCTATCCGGGCCGAGCGTTAACCGTAAGTGAGGTCGGTGCTCTGTCCGACCTCGATAATGTAACCGTCAGGATCGCGGATGTAGCAGCGCGTCTCGCCGTACTTGGGGATCGGCTCCGTGATGAACTCGGCCCCTCGACTTTTCCATAGCTCGTAGCACGCCTGAATATCCGCAACGCGGATGTTCATAAAGCTGTTGATGTGATTCGGGTCCGGGACGCTGAGCGTTACCTTCGGCTTATCCGGCGTCGGCCCGCCCCCAACGTTCAGAATCATCCAGATATTTGCAAGCTGAAGGTACGGAGGCGCGTTGCCGTCACCCATGGTCAGAATGCGAGCGCCGAAGACCTTTTCGTAGTAGTGAGCCGATCGCTCGACGTCGGCGACGGTGAGAAAATGTGCGATGCTGATTCCCTCTCGCGGGGGCATCTCGTAACTCCTCTGCTCGATTCGCACGCTGTCCATTGACGACTCCGATTCCGATCCCGTCATGAGTTTCAGAAGCGCCTGAGCCGTCGTGGTCGACGATGCGGGGTTCTGCCCGGTAACAAGCCGGCCGTCAACGATGGAAAACGGCTGCCAGTTCGCCTTCTTCTCAAAGATGGCCCCGAGCTGTAGCAGTTCATCTTCGACGAGGAACGGAACGACGTGAGTCAGTTGAACAGCTTCTTCTTCCCCATTGGTAAAGCCGGTCACGTGCTTACCCTTCACCAGCGGCTCACCTTTATAGGTGACATGGCGGAGCACACCAGGCGAGTGGCAGACCAGCGCTATTGGTTTTCCGGAGTTATAAAACGATTCGAGCAGAGCAATGGAAACGGGGTCTTCGGCCAGGTCCCACATCGGGCCGTGTCCACCGGGATAGAACACGGTGTCGAAATCTTCCGCCTTCACGCTCGAAAGCTTGAATGTATTAGCGAGAGCTTCCTGTGCCGTCTTATCTTTTTTGAAGCGTGTCATCGCGTCCGTCTGATTTTCCGGCTCGTCGCTCTTGGGATCGATCGGCGGCTGACCGCCTTTCGGAGATGCGAGTGTTAGTTCAACGCCGGCGTCTCGAAAGACGAAGTAAGGCGCTGCAAATTCTTCCAGCCAGAAGCCAGTCTTGCGACCGGTGTTTCCCAGTTGATCATGGGAGGTTAGTACCATCAGTATTTTCATTGTTTGCTCCAGTTATGCTAGTGGGATCCTATTTCATGAAAGTCCTAACAAGCGCCGCGATTTCGTCTGCTTTGGTATCTAGCGACGCGCCCATTACTGTTACGGTCTTATGATTCTGTTCCACGAGTCAGCGAAGTGATTTAAAGGCAGCGCGTAGCTCTTGCGTGAATAGCTCAGGCTGTTCCCACGCCGCAAAGTGTCCGCCTTTGTCGAGCTTGTTATAATAGATGAGCTTCGGATAAGCTTTCTCCGTCCAGCTCTTCGGAGCCTGATAGAGCTCGTCAGGAAAAGCGCTCACTGCTGTGGGAAGGGCCACGTCTTTCGGCGCAAAGAAGGCGAGCTTGCTTTCCCAATATAAACGAGCCGATGAGACCGCCGTATTCGTGAGCCAGTAGTAAGTAATGTTGTCGAGCACGTCATCTCGCGTGAGTCCCTCACGTTGGCCTTCAAAGACGCGCGACATCAGCGCCATGCTGACTCCGTCGTGGTCGAGCATCCAGGCGGCGAGGCCTATAGGTGAATCCGCGAGTGCGTAGAGCGTTTGCGGACGGTTAGCCATCTCGCTGGCGTAACCCAGGCCGTGCTTGTAGAAAAAGGCCAGCTGATCGTAGGCATGTCTTTCATCGGCTGAGAGGGTGGAGGGTGCTGGCGCACCGGCGAACGCCGCCTTATCGATGTCGGGCGGCACAGTAGCAGGCATGTTCGTGTGAATGCCAACCAATCCCGATGGCGCGAGCAGCGCCATTTGCTCAGTCACTGCGTTGCCCCAGTCACCGCCTTGCGCGACATATTTGTTGTAACCGAGGCGTTTCATCAGCTCCCCCCAGGCTCGCGCGGTGCGAATCGGGTCCCAACCGGTCACTGTTGGTTTGCCTGAATATCCGTACCCCGGCAGCGACGGAATCACGACGTCGAACGCATCCTCTGCTTTCCCGCCGTGCGCAGTGGGATTCGTCAGTGGATCGATAATCTTCAGCTGCTCAATGATCGAGCCGGGCCAGCCGTGCGTGATGATCACCGGCAGCGCGTTCGGATTTTTCGAACGCACGTGGATGAAATGGATATCTAATCCATCAATCGTGGTGACAAATTGCGGGAGCGCTTTCAGCTTCGCCTCGCACTTGCGCCAATCGTAATCCGCCGCCCAATAGCGCGCGAGTTTCTGCATCGTTCCCAACTGCACGCCTTGAGTCATATCATTGACCGTTTCCTTTTCGGGCCAACGCGTGGCCGCGACGCGTCTGCGGAGATCATCGAGCGCAGATTGCGGGACGACCGGGATGGTGAACGGTCGGATCGCGGTTGAATCTTGCGCCGCAGTGGCAGTAGCCGCGGCTGACGTTTGAATTCCGACCGCCGACGCGATGGCGGCTGCAAAAGAAATAACTGACCCGAAAACAGAACTACTTTTCATAGGAACCTCGAGTTGTGCGAGCGACTAACGTCGCGCATTTCCCGGCGATAAGTGGGTCAGGCGAAGCTCGTTTTGCGGAGACGTCTGGCGAACCTGGCGCTGAGCGGATTCTCGAAGTTTTCCGGTCAAAGTAAAGTTACAACTGTATTACAGGAAAGTGCGAAACCGGTTCGCCCCCGTTTCGGTCCGAGCGTTCGGGAATGTCTGGGCGAACCGCGGTCGGTCTTATGCTTAGCCAATCATCAATTTGATCGCTTCATCACTAGTCACCTGTCACGTCCCCTGCCGGCGCAATGAGCAGCATGCGCAAGAATTGAACAACGGCCGCCGTCAGGTGAACGAAGATCGCGGCGAAGAAGGGCCAGAAACGGTTCCACACCGCAAAGTTAACGACCTGGAGCGTCACCCCTGTCGTAGCCATGACTGCAACGCTATAAAAGGTAAGCTTACCGATCATTTGCATTTCGTTCAGCGGGAGACGTCGCTTCGGATCGTTGCGCATGACAACAAAAAAAAGCACGTCGGTAACGAACGCGAAGCCGCTGCACCAGCGCCAGACCGATACCGGAACAGGATCAATACACAGGAGTAGCATGCCAAAGAGCGCAAAAAGAAGGGGCGCTGCCGAGTTAATCAGCAACAGAGTGAGCCCCAGGCGATCACGCGGTGACCACTGATGGACCGACTGCGGCCGGAATACGGTCACAATCCCGCCGAATCCAGCCAAGGTAACCGCGACCTGCGCCGCCACTCCGAGAGCTTCACTCGGTTGCATCTCTCCGATTAAGCCGCAACCCGGCGCAGAATCAAGGTGACAAAACGTGTAATGAGGGGCGAAGAGTCCGTGCTTGTCGGCAAGCCGGACACGACCTCAATTTTCTTCTACGGTGGCGAAAAAGTGACAAGCGCAGCGCCTACTTCACGATCAAGAATTGGATGGAGCACGGATTGAAGCGCTTCGGCTTGCGCGCGACCACAGCATCGTAAGCCGCTTATGATGTACGAATTTCATGGCGTCGGCGCCGTATGCTCTGCTTCTCTTACCGTCGACTGGTCACAGGTCACTTCTTGTTCTTAATTCCTAATTTCAACCGTTCATCCTTGAACAGCATCGTGTGCTGGATGTCTCACCGGTAACTGCCCAAGGAGAAGACTCTATGAAATCAACCACGATCTCACTCGTAACCATCGCCGTCTTGTGCGTCGGCGCTGCACGGCTGTCCCGCGCCGCCGACCAACCCTTAATCGGCAAATGGAAGCTCAACCTTTCCAAGAGCAAACTCGCCGACCAAATGACGATCGCGCCCGCAGGCGAAAACCGCTACACCCTCACGTTTGCCGGTGTCGGCGACACAGAGACCCTGGTGGCGGATGGCACCGAACAGCCCGGAATTCTTGGCAGTACCATTTCCATTACCGTTGAAGCGCCCGGCAACTGGAAAATCGTGCGTAAGCAAGGTAGCCGCACCCTCCTCACCGCGAATTGGAAGCTTTCCGACGACGGCAAAGCGCTCACCGACACATTCATTGGCAACCAGCCGGACGGTTCGACATCGCGCATCGACCTCGTTTACAAACGCGCGGAGGGGAGCGCAACCAGCTCCGGGATCCCGGGCACTTGGGAAACCACGCAAGAAAAGCCCGATTCAGCGTATGAAATGGAAATTCGTCCTTACGAAGGTGACGGCCTTTCTTTCATCATTTCCGGCGGCGGGCCCGCGAGTAACGTGAAGTTCGATGGAAAAGAATATCCGCCCGCGGGCGCCAGTCCCGCTGCAGGCAGCGCCACATCCGCGCGTCGCCTCGGCGATCACTCCATCGAATTAACCAAAAAACTCAAAGGCAAGATTGTGGAAACTCGCGAGATCAACGTTTCGCCCGACCTCAAGACCCTGACCATGACACGGCACCTCGTGGATCAGCGCCTGCCAAACATCCTTATCTTCGATCGCGTATAAAGGTTGAGCTCGGCAAAATCGCGCCGTCGCAAGTGCAAAAATCGAGCGGCTGCTAAGGCCATAAACTTCTTAATTTTTCAGTTGTCGCGGTGAGCGCCGGAACATTTGCCTGGGTGCTCACGCTACCCGCGCACAGTCTGCAAACCGAGTAGATGTTCTAGAATGATTGGCGCTACCATCGGAATCAGCTGTGCAATTCGAACCAGGCGGGTTTCAGATGAGTTAGCGGCTCTTTTAGTTTCGCGAGCTCCGCGGCTGGTCCGTGAACCTCGATCCGGACCAACTCCGCCATCGTTAGGGCTTGGGCGAGCATGGCGCTCACATTGTCCAGGTGTGCGAGCAGCGCCTCCGCATTGACGTAAGCTTCACGGCAAAATACTTTGTCGCCGTTGATCGTGAACTCGTAGAAAAGATTACCCGTTTCATTTCGCGTTTTGGCCGCAAACTCCGGCAGGATCGCCTTCAAATGCGGCATCTTGTCCGGAGGCACCTTGAAGTAGGGATGCAGACTGACGAATCCCGAAAGCCGATTCATACCCAATCGTAAACCTTTTCGGGATGCGGAGCGAGACCAGAAGCGCGTTCAGATAAATGCGTACCGCGACCGAAGCGGTGCATGAGGTTTGGCCGGCGGGAATTTAACATCCGTTAACGCGCGCCTGACCGTTTCCGTGGATTTGACGGATGACATGAAAACGATGATAGCCAATCGCTGAAGCGCGCGGAAAAACAATCTCAGATCGCAACCTCAAAGGTGGATTCCTCCGGACAGCGCGGCGTGCTGGTGTTACTCGGTGTGTTGTTCACGCTCATTCTCGCCGGTCTCGACAACACGATTGTCAGCACCGTGATGCCGGTGGCGTTGCCTGAGCTTGGCGGTGCCCACCTATACGCGTGGACGTTTGCGGCTTACATGCTGGCCGCGGCGGTATCGATGCCGATTTGGGGACCGGGGTCCGATCGCTGGGGACGCCGGCGAACGTATCTCGTCGGCATTGTCGCGTTCACGGTCGGGAGCGGGCTCTGCGCCATCGCGCGCACGATGATGGAATTCATCGGCGCTCGCGCCATCCAGGGCATCGGAGCGGGAGCCGTTGCGACTCTTCCGTTTGTTCTGCTCGGAGTTGTATATCCGCCTAACAAACGCGGGCGGGCGCTGGGCGCGGCCAGCAGCGCGTGGGCGGTTGCGAGTGTCGCCGGACCACTCCTTGGGACATTGATCGTGACGCACGTTTCATGGCGCTGGGCTTTCCTGATCAACGTGCCGATTGCCATTGTGGCTGGGTTCCTCGTCATCGCCGGAATGCACGAGAGCATCGGACATAGCGTCGGCCGATTCGATTTTGCCGGTGCGCTTCTCGCCGGCGCCGGCGGCAGTTGCCTGATGTGGGCGTTTGTCGATCTCGGTGAGGGACAAATCGGAGTGATGCAGGCCGCGCTTATTGGTGGCGGAATCATTCTGCTTGCCATCTTTGTCTGGCATGAGGGACGAACGCCTCATCCCGTTCTGCCGTTGACTTTCTTTCATCATGCCGGCTACGCATCCTCGATTTTTTCGTCATTCCTCGCCTTCTTCAGCGGCTTCGGCCTAAGCGCTTATCTCCCGCTCGCAACCAACGCCGCTTTTCATGACAATCGCGCGTTTGTAGGCCTGGTGGTTGGCGCGTTCACCATTGGATGGAGCACGTTCGCCTTCGCTTCTGGGCGGTTAGTCCACCGAATAGGAGAACGACTTCCGAGTGTGATTGGAATCGTTGTCCATATTTTGGGTCTTCTCTTTTTTATGGTGGCATTCAAACACGGCCTCGGATGGGTCATCGCTGCGGCGCTCATCGCAGGTGCCGGAATGGGACTGCTCTCACCCGCGCTCACTGTCGTGGTGCAGAATAGCGTCCCGGTTGCCCGCATGGGCAGCGCGACCACCAGCCAGCAATTCATCCGGCAGATCGGTGCTGCGCTCGGCATCAGCGCGTTTGTCCTGGCGGCAACCGTAGGCGGATTTCGGTTAGGTCTACTGCTAATGATTGCCGTGAGCGCCGGAACGTTTGCGTGCGTCCTCGCGCTGCCCGCGCATAGCCTCCACCATTCAGACCACGTTGATGCTTTGGAATAGCGAGCATGAATCTCCCCAACTGGTCGCAGTCACTTGCCAGTGATTTCCGAGTTCAGCGTTTCAGATTTCAGCTCTCAATCTGTGTCGAAAGTAAGCTCTGATCCTTGTTGATCCCTCTCGACCCGTGTTGATCCCTCTGTCCATTGATCCCATTGATCCCATTGATCCCATTGATTCCTTTCCATTTGTTGTTGACGCTTATATCTGCTCGAAAACCAATGCTATACGTGATTCACGTATAGCATTAATTCACGCTTGTTCGGTGATTGTTGAAAACGCAACTCGCAGTTAGCGTCCAGCGAGGATGAGACATCTCTTTTTTGCTGCCACTCTCGCCGCCGCGCTCCCTTTCCCTGGCTTGCAAAGTCAATTCGAAAAGATTGCTCCCGCGGCGAAAGGGCGCGTCGGCGTCGCGGCCCAGCTCCTCGAGTCGGGCGAAACGGCTGGACCTGCACGGCGACGAGCATTTCCCGATGCATAGCGCTTACAAAGTGCCGATCTCGATGGCGGTCTTGCAGCGCGTTGATCGCGGAGAGCTGAAGCTCGATCAGCAAGTGAAGGTCGAGCCGAGCGATTTCGTGCGAAATGGAATGAATAGCCCGGTGCGCGATAAATATCCGGACGGTGCCGAGCTGACCATCGCGGAACTTCTCCGCTACACCATTTGCGAGAGCGATGGCAGCGCAAGCGATGTGCTCATGAAACTCATCGGCGGTCCGGGCAGTGTCATGGCCTTCCTTGAGGAAATTCAGGTGCCGGACATCCAGGTTGTTAACTCTGAGAAGGAAATCGGCCGCGACTGGGAAACGCAGTATCGAAACTGGGCGACTCCCAAAGCCGCGCTGGCCCTCCTCGTGGCCTTGCAATCTCAGCGTGGCCTCTCGCGGGAGAGCCAGGCCCTGCTGCTGAAGTTGATGACCGAATCCATCCCGGGCGCGAAACGCCTCAAAGGCGAATTGCCTGCTGGAACCGTAGTCGCACACAAGACCGGCACCGGCGGCACTCGCAACGGCATCACCTCTGCGACCAACGACATCGGCATTATCACTCTGCCCGATGGCCGACACCTGGCCGTGGCCGCATTCGTCTCCGATTCCGCCGCCAATGATGACACGCGGGATGCGATCATTGCCCGCCTGGCCAAATCCGCATGGGATCGCGCCCATTCTCGTTAGGCAACCTGAGGAATTGTTCCCGGTGAATAACAGGGCGCTATTCTCCTGCCTATTAACAATTAACCGATAACCGAACGCGCTAGCTAAGGGTTACAAGGGATGCCCGTATCCTGCGCAGCACACGATCTGCCATTTCCCGGCGCGTTTGAGCCATGTGTCGGTCCAGATCAGACAATGCTTTGTCTCCCTGCCATCTTTAGCCTTGGAGACTGCGCTTTCCGCTCCATACGCAATCGCGATGGAGTCGCCAAAAAATCTCACCTTCACCTCGCCCAGTTGGCATTCGCGCTCGAGCGCCTCGGTATCTGTGGCGATCGCTTTTGCCTTGTCGTAGCGACGTCCGCTGGGCGATGTTCCCTGGAAGTCGTCCGCAATCACGTCCTTAAGATCCGGTTGCGGACTACAGGCCGAGTTGGCCCACTTCGTCTCGGCCGCAATGATGAACTTCACCGTCTCCTCCCCCGGCGATCCCCATCGAGATTCCTGCGCAAAGCTGGGTAAGGCAAACCCACCGAGAAACAACAGTGCGGGAAGAGATGCTGGAATGATTGAGGCGAATTTCATTGGCTGAGGCTCCGGGTCCATTTGTATTTCACAGGCCTCGCCGGGCAAGCCTTTTCTTAGCTCCGAACCAAGACGGCCTGGACTCCCTACGCGAGATCGAAGAATGGAGCGCGTTGGGCAGCCGCGACATAGATGGTCAAACCCGCGAGGTAGCGGGGCGAGCTGCTGGGGAGGCAGCGAGTCAAAGCGCCTACTGGCTGGAACTGCTAGTGGAATCCGGCGTTGTCAGCGCGGAAAAGCTCGCACCCTTGCGACAAGAGTGTGAAGAGCTGACCGCGATTTTCGTTACCATCCTAAAGCGAGCGAAGACTTCTTGATTCACTTCTTAATGGAAAGCCCGGCCGTTGCTGCGCATCCGTTACGGCTTCCTTCATCCTTCTTCCTTTCCCATAGTCCGCGTTGAAGAATCACGCCGCTGTGTAGCGTTGGTCGGGAACCAACTTTACGGCGGGAGGCGCCAAGCCAAGCGAGAGCGCCTAGGAAGCCGGGCACCAACATTGGGAATGTCGGTAAGCCATAAGGTGGGTACATTATCGATGCACTAGCGGGAGCGTAACCCGGCGACTCGATTTTGGTGAATGGAGCGTGTCGGACACGCGACATAGAAGGTAAAGTGACGAGGGTAGGAGCGAGTGAGTGCGGGCAACGAACGAGTTTCAAACCAAAGAAGTGACCCTGGCGACTGCCGGTTTCATCAGTCAAGGTATGTTGGTTGACCCCTTTTCCCGATTCCCGAAACCGATTGACTTAAGCGTGTCGTGGACTATTGGGGGGTAACGCCCACCAAGCGAGCATCCGGTTTCTCAACCGGTTCGGCGACAATAGCTAGCCAAGACCGTTGTCTGCTGCGGTCTAACACTGAGCATGGTCAGCTCAAACACACGGGGTGTTTCCCCGAAGGAAATCAGAAATGAAGAAATTAATGTTGGTATTAATCGCGTCGGCCTGTTGCTCGGCTTTCACGATAAACGCGTCGGCTCAGCAAGCCGACCAGGCAACAGCCGATGCCGTCATTGCAATGACGAAAGCGCAATGGGCGTCGGAAATCAAAGATCCGACAGCTGTCGCGGAGCAGTCCAAAGACACGTCGGATGACTACACCGAGTTCAATGGCCAGTATGCCACGCGTCTCGATGGGAAAGCGATGACCTCGCGGCTGTCAGAAGCTTCAGGAAAAGATTCTGGCAAGACGACCGCGGCGGAAATGGCCAATCCAAAAGTCCAGGTCTACAACGGCAATACAGCCATCCTGACATACAACTACGCCGGCCTTACTCAGGACAAGGACGGAAAGACCACCGCGACGCGTGCAAAAACGACGCGCGTTTTTGTGAAAAAGGGCGACAAATGGACGTTGGTCCACGCAAATTTTGCGTCCGATCCACTGCCAAAACAGTAAGGCTCTGAAACCTTGAAACTCGACAATAATATGAAAACAAAAACAGTTGGTTTAGCCCTGCTGCTTTCGATAGCGACAGCCGCAATGTGTTTCGCAAGCTCGAATCCGACCGAGGGCACGTGGAAACTGAACGAAAGCAAATCCAAATTCGGAGACGGCATGGGTAAGGGCACCATGGTGGTGTGGGAGAAAGCCGGCGAAAACGAGAAATGCACGGTGGACGGTATGGACGCTGACGGTAAGAAAACTCACACGGTCTGGACCGGGAAGCTGGACGGCAAAGATTATCCCATCACCGGCGATGCCACATCTGATATGCGCTCGTTTAAGCTGAGCGGCAAAGACACCATCGACATGGTGAGCAAAAAAGATGGCAAAGTTGTAGGTGAAGGCAAGATCGTTGTCGCGGCAGATGGAAAAACCCGCACGGTGACTAACACGATGACGAATGCCAAAGGCGAGAAGGTGAGTAGCACCTCAACTTACGATAAGTCATAGGTAACTAATTTAGCGATAACGCGGCGCGTCCCCTGCGCGACGCTTTTTGGCTTACAGCGGCCGAACGTGAAGACGTTCGGCCGTTTCGCTTGCGCCGACGGCATTCCGCGATCGCGCCCGACCCAACTTGTCCCCTCTGAGTTCGATGCTTCGAAAACCGTTCGAATAGCCCTTCATGCAATTTTCAGTCTGACGAATCTTCTATACGTGAATCACGTATAGCATAGCTTCTGGCACGAAGCGGCCAGTCAATCCCAGTGCGGCTCGCACCTCAGACATCATCCCGAGGGAGAGGTCGATAGGCCGATAGTGGTCAGTCAACATATCTTGACTGCCAATGCCCGGCGCTCGCAATCAGATCTTTCCAATCTGTCCAGATTTGTTGACTCAGCCCTATTTGGATTTCCTTGTGAGATTGCGGTTCATCCGCTCGTTTTTCTCCTTTTCATAACTAGCTTCTCGCTTCCCGGAAACGTTGCTACCCAGCTTCCGTCGTTTGTTTCTCGCATTACCGAAGTGAGAAACTTGTCCGTCCCGTCAGGTATATAGGTCTGACGAAAATGTTCGCTCATGCCATCTGGGCCGACCTTTGCTTCGCCAATCGGCGCAACGCCTTCCGAAAAGACTCCGGTTATCTCACGCACGATCGTTCCGTCCGGAGCAACGTTGAAGGTTCCTTGCTCCTGCGCTCGACCCGATTTCAGATCCATGGTGAGGAGCATATCGAGGTTCTTGTGGACACCATTCCAGACCAACATTCCTTCGAAGTGCGGATTTTCCTTGCCACCCGGCCCGATGAAACTGCCCGCATACCATATATAAGAGTGGCCCGGCCCCCAGGTGAATCGTTGCACGGCAAAAGAGGGACCACCGTCCGGCGCAGTCACGTCCCAGGTTCCGATCAACGCTTCGTATTGTGCATAGACTCCGCTGCTTGAATTCAAAGCCGTCGCCGACTTGCGCTCGGCCTGCCACGTTTCGGTTCGTCCTTCGGTAGTGTAATTCCCCGCGAGCGTCCCATTACTTTTCAACTCGCCTTTCAAGACAACCGACTCATGTTTTTTGAAAACCAAAGTCGCCTCGAGTTTTTGCTTGCTCCACTTTCCATTTTCAACTGTTCCCGGTCCAGTATGACCAGTCTCAACCGTGCCGGCGAGCCGTTCACCATCCGCCTGAAGATGTAAGCTCCCCGAAACGCTCTCATGTCCCGCTTGGAAATGGATAACCCAATCTCCTGTGATCGACTGTTCGGCGGTTGGCGTCGCCGGTGGCGCGTGGTGTTGACCGAAAATAACGCCTGGTAGTCCGAGCGCGGCGCACATCATCACTGCTATCTTGATTTTCATAATGAATACCTCTGTTTCATTTGTTTGCAGATCGAGGCTTACGCATGACAGAATTCAACTGCAACCGTTAGATAGCGGTTGCCCATACGATTCCGGTACAAATCGATGCCGAATGTCCGAAAAATTGAAAGGCCTGCTAAGTCGGTAAAGCGCCGGGTCGATCGCCGCGTCGGCCGAACTCGTGCCCGACTCGGGCAGGCGTTGCGCAAATTAATGGAACAACGGCCGCTCGAAAAAATCTCCGTCCAGGACGTGATCGAGCTGGCGGGGGTAAGCCGGTCCGCCTTTTACGCCCATTATGATGACAAGGTCGACCTTCTTCTTTCCGACATGGACGAATTCCTGGAAAGAATGGCGATGCTGTTGGTTGTTCGAAGTGAACAATCAAATCGGATTGCACCGGTGCACGAGTTTTTCGCTCATGTTGGTGAGGCGGAAGAGATCCGCGGAGCTCTGGCGCGTTCAGAACGGTTGCAGGATTTTTTCGATTTGGCGATGGAACACTTCGCACGTGGGATCGAACTTCGGCTGAGACAACTAGCTGAACGCGAAAAGACCCAACCGCAGCGCCCGCGCGATGGATCAACCGCCGTTGCGAGCTCAGATCTCGTCGCGCATGCGCTCGCGGGAGCGTTCATTGGTTTTCTCAACTCCTGGCTCCGCAACGGTCGACCGCTTTCAGCGAAAGCGATGGACACTCTGTTTCACAGATTCGCTTGGGCCGGAATAACAAGTGCCGGGGCTACGAAAGAGGTACACACCTTCTGAAAACCGAAAAGCGATACCGGTTTCAAATAGTGAATTGTCGAGAGCCTGCTTGGTAAGTGGTTCTCGCAACTGCCTTCAGCGAAAAGTGAGCGGGACAAGCTCATGCCAGGCGGCTACCGCGGCCAGCAATGCAAAAAAAAGGACTGATCCCGCCCGCCTACCCGTTATTTTTGAGACTTTAGGTTTAGTTCGCTCAGCAAGGTTCGCAATGGGCCGGCAATTTTGCCTCGCAGCCAGACAACGAACAAATCCCAAGTTGCGCCGGCGTCAGCGATGGGAACCATGACCACGTTCGGAACGTCAAGGTGAGAAATGAAGGCTGGTTGAATCGAAATGGATTCTTCATTCGCTGCCAGGGTGAGAGATTCCACAAGACTAGTTGCTTTATCAATGGTGACCAAGCGAGGACGGAAGCCGCCATACTTGCGGCAGAGCTGAATGATCCTCTGGGTGTATCCCGGCACCACATCATCGGATCCCCGCACGAACGTTTCGCCTTTCAATTGTGAGATAGACACCTGTCTTTTGGTCGCGAACCGGTGATTGAAGGGGAGCGCAACAAGGCTCCTAACCGTCGCGATTTTACGAATATAGAAATCCCGCGAGAGCAGGTCTATACCATGCAAGGTCAAGGCCAGATCAATCTTACCTTGCCGTAGTGCGATAATCATCTCGCCGGGCGTTTGATCGAGCATTTTGACTTTTACTCTTGGATAATCGCGCCGCAGCACGGCCAGAGCCGGCCCTAGATACTCTTGGACGGCCGACGCGATATAGCCAATCCGCAAGCGTTCACTGTCTCCGCGATTCAGCCGGCGGACTTCCGCCGTGGTGGAATCATAATCTGCCAGCAGCCTTTTTGCCCTTTCGGCGAGGACATCTCCTCCGTTCGTGGGACGCACCCCGGCCGAGGTTCGTTCCAAAACTTGCCCGCCGAGCTCGAGTTCCAGTGATTGGATCTGTCGCGTGATGGCGGACTGAGAAATGCGCAGACGATCAGCCGCACGACGGAGGCTGCCTTCCTCCAAGGACCACTAAGAACAAACGAAGCTTTTCCAGGATGATCGAAATAGTGATGCGCATTTCGCATCACTGCAATCACGAACCGGCATTATCCACAAGGATCGAGAAGACGTACGTTGCCAATATTGAAAATAAAAAGGCTCCCAACACAGTCGGGTTCTTTTCCGATTTGGACCAGCCGGACTATTTCGAAACTACCAAACTATGAAGACGCAACATTTCTATATAGATCTAACTCAACGCCCGCCCCGGAGCTTTCGCGTTCGTTTGGGCAACTACGTGATTTTGGCCCGCATGCTCGACAAGGGCCGGGCGACCCTCGCCGGGAAGAATGGCGAATATATATACAATTCCCCAACCGACCAGCAGCCTGGTGCAATTTCTTGGCTTCGATCCCGATGCCTTGTTGAAGGAATTGGCAACCGGCAAAGGTGACGGGGAAATGCTCGAATGGGTTCAGGCCCATTCCAAGACCCCGCGCTCTCCATGGGAAATCGAGGCCTGGTCTGCTTTCATGGAAAAACGCGCGCCGGACAGCGACGCCGAAACCCTTGCGTTCTTTGCCGAACACCTGGGCCGGCTTTCCAAAACCCGCGAAGACGTCAAAACCTTCTTCGAATTCGGCGAACTCGATGACTATGTCAGCTTTGGAGGAAAAGCGTAAATTTCACATTCTCAAAAGAACGAAGAACAAAAACTAAGGAGAAAACATATGAGTAATAACCATGGACAAAAGTTAGCAGGAAAAATTGCGGTCATTACAGGCGGCAACAGCGGGATTGGCTTGGCCACGGCTAAGCGTTTCGTGGAAGAAGGCGCCTACGTCGTGATCACTGGCCGACGAGAGAAAGAGCTGAAAGAGGCCGCAGCCTTGATCGGGAGAAACGTCACGACCGTCGTGGGCGACGTAACGCGTTTAGAAGATCTGGACCGGCTCTTTGCCGTCGTGAAAGAGAAGCACGGCCACATCGACGTACTCTTCGCAAATGCCGGCTGGGGTGAAGTCGCACCGCTCGAGACGGCTACCGAAGCTCATTTCGACAAAACCTTCGACTTAAATGTGAAGGGAACGTTCTTCACGGCGCAGAAGGCCCTTCCCCTCTTTAAAGATGGCGGCTCGATCATCCTGACCTCTTCAGTCGCGAACGTAAGGGGAGATTCAGCGTTTACCGCCTACGCCGCTAGCAAGGCAGCCGTGCGCTGCTTCGCTCGCGGCTGGACGGTGGAGCTAAAGGATCGCAAGATTCGTGTGAATTCGATGAGTCCTGGCCCAATCGAAACTCCGGCTTTGGAGAACGCGGGCCTCACCGCTGAACAGGTAGAACAGGTGGCAGCTCAGTTCGCCTCGCGAAGTTCCGCTCGGCCGCAGAGGCAAGCCCGAGGAAGTCGCTGCTGCCGTCGTGTTCCTCGCTTCCGATGAAAGTTCATACATCACCGGCGTGGATCTCGCCGTCGATGGAGGCATGGCGCAGGTTTAACGCGAAGAAGAAGCCTTCGTCTTCGGACAGAGGCTCGCTGAAAGCTTTAATCAAATAGACATTAACCAACTGAACGAAGGATTTGATATGAATGTTAATGAACAAATCATTAGAGAAACGTGCGCGGCCGCAGAAGGGCAAGGATTGGATATCGAGAAGTTTGTCTCCATGTTTTCTCACGATGGATACATGTGGGATATGGCTTCCGGCACGAAGTTCCGCGGGAAAGGCATTGGTGACTCCATTGCCGCCTTAGCAAGTGCATTCCCCGACGTCCACCGTGAGATATTTAAAATCTACGTCGCGGACAACGTCGTCATTGTCGAGCTGGCAATTCGGGGAACGCACAAAGGCGAGCTGAAGCTTCCTTCGGGAACTCTAGCTCCCACTGGTAAGAAGATAGATTTCCCGTCGTGCGATGTTTTTCACCTTGAGAATGGGAAGATTAAATCCTTTCATTGCTACAATGAAGCTTCCTTAATGCTGCAACAACTCGGCGTCGGTCCTAGCTGAATGACACACACCACGCAATCCGATGTAAGAGAAATGGAGAAAGTTCGATGAGCACACAAGCGAATGTTCAGATTGTGAGGGATTTTTTTGCAGCACTCGGCCGCGGCGATAAGCAAGGTCTGCTGGCGTTGTCTGCCGAGGACATTGAGTGGATTATTCCGGGCGAGGACTGGCCGCTGGCCGGCACGCACCGCGGGCACGCGGGATTGGCGGATTTGCTTCAGAAGGCTTCCGACACGTTGGAAACTTCTTACCCAGAGCCCCCCGAATTCGTAGCGCAAGGAGACCGGGTTCTGGTCGTCGGCTTCGCGAGGGGGAGAATCATAGCCACGAATAAGACGTTCGCGGACCATTGGGTCTTCGCCATTACCGTTCGAAATGGCAAACTGACGAACATCCGGGAGTATATCGACACGCTAGCACTGGCGCGGGCCTCCGAGATGAACGCCAGCCCTAGGCCCTAACCCATCGACTCCGTTACCACACGAAACGATTCGTAAAGTCTACGAATACGTGGAACAGCGGCAACGCCTTCTGAACCGTAAACAGCGTGCCGCGCGCGTTCAGGCATCGAGATGGCACCAAGCGCCTGGCTTATCGCCTAACTAAAGAAGGGAAAGCGCTTGGCCCGGTATTGAAGGCGATGCGCGACTGGGGACTGGCCTGGGATAAATCGACGCGCGTCCTGGCTTAATTTTGGGATCCTGTTCATTGCGGCGAACAATCGACAGCAAGCTCTTACCGTTGTTGATCCCTTTGATCCCTTGTTGACCCTTATGTCCGCTCGGAAACCAATGCTATACGTGATTCACGTATAGCATCAATTCACGCTTGTTTACCTCAAGAGCTAGCGCGACGGCCTAAGGGTTACAAGGCATGCCGGTATCCTGCGCAGCCACGATCTGCCATTTCCCGGCGCGTTTCAGCCACGTGTCGGTCCAGATCAGACAATGCTTTGTCTCCTTGCCATCTTTAGCCTTGGAGACTGCGCTTTCCGCTCCATACGCGATCGCGATGGAGTCGCCGAAAAATCTCACCTTTACCTCGCCCAGTTGGCATTCGCGCTCGAGCGCCTTGGTATCTGTGGCGATCGCTTTGGCCTTGTCGTAGCGACTTCCGCTCGGCGATGTCCCTTGGAAGTCGTCCGCAATCACCTCCTTAAGATCCGGTTGCGGACTACAGGCCGAGTTGGCCCACTTCGCCTCGGCCGCAATGATGAACTTCACCGTCTCCTCCTCAGGCGATCCCCATCGAGATTCCTGCGCAAAGCTGGGTGAGGCAAACCCACCGAGAAACAACACAAGAGATGCCGGGATGATTGAGAGGAATTTCATTTGACGCCGTTCTCCGGATTCCAGGAACCTTGTAACTTGCGGACATAAAGAATCTGCCCTGTGTGATAAGCGTTGTGCGTGCTGATGTGCGAAATCAAGGGCGCTTTCAGCGCTAGTTTTTCCTCCGGCATTTTCTCCACCGCCGCTTCCAGGTCTTTCATCACGCGATCGAGCCGCTGCACGATCTGGTCCCAATGCGCCGCGTCGAAGTCGTTAAACGTCTCTTGGTTGTTTCCCGGACTCGCAGGCTTTTCGCCGCGCAGACGGGCGAGCGCATTCTCGTTCCAGAAAACCAGATGATAAGCGAGCATTCCTACCGAATGGTTCGCGTTGGAATCGATTTTGCCCTGCGCGTTTTGGGGAACCCACTTCGCCTGCTCAGCCGTTAGTCCCGCCACCGCAGCTTTGATTGGGGTAAACCACTCCGCGTTGTCGTGCGTGCTATGAAGCTCCGATAAGAGGAGCGAACGGAGCGTAACCGGCGTAGGCGCAGGCGTGGGAGATGACTGCGCGATCGCGGTATGGAGGTTTGCTGCGATGATCAGTGAAATGCTGAAAGTAAGAGACGGACGCATACGCCGAATCCTAGCACGAAGCTCGATATTGGTCCGTAACGGATTGCGGAGCAAACGGCCGGGCTTTCCAAGGTTGCGGCCGCTTCAAAAAGTTGGAGGACCTGGCTCTCGACTTAGTCGGCCGCACCATCGCGCGCGTGCTCGCCGTCGCGCACAAGACCGGCACCGGCGGCACTCGCAACGGCATCACCTCTGCGACCAACGACATCGGCATTATCACTCTGCCCGATGGCCGACACTTGGCCATAGCCGCATTCGTCTCCGATTCCGCCGCCAATGATGACACGCGGGATGCGATTATTGCCCGCGTGGCCAAAGCCGCCTGGGATCGCGCCCACTCGTTAGGCCGATGAGGCGTTGGCAGCGGCCCTGGCTGTCGACGTGCTCGGTCAAGTGTTGCAGCTACTGTTCTGTCAAGATTTGTTGACTGACCCCTATTCATTCCCCTCAGCGCCTGAACGTCGGTAACATTTACTGCTTGTAATATCCGACCCCGCAGATCTGATCCCCGACCTTCGTGTAGAAGGTGTGCTTCTCGAGCGGCGTCTTGGTTCCCGGCCGAGGCCACCAGTAGGTCACGCTTTGGATCTTCCCTTCCGCAGCCCTCTCCATGATCGCTTTTCCGAGGGGAAAGCCCTTCTTCCCGACGATGCTCTGAAGGAGCTCGCCTTTCAGGTAGGGATGCGCAGTCAGGACGCCGTCTGAGGCGTTCGCGCAGAAGACATAAAGGTCGCGGTCCTTGAAGCCGCCCTCGCCTTTATTGAACATCGCGAGGGCTTTCGCCTTGTCGGCCTTCAAGGCGGCGACAGCTTTCTCCAGCATAGCCTTGGCTTCCTGCTCGGACCCGAACCTCGCTTCCTCCGCGGCGAATGAGGAAAAAGAAATTACGAGGGTTGCGGCCAGGCCGATGGCGATTAAGAAATGACGCTTCATGACTACTTGAGGGATAGCCCCAGCGGCAAGAAACGTCAATGTCCAGGATCGCGCCCGCGCGGTGACTTCCTCAGCTCGACATGGTAAAAGTTGTCCGTTTCAAATCGTTGGAGGACCTCCTGTTTATCGCGGCCAACAAGTGCTTTTGTCATTCTGAGCGAAGCGAAGAATCTCGGATCAGTTACGGAACGACTGCCCCAATCGATAGCAAGCTGTGACCGTTGTTGATCCCTTTGATTCCTTGTTGACCCTTATGTCCGCTCGAAAACCAATGCTATACGTGATTCACGTATAGCATCGATTCACGCATGTTCGGTGATTGTTGAAGACGCAACTCCCAGCTAGTGTTGTGTAACAGGTATGGCTTGCCGATGGTTGAGTTCAAAATGGCCTGTCACCAAGGCGCGACGAGGAAGCATGTCCTTTGCGACCTGTGACCGAGACGCAACGCAGGTGCCGGGCCATTTTCAACTCAACCCTCCGGGCCGCAGTTCTTTGGGCGAATGTCAGCGTCACTCGCTTGGCCAGTATCGCACTGGATACAGGCGCTTCGCTCGTTTCTTGACCTTCGCCCAAACTCCTCGCGGCCATTGGCAAGCCATACCTGTTATACAACACTAACCTCCGGCGAGGATGAGACATCTCTTTTTTGCTGCCACTCTGGCCGCCGCGCTCCCTTTCCCCGCCGCGGCGGGTCAATTCGAAAAGATTGCTCCCCGCGGCGAAAGGGCGCGTCGGCGTCGCGACCCAGCTCCTCGAGTCGGGCGAAACGGCGGACCTGCACGGCGACGAGCATTTCCCGATGCATAGCGTAGCTGCCTATCTCGAAGGCGGTCGTGCAGCGCGTTGATCGCGGAGAGCTGAAGCTCGATCAGCAAGTGAAGGTCGAGCCGATTCTGGGTCGGATTTCAAAAAGCAGTTACCTTCGCCGGCACCGTTAACTGCTGACCATCTCTTTCCACTACCAGCATTCGAACCTCGCCAGGCTTGCCATGCAACGCCGCAAAGATGGCTCCCCGCGTCGCGCTGCCAAGCACAACGTCATCGACCTGAATTAGCTTATCGCCGACGCGCACCGTATCTACCGTTGGCTTTCCCGACTTCTGGGCAATTCCGGCAATGAAATAACCATCGCTCCGTTTTTCCAAAGTCACGCCTACTTGATCCAGCTCGTGTGGATCAAGATCGCTCACCCGCTCCCAGTAAGTTGTGCGGCGGGGAAAATCGATCATTAAACGAAAACCTCTCAGCACGTTGCCGCCGAGCCAACCAATCACAGGCTCCGGAGCCTTTTTGGAATACCAATCGAAAAAGCTTCCTTCTACTTTGCTTTGTCCCGGCGCTGGAGGAATCGGCGGCGCTTCGAGAGCTATGCCAAGTGCTCCAACTTGCTTCAGACTTAGTGAGCCGAGCTTTATTTCCGGTAGCCGCAAAATTGTTGCCCTTGCTTGCGCGCCGCCGGTTCGACTTTGCATATTGGCTTCACCAACCGCTCCCTTCCCTCGCTCCCAGTCCGGATGCGCTTTTGTCCATTGCTCCGCGACATCTTCCCGAACCCACGAATACGCGCTTCCAGTATCGACGGCTAAGGCATAAGGACGCCCGTCAATCTCGGTAGTGATCGATACCATCCCCGTTTTTTCATTTACGCGACACGGCACCGCGTCGCCTGTGCTTTTCAATGTGTTCGGTTGCGCGACCGTCAGCGTTCGTTTCGCGTAATCGACGACTAGTTCATAATTGGTCAATACGCTGCCCGACAGAACGGCTTCCACCGGCACCGTGCGTTTACCATTGGGACCAGTAAGACCCAAGTCCGTGTCGGTCTCGACGGCGGATGAATCAACTTTCATTTCCAGATGGCCCACGCGAAGAATTACGGGCTTGCCCTGGCCGACCTGAAGCTCTTCTTGAAGTTTCTTATCGAGCACCAAGGCCGGTGTTCCCAGATCAACGAACGCCAATACTTTCCGCAGTGTTCCGTCTGCCCGGACGAAATCGAGCTGAGCAAACACGCGATTGTCATCGAAGATAAAAGGGACAGTTCCACTCCGTTCCGAGTCGAGAGCTTGCGAAGCGCGCGTAAGAAATACGAGAAGCAACAGTAAGATCTCAGTCCTTATCAGTCCTGGCTTCATCAAAATGAACCTTACATTAGACTAGAGCCGGAAACAGAAGGGTGACAGCCTGAGAATTCATTTAGTGTCGCTTGAGTTTGGCCATCGACCCGCACGATATGCGGGATTCCATGGACGGGATGTACAATGACGACTTCTGGGGCCGATTGGGGCCAGATGTGAGGAAAGGCGAAACTAAAGAAATGACCTTGGCGACTGGCGGTTTCGTCAGCCAAGATATGTTGACTGACCCCTTTTTCCTTCTCCCCTAACATGACAGCTTCCACCGTGGCCCAATACCTCGTCGCCATGAACACGAACCTAATCGAAACATTTCAGCGATGCCGTCATCACCGTTAACTCCACCCGGGTTTGTGTAAGCTTTCCATTACGAAATGATCCCGTAGCCTGTTCCTTTCGAAATGGGTTACGCAAAGAGGATTTGCTTCGTCGATCTGGCCACTCTTCCAACTGATGAAAGCTGAAGAGGTTATCGGCCCGCACCCGCTGTCCCCGCATCCCTGCGGGATTCATTTGGCCGCCACAGATCAAAACACGGCTCATGCTGTTCCGCATAGAGTGCTCGATGACGCGTCCTTGCGGACTGTCGAATTCACAGGCGCAATGACACAGTGGATCGTCACCCATCACGTAAGCCCCGAGGCGGTCGAGCAAGATCGAATGCGACGTGAAGCCTTGTTACGGCAGGGACTTACCGATCCTGCGCGATCACGATTCCCGACCAACTCAAAAACCCAAAAAGGGAATTGGGCGGAGATCTTGCTGGCGGAATATGTCGCCTCTTCTACAAACACTCAGCTCCCAGTGTATCGACTTCGATACAATCCAAACATTGATCAATCTATGAAGGGGGACGATGTCCTCGCTTTCGATCTGGATTCAAATCCTGCTCGAGTAATCGTTGGCGAGGCAAAATTCCGATCAACGCCCTCCAAAGCTGTCGTAGAGGAACTCGTTAGCGCTCTAGTAAAGTCACATTCTGGAAATATCCCAGCGTCGCTTCAGTTTGTTGCGGACCGCTTGTTTGAGTCCGGAAATAGCGACTTGGGCGCGAAGGTCGCGGCCTGCAATGTACTTTTCGCCCAGGGACGGCTTCAATTGGACTACGTTGGCCTCCTGGTCAGTTCCAGGGATGCACATCGCCATGTGCACAAGAATGCAAAATCAGCCGTACACCGATTGGCCGTAATGTCGCTAGGATTGGCCGACCCGCAGGGAATTGTAGCTGCTTCTTACAAAGATGCGGTAGAGCGGGTATGAGCCTCCCCGTTCAAACCGCCCGGTCGCTTGTGGAGTCGGTGCGCTCAGCGGATATCAGAAATTTCATCGCGCAATCCAAGGCAAAACAAATCTTAAGAGAGGTCCGGGAAATTCCAGCAAACTTCCCGAATTTTGAGCCGGATCTTGATGATCGAGTTACGTTTATTGCATATGCGTTGTTAGGCGCTGGCTGCAGTCTGGTAGAACTTGGCGCAACCACCGAGGGTCATGCGGAGCTCTACGCAGCAGCTGATATTCTTGAATCGGCACATCGAACCGAGGTTGTGAGTCACCACGCGAGTGCGCTGCATTGCCTGATCGGTGCGATGGCTTTCTACGCTTGTGGTCAATATTCGAGGGCGTTCGTGCTGATCGGAAACATTGAAGAGATCACTCCATCGGCTGGGATTATTTCCTCATTCTTACGGAAGGATCGGGCGCGCCTAATTGCCAAATTGAATGCGGTATTGCTGACTCCAACTCCCAGCTTTGATGAGGCGAGTCTGTTTACCGATTGGGCCCTAACCATATGTGTAGCTCGATCAGTCTCACTGGCCACAGAACACGCGATTTCTGGACGACCGGAACTTCTCGCTAATGCCGACGCTATTCTTCGCGACGCTATGACGATCAGTGCAGGCGCTT
This sequence comes from uncultured Verrucomicrobiae bacterium, assembly GCA_963825355.1. Taxonomy (GTDB): domain Bacteria; phylum Verrucomicrobiota; class Verrucomicrobiia; order Chthoniobacterales; family UBA10450; genus Udaeobacter. Next base: position 57,673 of record CAWGSY010000017.1, on the reverse strand, counting down.
CGCATCCCGCCTTTTGGTGGCTTTCTCGTCTGCTACGACTGATGCTTAAGGATTACGGGATTGGAGGATTATGGTCTGTCCTTCCGCCTTTCTTTGGCCCCGATGGCGCGGCGCAAGTAGATAGTTACATCAAGCTGCTTGCCTTTCTGAAACCGCCAATCATCGAACTGTGGCAGTCTCAGATTGCCGCTCTTCACCTTGCCCTCAATTTGCAGAATAGCGGAGGAGTGATCAATCTTCGAACCAGCGCAGGAAAGACCAGAGTCGCGGAACTGGCGATCCTTCACACGCTAAAGGCTAACTCAACCGCGAAAGTCCTTTATCTCGCGCCTTTCCGATCACTTGCCTTCGAACTGGAGAGAACCTTCAGCCAGACTTTGTCGCCATTGGGATACTCCGTGTCGCATCTCTATGGAGGTTCGCGTTTCAGTGGAGTCGACCGGGAACTGGTTAACGAAGGCCATATCACGATCGCGACTCCGGAGAAAGCACGGGCGATGCTTCGGTCTGCACCGGACCTTTTCGATTCAATAAAACTGATTGTTGTCGACGAAGGCCATCTTCTTGGAGGCAATGAACGGAACGTTCGAAACGAATTATTTCTCGAACATTTGCGCTTACTTGCCCGAAAGCATGGGGGAAGGATACTACTGCTTTCGGCGGTTCTCCCCAATGCAGAAGACTTGGCTATCTGGATAGGAGGCACTGCCGATGCGCTTGTGAAGTCGGATTGGAAACCATCTGCCGAGCGATTCGGAGCGCTCCGCTGGAGAAAGTCAGGTGTTTCGATTGAATGGTTGGGAGGCGAGCGGTGTTTCAATCCTCACTTCATCGAATTCAGGGAAGTGCCGAGAGTAACGCCCAAAGGGAAAATCAAATCTCGCGTTTTTCCTCAAAACAAAACGGAGGCTGTCGCTGCAACGGCGGCTCGACTTACTGAACTCGGTCCTGTCTTGATCTTCGCCGGCCAAGCTAGGTGGGTGTCATCAATGGCACACGCAGTCTTGCTTGCACTCGGCCCTGGCGCCTCAACCCACCCTTGGCCAGAAACTGAGTGGAAGATTCTGGAAGCTGTGTGCCAAGAAGAACTAGGCGACGGTTCCTTCGAGCGTGCTGCCGCGCGCGTGGGAGTAATCTGCCATAGTAATAAGCTCCCGCCTCAGGTTCGGATATCCGTCGAGAAGCTGATGGCAAAGTGGCCGCCCCGTATAATCGTGGCAACGACAACACTGGGACAGGGTGTGAACATTGGAATCTCGTCGGTAATCGTCGCAACGACTTCGATAGGTGCAATGCAGATCAGCAAGCGTGATTTTTGGAACATCTGCGGCCGAGCAGGACGCGCTTTCGTTGATGGTGAAGGCAAGATTTTGTTCGCGATGGATATGACAGGCAAAGCATGGCAAAATAAAAAATGCCGAGGATGCCGCAAAGAAATACTTCAATTTAGCCCACCTCGATCAGGTGGAGAGCGGGACTCCTTCAACTAGTTCGGCTTCTATACCTGCTCGCTTCCCGTGTCGGAATCTCGTTTGAAACTCTCGTGGAGTTGGCCGCAAACGACAGTTTTGATCGCTGCGCTGCTGAAAAGGCGACCGTTGAGGCCTTACTTGATTGGATTGACGATCAATTGTTGGCGCTTCATGTCGAATACAAGGGTGATGACTCAACGGTCGATTGGATTGATGATGCGTTTCGAGATTCGCTCGCCGCCATTCAAGAAAAGGCCAAGCAAGAACAGAGTCGTGAGGAACAGTTAATCGCGTTTCTGAAAGCCAGAACGTCGGGTGTGCTGCGGAAAGTGCCATCACCCGAAGCAAGACGATCCGTTATCGCATCTGGACTACCGCTTTCGGTCGGAATTGTAGCTTTCAACGATTTGGATGTGTTCCGAGAGATGGTCGATCGGTATTTGAATGCCGATGTCGGCGCAGACTCGCTTGGCGGCTTGGTCTTAGAATTCGAGACCTGGGCTCGCCAACACGCCAAAGCGATAGTCGAATCGATACCCAAGCAGCAGCGGTTGGATGAAATTCGTCCCCAATGGCTTGCCGGCGGCTCTTTGCGAAAGATTATCGAAATGTCCGGAGAGGATGCGGCGGATATCTGCACTGAACTTTATGGGTAACCAACTTCCGTGGCTTCTCCACTCAATAGCTCAGAAACTTGATAAGGCGGTGGAAGAGAACCGAATTGAAGCCTTGGCGAAGGTCGGACTGCTTGTGGAGCTGGGCTTACCAACCGAAGCCGCCGCCAAAGTTTTCTTGGCAGGGGTGAGATCTCGCACTGCCGCCGTGGACCTGAGCCGTTTCGTTAGGGATTCATCCGTCAGCGTCTCAAAAATTCGCAGGGCGTTGCTGGATCCGGAAACGGTAGCAGCGCTTTCCGCTCACATCCTGCCGTCCACCCTCGAGTGGCTCAATCTACTTTCGGCAGACCACGGAGTTGCAGACATTTTTCCACCCGATTGCTCCACGTTCCGCTTAGAGACTAACGACGCCGTCGACACTCTTCACGCGCGCCAACTGACACCCGGGGAATCTATTTACCTTTGCTCAACCGATGGGCGATTCAAATGCGCAGTGGGAGCAACCGAAGAGATGCCATTCGATAAGCTTGCAAACGATCCGCGCGTCGCCTTCTCGCGAAGCGGCGATTCATGGATGCAGGTAATTCGAGATCCACGTGTTGCGAGGACTACAGGGCTTTCGGACGATTTCATCTGATGCTCTTCCGGCGCTGGTTTTCGCTGCCTTCGCTGTGCTACCTCATCACGGGCAAAACTCACCATGGTCGCACGCCTGTATCAGCCTCCACCTTGTCAGCAACAATTTCATCAAGGCGAGTGGCCAAGCGGCCAACAAAATCTCGCCATTTTCTGGCCGTCGGTTTTCTTACTGTCGCTAATTGCCCATGTGCAATTTGGTTCCTAGCTGTCGACAATTCATTTAATGTTTCGCGAACTCGGTCGTTAGGAAATTTTTGCCAGTGAATATTAGGATGATGCATGACCCACGGGATCCCAATATTGAAATATAGCGCATTCACTTTGAACACATTCGCATTGTGATTTCGTTCACTCGTCGAGTTTTTCAACGCGTTACGATCTGCAACTGGATATGCGGCGAACAAAAGATCGACTGCTGCATTATAAAGGGTCTCCATGTATCCTTCGAAGGCTGCGGACAACAATACGGCCGCGCTGCGAAGCACAGCCGCGCCGCGTCGTTGCGCAGGTCGACCTACACCTGGTGGACAAATAGCATCTCGAGCCAGAAGGACTTCATCAACATCTGTTAGTCGAGTTTGAAGGTGAATGAGGGCTTCTGATGGCACTTTGCACCAATCCTAATTTATGCTTTCGCGTAAACTTCCGAACCTTTCCTAACGAACTTGGCGGCTTTTTGCTCCTTCGGCGAGGCTCCCATCTTCGCTGAAAAGCTACGACGTGGCGAGACGGCGGGACAGGGAATTGCGCGAAGAAAAGTCATGGGGTCAGCGGTAAGCCTGACGACGATGACGGATTCGCTGCACTCGCACAACTCGAATCCGCGTACGTAAAAGGCTTCGCCTCACGCGGCTCCAAGTTCGCGATCCGGAGCAGACGCGTATGCTCCCCGAATCTATTCGAGCAGCTCCCTCAGATTTTGAAGCACGGCGTCTTCTTCTTCAGAGCGCGCTCCCCGGAACTCGCAGGTTATTTGCCGAGGTGATCAGTCGAATGGACGAACGCGGCCACGTCATCGTGTAGAGCCTTGAGCGATTCCGCGTAAAAGGCTTCGCCTCACGCGGTTTCGTCGTTTTATCCTGATGCGTGTATCTATGTTGTACTGTTAGCATTCGCGAAAGCGACTTCGGTTTTTACATTGGTTTCTCGACAGACTTGAAGAAGCGATTGTCGGAGCATAGGCGCGGCGCTTCGTTCGCAACGAAATCGCGCGGTCCATGGAAGCTTATTTATTACGAGGCCTACACGGAGCGAGAAGACGCCGAGGGCCGCGAGAGATTCTTGAAGAGCGGGTCCGGGCGGCGTTTGAAACTCGTTCGTTTCCCACACTCCCTCGCTGCTTCCCTCGCAGCTTTACCTTCTATGTCGCTCATCCCGTTCGCTCCATTCCTGCGCGCTCAATTGCGCCATCATCTCAGACGATTTCCACCTGATTAGAGCCGCGTGAGGCGAAGCCTTTTACGCGGTTATTTGCCGAGGTGATCGGTCGAATGGACGAACGCGGCCACGTCATCGTGTAGAGCCTTGAGCGATTCCTGATGGGCGTACACCATGTGGCCCGACTGATAGTAGCGATAGTCGATGTGGTCCTGGAGCCGCTCCGGGATTTGAAGGTGGTGCATCTCGTACCAGCCCTCGTAATACGGTGTGGCCAGATCGAAGTAACCGCCTGTTAGAAGAATTCTGAGGTCCGGATTGTATTTCATGGCGGTGGCCAAATCCGGCATGGTGTTGGTCGACTGCGGCAACGGCCGCTCCGCACCCGGCGGCTGATGCTGGAAATTCCAACTCTTCCATAACGGGATCTCAGGCCGATAGGTTTTGTCCTGACCGTAGTGCAAAGACTTCCTCACGTAGTCATTGAAAGCAGAGACATAGGCCGAGCTGATGGCGGCGGCTTGCGGATCGTAGTCGGCCTTCTTGCTCAGCGGGTCCATGGTGGGACCTGAGAAGCGCGTGTCGAGCCGGCCGGTGGTGGTGTCGGTGTCCTCCTCGAGGTTCTTTGCAAACTCGCCGCCGTCGATGCGCAAGTTGGCCTTGAGAATATAGCTAACGGGAAGGCCGGTGTAGCCGTGCAGTTTTTCGGCAATGGCCTGGCGTTCGGCTTTCGGCAGAGTCGCTCCTTCCGCCAGCGCGCGCGCATAGTCGTGCGTGGCAAACTCTTCCACTTCTTTGACGAAAGGTTCGAGCCCGGCGGGAGAATTCGGTCCGGGCAACTTATGATGGTACCACGCGCTGGCGGCGTAGGTCGGCAATGCCACAATGTAGGGCAGGTCAATTCCGGGATTGCCTTCCGGGTCGTCCACGCTCAAGTCGAAGTTCAAGATCTGCGAAAGCATGATCACGCCGTTCAGGTCGACGTTGTATTCCTGTGCCAGCAGGTTCACCAGCACGGCGGAGCGCGGTGTTCCGTAGCTTTCACCGAAAATGTACTTGGGCGAGTTCCACCGCCCATACTTGCTGAGATACGCCACGATGAATTCCGCGAACGCGTGCGCGTCCGCGTCCACGCCGTAAAATTCTTTTTCCTTGTCTTTACCGGCGATACGGCTGAAGCCGGTGCCGGGCGCGTCCACGAATACCAGATCACTCGCGTCCAGCAGGCTGTAGTCGTTATTAACAACTTGATAGGGCGCCGCGGCGGTATGCGTGTCGTCGGCGGTGATCACACGCTGAGGTCCAAAGGCGCCCATGTGCAGCCAGACTGTCGAAGAGCCAGGTCCGCCGTTGAAGAGGAACGTGACGGGCCGTTTGTTCGCCTCCACGTTCTTTTTGTTATAGGCCACGTAGAACATCGAAGCTTCGGCCGTCGGGTTCTTATGCTCGTTAGGCTCCTGTTCGCTCTCCGCTTTCGCTCTCCTTGCTTTGCTTATCCCCAGTCAAGGCCGCGTCGTCCCAGCCTTTGGGATGTACGACGAGCGTGCCGGCCACGGCTTGATATTCGATTGGGCTGCCTCCGACAGTCACGGTGCCCGTGCTGGTGATGGATTCGGGCTTAAAGTTGGGCGTTGCAGTAGGCGTAGGTTTGTCCTTCGACTCAGCTTCGGAACCCTTGTCGGAGGCCGCTTTGACTTGAACGGCGACTGCTGCAGTTCCCAGGAGGAGGCTGAACGCGAGGCGAAGCAAGGATTTCCAGAGAGCAATTTGCATTTTGAATTCTGGCTGGGAACAGAGTTTGGAGCAAACGCTGTTTTCAGCTCGACCCGTTTACAAGAACCCACCGAACCACGGTGAATGTCCGATGTCTGATGTCCGATTGGTCAGTCAGAAGGAGCTAAGTATTCAAATTACTTCTTACTTTTCTCATGTCCGTACTCCAACGAGCTTTTTAAAGCTGAAGACTCGACGGAATGTGGAATTCGGCGTAATCCTGTGTCGTGAAAAATGTTCCCATGGTCAGAGCGCGCCAAATGCCTTTCTCGCGTTTCAGGAAAACCCACGCAGAATCCGTTTCGCCTGCATGTTTTGGGGTTACTTTCACGCGCGCGTAATCGCCCTCAATCTTCTGTACGCTTAGGTTGAATCCCGACACTGCGGAATGCGCTGCGACATACGTTCGCGCGGTGGTAATTACTGCGTCATTCTCATTGGCGAGTAGCAATGAGCCGCCGAAGGTTATTGCAAGGACTATTGATATCAGCGAGAAAGCGCGAGCAAGCCGCGCAACGGCGATGGTTTTCATACGATTGCGTTTCTTGCATAATGTAACCAAAGACCAATGAAAAGGAGATGATTCTCGACATCAGTTACGGCGCGGCAAGAGCGAGGAGAGCAAATGCCGGTCGCGTTTAAACTCTTCTGAGAACCACCTCGAAGATACGAAGGTCTAGGAACTACAAATAACACGAATTATGATTGCTCCGGAACGCGAACAATTCCTCCAGCGCCTCGAGTTGTTCAGCCATCTCGGGGCCGACGAGCTCCGCGCACTTGCCGAGGTTACCCAAGTCGTTCAGTTCCCCGCTTCGGCGCTGATTTTCCGGGAAGGCGAAGCCGGCGACTGCGCTTACGTTGTCGTCCGGGGTTCGGTGCAGGTCTTTGCCATCGACCGGAACGGTGACGAAGTCGTGCTGGCACATCTCAAGGAGCTCGACCATGTCGGCGAGCAGTCGTTGTTGCCCGGACGCTCCGGCCGTCGCAATGCGAGCCTTCGCGCGTGTGAGGACACCACGCTCCTCCGAATCCCCAAGGCGGAGTTTCAGAAAATCCTCGCACAACGGCAAACACTAAAAGATCTGTTGTCTCAAACAGGACAGCAGCAGGTCCAGGCGAACGTGATTCGCACTACGCGATTGGCCCGGCTGTGGGCGCTCTTCATGTTCATCAACGCTTTTATCAGTATCGGCATCCTCTGCGGGCTGGCGAAGGTCTTCCGGACGCCGTTCATTTTTCCCACGCTTGGGGCCATCGCGTTTCTGGTGTTCTTCACGCCCACCACTCCGGCAGCGAGCCCGCGCAACGCGCTGTGCGGTCACGCCGTTGCGCTCGTCTGCGGATATGCAGCGCTTTGGGTGACGGGGTTGCAGTATGCTGGGCCGGCCATCGTCACGGAATTGGGCTGGGCCCGGATCCTGGCTGTTGCGCTGTCCCTCGGCATGACCGGAGCGCTGATGATTCGTCTGAATGTTCCGCATCCTCCAGCCGCCGCGTCGACGTTGATCGTGTCCCTTGGGCTGGTCACCAGGCCCGGGTACCTCGTCGTCCTTGAGGCCGGTGTCGCTCTGCTCGTGTTGCAGGCGATCATCATCAATCGACTCGCCGGTGTGAGGTACCCGTTGTGGGCCAGCGTTCCGGCACCGAAGATCGGCGTGCTGGCCAACCGAGGCGCGCTGCAGCGGTTCACGCGGTTACTCTGACTCGGTTGATGCCCGAAGAACGAATGGCGCGATGCGCGACCTCAGCAGCCTAACGAGTCTGCAGCCACACGCCGCGAAAAGCGTTTTTACCGTTCCGACCCGGATACTTTCCGTCGTCGCTAAGAATCAAAATCCTGGCCTTGTCGATCCTTACGTGCGCGAGAGTGCAATCATTGGGTCGAGTTTGGCGGCGCGGCGCGCGGGCCGCGTAAAAGGCTTCGCCTCACGCGGCTTCAGTAGAAAGCGACCGAATGTTTTACGTCTGACGTGTTGCATTCAACGAAAGACAATGGGTTTTACATCGGTTTCTCGACGGACTTGAAGAGACGGTTGTCGGAGCATAAGCGGGGCGCTTCATTCGCCACGAAATCACGCGGTCCATGGAAGTTTATTTATTATGAAGCTTACACGGAGCGCGAAGACGCCGAAGGCCGAGAGAAATTCCTGAAGAGCGGAGCCGGACGTCGTTTGAAACTCGGTCGTTTCCCACTCCCTCGCTGCTTCCCTCGCAGCTTTACCTTCTATGTCGCTCACCGTTCGCTCCATTCCTGCGCGCTCAATTACGCCACTATCTCCGCGTAAGAGGCTTCGCCTCACGCGGCTCCGATCATGATGCCCGACGCTCGACTGATCAAGCCGCGTGGAGGCGAAGTCTTTTACGCGGTTACGTGCGCGAGAGAGCAATCATCGGGTCGAGTTTCGCGGCACAACGCGCTGGCAAATAACAGGCGAGAAACGCGACGACGATAAGCAGAAACGAAATCGCGAGATACGTCGTCGGATCATCTGGCCGCACATTGAAAAGCAAACTTGCCCTGACGCGCGTGAGAGTGAAGGCACCGGCCAATCCGGCGACAACACCAATCGCGGCCAGCGTCATTCCCTGCCCAACGACTAGTCCGGGGATTGGATTGGGGGTCAGTCAACATATTTTGACTACAGGGCGCTTGGAAGTGATTTAACCGGCGTAGCATCCTGTGGTCGAGGCGGTGGTGCGATGGAGCCAGAAGCACATCGCCGGCGTCCAAATGTTTACTAATATTAATCGCAAAATGCCAAGCCATTGAGGCGGTGCACACCTCGTCGCCGGCGAAGTAAGTTGCGATAAGCCGAAACATCGTGGAGCGGGAATCCGATATAGGGTTGACACATTCCTCATCGCGGCAAGATAGGTTTATGACTCAAAATAACATTCCAAAAACGATGCGCGCCGCTGTTATCGAACAGTTCGGTGGCGTTGAGCAGATCAAGATAAAGGAAGTGCCCGTGCCTAAACCAGGCGCCGAGGAGTGTCCTGATTCGTATCGAAGCCGCCGGCGTTGGTGTGTGGGATGTCTTGGAGCGTCAGGGCGGTTTCGCGCAGATGTTCAATATCCCAGCCAAATTTCCTTACATTATAGGCACTGATTGTGCGGGCACGATCGCCGATACCGGCGAGAACGTCACTGAATTCAGAGAAGGCGAGCGTGTTTACGCGTCGATTCTGCTGAACCCGAGGGGCGGCTTTTACGCCGAATATGGAGCCGTGAACGCCGAGAATGTCGGCCGCGCGCCGCAAAAGCTGAGCGTGGAAGAGCTGGCGGTGATGCCGAGTGACGCAATGACTGGACTGCAGGGCTTGGCCGACATGCTCAAGATGAAGGCTGGCGAAACAGTCATGATCTTAGGTGTGAATGGCGGATGGCATCTGGCTGCGCACGCTTGCAAGCGTGTTGGCGAACGCATTTTTGCGATCGCGTCAGCGATGATGGCGTGGCGCTGGCGAAGAACTTTTTCGCTGATACTGTCGTAAACGGACGAAAAGAAGATGTCGTCGACGCGGCCCGGCAATTTGCTCCGAACGGAATCGATGCGGCGCTGATCACGGCCGGCGGTGAAGCCGCCGAGCGCGCCCTACAGTCAGTGCGGGACGGTGGCCGAGTGACTTTCCCAAACGGTGTCATGCCCCAGCCGGAAGCGCGTGAAGGTCTGCAGGTCAGCAAATTCGTCGTGGAGATCAACCGCGCCTCGATCAACCGACTGAACCAGCTGTCGAGGCCGGCCCGTTCCACGTTGAGTTCGCCCGAACGTTCCCATTCGAGTAAGCGGCGAAGCTCACCGAGCGCTCGACCAACACTATCTCGGTAAGAGTGCATTGCGAATTCGGTAGTCGCGTCAAAAAGAACAAATTCGTCGTCGGCAGAAGGCCGCGAAGCCTTCAGTAGCGTAGTCCGCTACCGCGGCGCAAGTTCCTGTGCCTTTTTCATGAAAGGTGCCTGAGCTGCCTTGTCGGCGGGACGTTTTCCTATGTCTTTCTCAGCCGAACGTTCGACCAGAACGCGATACATCGCCTAGCGCGTTGGCAAATCGGCAATGACCTCGGAACCCCGCTCGCTTGGCGACTTTCCAGGACTTCAACTTGCTCTACTTTGATTGAATTTCTATTGAGACCTGCCGTGTCTTACAATTCTGCTGTTAGAATAGATCTCACGCAGAATCAGCATGAACAATCTCGATCACTTGTTACAACGTAACAAAGAATTTGCTGCTCAGCAGTCTGCTGCGGGCACACTAATGCCGTCGCTTCCGCGAGCGACGCCCAAGCGTAAAGGCGATCATCATCGGTTGCGCTGATATGCGTGTCGGATCCGGCTCATGTCCTCGGAACTAAACCGGGCGAGGCCATCGTGCTGCGCAACATCGGCGGACGAATCACCCCGGGGTTGTTGGAGCAGTTGGGCTCTACTCGGGCGAATCGGCGAGGTTGCCGGAGAGATTGTGGGAGGCGGCAGGGAGTTTCACGTCATCGTGCTTCAGCACACCGATTGCGGCATAACTCGCCTCGCTGGCGACCCCGCGATGCTGGCACACTATTTTCAAATACCGGAAGGCGAACTCAAGAAAAAATCGGTCACCGATCCCCGCGCGGCGGTTGCTCTCGACGTTGCTGCGCTTCGGGCAATTCCCGCATTACCAGGCGCGTGGCTGATATCAGGCGTGGTGTACGACGTGGCGACCGGACTTGTTGAGATCGTCGTACCGCCAGCGCCGATTCGTACCGCGTCACCACGTAAAAGGCTTCGCCTCACGCGGTTTCCGTGGGTTTACCCTGACGAGCTGTGATCGTCCATCTCATCGACGGCACCTATGAGCTGTTTCGCCACTTCTACGGATTGCGCCGGTTCACCAAAGGCAAAGACCGCCCTTACGGCGCGGTCGTCGGCGTGTTGCAGACCGTTCTCCAAATAGTTGAAAACGAAAACGGTCCCACGTATGTCGGCGTCGCCACCGATCACGTAATCGAGTCGTTTCGCAATCGGCTTTGGCCGGACTACAAGACCGGCGCCGGCATCGAGCCCGCGCTGCTCGCGCAATTCCATCCGCTCGAGGAGGCGTTGGCGGCGATGGGCGTTGTCGTCTGGCCGATGATCGAGCTCGAAGCCGATGACGCGCTCGCTTCGGCCGCGCATATCGCGTCGAAGGACAAGAAGGTCGAGAAAGTCGCCATCTGGACGCCCGATAAGGATCTGGCGCAATGCGTGCGAGATACGCGCGTGGTGCAGATCGACGGCCGGCGCAAAACGATTCGCGATGCGGCTGGGATACGCGAAAAGTTCGGCGTCAGCCCACAGCTCATTCCGGATCTGCTCGCGCTCGTGGGCGATGCGGCCGACGGTTACCCCGGCATCCCTGGGATCGGCGCCAGGACCGCCGCCCAGCTTTTGAACCGCTACGGTCAAATCGAAAACTTTCCGTCAAATGTTCTCGGCGAACAGCGCGATCTCGCGTTGCTCTTCAAGAATCTCGCGACCCTGCGCACAGATGCGCCGCTCTTCAAGAAGGTCGAGACGTTGCGCTGGCGCGGCGCGACGCCGGCATTCGCGGCCTGGGCGGATCGGATGGAATCGCCGCGGTTGCTCGAGCGTTGCGAAAAGGCTGCGGCTCGAATCGCGGAAAGTCGAATCTGACTGCCGATCGCCGACCGCTCATGACTGCCGGACAGGGAGGGCGTGTGATCAAATTTGATCCGCCGAGAATATGGGGACCTTGCTTAAGAGCCACAACATCAGCAAGGCGAAGAGTATCGAAACAATAATTCCGGCCGGATGATAATTCGCCTCGGGTTTCGGACGGTCGAACAGGTGGGTTATGAATCCACCCAGAATTGAGCCGACGAGACCGAGCACGGTCGTCCAGAGAAGCGTCATGTGCAGGTGCATAACCGATTTGGCAACGAACCCGGCGATCAAGCCAACGATGATATACCAAAGTAGATGAAGCATGACGATGTTTCCTCCTCCGAATAAGAAGTGTATCAACGCAACACGCCACAAGCGATAGCAAAAGTCTACTAGCGACCCTGCGCACCGATGCACCACTCTTTAAGAAAGTCGAGACGCTGCGCTGGCGCGGTGCGACGCCGGCGTTCGCGGCCTGGGCGGATCGGATGAAAGCGCCGCGGCTGCTCGAGCGTTGTGACCGCGTAAAGCTGCGCCACGCGGCTTTACGGCAGTGATGAGGGGCGCATGGAAATCACGCGGAAACTTCGCGAACTTTGACCGTCTCTCCTACCGGTGATCATCGGCAAACCCCGTCGCGCTCGCCGACAATCGCGCTTTCGCAGATCTTTCCGCCAACTCATGGCATTTCGTATTCACGATAGCGTAGTCCGCGGTGAGATCGACATATCCCATCGCCTTAGTGCCTTTAATGAGCCGCGTGTCCCCCATTCGGCTAAACGCTGGCGCTAGTCCGCGCCTTCGATTCTCAGCGGCAATTGCGCGCCACCCGACTGATCGCGCGTTCCGCGCGGGCAACTAATACCGGCGGTTTTTTCGCGCCATTGCTCCGCTGATTCCTTTTCATTCTCCGAGTAATCGCCGAACTGATTTTACATGATCGGTCGCGGAAATCGCGAGTCGTTTCGAGAGTCCACGGTTGTCCCTAATCGCCCAACGAGTTGCGAAAGGCAGATAATCATCAACCAAGTGATCGAGGCTTCGTTTGAATCGACGGCGGATCTCCGCAATTGGAACATTGTGTCCTCCCATGCGAACGCGGCGGCGCACGCGTGCGATCGCCCGCTCCACACTGGAAAGCCAGAGCGTAATGCAGTTCCAGTTCGAATCCTAACGAAACCGCGTATGCAATACCGGACGTAAGTCTTGCCGCTGAGCGTGCTTTCAACGCGAATGTTTCATGTCGATTGATGGAGTCGCGACTTGACTAACGGCCGCGTCGTGATCGAACGCGCGGATCGATGCATAGTCACGTATCTCGTCCGCCTGAATGGCAGCTCACCCAGGAGGAGAAATTTCGAGCAGCGTGCCCACGATGCTGCCCAAGCCATGACCCAATTCCTTGGAAAATTGAGCCGAGGCGATCGAGCGGCATCAGCGCGGTCAAAAAGACGCCGAAGAACCGTGGGACGAGCACGATTACGAACGCTTCATGAAAGAATGTGACGCGCGCACCGATAAATATGGCGAGCTGCTCGAAAGGTACCGGCGATTCCGATGAAGCCGAGGCAAAGATCTCAAAGGAAATGGGATGGGACCGGGAACTGACCGACGACGAAGCGGAAGAACGAGACCGCTGGATCGACGAAATGAATCGCGTCCTGCGAAGAAGCCTTGAAAGAGCCGCCGCCCGAGCCGGATCCACACCGCGAGGGAATCGACTGGATCCGCACCGAAGATGGCGACCTCCGCCACCCGCTTCAAAATCGTGCTACGAAAGCGCGATGAAGTTTTGGCATCAGGCCCAAAGCACTCGGCATGGAACGACTTTCTCGACAAAGATCTGGACGACTTCGTCTTCGAATTCCAAACCACCAGCGTGAAGCTAGCTGGCGCGCTTGATGGCATCGCACAAGGCTACGGCCCGGACGACTCGGCGTTCACCGTCGCGTGTTTGAAACGCGCCCTTGCCCATTTATACAAGGCGCAAGCGGGCCTGGAAGCCGTCTCGCCGAAAAATCTCCTGCCTAACGAGATGATCGGTGAAGCCCGCGAGGAGATCTTCCACATCCGCGAACAAATCCTGGAACTAATGGATCGCTTTCGCGGCCGGCCTGAATCATAGCTTGCGCCGTATTGTCGAAGCTCAATCTCAGGAAAAGATCGTGTCGGCGAGCCTGCCGAAACCAGCACGCGAGCCGCGTGCGCTCCCCGAACAGAAGTTTCCCAAGCCTGAAATGCGCCGCTGATACAGCGGCATCCACAACATTTCTTTCATCCAAATCTCAACCCTCAACCAGTCGCCCTCAACGTCTCCCTGCTGAACTGCGGTCGCTCAGCCCATCCGGCAATCGTTTTCGTGAGTAGCTCCAAGCGCTGTTGTCGCAGCGCGAGATCATGTTTCAATTGCCGCTCCACGCGCACTCGCAGATCCTCCGATGGACCTATTCGGACGAAGTTCCATGAATCTTCCCGCGCGGCTTCGACCAGGCTTAACTCCAACGCGCGCACCGACCGTGTCAATTCGCTAAGGACCGAGCGCATCTGCGATAAGGTGGTCCCAGAGCCGGGCGCGTCCGACAAATCACTGAGCGCCAGCAGAAGTTCCATGCGGGCAACGTCACCGGCCGCATACGCCTCCTGGACTTCATGCCAAAGCGAAGAGACCGACGCATCCCCATCGGCGCGCAAATCGGGATGCAATCGACGCACCAGGCGCCGATAGATTTCCTTTACCCGCGGATCAATCGTCACCGGTTCAATTGCGCCCGCCGTATCCTCATCAACCGCAGAACGCCGAGCACCCGCCGGCCGTGGATCAGATCGACTCGGGGCGCTTTCGGGCCTAACGAACATATGCGACTTAAAAACTTCAAAGCTGCTCGAATAAACGTCGTCATCCATCTTGGTCGGGTTCGTGCCAAGAAATGTTCGCACCCATTCTTGAAACAGAGCTTCCTGCTCGAATTCGCTCAGATGAGGTGTCGATTGCGATCCATAAGAGAAAGTCTCCCGTTTATCAGCGACGCCCGGATTTTCGCGTCGGAACAGCACGCGCCGATAAGCGCTGTGCGGATCCTGGATCTGTCGCCGCATTTCAACCTGCACTTCATGAATCAGGTTTTGCGCGTCCCGAATCTTATCCTCGACATCCCGCGCGGTGCTAAGCAACGCGCCAAACTCACGGGCCCGCCACCGGACGAACGCGGGTTTGTCCTGTCGTTCAAACTGATGCCAGCCAAGTCGCGCTCGCTCCAGACGAGCCATCATGTCGGTGCATTCGGCGGCGGCATTGGCTCGCAGCGGCGTTTGATCAATCCAAACAATCTCCAGGCGATCTCTACCGGAAACTGTCACGGCCCGTGCGCGAGTGACGCGTTCAGATAAGCGTGCGCGAATCATCCCCAAACCTTACCGCAGGCATGTCGGTCAACAACATCACTCGCCGATTCCAAAGAATTGAAAGATAACCGCAGTTTCGTTCGCGTGTTTCGCGGACCAACTTGGATTCAAATTGGTTTCGGCGAGTCGCCGAACCCAGGTCGCCGCGGCGACCGCTCCAACGCCTCGACAGAGCGAGGCGGCTACAGTTAGGCGGGGACTCCGTCTTTCCAGATGATCATCAGTAAACCGCGACGACGGAATTCAGCGATCCTCACCTACTTGTTTGTCGCCACCTCTTTCGATTCTCGGTTGGTTACGACAGTTGTCAGCAAACCGCAGATAGACTATCGAAAGATTGTGAATGCGGCTGCCGCGTTGGAAAAACAGATTGGCCGTTATCGTCAGATGACGGGCGAACAACGATTGGCAATCGCTCTGGAATTGCACGACCTGTCCTGCGACGTCGCGCGCGAAGGAATTCGCCGAGCAAATCCTGGAGCCGATACGGCGGAGGTGGAGCGATTGCTGCATCGCCGCCTCGAGCTGGCTCGCGCTCGATGAATGAGCGCGACCTTCTCGTTGATTGTCTGCGACGTTTGAACCGGTCGGGCATCACCTACTATCTCACCGGTTCCATGGCCAGTAACTACTGGGGCATTCCGAGAACAACCCACGATCTGGACTTTGTAGTGCAGTTGTCTGATCCAGCAGGAGCGCCCATCCTTCGAGAGTTCAGCGGAGACTTTTATATCGACGAGAAAGCTGTGCGCGCATCGCAACAACCGCCATATCAATTCAACGCCGTCGACACTCGTTCTGCATTAAAGGTCGATTTCTGGCAAACCCGGCCCGAGCCCTTCGATCGGGAAATGCTTAGCCGACGCGTTCGGGTTACGCTCTTCGGGGAGCCCGCATGGATATCGACTGCCGAAGACGTCGTTCTACACAAACTCGTTTGGGATCGCATTTCACCTTCTGAAAGACAACGGGTCGATGCCGCAGGTATTGTAGCGGTGCAAGCGAATGCTCTGGATAAGAATTATCTCAGAAGTTGGGCGCAGAAACTCGAAGTCGCCGGCGACCTCGAGCGCTTGTTAAGCGGCGAGATCAAGCCCAAGAGTACGTAGCGCCGCTTTTGATACACTGTTGCTAATCATTTTGTCGGCTTGGGAAGGGTCGCAAAGACTTCCACCATTGCACTGTCCTTAGGATTATGCGCTGGCAAGGCTCCTGCGAAGGCAGTTCCCGCTTTCCGTAAATTCGAAATCTTTTCCAGATCGAAAAGTTTCGCCATTCGTAACTGACCTGAACCACTTTCCCCGCTAACTTGGCGCGCCCGCAACACTTCGCGACCGGCGATGCTGATTCCGTAGGTCTGCGGCTCCACGATTCGTTCTTTGCCGTTGTACTTGAAGCGCAAAACCTGTTTGCTCTTGATCGCAGAAAGAATCGTTCGATCTCGTTTCGGTTTACCGAGCTCCTTTAGCGCACTCGCTTTCACCTTCGCGGTCGCGCGCTGTGCTTCCAGTCCCTCCCGAACAAAACTGGGAAGTTTCCGGTCCAAATTTCGTACTTCTCGATGTGAGTTCCGCTTCACGGGGGTAACATGTGCTTCACCTGCAAATAGTGTGAGTACCGAGAAGACGCAATGTTCCTAGCTGGAACGATGTGTTATCCCAAAGGCATTGCAAAAAGTTCGTTTCGGCAAGATGCCGAAACCAGCACGCTGAAAGCGTGCGCTCCTCGGACATTACTTCTTTGCGTAAACTTCTGCGCCGCTCTCGACGAATTCTTTCCTTTTCTCCTGCATTCCTGACTCGATCGCTTCGTCATTCGTTAGGCCATGTTCAGCCGCGTACTTGCGAACGTCCTCTGTGATTTTCATGCTGCAAAAGTGTGGGCCACACATGCTGCAGAAGTGTGCAGTCTTTGCGCCTTCTTGCGGCAAGGTTTCGTCGTGGAACTCGCGCGCGGTTTCGGGATCGAGCGAGAGATTGAATTGATCTTCCCAACGAAATTCGAAGCGCGCTTTGCTGATTGCGTTGTCGCGATATTGCGCGCCGGGATGGCCTTTGGCCAGATCGGCGGCGTGCGCGGCAATCTTGTACGCGATCACGCCGTCTTTGACGTCTTTCTTGTTAGGCAAACCGAGATGTTCTTTCGGAGTGACGTAGCAGAGCATGGCACAGCCGTACCAGCCGATCATCGCCGCGCCGATCGCGCTAGTGATGTGATCGTAGCCAGGCGCGATGTCGGTGGTGAGCGGGCCGAGCGTGTAGAACGGCGCTTCGTCGCACCACTCGAGTTGCTTCTCCATGTTCTCCTTGATCATGTGCATGGGGATGTGACCCGGGCCTTCGTTCATCACCTGCACGTGTTGCGCCCACGCGCGTTTGGTGAGCTCGCCTTGCGTGTAAAGTTCCGCGAACTGAGCTTCATCGTTCGCGTCAGCAATACTGCCTGGCCTCAGGCCATCGCCGATTGAAAAGCTGACGTCGTACGCGGCCATGATCTCGCAGATCTCATCCCAATGAGTGTAGAGAAAACTTTCCTGATGATGCGCGAGACACCACTTGGCCATGATGCTCCCTCCCCTGGAAACAATCCCGGTCGCGCGTTTAGCCGTAAGAGGGATGAAGCGTAAAAGGACTCCGGCGTGGACGGTAAAGTAATCGACCCCTTGTTCCGCCTGTTCGATGAGGGTGTCGCGATAAATTTCCCAAGTCAGTTCTTCGGCGCGTCCGCCGACTTTCTCGAGCGCTTGGTAAATCGGCACGGTCCCGATGGGCACCGGCGAGTTTCGAATGATCCATTCGCGCGTGGCGTGAATGTTCTTTCCCGTGCTCAGGTCCATTACCGTGTCGGCGCCCCATTTTGTCGCCCAACGCATTTTCTCGACTTCCTCCTCGATCGACGAGGCCACGGCGCTGTTGCCGATGTTTGCGTTGATCTTTACCAGGAAATTACGGCCGATAATCATCGGCTCGAGCTCGGGATGATTGATGTTTGCGGGAATGATGGCGCGACCGCGCGCGACTTCGGAGCGGACGAATTCAGGTGTAATTTTATGGGGAATTTTCGCTCCGAACGCGTTTCCAGCGTGCTGATGGCCTAACGAATTACGGGCCGTTGAAGAAGCATTCGGCGAGTCGCCGAATGCGGCACGCGAGTCGCGTGCGCTCCCCAGATTCTCGCGGATGGCGATAAACTCCATTTCTGGCGTGACGATGCCACGCCTGGCGTACGCTAGCTGCGTAACAGGATGACCGACGGATGCGCGCAGCGGTCTTCGGCGCGAGGGCGCGCCGGCTCCATTGAACGTTGCACGTTGAGCCTCGGGCGTTGAACGTTGCGTCGCGATAGCGGCGTGTTTCTCGGAAAGAAAACCGTCATCAATCGGCTGCACTTCTCGTCCATTGATCTCCTCCACATCGCCGCGCTCGCGAATCCATTTTGCGCGCAAGGGCGGAAGCCCTTGTGTCACATCGCCGTGAAAATCCGGATTACCCCATGGGCCGCTTGTGTCGTACACGCGCATGGGCTCGTTGATTTCGATTGCACCGTTTATGGCTTTAGTCGGTGCAAGGGAGATTTCCCGAAACGGAATCCGAATGTCAGGATGCAGTTTCCCCGAAACGTATGCTTTCTTCGAATTGAAACTCGTTCGGCTCCGGCCTCGCTCGCCGCTGCCGGTCGCAGCTTTGCCTTCCATGTCGCTCTCTCTCACCGCTCGATCTGGAAGACCTTTTTCGACGGAATGAACCGAATCTACAGAATGTTCGCCATTCACTTTTTCTGAGGTCATTTTGTCCATTCGGTTAATTCTGTCTGAAACAAAAAAGCCATGCGCGGAAAATCGCATGGCTGAAATCATCTGTCCGGCATCGGACCCTCGCTTCCTTCGACGGCATTACCCGCATCAGGTTCAAGGGGTCGTCCAATCGGACCTCTCAGCCATTGCGGCTCCCCCGCTGTGTTGAATTGAAAATAAGGGCCAGACCTTGCGGAGTCAACGGCGAACGAAATTGCGCGCCGTTCGTCAGCGACCGCTTACAAACTTCGAATGTAATTACGACTCAGTGGGTCAAAGATTCAGAAACGCCGTAAGCCGTCGGGCTGCTATTGCCCTGCTGTCGACTTTGTGTTGGTGTGAAAAATGGCCATCCATTTCCCATTCTCCTGTTTCCACACGGTGCCGGCATTATAAACACCAGACACATCCTTGCCGTCGTAGGTGCCTTCGAGCTTCACCTTGTACGTCGCGACGACAACATCTTTTTCATCGGAGAACATGTCATAGCCACTGATCTCGAACGACTTCATGTCCCACTTCTGCATGCCGTCCAATTCCTGCTGCATATTCAAAATACCGTCGTCGTAAACGCCACGAAAATCCTTATCGACGACTTTTTTGAAGTCCGCTTGGTTCTTGTCCTTGAAAGCCTGCCAGGCGGCTTTTTCCTTTCCTTCCATCGCAACCTTGTCTGGCGGCGCAGCATTTGAAACGGCGATTGTCGCGAGCAGAGCTGTTATTAAGTAAGTGATTTGCTTTTTCATAAATGCTTTCGTTAGGGTGAGTGAGATAATGCTGCCATCTTCAGGCAGAGGTCAAGACCGATCCGTACTCGTCGAAATGCGCGCGCATCAATGTGACAAAGGACGCTGCCGCCACTTGAATCTCACGGGACAATAGGAGCTGCTTCAAGAGATGCTGTTGGCGCAGGAGTTGAAGTCTGCGGTTGCGTCCGCGGCTGCGAGAGAAGGGCGGATCGACCGACCAACTGGAGTAAACTCGCATCTGCTTCTTTCACACTTCCTTCTTGATTGACGGGTTCAACCGGCGCCGACTTCGCTTCGCGACGATAATCAGCAACGATCATTGGCGGCTGTTTCTTTATCGGGAGGGCCTGGTAGTTTTCGATTCCTGTCGCGATTGCACCCGCCAGCTTCGCGCGCCAATCTTTGTTCGAAATCAATTTGCTTTCGCCTCGCTCCGTCAAAAACCCGCCTTCAATCAGCACCGCTGGCACTTTCGTCAGGCGTAGCACAGCGAACCGCGCCCGTTTGATACCCCGGTCATACTCGGGGATATGCCCAAGAACTGAATGATAAATGCAAGCCGACAGGGCGGTGCTTTGTGCGTCGACCGTGCTGCCTGGTTGCATATTGTAAGCTTTCGACGAGATCGCGCTGTCGGAAGTGGACGGCGCACCACGCGGCGTAAACGAAAAAATCTCAAACCCGGTGGCGTTCGGATCGTCACCGCTGCCGTTGAAATGGATGCTGACAAAAATGGAATTGCGCGCTGAGTTAGCGATCTGCGCTCGCACTTCCAACGGCACAAAATAATCGCCTTCGCGAGTCATGACCACCCGGAATCCTTTCGCCTGCAGAATCGGGCGAAGCTTTCGCACGACATCCAGGGCAAAATCTTTTTCCGCCCCGTAACGGCTCATCTGGCCTTTGTCGTACCCGCCGTGTCCGGGATCAAGAACGACGGTCTGGACCTTGCCGACGTCCGGGACTCGGTGCGGCCGAAGGAGCGGCTCAATCGTTTTCGCTACATCGGTCCGCGTCACCAGAGATTTCCCATTCTGTTCAATCACGGGGAAGCACAACCAACTTCGAGCGCCGTTGATGATGGCTTCCCTGCTGCCGCTGACAAATTCCAGCGGATGATTGGCAGTCTCTGTTTGTATTTTCGCCCCGGACGGCACGACCTCCGCGGGCAATTCGTAAAATTTCGAAATATTGTCCACGCTCAGATAATCGTGGCCATTTACTTTGATTACCTGCCACTCGGCAGCAGCAATGGCGATTGCGGGTCCGAGAGCCAGGGAAACGAAGCCAGACGCGAGAACCGGCCAACGCTTCATTGGGAGGGACATGTCTGCGCTATCGTATCAAAAACCCAACTGATCTCAAGGAGTGAGGGCTTCCCAGCCCCCACGTAAATTTCGACGGCTGCCCAAGCCGTTGTTCCTTGTTCATGAAAAGTGGCGATTGACTTGCGGATTTTTCGCGCTAAACACCGGAAATGTTTTTTCCAAATCGGCGCGCTTCTCACGGTCCGATCGCATTGTTCCTCGCGGTAACTCTGACGCCGCTCGCGATGGACGCTTCTCCACAGAGCAAAAAATTTCCGAAATGTTGCGTCTGGCGCGTGACCAACGCGAAGGCGCCATTTTATCTGGTGGGCTCAATTCACGCGCTGAGCAAAAAAGATTATCCATTGCCCAAGCCTTATGACATCGCGCTGAAAGATAGCTCCCGTTTCCTCTTTGAATTCGATCCGACCCTGCATGCAGAATTTCAAAAGAAGTTTGAGGCGGCAGCCAGGTATCCTGCCGGACAAGACATGCGTTCGAAGATTAGTCCGCAGTTGCTGGGATGGCTCCGTAAAAACATGTTTACGGTGATGCCCGGTGCTCGCGGCGCAGATGGTGAGCGAGTCGCGAGCTTCGACAGCCAGCTTCGTTACAAGCCGTGGTGGATTGCCCAGCATCTGGCCGCACCCGCCTCGTACAGCAAAGCTTCCGCTTCCCATGGCTTGGATAATTATTTTGTAGATCACGCCATGAACCTGGGAAGGGAGATCCGCGGTCTGGAGTCGGTGAATGAACACGTAGCGGTGATGGGTGGGTTGTCCGATCGCGACAGCGAGTTCCTGCTGCAGGACGCGCTTAGCAAGCCCGACAATGCCGACAAGGACTCCGGCAGGATGTACAAAGCATGGCGGAAGGGTGACACCGATGCGCTATGGGCAGGCGACGCGACGTTGCGGTCAAAAGCACCGAGGATTGCCGCGCGTTTCGTAGATGATCGCAACGTGAAATGGATTCCTCGAATCGAAGCGGAACTGAAAACCGGCAAGCCCACCGCGGTTGTCGCAGGCGCGCTTCATTTCTCCGGTCCACGCAGCGTGATCGCGCTATTGCAGCAGCGCGGGTACGTGATCGAGCAGTTGTAGTCGTGGCTCTGGGTAGCGCACGCGTCTCGCGTGCTGGCGAGCGCGTCCTCGCGATCGCGAACTTTTCATCTTAATGCATGCACGTTCACTCCGGCTAGAATTCAAAGGGAAGATTATTTCGGCGCGACGCCGAAAACAACACGCGGGACGCGTGCGCTACCCAGATTCGACGTCGCGCTTCAACGTAATTGCACCTGCAAGGTCTAATCTGGGTTAACGACTCGCAGAATTTCGGATCCCCACTTATGAAATCGTTTATCAGCATCATCACTTCGGTTGTTTGTTCGTTAGTCGCCGCCGTTGCTGCCCCACAGGGACAGACCGAGCAAACTCCCCCGCCACTCGACCCCAGAAGCAGGGATTCATCAGTAAAACCGGGCGACGATTTTTTTCTGTTCGCCAATGGCAACTGGATCAAACAGACAGAGATCCCGCCGGAATATTCCCGATGGGGAGCGTTCAATGAGCTGATCGAGCGCAATAACGATGCGTTGCACACGATCGCGGAGAAGGCCTCACAAACCCAGGTCGACGCGAAGCTTGCGCCTGAGACACAGAAAGTCGGTGATTACTACGCGAGCGGAATGGACGAGAAGGCGGTCGAAGCGGCGCGCATAACACCGCTGACGGAGGAGTTTCAGAAAATTGACGCAATGAAAGATCAACAGGATGTGCTGAAGGAGATCGCGCACCTGCACAGCTTGGGCATCAACGCGTTTTTCAATTTTGGCTCGGGACAGGACGCGAAGGACAGCAATCACGACATCGCCCAGGCGCTGCAAGGCGGACTCGGCATGCCGGATCGGGATTATTACACAAAGCAGGACGCCGATATGAAAGAGAAGCGCGAGAAGTACGTCGCGCACGTGACGAAGATGCTGACCTTGTTAGGCCAGCCGCCGGAGAAAGCGGCCGAAGACGCTAAGAAGATCATGGCGCTGGAAACGAAATTGGCCGAAGCATCGCGCACGCGTGTGGAGCTGCGCGATCCAATCAAGAATTATAACAAGATGCCGGTGCGACAACTGCAGGACCTGACGCCCGATTGGAAGTGGAGCGATTATTTTAATTCCATCAGCTTGCTCGAGCCGGCCGACGTCAATGTGCATCAGCCGGAGTTTTTCAAAGCGATGAACGATCTGTTCAAATCGACATCGGTAGATGATTGGAAGGCGTATCTCCGCTGGAATCTGATCAGCGCGACCGCGCCTTATCTTTCCAAGGATTTCGTCGACGAGGATTTCGATTTTAACCAGCGAGTCCTGCGTGGCACCCAGCAGAACAAACCGCGCTGGAAACGTGTGGTGACTTCAGAGGACGGCGACATCGGCGATGCGTTCGGCAAGCTGTACGTGAGCTTTTATTTCCCGGCCGAGGCGAAAGCGCGCGCACTCGAACTCGTGAACAATTTGAAGGAAGCACTGGCCGACCGAATCAAGACTCTTGATTGGATGGATGAGCCGACAAAAAAAGAAGCGCTCAAGAAACTGGCCGCGATGAACGTCAAGATCGGTTACCCCGATAAGTGGCTTGATTATTCATTGCTGGAAATCGATCGCGGTCCGTTCGTTATGAACACGCTCCGCTCTGAAAAATTCGCGGCCGATCGGGACCTGCAAAAGATCGGCAAGCCAGTCGATCGCACCGACTGGGGAATGACGCCGCCGACTGTAAACGCCTATTACCAGCCGACCATGAATGAGATCGTGTTCCCTGCAGGAATTCTACGGCCGCCGTTCTTCTATGCGAATGCAGACGACGGGGTGAACTACGGCGCGATCGGGGCGGTCATCGGCCATGAAATGACGCACGGCTTCGATGATCAGGGGCGACAGTTCGATGCAGTTGGCAACCTGCGCGATTGGTGGTCTAAGAAGTCCGCGGACGAATACAACAAGCGCCGCAAAGCAGTGGTCGATCAGTATTCCGAATACACGCCGCTGCCGGGCCAGCATGTGAATGGCGAGCTCACACAAGGCGAAAACATCGCGGACATCGGAGGAGTGAAGCTCGCGTACGCCGCTTTGCAAAAGGCGCTCGACAAACACCCGGAGGATCGCAACAAAAAGATCGACGGCCTTACACCGGAACAACGCTTTTTCCTGTCGTTCGCCGCGATTTGGCGCTCAAAAATTCGAGACGAAGATCAAAAGCTGCGGCTCACCACCGATCCGCATTCGCCGGCGCAGTTTCGCGTGAACGGTCCGCTCGCGAACATGCCGGAATTTCAAAAGGCATTCAACATTCCTGACGGTTCGGCGATGGTTCGCCCGGCGGACAAACGCGCGAACATCTGGTAGGGGCGATTGACCTCAATCGCCATGGCGGTTCGGTGAACCGCCGCTACCTGATTTTTCCGCCCCAGCTCAAAATCTTTGCTTTCGTGCCGGCGGCTTCGGCTTCCTTGATGTTGCCGGCGCGATTGTAGAACAACGAAAGACTTGTCCAGCCGATCTGATCGTTAGGCCGTAATTCTACCGCGCGTTTGCCGGCTCCGATCGCTTCTTCGAATCGTCCCAGCTTCATCAGCGCCATCCCGAGGGCGTGCCACCCATCGAAAAAATCGGGATCAAGCTCTACGCATCGCCGGTACTTCTCGGCCGCGCTGGCCAAATCGCCAATGGCAATGTCGCCGCTGGCGTCGTCAAAAATCTCGTCGGGCGTTGCCATTTATCTTCTTCTCGCACGAACACAACGGTCACAAAGAATACAGACATCAAATTGCAAATCGGCGAAAACTTCCTCTCCTTCGCGCGCCTTTGTGCGAGCCCTAGGTTTTCTTCATTTCCCAGCCTGCCGCTTGCTGCCGGTCGCGCAACCATTCCACAACAACAATACGCTCCTTGTTCTCAAGAATTCTCTTAGCGAATGCTGCTTTTTTCTCACCAGCTTCCGCGAGAGGCTCTCGCTTTTCCAAGATCGCAATAAGTCCGTCGGTGCCAGATGGCATAAAGTCGGTCACGTCGCCGGGATTCAGCAATGCCACTGCGTCTTTAATCGTGAGAAGCTCGGGCGACTGTTTCTTCTGCTGGTCGCCTTCAGACTTCTCCATTTCTTCATCGATCAATGAAAACGCCGCGAGCTTCTCAGGTTTTACGCCGGCCTTTTCGATGATGGCTTCAGGCGGTTGACCAGATTTTTTGGCTTCCCGGAGTTGTTGCACCATCTCCGCGCTTTTTGTCGACATTAACTCGCGTGTCCGCGCCTTCTTCAACGCGTCCACGATTTTCGGTTTTGCTTCTTCGGCTGTGAGAGGTCGCGCCTCGATCTTGCCAGTCAAATGCAAGATGTAAAATCCATCCGTGGCCTGAACGGCGTCGCTGTGCGGTTCTTGTTCCGACAGCTTGAACGCCGCGGAGACAAGCTGCGGATCCGCTTTCAATTGCGGATCGGGCTCCGCAGCACTGAATTCTACGGTCTCGTGCACTGGCAGTTGAAATTTCGCTGCCGCCTGTTTGAAATCTGCGCCCTTTTCCAGCAGCGCCTGAGTAACATCGGTCGCGCGATCGGCGAGTTTCTGTAACGCCTCAATCCGTGGTTTGCCCGACAACTTCTTCTCCTCCTCATTCAGCGTCAGTTGAACAAACTCGACCTTGCGTTTCTCGTCACTTCTCAGCTCCGCCTTGTGCGCATCGTAATATTTCTGCACATCTTCATCGGTGATGTTGACGTCCTTATCAAAATCGGCGGACCGGAAACGAATCACGCTTACGTAGAGTTTGTCGTAGCCGCGCTGGAAATTTTCGTCCAACTCACTCTTGGGAAGCGAAACCCCCGCGGCCAGAAGTTTTTGAATTTCGCTCAGACAAATCTGATCGCGCACGAGTTGTTCGATGTGCTCTTCGGCCAGACCGAGCGGCGCGAGGCCGTTTTGCACAAGCTCATTGAACTTATTGATGTCGAAGCCGGAATCGCCATGGAAAGCTGGCAGCTTTCGCACGGCATCGGCGATCTCCGAAGTGCTGGGGCGTACTCCCAGCCGTTCCGATTCGTGCCGCAGGACGAGCAGATTAACGATGAATTGGACCGCGCCCTGATTCTGATCCATCCCGCCCCCTGCCGTCATTGTTCCCACAAAATCAGACATGCCAAGGATCTGCGCCAGGTTAAGGAGCCGTGCAGATTGTTGCGCTTCCAGCATCGAAACATTCCGATCATAGATGCGCGCAAACTGGTCCCTGCCAATCGCGCCGTAGTCCGGGCGTTGCACGAAATAGAAAACGAAGGGAATCGCCAGGATCGCGATCACGATCATGAGCCAGTCCCGGTGTCTGCGCAGTAACTTCATCATAGCGGACGAAGATTAGCGGTGACGAAGCTTAGTCGCAAATTCGGCTGAGAGTGCCCAAAAAGTCCCAAAGCGCCGGAGCACCGGCGCACTCCAAAAACGCCAAGCGCTAAATACGCGTTTGAAAAGACGGCCACGTTTTGGAGTGCGGCAGTACTCTGCCGCTTTATTGCGCACCGCGACGCTACAATGCGTTTGCCGTTTCCTGAATGATCTCCCAACCCTTGCGCAGATGTTGTTCTGTGGTGAGCACGTTGCCGAGGCCGATCCTCATTACTGTGCGGCCGCGCAATTTTGTCTGCGTGAGATATGCGCGCCCCGACGCGTTGGTTCGCTCTACGATGGCGCTGTTGATTTCATCAATGCGATCAGTGGAGCCGGCGCGCCCTCGCGCCGCTGTGTCCGAGCGCGGCGAGGGCGTCGCGGCTCCAGTAAATCGAAAGCAGACTACGCCCATGCTGGGTTGCGCGGATAACTCGAAGCGATCGTCCTTTTTTATCCAATCAGCGAGCAGGTTCGCCAGACGAATTTGTTCGCGCAGCCGGCCAACAACTCCGGCGCGGCCTAACGAGCGCCAGATTACCCACGCTTTGAGCGCCCGGAATCTGCGGCCGAGTTGGATCCCGTAGTCCATATAGTTTTTCTCCAACTCGACCGTGTCCCCACGCAAATACTCCGGGACAAGGCTGAACACGCGCCGCAATCGTTCAAGGTCGCGCACATAAAGCACGCTGAAATCGAGAGGCACAAAGACTGTTTTGTGCGGATTGATCACGATCGAATCCGCCAGCTCCCAGCCTTTGCTGATCCATTCGTACTCTGGCACCATCGCGAACCCACCACCATAAGCAGCGTCGATGTGCAGCCAGATGTTTTCTTCGCGGCAGAAGTTGGCGATGTCGCGAACGGGATCGACGCTTGCAGTCGATGTCGTTCCCACTGTGGCGATGACCGCCATCGGCTGAAGACCATTCTGCCGATCTTCTGCAATGCTTTGGCCTAACGAGTTTACGTCCATTCTGAATTGACCGTCGCTTCGAATGCGGATCACGCTTTCCTCCCCCACTCCAAGAGCGATGGCTGCTTTCTCAGCCGAGCTATGGGCCTGATCGGACGTGTAAATGCGAAGCCGCGGCACATTACGATCGGTGAGTCCAAGTTTTCTCGTCTCTGGCGCGACTTGTTCGCGCGCGACCGCAAGCGCATGCATGATCCCAACCGACGCTGTGTCGTAAATCACGCCATCGAATTCGTCAGATAAACCAACCCATTGCCGCAGCCAATCGATCACGACTGTTTCAAGCTCGGTGGCAGCGGGAGACGTGCGCCAAGTCATGGCGTTCACGTTTAATGGCGCGGTTAGAATTTCGCCGAGAATTCCGGGTGCGGTGCTCGTCCAGCCGAAGTAACCGAGAAACATCGGGTGACTCCAGTGCACCATGCCCGGGACGATGATGTTATCGACGTCGCCGAGAATTTTCTCAAACGGCTCGCCTTCTTCGGGTCCGCGCTTGGGCAACTGATCGCGAATAGCGCCAGGCCTGTCGTTAGGCGCAACAGGCAGTCTTTCGATGTTTTCCCGAAAATCCGCAATCCAATCCGCGAGTTCATGCAACTGTTTGCGGAATTCCGCGGGTGGCGTGTCGCCAAATTGGCCAAACTCATTTCGCGACTCTTGCTGCCGGTCCTGCATGGTATCTGTTGATCTCATTAACACCCCGCTTTAGCGGGGTGGCAAGCACTCGGCCACGCTTTCGAACCGCTTCAGCGGTTTACCACCGTGCAAAAACCGCTGAAGCGGTTCGAGCAATGTTGAGCAGATACACCGGGCTGAAGCCGGGTGTTAATGAGATGGGTAGATTAACAACGATTGCCTCAGCGATTGTTGATTTCTCATTTTCTTTGTAGCCGCCGCCCTGTGGGCGGCCGACCTGGATGGTTAACATAACAGTGCCACGCTTCCCACAGGGAAGCGGCTACAGCTAAAATGCAAAACCGAAACTGAAGTGGAAGGCGCCGAAATCTTCGAACTCGCGCGGGTCAGGATTCACACCGTAGTCGAGACGAATCGGGCCGACCGGCAGCTTATAACGCAGACCTCCACCAATCGCGTAACGCATGTCGCTCAGTCCGATGTCCTCTGAAGTCGGCAACAGATTGCCCGCATCAGTAAATACGGCGCCCTGCAATTCGCCGAAAATCGGGAATGTGTACTCAACATTGAATACGGTAAAAAATTCTCCGCCGACGGGGTGGCCGTGATTATCGTGCGGGCCAAGTTCGCGCTCGCCGAAGCTGCGCACGCTTGTGGCTCCGCCGTTAAAAAAACGCTCGTCGATAGGAATTTCGGTCGCTTCGCCGG
Source organism: uncultured Verrucomicrobiae bacterium (assembly GCA_963825355.1). Taxonomy (GTDB): domain Bacteria; phylum Verrucomicrobiota; class Verrucomicrobiia; order Chthoniobacterales; family UBA10450; genus Udaeobacter. The sequence continues at coordinate 29,147 of CAWGSY010000017.1, read as the reverse complement.
AGCCGCTGGTTGTAAGCGAATGAATAACGCCGGCACGCGCACCGAACGCGATCGAAGACTGACGAACCCATCGCTGGAGACCACTGCTGATGGGCTGATCGTCAACCACGCCGGGTGTGAGTGGCTTTGGTCCAAACGGCCGATAATAGCCAACGCGCATCGTGCTTCGGACAAATTCGATATCGCTACCAATGCCGCGCGGCGCCACGTCGATGGTGTTGCCGATAAGAAAGCCACGCGGGTTGACGTACGGACTCTCTCGGAAATCGAGTGTGTTCGTAAATCCAATGGTGTTCACTTGATACTCACTCTGTCCCAGGAGGAAGGCCGGTCTGATCTGCGAATCAGTGATGTCCACATGACGAATGGCGAGGACAAGCGCTGCCTGGTCATATTTTGTAAGTTTGCGACTCAGCTCCAATCGTCCGCCCAACTCAAATTTTGTGTAGCCGTCGTAATCGAACGTCAGAGCGAATGCTTTCGCCGTGAAAACAAAATCCGTATCCAGGAAGAATGGGTCCTCATACAAAATCTCACCTCGATAGCTGCGTTGCGAGACTTCAATCGTTGCAGTGAGCGGCCGACCGTAACCGAACAGATCACGATCGCCGACTTGCACTCCGGCGAGTGCGCCTTCGTAAGTGTCGAAACCGCCCCAAAAACCAAATTCCTTGCTTTTGGCCTCCTCTGCCGAGATGTCGAGCCGCAACAAATGCCCATCGACCGGGACGGGCTTGATCTGAAGCAAGTTGAACTGCCCAGTCTGCATGAGCGTCCGGAACCGCTCGTCTACAACATCGGGGCTGTACGTTTTGCCGCTTAATCTACTGAAACGTTTCGTCACAAAACCGGGATGCAGCCGACGCAGCCCGCTAACAGTCACACCATCGAAGTGGTAAACAGCTCCCGGTGAAACGACGACGTGCACAGGGACGCGACCATTCACTGCTACGTCCGGTGTACCGTCGGCCACGACTTTGACATCGTAATAGCCGCGCGCCTTGAAATATGCCTCGAGACGGCGCGGAATGTCCTCGACCCGCAAGTCAGTGTACGGGCGTTGGAGGAGATCGGATATCTGGCCGCGAAGCGCCTCCGAACCGTAAACTGTCTGACCGCTAAACGTGATGTTCCCAAAAAAATATTGTCCGCCTTCATGAATCGGCACGACGACAGCGACCTCACTGCTTCCAGCCTGAAATTTCTCACTCGGAGGATCGACAACCGCATTCAAAAAGCCTTCGGCAACATAGAATCGCTGCACCAGATGCGTGCCCTCCTCCAAATCTGCAGCCACAAAGGGAACCCGTTTCTCCAAGCGTGAATACCGCTCGCGTGTCGGGCCTACCAGGTAATCGAAGAGTTTTTCCGCGGGCTCATGCGCGTTTCCATCGAAAATTACCTGACTCAGCATGAAACGCGGACCTTCGTTGATGTCCAGCCGCAGGCGATCGCCTGATTCAATCACGTAGCGCACGGCCACTTTCGCGTAGCCATGTTTTCGGTAAAACACTTCGAGAAAAAACGCGAGATCGTCGGCGCGAGCGGGACTCAATCCAAAATCTTCGATCGTAGTGATCTCCTCTTTGAGACCGAGGCGAAGCTCCTTATCCGTGAACGCTTGCTCGCCTCGAAATTCGATGATGCTGGCGCGCTTGGCGCGTTTTTCCTGCTGCTTCACGACCGCCCGCCGCGCCTTCTGTTGCTCTTCCGGTCGCACAACATCAACGGTGCTCTGCGCTGCGACTTCAAAAGCGAAAACCGCCGTTCCGAGGGAGAAGAGTATTCCGTATCGCATGTCAGCGAAAACGAATCAGATATTTCAGTTTCCCTCGAAAATCGCCCCGAACTCCAACGTCACCAGTGAGCACAAGCTGGTCGGTTATCTTGAACCTTGCAGTTGCTTGCTGTTGACCAGTACGAGGATCGACCGTTCCCAAATCGAGATCGAGCCGATTGAAAACCGTGTTGCTATCAGTCGGTTCGCCTTTCTTGACGACTTTGCGGTAGAGCTGTTGCACTAACAGCATCGCCGCTCGTCCCGCGAGAACGTTTCCAGTCGAGAGTTCTTGCCGCGTGGTCCCGGTAGCGATCAACGAAATGATTTCTTCCTGCGGCAGAGGCGGTTCACTGGTAAAAATCGCCTGTGGCGAAAGGAGAGTCCCATAAACATAGACGCGAACGGTGTAATCCCGGATCACGGATGTGCCTTGCAGATTGATTGTCGGATTCGTCGAATCCTTGGGATTGAAGGTGAGGGACCCTTGCGAAACGTTGAGACGACTGAAAGGCAATGTCGCTTCAACATCTTCCATGTGCACTATACCTTGCAGACCCGGCTTAAGACCGGTTCCCGTTAATTTCAGATCAGTCGTCGCTTCGCCAGTAGCCAGATTTCCGCGAATCAACACTGGATCTTTGGTTTTGATCGCGACATCAAATTTCCAGTCGCGGAACGGAGGACCGGGTAGAGAAAAAAATTCAGGACGTTCCGTAGGCGGCTGTGGAGCCGGTCTGCCCGGCAGGCCGATCGGAATGAGATCAATATTCTTCAGAAACCGGCTGTTTGTCAGTGCGACATTGCCGCTGACGGCCGCCGCCGCAAATGGTCCCGTTACCCTGACATCACCATCGGCGCGAGCGGTAAGTGTATCGTTTCGAGCAATCAGCACGCTTTGGGCTCTCATTTCCAAATCGAGAATCGGATCGGTCAGTTTCGCGAAGGTAACGCGACCGGTCATGTTAAAAGGCCCGCCAGCCAAATCGCCTCCAAAATGATCGAGACTGAGCACATTGTCCCTGAAACTGAACCGCACATTAAAACCTCTCAGCGTGGGAAGAGTTGCGTTCGTGAAGCGAGCGACGTTCACCGTCATGTCCCCTGCTCCACTCAAAACCGGATGACCAAACGTTCCGTTCGCATCAACGTCGAGTCCGAGGTCGCCATCCAACTGCTGAAGGTCCGGAACGAATTGACGAACAAAATTCACGGAGCTGCGCGGCAACCGAGCCTTCGCGGTGATTGGTGTGTCGTCGGGAAATCCTCGAGCCTGGATAATTCTCTGGACGTCGAACGGCATCGTGGCGGTTATTTCCAACGGCTGAATTCGCGGCTGTTGCAGCTTGCCTGAAGCGGTTAGCCGATTCTGCACGGTCTGCGCGCTCAGCTCGAATGTCGCCGGTTCCATTTTCGGCCAGAGTTCGTTTCGCAAATCCCGCACCTGCACGTCGAGCTGCGTTTTCAAATCTGCGATTGTGCCGTCACCGTTGAGCTTCGCATTGACGATGCCTGAGATTCCCGGTGGCATTCCGAGATCATGCGCCAGCCTTTTTAGGTCAAGATTCTCCGACTGCATTGTTACCGACACTTTGCCGGAAGACGGCACTACTGCGGATTTCGTCCCGAGGTTTCGCCATACAAACGGGATTGAGACATATCCGTAGGCGTAATTCGTGCGTTGTTGCGCTGGAGTGCCTTCTGCAGGTCCTCGGCTACGACCAGATCGTTGCGATTGCGCGGCACTAATCTGGTTCAGCTGGATCTTATCTATTTCCAGCGTGTCATCCTTCGTCCGGGCGATCGCATTGAAATCCATGTTGCTCGTCGCAAAAAAAATGACAGGCACATCAAGACCCTCAGGCGAATATGACGCGTCGATGTTTGCCTGGAGCCCTTGTAAATTTCCGTAGCGCGCTTTTTCCAAGGCGAACTTGAGGTTACCGGTGTTTCTCCAAGGAGCGACGGCTAGGGCAGGCGTCGATTTCGAAATTGACGGCTGGGAAGTCGTCATTCCCTGGCCACTGCCGTCCCAATCTAATTTGAATGAGCCGGCCAATTGGCTCTGGTTTCCGAACGCGCGCAAAAGCGGCTCGAATACCGCCAGGTTCGACACGCTTGCGGACGCGTTGCCTTTGTACTGGTGAGGCGGGTGCAAGTTGAATGTCCCGGTTGCGTTGATGTAATCCGTGTTATTCAGAGCCGCGCTGAAGTCGTTTACATAGACCACGCTATTCGAAATCGAACACTGAGCGCTAATTTGCCGGAGAACCAAATCGCGCATCTTGAGATTGGATCCAGCGAGCCATAGTTGTCCCGTTGCGACTTCTTGTTTCCATTCAAACTGTGCTTGTGATTGCAACGGGCCGCTCACTCTGGTTGGAGAATCAGCGACCCAGAAATCGCCAGCCTCAGGCGCATTGAGCGCAATGTCGATCTGTGCAGGTTGCGATGTGAATTTGCTGACCTCGGCCGGAAGCAAATAACGTCCACGAGCATTCAGCTCATTTTGTTTTCGCCGCAGATCCAACCTGTCGAGGCCGAGAACGTCGTCGCTGCTGTTGAATGAGCCTTCCACTGAATCGACGATGTAATCGCGATAACGCATGCCCGTTAACTCGAAATTCATTGCCGTGCGGAGGTCCGCGAACCACGGTCTCTTACTATCGCCATGCACCACGCGCTTGGACGCGCGTAGCGTGGAATTCAGCTTGTCAATTATTCCATCCTGAAATCCAACCGCCTCTGCGCTCACGCCCAGGTCTGCCTCTACAGTTGCATTGACGACGTCGATCCTGCCGTTGAACTGAGCCGAGCCGGTCAGGCGGAGGGGCACGCCAGCTGTTAATCGTGCCAGATCAGGTGCTGTACCAGAGATTTTCAGATTCGTTGGTGTGCGGCCGAAGTCGTTGAATGTGGCAGGCAATTCCATTCCTCCGTGAAAATGAAAGTTGTTCACGTCCTGGACGATGTCGGCTGATCGCAAAACCACACTCCCTTGTTCTGCGGACATTTGTATGACGCCGCGATCGAAATTGATTTCCCTTCGATGCACATCGTTCATTTGGAGCGATAGTGTACCGTTCCAAGTGCGCGGCGCGTCGATCGTGCCTGTGGCTTCGAGAGCAAGTCGCTCAATTTCGCCGGAAAGATAATTCTCAGGAATAATAAGAAATTTGTTCAGCGCTTCCGACGCAACTTTCTCGGCAGTCAGATGTAGCTTCGTATCGAGCGACGAGCTTGTTTCAGTTATCGGAGCAGAGGCCGAGATTTGGCCCCCGCCCACGGTGCAGTTGATCTTGAGTCCAAGATAATTCGCGTCGATTTGCGACGCGTCGATTTGCAGAAAATGAAGCTGCTCTTGATCGCTTAAATTCAGGTCGCGGAGAATCAGGTTCTTGTTCGTGTAAGAAGTCTGGCCGGAAATTCTCGACCACGTATCGCCGGAGGGAAGTTGCAGCGTCTCGATCCGGAGCTCTCCGGGAGTGCGCGGATTTAGTTCCAGGTCAGCATGTCCAACAACGAAGTCGTACGGCTGATTTCTAACGATAAATGTAAGGTCGGTAGCACGCACTCGTTCCGGGAAGAACCTTGGCAACTTCAATCGCGGATGCGGCGGCCTCGGCCTCAACGGTGCCTTGGAAGGATTTAAAACAATGCTGGCCGAACGCGCTTCGACATCGTTGAACAACCGGGGCAGACCGTGCCGTGCGAATCCGAACAAACTGTAATCGAGGTACACATAATCGGCGTCGATCGATTCATAATCCGACGGACCTACCGCAAACGCGTGGAGATTCCGAATCGTGACGCTGCCGAACGGATTTCCCTCAACCCTGAAATCAGCCTTCAAATTGTGTTCCGCCGCGTAGTTGAGCACGATCTTTCGGCCTATCGCCAGCAAGATTGGCCGATGAACAAGGACCACCAGCGCTACGAAAACAACCAAAGCGGCGATCACGCGACGCCAAAACCGCCCGTGACGCCGCGGCTCTGCCTGATCGTCCTCGGCCACGAAGCGACTCTATTGCCTCTGTGCCCTAGAGCAAAGAGCAAACGGCTTGCCTGGTTTCCCCGTTGATGCCTTCTTTTCTGTTAACCACACCTATCTCCCTGTCGTCTCGAATCTGTCCCCCGAAACATCATGCACGGTGTCGGCACGCTGCCTATCTCGGCGAAGAGTTCGGCGGGACGTCCGCGTTGGAAAACCTCGCGTCTTTGGATCAAATAAAGTGCACGCCTGGGTATGGCGCGTCACTCCCGTGCGCACCGTTCTTAGTGATTGCATCGCGACGGCGGGCACAGGATTGCCCGCCCTACCATTGCTTTTCCCTTCCGCAGTAAAGTTCGTTAGTGCGGCTTCGTCTTTACTTTGATCACGTTGGAATTGGGGCTGGTACCGTTGCCGTTATATGCCCGTAACCGGTAGTAATACTGCGTGTTCGACGTCAGCCCGATGACGTTTCGACTGGTGAAATTGCCAACGTCCAGATTTTGGTACCCGGGCACATAACTGACAAAAGTAGCGCCCGTGGACACATCCAATCGGTAACCACTCGCGCTGATTACACTGCTCCAGTTTGCGGTGAAGCTGGTGGCGGTCACATTGGTTGCGTTCAAGGCCATCGGAGCCGCAGGTGTAGGAATTACCGTCGCAGTCGGTGTAGCCGTAGCGGTTGCGTTGCAGTGGCCGTGCAGTTGCAGTTGCAGCAGCAGTAGCGATTGGCGTTGCATGGAGTAGCAGTCGCAATGGCCGTAGCAGTAGCAGTAGCAGTAGCAGTGCAGTGCGGTAGCGGTTGCAGTAGCAGTGGCTGTGGCCGTCGGAGTCGGAGTTGGTGTAAGAGTCGCAGTCGCAGTCGCAGTTGGTGTTGGGGACGGAGTCGGTGCAAAAGATCCCGGCATGACCTGAATGGCGGAAAAGTTGGCGTTGTTCACACTTGCCGGTGCGACAATGTTGAGCATTCCGTCTGTGACCGTAACAACGAACGTTCGTTGAACCGCGGCAAATTGTCCGGCTACCGCCCAGATATCAAAATTCTGGAGAACAGTTTGCCCTTCTATGCTAACGCTAAACACACGCTGTCCGGGGGCGTCGAAATATATTTCAGCAAAGTAGAGCGTGACCGTGTAGGTGTCGTTAACGACTGGGATGTTGTACGTGAGCGTGGGCGCATAGCGCACCGTTTGATACAACGTTGGGTCCGATGTTCCGGTAATTGAATTAGTAGTCGAAAAAGTCGAACCGCCGACAAAATCCATGTCGGCAGACCATAGTTGACCTGCGCTGTCCAGGTAAGTCGGGCCACCGCAGTTGATGAAAACAGGCGCTGCAGGGGTGGGCGTAAGCGTAACGGTTGGTGAAGGGGTTGCAGTGGGAGTCGGAGTTGGATTCGGGGTAGGAGTAGAAGTCGGTGTAGCAGTGAGTGCAGGTGTGCCTGTAGGTGTTACAGCAGCGGTGGGTGTGGGCGTAGGTGTTCCTGCAGGCAACTGAAAGGCATACACTTTGTTGTCGGCACCGAAGTAAATCCTGCCGCGTGCAACCATGCCGGTGTTCCATTGGCGCGTGCCGGTCATCAATTCGTTATCCCCACCGCCTGCATAGATCACGGCACCTGTGTCGCCGTCGTAGCCGTGCAATCGCTGGTCGTTTCCAACGCCGGCGACCCACACAATCGCGTTGTTGGTTCCGTCAGTCGTTGTGACCCATGGCGAGCCTCGTCCGAACTGAGTCATGCTCCAGGCGATTGCCATCGTAGGAGGATTCGTCGGGGTAATGCTACAGACCCTGATCGTGTCGCCATCAGTATGAAAACCAAAATACGTTCCCTGGCTAGTATGGTAAGTTATAGCTGAGGTGCCTCTGTTGACTGTGCCAGAAATAAACCCCTGGGCCACGGGCGCACCGATGCCGCCGAGATTGTTGCGGTTGAGCAGATAAGCATTGCCATCTTTGCCCAGGGCAAGCACAAGCTGGGAAGGAGTAGCTCCCGGCACATCGATAACAGTCGCACTTACACCACCGAGATCCGTGTCACTGTTGTCGAGTGAGAGCCAATTAAGAGGCGCCCAGTAGTCGGTAGGCTGACCGGTCCAAACCGGGCCGGCTTGCAACCGAATAATGGCTTCGCCCCCCATCCAATTGCCGCCCGTGTTAAACGTGTTTCCCGTAACCACGAACATGTTTGTGCCGTCACTGGCGACGCCGCCGTGTCCCCAGATCCCGCCACCCAATGCTGTCGTGGCCCAGGCATGCACATCCGAGGGATTATTGATGTCAACGCCCACAACCCACCCATGATAGGGGTTGCAGTCACCGGCGTGACCGGAGTAGGACACATAAACGCGGCCGTTCACCAGAGCCAGCCCGCCGCGCTCATTTTGAAACGATGAATTAAAAGAAATGCCGTTATAGGTAGCGGTGGCGCCCACATCTACCGGCCAGCCAGGATTGGTGGCGCCGGTGTCCACGTTGAGCGAATAAATAAAATGCTTCTTGGTAATACCATCAATCATTGCGTCGAAGAAAAGCGATCGTGAGGGGAGATCGACAACAGGCGTGCCGGTGATGCCAAGTGGATTGATGTTTCCACAGGGAAGACCGGAGGTGACAGCCGCGCCGAGGTTGCGCTGCCAGATCACTGTGCCGGTCGTGGGGTTGAGCGCGTAAACGTTATTGGATTCTGTGACGGCAATAATCATCGGGCCATTGGGACCGCCTTCGACGTAGAGCGGTTGCGCGTAAACATTGCCGGAAATCGTGCCATCAAAGTTGAGGTCACGCGTCAGCCCGGCAGCAGCTGCAGGCGTAAAGGCCGCATCGATGTACACCCCATCGCGGGAAACATTGTTGTGCTCCTGGATCACATTGACCTGAGCGTCGATTCCCGGAACCGCAAGCCACGCAATGCCCGCGAGAAGTGAGACAGTGCGAATCGAAGATTTCATATTACATGCAATCGATCAGCCACTTATCCTTCTACAACAGCGCGCGGCCGGTTTGTCAAGAATTCGCAATCCATTTGTGCAGCAAACGCCTAAACGAATTGTAATTGTTCGCGATGTTTTCCTTCAAAACTCGTTAGGAATGTACACCCAAAGAGTGGCAATCAGATCCGATCGTTGTCCGACCCGCTTGCTACTTAGCAATTGCGTGCAAAGAACTCTGGCGTGACCCTTCCGCCGATATTTTTAGGGCGTTCGCCGCGGCGGACGCCAAGTAAAGCGGCGTTTCACAGAAACGCCCTACAGTTGCGAAGCAATGAATCCTGACAAGCTTTTTGATTATCTCGATGGCAGATTAGCTCCGTCGGACCGCGCTGCTTTGGAAGAGCAATTGATGTCGGACAAACAATTGCAACGCGAATTCGCTGTGGCGCGACAGATTCATGCCGGAATGCACGGCGATTCTCAAGAGGTTGTATTACCAGCACCACCCAAAGTTTCAGCGCAAGGCCACAACATGGCCATCCGCGTAGGCGTTGCATTCATAATTCTCATGCTTGTAAACGTCGGCATCGGTCTCTGGTTTATCTTCAGACATGAAAGCAAAAATCCGAACCGCCCGCTGCTGGAGGCCCAGATGCGGGAGCAGATCGCAAGATCGATCGAACGCGCCGCGGCGCTCACACCGGCGCCAAACGCCCTGGGCGTGATCGAAATTACAATCACAGCTGCAACCGGTAAAATGGATAGCGTCGCAAATGAGGTAGTCACGATTGCTGGTCGCCTCGGCGGCTCCGCGACAAAGGGCCTTCAGGACAGCAATAGACTTAGTGTGCTTGTTGACGTTCCGTCGAATCGGGAGCAGGAATTTCGCGCTCAGATTGCATCAATCAGCAAGCAAACGCCAGTGTCACCTGCCTTCACCGAGGGTTCGGCGGACAAGTCGACCCCGGCTACACGCGAGAAAAAGAGTTTCGTTGTGCAGATCGTGGAGGCAACGCCAGGGTAGCGCATGCGTCGCTTGCGATGTTTCGTACGCAAGCCAGAGGCTTACGCTACATTCCCATGATTGCAGTGACATTTGCCTTGCCGTCCGAAAGCTCGGAGTTCTTGCGCCGGCTCGGAAATAAATCTCACGCCAATCGAAACGGCATCAGCATCGTCCGCGGTACGATCGGCCATACTTCAGTCGAAGTCATTCACACCGGTGTCGGTGAAAAGATTTGCAGGGCACGCATCGGAAAGTTTCTCGAAAACCAGCAATTCGATTTTTTGATCAGCGCTGGATTTGCAGGATCGCTCAACCATGTACTTCAGGTGAACGATCTTTTAGTAGCAAAGAATTTTTCGACTGTCGACCTAAAACACACGTCGCTTTCAAATGTGTCGATTTATGCGGCCGGCATGTTGACGGTGCCTGCGTTGATCGATTCCAGCGAAGAACGAGAAAGAATAGCGCGCGAATCAGGAAGCTCCGCGATCGACATGGAAACAGAATTCATAGCGCAGGCCTGCAAGGAACACGGCATTCCGCTGCTGGCGCTCCGCGTCATTACAGATACGCCAACCGAACCGTTCCCTGCTCCGCCGGACGTCTTGTTTGATATCCAACAGCAGCGAACTCACGCCGCCTTGCTTGCCAGGTTTTTCCTCACTCGTCCAATGCGCATACCGGGCCTGATCGGATTCGCCAGAAGAATCGCGCGCGCTCGAAAAACCCTCGCGAGCGCGCTGAATGCCATTGTGCAAAGCATCGACGAAGGTCGGGGCCATTGACCTCAATAGCCAAGGCGGTTCGGGTGAACCGCCCCTACCAAAACGTCACCACTCTTCGCTACAGTTGCTCGGTTCAGCAACATGTCTCATTAACACTTGGCTTTAGCCCGGTGGTAACGGGTGTCTACGGTAGCAGCCGTTCATTTTCTTCATAATATCCCAATAGGAAAGCACATATTCCGATCGCAAGCCGTTAAAACGGCTGGTGCTTTCGTTAGCGATGTCACTGGGCTGAAGGCCGGTGTTAAATAAAACGCGAACCTGTCGAATAGCGTGATCTGCTTATCCCGCAGGCTCGATGTGGACAAGCACGTCAGCGATGCGCGAGTCGCTTTGCTGAATCGCGCTCTTGACTCGGTGTGCAATCTCGTGTCCGTCGTGCACGGAAATGTTGCCGTCCACGCCCACATGTAGATCGACGTAGTAATCCAAGCCCATCTTACGGGCCTGGCATTTCTCCACATCGACTACACCGGGAACGGAGCAGGCCACACCGCGAATGGACCTGACAATTTTTCCACCAGGCGCGGTGTCCATGATTTCATGGAACGCCGGGACCAAAAGCCTGACGCCGTTTGCGGCGATCACCGCGCACGCAAATAATGCTGCCCAGTCATCCGCGCTGTACCAGGCTTCGCCACCGAGAAGTGCCGCCGAGATTCCGATGAACGCCGCGGTAGAAGTCAGCGCATCACTCCGGTGATGCCACGCATCCGTTTTGACTGCGGTGCTCTCGGTCTGTCGGCCGAGGCGATTGACGTACCGAAAAAGGATTTCTTTAACGACGATAACTACAATGAGAATCGCGAGCGTGAACGGTGCAGGTCCGTGATGCGGCGTCAGAATTTCGCGAACGCTTTCGATGGCGAGACCAGTCGCAGCTACAAGCACGCCCAGTGCCACGACGATCGCAGCGATTGGTTCGGCTTTGCCGTGACCGTACGGATGCGTTTCATCCGGAGGTCTCGCTGCGACGGTTAATCCGCCCCAAATCACGATCGAGCCGCCTATGTCCAGTGCAGACTCGATTCCATCGGCAATCAGCACGTAAGCGTGGCCGATAACGCCGGCCACGATTTTGACTGAAGCAAGCACGACATTGATGAGCAAACCAAGCAGCGCCACGCGCGCGGCGGTTTGCAGAATCTTCTTAGAGGCATGAGCTTCCGCTGGCATCGATGAGCAAAAGTATTAACGCTGCGGTTTACGAAACGCACGGAAATCCCGCTGACGTATTGCAAGTTGAGACACTTCCGTGGCCGACGCCAGCTGCAGACGAAGCGGTGGTAAAGATGTCCGCAGCTCCCATCAATCCAGCGGATTTAAATCAGATCGAAGGAAAATATCCGGTGCGCGCGCAACTCCCCGCGACGCCGGGATTCGAAGGCGCCGGCGTTGTGGTTGAGTTAGGCCCGGGCGTAAATGGCCTAACGAGCGGTGCGCTCGTGATCCTGCCGCACAACATCGGCACATGGCGGGATGCCGTCGCTGTGAAAGCTGAAGATTTGGTCGTTGTGCCTGATGGAATAGAGCCGGTTCAGGCGGCAATGTTAAAAATTAATCCGCTGACCGCGTGGCGACTGCTGCATGACTACGTCGATTTACAGAAAGGCGATTGGCTGATTCAAAACGCAGCGAACTCGGCGGCTGGTCGCGACGTGATTCAAATCGCGCATGAGCTCGGTTATAAAACCGTGAACGTTGTCCGACGCGCGGAACCACTTGACGAACTGCTGGCAGAAGGCGGCGATGTCGTGCTGGTCGACGGCGACAATCTTCGCGAAGACGTAAAGAACGCGACGGGCGGAGCCTCCATTCGTCTAGGCCTAAACTCCGTGGGGGGCGACAGCGCGCTGCGCATTGCTAATTGTCTCGCGCCTGGCGGCACATTGGTGAGCTTTGGCGCGATGAGCTTGCAGCCGTTGAAAATTCCGACTGGCCTTCTCATTTTTAAAGACCTGCGATTTCGCGGCATCTGGATCAACAAATGGTACGACCAAGCCACTCCGTCTGAGCGCGTGCAGACGTTTCAATCACTTTTCGATATGGCCAGGCGCGGTCTGCTCAAAACAAAAATCGAAAGAGCTTATCCACTAAGCGAAGTCAAAGCAGCAGTCGCACATGCCGCACTAGGCAAACGCAACGGCAAAATCGTTTTTGAGTTTGAGTAGGCATGCAAGGCTGGCGTATTCCGGCGCTGAGGTCTTTTAGCGGGCCAAGTGCGCAGCGTTCATTGAAAGCCTGGGGCAGCACCCCAGGATTACGGTAATGCAAAAAGGATTAGCGCTGAAGGCGCGATTCACTGCCAGATCAGGTCCCCGATGAAGATTGAATTGCGCTTTCAGCGCTTATTCATATGCACTCAATTCCCTGGGGCGATGCGCCAGGCTAAGATGATTCCGCGCCATTGGCGCTAAAACGAAGAGTCCCACAGGCCAAAGCCAATTCCTCCGTCATGTTGAGCGGAGCGAAACATCTCTGACTATTCTGGTGGTTTGGTCTAAGGACGAACTGAGATTCTTCGCTTCACTCAGAATGACATAGGCCATGGATTTCAAGGTGCTGAAGTGATCTTCGCGTTTGCGGCGATAGCTACGGGTACGTAGCATCAGAAATGTTCCGCTCGCTCCGCCTGGTTTTGCTTGTCGGACTGGCCCATAGTTTCCTCCTTTTAAACCACGTCAAATCCGCCGCCCCTCCCGAACCAGGCGATTTGCGCGGGGTTGGAAAAGTGACGTTCCCCATAACGTGCTCGCCTGATGTCCAAGCTGATTTCGCTCGTGGTGTGGCATTGCTCCATTCGTTTTTCTACGAAGAGGCGCGACGCGTTTTTACGTCAGTAGCCGAACGCGATCCGAAATGCGCAATGGCTCGATGGGGAATCGCGATGACTTGGTGGCATCCGATCTGGACTCCACCAAATCCCGACGAAATGCGCGCAGGTAAAGCTGCCATTCAACAGGCGATGTCGATGGATGGCGGTTCGGATCGCGAACGCAGCTTCATCACCGCGCTAAACAGCTATTACAATACCGCGGACAGTTCGAACGCAGCTCCGGTCGGACAATCGTGTCACGGTCCGGTCGGACCACGCGATCGCGTAGTCGCCTACGAGAAAGCAATGCGGCGATTGCGCGACAAATATCCGGACGATTTCGAAGTGCAAACCTTCTACGCCTTCGCGGTGCTCGGCGTCGGCTACGCAACGCCTAACGACATAAGCTTGTCAAAGCAGCTTGAGGCCGCCGGAATATTGGAAAGACTCTGGAAACAAAATCCTAATCACCCCGGAGTCGTTCATTACCTGATTCATTCCTACGATTATCCTCAATTCGCTCAACGCGGCCTGACCGCAGCCCAGACCTATAATTCCATCGCACCATGGGTGCCGCACGCGCTGCATATGCCATCACACATCTTTACGCGACTGGGTATGTGGGACGAGTCCATCGCTGCAAATCAAGCTTCGGCTGAAGCTTCGCGCGCTTATGCGGCGATACGTCATCGCGACGCCACGGAAGCCGAAGAATTACACGCGCTCGATTATCTGGCCTACTCGTATCTGCAGGAAGCTCAGGACACGGAGGCGAAAAAGATTGTCGACATAGCCGGCGAAAGTGAAGAAGACGAATCCAGAGTTGGAGTTCAGCGCAGCCTATGCGTTGGCCGCAATTCCAACACGTTATGCATTTGAGCGGAACGATTGGGCAGCGGCAGCAAACTTGCCGATTCCGAACGTGCCACACTGGGCTTCGTTCCCTTTCATGGAAGCGCTCATCGAATATGGTCACGCGCTGGGACGCGCGCATACTGGCGACGTCGAGGGCGCACGAAAAGCGATCGCGCGAATGCAGCAATTACGCGACGCGACGAAAGAGCCAAAATTCGATTATTTCAAAAATCATCTCGACCTGCAGATGCAAGCAGCTTCGGCATGGGTGGCTGCCGCCGAAGGCAAGAAGGACGAAGCAACCGATATGCTACGACGGGCCGCGGATTCCGAAGACATACTCGGCAAGCATCCTGTTTCGCCCGGGGCGTTCGTTCCGATTCGCGAACAACTCGGCACTCTGCTGCTGGAAATGGGGCAACCAACGGAAGCACAGCGAGAATTTGAGGCCGCGCTCAAGATCTATCCCGGACGATTCAGAGGTTTGTATGGAGCCGCGCAAGCCGCCGAGCTGGCCGGCGACAAACAGGGTGCAAGCCGCTATTACACAAAATTGGCCGCACAAACGTCAAAAGCCGGCGATTCACGAACTGAGTTGAATCACGTTCGCGAATTTCTTTCCGCTCAAGCTAGAGCAGCGGACTCCAAAGGCGTGGCTAGCGCTCGCGAATAGAACCTGCCGCCCATAGTAGGTGCAACACCAACAGGCTAGTCGCACAGCACTGCTCATAGCTGCGAGCGTGGTTCTTTTGCGTCACGACGCTAAATACTCGCGTCTCGTTTCCAAGACCTCGGCAGATTTATACGCTCGCGTCTTAGAGAAGCATTCATGGCAAACACAGCTGTTCTCGAAAATTGTTCGGCAGAGTTGGTTTCGGCCGATCGCGAAGTCGATCGAGCGCATCACGATCCCGGGAATTTTGCTGCATTACGTCTTACGAAAGAAATGTATCAGCGAGCTGGTACGCTCGGCACTTACTAGCGGGGTTGCCCAAGTTGTCATACTCGGCGCTGGCTTCGATCCACTCAGTTCCGAGTTGCAAGGTGAGTTTCCGACTGCGCGATTTTGGGAGATCGATCATCCGGCTACGCAGAGTCACAAAGTGCGCGCCTGTTCCGAAATCGGAATCGAAGGAGTGCATTTCGTCGCAGTTGATTTGAATGCCGCCGGTCTCGATAGAGAAACGTTGATCGGCAGTGGATTCGATCCGGCTAAACGCACATTCTGGATCGCCGAAGGTTTGCTGATGTATTTCCCGGCGGACGTCGTCTCATCTCTGATACGAACATTGAGCAGCCTCAGTGCTCCCGGAAGCCAATTTGCGTTCACGTTCATGGAAAAATATCGGGACGGAGACATTCGATTCGATTCTCAAACCAAACTTGTTACCTGGTGGTTGCGCACTCGCGGCGAGCCGTTCCTGTGGGGAACTACACGCAGTGAACTTGCTGAGTTTGTGCGGCCGTGGCGTGTAATTGGATTTTTCGATCATAATGATCTGCGGAAAATAGAATCGGGACTCGCCGATGAAACGATCGCAAGAGGCGAGGTAATTTGTCTGGCTGAAATCTAGCTGGCGTAGTTAAGGTTTCGCAATGCTGACCCGCCGTGAATTCATACGCACGGCGACGCTTTTTGCGCTTGCGCCGCACGTATTCGCGGACCGCGAGAAAGAGATTTGGGTCAACGACGTCCATTCGCAACTTAATCGCACTCGAGTTCGCGAACTTCTAAGACCGCGCACCAGAAATGAACTTGCCGAGATCGTTCGTTCTGCGTCGCGAAAGGGCTTGCCGATTTCCGTTTCGGGATGCCGGCACTCGATGGGTGGCCAGCAATTCGCGAGCGACAGCATTTGCATCGATACGCGTGACTTGGATCGCGTGGTTTCGTTCGATTGCGAACGCGGATTGCTCGAAGCAGAATCCGGGATCCAATGGCCGAAGTTGATTCGCGCGTATCTCGACGCTCAAGCAGACGAGACAAAGCAATGGGGCATCGCACAAAAACAAACCGGCGCCGATACATTCACACTCGGCGGGAGCCTTTCCTCCAATGTGCACGGACGCGGACTGCGGATGAAGCCGCTGATTTCCAACATCGAATCATTTACGATGATCACCGCCGATGGGAAATCGATTCGCTGCTCGCGCGAAGAAAATAGTGAATTGTTCCGGCTCGCGATCGGTGGCTACGGCCTTTTTGGATTGATCGACACCGTAACGCTTCGGCTCGTTCCGCGGCAAAAATTAAGACGCGTAGTAGAAATAATTCGCGCTAACGATTTACCAAAACGATTCCAAGAGCGCATCGCGCAGAAGTTTCTTTACGGCGATTTTCAATTTTCAGTCGATGAAAAATCACCGGACTTCCTCCAGCGCGGAGTGTTTTCCTGCTACGAACCGATCAGCGAAGACGAACCCATTGTTGCCAAAAAGGAATTACGCGATGACGACTGGCTGGATCTCTTGCGGCTCGCTTACACCAATCGGGACAAGGCGTTCAAGCGCTACAGCGATTACTATTTGTCGACAAACGGACAGACTTACTGGTCCGACACCAACCAGCTTAGCGCATATCTCCCAAATTATGCGCAGAAGATCCACGACCAACTCGGAGGTGATGAGTCGAGTCTCATCATCACCGAAATTTATGTGCCGCGCTCCGACCTTCCGGATTTTCTAACGCAGGCGGCAGATTTGTTGCGCTCGAATCGCACAACAGTCATCTACGGTACCGTCCGATTGGTCGAAAAAGATGACGAAAGCTTTCTTGCATGGGCCAAGCAATCCTACGCCTGTATCATTTTCAATCTGCTCACGCTCCATACACCGAGTGGCATCGAAGCGTCGGCGCGTTCTTTCCGCGGTTTAATCGATTTGGCCATAGCTCGCGGCGGGAGTTATTACCTGACGTATCACAAATTCGCGAAACCCGAGCAAGTCACCGCGTGCTATCCGCAATTCAAAGAATTTCTGAATTTGAAGAGAAAGTACGATCCGAGTGAGCGGTTTCAAAGTGATTGGTATCGCTACTATCGGAAGCTTTTCGCAAGCTGATCAATTTCTTGTCATGTTGAGCGAAGCGAAACATCTCTGAATTTCCGTCCGTCGCTCTGATTACGAACTGAGATTCTTCGCTCCGCTCAGAATGACAGACTATCATGACTCTGCATGTCACCGTTTGCCATTATTGCGTTAGTCCTGATTCTCGCACGCGTCATTGCCGAATTGTGGCTGAACCGTCTGAACCAACGCCACGTGTATGCACACGCGAATGAAGTGCCACGTGCGTTTCGCGGGATGGTTGATCAATCGACGTATGGTCGCTCGGTCGATTATACCCTGGCCAAAAGCCGGTTTGGAGAAGTCGTCACGTTGTTTGATGCCGTGCTCCTCATTGGGGTGTTATTCAGCGGTCTATTGCCGTGGGCGTTTGGAACATTCACTGCAGATTCCGGCACGTCTGTGTTGGCAATGGCCACTTTTCTTTTCGCTACAGGCGTTGCATTGAGCATCGTCAGTTTGCCATTTGCGTGGTACGCGCAGTTCAAACTCGAAGAACGATTCGGTTTCAACACGACCAGCGTGAAGACGTGGATACTTGACCGGGTGAAAGGATTTTTCCTAGCGGTGTTGCTCGGTTTTCCGTTGCTTGTGCTGGTGTTGAAGCTGATCGAATGGACTGGCCCGAACTGGTGGATTTGGGCAGCGGTGCTGGTTATCGCGGTTCAATTAGTCTTAATGCTGATCGCCCCTGCGGTGATCATGCCGCTCTTCAACAAATTCACGCCGCTGCCGGAGGGCTCCGCCTTGGGCGAACGCCTTTTTGCATTGGCGCGGCGCACCGATTTTCCAGCTCGCAGCATTGAAGTAATGGACGGCAGTAAGCGGTCGCGTCACTCCAATGCTTTCTTCACCGGCTTCGGACGTTTCCGCAAGATTGTTCTTTTCGACACACTCGTAGCCCAGCTAGCCGAGCCGGAACTGGAATCCGTGCTTGCGCACGAAATCGGGCACTACAAAAAACGCCATGTCGCGAAGTTGCTCGGCTGTTTCCATCGTTGGCGTGTTTATTGGTTTCACCCGGTCGCGTGGCTGGCTCGTCAGCAGTGGTTTTATCGCGCATTCGGTTTCGAGTATCATGCGGGTTTTGCCGCGGCTAACATTGTGCCGGCGATGCTGGTGTTTGCGTTGTTGGCAGGGACGATCAGTTTTTGGTTTTCGCCGCTGATTCATCTTTGGTCGCGCCGTTTCGAGTACGAGGCTGATGCGTTCGCGCGCGCGACCATGGGAGAGGCGCAGCCACTCATTCGGGCGTTGCGCAAACTGACCGAGAAGAACCTGAGCAACCTGACGCCTCACCCGCTTTACAGCGATTTTTATTACTCACACCCGACTCTGCTCGAACGGGAACGCGCGCTGCGCGCATAGGCTGAGCAACCATGCACTTAGCGCTTCCAATACCGAACGTCGCTTGTTTCGTTGTCATGTTGAGCGGAGCGAAACATCTCTGATTATCTCCGTAGCACGGATGGACCGAATGATCAGAGATTCTTCGCTTCGCTCAGAATGACAGGTTCACGATATGTCGAGAATCATCGTTGTCGGCGCCGGGATTAATGGCGTTACTGCCGCGATCGAGCTAAGGAAGCGCGGTCACGAAGTCGTGCTGGTCGATCCGGGGCCGCTGCCCCATCCGTTGGCAGCATCCACCGACATCAGTAAGGCGGTGCGGGCCGCATACGGCGCTGATGAGGATTACACCGCCCTCGCCGAACGCTCGATTCAACTCTGGGGCCAATGGAATGAGGAATTCGGCACCAAGCTGTACCACGAAGTCGGCGTCATGTTCGTTCGGCGTCAGAAAATGGAGTCAGGTGATTTTGAATATGAAAGTTTGAAACTGCTCGAAAAGCGCGGACTCGAGGTAGCGCGTATGAATACGCCGCAGTTGTGGAAGCGTTTTCCTGCCTGGAATCCAGAACTTTATCGTGATGGCGTTCTCGAGATCGACGCTGGTTATGCGGAGAGCGGTCGCACGGTTGCGATGTTAATCGAGCGCGCGAAATCATTGGGTGTTGAACTGCGCGACGGCGTCAGATTTGCGCATCTACATGAAAGCCATGGTCGGGTGAATGGGGTATTGCTCGATGATCGGCAGCTCAGCACTGTCATTCCGAGCGAAGTCGAGGAATCCCGTGGCGAAACCGATCAGGTAGTTTCTCGGGGTCCCTCGACTTCGCTCGGGATGACGGAGCTTGCCGCCGACGTAGTTGTCATGGCGGTCGGCGCGTGGACACCATACCTGCTGCCGTTTACCAACAAGTTTTTCCGCGCGACCGGGCAGCCGGTATTTCACATCAAGCCTTCAGATCCTGACTTGTTCGCGCCGGAGTCGTTTTCCCGTTTTCGGCGCAGACATTACGACAACCGGCTACTACGGATTCCCAATCAACCGCGACGGCGTGGTGAAGATTGCTAATCACGGTTCTGGACGCGAGATGTCGCCCGACTCTCCCGAGCGCGTGGTGACTGCCGATGATGAAAAGAACTTGCGCGAATTTCTGGCCTCAACTTTCCCCTCACTTACGGATGCGCCGATTGTCTACACGCGCGTATGCATGTATTGCGACACGCACGATGGACATTTCTGGATCGCGCGCGATCCGGACCGCGAAGGATTGGTCGTTGCTGCGGGTGACAGCGGACACGGATTCAAATTTGCCCCGGTGCTGGGTGAGATCATCGCCGACACAGTGGAAGGAAAAGATAATCCACTGCTCGACAAATTCCGCTGGCGACCGGAAGTGCGCGCGGGAACTGCCATGGATGCCGCGCGATCGAAGGGAAAGCTGTAGTGGCGGTGTGTAACGCCGGAGAGAACGTCTACTAGGACGCACCTAACGAGAATAAAACAAGCTGCTGCCACTGACAGAAAGGCCTATCTGCACCGGAAAGAAAAGTATCTATCAGAAGGGCATCATCAAAGTGTACGGCGGTGGCGGTTAGCTTTATCGTCGTTTGGTTTGGCGAAACGGTAAACAGCACGCTTTGGTCTAATCGGGGTCGGCCAAGACTTTCGCCCATGCGGGCAACCGGTCATAGCGCAAGAAGGAATCGACCGCGTCAATAATCTTGCCAGTCCGAAGGCTGTACTTCACAAAGGACGAAGGACCGTGATGGCCCATGGAGCGAAGCACTATTGTTTTATCGTCGTCGGCGAACTGCCAACCGAGGATGGCTACATTCTCGTCGTACGGGGGAAATCTCTTCGTCTGACCGCTCGGAAGACGAACAAGGAGCAATTCTTTGCCAGCTAGCATCATTCTTCCGGCGTCGAGCGTCTCCCGAGGAACATGAATCCAGCCGACCAAGCCGGAGCGTGAAAGTCGTACCTCGCGAGACTTCTGCTCCTGCGTCAGAAGTTCGCTGTGGCCGTCGGAGAAAACTACCCGGACATCGCCGGTGACTCCGATGAAGCGGTCAAACTGCTGCTGTGCTTCGACTATAACCGCAGTCTGTGGGATCGGCGCGGCGGCCTGTGCCAGCGGCCCTAGGGAAACCAGGATGGCAGCAAATATGGGGCGGAAGGTACGCATTCACCTAACAAGAATTAGACGAACAGATGTGTAAATGCACGTGCATTTTCACGTATGAACCGCCTCAATTCGCGTTGCGCTTCGCACAGCGGAGCGCCTGCAAAAAACTCGACGGCTAGGAAGCCGTCGTTCCTTGCGGGGCTGTTTTTTTGGAGCGCTTTAGCAGAGTGATCTGCTTGATACGTGCGGAATCTGACGGGCTCCACGTCGCGACTTCCGGATCGTCTTTGAAGGCGTTGTGGACGAGACGCCGTTCATAGGAATTCATCGGCTCGAGCTGAAGCGAACGGCCGGTGATGCGCACGCGCTCCGCCAAGTCGCGCACCCGCTGCACGATCCGATCTTCGCGCATGGAGCGATAATGTTCGCAATCGACGATGACTTTTTCGGCGTCCTTGTCTCTGGCTTGTAGCAAACGATTCAGCAAAAATTGAATGGCCTCGAGGGTCTCGCCGTCGCGCCCGATGATCCGCCGGCTTTCCTCGGTGTAAATCTGCAGCGTCGCGTTGCCACCTTCGTTGGTGGTCTCCTCGATTTGCACCACGAAACCGAAGTACCCGAGCATGGTGTCCAGCAGATCTTTCGGCGTCATCATCGTTTTCGTTTTCCAGCAGGCGCAACTTTTTCGAGCGTCGGCATGGGTTGCCGTTTGTTCTGATAAAATTGCAGGATGCTAAAAAGATTTTGCGCGGTGTAATACAATGCCAGAGCCGCCGCGAAATTGTAGCAAAAAAATAGGAAGATCAGTGGCGTAAACATCATTATGCGGCGTTGAGTGGGATCGCCGGTCTTCGGCGTCATCGCCATCAGCCACACCTGCGTCGCCGCCATGAGCAGCGGGATGATGTTGATCGGGAAACCGAGCACCGGCAAATGCGCCACGGTATCGGGCTGCGACAGATCGTGCACCCAAAGAAACTTCGCGTTTCGCAATTCCACAGCTTGCGCGAGCATCTGGTAAAGCCCGAAGAAAATCGGGATCTGAATCGCCATCGGCAAACAACCGCCTACGGGATTAATCCCGTACTGCTTGTAAAGCTTCATCACCTCCTGATTCATCCGTGTTGGGTCGTCTTTGTATTTTTCGCGCAACTCCTGCATCTTTGGCCCCAGCAACGCTGTTTTGCGCATTGTTTGATTCGCTTTGCTTTGGAGCGGCCAGAGCACGAGGCGCACGACAAGGGTCAACACGAGAATCGCGACGCCGTAATCTTTGACGAAACCATGAATGGTGTTGAGAAAATTAAGAAGAAATTGGCTGACGATTTTGAACACGCCGAAGTTCATGATCTCCGCTTCGTTATGCTCGAGTTGAGCCAGCCGATGATAGATTTTCGGGCCCGTCCAGATCTGGAAGCGCGCGGTATAAGTTTGTCCTGGCTGCAGCTGAAACCCTGGCATTCGCATCGCACCTTCGATGCCGATCATGTTTTGCGTGGTTGAGACTTCAAACGAACGGCCCCAGGCCCCGTTCGCCTTCCAGTTGTCCAGGTTTTTTCCCGCAACACTTGCATTCAGCGGCGCGATGATCGTCGCGAAAAACTGATCGGTAACGGCTGCCCATTCTGCTCCGGCAAAATTGTCCTGGAAAACCCGCTGTGCCGGATGCGCACCGACACCGAGAAAACCGCTGCTACCTTGAAATGAACTTACGTTGCGGTCTCTGGCTTTACCATTGATGCACCAAACCAATCGCGTGTAGTACGGATAGTCCCTCGGATGAATCGGTGTCGCCGAGCCGAGCGCGACGAAGTAGTCAGCATTTGTGTACGGCTGCGCACCCGTGTTCTGAACGTCGAGATTCAGCTCAAGAAGAAAATTGTCTTTCTTCTGGTTTGACTGCAGCAACGAAAATTTCTTTCGGATTGCGATTCCTTCAGGCGTGGTACGCTCGCACCGAACGCTGCTGTCGGAATCACGCGCCAATGTAAATTCCGAAAGCACCGGCTTTGCGGGGTCATCAACCATCGCGCCGATGGGCATGTGCTTGGGAGAATTCAAGGTCACGCGCTTGGCGTCTTCCGCGATGTGATTAAACATAACCGCCTCAGCGATGCCGCCGCCGCGGTTGGTGAAACGCAATTCGAAATCTGAATTGCGTAGCGTCTCGACCTTTTCCGCAAAGGTCGGTGCCGATTCAGCGTCCTGCGGCGCAGATTCCGGCGCCGCAAGCGGGGACGGCGAAGGTCCGAGGACCGCCGGCGTTGCTGTCGCCGAAGTTTGTCCGGGTACCGCAGTCACGAGAGCCCGTCTGGGTGCCATCTGTTTTGCCAGATATACTTCCCATACGACGAGCCCAACTACGCAAAGAGCGACAACAATCCACGCTGTTCGATCCATAAATTCGGTTTTGCACGATCAGACGCAGCGACGGATCTCATTCTGAGATCCGCCAGCCCAGCGCGGCGGCACCGGGTCGTATCCACTTCCACCCCATGGCTGGCAGCGAGCGAGCCTCTTCAAACCCAGCCAGCTTCCGTGCCGAACGCCATGCGTCTCCACTGCTTCCAGAAAATATCTCGAACAGCTCGGCGTAAACCGGCAGCCGCAGTCAGGACCGCAAAGCAAACGAAGTACCGGTGAGAGCGTGCATTGATAAAGGCGAATGATAAAACGAACCAGACCGAGCATCAGACCAGAATAGAAGCGCGCCTAGCGAGGCGCAACCATTCATCTTCCAACGCGCCATAGTTCGCGTTCGCGGCTTCGTACCGGGCAATAATGACGAACCAAACGCCTTGTCGCAGTTCGTGCTGACGCCGGCGAACAATTTCTCGCAAGCGGCGTCGAACGCGATTGCGAACGACCGCGCCGCCCACGCGACCTGAAGTAATGAATCCTGCACGCCACTCGCCTGAATTCTCCATCGCCATCGAATTTAATATCAGCAGTTTGCCGTGTTGCGTGATTCCGTCCCGTTTCACACGCTCGTATTCTGAGCGATGCGTCAGGCGACGCGTTTTTGGAAATGAGAATGAACTCACTTTCGTGGTTTGCGTCGCCACGGCTTTTGTCTTGGAACGAGCTGCCTCAAAACGCACTCGCGATTCGTGATCCACTGTGCCGTACAAAAGAAATCTTCCACCGAAAATCGGGGGAAGATTTCTATAAAGAGAATTTCAGTTTTACTGCGCTGGCGGCGACTCTGCAGGTGTCTCCTCTGTGCCAGCTGGCGATTCGGTGGTGGCAGCTGGAGCTTCCGTTGCAGCAGGACTCGTCATCTCAGTCGCCGCAGGCGGCGGGGTTGTGGGAGTTGGACTTGTCTCAGGAGTGACAGTTTCAGTTTTTTGCTCGCACGCCGCGAGAAGCGCGGCTCCGGCCAGAATGCAGATATATTTCTTCATAGTTAGAGACGCACATTGCTTTAGTTGATCAAACTCAGCAAGCGCAGTTTTTGCGCCGCGCAGAATGTTGCTTGAAACACAAATGGCTCACCATGAGCACTAAAAAGGTGTCTCCCATTTCAACCCATGGGCTTCAGCTACCGCGTCGCAAGTGAGGCGGCCATCGCGCGTGTTGATCCCACCGATTAGCGTCGGCTGCTTTCTGCACGCGCCTTCAAGACCGAGATCCGCCAAGAGCTCCACGTACCGATATGTGACGTTCGTAAGCGCTTGTGTCGCGGTGCGCGCGTACGCTGCTGGCATATTTGCGACGCAATAATGCGTCACGCCTTCCTCGACGTAAACCGGATCGAGATGCGTCGTTGGTCGCGAGGTTTCCGCGCAACCGCCCTGATCAATCGAAATATCTACGAATACGCTGCCGCGTTTCATCTTTCCCAACATCGCACGTGTGATCAGTTTCGGTGCTTTGGCTCCTGGCAAAAGCACGGCGCCGATGAGCAAATCACAATCGGGCATCAGGTCGTCCAAATTCGCTTCGTTCGAATAAAGCGTGTGCAGGCTTTCTATCGCTATATCGAGAAATCGCATCCGCTCGACATCGATGTCGAGAATTGTGACATCAGCACCGAGACCTTTGGCCATGCGCAAGGCGTTCACGCCCGACGTTCCGCCCCCGACGATGACCACGCGACCGGGCAAAACGCCCGGAACTCCGCCGAGCAAAACTCCGCTGCCACCGTTGTACTTGGCGAGAAAATTGGCGCCCATGACGACGGACATGCGACCGGCAATTTCGCTCATAGGCTCCAGGAGCGGCAAACGATGGTCCACCTGGATCGTCTGGTACGCGACGGCGGTCACACCTGATTTCAGCAACGCTTCGGTGAGAGATTTGCTCGCAGCAAGGTGCAAATAGGTGAAAAGGATTTGGCCCCTGCGCAATAACGGGAACTCTGCTTTGAGAGGTTCCTTGACTTTCACGATCATGTCAGCGCGCGCGAAAACTTCTTTTGCCTGCTCCACAATTTCCGCGCCCGCCTTCACGTAGTTCTGGTCGGGATAACCGGAACCGAGGCCGGCATTCGTTTCTACCAAAACGGAATGACCATGCTTGGTAAGTTGAATCGCCGCAGACGGCAGCAACGCAACACGCTGCTCTTGTTCCTTAATCTCCTTTGGTACACCGATGATCATGGTGCGAAGTGAAACTGATTAGGGAGAAAGCACATCCGGAAT
This sequence comes from uncultured Verrucomicrobiae bacterium, assembly GCA_963825355.1. Taxonomy (GTDB): domain Bacteria; phylum Verrucomicrobiota; class Verrucomicrobiia; order Chthoniobacterales; family UBA10450; genus Udaeobacter. Next base: position 3,797 of record CAWGSY010000017.1, on the reverse strand, counting down.
CAAGCTAAATCACTTCGGACGTCTCAATTCCCAATTAGTTGAGCGAGGGATCATCTGGAGCAGCGGCGAGCATTTTATACCACGGCCCCAGCGTTCGCATAATGTCGAACCACAGATTTGGCAGGCGATCAAGTTTTAGCACCGATGGATTGGCATTCTGCACAACCCACGCTTTTTGTTTCACCTCGCTCTCGAGTTGCCCGGCACCCCAACCGGCGTAGCCGACGAAAGCACAAACGGTAAGCAAATTTTTGTGAGCCTGTGCATCGCTTTGCTCTTCGAACGCGATGTTTTGATTAAGTTTCAGACCTGCGCCCTTCTTCCACTCAAACGCCGCAAACATCAGTTGATTTTTTCCAACGGGACCACCTAAAAACACTGGTACATCGGCGAGCCCCGCCGGCGGATTACCCGACACCAATTCAGCCACTGGGCGCTCAAGCGGACGATTGATTATCACGCCCAGTGCGCCCTCTGCAGGCTCATGCTCCGAAATAAAAAGCACGGTTCGGCGAAAGTTCGGGTCGACCATATTCGGATGAGCGACCAGCAGTGAACCGGCAAAATTGCGCAAAACCCCATCATCGCCCAAATCACGCATGCGAAATTAGAGACCGCGACCCGCGCTTGTGCAAACTCTTGTTCGGCATCCTTTTCAGTCTCTCGTGCCCTCAATTTACCATGGAGATCGCGACGGCAGAACTACGCGAGAAATTTTCGAAAATTTTGTGTAGAATTTTGTTGCCAGCGGGCAAAACCTCGATTACAGCGATGAAAGTTTTCTACGATTGTTCTGGGGGGAACAGCCGCCCTTCACGCCTATCGGGCGTGGGGGGCGGTAATTTTTTGGGAGACAAACGTCGAGCGCTTTCTTCTTGCTCGTGATCTGCTGTTGCTCGATTGCGTCTAAACACAAAGTGCTTAACGCCGAACGTCCAATGTCGAAATCCGGAACCCCGCATCGCGTCGCGTGGCCAATCGCCTTGACGGTTGTGGCACTGATCGTCGCAACGACGATTGTCATCATCTTCTTGCGTTTGGAGAGTTGGCCCGCGCGCACCGCGCAGCAAAGCACGGCTGAGCTGGAGCGACTTGGCAAGAATCTGCGCACTGCGTTCGTCGACATTGCGCATCTGCAGCCACGGATCACAATCAACGACCGCGTTTACATGGAACAGACGACGCCTGTAAGTGAGCTGGTCGTCTTGTCACGCCGCATAGAAGTCGAACACGAGTTACTCCATACGTGGGTGGGCAGCTCCAAACGTGTGAAGCTGCATGGCACATTCGTTGCCAAAGCGGGGTTCGATCTGAGAAAAGGCCTCTCGATCGATATTCGACCGGCTGAAATCATGGTGCAGGTTCCGCACGCGCAGATTTTGGGCGTTGAGCAGCAAAAAGTGGACGTGCTCGCATTCGAAAACGGCCTATGGAACCGGATTTCCGGGGAGGATGTTCAAAGCGAATTGTCCATGCTGCCTGAATTGGCTTGGAAGAAAGCAGCAGAAAGCGAGCTGACCGCTGAAGCCGAGAAAACTTTGCAGGAGCAACTCGAACAACGACTTCAGACGACGCAGCCGCTGCGTTTGGTCTTCAAAGACGACAAGAAAAGTGAATAGTGGTGAGTGAGCTGTGATCAATATCTAAGTGACACACGCCTGTGTAATTACCGATTATCGCTCCTCCATTTCACTGATCATTTCTTTGTCTCACAGCGATGTCGTTTAAGAATCGAATCTTTCTCGTTATTCTGGTGATCGTCATCGCGGCGCTCGGCGCTGTCCTGCTTGCGCCAATTGCGGTGTCCAATGGCGTTCGCCTCTGGATCGAATGGTTCGCTCGCCAGGAAGGATTCGTCGCCACCATCGACGAAGTGGACGCCCCCTTTCTACGTCCCGTCAGCATTCGTCAGATTCACCTGAAAAGCGTCCGGGGCGATGCAGTCCGTGTTGATGTGACTGTCCTGGACGCGCGAGTTTATTTGAATCTGAAGCACGTTTTTCTGCACCAGAGCGGTCGCGACATCCGAAATATCTTCATTGGAGAACTTCATGCCGAGCTGCACCGCGCGAATCCAAATGTGCAAGCACTAAGCGAACGCGGTTGGGCGACACTTCACCGGTTGCTTCCCGAAAGTTTAAGTATCGCGAAACTCGAAACACGGGTCGAGAACGGGCCGAGTTTGGTTTTCCTGCGGAACGCTTCGCTCTCTTTCAGCGAGACGGAACCCGGCCAGTTCGTTGCTGCCGAACTCATGATCACTTCACCGTGGCTGCGCCAAACTTTTTCGCAGTTGCGCGGCGCGACTCATTGGGAAAGCAACCGCTTGACGCTCGCCGGACTAACTTTGACTCGCGGGCTCGACTTGCAGGCAGCGACGGTGGACTTCGCACGGCTGGGCAACCGCCGAATGGGATTGCAGTTCGACGTCGATGCCTTCGGCGGCAAACTCCGGGCGAATATTTCGCATGAATGGCACTCGCCACATTCTAACTGGAAAATTGCGGGTGCCGCCGGCGACCTTTCGTTGGCGCAGATTTCAGATGCGCTTGGTTTCGCCGATCGTGTCAATGGCTTACTCCACGCCAGCAACTTCACATTTCACGGCACCCTCGCTGAGCCGGACCGCGCAACTGCGTCGCTGTGGGGCGAACTAACTGGCCTCACCTGGCGCGATCGCACAGCGGAAGCGCTCATGCTGGGCGCCGCGCTTTACAACCGGAAAATTGAACTCCAGCAAGTTTACATCAGACAAAAAAGCAACCAGTTCACCTTAAGCGGCTACGCTGCATTACCAGCGACTCCGGCCGAGTGGCTCAGGCCGGATTTTCGCGGAAACATTTCCGCATCGATCAATCAACTCGGTGAATTCCTTGCTCTTTTCGGCGCAAACCCAGCTGATTTCTCAGGGAAAATCAGCATCCAAGGGTCGATGGACACCCACGCCCGGAACTTCGGAGGCAGCCTTGCAATCGAAGGCGCCTCGCTAACGTTTTTCAAATATGACATCGACAGCTTTAGAGCAGACGTGACTTTGAAACCGACCGAACTGGAGATCGAACGTTTCGATTTGGCCCGGAAGAAGGATTCTCTTTCGGGTGAAGGCAAGATCGATCTTTCGCCAGAGCACAAGTATTCAGGGACACTCGACGCCTGGACGAACGATGTGCGCGATTACTTTTCGATCTTGCGCGGATCACCACCACAAAAAGCGGATGCGATTCCGGTAGAATTTCAAGCAACCATCGATTCGAGTCAGTGGGATACGCGCGGCGTGATTCACTTGCCGAAATCAAGTCCACTCAGTTTCACCGCGGATTTTCCACTCCCCCTCGGGATCACTTGGAGTGCTTTTCAAATGTCGCCTCTCAACCTTTCAGTGGATTTTCCGGCGGTCTTTCTGGCAGCCGTACCTCACGTTCTTCATTCAAACATTCCGGCAGAGGGAATTTTGAGTGGAAAACTTTCCCTCTCTGAAACATTGGAGTGTCCTCAAATCCTCGGTGAAGCACAGCTCGTAAACGGAAAGCTCACTAACAGCGACTTTTTCGTGAATGTCATTGAAGCCAGCACGCTGGCCGTTTTTGATGGCAATCACGCCTCTCTGGAATTTCTGAATCTCACAACCAAAGACGCAGACCTCGCGTTTAGCGGAGACATTGATTTCGAAAATACAAAACAGCTCGTACTTAAGTTCTCTGGAGCGACACCGGTTTTCGATCTGACGTCACATCCGGTTGACTGCGTGAACAAGATTGAACTTACGCCTACAGCCCTTCCACTTGCTCCTGGCGCCA
>CAWGSY010000016.1:0-755080 GCA_963825355.1 uncultured Verrucomicrobiae bacterium | reverse complement strand
CTCGGCGGCAGCTGGAGCATCGCCTACGCAATCAACAACCATAACCAGATCGCCGGTCAGGCTTACACCAGGGGCAACCGTGCCGCGCACGCGTTCCGCCTCAGCGACGGGCAAATGGTAGACCTGGGCTCGCTCGGCGGATCGAGCTCTTGGGGCCTCGCGATCAACAATAGCGGCACCGTAGTGGGATTCGCGACTACCCGCCAGAACGACTATCACGCTTTCGTTTCCATTAATGGCGGCAGAATGCAGGACTTGAACAGGCTTATCCCGCCAAACACCCGTTGGGTGTTGGGAGAAGCCAATGGGATTAACGACGTCGGCCAAATCGCAGGATACGGCACGATCCACGGCCAAACACACGCCTTTCTTCTTACGCCAGTGCAATAATCGTCCTGACCTTCCTCTTTAGGGTTTGTCCAAAATCGCTATTCCGGCGTAATCGGCGCAAGCAATTCTTTCCATCGTGATGTCCGTCCCGATTCAATAGATCGGAGCGTTTGAGCTTCGTTTTTGATTCCGTAGCTTCAGACTTCTTCTAGCCGGCGTGGCGGAATTGGCGGACACGCTGGACTCAAAATTCAACGTTTGCCCTAGCTAACAAGTGAGTAACTTAGGCATAAGCGCGAACGACGGCGACAATAAAAGGCCATAACAGACGGTCAGACTGTCAATAATGCGTCAAAAGAGGCCTACCCGGGGGCCGCGCTGAGGCCGGGTAGGTCACGCGCCTAGGCCAACGTGAATGAGGCCATTACACACACCACACACACGCGCGGGAGAGCGTCATGGGACGCGGCCTGTCGGGGGCTGCGGCAAACACGCTGAGCTCGATTCAGGGCCGGACATCAGGTTCATCGAGGAGTTAGATGCAGCGCTGGAAACCCACTCGTTCTACGGGCGCGGTACCGGCGTGGGACGCGGCTTCGACGTTGGAGGAATCCTTGGCGTCGGCGTCGACCTCGGTGTTGCCGTAGGGGTCGATGTCGCAGTTGCTGTAGGCGTCGGGCTAGCACTTGGGGTCGCGGTAGGCGTTGCGGTCGACGTCGGTGTAGGCGTTGGGCTTGGCGTTACGGTTGGAGTCGGTGTACCGCCGGCTGGCGGGATAGGCGCGCTGATCCAGGGTATCACTTCACTTTTCACCTGATCCCAGTAGTCAAATGAATGCTCGTGAACACTCACAGGCACAATTGTTGCCTTAAATGAGTTAGCCTCCGGCACACTTGCAGTCGATTCTCTCAATCCGATTGCAAGGGCTCTTGGCACAATGCCGTTTTCGCCGTTCTCAAGTGGGCCTTGGGTGTTATCTGAATTGTACGAGTGAATGTTGAATCCAGTTGATGTTGGAATTCCCAGGGAATCTTTGCTTGAACACAGGGCCCAAAACGGACACATGCCGACGTACATCCACTGAGTTGACGAAGCCTCCTGTGCAAGCTCCAGGTCGCTTCCGACCGGCGGATTTGGTGCGGGATCAGGAATGTTCAGATAATTTGCTACGGCGAAGTGGGGGCAGACCTCGCCTCCGACGCAATCGAGCGCCCACCCATTAGGGTCTGCGAGATTCGAAGCACCGCATGAGAGCATCACCGCAAGATCCGGCATGTCATTTCCTGGTGTGCCTGTAGCGGCCAAATAAAGAGTGTGCCCCCGCCGGCGCTGCCGCCGATTACGACGACTTGGCCGTTGCTGCGTGGATCGTTCCGGTAATGAACAATGGCGTCCCCAAGGTCATCTGTTTGCTCGGGATAATGACCGTTGTCGCCGATGTTGTTTTGCCCTGGAAAGGGATGCGCAGGAGTGTTCATTTCAAGGTGAGGCGGCGCAAGGCGATATTCAATCGCTACGCCCATGAATCCATATTGCGAAAGCTCCTGGGCAACGTCTGTTTCCATCGTGCCGGCGCTGTAGCCACCTCCATGAACCACGATCGCTACGCGGTGTGTTCTGCTGTCGTCGACGTTGAACACGGTCGCTTGAATGCTCATGCCATTAACAACCTTGTAGGTCTCAATTACGCCGGGTGGCGGCGTTCCCGCCGTGATTGCAGTTGGCTCGAGGGAATATATTGGTTGTCCTCTCCCGGTTGATAGGCCGGCGACGAAACACGCGAGCAGGCCAACTAAAATTGCTCGTAAGATTTTCATTTTTTCCCTTTTACTTTGTTTTGGACTTGCGTTCTCTCTTTCATCCATGCCTTAAGGCAACTCGAGGGATGACTGCCCGATTGCCCGCCTCGTTTCGGAGTCAATTCCTGATTTCTTCGCGCGTCCACAGTCCAGATTGTTTACCATTCGTAAATCCACAGTTGCGACGCAGCACCAACTCCATCCGGCCTTCTTCAGATTGTCGGCGATAACGTTCCAATACCTCATGCGCCGATTTTGTCTATTTTCCTCTTCGCACGGCGAGGAATGATCATTGCCACTTACTTATGCCTTTTTCGCCTCCTGCCTGAGGCGTACCACGAGAAGTGGTTGGCTCCCGCCAAAGAATAGTAACAATCCTGTAACTTTTTCCGTGAGACCCTGCCAAGTTTTTTCACAAGAGTCACCTAACGAATCGCCAGTACCATAAAAGCTTATAATTACTACTGCCTGGATGGTGCTTTATCATGGACATTCACAAAATTAGAGGTAAAAGCCTACTCGAATATTCGGGCACCAGGAATGGCCGAGAAGTCTGGCGGCTATGTTTGATTTCAAGCTGAGGGGAAATTACTGGCTAGGGTAGCGGACCAGGACAAAGATCTACCCCTCCGCAGCTGATGTGGCTTTGAAATTCCAACCGCCGCCTTCGGCCAGAAGAAGGCCAAATTGAGCTCCGCCATTGAGATTGTCGAATGACGTGCACACTTTGCCGTCGGTCGGAATTATCACGACCTTTCACGCCCGCTCGTAGAAAAGGTCGCGCCGAGTGTTATCACATGTTTACTACTCAAACTGTGTCGCGGCCGCTTGCGCAGTTTTCTGACGGTATCCCGTATCGATTCGAAATGCGAAGTGATAATTGCGAAAACGAAATTGACAGCTTTCGCAACGACCATTATACCGAGAGGCGAAACTCCAAAACTCAGCTGAAGCTCCATCCATTGAAAAAGATATCCACTTCATATGAAAAAGAAATCCATCTCACAATGCGCGTTCTTTAATCTGCGTGTCTTTATCGGCGCGTCTGTAGTCCTGGCCGCCGCCTTTCTGGCCCTGATAGGCGTTGGGACGTTCTCAGGACTTAGTGCCAGCTCCGCGCAAGCGCAGCAAAACCACAAAATCATCTACGTCGACGGCTTTTCTCCGGGATTTGACTGCGCCACCATTCATGAGAGGGGCATCGACCGGCAAGAAAACTTACTGGCCGGCACGATCATGATTGCCTGCGGCGAGGCAGAGGGAGGTTCAGGTGCGCCTTACGGTGCATTCTCTCAGCTTCTCAATAGCCTGACAGCGCCCCTGGCATATGGAGGCGCGGATGTCGATCTGGTTACCGGCGCGGACAGCATCACGCACCCTACGCAGTCGGAAACGTACACCCTGGCCAACCCCGATAATCCCAACCAGGTTGTCGTCACGTACAACGATTCCCGGACGGCTTCCGCCAACTATTCCGGCGCATCGTTCTCCAGCGACGGCGGCACCACCTTCACCCGCCTCAACCCAAGCCCTTTCGCAAGTGGACACGGGACGAACTTTGGCGATCCGGTTACTCTCTACAACAAACCTAGCAGCAGTTTCTTTGCAATTTTTCTGGCTACTGGCTGCGGCGGACAGGGCATCGGCGCCTGGAAGTCCACTGACGGTGGTGTCACCTGGGCGGTCGGCGCATGCGTTGCCAACATTGCCTCTGGCGATGGAGACCGCGAGTCTGGCTGGGCCGATAACAATCCATCGTCTCCTTTTTACGGGAGGATGTACGTTTCCTTCAACAACTTCGCTGTTGGCGTCGGCGCTCTCCAAACTACCTTTTCCACTGATAACGGCGCCACCTGGCACGCCCCGATAAATGTGAGCAACACCAGTACCTTCATTCGCGATGTACAGATCACCGGTGACATGTCGGGTAATGGGACCATCTACATCGCGGGCATGGATGAAGGAGGGGGTGGGTTTCCTCACAATAATATCAACCACATTTACAGGTCCACCGACGGCGGGAACACTTGGACGAACACCTACACTGGCCCCAGCTTTGCCGGTCCGGGCGTTGGAGCATCCGGTTACTTTGCCTGCATGTTTACCGGGAGCCCGAGCGGTGTCTATTGGCGGCACGAGGGCTGGGGTGAGCCGGCAGCATTTAACAACGTGGTCCACCTGGTCTATGCCCAGCACGGCGCGGGCAGTGACGCGGGCGACGTCTATTACATCCGCTCCACCGATAGCGGCGTGACATTTAGCGCGCCGTTCAAGTTGAACACTGATGCCACAACCCGTCCTCAGTGGCAGCCTAACATCTCGGTGAGCCCGAATGGAAGCCTCTTCGCGACGTGGTATGACGGGCGCGAGTTCGCCGGCTGCACATATGGTAACCCAAGCGTTTCGTGTTACCGGATGTGGTCGCGCAAGTCCACCGACAACGGTGCGACTTGGTTGGCTGACAATTCTTTATCAGACGTAGCCAGCCCGCTCCCTGCGCAACCTGATTCTACTGTTCAATCGGTGTATGCGGGTGACTACGACTATGGCACCGCGACAGCCAGCAAGCACGTCACTTCATGGGTTGACGGACGGGTGACCATCAGCGGCCAATCCCAGCAGGACGCGTTCACCGACAAGGAGCCAGTGTCGGGGGCGACTCCAACCCCAACTCCGACGGCTACGCCTACAGGCATCCCATGCGGAGACCTGGTTTCTTTCCAGGTGCGCTGCGTGGCTGGCCCCCGCGGCGACAAATTGCAGGCCAAGCTTACCCTTACCAATACGAGCCACTCGGGCCAGCAGGTAACCATCACGGTCGATGGCACTCCGCATTCCGTGACAATCAATGGCAACAAGGCCACACTTCAAATTAACAGCACGGCCGGGACACATACGGTTCAACTTACTAATCCAGCCGGTTGTTTCCCGCCGTCTATGCCGAGTTGTCCCTAATGCAGACTGTTAGTGCAATAGATTCACCATCTTGATGCTCGAAACTCACATTGCAGGATCGAGTTAGATTCCAGCAGTAGGAAAAGAAACCAAATCCTCTATGAAGGCGGCGTCCGGCATCTGCCGGACGCCGCTGCACGTACAGCCAAAACAAAAACAGCTCTATGATTTCAAACCGCGCATTTAAATCGCCGCGCTTGCGGTGCCTCTTTTGCTCATTGGTCATCGTGGCAGCCGCCATCGCTGCGTTAGGCGCGTACGGCTCCTCGCGTGCTGCCAGTCAGGGGAGCCCACCTGAACAGGCGCCGATCGCGACCAAGATTGCACCCTGGGTGATGGATCACACGGCGAACGGCCAGCAAGCGGAATTTTTCGTCGTTCTTGCTGACCAGGCTGACGTAAGTGGAGCAGCAGCTTTGCCGACAAAGAGCGAAAAGGGTCGCTATGTGTACAATGCGCTGCAGAATAAGAGTCAGGCCACCCAAGGCCCGATCCTGCAGTTGCTGCGCGAACGCGGGCTCGAGCATCAATCCTTCTACATTGTTAATGCAATTTTAGTAAAGGGCGGCCGCGAGATCGCCGAGATGTTAGCAACTCGGTCCGACGTGGCGCGTGTCGAGGGCAATCCGCACATTCAAAATTCGTTTCCTCAACCGGGCCCCGCCGCTGAAGCGCCTTCGCAACCTGGAGCGCCGGCGACGATCGAACCGGGAATCGTTTACACGCATGCGCCTGACGTCTGGGCGCTCGGATTCAACGGACAGAATATCGTGGTGGCGAGCGCCGACACTGGTCAGCGCTGGACGCATAATGCGCTTAAACCGCACTACCGCGGCTGGGATGGAGTTGCTGCCGACCACAACTACAACTGGCATGACTCCATTCACGACAGCGTGGGTAATCCCTGCGGTAATGATTCGCCGTTTCCGTGCGATGATTATTTCCACGGAACTCACACCACTGGCACCGCGATCGGCGACGACGGCGGGAGCAATCAGATTGGAATGGCGCCCGGCGCGAAGTGGATTGGTTGCCGCAACATGGACGAGGGTAACGGCACGCCGGCCAGATACATCGAATGTATGGAATGGTTCCTCGCGCCTTACCCGATAGGAGGCGGACAAGGCGACCCGACCAAGGCACCCGATATAACGATCAACTCCTGGGGCTGTCCAACGTCGGAAGGCTGTTCAGTTAACACATTGCAAGCTGCCGTTGAAGCTCAAGCTGCGGCTGGCATTATGATGGTGGTCGCGGCGGGTAACTCCGGATCGAGTTGCTCCACTGTGACAGATCCACCGTCGTTCTATGAGGCATCTTATACGGTCGGGGCACTGAACACCGGCACCGATACGATTGCTTCCTTTAGCAGCCGTGGTCCGGCTACTGCCGATAGTAGCGGCCGGATAAAACCGGATATCAGCGCTCCAGGCACAAACACGCGTTCGGCCTCTAACACCTCCGATAATGCATATACCATTGCCAGCGGGACCTCCATGGCTACTCCGCATATCGCCGGCGCCATGGCGCTGCTGTGGTCGGCCATTCCCAGCTTGCAGAATCAGATCGACGCGAGCCGAACAGCCTTAAATAACGCGGCTGTCCATATCGGTTCTACCCAATGTGGCACTGCGGGACCGCCAAACAATATTTTTGGTTGGGGCCGAGTCAATATTCTGGCCGCAGTAACCAGCGGCACACCAACTCCCACGCCAACGGCAACTCCTGGATCGATTCAGCTCACCGCCAAGGGGAAAAAGGTGGGCGGAATGAATACATCGCGTCTCAAATGGAGGGGAGCAACCTCGGCTAACATCGACGCTTACCGCAATGGTGTTGTAATCGCGACAACGCCGAACGATGGTTTGTACGACGACTCCACCGGCACCACCGGCCAAGCTAGCTTCACGTATAAGGTGTGTGAGGCTGGAACGCAGAACTGCTCTAATACTGTGACTGTGAATTTCCCAAGGTAGCTCCGGCAATTGTTCGCCAGAATCAACGCACCCGGCATTGGTCGTCCAAACAGTCGCGTGAGCAGATGCAAAGCCTTGCAACTTCTCGTCTTTGAGTTGCTGGCGTCGGATTTGCCCGCGATTAAAAGATCGCCTAAGTGATGGCGCTGCGATTCCAGTTCGCGCAAAAGCTTCTACGCAGCCGATCGCGGCGAGGTGGGCTCTGGTTGTATCGGCTGAAGCAGGCCAGCACACGGGCGTCGACTTTGTGGGTCTTGGACAGGTACCGGCCGACCACGCGTAACTGACGCCCCCGAGTTGGTTGCATAAAGTGACAGCCAGAGTGGCCTGGGCCGTGCCGCGAGCGAGTAACCGCCACTGATTTCTCAGATGATTTGGACAGAGCGCCGTAGCTACACTTTCATTACTGGACAACTTGGAGCCTCCGTACGAATATTTTGATCCCGTGAGTGCCCTGTTTTTCAAGCGGTTCTTTAAGTATCCATTTCAGATCGCGTCGATCGTTCCCAGCTCGAAAGCACTGGTGGAACGCGTGGGCAGCAAGATGGATTTCAGCCGACTGCGGGTGATCGCGGACTACGGTCCGGTTGAAGGCGTGCACTCGCGCGGGATCGTACGACGCGTGATCCTGGATTCGCATCTACTCCTGTTTGCGCTCGATGCGGCCTTCGCTCATTATCTCGAACGGAGATTTGTCCGAAATCGATGGTATCGATACTGCCAAGTTCACCCCCGTAAAGGCTGCACACAAAATCATCCTATATTTAGAGCATGAAGGCTTCATCGGACTCAATGAAGAAGCGGCCTGAACGTGAAGCGAAACTGCTTCTTGTCACAAAGATTGAGAACAAAGAGCGCAGTGTTTTGAGAATCTCATCGCAGGACGCGCGCATCTATGCGTCGGCGGCAGCGACGCACTCGCGCGCGCAATGGTGAACGAAACATCTTCAGCTCAATCCGCGCGCGAGGTGCGGAACGGCGCTGCGGGCACCGCCTCGGAAAAAGCGCGGAGACGAGTCATGGTCATTGGATTGGACTGTGCAGCGCCTGAGTTGGTCTTCGATCGGTGGCTTGATGATTTGCCAAACTTGAAGTCGCTCTACCAGAGCGGACTGCACGGGCTGCTCCGCTCGTGCGATCCGCCTATCACAGTGCCGGCGTGGTCGGTGATGATGTCCTCCAAGAGTCCTGGCCGGCTTGGAGTTTACGGCTTTCGAAACCGTGCGGATCACTCTTACGACCGGTATTCCATCGCCAACTCGCTTGCGATTAAAGAGGACCGGCTCTGGGATATCCTCTCGCGCAGTGGAAAACGCTCCATTGTCATAGGCGTGCCGGGAACCTATCCACCAAGCCCACTGAATGGCTTAATGATATCCGACTTTCTAACTCCGGACACGACCTGCCAGTACACGCATCCGCCTGAACTCAAACAGGAGATCGAGCGGGTGGTTGGCGAATATATTTTGGATGTGCGTGATTTTCGATCCGGCAACAAGGAGAAGATTCTGGCCGATATTTATGAGATGACCCGGAAACGCTTCCAGCTCGCGCGGCATTTGCTAGAGAAGGAAGATTGGGATTTTTTCATGATGGTCGAGATGGGCACGGACCGTATTCACCATGCGCTGTGGGACAATATGGACCCAGCTCATCGCTTCTATGCGCCGGGCAACAAATTTGAGAACGCAATTCACGACTACTATAGAGAAGTGGACCGTGAAATCGGCCAGTTGCTCGCGTTTGCCGATGGCGGGACGGCTGTGCTGGTGCTCTCTGACCACGGCGCCAAGCGGATGGATGGTGGCATCTGCGTTAACGAATGGCTGCTTTCAAATGGCTACCTCACCCTCGCTGAAAAGCCTTCCGGCCCAACACCGCTCTCTAAACTCAAAATTGATTGGTCCCGGACGAAAGCATGGGGCGACGGCGGATATTATGCGCGCGTCTTTCTTAACGTCGCGGGCCGCGAGCCAGACGGAACCATCGCACCAGAAGATTATGAGAAAATGCGTGATGAGCTGAGCGCGGGACTGAAAGCAATTCCAGATGAAAATGGACATGAAATCGGCACGCAAGTTTTTCGGCCGGAAGAGTTGTATAAGGAAGTGCGCGGCGTGGCACCAGATCTCATCGTTTATTTTGGCGGTCTCTACTGGCGCTCCGTTGGCACAGTTGGCGGCGGAAAAATCCACAGTTTCGAAAATGACACGGGGCCAGACGGGGCCAACCACGCGGAGAACGGCATCTTCCTTTTCCGGCCAGCCAACGGTGGTCTGCCAGGTCGACGCCGAATCGACGGCCTTCGCATAATCGATATTGCGCCAATGATTTTGCAGTTGTTCGGCCTGCCTGTGCCGGCAGATATGGAAGGGAAAACCGTTGCCTCCTCCAATCTATCATGAATGGCCGGCCTCGTAATTTTCTCAGCCAAGTAAGGATGGTGCGCGCGCGCGCACCTTTACGATTGAGCTTTGGCGGGGGCGGCACTGATGTCTCGCCTTACGCCGATACGCGCGGCGGCTGTGTGCTCAACGCCACGATCTCACGCTATGTTTATGGGTACATTGGTGCCAAAGTCGGAACGTTCGATCGGCTTTCGCTCCTTCGATTATGGAACGATCGTTTACTGGACCCAGGAGCATCACTTCCAGTTCGACGGGCAGATGGATCTCGTTAAAGGGGTGTTGAAGCGCTTCGAACTCGACAAGTTCCGCTCTGACGGCTTCGATCTTTTCGTCCATGCCGACGCGCCGCCGGGCTCCGGGCTTGGAAGTTCCTCGACATTTACCGTCGCGTTGATTGGCTTGTTCCGTGAGTTGCTGGGCTTACCAATCACCCCTGCTGGCATGGCGGGTTTAGCCTTCGATATCGAACGCAACGATGTCGGAATTAAAGGCGGTCGCCAGGACCAGTATGCCGCAGCCTTCGGCGGTTTCAATTTTATGGAATTCAATGGTGAAGAAGTCGTGGTCACTCCGCTGCGACTTAGCGAGTTCTTGATCAACGAACTCGAATATAATCTCATCCTTTGTTTCACTGGGAGCCGCGAATCGCAGCCGATCATCGACAGTCAGATCGAGAGCGCGTCGAAGCATGCAGCGGAACCGCTCGCGGCGATGGATCGAGTGAAGGCGATCGCGATCGAAATGAAGAAGGCGTTGCTCGCGGGCGACCTCGACCGCTTTGGTGAAATGCTGCACGAAGGCTGGCTACAGAAGAAAAAAATGGCGAAGGGAATTACAACGCCCCGGATTGACGAGCTCTACGAGGAGGCGTGCAAAGCCGGAGCGATTGGTGGCAAGATTACCGGTGCCGGAGGTGGTGGCCATCTCTTACTCTACTGCCCGTTTAACAAACGGCACATCGTACGGGAGCGTCTGAGCGCACTCGGAACTTCAGTGACTGATTTTCGATTCGACCCAGTCGGCATGCAGACTTGGAGGGTTTACAAGTGAAAAGCCCGGCGTGTATTCTGCTCGCCCAGCTTTACGAAACCCGGCATGATGTTTAGCCTGTTCACAACATGAAAAAGGTTCCGAAAGTAGTCGTCATCGGCTTGGACGCCGCAACATGGACAGTTATCCGACCATGGATGGCGGAAGGAAAAATGCCGAATCTAGCGAAGCTGATGAAAGCCGGCGTCTCCGGCACGCTCGAGTCCATTCTCCCGCCGATTACTCCGCCGGCCTGGACCTCGTTTATGACCGGGAAGAATCCGGGCAAACACGGCATCTTTCACTTCGTTGAAACGGAACACGGCGGTTACGCAATGAACTATGCGAACGCGACGTCGCGCCGGTCGCAGACTGTCTGGAAGCTTTTGAACGACGCCGGCTATTCAGTCGGCACGATGAACATTCCGTTCACTTATCCACCGGAACGTCTGAACGGATTCCAAATTTCCGGAATGGACACGCCCTCCGAGACTAGCCCCTTCATCCATCCTCCCGAGCTGCGGGAGGAATTAGTCAAGCACATCGGCGCAATCCAGCTCGATCTCAGGTTCCTCGGCGCAATGTCAACCGATGAACGGCGCGACCAAGTCCTCGCGGAGATGAAACAGATGGACGAGCAGTGGACCAAGGCTGCGCTCTATCTGCTGGAGAATCATCCCCAGGACGTGATGATGTTTGTCTTTATGTCGATCGACACCGTCCAGCACTATTTCTGGCAGCATATGGACAAAGATCATTTCCTTCACGATCCAAAGCTGGCGCCGAAGTTTGGGGACGCAGTCCGCAAAGTGTATGAGCGACTCGACGTTGCGGCCGGCCAGATCATTGACCGCCTCCCGCCCGAGACCACCATCTTTGTTGTCTCAGACCATGGCGGCGGCGCGATCGTCGACCGGACAATTTTCCTTAATCGGTATCTGGCCCAGCTTGGTCTCCTGCATTACCACGAGAAAGCGACCTCCGGCATCCGCAGGTTAGGCAAAAAGATCCTGCGCCTCGGCTTCTCCTTGCTCCGCAGCACTCTCAGTTCGCGTCAGAAAAGCCGCCTCGCTTTGCTCTTTCCCAAGATTCGGCAGAAGAGCGAAATGGCTTATTCATCCTTTACGAGCATCGACTGGAGCCGGACCAGGGCTTACTGTAGCGAGGTGCTTGCTTCGCCTCCGAGCATCTGGATCAATCTCGAAGGGGTAAAGCCGCAAGGCATCGTGGATCCGGCACAATACGACGCTCTTGTCGACTCTATCATCGAGAAGTTGGCTGAGCTAAAGGATCCGCGCACGGGTAAACCAGTCATTAACCGAGTTTACCGCCGCAAGGAAATCTTTCACGGTCCGTTTGCCCACGAAGGCGCCGACCTTGTCCTGGATTGGTGGAGTGAGGACAGCCTTTTCTCGACGCAGCCCAGCTTCCCCGAAGATACTAATAAGCCAGCGCTCATCATTCGGGAACATCGGCCGTCGGAGACATCCGAATGGGGAGGTACGCACCGGCTCTACGGAATCGTGATCGCCGGTGGGCCGGCTTTCAGAAGTGACGCCGAGATCGCGGATGCGCGGCTCATCGATATTGCTCCGACGCTTCTTCATTTACTCAACGTTCCTGTGCCGGAAGATATGGATGGCAAAGTCCTAACGAGCGTTTTTCACCCCGAGTTTCTTTCGGAGCACTCCGTTCGGGCTGGAGCGGCTTCCGGAACGTCCGTGGCCGATCGTCCAAGCGGTTACACCGACGAGGAGTCTGCCAAAGTCGAGGAACGTCTTCAGGCTCTCGGGTATCTCGATTAGCCCAGGAGATTTGGTTACCATGTTTGAAACGATTCGTGCCGATATAAGCCGTAAAGTCCACGGATACGGAGTGCGGCCCCAAGACAAAACGTTTTTTCGTAAACGCATTACACCTTTGCTCGAACTTGGAACACAGGCAGTGATTGTGTATCGGTTCGGCCGCTGGGTTTACAGCCTCAAGATTCCTGTGCTTCGTCAATTGATGATCGCGATTTATCTCGTGATTAACACGATTTGCCTCATGCTCACTGGCATCCACATCCATCGCGAGAGTGACATTGGACCGGGGTTGGTTGTCCACAATTGCAGTTGCATCTTTGTTCTAGCCAAGGAAATCGGCCACAGTTGCACAGTTAATCAGGGCGTGAGCGTTGGTAGTGTCCGAGGGACAGGCTGGCCAACAATCGGCAATAATGTTTATCTCGGTGCCGGATGTAAGGTGATGGGAGGGGTGTCCATAGGTGATAACGTCGTGGTCAGCGCAAATTCCCTCGTTATCGCCGATGTTCCGAGCAACTGCACAGTTTTAGGGGTGCCAGCTCGTATCATTTCGCGCCACCCCCTTAGCCCAGCATATCTGAAATCTCCGGTTATGACGACATGAGAGAGGCTGCGCCACGTCGAAGGAACGGAGCCGGCTACTCGATCGCCATGGTAGCGGCATGTCCTTTCCCCGCCAATCACGGCTCTGCCGCGAGCATCCGCGAGATGTCTGACACGCTTTCGGACATGGGACACCACGTTCACATCGTCACTTACCCGACTGGTCAGGAGGAAATCCGCGTTCGTCGCGCCAAAGTTCATCGGACTGCGGCTTTTCGCCCGGAACAGAACGCTAAAGTGGGACCTTCATCGGAAAAATTCGTCCTCGATTTTCAGTTGCTTCGGCTGCTCTGCCAAGTCATCCTGCGCGAGCGAATAGATATCATTCATGCGCATAACTATGAAGGCGCACTCGTAGGAATCATGGCCAAATGGCTGACTGGCCGTCCACTACTTTATAACGCGGTGAATCTCATGGCAGATGAATTAGCCGGTTATCGCTTTATCCGGCCCGCCTGGCTGGCTCACGGACTCGCGCGCGGCCTCGATTGGTTCACACCGATTTTTCCGAACCATATCACGGCTGTTTCACCCGAACTTCGCACTTGGTTCATCGATCAAGGCGTTCCCGCCGCCAAGGTAGACTTCGTGCCAGCCGGTATCGAACCGGAACTGTTTGGTCATTGTGAACCGGAAAAGTTTCGCCAAAAGTATCAGCTGAATGGCCGCCAAGTCGTCATGTACACCGGAGTCCTGAATGCTTTTCAAAGAGTTGATTATCTGCTACGCGCTTTCGCGGTCGCCTTGCGAGAGAAGCCGGATGCGATTCTGTTGATCGTTAGTCCATTGGTCTCTGAAGCACATGAGAAGGAACATCAACAGTTGGCAGCCGAACTGGGAATCTCGCGCTCCATCGTCTGGATATCACCGCATACGTTGGAGGATCTTCCAAGTTATCTCGCGCTTGCTGATGTTTGCGTCGTGCCCCGGCCTGAGTGCCCCGGTCATCCGGTGAAGTTGTTGAACTACATGCTCGCTGGAAAACCCATCGTTTCCTTTGCTGGCGGCGCCAAGGGTGTCACCCACTTGCATGACGCTTTCATTATTTCTAATCATGATTGCGAGGCTCTAGGCCGCGGAATTGTCACTCTCCTACATGATCGAAAACTCGCGGCCGAATTGGGCGTCAACGCGCGAGCCACGGTCTTGGCCAACTTTGACTGGCGGCATATTTGCGCGAAGATCGAGCGTATTTACGAGAGACTTCTCGTCGAGCCGGAGTCCCGCGATATTCAAAACGAGCACGATGCCCTCGCGCGCTCGCAACCCTGACGCTTTTCATCCGGTGGCTTCCCCAGTAGCACACAGTTTCGCCGGATTTTGGACTTTCATGCTGCTAACAGCACGTTTGAAAGTGACCCTTGCCAGAGCGTGGCGCCACTATTTGCCGCAGCTCGTCTTGCTGGTACTGCTTGCGAATCTGGCTGACGCCGATTTTCTCTTCGGCCTTGGCACCGTAGCAAACGCGAATGCCTTGCACCATGGTTTCACGCACAGCCTCGCAGCAGCAGTTTTTGTTGCCATCGCTGTCAGCTGCGTCTGGAGGATAGCAGCAGGTTTTTGGCGAAGCGCCACTCTGTGTTTTTTGGCATACAGCTCACATCTTCTCATTGACCTGTGTACCGGCGAAAGGCTCGGATGGAACGCCACCGGGTATGGCATTCCTCTTTTCTGGCCGTGGGCAAAAGAATTCCGCTCGCCCTTGATACTTCTTCTGGGGGTTAGTCACAAAGATCTTCCCGCGCTATTCAGCATGGCAAATGTTCGGTCGAGCTTTTATGAACTGTTGACCTTCGGCGCAATTACAGCAGCTCTCCTGGCATTGCGGCTACGACATCAGCAAGGTCGGACCATGTCTTACAACCGGAAAATGGGGTCGCGACCTGTCTCTAGTTCGAATCCCATCCGATGAAACGTTCCCATTGGGAAATCTTCATCGGAAGCAACGCGATTGATTTGCTTTTGACGAAGCTCCTTTAAGGAGCAGGCGTTACGAAAGGCTCGTTCGAGTACCCCGAATTGATCGTTCCGTTGGTGGCACGCACCCGATAATAATATCTTGTCCTGGATCTAAATGCGTATGTATCGGTATAACTATTCACATTCATGTTCACACTTCCGATCTGGCCGTACGTGCCGCTAGAGGTCTCTTTCCTTTCAATTAAATAGCCTGTTTCAGAGGCTGAATTATCAACCCAGGTGAGATTCACCCGAGTTGAAGACACCGCGGTTGCGGTAAGAGATGTGGGGCTCGCCAGGAGAGTTACACCATTGACTTCATTTGAGAATGGTGAATCGCCGGCCGAATTGTAGGCCGAGACTTTGTAGTAGTATTGAGTCCCATCTAAGAGCGCCGTATCGTTGTCGGTATAAGTTGTTGAATTTGCTCCCGGTGTTGCGATTTGAGTATATGTGCCTGTAACACCTTGCTTTCGTTGAATCTTGAAGCCTGTTTCGTTTCCAGAGTTGTCATTCCATGCCAGAATGACTCTGTTTGACAAGACAGAGGTGATAGTAAGTCCCGATGGTGCGATGGGAATATTAGAAAAAGTTGTGGCGTTTTTCTCAGGCGCATATGCAGAGAGCGTAATCGCATTGTAAGCTCGCACCCTGTAGTAATATTTGGTCGATTCACTCAGACCTGAAGCGGTGTAGGAAGTGGTGTTCGGACCAACGGTTGCAATTTCAGTGTAGTGTAAATCGTCAATAGGACTTTGCTCGATCTTATAGCCGAGTTCAGTCAATGAGTTATCAACCCAGGTAAGGCTTATTTGAGACGAAGACACAGCGGTTGCGGTAAGAGATGTGGGGCTCGCCAGGAGAGTTACACCATTGACTTCATTTGAGAATGGTGAATCGCCGGCCGAATTGTAGGCCGAGACTTTGTAGTAGTATTGAGTCCCATCTAAGAGCGCCGTATCGTTGTCGGTATAAGTTGTTGAATTTGCTCCCGGTGTTGCGATTTGAGTATATGTGCCTGTAACACCTTGCTTTCGTTGAATCTTGAAGCCTGTTTCGTTTCCAGAGTTGTCATTCCATGCCAGAATGACTCTGTTTGACAAGACAGAGGTGATAGTAAGTCCCGATGGTGCGATGGGAATATTAGAAAAAGTTGTGGCGTTTTTCTCAGGCGCATATGCAGAGAGCGTAATCGCATTGTAAGCTCGCACCCTGTAGTAATATTTGGTCGATTCACTCAGACCTGAAGCGGTGTAGGAAGTGGTGTTCGGACCAACGGTTGCAATTTCAGTGTAGTGTAAATCGTCAATAGGACTTTGCTCGATCTTATAGCCGAGTTCAGTCAATGAGTTATCAACCCAGGTAAGGCTTATTTGAGACGAAGACACAGCGGTTGCGGTAAGAGATGTGGGGCTCGCCAGGAGAGTTACACCATTGACTTCATTTGAGAATGGTGAATCTCCGGCGGAATTGTAGGCCGAGACTTTGTAGTAGTATTGAGTCCCATCTAAGAGCGCCGTATCGTTGTCGGTATAAGTTGTTGAATTTGCTCCCGGTGTTGCGATTTGAGTATATGTGCCTGTAACACCTTGCTTTCGTTGAATCTTGAAGCCTGTTTCGTTTCCAGAGTTGTCATTCCATGCCAGAATGACTCTGTTTGACAAGACAGAGGTGATAGTAAGTCCCGATGGTGCGATGGGAATATTAGAAAAAGTTGTGGCGTTTTTCTCAGGCGCATATGCAGAGAGCGTAATCGCATTGTAAGCTCGCACCCTGTAGTAATATTTGGTCGATTCACTCAGACCTGAAGCGGTGTAGGAAGTGGTGTTCGGACCAACGGTTGCAATTTCAGTGTAGTGTAAATCGTCAATAGGACTTTGCTCGATCTTATAGCCGAGTTCAGTCAATGAGTTATCAACCCAGGTAAGGCTTATTTGAGACGAAGACACAGCGGTTGCGGTAAGAGATGTTGGGGCCGCCAGGAGAGTTACGCCATTGACTTCATTTGAGAATGGAGAATTTCCAGCGGGATTGTAGGCACAGACTTGATAGTAGTACTGAGTGCCATCTAAAAGAGTATTATCGTTATCCGTGTAAGTCGTTACATTGGCTCCGACGGTCCCAATTTGTGCATACGTACCCGTGGCACCTTTCTTTCGCTGGATCGTGAAGCCTGCTTCATCGCCAGAGTTGTCCGTCCAGGCAAGGAAGACTTTACTCGATGTGACGGAAGTGATCGTAAGTCCGGATGGTGTAATAGGAATATTAAACAGAGTTGTGGCGTTCTTCTCACTGCAATATGCAGAGGTCGCAATTGCATTATACGCTCGTACCCTATAATAATATTGTGTTCCTTCACTCAGACCTGACGCAGAATAGGCAGTTACATTCGGGCCGACGGTTGCAATTTGAGCGTAGTGTAAATCGTCAGCCGGGCTTTGCTCGATCTTATAACCAAGCTCACTCGAAGAATTATCAGTCCACATAAGGTTGATTTGAGACGACGACACGGCGGTCGCGCTAAGAGATGTCGGGCTTTTTAATGTCGTAATGGCCGATTGCTCGTTGGAAAAGGCTGAAGAGCCTCCTATATTGAAAGATAGAATCCGATAATAGTATTGAGTCCCATCAACCAAATTACTGTCCGTAAAAGCGGTCATACTGGGTGCGGTGTTAGTTAACAAAGCATAATTGCCGTTGGACGCGACACTGCGTTCGATCCGTTCCCCAATTTCGTTGCTTGCATTGTCAACCCAGCCAAGGTTAATCGTCGATGAAGAGGTTGCCACCGCTGCCAAACTGCTTGGAGCAGATGGAATAGGTGGCATCGTTGTCAAAACATTTGCAGCGCTTGTAATTACTGAGGCTAATAGAGGGTCGTCACAGTCTGAAGCGTAGACTTCGATAAAGTGCGCGCCAAAGTTGATCCCTCTTGCCAATCCCAGGTCTAACATCAATCGTCCTGTTACAGGGTCGATGACTTCTCCCTGTGGCAGGAAGAATTGATACCCCACAGTCGAAGTCGGACACAATAATGATACCTCCGTTGCTCCGATTGACCCGTTTGGTGGACCGCTAGGGTAAAGGAGGCCGTCCGACTTTACGCCGAAGTGATTGCCGGGATAGCGAGCCACCCCGTAATCACACATCGCCTGTAAGGAAGCAGTTCCGTCGGTCGTCGGAATTGGCGACGCCATGTCCAAAATGAATGGTGTATTCGGGAAGTAAGTTCCGTATTGATCGATAATCCATTGCACGCCTTGTTGCCAGTTCGGCAGTCCACCCAGGGTGTTAATGAAGTAGTTCATATCGTCTGCCGTGAAACAGAAATACGATTCCGCCCTCCGACCCGGGCCACCCATGACAACATAGGCAAGATTCGGCGCGCTGCCGTAGCGCGCAGCAAATGCTTGAATGAACGCACCCCATTTGGCCTGAAAAACCGGGTCCCACGGCAGGGGCATCGGCGAAATCTGTGCCGTGACGATTGCAAGTCCCGTAGCTGATCGTGTCGCGGGCGCAGAAATCGTAACATTGCTGCTTGAATTAACCGCGACGATAGTAGCTCCGGCCGGTATGCTGCCCCCCGATATCTGTAACCCTATGCTATCAGAAGAATCCCAGCCAGCCGTATTCCCGGCACTTCTTACCCTGGTTGATCCGGCAGTAGTAACTCCATCTGTGATCGACGAATAACCATATTGCTCCGTTACCATGAAAAGAGGCGCACCAGCGTCATATACCCACTGCGGAGTCGTCACCCCGGCCGTTACAAGAATGGAAACTTTTTTCCCGTGAGCGGCTGCCAGCGCCACACCTTGATCGAGAAAGTCCCAGTAGAAATCATTGGCATTAGCGTGTTCATGCGGTTCTACCCTGCCCCACTGCGTGCGCAAGGCTATGCCTTGCACGAGTGGGTTTGTAAGTGCGGGATCGGTGAGCCAATTATGTATGGGGTCTCCCACTGCATCGCTATTTGTTAGATACATAATCCCGATGCCCGGAGGCGCCTGCGCGTCGGTGCGGTTGAAGGGATAGAGCAGAAGCATGGCGAGGATGGCCACCACAGAACCAACGAATGGTCGGAAACGCCCACGAAGAGGTTGTGAGGTCGTTGCCACGCAAAAACCGAATCTCTGAGACAAGCTGACTGCGACAAATGGAATCAGTCGCGATCGGCCTGGGGGGAAGCCAATTTTATGCATATTTTTGAATGTGAGTTTATTTAAACAGTGTCAAACAAATAATGCATGGGACTTTATGCCTAACGGGCTCACAGGCGCGGTGATACGACGAATGCCTGCCCGAAATTGCGAATGAGAGACAAACGATGTGTACTCCGCGGCACCCTTAGCCATCGAGTGTTGCGACCAAGACGAGCAATTCACTCGAATTTCTTGCAAGTACCCGAATTTTTCCGGGAACTTCATGCCAACGTTCCCGGAGTACCTAATGAGCAAGGGAAACGCAATGAGAGCTGCGCCAGCTAACGCCACAAAACCGAGCACCACTGTAGGCCGCGTGGTACGAAAGTTTCGTGCTTCCATCGGACATTACACCTCGTGAAACGCGGGTCGAAGATTTACACGGCATTTTGGATGCCTCTAGACCTACGCGAAGCGGCCAAAGCGCGTGCGGAACAGCAGGGGCGAACCCTCTCGAATTATCTTACCCAGCTTGTGCGCCAAGATCTGGGCGTGAGGAATTATGAGGAAAGCCGACAAACAACGAGAGCTGGCCAAACAACGAGTTCGCAACGGCCAGTAAAGCCCGGCGCGGTCGTTGATTTCGTCGGCCATTCTCTTTAAATATCTGGCCGGCAAAGGGCTGGGCTTTTTTGCCGCTGCGGACGCCTTCCTTGTGAAAACCCGTTTCCTGCGGTTTTTGTCCGCTGATCCAAGCGAGTGCTACTGCGCGACCCGCAAATCCGCATTTGGCCGGCATAAAGCGGCTCCTGCCTATATGCTGCCGGCCAGGATCGTCGTCTGCAAGAAGGTACTCATTCTTAGATCAAGTTGGACACGCTGGAAAGCCGCCTCGTCTAGGTTATTGATCCCGCGATCGATCAGGTTATCAGGACTTTGTCTGTTCCGGGAAATTGAACCAAGATATCCTGATCACGCCAGATGCCGATTACGTTTCCATTGCCAAGTAATCCCGGAGAGAAGTTGTGTCATGAACACCGGCACCTATAAGGCGACGATGGATTCCCACTAATTATTTGCTATGCCCCATTGGTTCGCTGAGGATTGCAAAACTGGTGCTGATGCCGGGTCATCGCAATCAGCACTATAGATTTCGATGAAATGGGCGCCGAAGCCAATCCCGCGGTTGAGCGAGGATTGCAGGTTGGCGGGGTCTTTCTCGGGCAGGCTCATCTGGTAACCCACCAACGATGTGGGCGAAAGTAATGACACTTCGGTGACTCCCATTGACTTTACAGGCGGGCCGGCGGGAGCAAGGCCATCGGATTTCACTGCGAAGTGCCCTGGTGCTTTCGCGGCACCATAATCACAAGCCTCCTGCAAAGTGGCACTACCGGCGTCAGTGGGATAAGGCGAACCCATATTGAGAATAAACGGAACCGTCTTGAAAGTTGTCGCATATTTTTTAATCACCCATTTTGTCCCCTCCAGCCAGGCGGCAAGACCGTCGGTGAAGCCATCCTGTTGTGCCAGCGCGTCCAGGGAGGCCTGGTCCTCCTCGGTAGTGACAAAAAAGCTTTCCGCCCGCCGGCCAAAGCCGCCCATCACCACATAAACCAGATTGGGATTGTTGCCATAGCGCGTAGCCAAAGCCGACACAAAAGAGCTCCATTTATTCTGGAAGACCTTATCCCACGGCACAGGCATCGCCCCGACCGAGCCATTCTCCTCACTCACTTCAAACCTTGTGGCCCCGGCGTCAAACACCCACTGAGGCGTGGTCACTCCCGCGGTCACGAGAATGGAGAATGTCTTCCCGTTAGCCTCCGCCAGACTGGCACACTGATCCAGAACATCCCAAAAGTAATTGTGTTCGCTGGGTTCGACTCGACTCCATTGAGTTCTGAAGGCTATGCCGTGGACTTCGTCATTTGCCCAGCAGGGTAGCGTGGCAAGGTCGGGGAGTGGCTTATCTACTTGATCGCTGGGCAACAGATACATGTTCCCTACATTCTCAGGCGGCGCAGTGTGTAGCGTTGGTTCGGGAGGATCTGGGTCGACATCATGAATGAGGTCGCCGCGAAACAATAGTCCTTCGCGTCGGAGCTTTAAATAAATCAATTTCTTGAGGATGCTCCGATTCGTCAATTCGTTGAACCTCTTGAATTTGTGTTTCCCTTTGAACTCCTGCGCCGCGTTGAACTCCTGATTCGCGTTAAACTCCTGGTTGACGCTGAACTCCTGCTTCGCGCTGAACTCCTCGTCGCCTCCGGCACGGCATACTTCGCCACAGCCGGCGCCAATAAAACCGATGATTACGATGTGTATGAGAGAGCGAATATTCATGCTGTTCCTTTCTTTTTCCATTGGGTGTGGATTCGGGATTGTGGGTCCGGAGGAGACGAAGAATCCCTTGGGAAATCCTCCGCCTGATTCAGATCCGTTTGGACAGCTTTACTGCAGCGACGGTGACGGAGCAATATAGACCTTAGTCCTATAATCTTTAGGGAGTTGGGCCGTGTCGTCTAACACGTTTTGGCGACCCACCGGCGCGTGGATCGGGAAGCTTAGCGCGTAACTAACGCGAAATTATAGCAGCGTTAGAGCCAAACTCTCGAAACCAAGAAATCGGCTGTCGAACTAATGTAGCGATGGCTGACGGCAAACATTTGCCGTTAACAGCTCTTTCTGTTGGAGCGTGTCCCTCAACCCCCAGTATGCTGGACGATTTTCTTTAGTTTGTCGGCCGCTTGCGTAAGGACCTGTGCGTTGCGTGGTTCGTTGCAGTCCACAGCGTACACCTCGATAAAATGAGCGCCCAGGCCAATGCCGCGATTGAGCGCATTCTCGAGCAGTAAGCCGCCCTGCGGGTTTGATTTGCCCTTGGATGGCACCAACATCTGGAATCCCACCGTGGTTGAGCCCGTAAGCGCAGCAATCTCCCTCGCCCCGAATGAGGTTGGACTATAGTTGGCTGCGAGTCCATCCGATCTGACTCCAAACCTGTGGGGATACGCCGCAACCGCGTAATTACAAACGTCCTCCAATGCTGCCCGACCTTGCGCACTAGGAACCGGCGCTCCAAGGTCCAACAGAAACGGTGTGGCGCTGAAGTGTTTGGCGTATTCGTCAACAATCCATTTGACGCTTGTCTTCCAGGACGCGAGTCCGCCGACTCGATCGAACGCAGCTACGTCCTCGGGGGTCGACACAAAAAATGACTCTGCCCTCCGCCCCGACCCACCCATGACAACGTAGGCGACTTGTGGATTGCTATCGTAGCGCGCGCCGAATGCGTGAATTACCTCGCCCCATTTCGCTTGAAAAACCGGATCCCACGGCAGGGGCATGGACAAAACCGGACCTTTTGGGGTCGTAACCGTGAACTCATATGCTCCGGCGGTATAGACCCATTGTGGAGTTGTGACACCGGCCGTGATGAGCAGTCCGACCTTCTTGTCGTATTGCGCAGCGAGCGCAACCCCTTGATCGAAAAACGACCAGTCGATTGCTCCCTCGCGAGGCTGGATTTTATTCCAAAACGTCCGTAACAGGACACCTTGGACATAGGGGTTTGTCCAGCAAGGCTCTTTGGCCAGGTCGCGGGAGGGAGAATCCGGGCGGTCGGCTTTCAGTAGATAGATGATTCCCGATGCTGAGGCCTTTTGCATCCGCGCCTCAGTGGCAGAGACCGCAAATAGCGCGATCGCGCTGAGCAAGGTTAAGAGCGAGTAGCGCAATATTTGCACAATGTATGGTGCTGCTTGCGCGATCGAGTTTGTGCCGAAAAATAGAAGCGATCGGATCTGTCTGGCAGTTACGGCGCGATCCATTTCCATTGACCACCGGTGGCTTCTTGATACAGCGCGTAACGATGGAGAAGCTCGTAGTGCGCGTGCTCAAGTTCTTCCTTCTTATCAAGAAGTTTTAGTTTGGATGTGTTTAATTCGCCCAAAAGCGCCTGGTCGAGTTTCGCCTGTTCTTCAAGACGACTGACCACCCGCTGCGCTTCGACAACTTCACCGACCGCCCTGGCGAAACTCCCGGCCGACTGCTTGATGTTCACGACAGCATCCACAAGGTCCTTCCGTAAATCCTGCTCCACGGCGGCACGGCGTTCGATCTCCGCTTGCAGTTTTATGCGGGCTCCCTTGGTCGCCAGGTAAGCTTCTCCAAAATCAAAAACGGGGACGTGTACCGTTAGGACCGATGACCACTGATTTGTTGCGCCCCCATGAAAGTCCCCGGTACTGAAAGTCGTAGCTGCCGGCCGTCACGCTTGGCAAAAGCCGGCTTCTCTCGAGCTCTACAGTAGCTTGCGCCTCTCGAATGCCAGCCTCTTGCATGAGCACTTTGGGATGTTGTACCGAGTTAATTCCCGCAATTGTTTCAAAGTCCGGTAAGGGAGCCGCTTCCGGATAGTTGTCCTGGATCCGCACCGTGCCAGCGTCGCGTCCAAGCAGCGCGGCAACGGCTATAAAGGAATAAATTGCCTCCCCTCGCGCCGCCTCAAAGGAGGCACGGCTGCTTGTCAGCAGAAGCCTCGCCACTCCGAGTTCTTCTGCGGTCGCCAGGCCACTTCTGGCTCTGTTCTCGACTCGCTCGGCTTCTTCTTGCGCCACAGCGAAGTGTCGCGTGCCAAGCTCCAACACGTGTGTGGCCTTGATCGCCTGGAGGTAAGCGTCGGTCGCCGAAACAATGACACTTTGTTCTGTCAGTGATCCTTTGAACTTAAGAATCTGACTCTCCGCGCGCTTACGCGTTACTTCCGGAGGAACGTTGATGCCGAGGAAACTGCCATCTCTGTAAATTGGGACGGTCAGCCCTGGGCCCTCTTGGGTGAACCAACGGTTAGGTACCGACGATGACGGCACGGCGGCGAAACCATTGGAGAGTCCATTTAGGGTATTGCCGTGAATGTAGCCGACTCCCGCATCGAAGACAAGGTGAGGCAGATAGGCGGCGGAGGCGGATCGAGCTTGGTAGTAAGCAGCGGCTTCGTCCAGACGCGAGGCCAGAATCTTTGGACTTACCGCGGTAACTGTCGCCAGGTATTCCCGCAAGTTCAGGAAAACAACTGGCTTGACCTTAGCGCTTTGACTTCGTTCACGAGTCCGAACTGCGCCGGCTTCCCCCGCGCAGAGCTGACGAGGAACAGGCAGCAATACGAAACAAGCGACCAGTGCAAGCCACACCAACGCCCAGATCGCTCTGGATCTGGGATTACCGAGACTCCTTTTCATCCGAATTGGGCTTCTCGGGCTCGCGGGGGGGTTGAAGTGGCTGTACTCTTAGCTTGGCATTGACGTGTGCCGGATCTCGTTCTGAAACGTTCTGATGCGTCCATTCGGGGTAGAGATCTGATTTGGTGACCCGCGGATATGACAATGTTTTTCCATTTTCCGCCCAACTGAGTTCTTCCGCCACGCGATCCTCCGGGGCCGGTTTCTCAGCCGGCATACCCGGTTGAGGCGGCAGTGCGGGGTAACTAACTGTCTGTTGCGGAGGAGTGACCGTGCCATCCCAAAGGTAAACCTTGGCGTGGTACGTGGCGTAAACGATCTTCGAGCGCTGAAAGACGAGGTCGAGTGCACTTTTTACCTCCTGCGTTTGCAAAGTCAAAGACCCGCCGCCCACGTACCAGACTCGGCGGCCTTGATCAAAAACCTTATGCATATCGCGTATATTGCGCACCATCGGGATGCCGACAAACCGATGACGATAAGCGGCGTAATCGTTCAAGTAAATCATGCGCGTAGCAAGCAGCGTGTTTATTCCAAAATCCGGCAGCCTTCTACCGTAGAGATAGAAGGCTTGGGTGAGATTTGCGAGCACAATATCGCCCGGTCGCAACCGCGAGGCCACAAACTCCGCCGGACCACGTGTGTCCTGTCTGATGATGCCGTAACGCATACTCGGGTCGACGCGTGTGCGGCCCTGTACTGTCTGCTCCGAGAGCCGAAAGACCTTGAGACCTGTCTCCGTTGCTGTTCCGAAAACCAGCAGCAAAGCCGCTATCCCGCTTCCCCAGGCGAGCAAACGCGCTGTTCGCCATCCCGATGTTAGCTCGCGGATTCGGTCCCATAGAAGAAAGAGAACTCCGCATGGAAGTAGGATCAACAGAAACTGGTAAAAGTAAAAGTAACGAACGGAGTACACCGGCAAGAAAAGGGAAAAGAAAACCAGCAGCCCCACGAACACCAGGAGGCAGTAACGCACCGCCCGATTTTGCCATGCAAACAGCGCACCCGCCCCGCACAGAATGGTAAGAAGCAAATGTGGCTCTGTTAGCAGGATCGAAGAGACATAGTAGGAAGGCATCGATTCCGGATTAAGAAAACTAGTGGGCGACGGGTTTATCAGCGCCAATCCATAGCCGAGGAAGATGAATCCGGGCGCTACCATTTTTCGCATTGACATTTCGATGAGAACGATTGACCCAACAGCAATAAGCCCGATCCACAGTTGTGGCTGCCGAAGCCAGCCCCAGCGTCCGGGATGCATCAAAAGCAGTGCCCCCGCCAGAACTGGAAGCAAAAACCCCGAGCCTTCCCACGAGAGGTACAGCAAACAGAAACATACGCACGCACCATACCAATATTTGGGTTCCAGTTTGCCTGGCTGACGAATGGCCAAATAAAAGGACCAAATTGTCAGTATCCCAAAAAACTCGTCCTGCGAAGGATGAAAGCAGTGTTGCGCCCAGAAAACGTTGAACGGGTTGAAGGCGTAAATCAGCGCCGCCAACAAGCCTGTCCGCCAGTCGAACAGGCTGCGACCCATCAGCCCCAGTAACAACGTGGTCAACGTTCCAAATACTACCGCCGGCAGGAGGACGGCCCAGTCGCTCCAGCCGAAAATGAAGCAGGAAAGGGCAATCGGATAAGGCAGTAACTCATACGTCGTAATTGGTATTACGTAGTCGTAAAAGTTGAGTGATGGGTAGCCTCGATCGAAAATTCCCATGGCATAGTCGCGGATCAAAATATCGTCCTGATCAAGGGGGAAAGCGGTCAGACCATGTAATCGCATTGCTAACGCGGCGAGAACGATGACGCCGAGCGCAATCCAAAATCGGTTTTGGCCGGCCCATCCACGCCATGTCTCAGAGACCGAAAACAGCGGCGGGGATGGCTTCCTTCGCCTTGCCCATACCAGAAGGCGTGGGAGAATGAGAAGAGCGACGAGCCCCATGAAAAACTCAGGCTTCACCGGAGACTCCGGCCTAAAACGAATATCATAGCGCAGCAACAGCAATGCCGCGGTGGCGACCAGCGCAGGCAGATGCAAGGCGGCGGCTATGCCAAGAGATCGTGCCCTCTCCCATTCATTCTTCTCATTCTTTCTTGCCGAGAGATCGCCTGACCACATCCAGCTCAGGAAAACCGCGGCTGCCACCAGAAACGTGAAAACAATTCCCAGCATGCTCTGGTGTGTTGCCTCAACGCTGGATAATTCTACGGGCACGTTCGTCTTTGGCGGAAAGCCCCATCGGTCGCCGGCGTAATTGTAGGAACCAATTATCGTCGCGAGACGTGAACTCGGCAGCATCCAGTTATGATCCGATACGATCGAACCCGCCTGGGCTCCGCCGGACACAAAAGACACTTCCGCAATCAGAGCTGGTAGAGCATCCAGCCCTCGCACCTTGACAGCTAGGTCGTTCCCTCTGGCTTTCATCCATCGTTTGAGATGCAAGAAGCGAATCACCGGGGAAGGATCGTTAAAGCTCCCGAGAAAATGTCCGTTAAAAACTACCGAGTAATTGCCATTCGCCGCGATTTGAAGCCACACATCAGTATTCCCGTTTGGCGTGTCGAAGTGTCTTAGGAATGTCGTGTCGTCGGCAGGCCCCGGGCGTTCGTCGATTATCCACTTTCCCTTCACCGGTTGTTGGAGAAGAACTGGCGGCAAAGTCACAGGCTGAGTGAGGCCGCTTCTTTCTGAGGTGGTCTGTTCAGCGTGAGCCCAGCGCGAATCATCCATCTCCCGATCGGTCCACGAGATCAGGGCGGGAATCGTTCCAGGCGCCAAAGCGACTCTCCAACTCTTGTCAGAGGAAAACTCAGTCAACCTTCCCGACTGGTCAATTATGCCTCCCCGACACACTAGCTTGGATCTACCGGGAAAACTCCCCCGAGTAACATTCACGGCGATAGCGTTCTTCCCCGGGAGGAGGTAGTGGGTGATATCGCAAATAACCGATTCGTTGCCGCCTGCGGTGAGGCTAAGGATTGTTGATTCGTCCTCTGATTCGTTTTCACCGACGCTTGCGTGTTTGCCATTGACAGACAGTCTGAATCCATCAATCCCGGCGATCTGTAACCAAGCGTATTTCGGCGTTTCGCTCACATAAAGGTTCTTACGAAAGCAAACATTGTTACCCGGCTCCGACGCCTGAATCCATGGTGCAGCACCAAAATCGAGATAGTAGGTTGGCGGCGGGGGCGCTAACAGCGCGAGCCATCCGTAATATCCAACCAACGCCCCGGTAGCTAAGACGAGCAGCAGGGCGTTCCCACCCTGACGCGACTGACACCATTGGAGAAATCGAAAGTCCTGCCTCACTTATAGTAGCTCTCAGTGAGGGTCTTGAGCGCTCGGAAATTTGCTCGATCTTCCCGTTTGCGGGAGGCCACGTAATATTTCCGCGCCATATCCGGGTGACCAAATCTGTACCAGCAATCGCCGAGTTCACTCTCGATATCGGCGAGGAGATTTGGCTGCGACGTCTTCTTGAAAATGGGTTCAAAATATTTTATCGCTGACGAGTAGTCAGCCATATCGCGGAACGCGCGTCCCGCTCCCAGAAACCCGTTGATCCTGTCCGGATCTGCGTCGATGCTCTTTAGCCAGTATCGGCATGCCTCTCCGATGACGCCTTCTTTGTAAAGAGTTCCCGCGTATTGGGCTGCGAGCCGGGCCTTTTCCACCAGTGCGACGCGACGCACTTGTGGATTACCTCCATCGGCCGCCCGGCTATATTCAAAGAGCGCCTCGGGAATCAGACCGCGCGATTGGAGCGACACAGCACGCGAAAAAAAAGTTTCGGGACGATTCGGCGATCCCATTTTCTGGTACAGGGTGCCAAGCTGCACGAGACAGGCAGGTTGCAGGCGCTGCCATTCATCAATCGCCATCGCGCGCCGCACATCCTTCTCCGCATCTGTGAAAGCACCGCGGGTTTCGGAGATTTGAGACGACGCGAGATACCGCTCCGCAGCTATGGGCCGCCAAAGCTGTAATGCTCCAATTAGAACAGTAAGGACCGCGAATGCGGGTAATACTGACTTCAGACTCGCCCAATCCTTGGTTTGATGAATGCCAGCAGCACAGATCCAGATGGCCCCGATCATGAAAATTATCCACCCGGCGCCGACCGATGCCGCGCCGGCCGAAAACCGGTCGGCTAACGCTTCAACAGGCAAGAACAATCCGCGCGCCGGCGAATGAATGACGGCGTTTGGAATGCTATAAGCCACTTCCAAGTGGTAGCAGTGCTGGAAATCCTGTGCACCTTCCAGTGCCGCCTTGAGCCATGTCGGTTCCCATGACGTGATCTGAAAGAAGAAGGTCAAGCCGGCCAAAAACAACACCGCCCCTGCGCAGAAGACCGTCAGTCCTTTTTCTTTCCACCAAGCGGCAAAGCCCAGCGCAGCCGCTGCCAGCGCAGCGCTACCATAGGAAAAAAACACAAAATGCGGTGGCCAGAGAAAGGCGGAGTGCGCGAAAGGGAAATTCAGGGCATTGAAGCGCGGCGTCGTTACCGGGTCAAACCAAGGGAGCAGAAGGCCGAGCGCGACCAACGCAAAGCCTAACGGCCAATAATTTGTTTTCAAACTTGCCCCTCAAGTTGGCGCGACGATCTACGGAAGTAAACGCTAACAAAACCGAGACCCTCCCGCATAAGATGCAACTCATCTTTCGAAAAAGTCCGTAGCAAAAACAGGGCGCCGAGATATGCGATCCCAGCCGCGGCCGCGACAGGCAATGCCGGCAAGAGTGGAAGTTGCCGCGCCGGGAAAAGGATCGCCGCCATGAAAAGGCCGGCCAAAACGGGTTTCATTAGGAAATCGGCCATCCGAAGCGGATAGCCTTTTCGCCTGAGAAAATAGGCCAGGATCGCAAAGGCCGCAATCTCACTAAACGCCGCAACCATGCAACCGCCGATGTAACCTAGACTGGGGACGACGGCCAAATCTCCACCGACACGGATGAGCAGCGCCATGACCACCGCCAGGCAGAAAGACGGGGTTAGCCCTAGTGCGGTGTAAATGAACGGCGAGAGGGCGGAGACGAACATCGGCACAAACGCCACCCCAAACCACTGCATGGCAGGCTCCGCACCGACGAACTTTTTGCCGAGGAGACTGAGGATCAACATCCGTGGCCAAATGATGAAGCACACCGCTCCCGGCACGCTCAGGCAACAAAACCATTTCATCGCTCGATTATAGAACTCTGTAAACTTCTCCGCTGTGCCTTCAGTTGAGCGAATCATTGCGGGGTAGAGCGGTAGGGCAAATGCCATGGAAACCATCCGGAATCCAAGCAAAATTCGGTATGGTCCGCTAAACAGGCCTAACGCATTTGCATCGACCAGCCACATCAGGATCAGAACGTCTGCCTGCCAGGCGAACTGGCGAAGCACCAGCCCGCTGCCAAGTGGTACTGCCTCCACTAGCATAGATTTCCAAAGGGCGAGATCTATTTTTGGCGAAGCCCGCACAAACCGCCAGCTGACAATCTGCCAGTTGAAGAACCAGAAGATCAAAGATGCGGCCAACTGCGAAAGAACCACCCCCCATAGTCCCCAACCGCACGCGAGACTCAACGCAACGAAGGCGGCGAAAAGTCCCTTGTGAAGAGTGAAGCCGATGGCATTGAACTCCATGGCTTCCATCGCCCGCAGAACGGCGGAATAGCTGATCGCCTGTAGAAGTATCAGACTGGCGAGACCCATGACGAAGGACTGCGCCTGGGTTCCCGGCGGGAGATTCAGTAGTAGCACGCTCCCGAGAAGCAGGAGGGTCGATAAAGAAAAGAGAGCCCACATCAGGCCCTTTGCGCTTCCAAGTAAGTGCTCGACGTTATCGGGATGCCGGCCCACTTCCCGAGTGAGGATGTTCGTAAGGCCGAAATCAGCCAAAAACTGGAAAATAATGGCGAAGGAGAGCAGGTAGTTGAAGATACCGAAATCATCGAGCGACAGCCCGCGCGCCGCCAGCAGAACGGCTAACATCTGCAACACCGCGCCCAGTCCGCCTGCTATCAACATCCAGGCTATATTTTTCCCAACCCGTTGAGATGGCTTCATCGAGCCGTTTCCACCCGAACCCGGTCATTATCGACCAAATCAACGGTTCCCGCGGTTGCGACGAGGGTCCCTTCTTTCAACCCGCTAATAATCTCCATCATTCCACCGGCTTCCAAGCCAACGCGCACCGGCGTCAGGACCGCATGCGAGTGAGAGTCAATCACAAAGACACTGGCATTCTCACCGAATGGATTTATGACGGCCACGGTGGGAACGGCCAGTACGGTTTTTTCTATCTTGACACGCATGAAACCAGTAAGCCCCGGCTTTAGCTTCAAATCGGGATTGTGAACGGTCACGTAAGCTGTGAAGGCACGAGTCTTGGGATCGATGCGGGGATCGACATGCTCGATCGTTCCCTTAAATGTGGTGGTGGGGTATGCTGAAAAGAATACTTCGGCTGGCTGTCCTTCATGGATGCGGCCGACCGATTCGTCCTGGACCTGGGCCAGCAGGTAGACTTTCTCCAGATCGCCTAATTGCAAAAGTACTTGATTGACCTCGATGCGCTCGTCGGAATTGACGAAGCGAGCGAGCACGATGCCATTGACAGGCGAGGTGAGCCGCGTGGCTTCAAGATCGAGTCGTGCCTTAATCAGTTTTACATTCGCCTCCTGAAGCGCAGCTTGTTTGGC
This sequence comes from uncultured Verrucomicrobiae bacterium, assembly GCA_963825355.1. Taxonomy (GTDB): domain Bacteria; phylum Verrucomicrobiota; class Verrucomicrobiia; order Chthoniobacterales; family UBA10450; genus Udaeobacter. Next base: position 724,119 of record CAWGSY010000016.1, on the reverse strand, counting down.
AGCCAGCGTCACGCGTGCGTCGTTCACTTCCTTTTCGGTAGCCATCTTTTTTGCCTTCAAGACTTCCATTGACTTTTCCTCGGCGGCAGCTTTTTCCTCCGCGACGCGCGCCGATTCCACCTCTGCCCGGGCGGACTCCAGCGCGGCCTCCAACGGTGCCCTTTCATCCTCAATCAGCACGACTCCTGATTGGACTATATCCCCGACATTCACCAAAACCTTATGTATCTTGGCAGAGATACGCGAGGTGAGCGTGACCGTCGTGTACTGCAGCACCTGGCCGGCCGCTCCGACAGTTGTTTCAAGCTTGCTGACTTTTGCGCGCGCCGCGCCAACTGGGATTGGCAGTGATGCCTTTCGCGCCTCGGCGGCAGTGTAGCGTCTTTGGTAATTCCTGGCTTTCCAAACCGCCACGAGCGCAACGAGCAAAAGCGCGATCAACAATAGCTTACGAAATGAAGACGAGGGGGTTCTAAGCACGGCGGATTCTGACAAGAAGCGATTACAAGTCCACCAAATTCTCCGAAATTCTTTCAATGCTTTTTCAGCGTCGCTTCGAAGAAGACTTCCGCGTCTTTGACGGCGTCCATCAGTACTCCCTGGTGTCCCACCTCGGGCAGAATCTTTAGGGTGGCGTTCACTCCGGCGTTTTGCAGCGCCTCGTAAAAGTGCTGGCTCTGCTCCACTGGTACCACTCGATCACGCTCGCCATGCACGATCAGAAAAGGCGGATCATCTTTTGATACATAATGGATGGGGCTGGCAGCGATCGCCTTCACTTTATTTTTTTCGAGCGGCCCGCCGAGCAACCCTTCAATGGCGGCGATGCGCTTAGCACCGAGATTCGGCATGGCCGGCAGGTCTGCGGGCCCAGCCACATCGCACACCGCTTGAACCCGGCTCGAATACTGCATATTATCCCCATCCCCTTCCAGCTCCGGCACCCCGCCGGATGTGCCGAGCAGTGCCGCCAAATGTCCACCCGCGGACATCCCCCAAGCGCCGATCTGGTCAGCATCGAGATGGTAGGTGGAAGCATTCGCGCGAAGCCATCTCACTGCGGCCTTACAATCTTCTATCTGCGCCGGAAAAGGTGCAGCGCTGGAGAGGCGATAATCGATGCTCGCCACGGCGAATCCATCCTGCACCAGAGCAACAGCTGGACATTGCTCTTTTCTGCCCCTGCGCCAACCCCCACCATGAATCCAAACGATCACTGGCAACGGACCAGAGACCTCCTCTGGACGATAGAGATTGAGCGTGAGAACTGTGCCATTAACCCGCTTGTAAACCAAATCTCGCTGGACTGCGGCATTTGTTATCTCCGCTGACCGAGGGTTCGATAGGATCGGCTGCGCTGGCGTACCGAACAGGACAATTGCGAGGATTGTGATAGCTAACCATGCGTTGCGGCCAAACCTGAGACGCACATACTGATTTTTCTGTGTCATATTGTGGATGCAGTTTAGGTCCCGAAAATCGGCTGTGAGCCGTTTGAACGCAACGACCATTCCGGGCACCCGCTAATACATTTCTCAAGCAATTCGCTTCCCTGTCAAACAATGCCATATGATAGCGCCATGATTGAACCGGTGACCTTGGGATGATCCGGGCCAGGCTGGGCTGGCCTGTCCTGGGAGGCAGGTCCGCCAGCAGCAGGATCCTGACATAAGCAGTGGCACGGCCCGCACCGACCCTCAGCAGAGGTTACTCATGATCGTCTGGGGCGGCTCGGGTGAGTGTTGCAATAACTGGTTCAACAACAGATTGCTTATAGGCCATAAAAGCTGAGAACTAGAGCGAACGCCGGGACCTGCACGACGGGCAGCCTCAACAACGCTCGCTTCCACCTCGCTACGTTTCTCATGGTTACATGATGGTACCGGGGTTGGTAAAGTGGGATCCCCGTTCTTGTAACTTTTTATTTCTGACCAATCACCAATCACTCTCGAACGCATGGCGCTTGGCGGCTGAGGAGGACCTCCGCGATGTCGAGCACCTTAACGTTTCCTCCTCCTGGCGTGCCCGCCATGCCGTCGGTCATCATGTTTAGACAAAACGGGCAGGCTGTTGCGAGCGTGCGCGCGCCGGTTGCGATAGCTTCCTGCGAGCGCAGGACGGAAACGCGCTGCGACGGTGCCTCGTCGAACCACATCCGACCGCCGCCCGCGCCGCAGCAGAAGGTCTTCTTTCCACAGCGAGGCATTTCGCGATACTCCGCATCATCAGTAGCGCCTATGACTGCTCGTGTCGCAGCCACCTCCCCGTTGACTCGCGCAAGGTAACACGGGTCGTGCAGGGTAATCGGCTCGCCGTTGGTCGCGCCATTGCTCAACCGACCCGCATCAATTAACTGTGCGAGCCATGCCGAGTGATGTTGCACTTCGTAATGCCCGCCGAACTGCGGGTATTCATTCTTGAGCGTGTTGTAACAATGCGGGCACGGTGTGACGATCTTCCTCACCTTGCGGCGGGTGAGCGTCTCGATATTCGTCCGTGCGCGCTCTTGGAAAAGGAACTCGTCACCGATTCGCCGCGCGGGATCGCCGGTGCAAGTCTCCTCTTTGCCGAGCACCGCGAAGCTCACTCCTGCGTTCTTAAGCAATTGCACCGTCGCACGCGCGACCTTTTGCGCGCGCGGATCGAATGACGCGGCGCAGCCGACCCAGAGCAGATATTCGAAAGTTGGATTCGATTCGGCCGTCGGCACGTCGAGGCCCTCCGCCCAAGCCATGCGTTCGGAGTTGGAACGCCCGTAGGGATTTGATTGGCTGCCGATCTGTTGTAACGCTTTCGCCGGCGGCCCGGAAAGTTTTCCTTCTCCGATCAAGTCCCGCCGCATGTCGCTGATCAGATCGACATGCCCAATCAAGACCGGGCACTCCTGAACGCACGCCTGGCACATTGTGCAGGCCCAAAGCGTTTCATCAGGAATCGTTCGATGCACATCCTCGCCGCCTGACGACATCAAATTTCGCAAATCGATCACGACGGCTTTCGGCGAGAGCGGTTTACCAGTGGCGGTCGCCGGGCACGCGTCTTCGCAGCGACCGCACTCCATGCAGGAATCAAGGCTGAGCAACTGCTGACGATTGAAATCCGCAAGTTGGCGAACCCCCGTGCGCCCCGTCTGCTCGACCTCTTCGATGTTCAACGGCACGAGCGCGCCCATCGGCCGTTCGGGACGGACGGCAATGTTAAGCGGGCCAGTGATCACGTGAAGGAAGCGATTCACAGGAATCGTGGCGAAGAAAATGGCCACCAGAATCGCGTGCAGCCACCAAACGGCCAAGTGCATCGTTTGTGCGTTGTGCACGTCCACTCCGCGCAACAATGCAAGATCGATCAACCAGCCAACGATCGACCAGTGCGCCACGTCCGGTTGCACTTGGGTGTAATGCATGCGCAAAGCTTCCACAGCGAAACCGGTGATACCTAACGAAAGAAGCAAACCCAAAAGCCACCAGTCGCTTCGATTATGACCAAGGCTCACCTTACGTCGGAAAGCACGGCGATACATTGCCAGCAAACAGCCGATGATGAATGCCACGCCAAAGACGTCCATCGTGAGTTCGTAGACCAGATAGTACAAGCCGTGATGAAAGTTGTACGGCCCGTCGGCGGCAATACCCAACAGAATCGTGCCGATCGTCAGGACAACAAACCCACTGAACAGCAGCAGGTGGAGCAAAGCGCCGAGCGACTTGCGATGAACACGTTTTTGCGCCACCGCATATTCGACCAGCCGCCGAGCCCACACACGCCAGTCACGCTCAAACCCGCCACGCTGACCTTTACGCCAGAGCCAGGCGCGGGCCGCGACTTGCCACACGAGCACGGCGATACTCGCCGCCATCATGATGAAGAACGCCACGCGCATCCAGGGCGCGATGTTGCCGAAGACTTCGCGTGTGGCGTTGTTTACATCGGTCATCGTATTCTGGCTTAGGCTCGGCGGATCGATTCGATGAGTTGTGGAATGATCTGATACAGGTCGCCTACCAGCGCGTAAGTCGCCATTTGAAAGATCGGCGCATCCGGATCTTTGTTGATCGCGACAATGATCCGCGAATCCTTGATGCCTGCCAAATGTTGAATCGCGCCGGAAATGCCAATCCCAATGTATAACTCGGGCGCGACAACCTTCCCGGTCTGTCCGATTTGATAATCGTTAGGCGCCATCCCTGCATCGACCGCGGCCCGGGTGGCGCCGACTGCGCCGCCCAACGCGTCTGCTAATCCGCCGACCAAACGCTCAAATGTTTCCTTGTCCTTCAGCGGCCTACCGCCAGACACTACCACGCGGGCTTCGGTCAGGTCCGGCCGATCGGATTTGCGTTCTTCCCGGGAGATAAATCGTGTGCCGGTGGGAAGTGACGCGACATCAAACTCGAAGCGTTCGATCGGACAGAGCGCAGCGTCTCCCGCAGGAGCTTCGAAGGCCGTGGCACGGACTGTGAGCAGGCGACGGTTGCCCTCCACCTTCACGATGGCAAACATGCTGCCTGCATTGATCGGACGCCGATACGAAATCGAGCCATCGGTTTTTTCGATCGCGAGCACGTCGGTAACCATTGGCGCATCGAGCAGCGCAGCGGCGCGCGGCAAAACGTCTTTGCTAAAAGTTGACGAACTTGCCAGGATCGTCTTCGCATCGCGCTTTCGTGCTGCTTCCGCGATCACTGTCGCGAACCGATCGGCCAATGGTTCGGCCAAGGCCCGGTCGTCGGCAACAATCACCGCACATGCACCGTAGCAAGCAAGAGACGCGGCGATGCTTTCTATACCGTGACCCAGCACGATCAGCGCGTATTCGCCACCAAGTTGTTGAGCCAGTGTGATCGCGTGCAACGAAGGACGCTTCACTTGTTGGCGATCGTGTTCGATTAGTATGAGAGATTCGGTCATTCTAAAGGACTTTCGCCTCCTGCATTAGTTTGATGATTAATTCTTCGACCGACTCCACACGAGTGCCAGCAGCGCGCCTCGGCGGACGCGCAACGGAAAGGACCGTTGTAAGCGGGCGCACAGTTACGCCCAGTTGATCGCAAGTTAGAACTTCAATGGGTTTGCGGCGCGCCCTCATTAAACCGGGCAGCGAGACATAGCGCGGTTCGTTGAGGCGAAGATCGGTGGTAATAATTGCCGGTAAATCGACTTCAATCACCTCAAGACCAGCGTCGGTTTCGCGCGTGCAACGGGCGTGCCTCTTGTTGTCCAGAAACTCAATCTTCGAGACGAACGTAGCCTGCGGCCAGCCTAACAAACCGGCGAGCATCTGCCCGACCTGATTTGAGTCATCGTCCACAGCTTGCTTGCCCATGATTACAACGTGTGGTGTTTCCTTCTCGACTACCGCACTGAGAATACGCGACACCGCGTAGGGATCGAGCATGCGAGAATCGTCGACACGAATGGCCCGATCGATACCCATTGCCAGGGCGCTGCGGATTTGTTCATCGACCGCCGTCGCGCCGATCGTGACGCCCGCGATTTCCATCGCTTCGCCGCGTTCGCGAATCCGCAATCCCTCCTCGATGGCAATCTCGTCGAACGGGTTGATCACCGACTTGGGAATCGAAACCGCTGCGCCAGCGACGGTAGCGTCATTAGGGTCGGAAACGCTTTTGAATGAAACCAGGATCTTCATATGTCTATCGGTGTTAAATCACGGTTCCAGGAGAAATGACGTCCCTGCACCTGCACTCTTTCATACCTTGCAAGCCGACGGTACCTCACAGCCCCAGCATCGAGGCGATGATGTTGCGCTGAATTTCGCTCGTGCCCGAGTAGAGCTTGCTGCCGATTGCATCGCGCAATTCCCGCTCGACTTCGTACTCCGTCATGTAGCCGTAGCCGCCGTGGATCTGGATTGCGTCTTCACAGCATTTCACCCAGCAATCGGAGATGTGCAGCTTGGTCATCGCGGCCTCCAGGTATACGGCCTTACGGTGGCCACTCAACCACCCGTAATGGTAGAGCATGTGCCGAGAGCTCTCGACGCGCACTTTCATGTCGACGATCTTGCTCGCCACTAATTGATATTTGCCGATCGACTGGCCGCCCTGTTTGCGCTCGTTCGCGTAACGGATGCATCTCTCCAACAATCGTTGCATCGAACCTACCGCGCTGGCCAAAATACAGCCGCGTTCCCAAGTCATCGATCGCATGAACAGAAAAGCGCCCCCGCCTTCTTTGCCGAGCAGGTTTTCTTCAGGCACCTCACAGTTTTCGAAAAAGACTTCCGCCATTGGCGATGTGCGCACACCCATTTTCTCGAGCTTGCGCGCGACGTTCATCCCCGGCGAATCTTTTTCGACCAGGAACGCGGCGATTCCATTGGGGCCGCGCGTTTTGTCCATGGTCGCAAACACAACGAGCAGGTCGGCGACCGGACCATTGGTGACGAAGATTTTGCTGCCATTAAGGATATACCTGGAGCCTTTTTTGACGGCGGTCGTAGTGAGGCTAAATGCGTCGGAGCCGCTATTCGGTTCGCTCATGGCGTTGCCGCCGATGAGTGTGCCGTTAGAAAGACCGGGCAGATATTTTTTCTTTTGTGCCTCCGCGCCGTTGTAGACGAGCGGAGTGACCGCCGTCCATAAATGCGCGTTGATGGAGAAGAGCAGGCCGTTATCCTTGCAGGCGTACCCGAGACGCTCGAGGGCCGCTACAGTGGTGAGTGGATCCATGCCGAGGCCGCCGTATTCGGTGGGGACGGGCAAGCCTTGGATACCGAAGCTACCGCACTTTTTCCAAGCGTCGTGGTTGAAGACGCTGTCACGGTCGTTTTCGATTACGTTGTAGCTGAGTTGATGGCTGGCGAAGCGGCCGACCGCGTCCAGTAACTCTCGTTGTTGGTCCGACCAAGCAAAGTCCATCCCAGTTGAGTTCTTAGTCCGCCTCTGTTTCGCCTGTCCCGCTTCCGACTAACTTCGGCAAGGCCGTCATGGTAGGCCCCGGGGTAATACGGGAGAAGTGATAAGCGGCGACTCTACTGGCGCGCGGCGAAGCGGTCAAGCAAGCGCACCGGCAGTAGCGTCCTCCGTATTGGAAGCGCAAAGATTATTCGCTAGCATCAGACCGCGAAACCAGGCGCGTTTTTTCTATGATGGTCGCCGCACTGCCATTTGGCGGGCCGGAGCGAACGGCACACAGCTTTTCAATACTCAATCGGCTCGTGCCAAACGTTCGGGTGAGATGGTGAACCTTTTAACGACGAGTCTCAGCATCCGACGATTAGCGGTGAACGACTCTTGCGCCGCCGCGTTAGTGGTTATTTTGATCCTCTCTTGGCGGGCCGATTTAGTGCGGCCCTTTTTGAAGATTGTCTTGACCACTATCGACACCACCTGTCATTCTCAACCCCGAATACATTTGGAGCTGTCGCTCGAGGACCCCCGATGACAAGAACCCGCATATTTTGCAGCATCGGCGGCGATTGCTGGTCTTATGACTAAACTAGTCGCATTCTGTGCCTTTCATTTCTTACGATTTTGCGAGCGGGTATTTCCCCCGAGCATGCTCAGCCTCTTGCTGTGGCCTCCTGCAGCAGCGTGGGACTTGTTGCACCTTCGCCAGCGCAGGCCGCTGACCTGTTGGCGCCGCTTCCCGGCGTCATGGCGTCCCAAGCGTTGGCGTTTCGTTCTCCGGCAGAGTCTTGGCCTCTATCATGCGCAATTCTTGTACATTTGGCCGGATCGGCTCCGCAGTGCGCGGTGGCTAAGCCGATGCCGCCTTGAAGGTGGCAGTCATTTGATCGGACCATGGGAGGGAAGGCGGGCGGTGGTCGGGGTCTCATTGCATTTCGGGCCGGTCTCGACGCTACCCTATTGGTTGCGTGCGCACGGGATTGTCCAAACCAGCGTGCGCACGCCCGCCGTTGATTTTCTGAAAGGACTAACGATTTACCAGTTCTCCTTGAGCCCTCCGGCTGACGTGCCGGTGTTTATCTCCACGAGCGAAATAGGCTTGAGACCGCTTTCGAGTATCCGCAAGATCCTGGGCCCAAGCCAGCGGCTGGGCATGCTGCTAGATGTGGACCGCGGGAAACAATTTTATGTCCGGTTCGAAAATCGGTTGTTCCGGATGGCGACCGGGCCAATCAGACTGGCACAGATGTTAGACGCTGAGCTGATTCCTGTTCTAATCGTCGAAACCTCCACGTGGAAGTATACTATTCATTTCGGGACTCCGGTACCGCAACACTACCTTGGTAGCCCTCTTGATATGCAGGCTATCGGTACTCACTTGTTGCAGGAATTTTCGAAAGTCATTACTCGTTATCCGGAGCAATGTAATATGAGATTATTACGCGCCATGTTTCCGATGCCTGAGAATGGAGTTGCCGACGTTCCGCCGTCGTTCACGTCGCCGAAAGTCGTCGATAAGACGCCCTATAACGCAACGGTGAACGTGGGTGGATAAGTCCAAGCGAAGGCTGAGGCGAAGCGTTCCGCCGGGCCTCAGACCGTTACGCTGACGCATCTGTGTTATCCAAGGTGAGAAAGAATTAACACCTAGAGCCAGGTTGTCGACCGATGTGGTGGACCAACTTCCACTGTGGCTCGGCGCCAAAACCAAATTTGGATGGGACAGCCAGGTACGACTTGACTAATTCCACGAGCCCGCTCAGATGCAGCCCTGTGGCCTATGTCCTACATCAACTACTGACCGAAAGCGCCGCGCGTCGGCCCGACGCGGAAGCAGTGCGTCTTCTCGATCAGGCACTCAGTTATACGGAGCTGGAAAAACTCAGCAATCAGCTCGCACATGCTCTTATCGAAATCGGGGTCGTTCCCGGTGATCGCGTCGGGATTTATCTGCACAAATCGCCCTTCGCAATCGCCGGCATATTTGGAATTATGAAAACCGGAGCGTGTTATGTTCCGGTCGATCCAAATGCTCCCGGCTTACGCCTTGCAGAAATCGCGAGGCAATGCGACTTCCGCGCGCTGATCACGAATTCTGTCCTTCACGAAAAACTCAGCGGCGCGTTTCTTGATGAATGTCCAATGGTCGCCATATTTTTTACCGACGAAGCCCCGAATGCGGCGCTTCCTGCACCCGCGTTTACGTTCACCGATTCGCTCTCGAGCTGCCCGGCTACGCCACCTGCAGTCAAGGTTATCGATCAGGACCTCGCTTACATTCTTTTTACATCGGGGTCCACGGGCACCCCGAAGGGCGTCATGCTCTCGCATCTGAACGCGCTGACCTTTATCAACTGGGCATGCGATACCTTCGCCATCTCCGATACCGACCGTCTCTCCAACCATGCCCCGCTGAACTTCGACCTGTCGGTTTTCGACATCTTCGCTGCGATCAAAACGGGTGCCGCAATTTCGCTTGTGCCTGAGGGATTATCGAGTTTCCCCGTACAGCTCTCCTCGTTTATCCAGGATCAAAGAATCACCGTCTGGTACTCTGTGCCAATGGTGCTCACGATGCTCATCCGAGGCAAGTTGGCTCAGCGCGATCTCAGTCGGCTGCGGCTAGTGCTCTTTGCTGGCGAAGTTTTTCCGATCAAGCATCTGCGTAATCTGCGACGAATGCTGCCGCGGCCGCGGATGGCGAACCTTTACGGCCCGACAGAAACGAATGTCTGCACTTGGTACGAAGTCGGCCAAATCCCAGAGAATCAAACAACACCTATCCCAATCGGCAAAGCCTGCGCCAACATGGGCGTAATCGCGATCGACAAAGCCGAGAGGCGCGTCGTGGCGCCACGTGAGGAAGGGCTGCTGTACGCCCGCGGTTCGAACGTCATGCAGGGCTACTATGGACGTCCTTCGGAATCCGCAGCCTGTTTCATCCGTAACCCCTTCGCGTCAGGCCGCGATGAAAAACTGTACTGCACGGGCGATTGGGTAACACTCGATGAGCAAGGGGATTTTTTGTTGATCGGGCGCAAAGATCACATGATCAAAACGCGTGGCTACCGCGTCGAGCTTGGTGAGATCGAAGCGGTGATGGTCGCACACACCGCTGTCAACGAGGCGGTGGCTTTGGCGATTCCGGACGAGGCGATCGGCAATGCGATCCACGCTATCGTTGGAATTAATCATAGCAATCCGGTTAACGCAACGGAGTTGAAGCGACACTGTGCCGAGAAATTGCCGCCTTACATGGTACCAGAAGAAATTGAGTTTCGGGCTTCGCTACCCAGAACCAGCACCGGGAAAATTGATAGACACCGCTTGCTCCGCGAAAGGACTGAGCGCGCCACGTAATAGGAAGTGCGCAGTAACCGGAATGTGTCTTCGACATTCAGAATGAAAATTTTAGCCGAAAAATCAGGGAAGTTCACGAATCCGTAGTTTTTTCTTTACAAGCGAATTCAAAGGTTTGAAACTCTGTGATACCTAAGACGCAAAGTGTTCCAACCCAGACGAGCAATTCATTCGAATTTTGAAGCTACCCGAATGTTTTTCGGGAACTGCGCGCGGCAGTTTCCGAAGCGCGAATTTAGTATTGGAACGCAACAGGACCCGCGTCAGGTAACGCCACAAAACGGCGCATCACTGTAGGTCGCGAGCGGTGCATGCCAAAGCAGAACCAGAGTCGCGACTACTGAACAATGAATCCTTACCATCCTTTTTCCAGCTCCCTCTAATCCACCTCGCAGACAATCTCCTCGCAAAAAAAACCCTCAAAATGGAACCAACTTGCAAAGCTGAGAAAGTAATCGCCACAATTTCGGCCGATGCTGACACGAGATTACCGATGTCACCATTGCCACCGTCGCGGATACTCGGACCTTCCGCTCCACACGATAGGGGCGCCGGGTGCGCAAATGGAACGTCTGAACGCCCCGTGAAGTCGCTATCAGTCATCCTTCCTGCATTTAACGAAGAGGGAAATATCCGGGCTGTCGTTGAGGACGCATATCGAAATATATGGAAAATTGCTCCGGTTTTTGAGATCATTGTCGTGAACGACGGTAGCAAAGATGGCACAGGGGATATTTGCGACCGCCTAGTCGAGGAGTTCTCCGAAGTGCGCGCTGTTCACCATCCCCGGAATCGCGGCTACGGTGCCGCGCTCAAAAGCGGCATCGAGTCGGCGCGATATGACTTAATTTTCTTCACCGACGCTGATGGACAGTTCGACTTAAAGGAAGTTGCCACGCTCCTCGAAGACACAGATGCCTACGACATCGTTGCTGGTTACCGGGCCCGGCGACAGGACCCGCCGCACAGGCTGTTGTTTGCCTGGGGTTGGAATATTCTCGTGCGGCTCGTGCTTGGGATCAGGATCCGCGACATTGATTGCGCTTTCAAAGTCTTCAACCGCCGTGTATTCAACAAGGTCCAGATCCAGTCGGTAGGCGCGATGGTTAACACGGAAATCTTCGCCCAAATATTTAGGTGTGGCATGACGGTCAAGGAGGTGCCCGTGAGCCATTTCCCACGCCGGCAAGGCAAGTCGACCGGTGGTAACGTTGCGGTTATCATCAAAGCATTTCGGGAGTTGATCAGAATGCGACTCAGGGTGGACAGGATCGATGCGGTAATTCGTCGAGTTCGTCGACTTCAAGCGAGACAGAAGAATTGCGACATCCTTACGTCTCCTTCCGTAAAACAAACATTCGTTCGGGAATCACTCACTAGCGAGTGAGCGAACGGTTTTGTTGCTATCATAGAGAAGTTCGCTGCCTCTATTACTTTAATAAATAATGAAAACTGATGTGCTAATAATCGGCGGCGGGCCCGGGGGGTCCGCGGTGGCAATGTTCCTCCTGCGAGAAGGAATTAAGCCAGTCATACTGGAACAGGAAGAATTCCCGCGGTTTCACATTGGGGAATCGATGACAGGCGAAGCGGCCCAGGCCGTTCGACGGCTCGGCCTTGAGGAGGAAATGACAAAGAGAGAGTTTCCCGTCAAGCACGGCGTCAGAGTCTTTGGCACGACCGGCCAGAATTCCTGGTACGTCCCGGTTTCGTCCCGCGACAAGGATTGGAATCTCTCTTCCTTTACAACATGGCAGGTGCGGCGCAGCAATTTCGACACGATGATGCTCAAGGAGGCAGAAAAGCGGGGAGCGACCGTCATGCGAGGCACCGCGACAAAACCGCTGCTGGGCGATGACGGGGCCGTCCGGGGAGTAACGGTTCGCTGGCCGGACGGTAAAAGCGAGGACATCGAAACCCAGATAGTGCTCGATTGCACGGGCCAGGCAACCTTTCTCGCCAACCAGCGGGCCACCGGTCCAAAATATCTTGGTAACTACGACAAGCAGGTCGCCTTCTTCTCTCAGGTGAAGGGTGCCGTCCGTGGCTCGGGCACTTCAGGCGAAGATGCGAAAAACAATACAATGATATTTTACGCGAAAAAGTTTCATTGGGCATGGTTCATTCCGATCGACAACGACGTTGTCAGTGTGGGAATGGTCACGCCAAACGCGGACTTTCTGGCAAAAAAACAAACTCCCGAAGAATTCTTCCGGAATGAGCTCTACAACATCAACCCGGAGCTTCGGAATCGCATACCTGAGCTGAACCTGGTTGAGAAGGTGCACGTTATCCCCAACTATTCCTACCAAGTGCGCGGCTTCTGCGGGAAGGGCTTTATCTGCATCGGTGATGCGCACCGTTTCATCGATCCGATATTTTCTTTTGGACTAACCGTGACTATGCGCGAAGCGGAGTTCGCCGCGCCACGTGTCCGCGAGTACCCTGGAGGGCAAGAGGCGGAACGGGGCGAATCCATTTGCTGACCACCAGGTTTTCTGCGAGCAAGGGATCGATAATCTTGAAGACATGATTGACCTGTTCTGGGAACAGCCCTTCGCCTTCGCGACCTTCGTTTATCATCGTTATCCCGACCAATTAACTGACGCCTTTGCCGGACGGATTTATCCATCCGAGCGCCAGCCTTCACCGGCCGTTGTCGGTTTCCGCAAGATGCTCAAGCGAACACGCGAGTATGACAAGGATGACTACTCTGTGCCAATCGGTTCACGCTTTCATCCGGAGCGGGCGGCAATCTGGGAACCCAATTCCCCAGTCGAGACGACCGAGCAATGGATGGGGGCACGGTAATTGGTTGCAAACTAGTACCAATGATTAATGGAATTACCTCCGAAACTCAAAGAGTACATAGATAACAACCGTGGTTCTTTGCCACCAGTAACTGATCCTGACGAGCCGCTACAGCTTGATTCGGTCGGCTTGGTACGCCTCGTGGCATTTTTGGAAAATGATATGGGTTACTGGGTTGAGGACGAAGAACTCATAGCAGATAATTTCGCGACCCTGCGGACGATTGGAGAGCTACTTGCAACCAAAAACGCCGACCGTGCCGACACGGGGGAGGGTCGAAGCGGGCGGTGATCTGGCAACTTAATTTCTCCGTCCAAACTACCGAGCATGGAAGAGGCGCGGTGTTTTGCCAGCTCTTTATCTCAGCACGAATATCATGGAAATGGTCTCAAATGATGGAACCCCTCCAAATGACGAAAATCCCCGAAAAACTGAAAGAGTACATAGACAACAACCGCGGTTCTTTGTCACCAATAACTGATCCTGACGAGTCGCTACAGCTTGACTCGCTCGGCTTGGTCCGCCTCGTAGCTTTTTTGGAATACATCGGTTATCGGGTCGAAGACGAAGAACTCATAGCGGCAAATTTCGCGACCCTGCGAAGCTTGGGAGAGCTACTTGCAACCAAAGCGCCAAGGCCCTTCCCCGGACAAGTCAAACGTCAGGTTGTTCCGACGTTTTCGGCCAAGCGCAACGGCAGTTTACCCGGGGGCCAATAAAGATGACGGCTTGTCTAATGTCGTGTTTGCCAAGCCAGTTCGAGACCGGTTTTCTCGTAGAGCGGGCTGTTGTCGAGCGCAGCCGAGCTGATCTTCGTCTTTCGGCATTAGCAAAGTTCGAATAGGTAGGCTTGCGGACCATCCAGCGGGCGTGGCAGCAACGCCATCTTGTTTTTCGACAGCGTTAATTATCGCGGGTACGGTTCGTTCGATAACGAATTTCATCGGCAAGTAGCACGCAATTGCTGTCTCGCGGAGGGCAATGCGCTTTCTTCCAATGCTCACCCGTTCCGTGCCGGAGCCGTGGAAATTCCCCGGTGATTAATCCCTTCAACAAAGCAGGTCATGACGCTTCCATGTTTGAACGTTTCCGGATACATTAAAGAGATTAGTTAGCTAAGCACTCGCCTCCCATAGTCGAGGCTGGATCACAGGGCGCTTACTTTTTTTGCGACAATGATGAAAAAACTCGAGTGCAATCGAGACTTGGCAGCCAGTGGCGTTCGCGCTTTCGTACTCTGTGGGGGGCATGGCACCCGACTTCGCTCTGTGCTGGTTGACCGGCCAAAGTCGATGGCTCTGATCTCGGGAACACCTTTTCTTCAACTGTTGCTCGATAAACTCAGGTCTCAGGGAGTCGATGACGTCATTTTGGGAACAGGTTATATGGCCGAGAAAATTGAAAGGTACTTCGGATGCCGAAACAAGGTCGCCATGCGCATTCACTATTCTAGGGAGCACGACCCGTTAGGAACTGGAGGAGCCCTCAAGCTGGCGGAACAACTCATCAGCGATCCAGTTCTTGTTCTTAACGGGGATAGCTACGTCGAGTGGGATCTTGTTCCGATGCTGGACCTGTTCACAGCCAAAGATGCCGATTTGGTTATTGTCGTGCAGGGGGTCGCCGATGTCACTCGCTATGGAAGTGTGACAGTTGGTCAAGATGGCCGCGTTGCCCAGTTTGTTGAAAAAGGAGCTGCGGCCGGTCCCGGTCTAATCAACGCCGGCGTTTATTTGCTTCGAAAGCAGATCGTCCGTGATCTGCCCGCAGGGAGAGCCATCTCGCTCGAGAGGGAGATTTTTCCCCGCCTTCTCAAGCGCCGGGTCTATGGGTTGATTAGCACGGGGCTCTTCATCGACATCGGAATACCGGATGACTTCAAGCGGGCGCAAACGCTACTCGCCTCGCGCGTCGGCAGCTTCCAGTGATTGATTCGCTCCCGGATCCCGGCCCGCCTTGGGGATACAACTTAAGAACATCCGGCATAAGATCAGCAGCGAAACAAACGCTCCGAATCCCTTTTACGTTTTCCGCTGCTCTTTTCCGAAAAAATCGATCAGTGGTCCCGTCATGATAGTCGTGATGAGAGCCATGATCACCAACATGGTGAAGATGCGTTGTGAAAGAATGCCCATGTCATAGCCGATATTAAGCGCGATGAGCTCCATCAGCCCCCGCGTGTTCATCAATGCGCCGAGTTCAAGAGACTCCCGCCATTTCATCCCAGTAAAACGAGCAGCCAGGGCGCTTCCACCGAGCTTTCCGGCAGTGGCTACAGCGATAATGAGAAGGCAGATAAGCCAATCCTGAGGGCCGTTGAGGAGACCAACTTGGGTGCGTAGGCCGCTGAAAGCGAAGAACACCGGCAAGAGCAGAACGGTACTTAAGTTTTCAACCCGTATAATAAGCTTGCCGCGAAAGCCCCCTGCTGTGGGCATCACTATTCCTGCCAGAAACGCCCCGAAAAGCGCCCTACTGCCGATAAGTTGAGTGCCCACTGCAGAGGCAAGCACAATTCCAAAAACGATAGCTAGCACTGCTTTACTTGGGTTGGGACGTTCTAACGCCGGCTGCCCAATCCAGCTTGGCAAGTTTGGTTTGATGACGAAGAGCATGAGTGCCACAAAGATCAACACCAAGCCAAGACTTAGGGTCACCGCGCTAACACTGGTTGCCCGCGCGATAGCTACCACGAATGCAAGCACGCCCCATGCAGTTACGTCTCCCACCGCGGCGCACGCAGCTGCAGTGCGACCCAGCGAAGTCCTGAGGATATCCCGGTCCTGCAAGATCCGGAGCAGCACAGGAAAAGCGGTGACACTCATGGAAATTCCCATAAACATGGCAAAGCCAGTGAAAGACGCCCCGGGTTGAGCGAGGCGACCATAGAGGAACAGCGCAAGCAGCACGCCAAGAAAATACGGAGCGATAATGCTGGCATGGCTGACTACGACTGCCGTATGCGCTTTGCGACGCAGCTCCGCTGCATCCATTTCCATACCGACGGTAAACATGAACAGACAGACTCCAATTTGGCTTAAGAGCCTCAGCGAGCCCAGGGACGAGGTCGCAAAAACAAACTGAAATGCAGTGGGCGCCAGAAGACCGAAAACCGACGGACCGAGAAGAACCCCCGCCATCATCTCCCCTACCACAGCAGCTTGTCCAAAGCGCGTAAAGATCCAGCCAACCAGGTAAGAAACAGAGGTAATAACGAAGAGCTGTAGAAAGAGCCGAGTTAATGGGTCGTTGGCATTGTCCCGCAAGCTGGACTCGACCGCAGCGGAAAATGAATAGTCGTCAGTCTCCGTGTGGTGCGGGTGATTTGATAGCCAGACTGTGTGGCTCCTTGAGGAGCCGGCGCGGGAAGTCGATTTCCCGTTCGCAGGATGAAGAAGATGCCCAGGCCCAGTGCAGTGACCATAAAAAAGTAATAAACGGCCGTTCGTTTCATCGCCGGGACAGCTGGTTCGTTTGAAAGAGTTGATCCTACAACGGAGTGCCTATATGACAAAGTGAGCCGTCCCTTTTCCAAAGGATTCTGGTGAAAGTTCAACCAGGAGGCATTTGCGCAACCCCGTGGAAGCGCTTAACCGATGGCCCGGATCACGCCGCAGCCATTTTTCGTACTTTTCCAAAAACAATGAGCAAAGGCCCCGTCATCAAAGTCGTGATGATCGCCATCAGAACCAGCATCGTGAAGATACGCAGGGAAAGTATACCCAGGTCGTAACCGACGTTTAGCACGATCAGCTCCATTAGGCCACGCGTGTTCATCAAGGCGCCCAGCTGCAGTGACTCGCGCCAGGACATCTTCATCATTCGACTAACAAGCGATGTTCCTCCCAGCTTGCCGATAGTAGCTACCGCGATAATCACAAGGCACACTACCAAATCCCACGAGCTATTCAGTAGACCAACCTGCGTACGCAGGCCGATAAAGGCGAAGAAGAGTGACAGCAGCAGGACAGAACTAAAATGTTCAACCCGTACCACCAGTTTCTTGCGAAAACCGCCTCCGGCGGGCATCACGATGCCGGCCAGGAAAGCGCCAAAAGCGCGTGGACGCCGATGACTTCCGTGCTCAGTGCCGAAAGGAGGACAGTTCCCAGGACCATAGCGAGGACTCCTTTGGTTGGCCCAACTCGTGCAAAAGGGATCCTTCAAGCAATTGGCGCAAGAGTGGCTTTACAATGAACATCATTGCTGCCACATAAACCCCTACCAGCATGAGACTAAGGGCAGCCGTCCTAACGTTGGCCGCACCTGCGATTGCGACGACAAAGGCTAAAATGCACCATGCTGTTACGTCCCCGATGGCGGCGCAAAGCGTCGCGGCTTGGCTTAGTTCCGAATGGAAGAGTTTGCGATCCTGCAAAATGCGGACGAGCACAGGAAAGGCGGTGATGCTCATGGAAATGCCCATAACGAGTGCGAAGGAGGTAAAAGGACGCGCCCGCCTGCGCATAGTTGTTGTAGAAAGACAACGCGAGGACGACTCCGAAAAGATAAGGTATGAGAATACTGGAGTGACCGATTACTAAAAAACGATGTGCGCTATGCCGGAGCTGTCAAAGGTTCAATTCCATCCCGATCGCGAACATGAAAATGCAAACGCCGATCTGGCTAAAGAGCCTGAGCGCATCAAGAGACGCGGGCGCAAACACAAAAAAGAAAGCTTTCTGAGCTACCAGGCCAAAGAGAGATGGACCTAACAGAATACCAGCCAACATTTCGCCCAGCACGGCAGGCTGTCCAACACGCGTAAAAGCCCAGCCCACCGCCGAGGAGACGCTAAGGAAAATGGCGAGTTGGAGAATGAGACGACTAAGTCCAGTGCTAGCATTGTGCGCGAGGGCGGCCACAAGCGTAGGAGATGAAGAACGGATCGCATCTGCAGGGTCAACCCCTTCCGCTGCGAGCCCCATTTGAGGCGAAGCAGTTACTGGTGGCGAAAGATGTGCGCCCGCGTAGAGCGAGAACAGAATTCCGGCTCCAACTACACCAACAACGACGACATAAAGCCACGCTGTTTCTTTAAACGCCGCGAAGTCGACCTCCGGAAAGTTACGCATGATCGGCACTCGCCTCTGTTCGATTACGCTCAGCTGACCTGACGCGTTTTTCCGAAAAGCGTGACGAGCGGGCCAGTCATCACTGTCGTAACCAAGGCCATAATTACGAGCATGGTGAAAATTCGCTGGGAAAGGATACCCATATCATAGCCGATATTTAGGGCGATGAGTTCCATTAACCCGCGAGTATTCATTAACGCCCCAAGTTGCAACGATCCGCGCCAATCCATCCCGGTAAGGCGAGCAGCAAGGGCACTTCCACCGAGTTTTCCGGCGGTGGCTACCGCGATAATGACCAAACAGATGAGCCAATCCTGAGCGCTGTTGATGAGGCCGATTTGAGTACGCAGACCGGTGAAAGCGAAGAAGACCGGCAACAGCAAAACCGAGCTCAGGTTTTCAACCCGCACGACTAACTTGTCGCGAAAACCACTTTCCGCTGGCATAACCACTCCTGCGAGGAAGGCTCCAAAAAGTGCGTGGATGCCGATCAATTCCGTAGTCCAGGCGGAGATAAGGACAAAGCCAACAACAACAGCCAACACCATCTTACTCGGTTGCGATTGCTCCAACGCCGAGTGTCCAAGCAAGCGCGGTAGATTTGGCTTGAGAACAAAGAGCATGAGTCCGACAAAGACCAGGACCAAACCGACATTCACGACCGCGCTGCCGACGCTCGTTGCCCTCGCGATCGCCACGACAAAAGCGAGGATGCTCCAAGCCGTCACGTCATCCACCGCTGCGCACGTGGTGGCCATACTGCCAAGCGGAGTTTTGAAGATGCCGCGGTCTTGCAAAATACGCACCAGCACGGGGAAAGCAGTAATACTCATGCTGATCCCCATAAACAGGGCGAAAGCCGCAAATGAAGCGCCAGGTTGCGCCAACTCCCGATAAAGGAACAATGCGAGGGTAACACCCAGGAAGTAAGGGACGACAATGCTGGAATGGCTGACGACAATCGCGGTCTGCGCCTTTTGGCGTAACTGCGAGGCGTCTAGCTCCATGCCCACGGCGAACAGAAACAGGCAGACTCCAATCTGACTGAAAAGCCTTAGCGGCTCCAGCGACGATGCGGCGAAGACGAAGTGATACACGTTTGGTGCAACCCAACCAAAAAGAGAAGGCCCAAGAAGAATGCCCGCCATCATCTCCCCGACCACCGCCGGCTGGCCGCAACGTGTAAAGAGCCAACCGACAACACAACACAAGGCTATGATTACAAAAAGCTGCAAGAAGAGGCGACTCAA
Source organism: uncultured Verrucomicrobiae bacterium (assembly GCA_963825355.1). Classification (GTDB taxonomy): domain Bacteria; phylum Verrucomicrobiota; class Verrucomicrobiia; order Chthoniobacterales; family UBA10450; genus Udaeobacter. Next base: position 704,751 of record CAWGSY010000016.1, on the reverse strand, counting down.
AGGACTCGTGCCATTCTGCGACAAGCTAGACTTCACCGAATCGACCAACGACCAGTCGGTCGGGGCGGACGACGCTGAGGCGGCGGTACGCGTTGGAACAGAAGGAACCGGCCGGGGAAGTTGATTCCCCACTCGCAGGATGAAGAAGATGCCAATGCCCACGGCACTGACCGCAAAAACGTAATACAGAGCAGTGTGTTTCATCGTAGGGAACACGCTTTTGTCGCAGCCATCTTGCTTCGCATCTTAGCCACAAACAGCAAGCGGGCACCCCGTTTTCTAATAAGCCCTGGCGTGATCGCAAACAGAACCCATTTTCACACCCTAACGAAGAGTTTCAAGCAATGGCTCGGATCACGCTCCAGTCATCTCTCGTGTTTTCTCAAAACCAGTCAGTAGTGGTCCTGTCGTTAGAGTAGCGACGAGAGCCATGATCACGGGCATGGTTGAGGATATGCTGTCAGAGTTACCGGACAGTTCACACGCAAAACACAGAATCTTGATGTTTTGGCCTGTTTTGTTACTGGCCAAACTGTTAGGTCAACTAAGCTCAATCCAAATATGTTGGAGAAGCGGCTTACTTTTAATGAGCGCGATTGTTTTCCACCAAAACGATGTAGAAGTCCAACGCGCTGGAACAATGTCCATGACCCTGTCCATTAGGGCCAGCCTGAGCGGAGCACAGCAAAGTCGACGGATCCCGTGGAATAACTTTTGGGATCAGCATACGCCTCGCCGCCAGCGGCGGCTGCGTTGCAGCCTCAAGTTCGCCTGGAATGACGGTGATATCATGCTTTCGTGCCCAAAATTATCTCCACGGCTACTGGCAGGTTATCGGCCCGCCAATCCGCCATGCTTCCCTTGGTGTCACGTTGAAGACCGGTTCGCACCCGGATGCCGCGGATGCCTGCGTGGTGCGCGCACTCGACGTCAATCTCACTGTCGCCGATTAGAAACGATCGGGAAAGATCGATTTGGTGTTCTTGGGTGGCCTCGACGATCATGCCTGGAGCGGGCTTGCGGCATGTGGAATATTGTCCGGGGACATCTGGACAAAAATAAGTCGCGTCGATCAAACCATTCCCAAGCTGGCGCAAAACCTCCGCTTCAACAGCGCGATATTGCTCGATCGTAAAGAGCCCGCGGCCGATGCCGCTCTGGTTCGTGATGATGATGAGTTTGAACCCATTCGATTTCAGGCGCCGCAGCGCCTCCCGTACGCCGTGAAAAATCTTTACGTTCTTCGGATCGGAACAATAAACGCAATCTTCCATGATGGTGCCGTCGCGATCGATAAAGACGGCGGGCGACAGCGCATTACGCATCTTCGCTGTCCTCTCGAAAGTTGGCGATGAGTTCATCCCGCGTCACATTCGCCGTAAAGTCCCTTGTGGAGCAAGGCCAAATCACGCCGGTTCTCCGATCCCTCAACGCGCTAGGTTCTGTTGACTATCACAAAGCCATCCTCGTGGAATCTGTTGCAAAACCACCAGCTATTGCGGAGCCTCGCGACTGCAAGGCCTCCGCTATCGCATGGATTGTCGCTTGCTCGTGAGCAAGCGGCTCTGTCGAGAATTTCACAGAAGGCTGATTCTTTCAAGAACTTCTGCGAAAACTGACGGGCGAAGTTCTCAAAAGCGTGCGCGAAAGAAAAATCTGGTTTCTCTGGGTTGTTAAAGTTACGATTTGGTCCGGCTAGTTAATGACAATGCGCAATTCTTCTAAACTTTTAAGGGGGGCAATCGTTGCGGCGAACCAGGTGCTTCAATCGCTTTCGGATCTTGACGCGCAGGTCGCGCAGGCTGCGGATCTGATCGAGGAAGCGTTATGCGCTGGAAACAAATTGCTCGCCTGCGGCAATGGCGGCAGCGCCGCTGATGCATCGCATTTTGCAACGGAGTTCGTGTCGCGCTTTATGAAAGATCGGCCAGCCTATCCCGCGATCTGTCTTTCCGGCGATGGCAGTCTACTTACTGCTGCGGGCAACGATTATGGTTTCAATGAGGTTTTTGCACGCCAGGTAGCGGCATTTGGTGTGCAGGATGACGTGCTGATTTGCCTAACGACTTCGGGTCAATCGAGAAATGTCGAGCGCGCGCTGGAAGAAGCGAAAGCTCGCAAGCTGAAAACGATCGCCTTCCTCGGTCGCGACGGAGGTTCAACCATTGGCATGGCTGATGTCGATCTTTTGGTTCGCAGCGATTCCACTGCCAGAATTCAGGAAGCGCACCAGCTTCTGCTCCACGTGCTGTGCGAGACGGTCGAATCGCGTTTAGCAGAGAACAGTCTTTAGAAGCGGGCATGTCGCCTGTATTGCAAAAGAAGACAAGTAGCCGACGGCGTGGAACTTTCCTTTCTGGTAGGAAATGGCGCCGCATTGTAAGGGTGAGCGGTACTAGAATTGATTGCCCCGCCAAGCGTCAGCGCGCCGTATTTAAAAGCATCGGCGCTCTGAAAGACTTCAAATCAAGGCGTCTCCAATTATGCAGAGAATGAATCGGACGCGCTTCCGTTGATGCCGACGAAGCCTTCGCGTTCCAAATGCAAAATGATCTCTTGAGCTGCCTCCTCCGGCGACAGCTCTCCTGTGTCGACTGTCACTTCGGCGTCGGTCGGCTCTTCATAGGGATCGGATATTCCGGTAAATTCCTTCAAGATCCCAGCGCGGGCTTTCGCGTAGAGGCCTTTTCGGTCGCGCTGCTCGCAAACTTCTACTGTCGTGGAAAGGTGCACCAGGATAAAGCAGCCAAATGGCTCAATCATCGCCCGCACGTCCTTCCGCGTGGAATCGTAGGGCGCAATCGGTGCGCAAATGGCGATCCCGCCGTTCTTGGTAATTTCGGAGGCAACATAACCAATGCGTCGAATATTGATGTCGCGGTGTTCCTTCGAAAAACCGAGTTCTGAAGAGAGGTGTTTCCGCACGAGATCGCCATCGAGGAGTGTCACCGGCCGGCCGCCCATCTCGAGCAGCTTAATCATGAGCACGTTGGCGATCGTTGATTTACCTGCTCCTGAAAGACCGGTAAAAAACACAGTCAACCCCTGTTTGTGCCGCGGGGCAAAGGTCCGCCGCAACTCCTGGGCGATTTCGGGAAAAGTGAACCAGGCTGGAATCTCCCGACCGTCGTTTAAGCGTCGCCGCAATTGCGTGCCCGAAAGATTGAGCACGCGCGAGCCGGGGGGCACTTCGTTTTCGGGAAAATATTTATCCCGGTCTTCCACATAGACCATCATTTGGAACGGCACCATCTCGACGCCGATCTCCGCTTCATGTTTGCGGAACAACTCCTGCGCTTCGTACGGTCCATAGAACGGTTTGCCATCGGCATCGTTGCCTGGCCCCGCATGATCGCGACCAATGATGAAATGCGAGCACCCGTGATTTTTTCGAATGATCGCATGCCAGATCGCTTCCCGCGGTCCGCCCATCCGCATGGCTAACGGCAATAAGGCCAGCTTGGCCGTGTCGCGTGGATATTTGGAGACAAGCAACTGATAGCAACGAACGCGCGTGAAGTAGTCCACATCACCGGGCCTCGTCATCCCGACGGATGGATGAATTAGAAGGCTTGCCTCGACCTGGCTCGCCGCGCGAAAAGTCAATTCCACGTGCGCGCGATGCATAGGATTACGCGTCTGGAACCCGACGATCTTGCGCCACCCCAGCTGGACGAACTCCGCGCGCAGTTCCGATGGTGTAAGCCGAAGAGTCCGGAAATCGTAATGAGTGGGCAGTTGCAAACCTTCCACGCGTCCACCCACGTACCAGCCATGTCCCTTGTTCAGAAGATAATCGACGCCGGGATGCAGCGTGCTGGTGGTTCCAAAAACACTTTGCGCTTCGGCCTTGCGGTCCGGCTGCCATATATCTTCCACATTTAATACCCCAAGCATCACGCCCTCTGAGTCTCGCAGGGCGAGCCTACTGCTCCCGGGTTTCAGCGATTTCGCAAACGCTTCCGGTACATCGAGCGTAATCGGGATCGGCCAGAGCAAGCCGTTGTCCAATTTCATCTCATGGCAGACGCGCTCGTATTCGTCGCGGTTCATGAAACCGCGCAGCGGTGAGAAGCCGCCACTTAGGAGAAGTTCGAGATCGCGAATCTGCCGGCTGGTCAGGTCCCAGGAGGGAAAATCTTTAGAGCGCGCTTTGAGTTCGGCTGCATTCTCCTCGTCGAGCTTAAGGTCCACCAGTTCGCCGCCATGCGGAGCAACAAGATGGCCGTGAGATTTTGTAGTGTCTATATTCATTAGGAAGAGCGCTTCTATACTATTGAAAGCGGGGCGTCGCAATCAGGTGCGACTAAGTGAGCAAGAACCGACATCCACAACGAGAGTTGCGTGTCCAAACTGGTATCTTAACGTCTCGTATGGCACAAACACATGCAACGGCCTACGATTCCAAGATCGAAGGGAACGTAATTTCTACCCGTTTCGATGCGCCGCTGAATTGGGTCCGCAAGAATTCGCTGTGGCCGATGCCGATGGGGTTGGCCTGTTGCGCCATCGAGTTGATGGCGACGGCTGCGTCACGATTCGATATTTCACGGTTCGGCGCGGAAGTGATGCGCTTCTCGCCGCGTGAATGTGACCCTTGCCAGTGGACATTTACATCTCTGGTTGTCCACCGCGTCGGGAAGCGTTGCTCGCGGGGTTGCATCATGGCCCCAGAGATGCCGCAATTGTGGCGGGACAATTATCTTCAAAGTTATCCGCGACAAAGCTAGGCACGTTAGTCCGACCGCGTGCCGCAATAACGTTGTCCACCGGTGTTGAGTAAGGAAGGGCCAATGGCGCGCACAATCACCTTCTTTGCTCCTGTAACGATGAAACCTCGCAGCATCACATTGTTATCCGTCTGCACGACGAGCGAGTGCCAATATTGCCTTTTATTGAATTAGTTTCGAGGGCTAAGATCGTACACTTCCACTAGGGCAACTCCGGTGGTGTTGTTTACACCGCTCACGATGGCGGTGTAGTTGCCCGGTTGCAGGTTTGCAATAATCGCCGACTCGCTTGCCACAGTCGGGGCGTGGCCACTGTTCGCAATATCGGTGACCTGATTGCTGGCGATAATCCCGCCGAGTATCGTCGTCTGCCAGTCATCATTGGTAGCAATCAATGCTCCAGTCCCGTTGTGAAGCTCCAATCTCGGATTACCCATCGCGTTGGTGATCCCATGTTGAGTGAGCTCAGGGCCAATGGCACGAATAATGACTCTCTTTGGCCCACTCCCTTGGACAATAAAACCACCAATCATCACATGCTCGCCTGTCTCAACAAAGCTTCGGGTGCTGATGTTACTAAGACTTGAAACTCGCGCCAGAACTCAAATCGTACACTTCGACCAGAGCAACTCCAGTGGTGTTGTTTACACCGCCCACGATGGCTGTGTAGTTGCCCGGTTGCAGGTTTGCAATGATCGCTGACTCGCTTGCCGCAGTCGGGGCGTGGCCGCTGTTCTGAATATCGCTGACCTGATTGCCGGTGATAATCCCGCCGAGTATCGTTGTCTGCCAGTCATCATTGGTAGCGATCAGCGCTCCAGTCCCGTTGTGCAATTCCAATCTTGGATTACCCAACGCATCGGCGATCCCAAACTGCGTGAGCTCAGGGCCAATGGCACGAATGATCACCGTCTTTGGCCCAGTCCCTTGAACGATAAAACCGCCAATCATCACGTTTTCACCGGTCTGAACAAAAGCGCGAGTACCTGATGTTGCCTATGGCTGGAGTTGGTGTACCGCCGGCTGGCGGAATAGACGCGCTAATCCAGGGGATCACTTCACTTTTCACCTGCTCCCAGTAGTCAAATGAATGTTCGTGAACGTTCACAGGCACAATTGTTGCCTTAAATGAGCTAGCCTCTGGCACACTTGCAGTCGATTCTCTCAATCCGATTGCCAGGGCTCTTGGCACAATGCCGTTTTCGCCGTTCTCAAGTGGGCCTTGGGTATTATCCGAATTGTACGAGTGAATGTTGAATCCAGTTGATGTTGGAATTCCCAGGGAATCTTTGCTTGAACACATGGCCCAAAACGGACACATGCCGACACGCATCCACTGAGTTGGCGAAGCCTCCTGTGCAAGCTCCAGGGCGCTTCCGCCCGGCGGATTTGGTGCGGGATCAGAAATGTTCAGATAATTTGTTACGGCGTCAGGTGGGCAAACCTCGCCTCCGGTGCAATCGAGCGCGTACAGATTTGGGTCTGCAAGATTCGAGACACCGCATGAGAGAAGCACCGCAAGGTCCGGCATGTCATTTCCTGGTGTGCCCGTACCGGCCAAATAAAGAGCGTGAGACCCGCCGGCGCTGCCGCCGATTACGACGACTTGACCGTTGCTGCGTGGGTCGCTCCGGTAATGAACAATGGCGTCCCCAACGTCATCTGTCTGCTCGGGATAATGACCGTTGTCGTTGATGTTGTTTTGCCCTGGAAAGGGATGCACAGGAGTGTTCATTTCAAGGTGAGGCGGCGCCAGGCGATATTCAATCGCTACACCCATGAATCCATACTGTGAAAGCTCCTTGGCAACGTCTGCTTCCATCCCGCCGGCGCTGAAACCGCCTCCATGAATCACGATCGCTACGCGATGCTTTTTGCCATCGTCGACGTTGTACACGGTCGCTCGAATGTTCATGCCATTAACAACCTTGTATTTCTCAATTACGCCGGGTGGCGGCGTCGGGGTTTGCGCTTTCGCGAAATAAGCAGCGCATATCAGGGCTGCAGAGAGAATGGCTTTTTTCATTTTTATCCCTTCAGTGACGCTATTTCTTTTTCAAAGTCCGATCCGTTAAACTGTGCCAGGAAGTTTCACTTCGCTTATCGGCTCAGTCGGCGTTTTAGTCGCAAGTAACTGGTCCAACTGCCGCAGGGTCGCGAAGTTGTCTGCTATAAGCGCTTCGTCCTCAATTCGACAATCGAATTCATTTTCCAAAAACGCAATCTGTTGCATCACGCCGAGCAGTCAAGGTGTAGCAGCTCGTCCGGATCGTTGATTTGGTGGCAGGGACCGCCATTGTTGTCTATGTGTGCGTGATTGCTGTCTAGCTAGCCCCTTTGAGTTTCGGTGATATTCCCATACGCCGGAACCGCACACCAACGATGCCCACTCCCCGGTGACCATAGCGGGCTCATCCCTTTTTGATCCTAAATGTCGCCTTATTAAATTCAAGTCAGACGCGGCCTCATTTTCATGTAGGGCGCAGCCTGACAAAGATACTGGACAGCTACCAGCATTGGCCAAGCGGCGAATAATCCGGGCTCCGACACTTGGACAGCCACTAGCACTACCAACGCACCTGAAGCCCGAGAGAAGCACACCGCAGTGTGGACAGGCAATGAAATGATTGTCTGGGGTGGAATCCTTTTGAACACCGGCGGAAGATGCTGCGCCCAGATGGGTCCAACACCAACACCGCCCGCAGCAGCTACGCCAACCCCAACGCTACGGCGACTGCAACCGCCAATTCCAGTCGACGCCAACCCGCTAAGCCAACGCCGACCCTGTGCAAGGGCAGATGTTCCCCGACGCCGAGACCGCGCCCTACTCCAGCGCCTCGCCCTTAAGGCTGACTTCCTACTGAAGCGGGCCCCCGCGGGTTGGCTCCCATCTTAAACACCGGGGGGTCGTTGGATAGTCCACTAAGTGCTTACTCGCACTCAGAATGGGATGAGAAGATCGTCGTTTTCTCCGTTCGCTGATTGCGCTGAACCTAACGAGTGTCTATTCGAGCGTTTTCCGTTCTTCTTTCTCAATTTCCTGAAGTTTTTCCCATTCATCCTACTCGATCTTGACACGATCGCGGTATTCACCAGGGCGCAGTTCGGCAGACGGCCACGAATCGAGCCTCACACAGAACAACCTCCGAAAATAACGAGTGCGCTACCATGACCCTTTGACACTGGATTCGGGCCATTACGCGCGCGCGGGCGCGCTGAATTGTTCGCTGCCTGCTGATTCGTAGAGATATGCACACTCACGCTGAAGCTGTTGCCTCGGGGGGAACGCTGTCCTCGGAAACGACGACAACCAAAACCACAACGTCCCGGCGCACACGTGGGGGGCAGCGGCGTCTCCCTGGGCAGTGCGTGCTGCTGGTTCGCATCTGAGGTAACAACTGCGTTACTTTTGGGAGATTGCAGCCAGTGACGTATTAACTGTAATTTCTCGCCGCTGATTCGCTGCATTTTACCGAGTGGGCTGCAATGAAAATCTTTTCTTGGCGCCTTACACTAGTCGTGATAACGGCCGCTTTGCTTATTTTCTATCCCAAAGCAGCGAGCGCGACGGCAGTTGACGTCACTGTTGGCCCTAACGGTAATTTGGTTTTCTCGCCTTCGTCCATCACGATTCATCCTGGCGATCAGGTGCGCTGGACTTTCAGTTCGCTTGGCCATAGCACAACGTCAGGCTCCCCGGGATTGCCAAGCGGCATCTGGGATTCTGGAATTCTTAACCAGGGAGCGAGCTTCACTCATACCTTCAATAGTGCCGGAACATTTCCGTACTACTGCACTGTGCACGGGGGATGCTGCGGCATGGTGGGCACCGTCACGGTGGTCAATGCTTCGCCGACACCTACCCCGACGCCCATGCCAACATCGACACCTTCGGCCATGCCAACACCTAGCCCGACACCGATGTCGACATCGACACCCTCGGACACGCCAACGTCCAGGCTCGGCAACATCAGCACTCGCAGCTTTGTCCAGACAGCTGACAACGTGATGATTGGAGGTTTCATCGTCCAAGGGACCCAACCAAAGTTGGTTATTATTCGCGCCATTGGCCCCGAGCTCACTCAATTTGGAGTGCCCAACGTTTTGGCTGATCCGACATTGGAACTGCACAATCGCGCAGGTGCTTTGATTGCCTCCAATGATAATTGGCAGACTACGATTCTCGGCGGCATTATTACGCAGGATCAGGTCCCGGCAATCGTCGCTAGCGGACGCGCTCCAACCGATCTGAGGGAATCTGCGATCATCGCCAATCTCCCGGCAGGCAACTACACGGCGATCGTGCGCGGTGTAAGCAACACCACTGGAGTCGCTCTGGTCGAAGTGTACGACCTTCAGTCCCGACACTGAATCAATCCTTGGTAACATCAGCACTCGCAGCTTTGTCCAGACGGCCGACGACGTGATGATTGGAGGTTTCATCGTCCAAGGGACCCAACCAAAGTTGGTTATTATTCGCGCCATTGGCCCCGAGCTCACTCAATTTGGAGTGCCCGACGTATTGGCTGACCCGACATTGGAACTGCACAATCGCGCAGGTGCTTTGATTGCCTCCAATGATAATTGGCAGACTACGATTCTCGGCGGCATTATTACGCAGGATCAGGTCCGGGCAATCCTCGCTAGCGGGCATGCTCCAACCGATCCGAGGGAATCTGCTATTATCGCCAGTCTCCCGGCAGGCAACTACACAGCGATCGTGCGCGGTGTGAGCAACACCACCGGAGTCGCCCTAGTGGAAGTGTACAGATCTCCAGTAAATGTTGGGTTCTGGACCGTTACGACTTCTTCGCCGTCTCCGTAATTTCAAATCGGCGACATCGCCACGAAGATCACCACAATTGGCTGCTGCTTTTTGCCATAACCACGTTTGCGCGAATCGGCGAAACGCAAGCACGGATTGAAAAGCGGTACGGCCAACCGACACCCGGTTCCGGCGCGGCGAAGATCTTGTGGCCGGGAGAAAAATATGAACGCAAAGAGGACGCGGTTGAAATTCTCTCGCTCCAGCAGTAGGGGGCGGCGCTAACCCTTCAGTTGGATTCGACGGCGGTCGCTAGGACGACCGAAGGTTGAAGCGGGCGAAAACCTTCTGACGGAAGAAATTCCGCCTCCATGGAAACGGCGCCGCGGGAAATTGCGCTAGTGGCGCCGGGAGTATCGTGGATTCGTACTTTGGTTCACCGGATGGAACGCCAGACGGCTGTCCGGTCTACAGCACCGACGTGCCATTCGCGGTGATTCCGCTCACGGGGCAGCCGGATACGTTGTCACTGTCTTTCAATGGTGCACAATCAATTCTCTTCGATTCATTTTTCCTGCTTCACCGCACCTTCGGTGACGCAACCCTCGAGTACTTCATCAAGGTAACCCCCGGTCTGCCGAGCGCCTCGATCTTCTGGACGCGGCCAACGACGCTTCCTGACGAAAACCGCTTCAACCTTTTTGTTATTCCAGGTGGCGCGGCTCTCCAGGGCGACTATCGGGAGCCGGACGGCACTATTCACCGACCTCTGGGCGGAGGCGCTGATGTGGTGAACCAGTGGCACCATATCGCACTCGTGAAGGACACGCAGACCGCAGCACCAGCAGACATTTACAACGCCTATGTGGACGGCGTGAAGACATTGAGCACCGTCGATGGCCACCCGAACGAACCAGACCCCGATCTCATGTGGACCATCTCTGGGAGGGTGGGCGCGCAGTTCACAGGTCTAATCGATGAAGTTCGACTCACCCAGCGAGCGCTCGCACCGTGTGACTTCCTGATTTCCGCGAGCCCCTGCTCCTCACCCACGCCATCCTCAACACCAACAGTAACGCCATCCTCAACACCGAGACCTTCACCAACGCCGCGATTTCACCCAACGCCGAGGCCGCGTCCGACTCCGCCGCCGCGTCCTTAGGACACCATCTGATATTAAAACCGCTGCCGGCCACCGTTTGACAAAGGACCGCCGATTGTCCGCGAAAAGCCTGGTGGTTAGGGTGCTGACGTCTTAGGCGTATATTGTCACAGCTTGCGCACTGTGGCGGACGCTCGGCGTTCAACCATTTCGGATTTGCGCGGCCTTACGCAGAATTGCGCTGTTTTGCAGCCAAGATTTCAGAGACCGTGAAAAAGCGAATTCCCCAACACGCCGCACGGAATAGTCTGACGACGATAAGATCGAGAACTGCCCGGCGCAATTTCTCGCGGTCTGCTGGATTGTCCGCGTCCAGTTTAAGGCTCGACGGTTTCAGCGTAAACAACCCGCTGCTGCTCGGCCAATCGCTTCCAGCGTTCGTCGGCCATAACCTCGATAAGACTCGAGACAGACTGGTTCTCTAAGAGGCCATTTGTTCCAGTTATCGCATCTTTTACCCTTAATAAGGGCGGCAACAGTCAAAACGGCTATGCAGTCGCGCTGTTTCAGCCAACAAAGACAAGCAATGTATGACTGTGATGCAACTGGATTCCGAGAGCTTACCGGAACATAATCCAAGCACTTCTTTCGCTGGGTATGCGGGGGGTCAAACGCCTGAGCCCGAAGGAAAAAGAATTGTTATCGTGCGTCTGGCACCTTATGGTCGCACGCCCACAGCCTGTGATCTCGAAAGGGGATAGGATTGTAGGTCTCCAGCCACCGTGGAAGACCGCGCGCACAGCTTGTTCTCCTGCGAGCTGCTAGCTTCGTAAGTCAAACACAGGCCTAACAGTTAGAGGTTCGAGGTCGTAGAGCTGTGACTACTAAGCCTCTTGGACTCTTAGCAATGGATGTTCTGCGTGCCATGAGTTGCCCTTAAAATGTTCTGCCTATCAGGAGAAAGAGAACCCCGTGCTAGGTGAGATTGGTGGTCTGTAGCTCCGATTTAAACGACTCGCGATTCAGAGCGTGTGCCTAGCCCGCTTCTGCCTGTCAAGGCGTGAACTGGTAGACGCTACCGTCGTCATTGTCGCCGCCGTGCACTGTAGCACCGTAGAAATTTCCGAACGAATCGACGACCATTCCGTTGTAGGAAAAGCCGCCATCTGGCGGCCCCGCGAACGCATGAACGATGCTTTCAGTCCACTGACTCCCGCCACCATGAGTCAGCTTGAAGATTACTCCACTCCCCAAGCCGCCTTCACTAGTCGTACCATACAGATCGCCAGTCGCGTCCGAAACAAGATTGCTGATCGGACTATTACCATCGTTTCCATTTTGGAAACTGTAGATCACTCTCTCGCCCCATTCGCCAGTGGATCGGGGAGTCAGTTCGTAAACGGCGCCGATACTGTTTTGACCCCCGTAGTAAGTGGTCCCATAGAATTTTCCTGAAGCGGTGTGCAGCAGCGCCCCGTAAGGGAAACTTCCGTCCGGTTGCCCATGGAAGGAATAGAGAGTCCTAAAGTCCCATTCTCCAACTGCTGTGGGTGTAAGCTCGAAAACAACTCCGCTTCCATAAGTTCCACCCGTCGTAGCTGCGCCGTAGAGCCGCCCATGACCCAAAAGCATTCTCCCCGCTGAACCGCCGGATCCATCCGCGCCGCCCGTGAAAGTGTGAATCACCTGAAAATCCCAAGTGCCAGCATTCGGACGGAGCTTATAGATTGTGCCCGAGCCGTATGTGCCGCCAGTCGGCGCCATTCCATAGACATTTCCGCTCTGATCAACTGTAACTCTCGCGCCCGGGCCTGACCCATCATCGCCGCCTGTGAACGCATGAATCACTCTCTGCGTCCATCTGCCGCCCGAATTGGTCAATTTATAAACCACACCGCAGCCACCTTCACAACTACCTGAGCCGCCTGTAACCGCTGTGCCGTACAAGTTGCCACGCTGATCGATTGTAACTCCTTTATACGGCTCCCCTCCGCCGGCGCCCCCCGTGAAACTGTAAAGCACAGTGTGCACCCAGCCACTGGGCGCGGGGCTTAGTTGGAATACTGTGCCACTCCCATGGTCGCCGCCAAGCACCGTCGTCCCATAGATATTCCCCGAGCTGTCTGTCTCCAGATCGGTGTCAGCGTATTCGCCGTTCTCTTCGTCAAAACTAAAGATCACATCTGTCGTCGTCGCGGTAACGGTGACGAGCGACAGCGCGATAACGAATAGTGGAGCTACATTCTTAAATCGAATTAGTGCATTCATGACCCTTCCTTCCCTCTCCTGTTTGAGTTGAGTTTTTGAAATCGCTGGTCCAAAAAAGCAAAGAACCTGAGGGCCAAACGTCCTCCGCCTGATTTGAATCCATTTAGCGACGCCGAGTCTTGAAAAATCTCGTTAGGTTGTCAAGACGCGAAATGCCGGAACCCCGAATCGCCGCTTTCAGTTCCAAAAGCAGTCAGTATCTTATCCGCCGTACAATGAAACGCTTTCCTTCGTTGTGATGCGCGTCTGCAATCCAGATCGTTTCGACCGTTGGACTCAATCGTTGAGACTTCCGAGCCGCTGTAGAGTCCTTCGACTTACTACCCATATGTCTCACATCGATCTTATTGGCATCGGCGCACCCAAATGCGGGACCACCTGGTTTTCTGCCCAGCTCGAAGCTCATCCGCAAATCGGCTTCGCCCCAGACAAGGAGGTCTACTATTTCGCCGACACGTTCTGAGTATGATGTTTCGATTTTTCATAAATTAATTTTTCCTTTCATCAAGGTTCTAACGAAGTGGGAACGTAAGTTCCGAATATTTTCGGAAAGTTCTATCGGTTCATCCCGATTTGTGGAGCGTTTGACTCGTTCGCTCCCACTCGCTCGCTCAGATAGACTGCCGGTCTGCGTCGCTCGCTTCCGTGCCGTTCCATTCTGTGAAACGACTTGGTCGGCGTCCCCCCGCAGCAGTGGTGAAGCTGGGATAGCCCTCCGGGGTGGCAGACTGACCGCTTGCGCTTTGGGTTCGGCAACTGAAACGCAAAGGAACGCGAGAGAAACGTGAATCATTTTGATTTTCATGGCGGACTTTCGGAAAAATCTCGCCAGCCCGTCGAGGCAATTAGCACAAACTTTCGACATCGTAATTGACATTCCAACTTCGCTCCCGGAATGGGCGCTTGTAGTTGTTCACGCAGCTTGATGAGCGTCTGGCCCGTCTGTTCCTCGCAAACGATTAACTCGCAAAGAGCGCGATCCACTCGCTGTCCCTGGGATGAAATTGCGTAAGAAAATTTTTGGCGTTTTATCGCGCTTCCAATATAAGCCCATTCACCATGACAAGATGAAAAACTCTTCTTTAGCGTTCATTCCCACAGCCGTTTTCGTCTCTGCGCCGCAGCTATTGCGGACGCAGTATCAAACTAGGAATATGCATTTCGGCATCTCTGGCAACATCAAGGACCTCTGTTGCAGTGGTACGCTCGGGTCATTAGTCACTACCGCGGGTACGCAATACATCCTAAGTAACAATCACGTGCTCGCTCGTCGGACCGAGCGCGTGTTCGGCGAAGATATTTCGCAGCCAGGTCTGATCGATAACGGCTGTCGGCGCCCGACAATTGTCACAGATTTTACAAGGCAGTGGCTCTTGGTAACAACGTTGATTGCGCCGTCGCTGCCTTGGCGTCGGACGATGGATTCGACTGGTTTCATTGAGGGTCTCGGAGGTCCGCCCAGCAGCACAAAGGCGAGTCCGTTAGTGGGATTGGCGGTTGCAAAAAAGCAGACGCACGACAGGGCACACGACTGGAAAAAATCGGATCGAATTAATGCAGGCGTGAACGTCCAGTATCAGATTCGTTGCGGCATTGGACGAACATATATCCTCAGCTACACGAACCAAGTGGTTATCAACAGCACCACTTTTAGCACAGGTGGCGATTCTGTGTCCTCATCACGACCAACGACGGCTGTTATCATCCGGTTGCCATTCTCTTTGCTAGCAGAAGTAACATCACGATCGCAAATCTGATCGGAGAGGTGCTTACGAATTAGGCACGAATTGTGCCACTTCCCCGTTCCAACAGGCTGGAGCGCAATCATTCCAACTTCCACAGCAAACGCTCGACCGTGCGAGCAGAGTGTTGGAACAGAATCGTTACGACTTAATGGGGGACCAGGAGTGCTGGGCGTTGGGCTTGGAGCGCTCGAGAACAATTCTGGGCCGGCCATAGCGTTTATGTCGATAAAACAAGTTTCTCAGCGCCGCATTTGCCAGCTAAGATTGACAACGTTCCGGTCCGCGGTGTAATGACAAATCCCTTTCTAGCCTTCTAATTTCACGTAAGCGTTCCGTACGGAACAGCTTTAGTAACCGATCCAGTTTGGAGGTCTGGTGCTTATGGCCAGCGTATTCACACGCTTCAATCGCGTGCCGGTTTAATCGTTGAAGAGGGCGGTATCGGCCGCGCCTGGCGGGCCCGAAGGGCTCCAGTTACCGGGAGTAATCCATGTCGAGCTGGTGCCGTGCCAGGAAAAGTTAGCATCCACCTCGGCATTTGCTAGTGGGCGAGAGTGCCCGGGCAGCAGCAACGCGCCTACCGCAGCCAGGAATAAAACAAAGGGCAAAGTGTGCCGCTGACATTTGCGCATAGTTCGCCCCAAGGCCTCAAAGAATCACCCTCTTTGTAACAATTCCCTGCAGCATGGCCAGCCTTTAGATTTTTCCGGGGGCGTAGCTGGGGTCGATTCCGTTCTCTCGCGCGCCGTACTCGCGTAATGGACGAAGCAGCACATTTATCTCCCCTTGCGGCTCAAACGGTGGCCCAGCGAAAAAACGCCGAAAAATTTTCTTGCTTTTGATTTCCTACCATAATAGTAGAGTATATAAATCATATCGGAGTAGTAGACATTCACCTTATGAAAGGGTTAAATAATGGGGCAAGAATTTGCATGGGCGAATTCAACAAAACACCGGCGAACGCCGATCAGCGCCAGTCGGCAGCGAGCCATGCGCGCAGATCTTGGAAAAGAAAGTGCCACACACTGAAAAAATGCTAGCGGGTCAGCGGTGCCGCTAATACGGCTAGAATTGGCTGCGATCCGATCACAAAACGCTATTTTCATACTGTCATAATAGATTTATCAAGGTACCAAACATGAGACCGAAAACCCGAAGCTAAAATTATGAAACGCTACACACTTCGAATGCTAATCCACGATGCTAAAATCTTTAACCAATTACGTCGAGAGTATCGCCGGACCACGAAAAACCGGCGCACACGTTCCAGTTCCGACTGGCTGTCCCGTTACTTGACTGTCGCGAGGCGACGCGCACGGGCGTGAGAAAAATGAGGAAGAGTGCAGCACGAAAATTTCTAAACTTAGCAAGTACGCGCGGCGAGGTCTAATTGACCTCGGCATCGCGTCAGAATTGGGATGGCCGATGCTGCAGATAAGTGAACTGGCGACGAAAAGAGAAGCTGCCGGTCAAATTTCTCGAACAGATTTTCACTCAACTGAAGGCGGCGGGATACGTGTCAAGCAAGCGTGGAGAATTTGGCGGTTACTCTCGCTCCAGAAGGCGCTCGATTTTTCCCGCTTCGATAACATGCAAAAGCTCGAAGCGGCTGGAGCGTTTGACTCCGAACCGAGCGCATGGATAGGCGGTGCGCCTGCGATCGCTGGAGTCGCTTTAATTCAGCGTCGCAGACTGCGGAAGGTGTCAATTCGCCCACAGCGTAGTGAAGCTCGCTGTCATATGGCGTTCGGAATGTACAGCTAGTAGCACGGTGGCTGTAATCACACTCGCGCGCGCGTGCGCGCACACATGCGCGGAAATGTAAAGCAAACGCACGAGCACACTGGCCAAGTCAAAGAATGCTGAGTATGCGGCGTGAAACAGAAAGTCGACACGCGGTGAAACGTGACGGATGTTTGCGAAATGCGGGCGGAGGATTGTTGATCACTTGCGACGCGGTGGTATCGTAACTAAGCGCATTTGCACCCGGGCGGTATTGTTGATCCAAGGGCGAAGTTGACGTCGTGCAGTGCGTTAATACCCTCAGCGGTGTTGCCGCCGGGATAGTCGCCATTCAGTGACAGCGTCGGCAGGAGCGCTTTCGCTGTCGGTGAAAGCCCGAAGCACACAAGTGCCACTGTGATTAGAAACAGATGGAATGCTGTTTTCATATCCGAGAAGTTTGGAGAAAATCTTGCCACATTGTCGAGGCTATTCGCCGCAAGCGCGGATCGCAGATTCGAGTTCCACACGCGGTCAGCTTTTCCTCGGCGTGCACAACGAACCGCTTTCTGTCGCCGTGGCTCGCTGAAGTGTTACGTCATTGCATCCACGGCGAACTCGTGAATTGCCGTTTCTATTTCCACAAACGCTGTTCGGATGTCATCTGCTCGCGCGACGAAACGCGTCTGCAATCCAGATTGTGTGCCCGTTGGAATCCCCGGCTGAAACGCAGCCCAAGCGCCAACCGGGTTTCTTGAAATTATCAGCGATGATCTCGCAATACTTCATCCAAGTTCAAGTTGACGATGAATCGCCGCCTGTAGGCCCAAAAAGTCGGTGCGCCTTTCGTCTGACAGCACGATCAACCGCCGCCCGTCGTGCGAAGGATGCGTCTGCGGTGTGTAGAGTACGCGGCCACTGGAATCAATTTCAGATAGCAGCCTCAACTAAAACCGGCCGCGCTTCACCCCACGACCCAAGCCCTAGCGACAAAACCAATAGGAGAAAATCTCGATGCCAAATCAGTCGACCAAAAGCCGTATTCGGATTGGTAACAGGATTGTTACGACGCTCTGCTTGATGCAACGAACCCTCCCGTTATGAAGTCTTGGAAACAAACAAAGAGAGACGTCTATGCAAATGAGCACCTTTAAACCTTGTCGATTACATGCGGTCTGTGCGACGGCTTCAGACAGGCGTGCTATAGCCGATTTTCAGATTGCGGGTCGAGAGCGCACATCGCTGGCATCCGACATCGATGTTCTCCGTGAGAATTGGCTCAAAATCGTCGCGTCCCCGGCTAAGACAAATCCCGATTTCTTCAGGCTGACGGAGCGACATGGGTTGATTCCAGTTGCTATTGCTGTTGTACCTTCAATAGCTGAATGACTGAATCGTCGTCGTAAGGTCGGGGCCGTGCACGAAACCGATCCGGCGATTCGGATTTAAAGTGATGTGGACGGGAAAGACGTTATCGCCGCCCTGGAAATTCAGCCCGTCGATTGACTCTACCAAATTTGCCGTGAGATCAAAAACGTGGATATTGCTTCTGTTGTTCACCCGTCCGTCCGAGAATGGCTGCGCGACGCGGAGTCGGATCGTTCTAATTGCCGGAATTCTGGCCTCGACAACAACCAACGTTTCGTACCTGGAACTGATATGGCTTCCCCAGCGTCTACACGGCCAGTTATATAGCGATCGAGCTTGTTGGTTTCGTTCTCGTTGGAGTTGTTGCCGCGCTAATGTTGCGAACCGTAGTCCTGTGGGGAAACTTCTGTCCCCTCAATACGTGATCAGAGGTTAAGCGCTCGCACTGTCAGTGCCGGGCGACCATTCAGAACGCCGTATGTCGCCTCTGCGCTTCCGTCGCTCGTTTTAAAGCGTCGCCCCGCACCGGTGTTGACGGGCAACCATTTGGCACGGGAGTTTGCCTTCAAGAACTTCGTAATTTCCTTTTCGGAGAGATCGGTGCCGTTTGCGCGCGAGTAGCTTTCCAAAACGCTCCGGCTATTAGCAAAGGTAACCATGTAGAGATATTGACCCTTGGTGTAGACAACACTTACCTTTCCGTCGTCCAGCAGGCGTCGTTGAACGATCGTGCCATACGCATCTTCAATTATCTCACTGTTGGCGCCGAGATTTGCCGACGCCGAGGTGGCGATCATCCACACGGCGAGAACAAGAGCAATCGACTGCTTCATATGTTTCATTGTAACACTTGGCAGGAATCCGCAATTGGACTGCTGTCTTCGAATCCTAACGTCCGAAATATCTGTTCCTTTTGCAAACGCCGCCATTGAGGAATAGGGTCGATCCCGCCGCGAGCACGAGTGAAGAACCAGAAATAATTCCACGACTGCGCATGGCGAAGAAAACCAAAGCTCGGCGACGCGCCGTGCAGCTCGAAGTTCGCGAGTCCGACGTGCACGGGAAAGGTGTTTACACCGCGGAGTTCATTCGCAAAGGGACGCGTATCATCGAATACACAGGCGAACGCGTTTCCTGGGAAGCCGCTCCCGACGACAAAGACGATCCACACACTTTCAATTTCGGTCTGGACAACGGCGAGGTAATCAATCCAGAAGTTGGCGGGAACGACGCGCGCTGGATCAATCATTCCTGCGATCCAAACTGCGAAACAGTCGAGGAAGACGACCGTGTTTTCATTTATGCAATACGCGACATCCAACCCGGCGAGGAACTCCTTTATGATTATCACATGGAGCTGGACGAACCGATCACCGAATCGGCCAGAAGGAAGTACGCGTGCTACTGCGGTGCCTCAAATTGCCGGGGCACAATGGTTGAGCTCCCGGAATCCGGCGGATAGGCAAAACCTATCGCGCCTAGACGAATAAAGTCTTTCAATCGGCCCTCCGAGTGTGGCCGGTTAAGGCATGGAAACTAGAATACCGATAGGACAGCGCATCTCACGCTTCCTCGAGGAACGATATGTCCACAGGGCGCAACCTCATTATCTACCTGAGCTCGCCCTCTTTGGCGTCATCCTGATCCTCGCCGTTTGGCCCACATTATCGATGGTAGCGACGGCGCTGGAGACGATGAGATAAGCTTAGTTTTTCACGTCGTCAGCTGGCGACGAATCGTCGCCTGACAATAAAGCTGCGGCCTCGCGATGGAAGGCTGCCGCCGCTTTGCTCTGAAACCGTAGCGGGTTGTGGAGAAAATTAAGTTCCCGCTCGGGGACTGGCGGAGCGAACGGCAGACTAACGCATCCAGGGGTCTCTTGATGTTTCACCATCATGTGCGGAACGATTGAGACGCCGATGCCGGCCGCGACCATGTGCGCAATGGTCGTGAGCTGGCTACCGGCGAGCCCAATCTCCGGACGAAGACGACGTGACTCAAGCAGGTGATGCACTTGCTGAGACAAGCAGTGCATCTCGTGGAGGAGGAGAAAACGTTGCGATTTAAGATCGTTAAGCTCTACGAGACTCTGCTTTGCCAGCGGGTCTGCCTCGGGCACCAGCGCGAGCAACGGTTCGTGGCCTAACGATTCGCGTCGCAGACTGGGACTTGGCTGGCAAGTGGATGCCAACGCTACATCGAGCTCTCCGGCTTCCACGCGCCGAGTGATCCCGTCGGTTACGTCCTCCACAAGTTCCAAAGTCACTTCCGGATAGTCTTTGTGGAATTTCTTGACCAACTCCGGGAGCACATACGGAGCGATGGTGGGAATCGCCCCAACTGCGAGCTTCCCGGTGACCGCATCGTTGAGTTCGTCGACGCATCGGCGAGCATCGCCAATCGAGGCTAAAATTTGCCGCGCGTATTCGATGAAACATCGGCCCGCCTCCGTCAGGACGACCGATCTCGGCAAACGATCAAACAACGGTTGGCCGATTTCCGCTTCCAGTTTTCGAATCTGCTGGCTGAGCGAAGGCTGAGCCACGCGCACTTTCGCAGCTGCACGGGAAAAGTTCCCTTCGTCCGCCACCGCGACGAAATAACGCAGTTGATGAATCTCCATAAATAACTCTCGCTGAAGACACTCACAGTAGCGCGAGCATTGCCACTTTAAAACTTGCTGATTGGCTCGCTGGAGGCCGAACTCGCGACGCCCGATCTCCGTATTGGACCAAAGGCCTATGGAGTTTCAGAGCTAATTTTATTGTTTTCATCAGAAACATCGGTTATTCCTCGATCAAGGTGCGAAGGCCCGATTCTATTTGCTGCCGCGTCCTGAGTGTGCTGGCAGTTGGGTTTCTATGGGGGTCCTGCGAATCGTATGGCCCGTTCCACCCCAATACGGCTACAGAACCGCTTAACTCAATACGAGGCCCAAGCGACGGACGCTACAAATTCGCTTTCATCGAATTCGGCGATCAGGGCTCGGCCTTGGATACATCACAACGAGCGATTGCGATCAACGCGATTCGCCAGGCGCAACGCCCTCTTCTTTTTGTCTACATCCACGGTTGGATGAACAATGCCAATTCCGGGGATGTTTGCCGATTTGAACACTTTATTGATATGATCTCGCGTCTTCCCGAGGTGACCCAGGCAAAGGCTAATGTGATCGGTGTTTATATCGGGTGGCGTGGCAAAGACCTTACCGTGCCAGGCTTCGATTTATTGACGTTTTGGAACCGCAAGTTGACCGGCGGTTCGGTGGCAGCGCAAAACAGCTGTCTGGCTACTATTAACGAACTGGCACTGGCTGCGCGAGAGCCAGGCAAGCAGGTCCACCATTGCGTGTTGATGGGCCACTCGTTTGGCGGATTGGTCCTGAGTAACACGATTTCTCACTCCATTCTCGATGCCAGCAGCACGGGCGCGCGCAACGCGAGTCCCTGGGACATGGCGGTCGCGTTTAACCCTGCGGATGATTCCATCGGCACCCGGCAGTTAATGTCGGAATTAGATTATCTTTATAAGTATGACCCGACCCGTGGCGCTTATGTAGGCAGGAGCCCTGGGGCCGAAGAGGGTGCTGTGACGAGCGAGAACCATCCCCTTCTCATCGTTCTGCAATCGGAGAACGACCAGGCAACCGGGAAATTTTTTCCAATCGGCCAGACTTTCGCCAACACTTTGAATCTTCATTACCACTGGGACAAGGTTCCAGTGCCTGGCAGCAACGGACAAAAAGTATCGGAGGGAGAGTTCGAGACTCACACGCCCGGCAACGATAAGTATCTGGTAAATTTCAACGTTGTGCCGTTGGGAGAAGCGACTGCGCCGTCGGGTCTAAACACGTATGAGAACCGGGCCTTCGAAGCCAATGTTAAACAAAATGTCCGCGGCCGAACCTTTCTCACCAGCGAAAAGAACAATGGTCACGAAAAACAATTCTGTACCGGTCCAGAGTACAATCCGAATCAGACGCGCCCTCCCACAGGAAACGAAGACTGGCAACGTTGGCAGTTTGTATACACCGGCAATGCGCGTGTGCCCTGCTGGATCGTGCGCGTACCTAAGGAGATCATTTGGGGTCACGGCGGATTGTGGAGTGATAACTCAGTAGCAATGTTCGGCGCTCTTTACCGTATGCATTTTCCCTTGAATGCGGAAGGTCGACCTGCTCCTTCTCAACCGATCCGTGTTCCCAAGGCCCCAGACACCCTAAAACTGAACCAGGACAAGCTGCACTGAAGCCACGCGCGCCTCACCGCTGTGACAAGTCGGATTTGTTTCGCAGCTATCCCAGGTGCTTACGAATCCATTGCTCTCTCCAATTCTCAGTGAGTAGCAGTTGTATGAGCAAGGAGTTGCAGTATCCCGACACTGAGACCATTCCAGAAGATTTGTACGCCGATGGCTAGAAGGATAAATGCGGAAAGTCGCGTTAGAATGCTGGTGCCGGATTTGCCGAGCAACCCCACCAGTCGGGCCGCGTTGCCGTAGCAGACCACGACCAGCAAGCAGACGAGAAGCATGCCCACTGCCGCGGCGATAAAGTGGCGTGGATAACCATGTTCAAATCCCGGGCCGGCTTGATATCGCAAGTGGGCACCGAGCGTGATTGCGACGGAGATGGCACCTGGCCCTACCGTAAGCGGGAGAGTCAACGGAAAGAAGGCATGCTGAAGAGCATCCTCGAGTGTTTCGGGGACTTGCTTTGAGGAAGAATGATCCTCTGGCTGATTGAGAAGCTTCCAGCCGGTCGCGGCCACGACCAGGCCGCCCGCGATCTGCACCACAAAAAGAGAGATGCCAAAGAAGGCGAGAATTTCACTGCCGAAAAGCGCCGAAACAATTAGAAGTACAAACCCGTAGGCCGCGATTTTACGGGCCAATACTTTTTGAGCGGACTGCGGATAGTTCTGGGTGAGGCCAAAAAAAATCGGAGCATCGCCGACCGGATTTACAATCGGGAACAGCGCTGCAAACGAGACGCCCAGGGTCTTGATGAAGTCGACAGCGCTGAATTCCATTCGATCTATTGCGAAATGAAGAATTCCTCCTCCTTCGGAGAATCCCCACTCACTTGTTCTTTGGGATTACGATAATCTTGTTGTCACTCCCCAGGAAGGCTGCGTGCACTTCATCGATTTCGTCGCACCCCGCTTCTGTTAATGCTACTCGTGCCGGGTCGGCGCACAGTGTTGGTCAATTGTAGGTCGGATGGTCAAGACGGATAGGAATGCGGTGCGCTCAACATGGTCGCGGAAATTAGCCGGTGGTGCAAACCGCCAGTAGTCTGACAGTAAAAAACGGTCGGCCTAGGCAGGGCTAGCTTCTTCTGTAGAGGCAGCCGTGTCGGCTGCTTTGATTTAGATTTCGCGGCGACACGATTGCCATTCGGACGGACTCGTCCCGTGGCGAACTTCCCACCCCAGAGCGATTTCGCAGGCGACACGCCTGCCACTACAGTCATGCTCGATCGATCACCACAATTTCTCCGTGGTATGGCCAGTCGTCCGCAGTTTCGACAAGACCAAGTCGAACCGGATTGTCACGAACGTAGTTCCATTTTTCCGCGTAACTTTCGTCGCTGCGCAGAATGTGATCAAAGAATCCAGGTTGCCAAAGTCGCGGCGATTTTACCGCGACAGACATGGCGCGCTTTAGACCACCAATCCACGATGAGAGCGTTAAGTCTGGACCGCCGCGAACGAACAAATGAACATGATCCGGCATGATCACGTAGCGCCCAAGCGCAACACTAAACTTGCCAATCCCGCGATGACCGTATCGCTCTAGAGCAAACTGAGCACGATGCAGCGAGGGGATAGATCCTCGGTCACGGGTTGCAAACGTGACGAAGTAGAGTGGCTGGTTGATGTAAATCAGATCAAGTCGGCGCGGACGATCCTTGATCATTGTCCCGACTGTAGAGGCAGCCGTGCCGGCTGCAACCATCGGACTTTGCAGGCGACACGCCTGCCACTACAAGCCATGCATGCAATCGTCCGTTGCTCACTAATCATCGGATTTTGGAGTTGAATTCCCGACATGGAATTTTCCTTCGCCGCCCCGGTAAAGGGCGACCAACCGGGCGATTAGGACTGCCACATAAAGCGAACCCGTCATGGCTTCCATGGCTGCAAGCCAGCGCGCAAACCTTGAGACGGGCATGATGTCGCCATATCCGACCGTGCTTAGTGTGATGAAGCTGAAGTAGAAAGCGTCGAAACCTGCCATCGTCTGTTTTGTCCCGCTAGCCGCATTGAACGCAAAGGCATTTGGAGTCATCTGGGCTACGAGCCAGTAAGCTACTGTCCACAACAAGCCAAGCATCAGGTAAGCCGAGATGCTCGCGCAAAGGACTTCGGTGTTAACCGAAGGCGCACGCAAAACGAAGCGGAGCAAATTCGCCACCACGAAAGCAATCAAGGCGAGTCCTGCGATAAGGAACACGGGCGGTGGGACCAGGTTCGGTCGGAAATGACTGATCCACCTGCCGGCAATCGCTGGAATAGCAAGCACGAGCGCGATGTAGAAGACGCCTTTGCGATCCGCCACTGCTAGAACACCGGACAGCAGCACCAGGGAAAGCAAAATCGATATGATGACATCCCCGCCTTTGACTTCTTCGACAAAGGGAAAAAAGAAGAAGAGCAACGCAAGAGCAACGAGCAGTTCAACTGCCGAGAAGCGATGGAATCTTCTTCGTGGCTGCAATGGCTTCATTGATCCTGCCTTTTATCGTTAGGTTTCGATCCTGCTGCCTCATAGCTGTCATTCTGATCCCGCAGGCGCGGGAGAAGAATCTCTGATCGTTTCTGGAGCGATCCCCCAAGTGGGAATAACCAGAGATGTTTCGCTTCCCTCAACATGACACCGCCGTTTATGAGGTGGGCTCTAGCCACTCGTGCACATCTTCAGTTGTACGGCTGCTTTTCGCGTTACTGGAACAGGACGCCCTTAATGAGCTTCGGAATGACAGGAGTGATCGAGACCTGCACGTTCCACTCCTGTCCGGAGATCCGGGGATGCACCGGCATATACTGCACAGCGAGCTGAATCTTGACGGGCAGACGCCCGAACTTCACCACCTTGCCCAAGCCGAGCCCGACGGGGACCGTCCAGACGTCCTGAGACGGCGCGTTCCAGTCCGCCAGAATATTACCCGAGTACCCGAAGCTCCAGCCCTCGCTGAAGAAAAGCGTGGCGATGGGTTGCAGGTTCATCTGGTTCGTGTCGTGCCGGAAATGCTCGCCGCCGATAGACCACCATTGCTGGGGAAACACGCCAATGAAGTACTGCTTCGTGAGGTAACCTACCACCGCAGTGGGCCCAAGCTGCCACTTGCCCTGGCCGGTGAACACCGAGGTCGCAGTCGGGAAGATGGCGGTAGGCCCGGCTCCGAGAATCCAGTTGCCCGAGTTCGCAGGCGACAGCAACTCCACCAGAGCCAGATCGCCCAGCCCGGTGTCCCGCGCGAATTCGTCGGGGTGCGTCTCGTGCGGGACGATGTTGTAGAAGGGCATCACCGGCCGCGTGATCAGGTTCCAGTCTTTAGTCAGGCCCACCGGCAGCACGGGCTGGAAATTCCAGTTGTTGTTCCATTGGCCGTTGTTCAGCTCGAAGTTGTTGAACTGATTCGAGATGGACCAGAGGCTGCTCACCGGGTTGGAGAGCTCCCGGTTCAGCTCGCTCGAGTCAGGTTCCTCTCCCGCAGGCGATTCGGTGACCGCTCCGTAAGTTAAATCCTCGCTACCCTGCAAAGGCAGGCTGAGGGAAACGCGCGAATCAGAAGCAAAAGGAATCTGCCGAGTCACCTTGCTGTTTGAATCGACCTCCGAAGCCCCGTTCGCGCAAATGCCCGGAATGACTGAAAGAATCCCCAATGTGAGAACGGCGACTCCGAAAACGAGTGGAGATTGTCTCACCTTCTCGCCTTTGTCTTTCCACTCCCGGTCCAACGAGAACAGCAGCCAACAAGGCTGCTGCCCTCGTTTGTTCTGTCATTCTTTTACCAATCGCCCAGGGCGTTCACGCCCATCGGACCAAACCCACCGAACTGCTGAACTTCGATGTGGTGGGTCCGGCGCCCTCCATCGTGGGTTCCAAAGACTGTCCTGCCATCTGCGCCTGACCTTGCTGAGCCGCCGTCTGGGCGGCTGGGTGGCTGGCATACGCCGTCGCGAGCGCATGTTTATATGCGTTGAATTGGTCTTGTCTCCCGACGTAGATCTTGTCCTTCGTCCCAGTCGGAAACACGTAGATACAATTTTCCCTTGTATTTCACGGCTGTGACCCTGCCCAGGGTTAGGTTGGCCACCGCTTGTTGCTGCTGCGGGGTCGTGACCGTTATGACCTTAAAACCCGACTGTGCGAGCAAGGCCTCTTTCTGGGCGATCACGTCGGTTGTACCGGTGGTCTGACACGCTGCGAATAGTGCCAGGACCGCCCCAATGCCGCCGATACCTGTTAGTGTTAATAGTTTTTTCATATGTTTTCCTTTGGTGTGGTTTTGCTTTGTTAGGTTTAAAAGAAACGGGATGGCTAAAATCCAAGCATTAATTTTCAGCGCGGCACGCTTCTCTCATTAGCTACCAATCTCCTAAGGACGCCGTGCCCATTGGACCAAAACCATCGAACTGCTCGACCTCGATGTGCTGGGGCCCAGCGGTCTCGTATGTCAACGTAGGCGCTGGGTTCATTAGCTGTTGCCCGGGTTGAGCCTGCTGGGCCGCTGCGTGGCTCGCCAGACGCGCCTGGAACGCGCTCTTATAGGCGTTGTACTGCTTTTGTCTCCCGACGTAGATCTTGTCCTTCGTCGCCGTAGGAAAAACATAATATAGTTTCCCATTGTACTTCACAGCCGAGACCCTGTACTGCGCTAATCCATTGATAGCCTGTTGCTGCCTGGGGGTGGTGACCGTTATGACCTTGAACCCCGACTGCGCGAGCAGGAACTCTTTCTTGGACGCGGCGAGTTCTGCGTCGTTGGTGGCTACAGTCTGGCATGCCGCCATGAGCATCAGGACAGCTCCGATACCGGCAATGCTTGTTAGTTTTGACATTTTTCTCATGCCCTTTGCTTCAGGCGTTTTGCTTACGTGTGATGTTTATAAAAAATTAGACAGGATTCTCCAAGCATTAATTTTCAGCGCCGGCCCCTGAACCCGCCGCCGCCGCCCCCAAAGCGGCCAAAGCCACCGCCCCCAAACCCCCCGCCGCCACCAAATCGATCGCCGCCGCCACCGAATCCGCCTCCACTAAAGCGATCACCGCTGCCTCCGAATGCGCCACCGCCACCGAAGCGATCAAAGCCACCGCCCTGAAAGCCTTGGAAACGCTGGCTCGAAAAGTCACTACGCGACCGGTTCTGCGCCTCGCGGTCCAAATCACCGGATCCGCCTCCACCGCCGGACCGATCGACACCGCTTTCCCCTGAACGATCGGCGCTGCCACCGCCGGCTGCTCGATCCTCGCTGCTCCCTGCTGACGACCGCTGTTGATAACTCTGGTTCGCTGTTCGTTGCTGGCTATTCTCGGCTCCTTGCCAGTTAGGCTGCGGCTTATTTACTGAGTTCCAGCTTCCATTATCGTACTTCTGCCAGCCATTACCTGTGTTCTTGTAAACGTTACCATCGTGTCCGGCGTACATGTTGCCGTTGGCTGTTTTACCAACCGCACTGTTCCCCCACTTCGTGCTGGAAGCGGCTACTTTTCCTCCCTGCGAATCCGCGGCGCCCGCCACGGTTCCATTCTTTGTTGAGTAATGGCCCATGGTAGCGCTTTGGTTTCCTCGCGAGACATAGGAGCTACCCCACTGAGCGTTCGGGCTCGAACCCTGTCTCGTCTGAGCATAGGTGCCGGTGTACGGGTTATAGGCCTGCGCTGCGCTTCTACTGCCATAAGGTGTCGAAACGGAAGCACCTCGCGCGTAAGTGCCGGTGTAAGGATTGTAACCGGCGCCTCGCGTCGCCGATCCGTAAGGGCCGTAGGCTGTTTGTTTCCACCCGTAAGCGCCCGTGGCAGAGTCATAGTAAGGCGCCGGATAATGATAACCATACCCTCCGTAATAAGCGCCACAGTACGTTGCCGGGTAGGGGTAGTAGTAGCCTCCGTTACAGTATGGCGGCCACCAATAGCCACTCCCATCGGCAAGGATCGCTCCCGTGGCCGCACCCAGGATGAACGTTCCGAAATATCCTGCTGCATAGCTGGATGTAACTGTGCCATCCGGATTCGCGGCTTGGGTAACATAGGTCACGTTATAAACCGGGGAGCTCGACGGAATCGTATAGATCTCCTTTGGAACCGACATGCACGTTGTCCATTGACCGGTTGGAGTAGGAGCCATGAACCACACGCCTTGCAGGCAAAGGTAATACGTACCTTCGAGCTCGATCACCTTGTCTTGAGTATTTGCGGCGTATTCCATCGACGTGCCTTTGATTGGCTCGAACTTCGGTTCGCCGGCGTATTCAACTTTGACTTTGGCCTGTGCCTCGTTGGGTTTGATAGTCAACGTGGTCGGAACCTGCGCCAATAAGACTGCGTCTTTGGCTTCATCGGTCCCTGGAACTGTAGCGAGGATTGCCGAGGCCGGACTGTTTAGCGGAATTTTGGCGAAGTCAGGAGGAAGATCCGGCGTCGCGTAAGTCCATGGCCCTTGCAGGTCAGCCGCGCTGAACCACCGGCCGGCAGTCAAATAGTAAAACTGCTGAGTCGGTTTGTTCACGAACACGACGCTGTTTGTGTTGGTTGCGTACTCAAGCTGCGTGTTCGGAATCTGCGCGTAAACGGGTTGCCCGTCGAACAGGATGATTTCAGCCGGCTTGTCGCTGTAGAAAACCTCCGGAGTTACACCTTTTGCGTTTGCAGTTGGCGGGATGAATTTTTTGAGCGCGCTCCACTGTTTATCTTGCGGCACCTTGGACATCTCAGGCGGCAACTGCTTCGTGGCCGACCATTGACCATCAAGCTTATTGGCCGTGAGCCACTGCTGACCGACTGCGAGATAGTAGGTGGAACTACCCTGGTCGAAGAAGAGCGGCCACTGTGTGTTAACGACAAACTGCAAGTTCGTGTTCGGAACTACAGAAAGGCTTGGTTCGCCATTCACGCTCAGCAAAATCGATGGTTTGTAACCGACAAAAATTTTGGGAGGATCGTTGTTCAATTGCACGCCAGCCGGCGCCTCCTTCTTCGGCGTGGAGGCAATCAAAGAATGCAAGGAGATCGAGAAGGTTGGCGGAACAAATGTTTTGAACAACTGATCCATCTTTTCCTTCGTGGCGCTATCGAGCGAAGGAAAGTACGTCCCTGTCACCTGCGGATTAGTGATAGTGACGAGCTTGGCGACGTTATCTATGTTCGTGTTTCCCGTCATCTCCACCACGCCCAGCGCCGTCTTGCCGGTTTTGGGCGTAAGCGAAATCGCCATTCGCCAGCTCAAATCCTGGAAGTTCTTCCAGTCATCCACCTGAGGTTGATAAATAATGAGCTTGGTGCCGTTGTTGTATTTTTCGCGTGGCCAGCTCGAATCGGCGGATTGGCCGGACGCCGCTGAATTGGCCGCGCGTATTTCAAAAGGCGAAGTGAAGAGCGCAGCCGCTAAAATCAGGCTTTTGAGGGAAGAAGTGTGAAGCAATCTCATAGAGAAATAGATCGATTAGAAATGTAATGATCACGCCGTCAGCACGGCTGGCTATAGGACTTTAGGCCTATACGGTAGTGTTCGCCGGTTGTGAGTCGCATGGTGTTTCTTTCGCCTCTCCCCTTGGCCAAGGGGAGAGGATTAAGGTGAGGGGTTCGAGCCCTCCATGCGGCGCCACTCGCGGGGAGCAACCCTCACCCTCCCCCTCTCCCTCGCCCACTCCTTTGCCCTCACTGGCGCTGGCGCGTCCGTCTCTCCCAGAACGGGAGAGAGAAGGGAGAGGCGACCCTGGTACGTGCCATCCGTTTGAACATCAACTGACAATTTACTAACACTAAGCAGGTGTGTGTTTAGCGCTGAAGGCGCGGCATCAATCACAGGGTGGGGCAACCCCGAAAGCTTTTGGGCTCAACACAAACGAAACTTCTTCGGTCAAGCGCGCTCATTTGGTCTCAAAAGGAAAAGATTACCTTCCAATCCTTCTTCATGCTGATCACTATCCACCCGTTCTTCTTCGCTTCGTCGTAGAGAGCCTGCGTGAACGTGCCCACCTTCGTGTCGGGCAATCCATCAGCGGGACCGTAGGCATACTCTCGCTCGGCGTCATCGTGCAACACCAGCAACGAAAGCCGCGCGCCGTCGCCCGCCTTGGTATATTCCAGCATCTGCTGATCGCCGGTTGAATTGCCAAAGGCGATGTGCGGGCGGCGGCCGATCATAAGATGGATGCCTTCGGGCTTGCCGGCATCGTTGTCATTGAGCACGAGCTTCGGTTCCTTGGTTAGGAAGGGCTTACCGTCCTTCTCATAACCATACTTGGTCCCAAGAGCCGTGCCGACGATCTGCTCGGGCGGAATGCCGTACGTTTGCTCCGCGTACACGCGCACAAAGTCCTGACCGCCGCCGGTGACTATATAAGTCTTGTAGCCATTGGCCCGGAGATACTTCATCACGTCCTGCATGGGAAGATAAGTCAGCTCGGTGTAGGGCTTCTTCCAACGCGGATGTTTCGCTTCCGCGAGCCATTGCTTCACCTCGGCTTGAAACGTTTCGACCGGGATGTCGGTGATCGTGGCCATGCCAATCTTCTCGAGGTCTGGCAATGTCAGCTTCTCCATCGCCGCGCGATCGCCGTGAAGCAGCTCCAGGACGGTGTTGAACGGCGCGATATTCGCCAGTTCGGGCTTCGCCTTGACCAAGTCGGGCACGCGCTCGAGGCAATACATCACCTGGGTATACATCGGATGCTCAACCCACAGCGTGCCGTCCTGATCAAACGTAGCAACGCGCTCCTCGAGCGGCACAAATTGAGGGCCGCCTTGGGTTGTAGTCGCCTTAACGAATTCAACGATGGCCTGCTTGGCCGCGCCATCATTCCATGAAGCAAGCGGGTCGGCGCCCTGCGCGTTCGTCGTTACGGAAACGACCATCCAGAGGACCGCGATTGTTATCAGGTTTTTTGCGTGTCTGGTTTTCATTGCTCTTGCAAATTCCGAAACCGTAGAAGCACTCTCAGTAGTAGGAGTCATCCTGGTCGTAAACCGAAGACCGTAATTGGCATCCGCCAGCTGGCCATTGGACCTTAGTCTTATGCGCCAATGTTTCAGCTTTCGATCCGCAGCAATGACTACTGGATATTAGAACCCATCTCATAAATAGGGACTGGGTGCGCTGGCTTTCTGGCGGGCGGCTGGCAAGGCGCGACGAAGGAGCATAGCCTAGCGTTCTGTGACTGAGGAGCAACACCGCCAGCGGCCCGCCAGAACTCAGCCCGAAGGGTTGCTGGAGATTTGGCGCTGCGGCGGCGTTGCTCGTCGTTCAAAGATCCATAAAGGATATTCTCGCTCCTCGCGCCTTGCCGCAGCGCCAAATCTCCAGCAACGCACCCGTTCCTATTTATGAGATGGGTTCTAGAACTTAAGCACGCTCTGGGCGCCTTCTGTTATCCCGTTAGGCTCGGTGGCTCCGCCAGCGATCAAGCTAATGTCGTTGCCG
Source organism: uncultured Verrucomicrobiae bacterium (assembly GCA_963825355.1). GTDB lineage: Bacteria > Verrucomicrobiota > Verrucomicrobiia > Chthoniobacterales > UBA10450 > Udaeobacter. The sequence goes on along the minus strand of CAWGSY010000016.1, from coordinate 673,403 downwards.
TGTCGTCCTTCGCCGCAGGAAGACGAACGGTAAAACATGCGCCGCTCGCGCAATTTTCACCTGAAAGTGTTCCTCCGTGCGCTTCAACAATGCTGCGAGCAATGGCTAGTCCCATTCCCGTGCCTTCCGCCTTCGTAGAGAAGAATGGCTCGAAAAGTTGCTCGACGATCCCGGGAGGAAAGCCAGGGCCTTGGTCGCGTACCTGTATGACGATTTCGCCATTGGAACCAAAGGCGCTACTAATGACAAGAGACCGCGCATCGGAACGATTCACCGCCATGGCTTCGAACGCGTTCAGCGTGAGATTGAGCAGCACTTGGAGTAACTGGACGCGATTGCCTCTGACGCTGCCGGCATCCGAATTTATCTCCTGCTTTATCTTGACCTTCCGCTCCAAGGCATCGGCTCGCACGATCTGGAGGAGATCACGAAGAACATCGTTGATGTGAACGATAACATGCGAGGTATCGCTCTTACGGACCATGTTTCGAACCCCTTCGATCACCTCGCGCGCGCGAAGTCCATCCGAGACGATGTCGGCCAACAGCTCGCGAAGCTCGTCAGTCCCAAGTTGACCATTTGCGAGCATGCGTTGTCCGGCACTGGCGTTAGCGACCATGGCTCCGACTGGATTGTTTATTTCATGGGCGAGGGATGCGGCGAACTCGCCCATCAAAGCCACACGTCCTACTCGCGCTAACTCGGTGTTTTGACGCTGGCGCTCCAGTTCTGCTTGCCTGCGCGCGGTGATATCAATGCATGAGCCGATATAACCGAGGAACGTGCCGTCAGATTCGAAACGTGGTGTGCCAGTATCGATCAGCCAGCGGTACTCGCCGTCCTTGCGGCGCAGGCGATACTCCACGGTGAAGGGTTCGCGTCTGCCAAAGGCAGTCCCGCAAACATCGAGACAGTGCGCCAGGTCTTCCGTGTGAACCCCTTGTAGCCATCCGTCGCCCAGCTCCTGTTCCAAGGTCCGACCGGTGAATTCCAGCCAGCCCTTGTTGAAGAAAACGCCCTCCTTGTCGGGGCCAGACATCCAGATCATTACCGGTGCCGCATCCGCCACAGTCCGAAACCGAACTTCGCTTTCAAGCAGCGCCTCTTCCGTCAACTTGCGTTGCGTGACATCAAAAGAAACGCCGTGCACCCGCCACGGTTTGCCATCTGCGCCTAACTCGACACGCCCGCGCGAATGCAGCCAGCGTGTCGCGTTGTCAGGCAACACAATTCGGCATTCAGTTTCGTAATCGGCGCCAATCGCCAGGGCGGGCGCGGCTGTTGCTTTGACTGCTTCGCGATCTTCGTGATGGACGCGATTGCGGATTTGCTGGGCAGTGACCTTATCGCCGCGGTTGAAGCCGAGAAGCGATAGGCCTTTTTCGTTCATCCACACCTGGTCGGTGGCCACGTCCCACCTCCACATACCCAAGGCGCCCGCACTCGCTGCAAGATCGAGGCGTCGCTCCTTTTCGCCCAGCTCACGGGCCAACTGTGCCGCGCGTAGAAGGTCGCGGCTCAATTCATACCCCATCGCCAATAGCATTCCGAGGAAGGGAAGGCTCACCAGGAAAGGCGTTCGCAGAGTGCCTCTTGTGACCAGCGCTGATTGGGCCGCGGCGAAGACCATAAAGAACGACAAGCTCCCACCGACCGTCAGCGCCCGTCTCCGTGATTCTCGTGAGCCCGTACGCCAGAGTCGAACGGAGGCATCCATCACATAAGCGATTTGGAAAAGCGCTGCTAATTGTCCAAGGCGCACCCACGGATTGGGTGTCCATTCTCCCAGTGTCGAGACCTGCTCGCCGAGAAAGCTAATTTTTTGCAGACTGTGGATGGCCACCACATGCAGGTTCTGACCGGTCGTAAAGTTCGCAATAACTGCACAAAGTCGCAGAGCTAGCGCCAGCACGAGAAGCCAACGGCGCCCCGTCCCAAAATAAAAATGAACAAATCCAAGACTCGACCAGACTCCAACTCCGTAAAAAAAGTGAGCCCAACGAAACGCTGCTCCGAATACTTCCGGTGATTGGGTGTGCATCGAGACCATTTCGAGCGCGACAAGCGCGATCACGCTCAACACCGTGAGAGAAAAACAAAGGTTCGCCCACGACTTGCGATCTCTGCTCCAAACAAGCAAATGAACCAGCATCATCATAAGGCAGGTGCCCAATGCAGTTGACCAGATGACAGTGATCCAACTCACAGCTAGTCGGGGAGAATCAAAGATTCGAGTGGAACACCCAGTGATTCTGCTGCCGCGGCGCGGTCCTTAAACATCTCGACTTTCAACGGCGAGTAGTCGGTCATCATAGCGTGGATTTTAACAATCTGGGCAGCTTGCGGATGGGTAACGTAAAAAACAGACTTTATTCGTGCGCGTCCAACGCATGCAAGGCGGCGGTGAAGAGCAACGTGGAAAATATAGTTAAATGTCAGGTGGAAATCCTGCACTTCCGAGAGGTCGGAAAAGCGATTGAATGGTTGACTCGCCCTGGATTCATACCGCAACAGGTCTGCAAGAACTTTGTTTACCGCGGCTTCGTCAAGAACACCCCGCGGCTTCCAAACAAAGAGATGCAAGTCTTCAAAGAATTGCACACTCACTGGAACTTCCATCCTACTGCGGTTACATAACTGCCCCGTGCCGACGTCGGCTATTGGACCTAGGTCGTACATTCCAAGGCCGGCGGTCGCCGCTTGCCTTCAAATCTGCGGCGCTGGCATCGGTCCGAAGAATATCCGCATTGCCTTTTCCTTGCCGATTACCCGGACCAATTCATGCACTGTGCAATACATGGCGATAAGTACGAATAAAAGTATCTCAATGGCGAAGAAATGCGGCCAGACGATTACCGAGAGCAGCTTCTCATTGCCGGCAACAAGGCTGCCCGTCTGCCGCCAGAAATCGATCAGTCTTTCCAGGTAGTGAAGGACAACAGATATCAGCAGGTAGATAAGGGTCTTCCACGCGATGTTGTAGATGAGCGGTTTGTTAGGAAAACGATTGATCAACGGCAGCATGTCGGCAACCAACACTGCTTTACCGAGAACCAGAGCAGTGACGACAATTGAAGCTGAAGCGTAGGGCGAGAGCCCGGTTCCTTCCAGCATCAATATGCGAACAAACATGACGAGATGCAGCGCGACGAAGAAAAAGATCGTCGGCGGTAGTAACTTGAAGAACTCTTCTTTTAGCTTGGTCATTTTGAGGTGATTTCCTTTCGTAAAAAGCCGGCGACTGAGCTTGAGCGAAAGTTAGGCTGACACACAAAACACCCAGTGCGATAAACGAGCAAGAAATGGATCTCATATGTTTAATTTGTTGATTGGCTCACGTGCAAGCCTTTGGTGCCGACCTCGAATGTGAGATCGCCGAGGTGCGCCTCCACGCTGTCCGCGCTCCAAAACAATCAAATCGGAGAAGCCGTCTCCCTTGGCTATGCTGCGTGTACGTGAAGAAGTGCGCGGCACGCTGTAAAACTGGATTTGTTTGGAACACTTATCGCGTGTTAACCTGACCTGGGATTTGCGTGGTAAGTGTCGCGCTTGAGTCGAAATGGCTTTGTCCATCGTGCGCGCGGAAGATCATGCGTCATCTCGATTTCGTTCCTTTGACCGTGAAAGCTGTCCATCGCACTCCGTTCTGCTCGGATTGCTGTGTGCCAGATAATGCCTTTCCGTCGCTGCTGAATTGCCAGTCAATACGGGATGTTACGACCGCGCCGTCTGGACCTGTCGCCACCCCTTCTTCGGTGGTCGTTGTCTTGTCGAAAGTTGCGGTCAGAGCCCAGCTCCATCCGTCACCGGAGAATCCGGAAACAGTATGAATCTTCTTAACCGGATCGTAGGAGAGGATCTCCATATTGTTGAGCTCCTGGCCGTTGCCTTTCCACGTTTGATCAACCTGCACGAAGAATCCGTTAACAATCCAGTGTTCGTGCAAATACCAGTTCACCTTGTACTCAGGTCCGGTAGGCGTGTCCTTCGCCGTTCCTGACAATTTCCAGTCTCCAACCCAGACATCCCACTTCTTGAGTTCTGCTGGAGGCACTGGGTTGAGTTGAAATGGCTTTGTCCATCGTGCGCGCGGATCGGTTTTGACGATTGTTAGCGTCCCTGCGGCGACACGGGCGGTTACCGCCTCCCGGAATGCCCCGGCTGACATTCTTTGCTTCGCGTTAAATTTATCAACCGCAAACGGCTTGCCCGCGCGATAGCTGATTAGCTCCGGACACAACACATCACCCGGTGTTTTTCGCACGCGCTCAACACTGTCAGCCATTGCCTGCTCCCTTATCGCGATTTCATTTTTAAAGCGGCGGTCAACTAGCAGCCGGATAGGCTCGAGTTCTTTTGGCACCAGCAACCGCGCGCATACCACTAGCAACAGAATGGCCTGAGCTACGGCTGGCGGAAACCGGCGCGCCAACGGCCACAAAGGAACTTGTGTATACGCCAGGCCCAGACCTATCGCGACGGCTATCACGAGATCAAACTGAGCATTAGCCCATACGCCGGCGCCAGTTCTCTCCAGGAAAAATGCCGCGAACGCAATTGCGATTAGACCGGTACAAAGCCGAACACTCCGATCATGCCACCTAGCACAGGCATTACAGACGCAAGCGACTAAACCGATCAATACCCATTGTAAGTCCTTATAGCTGCGAATGGCCTTCTTAAGCGAATAGTGTCTCGGGGCCAAAATGTTAAGGAAGAAGTCGCGACCGAAGCTGACATAACAAATCGCAATGCCAATCACGATTACGATAGCTGCTACGCATAAACATTTTAGCGCTTCGCGTCGACGGTTCATTGCAAGCCATGCGAAAGCAGTCAAGGGCATCGCGATGATGTTGTGCTTAACAAACCCTGCAAAAGCCATCACGAGAACAGGCATGACGTATCCACGGTCTCTCGATCGCGCACCGAGAAACGCCAGAAAGCCGAAGGCCATAATCGCATGACCGAGGAGTTGTGGCTCATTCAACCCGACGTACGACCTAAAAAACCGGCTCATCATGGCTATGTAGAATGCAGCGCTGATTACCGCAGCCGCTTGAGTTCCGCCCAATCGCCTGACGCTCAAAGCGATTGCTGTCGCGATCGCGATTACGGAAATCAGAGACAACAACCTCCCAGCCAAGACGGGATCACCGATTAGTCGACCGGCTAAACCCACGATGTAAAAGGAGAGGGGCGGATAATTGTTTGTGATGAGTTGATCGGCAGAGGGATAGAGCGGCATTTTACCCATGGCCGCATCGGCGAAATAAGCGTTCCACGCCTCATTGTCTGTAATCTCGATGTTGAGAAAGGCGCGATACACGGGCCATGTAAACGCCAGGATCGCTATGGCATAGAGTAGCCACCTAAGCAGACGGAGATAGAGCGGGTTATCGATTTTTCTCCTCTCCGGCTGATCGAGGGCGCGGCGCTCTTTAATGACCTCGTTGCGCACTATTCCGTTCACCTGATTCTAGCGCACGCCGTCCGATCTTCTTTTCATTATCCCCAGTGCCGATCCTGCACCCAGCCCGGCAATTTACTCAGCAGGTCAACCAAAGCGCCGTCGGGGAAGTCCGTCTAGTTAGGCCTGGCCTGATCTTCATGTAGGACCTTGCCTTACATGCAGCGAATGGGTTCCACAGTTTCCTTAATTATACTTGCCGCAAGCTGCAAATACGGCTCCTGTTTTTAGGTCTCGCGGCCCTTCCTCCTTGGAGACGGCCTGCCCACAGGCCGTTACGTGACGAGGGCGTCACGTCTCCAGTTCATTGCCTGCCTGTAGCCGTCGCCCTGCGGGCGACGGGCGCGCTTCGCATAGCGAAGCGGCTACAGTTTATCGAAACGGCGTAGGCGTAGGACCAATCGCGCGGCGCATATCATCCTCGATCTGCTCGTTCTCTTTTTCTTTTTCACTCTGTATTTGCCCTCTGCTTCCGCTACGTGCTGGGCGATATCCTTACGGAACAGAACGTGAGCGGGAAGTTTCAATTACTTGCGCATGTTTGTTTGGGGCGATCCATCGTTACAAAATTGGCCCCATCATCGCAATGGTGTTGTTCCAAAGCCGGCGGGTGATCGGCCATTGGGCCACCATCTCGGCGGTGACGGGATGGGAACTGGCAAGATAGGCGTCCTGACGGCGGCGCACTTCGGCAGTTAAAGTCGGATCGTAGAACAGAATGTTGTTTTCGTAATTCAAATCGAAACTGCGCCGGTCCATGTTGGCCGAACCGATCAACGTGACTTCCCCATCCAATGTGAGTGACTTGGTATGGAGGAGACCGCCTTCGGTACTCGTAAATGCGGACCCCGGCGGCGAGCAAGTCGCTGTAGTAACTGCGACTGGCAGCGGCCACGATCCATGAGTCGTTTCGCGCGGGAAAAATGATAGTGGTCTCTACGCCGCGCCGGGCGCTGGAACAAAGGGCGGTCTGCATGGCTTCGTCGGGCACATAATAGGGAGTCGTGATGACTAGCTCCCGTCGCGCGGTGAACAACAGGGTTTCGAAGACTTCGGGCATGGCCGAGTTATATACTGTCGGCCCGGTGCCAATGACCTGCGCTGTTAGTCCAGGGTCGCAAGGCAACAACGGTTCACGCAACAAGGGCGTCAGATCGCCACCCATTTGCGTCATCCAATCGCTCGCGAAAAGATACTGATTCTGCCGCGCAATCGGCCCTTCAAAACGCATCATGGCATCTACCCATGGCGCAAACTTTGCCTTGATCCGAAACTCGGGGTCAGCGCAGTTCTGACTGCCGCAATAGGTGATCCGATTATCAATCACCAGAATCTTGCGATGATTGCGCAAATCGATGCGTCCTCGCAACGGACGCAAGAGAGGATTGCCGATGGGCAGGGCGGTAGCTGCCTGAATGCCCGCCGCCTGCATGGCTTTCCAATGTGGGGATTTGATCATGATGTGCGAACCCAACCCATCGGCCATCACCCGGCAGGCGACATGGCGTGAAGCTGCCCGTTTCAGCGCCTCGACCACTCTGAGTCCGTTGTTATCCGGCAACCAGATGTAAAAAATCAGATGAACATGATCCTGGGCAGCATCAATATCTGCGACCATGGACTCGACGCTCGCGTTGGAATCTGCCAGCAAAGTCGCGCAGTTGCCACCCACTGGCTCGAAGCCATTGACCGAGTAGCCGAGCCGGAAGAGGTGGCAGTAAATCTCTGGAATTTTCGGTTGCAGATCAGGCGAATCCATTCCCGAGACCTTGGTAAGGTCAGGCATGGTGGCCAGCACTGCGCACAGACGACTCACACGCCGGCGGCCGATATTGGTTTCACCCAGAAGGATGTAAGTCAGGATGCCGATTACGGGCAGAACAACTATGAAAACGATCCATGCAATCCGCGAAGCCGGCTCCCGGTGCGGCCGCAAAATGACTCGGGCAATCACGCCGAGGTGGACCAGGAGAAAGACTCCCTGTCCAAAGTGCAGTTAGGACCTCAGTTTTAGTCATTCGTTGGCTGTGTTGGCGTGGTCGTTTTCTCTCTCGTATTGATACCGGAGCTTCGGAACGAAGCAAAGGCTCGTTTGGAACTCAGTTACCCCGGATGTTAACGTAGTTTGTTCGAGAGGTTCGCCCTCAGCCTGGTTACTTCACTAACTCGATCTCACTTGGCCGCCACTTCTTTGTGAAGAACGGTTTGAGCGGGCTGTAAAAACGCAGGAACGTGAACGAGCCTTTCTCCGGATCGGTCTGATCCAGTTGTCCGGCGCTTACAGCTATGGCTTCACCGCTTCGATCGTTGCCGAGACTAAATAATCTTCGATCCTTTTGCCAGGAAGCCATTCTCGGACGAAGGAACGTGACGAATCTTTCGGAGCGATCTTAATGTTTTTGAACCCTGCCGCGTGAAGCATGCGCTCAAGCTCGATGATCTGCGAAGCGCCGGCTATACACCCTGTGTAAGCAGCCCAATCGGCTTTGATGTCCTCGGGAAGCGGCGCAGTCGCGACCATGTCGGCAACAGCAAGCCGTCCACCCGGCTTCAACACGCGGAACGCTTCGTTGAAAACGCGTTGTTTCTCCGGTGAGAGATTAATTACACAATTGGAAATGATCACATCGATGCTGCTGTCCGCCACCGGCAGCGCTTCGATTTCACCCAACCGGAACTCAACGTTTGTGAATCCGTTCTTTTGCGCGTTTTCGCGTGCCTTGCTTAGCATCTCGTGCGTCATATCAACGCCGATTACTCTTCCGCTTTTTCCGACAACACGAGCGGCAAGAAAACAATCGAAGCCAGCGCCCGAACCAAGATCCAAGACGATTTGGCCTTCTTTGAGTGAAGCGATCGCCAGCGGATTTCCGCAGCCGAGTCCAAGATTAGCAGCTTCTGGTGCTGTGGCTGCATCTTCAGGCGAATAGCCGAGATCGATTGCGTCAGTTGATGTACAGCAATCGTCGGCGCAGGGCGATTTTCCTAATGCGCTGTTACCGTATCGCCGCCGAACTTCTTCTCTGACGGTCTCGGACGATGCCTCAGTGGGTGTCATTTCCACTGCTTTACGCATCGACAGCACACATTTCGTCACACCAGGTTTCGATTCGCGCTTGAATATCGTCGCGAATTTTGCGCGTCCCCTCCAGGCGTTGTTGGTATGTGCCGGAAAGCGAAGAAGGATCAGGGAAACTCCAATGCAGTCGGTAAGTAACACCCGGAAAGATCGGACACCCTGCAGCCTCAGACTCGTCGCAAACTGTGATGACGTACGGGAAGAATTGGCCGCTCTTAAACACATCAAACACCGCTTGCGGCTTATTGTTCGAAATATCAATTCCTATTTCGTCCATCACTTGAACAGCTAGCGGATTAAGCTCCCCAGGTTCAAGACCGGCGCTATGTGCTTCGAAATAATCGCCGCACATGTCGTTTAACCATGCTGCCGCCATCTGGCTGCGTGCACTGTTGTGGACGCAGATAAAAAGAACTTTCTTTTTCATTATGGAGATGTTGTCGCGGGAGATCGACTGGTGCAACAGCCTTCTTCGCGCACGCAGCGACAGCCGACGACCGCGACCAGAGCGCCAAGCACGGGAGCAATCAAGTAAATCCAGAGACTTGAAAAATGCTGTGAAACAACTGCTGGCGCTAAGGACCGGGCAGGATTCATAGATGCGCCGCAGATCGGCCCCGCGAACATGGCCTCCAATCCAATCACCGCGCCAACGGCAATGCCGGCCGTGATTCCCTTTTCCGCTGCACCAGTCGAGACGTTGAGAATCACAAACATGAGAATCGCCGTGAGAATCAACTCAAGAACGAATGACTGCATTGCCGACCCAGCGGGCAACGTTGCCCCCAGCGTCGCGCTTTTTGGAAACAAAAGCCGTAGGATGCCACTAGCCGTGAATGCTCCCGCACACTGACTCAGGATGTATGGAATTACATCACGTAGCGGAAAGCGTCGCGCTGCAAAGAAACCCAAGCTGACCGCAGGATTTAAGTGTGCGCCCGAAATATCGCCAACCGTATAGATCATCGCGAGCACGATTAAACCGAATGTAAGTGCGATTCCGACCTGAGTAATCGCACCACCGCTCGCCTCATTGATGATGATTGCGCCGGTCCCCGCGAATACGAGCGCAAACGTACCAATAAATTCGGCGCCGCATTTCTTCATCGAGACATGAGTAACTCGCGGTTTTGATTTGGGCAACGCATCGCTGATTCTAATTCAAGATACGCAGTTAGCTTTTCATCGGCACGCACGACGAAACGCTGTTTCCATAACGAGGAATCCACGTGACGACAGCAACCGTACACAATCTAGTGAAACGCCGTGTAGACAGCGAGAAAACACCGCGCGACGTTCTCTTATGCGTAAGTTCCTACATCTCGACATCGTATCTCAGTTAGTTATCGTCACAACGTTCGTTCTTTTCGTCGTCGCTCTTTTCATCAAGGGCTTCGGCCACGGCCTCTTGCTTGAAGCCGGCGTCTTCTTGATCTCCGTTAAGTTGATAATGATGGCCCACAGGAACAGTCTTCTCGCGAAGGATCTGGATACTCGCCTCGATCGCATAGGAGCGACGCTGACGCGAATGGAAGGCGTTCTCGAACCGCAACGTCCGCCTGATCCAGGTTAGCGAGAAAGTTTCATAGTCTTCGATAACTAACGAGTTAGCTTACTTTCTTAAGGTTTGGCGTTACCCAAGCTGGGTGTGATTATTTTCAGGGTAAGTAAAGATTTTGTTTTCACTGTGTTAGTTTGGTTTTGCGTTCGTGGAAAGGTTGTGAGCCCCATCGCGTTTGTTTCGCCTCTCACCTTGGCCAAAGGGAGAGGATTAAGGTGAGGGGTTCAAGCCCTCCAAGCGGAACAACGCGCTGAGAGCCACCCTCACCCTGCCCTCTCCCTCGCCAAGGGAGAGGCGACCCTTTTGGCCCGGCAGATTGAAACGCGCTTTCAGCGCTGTTCTGTCGGAAATCCCAATTCCCGGAGCGGTACCCCAGGTTAAAATGAGACAGCACCCTTGGCGCTAAGCACCTACTTCTGTTAGTCGCCGGTGGCTTTCGGGGTGTTTCTATTCCTACGGCCGTCGCACCTTACCCATGCGCGGCGGCTGCACCGGCTCGGCCACTCCATAAATGACGTTGATTCCGGTCCCTCCGCCCCACGTGGAACGGGCAGGGTCCTGAGTCATGCCCGTTGCTATGGGGACATCATTCCAGTTGTTCGCACACCAGGCATTACCCGCGGCGTCGATGGAAACGTCCGTGAAATTCTCGAAGTCGCCGCTGATGAACTGATGCAAGAGGTCGCCGGTCTTGGTACCGGACGGATGCCCCTTCGTGTTATCGCCGGCGAGGTAGGCGATCCCGCGTGACCAGCCGTTGGTCGTCCAGACATCGTCGTTGCCGTCGACATTGACTCCCCACGGAAGGTTGACGGCACCTCCGCCGTTGTAGCCGGCCGCCGAGGGTTGTGTGCCGTCCGGACGAATCATGCTGACGAAGCCCGTGGACTTCACCTTGCCCGATTGCAGGGGGACGAGGATGTGACTAAACGCCTGGAATTCTTGCATGATCGTCGCGTGAGGCGGGAGAGGCTTTAGACCCGGAAAGTCTGGCGATAGGAAGCTAACGACCCAGACATTGTTCTTCGAATCAAGGGCCAGGGCGCGGGGCGCGACCCGACTCGAAAGGTCTCCACTTTCGTCGGATCATTTGCCGGGAATCGGCTGACTGTGACAGACCGCGAATTCGAGACCCAAACGCGATTCTGCTCATCGACGACGACATCGAATGGTCCCGCGAGGCCGTCGACTTTGACGATTTTCCCTTCTTTCACGCGTCCCCCTGGGAAGAAGAGCAGTTGGTCGCCCTCGCCGTCGACAATCCATACATCGCCGTTCGCTGCCACGCCGATGCCCATGAGGCCGTGCAGCTTCTCGCGAAATGGAAAGTCCTGCTCACTCGCAACGGGGTGGCCCTGCAAATCCGTCACGAGGATCTTGCCGTTGAAGCTCGATGCCCAGACGTTTTCCCGCGTCACGGCGGTGCCCCATCCAATCCCATTAATCCCTGCACCCATGAAGCCAGTGATTGGGGGAGAGAGAGCGGCCCCGTCAGGGCCGAGCTTCGCGACGCCTCCGCCGATGTTCCTCGCGGCGTTGGATTGCGACCCCGGCATCCAATTCACACCGCTCCAGAGATTGCCGTCGGTGTCGAACATCAGCCTGCCAGGTGCGTAGATGCCACCGCCCGAAAAGCGCAAGACGAGCGCGAAGTCGTTAGGCGCAAACAACAGGTAAGGCACAAACGGCGCCGCGTTCGGCAAACCCTCCTTCGTCTGCGGATAGGCCTCCTCGAAGAGTGCGAAGAGGTCCTTGGGATGTGCCCACGGCTCACGCGCAATGCCAGCCATCGCTCCCAGCGTGTTCGACGGCGTCGTTCCTCCGCTTGGCGTTGCCGCTTTGAAGAACCGCGAGCGCCAGTCATCGCCGGCAGAAGTACTGGCATAGGTGATGAGGGACGCGAGGGTATTGAAGTTCGAAAGCGTCGTGCTGCGCGTGAGATTGAGCCCATCGATGATGACGGATCCCCAACTACCAGTTTGCAGGTTCACGAAATTCGGGACGTTCATGGCGGCGATTGCAGCCCGAGTGGATTCCCTGAAATGGACTCGCCCTGAATGAATCGCGCGACGGTGAAAGCCGAGGCGACCGTGGTGAATTCGTTCACCGTCACTTTCGTCGACGGCGCCTTCCCGAGGAGCGCGAGCAGCGCGAGGCCCTCGCTCGCGCCCTTGCCAGCCTTCGGTGTGCCGCCTTTGGCGATTAGGTAAAGAACACTGTCCGCCGGAGCGTCGGAGTAAGTTAGATTGAAGACGCCCGTGTCGTCAGACTTGCCCTGCGCCAACTGCTGCGGAGCGCCAGTACCCGCTGCGTAAAGCGTCACGGTCGAGCCGACGATCGGTTGTTTCGCACCTTGGACGGTGCCTGTCAGCTCCGCAGCCGGGGCGGAAAGGTTCGTTAGCAAGATGATCCCCACGCCAACAAGCGCAGGGAGGGTGGGATTGTGGTGTGTGTGTTTCATTTTGATGGGGCTCTTTAGTATTTCTTTTACTGATGCATATAATGCTGATCTCAGCGGAATTTTGTTACCGCGGTAGTGAGCTTCATATAGGACTTTAGGCCAATGCCAGTAGGTAGTGTGTCTAGCGCCAAAGGCGCGGCGCTCAATCACAGGCTGGGGCAACGCCCCAGGGGTCTGGTCCCAAAACGCATTTAGCGCTGAAAGCGCGATTCAGTGCGACGGCCATTTGTTCCATCAATGGAACGATGCAAGACCCACGAGATCGAAACGCGCTTTCAGCGCTTGTTCGGTCGGCAATCTCAATTCCTGGAGTGATACCCCCAGGCTAAAACGAGACATCGCCTTTGGCGCTAAACACTTACTTTTGTTAGTCGCCGGTGGCTTTCGGGTGTTCTGCAAGCTTTGCAGCGCATCGTCAATCGAAAAGCTCCGGCACAAGGAAAGCAGCCCGCGAGTTTCACGATCGAAAGGATTAGCTAATCGCCGAAAGGGCGGGCGGCCTTGCGAGCCGCCCGCCGTGAAGGTCATTTATGTTACTTGTTACTGGCCGGGACCTTTGCTGGCCGCCTCCGCCTGTTGCATCCTTTTCGCCATCTCCGCTTTCACGGCATCAAGGTTGAAACTCGCGCCCCGCTGCATCGGCGGGTAATCGAGGAAGGTCTGGAGTTCCTTGCCCATCACCTGCTGGACAAACACAAAGCGCCAGAATTGGAACTTGAACCAATCGAAGTATTGTTGCGCGCCTTCTTTCGTCCCATTGTTGGGCCAGCCCTGGCGCTCGAACGGATCGAGGCGCAGGTTGATCAGGTAAGGCACGTCAACGTGTGTCTTTTCACCCAGCCAGCCGCGGGGCTGGTCAATGAAACGATACTTGTAGTCGTCAATGCGCACCGCGCCGACGGTGCTTTCGCCGAGGTAGAAGATTTCGTGACGATTCGATGGCCCTTTGCCAGTGATGGCAGCCATCTGGTCGTAGCCGTCCAGGTGGTTCTTGTAAGTCCGGTCGCCGAGTTTCACGCCCTTGAGCAACTGGTCGGTGATGTCCGGGTTGCCGGCGGCATCGAGGAAGGTGGGGAACCAGTCCATGCCGGAGAAGATGCCGTTCTGCACGGAGTCCGCCGGGACGTGGCCGGGCCAGCGCAGGATGCACGGCACGCGGAAGCCGCCTTCCATGACCGTCCCTTTGCACTGCGCGAACGGCGTCGTTCCGCCATCGGGCCAGGTGAAGAGTTCGGTGCCGTTGTCGGTGGTGAAGACGACGATGGTGTTGTCGTCCACGCCCATGTCCTTGAGCTTCTGCATGACCAAACCGATGTCGTCATCGAGCTGGGCCATGCCGGCTTCTTCTTCCGACCAGCCATTCTCCGAGTTGCGCATCTTCTCGTACTTGTCGGAGAGATGCGTGACGATGTGCATGCGCGTCGGGTTGAGCCAGCAGAAGAACGGCTTGCCGTCATTTTTGGCCTTCTCGATGAACTTCAACGCCGAAGTCGCGGATTTCGTTATCGACGGTCTCCATCCGTTTGGGATAAAGCGTGCCGGCGTCCTCGATCTTCTGTTTGCCGATCTTGCCCCAGCGCGGCATCTCGGTCGGGTCGTCCGTGTCGGTGGCCCAGCGATGGACCATGTTGCGCGGGCCGACCTTATCCAGCAGGTCCTGCGGATAGTTGGGATGCGCCGGGTCTTCCATCGCGTCGAGGTGATAGAGATAGCCGAAGAACTCGTCGAACCCGTGGACGGTGGGCAGGAACTCATTGAGATCGCCGAGGTGATTTTTGCCGAACTGGCCAGTGGCGTAGCCCTGCGCTTTGAGCGCGGTGGCGATCGTGCAGGCTTCAGCCGGAATGCCGGTCTTAGCACCCGCCTGGCCGACTGTGGTCATGCCCGTGCGAATGGGAGTTCGCCGTGATGAAGTTCGCGCGACCCGCCGTGCAACTCGCCTCGGCGTAGTAGTCGGTGAACAGCATGCCTTCCTTGGCGAGCTTGTCGAGGTTCGGCGTCCGCCCGGCCATCATGCCGCGATGGTAGGCGCCGATGTTCCACATGCCGATGTCATCGCCCATGATGAAGAGGATGTTGGGTTTCTTGTCTTGCGCCTGCGCTGCCGTCACGATGAACGCGACGCACAGGGCCACGGCCCATTGTTTTAATATTTTTGGTTTCGTGTTTCATAGTTTTGTCTTGCTTGAATTGTGGTTTTGCAGATTGCGGAGGGGTTTTAACGACGCGATCTTAATTGGTTCGCTTGTCTTCGGTTTTTCTTTCCGAGTAGTGAGGGGTTACGGAAAATCAAAACTTTCGGAGGTTTCGTGAGTTCTGGCTCTGGGACCTTAGACCTACAGTTGGAATTCTTATAATAGCCGCCTTCGCCCGTCGGTACGCGGGCCACTACTCCCGCTCGATCGCCACTTTCAATCTTCCATCTTTCACTGCTTTCGTGAGGACCTTGTGGTCGCGTTCGCTTTGATCTGCGTAGGCGATGGAGAAGTCGGCGATGGCCCGGTCGAATTTATCGCTTTTGCCGAGGTATCCGCTGATCTTTGCCGGCTCGCCGCAGCGGGCGTGAGCACGGGCAAGCGTCCATCCGCATAACTCGGCGTACTGCATCATCGTCATGCGATTGAAGATCTCGACGAGCATCTTGATCTTCATGTCTTTGAGCTGCCGCACATACAATTGCCGGCCGGCCGGGCCGACCGTCCAGCCCAGGAAGAGGTCGCTGGCCGATTGCATCAACCGGCAGCCGTTCACCACTCGCTGGCCGTGGTTAGGATAGATGCTCTTTCCCGCGTATGCCTCCAGCACAGAGGGGCCTGCTTCCTTGACCTGAAGGAAAAGCGGGTCTGTTTCGCTGGCCAGGAACAGCAGCGATGCCACACCAGGTGCCGACGCTTCCGACACCCACCACTTTGATCGCAACATCGCACAGTTCATAATGATCCAGGAGAAGCCGCCGATCTTCCTCTATGGTCTTGCGATAACTGGCGAACGCCGATTTTTACACCGGCGAAAAACTTTCTGTGCTCATGCTCTCGCCAATGATAGATGAGGGGCGGGTTGTCTTTGATCTTCGGCAGGCGGCCGACGACCTCTGCAAGCTTGGGAAAATCATGCTCAGCCACGCTGCGAACACGTGCTTCGGCTAATCGCTTCTGAATTCGCTGGCGAGTTTGTTTGTCCTGGATCGTGCGGATCACTTCTTCCATGTCGATGTGCGCATACCAGACATCCAGCACGTGCATCTTGCTAAACTCCGCCATTCGCTCTCGGTAAGATCGAACGCACGCCGCTGCTGCGTCCCACGCAAAGCTTTCGCTGAAACCGTTGTTTCGGCAGGCGAGGACAAAGCTGGTGGCCAGGCGCTTGACGTCCCATTCCCAGGGGGCGGGGAGCGTTTCATCCAAATCATTGATGTCGAAAATGACCCGCCTCTCCGGCGTGGCGAACGCGCCGAAGTTGAGAAGATGACAATCGCCGCAAGCCTGCACGCGCAGCCCGGTTGCGGGCGTGTTAGCCAGATCGGCGGCCATATTTAGGGCTGCGCCTCGGTAGAACGTGAACGGCGTCTGCAGCATTCGTCCATGCCGGACGGGAATAAGCTGCTGGATACGTCCCTTGTCCGATTGCTCCACGAGCACAACGGGATCGGGTCGGTCGTCAGGCGGGTTCCAATCCGCGTGCGATTGTCGTGGACACTTGTCACGCAGGCTCCTGCCCATGGCACTTAGTTCGGCCAGCGACGGGCGGGACAGGAAAGCTCGCGTTGAACGGGCCGCGCGGTGGCGCGATCTGGATTTGGATGACTTGCGAAGAGTGGCCATGTGGATGTTAACGATTGAGGAAACTGCGGGCCGCCTCGTGGGAGACGGCCCGCGTGTTTCACAATCGAACCAACTGGCTAGTCGCCTGAACCTATGGCTTGCCCGAAAGAGGCTGGATCAAGAAGCGCCGGCACGGGGTTGGCCGGATCTTGGAGATTCGGTTTCAGATCGTTCGACGCTCCGCCGGGGAATCGCTTGATGTTCGGATACTTCATGATGGATTTGTCAAAATCTATCAGCACCGGATAAAGCAGCGACAAGGCCCAACCATTATCGTAGCCGGCATAGCGGCCCGGCGACGTGGTCGGCAGGCGCGTGCTCATCGCGCCATTGAACGTCATGTCGTATTTCTCGAACGGATCCATGGTGAGGTTATAGACCGAGCCGATCCCGCCCAGATCCGCCGTTGGACCGAGCCAGGTGTCCTTGGCAGTGGTGAGGTATTTCCAGGCGATACGGAGATCGGGGTTTTCGGGATCGCCGCCGATGTCGGCGCGCATACCGCCGAAGGCTTCACCGCCGATATAGATCCATGAGGTGCGCGCCGAGTGCTTGGCCTTGCCCATGATATAGGCGCTGTTGTCAATGCTGTCGAAATAGATCGGCTTGCCGTCGTTGTCCTTCATCTCACCAACCGGCGGCGGTGTGAGGCCAACCATCGCGGCCAGCGTTGACCAGCAGTCAATGTGCGACATCATCTCGCCATAACGCGCGCCCGCCGGAATCTTGCCGGGCGCCCACATGATGCCGGGCACGCGGAAACCGCCCTCGAACGGCGAGCCTTTTTCGCCGCGGAAGGGAACGGTGCCGGCGTCCGGCCACGCATCCTGCCACGCGCCGTTGTCGGCGGTGATGATGACGATGGTGTTGGGAGCCTCGGCCCGGATGGCATCCATGACCTTGCCGATGTTGGAATCCAGTTCCAGCATGGCATCTGAATAATTGCCGAGGTGCGATTTGCCAATGAACGCCT
Source organism: uncultured Verrucomicrobiae bacterium (assembly GCA_963825355.1). Lineage (GTDB taxonomy): Bacteria > Verrucomicrobiota > Verrucomicrobiia > Chthoniobacterales > UBA10450 > Udaeobacter. Next base: position 656,038 of record CAWGSY010000016.1, on the reverse strand, counting down.
TCGCCGGAATGTTCGGATTGTGCATCTTCATGAAATTGACATCCATGAAGAACGGCTTGTCGCCCTTGGCGTGGGCCTTGATGTAATCAACCGCCGAATCGGCCTGCCGGACATCGAACTCGTGCAGATAATCGTAATTAATGCGCGCGACCTTGGTTGCCGGTTTGCCGGCGGTGCCTTCCCATTCGTATAAGTTGCAGACCTCCTGATACATCTTCCAATAGGCGGCGTTGTATTTCGGGAACCACGGATGTGCGAAGTTGTCCGTGTCATCATAGGTGTAGACGCCCGGATAATAGGCGGCGAATTCCTTCATTTCGTCGAAGCCATGTTCAATCGGGTAGTATTTGGGTTGATCTCCCAGATGCCACTTGCCGGAGAAATAGGTCGTGTAGCCGTTCTTCTGAAAGAACTCGGCGATCGTCGGTGTGGACTTCTGCAGGCCGTTCATGTCGCCCGGAGCCACGACGACCGAGAGGGCCGAGCGGATCGGGATGCGTCCGGTCATGAACGAGGCGCGGCCCGCCGTGCAGCTCGCCTGGCCATACCAGCAGGTGAATACTGCGCCTTCCTTGGCGACGTGATCCACGTTCGGCGTCGGATGGCCGAGGTTCGCGCCACCGCCATAGCACCCGAAGTCATTCCAGCCGGTGTCGTCGGTCATGAGCATGACGATGTTGGGTTTGCTTGTCCCGATGGTGTGCCTGCTTGCGCTAGGAGATCCGTCGTCGCATCTATCGCAGCGATCCGCTTTTCGAGTTTGATGCGATCAAGCTTAGTCGTCGGCTGTCGTTTCGATCGCGAGATTAGGTTCCGTTGCGCCGGTGCTTGCTCCGCAACCTTTGCATGTTTGGCTTCTGTCGTAATGGATTTTGTCGCTTATTCGGCTCTGAAGCGAGGAAATCGCGTAAGCCGATCAGCCCGCCGATGCCACCATCCATCGTCTGTGATCCTGAAGCCGCCCGACCATAAGTCGTTTTCATGGCGGATAACGATCCGGTTGAGATTCTGCATCTCTGGCACTAGCTTCTGCCATCATCGCTGTTCGATGATGTCTTTGCCCGGCTAATACTCAAAGGGCGGCTCCCTGACCGTGCCTACCGGACGGTCATCGCCGGTCATTCGCCTTCGTGCTCCTTGATCGCCTCCTGGATTTTTCTCCTTCACCGCCTCAGGTTGAACGTTGCCGGCTCCTGCATCGGCGGGTAATCGATCGCCGTCATGGCCAGTTTTGCGACTTCTGCTGGACCAGAACGAAGCGCCAGAACTCGCGGGCATAGAAGTCGTTCACGTAGCCGAAGCGCCGTTGTTCGGGGACTCGCCGCGGATAGATGGCGTCCGCTCGAAGGATCCTGCCGGATGTTGACCATGGTGGGCATGTCCGTCGTGACCTTTTCTCCCGGCCAGCCCCAGGCTGCTCGAAGAACGTGGAACTTGAAGTCATCGAGGCGGACGGCGCCGAGGTGCGGCCCACCGAAGTAGAAGATTTCGTGCCGCTTCGGAGGGTCCTTTGCCTTAGAGATCCATCTGGTTGTACCCGTCGAGATGGTTCTTGTAGCTCCGGTCGCCAAGCTTCACGCCTTTGAGCAACTGGTCGGTGATGTCCGGGTTGCCGGCGGCCGCCATGAAGGTCGGGAACCAATCGAGGCCGGAGAAGATGCCGTTCTCGACTGTGCCCGGCTTGATGTGGCCCGGCCAGCGGACAATGCACGGCACGCGGAAGCCGCCCTCGACGACGGTGCCTTTGGTGGCTTTGAACGGCGTCATGCCGCCGTCCGGCCACGTGAACACTTCCGCGCCGTTATCGGTGGTGAAGACGACGATGGTGTTGTCGGCCTCGCCCATGTCGTCCAGGTGCTTCAGCAGCGCGCCGATGTTGTCGTCCATTTGCGCCATGCCGGCCTCTTCCAGACCGTAGTTGGTTTCGCTGTTCTGCATCGCGTTGTACTTCTTGGAGAGGAAGGTCCAGACGTGCATGCGCGTGGTGTTATGCCAGACGAAGAACGGCTTGCCGTCTTTCTTGGCCTTGTCCATGAAGTCGCACGAAGCCTTGACCAGCACCGGGTCGAAGGTGGTCATGTCGTACTTCGCCTTCAGGAACGGGATGTCGTGCATGTTGGGCACGTTGGACATGTCCGGAAACGGCGGCAGCGGGCCTTCATTCACGACCTTCTGTTTGCCGACCTTGCCCCAACGCGGCTCCATGGTGGCGTCATCCGTGTCCGTTGCCCAGCAATGCACCAGGCTGCGCGGGCCATAGTTATTGTAGTATTTCTCGTCGTTCGGGAACGAATACCAGTACGGGTCCGACATCGCGTCGAGGTGGTACAGGTAGCCGAAGAACTCGTCGAAGCCATGCAGCGTCGGCAGGAACTTGTTCAAGTCGCCGAGGTGATTCTTGCCGAACTGCCCGGTGGCGTAGCCCTGCGCTTTGAGCGCAGTGGCGATGGTGCAGGCCTCCGCCGGAATGCCGACGTCAGCTCCCGCCTGGCCGACGGTCGTGAGACCTGTGCGGATGGGCAGCTCGCCGGTGATGAAGTTCGCGCGACCCGCCGTGCAGCTCGCCTCGGCGTAGTAGTCGGTGAACCGCATGCCTTCCTTGGCGATCCTGTCGATGTTCGGCGTCTTGCCGGACATGATGCCCTGGTGATAGGCGCCGATGTTGAACCAGCCGACGTCATCGCCCATGATGAATAGGATGTTGGGTTTCTTGTCTTGCGCCTGAGCTGGAGCGACCGCGCTGAAAAGCGCAACCGTGGCCACAAGCAGCGACAAGCCGTTATAACATTATGTTTCGTTTCATTTTGGTTTGTTGTTGTTAGTTGGTTTTGGTTGTGTTGAGGGAAATCGAAATAAGTGGTGACTCATAAAATTTACGAAATCGTCATCTAAACCGCCCAACGCCATCCCATTCCCATCGGGCCCCAGCCCATGCCCCATCCGCCCCATGCACCCCAGCTCATGGCTGCGTCCTGGTACATCTCAGCAGTCTCGAGTTGCTCGTTCGCAATGTGATTTGCGGCGCGCATTTGTTGATAAGCCTGGTACTCGTGCGGTCCACCGACATAGGCCTGGTTATGCGCCGCGTCCGGGAAAATGTAGTAGGTTCTCCCGTTTCTGTGGACCATGGCCACATGGCCCGGCGGAAGCTGTTGGAGCTTTTGTTGCTGCGCAGCCGTCTTGGGCGTGATCACCTTAAAGCCGGCGGCCACAAGCATGCTCTCTTTGTTTTGGGTGCTGCTTGTTGTGGAGCAACCGACCGTCAACGCTAACAGAGCGATGACGCTGACGATGGTGAATGAGGTTCGTATTCGTTTCATGTTTTTTCCATTTCTTTCTGTTGATGATTTTGATCTGTGGGTTTCGCCGGCCACTCGTAAACGCGCAGACCGACCGATTCGCCCTTCGGCTGCGCGAGACAGTGCCCGGGGAGGAAATTGTGCTGCTCGCGGGCGTTTACGCGTATTGGACTTTGGTCGTACTACCTTTGGGCTGTGCGTCGAGGGACAACGCGCCGCAGCTGTTTAGCGCCAAAGGCGCGGTTCATCCTAGCCTGGGGCATCGCCCCAGGGATCCGAATTGCCTGCCGAACCAAGCGCTAACAGCGCGAGTCAGCAGGTTTCTAAATCCCAATCAGAAATGAATCGCGCTTTCAGCGCTGACGTTGTTTTGGGGTTCCACTAATCCTGGGGCGCTGCCCCAGGCTGACACTGAATGCTGCGCCTTTGGCGCTGATTCAAACAGGCCACACGCAGAGTCCCCGTCAGGCGCGGGGCAGCAGCACGAGCAATTGCCAAAGCGGCAGGCAGAGCAACAGGAAGGCAAGAATCATGAAAGCGATGCGAACGGACTTGAAACGAAAGCGCTGTCCGATGGCCGTGATTAAAAGCACGGTAGCCAGGAGAACCGTGATGCGCACGTACTTGTCTCCAGTCTCTCCGGATTTTACACCTTCATCCGCTATGTCCGCAGCTTGTTTATTTAAACCCAGGAATTGCTCGTGCTTGGCGTTGTGATACTCGGGCATGAAGATCGGGCCCGGAGGCGCTTGCACGTTGTTGAATGGGTCCGTGCTCATCCATGCTGCGAACGCGGTGCGGTACTCGTCGCGAAAACGTCGCTCAAAAAACTCTGCGGCTTCTTTTTTATTGTCCAGCTTCGCGACGAGCCAACTATTAAAGGTATCGCTGTCGTAGATCCGCTCCTGGCCTGCCAGGGTCGCAAGCCCTTCAGCAGTGACTCGAATCCGGCTTGCCTTAGCGTAGTCCTCTGCCCGTCTTCCGGCCCACTCCGCTGCCTGAAACCCGCTCCATGCAGTAGCCACGGCGACCAGAGCGAGGATCAGTGCCTCGATGATTTCAATCACTTCAAAACGGACCTGAGATGTATCACCGCTAGCGTGCACTTGGTTTAGTTTTCTCATTACATCGCCTAGCGGTCCAACCGACTCTAGCATAGTCAAAGTTTATGTGCGGAAGTCACACAGCAGTTCTAGTAGTAAGATTCTGACAGACTCCTCGGTATGCCTATAGGACTTTAGGGCAATACAAAAGCAGTAACGTTGGTCAATTCTCAGTTCAGATAGTCAGATAGACGGAATGCGGCGCGCGCATGGTCCCGGAACTTAGCCGGTGGTGCAAACCACCGGTGGCCAGCAGTAAAAGCAGCCAGCCCCGACAGGGGCGCTGGATTAAAGGTGGCGTTCATCAACCCCGAACGCTTTCGGGGTTAATTCCATTGTTCTGTAGAGGCAGCCGTGCCGGCTGCAATCATCGGGTCTTGCAGGCGACACGCCTGCCACTACAGATGATCGGCTCGTGATTCTTCGTTCCAAAAACGATGTGATAATGCAGGCTCAGGTGTGTCGATGACATAATGGATTCGTCTACGACGCCCCTGCGGGGCTTGGCTGCTTTGTTTACATGATAAACCGGTGGTTGCACCACCGGGTAATGTTCCAAATCCATCTGGGATGGAAAGCGATCTGTAAGTAGATGGGACAACTCCGTTCCCGCGCGCGCCCTGTTACTGCTTTAAAAGTCTATGCGTGCTCCCCCAGCTAGGACTCTTGGCAAACTCTCCAAGCCTACTGAGAGTCGCTTGGCAGTAAATGTTCGTTGGTTCGTCTTGAGCTCGACGGAATCAAATGGCCGTCCTGATCGAAGCTAAGCAGGATGATCCAGTTGAAGACCTTACCAGGCCATTTGCCATTCGGTAGAAAGGTTTCGGGATTTGCTCCCAATGCACTGAGCAGAGCTGGAATGTACGGGTGACGCCAACAGATCAGAATGACTTTTCCCTGCTGGTTCGCACGCAAGTCAGCTGCAAGGTCAGCCGACTGATCGTTATCAAAACGCGTATCGATTTTCAAATTCGCTGCCTTTGCAAATGGTTCCATCGTTAGACGCGGCCGATGACTTTTCTTTGAGTCCTTGGCAGCAAAAATGACGGTGGGTTCCCGTGGCTTGGAGTCGACGGTGAAATTTTGGAAGTAATTCTTGTATGCTTCGGCCCGTTCCTGGCCGAGCGGCGAGAGGCCGTGACCGCTGTCGGCGTCGTCTGCGTGGCGAATAATGATCACAACAGCATCCTTCGGTCCGTCTTGCGCATGCGCTGCGAGTGTCAGCGCGAAACCACAGATCACCGCAATAAATAGGCGCTTATGCATAAATGTGATGATTCAGACGCCTGCGATGAATGTCAACACGCACGTTGGTGCGACAAGTAAACGTCGAGAGTTCTTACGCTGAGCGCCAACGTCGCGCAATTCAACGCGAGCCCTGGGGCAGCCCCAGGAATGCTTGGCGAAAGTGAGCCCGCGGCATGCTTGATGTCGATCCTAGGAGGTCAATACTGAACGCTCCTCCGCCTCGCCCCGCTAACGGGGAGAGGATTGAGGTGAGGGGTATTCGTAAACGGCTTTTCAGAAGACAAGTTAATAATCAAAATCAATCGTTGTGGATCGCGCTAAATTGCTGCGAAAGAAGGCGACTGAGCCTGAACGTATTCTTTGGCGACACTTACGGAACCGAAATTTCGCAGGCTACAAATTTCGCCGGCAGCATCCGTTCGAAGATTACGTCTTGGATTTCTATTGTCCTACTTCAAAGCTGGCTGTCGAATTAGACGGCGGTGGACATAATTATCATGCAGGCCAAATTCGCGATCGCTCGCGGTCGGAATTCCTCGCGCGCCATGGGGTCATGGTGTTGCGATTCTGGAATCATCAGGTTCGCCAAGAGCTCGACAGCGTGTTGCGGGCAATTTGGTTCGCACTCGAGGAGCGACAGAAAAACAATCCCTCACCTTCATCCTCTCCCTTTGGGAAAGGGAGAGGCGAAGTCTAACAAGCCTTCAATAATTTATGTGAGTTACCGATGTGTCCTTGGGCTTGGCAGGCAATGAAGCAACACGAGTTTTTTCGACGGAATGTACGGCGACAGCGACACCATTCCGCCTCGCCCCGCTTGCGGGAAGAGGATTGAGGTGAGAGGCGTGCTCAATCCGAGACGCGAAGTTTAACGGACGTTTTGTTTGCAAAAAAACCGGTGCGTATGGAATTGGGAAACTACACTGAGCTCACCGCGCTTTCAGCGCTTGGTTATCTTCGGATAATCGGATCCCGGGGCGATGCCCCAGGCTTAGATGAAACACCGCCTTTGGCGCTAAGCAGATATTTCTTTGTTCGCCGTCCCGAAAGCGTTTCGCAGGGCAATCGATGAACCAAGCCTGCTTACACCACATCAATTGCGATCTTCGAAACCTGGTTCTTACGCAGCCTGGCCCTCACTTCATGCTCCAAAGCCGTTGGGTCCACCCCATTCGGGAGGAACAGGAGAAACACCATGCTTCCTTTGTCCTCGTAGAGTGAGGAGCTTTGCAGCCTGCACTTATGTGAAATAAGCAGGGACTGCACGGCATCGAAGATGGGCCTTGGATCTTCGGTTTCATCGAGTCGAATTCTTACCCGGCAGCTCGAGTGCGAATCCAGCCAAAACATTAGTAACCAGCTAAAGGCGGTGACGAACACTGCCATGGCCCATGATCCCATGCCGCACGCTAGCCCGACTACCACCACCATGATTGCTTTGCCGGTGAGTTTTGGGTTGTCGAGCACGGTCCTGAACCGCAACAGCGCGCCTATGCCGAAGATGACAAAGGCGAGTGTTTGGCTGGTTCCGCTTAGTTCAGCGACGACGGCCCCGACCACGCCAAGGAGTATGAGTGCCTTGCGTTCTTCGAAATCCCTCAGTGGGTCCCGGAGTGTCGCGCGACGCGGGTGCCATGCGATTGCGAAGGCGCAGCCGACCGCCAAACTAAGACTAAGGAATAGTCGAAGTATGAATGAAGGATGGGCGAACTGTTCGACACTTTTCTCAATCGATAGCCACGAATTTCCTTTCGGATCGATTCCTCCACCGGCTCCCGCCTTGGCCATCTCTTCCGCGGGATTAGCGCCGAATGCCGCCGAGGATAGTACGCATACAATGGCGATGACACCGACGACCGCGATTGCGCGCAGAGCCTGCGCAGGACAACGATCAAGAAGAGACCGACGTGGCAGCATTGTTTACGGATTTCTCACCAAAGCCAAACTCTGTCCCGACCAGGCTGCAGTGTAGGAATATGTCTGCCCTGCTTGTATTGTCAGGGTTTTATGTCCCGGGCGCTTCCCGCCCGGATTGGGATCACACTGGACGGTAATGTGGTGCTGACCTGCCGGTAAGTAGCCACTGTAATTTCGGCCCTCGCTAAAGCCTCCCACATTCTTGCCATCAACAGACACGATAAGGCTGAGGTCGCTACCGAAGTTTGCAACCCGGTTAATGAGCAAATGACCTGAATTAGGCGGTATTGGCGCGCTGGCCTGGTTCGTTGCGCACCCGGTGAAGATCAGGCCGGCGCAAGCCAGACCGACGATGTAAATGAGTGAATTATATTTTTTCATGCTTTGGGTTCCTTTCGCTTAAATGCGCGCCCATCGTGTTCCCCAAAAGTTCGTACGTCAATAAGACTTTAGGGCAACATTTCTTCCCGGTGGTTAATTCCGAAATCGCATTCATGACCGTGCCGTTTCATCCGTAAGGTTGTCGCACACAACTGCCTTGTTTCGACCCTTCCAGTCGTTACTGAGGTATCGTCTCCGACCGTCCTTCGACGTTTGTAATCGGCGGCGGATTCCATTTGCCCGTCAGAGCCTGTGACTTCGGAGCATACAGTCGCATGCAGAGGTTGAACGCCCCTTTCGGAGCAGGCAACCAGTTCGCTTCTTTGTTAGCTCCTGGGCTTTCGTTTTGGAAGTAAAGATCAAGCGAGCCGTCTGCGTTGAACTTGAACGGCATCCAACTGCTCACAGCGAACCGGTTCAAAGCATTGGCCACTTGAAAGCCTTCGCTGTCGTACAACGTGATGGACCAAAAAGCTTCCGCCGGCGGCAGGGTCGTCTTTTCGAAGTGAATTGTGTATTTATTGGCGCCATCGAGCGGCTTGCCAGCGTCGTCACCGAGATTCAGCGGATAGATCGCATCTTCGGGCAGGTTCGCGCCGAGACCTAGCTGGGCAACGACGGCGCGTTTGAGATAGTAATTACCGTACACACCCATTGTATCCGTGTTCATTGACCAGTAGTTCACGACCCTCGCAATTGTAGGCACTTTCCATTTCATCAGTGCTTGCGCATCCGAGGGCGCTTTCGAGAGGGCCTGTCTTACTGCGGGATCCATTTTACTCATGTCGAAGCTCTGGCCGGGCTCGATGCCGATCCGTTTCATACGAGCGATAATCGGCTCATCGGTGATGTGTGGAGGGTTCACCTTCATGACGTCGGCGGCATACGCGAAATATTTGTCAGCCGACATCGTATCCACCTGGACTTTCGGCGGCGTCTTCATATCCACAGACGGATCAACCGTCGCGGTCACGGCCTCGGCGGTTTTCCCCCAGCGGGAGAGCGGCGTGATTTTGTAGCCGGCTTGGATTTTGTGAACGGCGTCGTAGTCCGGCGGACCGTCCGTCTTGGTGCGGCCGATGATCCATACGTAAGGCGTAGGTGCCTTGATCTGTTGCATGCCGTCGGGCACCGAGCCGGTCCAACCTGGCGGCGTAACGAGAAAGTTGGCGGCCTGCGTTCCAGTTGTGCGCCAGCCCGGAGACGCGAACACGTCCGTCCACATGTCGAGCATCGGGAACAGATAATAGCGCCCGTCGGTATCCGGCACGGACACGACCATGGGTTCTTTCGTGAGATCGAGCCAGCCACTGGAATAAAGCGTATCGAAGTTAGGCCGAACAACTACCCTCATATCTGCCGTCGGATAGGCCGGAATGTTCGCGAGGGTGTTCATCGGCGCACTGATTCCCTCAGCCCGCTCGACATTGGTGAGCTGTTTGCGCGTGATGTCCATCGTGACGAGCGGATAAAAGTACAGGTAAGCCTCGACGCCAATAGCATGCGCATCCTCGGAAGAAATCGATTCGGCGTGGCTGGTTAGACATAGCGTAAAGCGACCCTGCAGCGATCAGCACATAGATTAGGGTTCGTGTTAGAAATGACGGTATTGTTGGTTTCATGGTTTGCTTCCTTTCTTGTTAGTGAACACAATTTTGTCGTGCCTCGACATTGGCCCGACGACAGGAAGATCAACAATCAGCGCTACTCCCGTGGCCGTTTCGATGCCGGCGGTAATGGCAACAAGTCGCCCATCTCGATGCGTCTACGCCTCGTCTTTCGTTGCTGGTGTTGCTCGCCCGCTCAGTCCGTGACCAGGGCGAGTCGTTCCGCCGCGGCTTTCTGCTCCTCGGCCGTCATTTGGTTCGGCCCAAGTTTGTAGGTCAGCTTATCGATTGTCCCAGTGAAGTGAAACGGCAGCTTGTAACTATCATCCACTCCCGTGCGAGTATCGCTTCCGATGTCGAAGCTCTCGTCGATGGCCATGAGCATGGGAATGGTGTGCGGAATCGTCTTCTTGGCAAACTCCTTGCCATCCACTGTCATGACGCCGGTCCCGCCTTTGCCGGGCCCGGGGCCGTCATATTTGAAGTCGAATACGATCGTGTGCTTGCCCGGTTCGAGGGCCCTGCCTAACCAGTCGCGGGCTCCAACGCCGCCCTCCCATCGATAGCGCTCCAGATCGAGCAGGTTATAGGTGAACACCGGCTTGCCTTTGAGCAGGTAGAGGCCGTAGCCGCCGAAGCGACCGCCCATCGTCGCGATCATTCCCTCTGCGCCGCCTTTGGGAACAGTAATCTCGGCCGTGATGGTGTAATCCTTGTTCATAATACTCGGAGCATTCCCGACGGGAATGTTGGGATTCTCACCTTTGTAGGTGAATTCTGTTTTCCCTGCGACCGCACTTGGCCGTGGTGTAAGCAGGCGCGGCAGGATCGAGTTATCCAGAGGTAAGACCTGGTATTTTTGGGCCTCAGCCATGAAGAGCGTCTGCAGTTCCTTAAGCTTATCGGGATTCTTGGCCGCGAGATCATTGGCCTGCGAATAATCCTCCGTGATGTTGTAGAGCTCCCACTTGTAGTCGTTGACCGGCGGCAGTGGCTTGGCGCCAAGGAGCCAGACGGCCTCGGGCGGCGTGGTGCAGGCGTACCAGCCGTCGTGGTAGATGCCACGGTTGGAGAACATCTCAAAATACTGCGTGTCGCGCTTCGACGGTGCCTTTGGTCCCGCGGCCGCGGGATCAAACGTGTAAGCCATGCTTACGCCCTCGATCGGTTTCTGATTGATGCCGTTGACCATGTCCGGCGCCTTGACGCCGGTGGCTTCAAGGATGGTCGGCACGATGTCGATTATATGATGGAACTGCGTGCGAATACCGCCCACGTCTTTGATATGGCCGGGCCATGAGATAGCCATGCCCTGCCGGGTTCCGCCGAAATGTGAGGCCACCTGCTTGGTCCACTTAAAGGGCGTATCGAACGCCCACGACCATGCGACCGACATGTGTGGGTAGGTAGTATCGGATCCCCAGCCTTCGTAATGTAACATTTGCACGGCCTCCGGGAGGGTTAGAATCCCATTGTAAGCGGTCATCTGGTTAAACGTGCCCTCCACGGTGCCTTCGGAGCTCGTGCCGTTGTCGCCGCTGATGTAGATGATGAGCGTGTTGTCCAGCTTACCCATGTCCTCGACCGCCTGGATGACGCGACCAATCTCATTGTCAGTATAGGCAGCATACCCGGCGAAGTTTTCTGCCTCGCGGGCATACAGTTTTTTCTGCACGAACGAGAGCGAGTCCCACCGCGGCAGCGTCGCGCCGCCATACTCAGCTTGACCGTCCGGCCACGGGGTAAGCTGGGTGCCCTCCGGGATCACGCCAAGCCGCTTCTGGTTGGCAAAGATCTGCTCGCGCAACTTTTCCCAGCCCATGTCGAACTTGCCTTTGAACTTGTCCCTCCACTCGCGCTTGGGCTGATGCGGCGAGTGAGTGCCGCCCGGCACGTAATAGACGAAGAACGGCTGGTCGGGCGCAGCCGCATTCAGGCTGCTCATGTATTTGATGGCCTCGTCCGCCATATCGGTCGTGAGATTGTAGTCGGGCTTGCCGATCCAGGGAAAAATCGCGGTCGTGTTTTGATAAAGATAGGGCGTCCATTGGTCGGTCTCGCCGCCCATGAACCCGTAGAAATACTGGAATCCCATACCTATCGGCCATTGATCAAAAGGCCCGGCCGCGCTGTAGAGATAGGTGGGCGTGTTATGATTCTTGCCAAACCACGAGGTGGCGTAGCCATTTTCTTTTAAGATTTCACCGATCGTGGCGCTATCCTTACCTATAACGGAGTCATAACCGGGAAAGCCGGTGGACATCTCGCCGATGACGCCGAAGCCGACCGAGTGATGATTCCGACCGGTGATGAGAGCCGCGCGCGTCGGCGAGCAAAGCGCGGTGGAGTGAAACTGGGTGTACCGCAGTCCCGCCTTGGCGATGCGATCCATGGCTGGAGTCGGGATGACGCCGCCAAAGGTTCCCGACACGCCGTAACCCTGGTCATCGGTCATGATAAGCAGGACGTTAGGCGCGCCCTTGGGCGGCACGACGCGCGGCGGCCAGTACGGTTTGGAATCCGTGGCGCTTTCCTTTATCACGCCACCGAACGGCAGCGGTGGTGGCGGGATTTGTTTCCCGTCAATCGTAGTGGTGGCGCCCGGTGCACCGGGTGTCCCGGTAGTTTGAATTTGTGCTCTTGCGGAAGGCGCAACCGCCATAACGGCAGCGGCGAGAATCGCGGAAAGGAAGATCTGTTCTGATTTCATAGGCATTTAGTCTGATTGTTGCTGCTCATCAACTCATCTGAGGAAGCGAATTTGCTCTGCCTTAGGCGGTTTCCTTATAGGACTTTAGGCCTATGCCATACGCCGCCGTTCGGCGTTCCAAAAGCGAAGCTGAGACCGGTCAACAGACCGCAGCTTCCTAGCTGGTTGTCACTTGATCTCTTTTCTGCCAACAGCCGTTGCAGATATTTTGGGAGAGGGTGACAAGGTCGTAGTGGGGCTGGTAGCCTTCAGTTTCTTGATGAAAAAGGCCTTCATGTCCTCAAATTTCGCTGCACGGGAATCGTTTGGAAGAACCTTGGCGCCGGAAGCATCCACTTCTATCGTTTGGCGAAGAGTTCCTGATCTGTCGGTAAGCCAGGCAGTGCCTACGGAATAAATTTCCGTCTTGTCTGTCATTGTTTTGAGCGCAGAAATCACGATGCCCTCTTGCTTTGGGTTAGTGCTGACAGCAAATGCGAGATCAATACCATCCGACGTGCGAAATGCCCTCAATTTCACTGGAAGACGATCACTGCCAAGGCCGAGTATGGCCGCGAGCTCCGGGGCAATCGATTGTGTAATGCCTTCTGAAAGCACCCAGTCTTTCACTTTGGAAAGTTCGGCCTGGTCAGAAGAATGAGGTGTTGGAGCAAGGTTCTGAGCTAACAAGGCGGCAGGAATGAGCGCCAGGGCTGCGAACAATAATTTACTGTAATGCCTTTTCACAGACGATTAGTTACTCGCAACGAAGCCAGCATCAGTGCCCCACTGGTGGCCATTTCCGCCAACGCGGCCACAAGTAAGCGACTTCCTCCCTCAATTGGTTAAGTGAACCTCGAATGCCTGCGCTCCAAGAGAAGAGGCAAGGCCTTCGGTATCGCCAGCGAGATACATGACCACGCCATTCTGGTTGGTCAGCTTCGCATGCATCTTCCCCTCGATCAGTGTGAGTCCGCGGCTGATGCCATGGTAAGTTCCGGGGAAGTCGGAGAGCCTGTTTAGATTAAAGACTTTCCCGGTGGCATTGACCTTTTGAGCGCCCGAGCCGCCAACGCCGCCGCCAGAGATGGTGAAACGGTGCCGCCCACCGTTGTAATACAGAGTTCCCTTTCCGGCCTCAGCCTGAGCGTAATAGGCAGCCGACCACTCGTGAATGCTCACAGTTGCCGAGGGCGTTGTGCTCGGCGCCTGCGTCATTGATGCGCATCCGGCGATAAGAAGGAATGTGATACTCGACAAAGATGGAATTAATGAAGTTGGTTTTCATGGTTTCTAAATTTCTGATTGGTTTTTACAGGGTTATTTTTCTAGTGGTGAGTCACGCATTTGCCACACCGATGAGGGAATGCCTATAAGACTTTAGGCCAATGGGTTTCGGAGCAGTTTGCAGACGTTCGTTCCTCAAAAATTTATCCCGCCCATAAGTTGGGGGCCATTCAATGCAGTTTTGTTGGTGAACCCGCCTTGGTTGTAGTCGTATTTTAAGTAACGCCAGCCGACCTGTGCCCAGAACCACCGGCTGATTTGAAATTCGAGGCCGCCTTGTACCTGGTAGCTCCAGTCAGAGCTGTCCACCGATTCTCGCGCAATCGTTCGTCCTTCGCGTTCGATTTCGAACGCGGAGCCAGAGTTGGCGTCAAATCCACCTACATCGGCTTCTGCGTAAAGCGAGGTGGCCCTCCAGATTTTCACTTTCCCGTGCGCGCCGATCACGGGATCGACCCAACTGGTCGAATCGGAGAAATCCAACCTGTTGCGGATTCCGAGTAGCTGACGGAGCCTGACCAGGCGCGCGTCACCATTATTGAGAATGCTTAGATCGCCTCCCTGGTAGCTGTAGCGCGCGCCAGCGAAGAAGGAGAGCGAAGCTTTATCGCAATTGATCACTCGATAACCGACGAATCCTTCTGCAAGCCCGACTTGGAGGTGGATATTCGCGTTGGTGAAAAGCAAACCAGGTAGCGAGGCAGAAGCACCTACGTCCATATACAGACCATCTCCGAAGAATTCCCATCGTTGATAGCGAACATCAATCGACAGCGGAATGGGGACGTGAGTCAGATGCGTGAGAATCTGGTCGAAGCTGACGTCGGGTGACGTGACAACGCCCTTTATTCCACTATTACCGGACACACCTGCCATCCACCCAGGAGCACCGATGCGGATTTCAAGTGTCTGGGGCGTTTCGCACCAAGGCTGTGGCGGTGGAGTCGGCGCTTCTTTTGAAATGTCGTAATCCGATCCCGCGAAAACGACTGTCGTCGAAAGGATGATCGTGGCGAATACTGCCCTTGCAACGAGATCTAATTTTGTTTTCACGAGCCTGATTTTATTATCGCACGGCGGCCAAATCCGAGAAAAATAAATTGTCCATTATCCGGATAAGTCTACCGGTTTCAGTTTCTAGTCCTCGTTGGTGCTGATTTGTGCGCCATCATGCGGTGTTAGTGCGATACGTCTATAGGACTTTAGGCTTATGAACGGGGCCGGGTTAACAATGGACGATCAAAAAAAATCGGCCTCCTGATCAAAGGAGGCCGATTTACTAAACCTATCGAAGAGATTGCTCGCTATTAGTGAAAAAAGAATCGGACACCCGCGCCTATGAGGTGCTGCCCCAGATCCCGAGTTTTGCTGGTTTCGATTTGGGAGCTCGTGTAATCGAGGTAGTGATATTCGATAAACGCGCTGAAACCCGGATTGAAAAAGTAATCCGAACCTGCGACCACCTGCCACGCCAGGTCTGCATGACTCGCCCCGCCGCCAGTGTTAACTGGGACACGGCCGGTTACGGGGTCCACAACCTCTACCCCCGCAGACTCGGCATAGTAAACGCCGACCCCGGCGCCCGCATACGGCTGAAATCTTCCTTCTCCAGGCGCGAATCGCAAGATGAAGTTCGCCATGAACGCGCCCGTATTGACCCAAGTGGTCACGTTGCGCTGTCCTATAGTGTCACCAAAGCGATCATCCAGGGTGAAGTTAGCACCACCGCGAAAGCCATTGTAAAAGAAATCGCCTTCGACCGTTGGACGAATCACGCCCGAGCCAAACACGTAACCGAGTTTAACGCCCCCGAAAAAACCGACGTCATTCTTCGGCGAGACGCGCAGCGTGGCATCAAAATCCCTGTCGGTTAAGTCGTTAATGCGGTTGTCACCCGTAAACGTTTGGTCGCCACCGCGGTTTTGGTAGACGTTCGCTCCCGCATCGATCGCACCGTAAAAACCGAGTCCATATGCATACACAGGTGGCGGCGGCGCCGCGACCTGCTTGTAAGTTTCCGTCCCGGCTTGCAGCGAAGCCGCGACGAATCCGATTAGTACAGCAGTAGAGAGATATACTTTTTTCATAGCGATAGGGTGATAACTGATAAGTGCTGGTGGTGTCAATTGATTTCTTGAGGTTTCTTTGGGGCCTCCGGCGGCCCTTTTTTCGATCCGCAGCCATCGTGCGATGGCGCGCCATTTTCGTCCATAGGACTTTAGTCGTATGGCTTTGGGGGTAGGATTTCAACCGGCGCATCGCTCGCTGACGACACTCGTGCTTCGCTGTCGAGAGGCGCGTATCGCTGAATTGCTCCCCAGTTCAATCGTAAATCTGCCTGCGAAATTAGTTGTCGGAATCGGCCGCGGCCTTCACTCCGGCGAGAAAATCGTCGCTCTCCACTCCTTTGGTGAAAAAAGCAGAAGCACCGGCGTTCATCGCGATTCGACGGATTGACGGATCGTCCTGGCCAGTCAACACAATCACGCGTGTGGAGGGCGAAACCCGTCGCAGCCGCGTTTGTACCTCCAGGCCGTTCATATCCGGCATAGAAATATCAATCACCGCCAGTTTGGGCCGATGCATCGCGGCATGCTCTAAAAATGCAATCGGATCGGTGAAGATTTTTACATTGTTCCAACCCGCCGAATCGAGGAGCCGGCGCGTGGCTTTGAGGATCGAAGCGTCATCGTCCAACAAGTACACAGCCGCAGCCTCCCGATTAATCGCCACCATGTTCATCTCTTTGATCATTTGTGGATGCGGTTCGTACTACGTTGCTTGAACGGATTCGGACACACTCAAAATTCGTATGCAAATCCATAAATGGTCGCGCCTCATAGTCCGATGCATCTTCGTTAATCAGCCAGACGCGCGAACCACCGGGCGTAACGACGGGCACGCCACTATTTAGAGTTTCAGACTGGCGGAACGCAATGAGACTTTAGTCCCGGGTGTGACGGCGGGAGGCACTTCCGCTTGTTGCTGTGAAGCCAGACAAAAGCCAAGTGGCGAATCGCGCTTCAAAGATTTACTAATTGTCCGAGGAGATCACGGCGCATAAACTCGACTCCATGCCACGGGGTTCGTTTCGTCACAGCGGGGCCAAGCGGGTTATGCGAAATTGCCAAAAAAAGGACCTCGTAATCCCTGCAACCTCTCGTTAGGCGAAAACGATGCCTTGGCTTGAACATTGGAACCCAGCATGCCAATCCTCGGCAAAATAATTCGCTTCGGCGCTATTGCTGTCGCCGTGCTGTTCATCGGCATCAGCCTCGTCGGCATCTTCGGCGCGTGGTTCGTCGATCGCAAAGCCACCGACGTCACGCTGAAGGGATTTGGTCTTGTCGAGACCGGGGTCCAAGTGGTCGACGCCGGAGTGGGCCGGGTAAACGAGCTTATCGCGACCAGCCGGGCGGAAGTGCGGCAGGCCTCTGAAACCATCAGTGCCGTCGGACCACAGGCGCAGGCGAACCGACCTGTGCTCAACGCGTTGAACGACCGCCTGGAGACGAGTCTGGCGCCACGGATCGAGCAGATGCAAAAGGTGCTCGCTCCCGTGCGCGACGCGTTGGGGAACGTGGCCAATGCAGTAAGTTTACTGAACTCATTGCCAATGATGGCCGACCGCGCGCCGAGGCTGGCGGCTCTCGATGACGCTTTTAACCGGCTCGAAGAGTTGTCCGCGGACGGGAAGCAGCTACGCGGCACGCTGCGGGAACTTGTGTCGGGGCAGAACAACGAAATCACCGCTGAGACCCTCGCTACGCTTAACGGGCTTACCCAGCGCATCGACACGCGGCTGGCCAAGGTGCAGGCCGACGTTCATGGGGTGCAGGCTGACATCGACGCGTTGCAGATACGACTCGCCACGCGCAAATCGCGGCTGCTGCTAGCTTTCAATTTGCTGGCGTTTCTATCGACGTTGATGCTGGTATGGATCGTTTACACTCAAATCGTCGTGATTCAGCACCACTGGTCTCGCGTACGAAGGCCTGTAGTCAGATCGCCTGGCAACGACAGCAACGTCTCCTCTCCTCCACCGCCTCGCCCCTGACGTGAGCGATCACGTCGCGTCGCCACACTTCTCTACAGCAATTGCGAACGTCCCGCGCACCGTTGCCATCGGAGTCATATTACTTTGTCGTTGCCCTGCGGAGATGAAAGCAGGCACACTTGGCCGCGCGTGAAATATTCAGAAATCGTCGCTGACCCCACGGAACCGTTCTCGCCAGAACTCCCTGATTTCTCACTGATCCTCGGCGGACCGCTCTTTCAGCTTCTCCGGCGTGCGCATCTTAGCGGCGATGCGGCGGACTTAGTGTGGCGTCGCATGATTGCCCTGGCACTCATTACGTGGCTTCCGTTGCTGGCTCTCTCGATCGCTGAAGGACACGCGTGGGGCGATAGCGTCAAGGTGCCGTTTCTTTTTGACGTCGACGTGCACGCCCGGTTCCTGCTCGCGCTTCCACTGCTGATCGTAGCGGAACTGGTGGTCCACCACCGGATGCGCCTGGTAGTGGGGACGTTTGTGAAGCGTGGTTTGGTGCCCGACCATGCGCGCGGCAGGTTTGACGCCGCCATCGCCGCGGCGATGCGCCTGCGCAATTCCGTTCTGGCGGAGGTGCTCCTGATCGGGCTCGTTTACGGACTCGGCGTTCTATTCATCTGGCGGAAGCACGCGGCCATGGATTTTCCTACGTGGTATGGGACGACGGTGACTGGAAAACTGCAACCGACGCTCGCCGGTTGGTGGCTTGGCTGCGTGAGTCTGCCTTTCGTCCAGTTCATTTTACTGCGTTGGTATTTCCGCCTGCTGATCTGGACGCGATTTCTTTGGCAAGTGTCCCGGATCGACCTGCGCCTGGTGGCTATTCATCCCGACCGCGCCGGCGGCCTCGGTTTTCTTTCCACTGTCACCTACGCTTTTGCTCCGTTGCTCGCGGGCCAGGGAGTGCTGCTCGCCGGCGTGATGGCGAACAAGATCTTTTACGCCGGCGCGAAGCTCACCGACTTCAAGTTGGAACTCCTTGCGATGGTGATAATGATGCTTTTCTTCGTGCTCGCGCCGCTGCTTGTGTTCACTCCGCGGCTGGCTCGCACTAAACGCATCGGCTTGCTGGAATACGGCGGCCTCGCCCAGCGTTACGTGCGCGAGTTTGATCAGAAGTGGATGCGCGATGGAGCGGCGACCGACGAACCGTTGGTAGGCAGCGGAGACATCCAATCGCTGGCCGACCTGGGCAACAGCTTTGAAATCGTGAAAGGCATGAAGCCCGTGCCGTTCGGCAAGGAGACGCTGCTACAATTGGCGGTAATTTCGCTCGCGCCCGTTGCGCCGCTGGTCCTGACCATGATTCCCCTGGGCGATTTGCTCGACCGCTTCCTGCACGTCGTTTTCTAATCTGCGAGGATAATTGTCCCCAACTTTCTGCCGTAGCCTCGCCTCCTCCGCAGCAATACCCTTGCTGCGCGAGAATCATTTCGACCGCGGCTATCAACGGGCAAGACAAACTCCAATTTTTTTCGTGCCTCTCTAAACGCCAGGAGCGTGAAAGGTTTTTTCATGGAGCAATATGTTTGTCACTGCAGCGGCTCACATATTGGACTTAAGTCCCATATGGCAGGCATTCGCGATTAGCCGCCCTTTGATCCGTGCGGCTCGCGCAGTGACATCTATAAGTCCGGCCTCGCCTAACGAATTATCCTTTGTCGTAAACGGCCGTGTTCGTAAACTTTTTCCCTTTCGCTGTAGTGCCGTTTAGAGTCACCACTCGGCTTTTTCCGTCGGCAGACACGGCTATCCGCCCGGTGGCCGTGACCTTGCCTCCCTTTTTCACCGTCATGTTGAGCGTTTGATCATTTACCTTCGTGTAGGAACGCATATCCGAATTCGGATCGCCGGTTACTTCGTAATCTTTGCCGTCGAATTTCCCTTTCCACTCGGAATGGACGGGCTTTCCATCCGCATCGACGCCATCACCCGTTACCTCCCATCTGCCCATGCCCAGCCTTTTAGAGTCATAGACGACCTTCGTATTCCTGCTGGTGCCGGGTGTCAGCTTTGACTTCGATTCATTTAGCTTCCACGTGCCCTCCATAGGGTTAGCCGCGTATAACGCCCCTGCGGCTAAAATTAATCCCAAGACTCAGTGCAATGGTTCTGGTTTTCATTTCTCCATGAGCAGAGATTTCAGGAAAAGGTCAATGCTTATTTACGTAAGGCGCTGCCAACGAATCATTTCAAGAGTGGAATGTCACTATCGGGCGTTTGCGGGGTTATCGGACCTTGGTCTTATCGACGCTGCTGATATTTCTTGATAGCTTCGTCCAATGACCGCTTCGCCTTTTGCTGTTGCACCCGGCGACAGATATTGGTGAATGGCCAACTGAGTTGGAAAGCAATCATGCGCCTTGTCACTGCCGCGGTAGGCACTTTCATCGGCGTGCTGGGCACGACGCTCCATGCGCAGGACCTCGAACCGCGCGCTTACAGCAACTCACCGGTCGGCCTTAATTTCGTGGTCGCCGGATACGGCTACGCGTCTGGCACCGTGCTCACCGATCCGTCGCTACCACTGGAGAACGTAAGCAACGAAACGCACGTCGGCGTCCTCGGTTTCGCCACAACGTTCGGCGCGTTTGGCCAGACCGGGCAGTTTGGCCTCGTCGTGCCGTACGCATCAATCGCAGCGAAAGGTCTCGTCCTCGGTTCGCCACATTCCCGTTACGTCGACGGCTTTGCGGATACGGCGCTCCGTCTTTCGATGAATTTGGTCGGCGCACCCGCGCTAACGGCGGCGGAGTTCAAGAACTACCACCAGGATTTGATCGTCGGTATGAGTCTGCGCGTTACCGCGCCGCTCAGTCAATACGACGGGAGTAAGCTCGTGAACATCGGCACCAATCGCTGGTCGTTCAAACCCGAGATTGGATTCTCGAAAGCAATCGGGCCATGGACGATTGAGCTCGATCCCGGCATCACTTTTTACACCGACAATCGCGATTTTTTTGGCGGCAAAACACGCGAGGTGGCGCCGCTTTACGCTGTGCAATCAGGCCTCAGCTACACTTTCGCACCGGGTGGCTGGGTGGCTCTGAACGCTGGTTATTTCAAAGGCGGACGCACGACCGTCGATGACGTTGAAAGCAACATTGAACTGCAAGGCATTCGCTTCGGCGGGACGCTCGTGCTGCCATTGAACCGTCATCAATCCGTGAAGCTCTACAGCATCAGCGGTTACAACGCGCATCGCGAGCACGACTTCCAAGCTTTCGGCATCGCATGGCAGTACCGCTGGGGCGGCGGGTACTGAGCCGCTTCAGCGAATCGTTACAACGACGTTTTTGCGTATAAGAATATTGCTTTCAGCCTGTGTGATCGGCTATGAATAACGAGGGGTAAAAACTGTCAATGGCAAAATCCAAAAAGAACAAGAACAAAGCGAAGCTCAATCTGACAGTGCGTGATGAGCAACGAAACAAACTGGAACAAATGGCCTCGTTAGAAAAGCGTTCCGTCTCTAATCTTATCGAGGTTATGGCCGATGAACGTTGGGAGCGACTGGTCGAGCAGCAGGGCGTTGCTTACGCTAAAACCGTCGCGGAGGCGATGAACCTTAAAGTCGACGCGGACAATCCAGCAGACCGCGAGAAAGTGCGCCGAGCAATTCTCGATCTTGTCGCCGAGAAAAAAATGCGAAAGCGAAAACGGCGTGGTTGAAATTCTCTCGTTCTCTTTCTGACAAGCATTTTGTAGTGCGATTCTCGTCCGAGAAATTTTTCCGCCGTCTGCTCTGACGGAAGAAAATCCCGCGTTCGCGGCTGAAAAGTGAAAGCTTCGCCTCGAACCGTACAAGCGATTTTATGGAAAGATGCCGGACGCCAGAGCTGCGTTATACAATCTCGACACCATCAAAGTTGAATGGAAGGATAAACAGCCGTTATGCCTGACAATTCGAAACCTTTGCTGGCTTCCAGGATTATCCCTGGGCCGGGTGACCTCCGACACTATCCCGCTCATAATTTGGTTGCCTGGCGACCACAAGGTGTACTGGATGATCAGCTGCTGGACGAGATTGGTGAATGGGCCTGTCATATCGAAAAAGTGTTAGTACCGTTCAACAGATTCCTTGATTTCAGTCGATTAACGAGCGTGGCAGTTCGCACCAAGCATGTTTTTGCATTTGCGCGGAAGCGGGGAGAGCAATACGCCGGGGTCACGCCAGTGAAGTCGGCCTTGTTTAGCGACGATTGGGTCGGTTTTGCCATTGCCCAACTCTACGAAAATCTCATGAAGGAAACGCCGATCGCTGCGCATGCATTTGACGACCGCGCAAAGGCAGCTGTCTGGCTGGGTGTGCCAGCAGAGATTTTGAAACTCGAAGATAAACCCGGGCCTCCGTGAAGCTGCTCCTTCGAGAAATCCGTCGTAACCCATTGCTTTGGCTGCTTGTTTTTGTCCCCGTCGCGCTGGTAGCGGAGAAATTCAACCACGAAGCGCACACGTTACATTTTGTTCTTTCGGTACTCGCCATTTTGCCACTGGCGATTCTGCTAAGTCACGCAACGGAATCAGTCGCGGCGAAGACCGGCGATTCGGTGGGCGGTCTGCTTAATGCAACGCTTGGAAATCTGACCGAACTTGTCATCGCGATCGCTGCATTGCAGGCGGGACAATACATGCTGGTGAAGGCATCGATCGCCGGCGCGATCGTGACGAATTCGTTGTTTATGTTGGGCGCGTCCTTCCTTCTCGGCGGACTTCGGTATCACGTTCAGGAATTCAACCGTGTCGCCGCGCGATTTCAGGCCGGCTTGCTTTTTCTTGCCACAATAGGGCTTCTGATCCCGTCCGCCGTTGCCTCGCACGATTCGTTAGGTGCAGGCGATTTAACCAAGACCCTGAGCCTGGCGCTCTCAGTTTTGCTTTTGCTGGCATACGCTCTCGGTCTTTGGTTTTCGCTCAATACGCATCGCGAATTGTTCGCTGGCGCGGGCGAAGAGCATGAAGCGGCGTGGCCGATCGGCCTGGCGCTCGGCAC
Organism: uncultured Verrucomicrobiae bacterium; assembly: GCA_963825355.1. Classification (GTDB taxonomy): domain Bacteria; phylum Verrucomicrobiota; class Verrucomicrobiia; order Chthoniobacterales; family UBA10450; genus Udaeobacter. Next base: position 633,463 of record CAWGSY010000016.1, on the reverse strand, counting down.
ACTCGCAGGTGTTACGATTTTGGTCGCGTTGGTGAGCGAAGTGTTTGTCGGGTCCGTTCAGTACGCGGCGACCGCTTTCGGAATGAGCCCTGCCTTCGTTGGGTTCATTGTTGTCGCCCTGGTGGGCGCGGCTGCCGAAATGGCGGCGGCGTTTTCCGCTGCGCGCAAAAATCGTCTCGATTTGAGCGTGAGCATTGCTCTCGGTAGCGCCGCGCAGATAGCGCTCTTCGTTGCTCCGGTTCTGGTACTGTTGAGTTATATGATTGGCCCCGCGACGATGGATTTGAATTTGTGGCCCGGCGCAGTCGCAATGATTCTGTTCGCAACGCTCACCGCGTCTCTAGTGACCACGTCTGGTCGCTCTGCGTGGTTCGTCGGCGTGCTCGCCCTCATGGTTTACCTGATGTTCGCCACGGCGCTATATCTTTTGCCGCCGTCCGGCGCGAAGTGAATGACTTCGCTGATGCGCTTGCATCGCCGATAAGAGAGAACAAGAATTCGAGTTCTAAGGAGTGCACGCGGCGTGCCGTGCCCATCGTCTGAGATGCGACTATCGGTGATCTCTTGAAGGCCACGCTGCATTGAAAAACTGAGCAGTCCAAAACGCACCGAAAAAATCTCTCTCAAACGGTCGGTATCACTGTTATAATCCACCGGCTAATGAGGTTTTCATTCTGCCGATAAAGGAAACTTCGAAATGACTTCCTCAACTCCGTTTGTGTTCGTCATCGATGACGATGAATCCGTGCGAAGAGGCTTAAAGCGATTCTTGCGTTCGGCCAACTATGAAAATGAAGTCTTCAAGTCGGCATCGGATTTTTTAGCGCGTCCACCTTACCCGGGACCAACCTGCGTTATTGTCGATGTGCAAATGCCCGGTATAAATGGAATCGATTTCCAGCAGACATTGATTCAGCGCCATCGAGAAGAGCAGCTTGTTTTTATTACCGGCCACGGAAACATCCCCATGTGCGCTCAAGTGATGAAAGCAGGAGCGGTCGATTTTCTTCCGAAACCATTCAAATCTCAAGAGCTCTTGAAGTGCATTGAGAATGCTTTGCAGCGATCTGCAGAGCAACGACGCCGCGCAACACAAAGGAATGAAGCTCGTCAGTTGCTTGATTTGCTGACACCGCGTGAGTTCGAAGTGATGGAACTGGTTATTAGAGGGATGTTAAATAAGCAGGTAGGCGGCGAGCTTGGCGTGGCGGAGAAAACCGTCAAGGTGCACCGCGGGCGCCTGATGCAGAAGCTCGGGGTTACGTCAGTAGCTGAGCTCGTGCAATTGGTGCAAAAGGCAGAGGTACGTTCGCCTTCCAGGAGTGAGACCAAAGTCTAATGTTGCTCGTGTGAGATCACGCGATAATTGAAAGCGTGTCTTACATTTTCGCTAATTGGGTTGTCCGTTTAACGAGATCCCGCGCGAAGCTGGATACAGCATGGAAGTGTCCGTTATCAATTATTGAGAGCTAATGAAAACAAAAGAACTCATCAAGAACGCCCGCGAACTAGCGAGGCCATTTCGCATCAGCAAAGGCAAAGATTTCCGGCTCAAGGACGTCGACCCGGACGACACACTTGATTTCACCAAGGAGGCAGACAAACCGCGAGCGAAAGAAGCGCTGGCGATGGGTGTGACAGCCCTGGCCGAGTTGCAAGACAAGCTTTACGCCCAGGACAAGTGGGCGGTGCTGTTGGTCTTTCAAGCAATGGACGCCGCTGGCAAGGATGGCGCCATTAAGCATGTCATGTCTGGAACAAACCCACAGGGTTGCCAGGTGTATTCGTTCAAATCGCCATCGTCGGATGATCTCGATCATGATTATCTCTGGCGCTGCATGAAATGCCTGCCGAACCGGGGCCACATCGGAATTTTTAATCGCAGTTATTATGAAGAGGTGCTCGTCGTCCGGGTGCATCCGAACTTCCTGGCAAAACAAAAGCTGCCTCCAAAACTAGTAGGCAAAAAGATCTGGGAAGAGCGGTTCGAAGACATCCGCAATTTCGAGCAATATCTGTCGAGGAATGGCGTGGTGGTGCGGAAATTTTTTCTACACGTCTCAAAAAAGGAACAGAAAAGACGATTTCTCGAGCGAATCGATGATCCACTGAAAAACTGGAAGTTCTCGGCCAACGACGCGAATGAGCGCGACTATTGGGATGATTACATGAAAGCGTATGAACAAATGATTCAGGAAACGGCGACGAAAGAGGCGCCATGGTATGTGGTGCCGGCGGACAACAAATGGTTTACCCGAGTCGTCGTCGCCGGGGCAGTTATCGAAACCCTCGACTCACTGGATCTGGCTTATCCAAAAGTGGACGAAGGAAAACTCAAGGAACTCGCCGCAGCGAAAAAGAAGTTATTGAGCAAGTAACATCCGGCGGTTGCAACAGCTCACGATTGCTCACGTGACGTGGGCAACACCGAGTGCGTTTTCCAATCGAAGACAATGGCGAGCATGCGAAAGACAAAGCAACAGCCAATCGCAAGCATTGCTGCTGTTGTTGCCGGCATCTTGAAGTACAAGATAAGCAACGTAAACAGGCTTGCTCCAATCAAGGTGGCGAGCACGTAAAACTGTCCCGGTTTGAATAGGAGCGGTTCGTCGCTCACCAGCACGTCGCGCAAAAGTCCGCCGCCGCAGGCAGTCACGACGCCGATCATGATCGCGGTCACAATCGGGAGCTGGGCGTTGAGCGCATGCTCAACACCAACGACCGCGTAACAACCGGCCCCAAGCGCATCGGCATACAGAAAGGCAGTTTGCAAACGAGCGAGGTGATTGAGAAACAAAGCCGCGGCAACACAGCCAAGAATAACAACAGCAAGATAACGCCCATCGCTAATCGCAAGAGGCGGCCCGTGTTGAATAAAAATGCCGTCACGAATCAAACCGCCGCCCACTCCGCTCACCAGCGCCAGCACGAACACGCCAATCACGTCATAGTGCCGGCGAATCGCGAGTAAGGCGCCGGTCATGGCGTAGAGGCATGTCGCGGTTAGATCGATGTAGATCGGAAGTGTGAAATGGCTGCTCATAACCAGGCATCCTCCCTTGTCGAAATCGAGCTAGTGAAGGCTTTCAACATCTGGAGAATCGAAGAAGGGCGTATTACGCGGGTGCCGGTGCTGTTCCGACGAGCGATTGGATGCACAGCCAGCTAGAAGGAGCACTGAAAACACAAAGACTAAGGTCGCTGTTCTCACGGTCCCCGAAGAATTCCCTAACGCCCCACCCATGCTGGCACGGCGCCACCTACGTCATCATGGCAACCAAGACTGGCCCCCATGCCGTGAGCACGATATTGCCAATAGCGTATGGCACGGTGTAGCCCAGAGCCGGGAGGTCACTATCCGCCTCTTCCTGGACCGCGCGAAGCGCAGCGGTGATCGTCCCTGCGCCGCAACAAGCACCCAGGACGATTACGGGGTTCATCCTCAATACATAACGACCGAACAAGATAGACACCGCGTGCGGTAGAATCGCGATCACAAGGCCGACGAAGACCAGGCTGATCCCCGACTTCTGGAGTCCTGAAAAAAAGCTGGGCCCCGCGGCAAGCCCAACGCAGGCCATGAAGACGGTCAAACCCACAGTGTCGAAAATCCACATGGCGGACCCTGGGATCCGACCAAATGTGGGGTGAACTGCGCGCAGCCAGCCGAATATCAGACCCATAATCAGCGCGCCACCGCTGGCGGTGAGTGTGAGCGGCAGACCGGCGACTGTAAGGGTGAGCAATCCCATGAAGCCGCCGAGGACAATCCCCAAACCGACGAAGATCATATCTGTCATGACAGTCTGGCGATCGGCATAGCCGAGCTCCTTTGCCGCGCGCGCGACGTCGAGTGTAGCTCCGACGAGAGTGAGTACGTCGCCCCGCTCAACCCGCGTCGCGGGAGAGAACGGCATCGGCTCGCCAGTCCTGGTCAGCTTCTTCAAAAACACCCCTCGGGCGAACTCCAAGGCCGCCAGATCTGTCAGAGTTTTGCCGACGAAAGACTTGTTGGTGATCACCACGTCGAGCACCTCGATCGGAAAACTCAGGAGTTCCTTGTCATCTACTTCAGGCTCCGATCTCTCCCCCGCGAGCAGTCAGCAATTCTGATCGCGTCAAGACCGCAATGATGTCACCCTCGCGAACCACCGTGTCTGGGTCGGGCTCCATGATCTTGCCGTCCCTGCGGATCCGGGAGATGAACACGCGAGCTTGTTTGGGACGCGCCTCCAGTTCTCCCACGTTCCGATTGATCAAATCCGGGTTCGTAACCTGGTACGCGCGAACCGCCAGGGCTTGGTAGGCTGACAGCGTCTCCGGCTCGCCACCGCTCGAGGCTGCGATCTTCGCACGGAGTTTTCGGGCCTCCTCTTTCAGGTTCACGCCCATCAGCTTCGGACCCACGTTTGGCAGAAACCAGACGATAAATGCCGTGCCGATAAGATAAGTAACGGCGTAGGCTACCGGGATATTATTGATCAGGCCGGTTTTGTCCGCGTCCGGTATGGTGGCCACGCGATTGATAGCGTCGCTGGCGGTTCCAATGACGGTGGATTCTGTGAATGCGCCGGCGAGCATACCGCAAGCCGTGCCCACGTCGTAGCCGAGTAGTTTCGCAGCGGTATATGCGGCGATCAGGCACGTGACGCAGAGGACAAGCGTGATGGCAAGCTGCGGCAACGCATCCTTTTTCAGCGCGCGAAAGAACTGGGGTCCGACCTTGTAGCCGGTGGTGAAGAGAAAGAGATCAAAGAAGACATACTTTACCACGGCGGGAACCTGGATGTTCAGTTGCCCGATAGCTACTCCCGCGAGCAACGTGCCCACGGCCGTGCCCAGGCTGAACGTCCCAATCTTAAGGCGGCCGATGAAGAAGCCGATCGCCAGAGTTAAGAAGACCGCGAGTTCCTGGTGCTCTCTAAGGCCTTGGGTTAGATAGTTCATGGTGGGAGTGCTTTTCCGAGTTGTAGTTACTGATCGCTTCAGTCGTTAGGCAATAACATTCCTCCGGCCGAACAGCTTGTTAGAACTTAATCACGTAATTAAAAATCGCGCGGAAATCGGTGAGGTTATCGACGTTCCCTCCAAACTGCTGGACGACGGCATAGCGCAGACGCAGAGACAAGCCCTCCAGAGGCGCCTTTTTTAGGGCCCCATTGTAGATTCGCATCGAACTCGTTCTGCCGATACTGGTTCGCTAGATCCGGGTCTGTTCCAAACACGGCCAAGGCATAGGCGCTCAGTCCGTCGACCCAGGGAAAGTCATAACCAGCCCGAAGAAGAAACGCGCCCTCTCCAGCTCGATTGAAATCTTGAACCTGGACGCTGGTGTAGCCGGGATAGCCGCTCCATGGGTTCTGGAGGTTGGCATTGCCCCAGGCTTGCGTGAAAGCTGCAGTAAATAGCGCATTGTGGACGGGCACGTCTAATTTGATGCCGAATTGATGGCCCGAGAAACTGTGGCCCTGGAGAAGGTTATCCCCGACACTGCCTTGGTCCACATACTGGCCAGCGAACTTTAGCTTCCAGTCATCGGCAAGCGGGACTTCCAGTTTCGATTCGGCATAGGCGATATTGATTACGTCGTCACAATAATACTCAATCGCACCGATGTTAAATGTCCCTTTCTCGTAGAGGGCTCCGGCTGACCACACGCCGTGCTGAATATCAGCGCCCGCGTCTTGTGCCATCGAGACAAATTCGCTGTCATTCTGCCCTTTGATTGCGTAGAAATACCCGAGTCCGTACTTGATAGACGCGACGTCCTGGGCCGGGGTTGGCGACGGGACCGCGACCTCTTTTCCATCTTTGCTCAGGCCTATGTTGTCCGCGGCCACAGTGGCGTCGCTGCTGTCTGTGCCAAACTTGAAGCGCCCCTGCAAAACAGCCGCCTCAAAAGTATTTGGCGTCATGCGGGTGTCGTTACGGTTGATAAAAGGCGTGTCGTAGCCCTTGGCTCCGACAGTAATGCCCACGTCTTTGACGATTCGGAGTTCGGTGTAGAACTCGCCAAGGACCGTGTACCCATTCTGCCCGGGCGCCAGGAGGCCGGTTCCATCCCTGTCGTCAGGGGCATATATCGGATTGGAAGTGTAAACCGTCGCTCCGAACGCAACATGGTCGAGAAAGTAACCGGTCTTTACTCCCAGCCACCCGCCGATGGCCCACGCCTGTTTCTCTGCGCGTGTGAAGTCGCTGCGATCGAAATAGAAGCTGCGCAAGTTGAATTCGAATTTTGTATCTTTCAGGGCCTGCCGGCGCTTTTCCAACCGCCATTCACGGTAGTCAAATGAGTCAACGAGGGGCGTTCGACCTTGCTCGGTAGATGTTAGCGCGCTGTCCTCGGGAGCGACTTGCGTCACCGTTGCGACGGGAGGGACTTGCGTCACCGCGAAAGTGAGATCAGACGGAGCAGCCGTCCAGATGTCTACCTCCTTCTCCTGCTGGCCGAGGGCCGTACCTGTGCCGCTCAACACCCCCAGTAGCGCCACTGCGGTGCATGCGTAGTCACGAAGAGAAATTCGTAGACTCATAGTGGTTTGCTAGGGCTAACCGTCACCGGAGTCTGCTAGGATTGGCTTCTGCCCGTCAAGGGTAATATTTTTTCACCCTTCTTTCCTTTCTGTTTGCGACAGCAGCATCCCGAAGTTCCCGAACTAACGTTTCGTTCTCGTCGGCGCTGGCGCTGCAGTCTTGCCGGTAGCTGCTTCATAAGCCTGCCTGTATCCGCGCGCGATGGCGCGCACCGCCCGGCCGATGTCGTCGTAGACATGATTCTCCAGGTTTGCGAAAGATATGCGCACCGACCAATCGGGAGCCGCAAAGCCGCCGCCGTTGAGCAGGACGATGCCGTGGTCCTCGGCCAGCCGGAACACGATGTCGAGCGGGTGCACGTTCGCCTTCATCCACTTGACGACGTCTTCGCCGAGGTGTTTGCGGGCAAAGAACTCGAAATCGATCAGCCCGTAATAGTAGTCGAAATACTCGTTAGGTCCGACGTCGATGTCCAGTCCTTCGATCGTTGCCTCGACCCGCTTCTTGCAGATGCCGATGCAGGCTTTCTGATAGAGCTTCTTTTCGTCCATCAGCTCGCTGAGCGAGAACAATGTCATCATGACCTGCTGCGGAAGCGACAGCCCGGCCGTGTGATTGAGTGCTATGTCGCGGCTGTCGGCGACGATGCGGTCGATGAAAGCGAACTCGCGCGGTTTGAGGGTGAGCCCGCCGTAGCGCTTGTCCAGCTGTTTCTTGATCGGCTCGGGATGCGCCGCGATCATCTTGTCGAAGATGTTGTCTTCGTAAACCGCGATGGTTCCGAGCCGCCACCCGGTGCAGCCGAAGTACTTGCTGTACGAGTAAACGCCGATCGTGTTCTCCGGAAACTCTCCCATTAGCGAACGGAAACCAGGCACGAACGTGCCATAGACGTCGTCGGTCAGCAGGATCAGATCGGGCCGCTTCTTGAGCACATCGCCGATTCTCTTGATCGTGTCTGGAGAAAGCGCGACAGCGAACGGATTGCCAGGATTGACGATAAAGAACGCTTTGATCTTCGGGTCGAGGAGCTTTTTAATCTCTTCGTCCGGATACTGAAATTGATCCTCCTGCTTCGCATGTATCTCGACGTAGTGGAGGTCGTAATCCTCCAAATGCGCCATCTCCAGGTAAGGCGTGAAGATCGGCACGCCGAGCGCTATCGTGTCGCCGGGATTGAGAATCCGGTTGGCTTTTAGCGACTTGAAAATGTAACACATGGCGGCGGTGCCGCCCTCGACCGCGTAGATCTTGAACTTGCCTTTCGGCCGCGGGTTTCCGCACATGGCCCACTCCAGGTACTCGTGAACGATCTGTTCGTTGTGCACCAACATGCGGTCTGGCACCGGGTAGTGATCGCCGATGATGGAATCCACCAACTCGTGCACGAACTTGTCGGCGTCGAAGCTGAACTTCTTCACTGCCCACGGCACCATCGCCTGCAGAAAAGATGCACCTGGCATGTCATCATGTTTCTTCAACCAGGCTTCAAGTCGGCCGGCAATTCCCTCTGCGCGCAGGCATTCCACCTACGCCGGGTGGAAGGTCGAGTACCCGCTTGCTCTCAGTAATCGCGAACTGCCCGAGAAGGAAGAATGCTTCGCGCGGTTCAGTAGCGACCCAGTTTGGGTTGCCACGACCGGCGTTCAGGTACGACAAGGAATTTTCCAGCGCTGTTTTCGATGCCACTTTCTGGACGAAATCCTTGATCTCGAACGGACCGAGTTTGTCGAACTCTTTAAGTTTCGCGGTATCTGATAACGCGCGACTGCGACGTTGACCTTGTCCGTTAGTTTTCGCAGCCCCGGAAGATTTCTTTGTTGTTGTCATAGTTTTCTTTGTTGTTGAATCACGTTCGGAAAATGTGTTCTCACGAGAGTAACATGATGATGACCATGCCCCAGATGGTGAGAAGGGTGTTACCCACGGCATAGGTAACGGTGTAGCCGAGCGCCGGGATTTGGCTCTTGGCCTGGTCGCAGACCAAACCGAGCGATGCCGTCGTCGTGCGCGCCCCTGAAACGATGCCGAGGTTGAGCGCGTCGTGGAAGCGGAACACGTACTTCGCGACGAACATGCCGAGAACCAGCGGGACCGTGGTAGCGACCGCGCCCCAAAGGAACAGCCCGACGCCCTGCGTTTTCAGACCGTTGACGAATCCCGGACCGGCGGAGATGCCGACGATGGCGATGAAGATATTGAGGCCGACCGAGTTCATGAACCAGACGGTGGGCGTCGGAATGCGTCCGAATTTCGGGCGCACCGAGCGCAGCCAGCCGCCGATGATTCCGGCGATGAGCGCGCCGCCGGCAGTCGACAGTGTGAGCGGCGCCCCGGCTACCTTGAATACCAGCGCGCCGATTAGCGCGCCGACCACGATCGCCGCGCCGACGAACGCCATGTCGGTAACATCGGTCGGACGGTCGGCGACACCCAGCATCTTGGTGGCGGCGGCAATATCCTCCGTGCGGCCGACAAGGGTGAGCAAGTCGCCACGATTGACCTCGGTGCCCGGCAGGATGGGGATATCGGTGGCGGTAGCGCCGCGCGTGATCTTGCGCAGGAACACGCCGCGCGCCGCGGGGCGTGTCGCCAGCTCCTCGAGCGTCTTTCCGTCGACCTCCTTGTTCGTCACCAAGACGTCGACGCCCTCCACGGGCACGGCGAGCAGTTCTGCGGTCCTCGACTTCGACCGCCGCTGCCCCGAGGATGTTCACCAGCACTTCGCGCTCACCCGCGACCGCGACCACGTCGCCTTCCTTCAGGACGATGTCCGAGGTCGCATCCATGATCTCGCCCCCGCGCCGAATGCGCAGGATGAAGAGGCGCGCATCGGGCACCAGCGACTCAGCCTCGGCAACGCGCAGACCAGCGGCTTTGCCACCCGGTTGCACCTTGTAGGCGCGCAGCGCCCAGCGCGTCCAAGCCGTGCCCGGACCGCCCAGCTGCTTCTTGCCGCCCCCATGTTTCTCCTCGTAGTCCTTGCAGGCGGCAACGAGATCGATGCCCAGCAGCTTCGGACCGATGACGGCGATCACGATCGCCGAGCCCATGGTGCCGAACATGTAGGTCACGGCGTAAGCGACCGGCATGTTATCGAGGTAAGTCTTGGTTTGGTCGGCCGTCAGGCCCAGCCGGTTGATTGCGTCGGTTGCGAGGCCCATGGAGGCAGAAATTGTCTGCGACCCCGCGTAAAGGCCGGCCGAGTAGCCGAGGTCGTAGCCGGCGAACTTTGCCACCGCCACGCAGGCGACCCAGGCTGAATACGCACTGCACCACCGAGAAGATCGCCTGCGGCAGGCCGTTGCTGGCAATCCCGCGCACGAACTGCGGCCCGACGGCGTAGCCGACGGCGAACAGGAACATGAGGAACGAAAACGCCTTGAGCGGCTGGTTGACCGTGATCCCGATCTGCCCGATTACCACGGCGGCGATCAGGGTGGCGGTCACCGACCCGAGGCCGATCCCCTTGTAGGTGAACTTGCCGAAGTAGTAACCTAAGGCGAGCGCGAGAAAAATCGCGATTTCCGGGTAGGTCTTAAGGGTCGTGAAGAACCAATCAATCATAGTTTGCTCCGTGTTAGCTCGGTTGTTTTAGTTGTTAGGCTGCTCAATGGGTTAGGCCTTTCGCGCTCTTTTTTTTGGAGTGACTCGACGAGAAGCCCGACGGCTAGGACTCGCGTTTTTTCTTCTGCTAGCGCCAAGCTTTTCCGGCTTGATCAGTTCCAGGCCCAAGGCTGCCTGGTAGCCGTGGATTTCCTTCACATCGAGCTTGCGCATGAAGTCGATGGTCTCCTTCGTAATGACCTGGCCCGGCACCATGATCGGGAAGCCCGGGGGATAAGGGATAACGAATTTTGCCGAGACAGCCTGGCCGCTTTTAACCATGTCATCGATCTCCTTGCTGTTGAGCCTCACATGCGTGCAGTTCTCCGCGTCATAGGCGAGGAAGAAAGGTGTGCGCATGTCCCCTTCGTTTGTCTTGCCGCGGGGATCTTCGCGGAAGGCGTCATGGAAGCGGCTGAAGTTGGGAAGATCGGGAACGTCGGTCACCAGACTCTTCACGCGGGCGTCAAACGCCGCCTTCTCCTCGTGATCAATCGAGAGCCTGCGATCCAATTCGCGCGAGATATCCGCGAGAACCTTGATCAGGTAGGCAATGTCACTGCGGGTGTTGTTAATATTGGTCTGAAGCAGGACGCTGTTGCGTGAGGTCTTGTTGAGCTGGATGTCGAACTTACTTGCCAGCAACCCCTTGAACTGGGTGCCATCAAATCCGGCGGAACCGCACAACAGAGTGATACGAGTGGGATCCAAAACAAACTCGTCGGTCGCCCAGGCGTCATAGATGGTTTTCCAGCTCACACCATCCGCATGGAAGTCTTCGAATCCGCTGGCACGGTGCTCGGCGGGCACCATCTGGGCGTTGGTCGCGATGCGGAAGTACTTGGAGATGAGCGGATGTTTGTTCACCTCACGGCGTAGGATCAGGGAAAGCTCGATCGAGCGGCCCACCAGCTCATACCCTTCGAGTTCTGCTTGTCGGCGGGCCACGTCGAGTGACGCGATCAACTGGAGATTGGGTGAGGTGCTGGTGTGGGCAAAGAACGCCTCTTTGAATGACGCCTCCGTGCTCTCCCAGCAATCATCATTCACCATGATGTAGGACCCCTGACGGAAGCAGGAGAGCGACTTGTGGGTCGAGGTCGTCGCATAGACTCGGATCTTTACCGCATCCGGATCGGGCAACAGATGCGTGTTGAGTAGTTGCTTCTCATTCTTCGGGTCAATTTTACCGTGCTTCTTTTTGAACTCATCATACTCGGCTCGGTAGGCCTCGGTGGCATACTTCTCGCGCAGGGCTTCGCAGGCACCCATGGCCGAACGCATGCGGTGGAAAGGCGAGAAGCGGTTGTAGGCATACCAGGCCTCGTCCCAGAGGAAGACCATGTCTGGTTTGATCGCCAGCACCTCTTCCATGAAACGCTGCACGTTATAAACGTGGCCATCGAAGGTGCAGTTCGTGAGCAATAGCATGCGCGCGCGGTCGAGGCGTCCTTCCGCCTTTAGGTCGAGCAGAGCCTTCTTGATCGTGCGTAGCGGCACCGCGCCATACATCGAATATTCGGTCAGCGGATAGGCTTCCACGTAGAGCGGCTGACCGCCGCAAAGCACGAGACCGTAATGGTGCGATTTGTGGCAGTTCCGATCCACGAGCACGATGTCTCCCGGCCTAACGATGGCCTGCGCCGCAATCTTGTTAGAGGTGGAGGTGCCGTTCGTTCCGAAAAACAGTTGCTGGCAACCAAAGGCCCGTGCTGCCTTTTCGTGGGCGACTTTAATATTGCCCGTCGGTTCCAGGAGCGAATCCAACCCGCCAGTGGTGGCGGAAGATTCAGCCATAAAAATGTTGGCGCCGTAGAAGTGACCGAAGTCCCGAATCCAGTGTGAATTGAAGACCGACTTGCCGCGTGCCACCGGCAGGGCGTGGAAGGTGCCGATCGGACGGCGCGCGTAGTTTTTCAAGTTATTGAAATACGGCGTGTCGTAGCGCTGGTTCACTCCCTCCATGAGAGCCAGGTGGATCTCCATCAGGTCTTCGATCCCATAGAAGACGCGCCGGATGTTTTTGGAATCGAGATGGCTCGCCATCTTTTCCACCGCGCCATCAATGATTAGATAAACGTCCAGCTCGGGGCGGATCTTCCGAATCGCGCGGGCGAGAGCTACTCCGTAATCCTTCGGCTCCATTGAACCGGGCTCCAGAGACAGATGCTGCTGCAGATAAGTGCGCAGCAGACGGCGCATCGAATTGGGATTTGAAGCGGAAGTTGTCCCTGATCACCACCGCCTGCACATCGGCATTCATCACCACACCGAGGATGCCTTCTTCAAAGCTCGGCACCGTGACCGCTTCATACACAAACGGATCTTCCGGACGTCGAAGCTGCCGTAATTCGGCACGACTCTGGCGCACTTGTTCCGGCGTCGGGTCGTCACTGACAATCAGCACCTCGAAGTAGGGTTTAGTGAGATCGCCCGTATCAAAATAGTCCTTCATCAGGCGATCGTTTCCTTCCGTCTCTCCATCCTCGCCCACTTTCCAGGCATTTGCGGAACGACGATAAGATCCAGTGATGATGGCCTTGGCGATGCGGTTCGTTAGTCTCGAGAAAGTGGAATAATCACTCCGGGCCAGCGCGTCTTTCAGCGCACTCATCATGGCTTCCCCCGGATAAGCGCGAAAAGTTTCCAAAACACCGAGCGGTGCGAGCAGGTCTTCCACTTTGGCGAGTGTTTCCTTGGTGGAAGCGCCGGAGGAGGATTGGGCGACAAGGGTCTGGGCCGCATGCGCCAAATCCTGCCAGCGATCACAGCGAGCCTCGCCGGGGCTAAACATGCCGACAGAATAACGGGATGGGGACTTGGATGTTTTTGACGATTGAGTAGGCATGATTTTGATGGATTGAAATTAGTGATTAGCCGTTTGCGAGATCCGTTTCTTGTGGCGCAGAGGTCTTGCTTGGAATTCTGCTACGAATAAATACCCGGGTACCTTCCAGGACGTCCATACGACTTTGGTCCAATAGGAATGAACCGGTCGTGTTGCTCATTCTCCGATCCTTGGCGAAGCGAAGAAAAAATGAAGCGTTTTGTGCCCAAATACCTCGATCCTGCGAGCCGCCTAGGCGAAATTCTTTTTGGGCTGATCATGGTGTTGACAGTCACGCTCAGCGCTGGGCTAGCAGCGGATGACGGGAGAGCAGGTGTCCGCCAGTTACTTGCCGCTGCCATTGGCTGCAATCTGGCGTGGGGAATCATCGATGCCGTCATGTATGTGATGAACTGCCTTACCGAACGTAGTGGCAGAATCCGCCTTATCGCGGCGGTTCAACGCGCTCTCGACTCGCGCGCAGCCCTTGAGATCATTCAAAATGAAGTCGAGCCGGAACTTCAATCGCTCTTGGATCCAGAGGAGCGTGAAGCTTTCAGCCGGTCTATTCTTAATCACGTGGCGAAGGCGCGGATCGCGAGACCGGGCGTAACGAAAGACGACCTTTACGGCGCGCTCGCCTGTTTCGTGTTGGTCTTTGCGTCGTGTCTGCCCGCGGCAATTCCATTCTTCATCTTTTCACAGCCGCATTTCGCATTGCGAGTCTCGAATTTTCTTTTGATCGTTCTGCTCTTCCTGGTTGGGCGAAAATGGGCCCAATACGCTGGGACTGATCCCAGGATTGCTGGGGCAACCATGGTTATCAGTGGCCTCGTGCTCGTCGGTATCGCGATTCTGCTCGGAGGTTAAGAATGAAATTCCAACGCGCAGTTTTGGCAGCCGCTTTGGCTTCCATGGGTTCCGTCTCGTTAGGCGGAACGCAGGCAGATGTTCCGGTGAAGGTTGCGGGCGAAACAGCGGAAAGCGAATGGGAATGTTCATTATCCACTTCCACGTACCTTGTTCAAAATGGCCGCGACTATGCTAACCCAAACCTTGTTGTGGATCGTGACTGGCTACACGTCGAAGCGCGCTACAATTACGAAGCAATCAAAACAGGGTCGCTCTGGCTAGGCTATAACTTTAGTCTCGGAAAGAAGCTGGTACTTGAAGCAGCGCCAATGCTCGGAGGCGTGTTCGGAGATATCACCGGAATCGCCCCAGGCTACAGTTTGTCGCTGAGCTACGAGCGGATCGAGTTCTTTACTCAAGGCGAGTATTTCTTCGATGCTGGAACTCGTTCTGGAAATTTCTTCTATACCTGGTCGGAGCTTAGCTATGCTCCTGTAACCTGGTTTCGTGCCGGAATAGTAATCGACCGGACCAAAGCGTTGGGGAGCAACTTCGAGGTCCGACGCGGCCCACTGGTCGGATTCAGGTACAAAAAGATCGATTTTACCACTTACTGGCTTAGTCCCGGTTCGTTAGATTCGACGTTTATTTTTTCCGTAGCCCTGAATTTTTGATCGGTGGCGTTGACTACAATTTCCTGTCAAAGACAGCGTGCAGACCGGTGTAGGGCTAAGGTCCAATATGCCAGTGGCCAGTTAAGCGACAGATTGGGAAACCTCCGAGTAGGTTGATCATGGACGTGACAGGCTTCATCAAAGAACGCGTCGATCTATTCAAAGACTTCTCTGCCGAGCGGATCAAACAATTGGTAGATGGCTCGCTGGTCCGATCGTTTGAAGCGAACGAAGCAATCGCTCATCAGGGCGCAGAAGCTATTCACTTCGGCCTCGTGTTGAGTGGGATAGTAGTCGCCTCATCGGTGATAAACGGAACGCGCGAACCGCTCGGGGAGTTGAAGGCCGGCGACACATTCGCCGAAGCGGCGCTGATGACAGGCAACCCATTGCTCGCCGACTTCATCGCCAAGTCACAATGCGAAGTCTTGCTCATTCCGGTGTCGCTCTTTCAATCCATCATTGTCGCTGAGCCAAACGCAGTGCGACACATTTCCCGGACCATGGCTGATCGGACAAGAATGCTCGCGGCCGATCCGGCGAAGACGAAGGCTGCGCTTCAACAGGATAACGATCCCTACGGACTCAAGCTCAAGGGAGAGAGACCCGAAAAAATCCTGGTTATTAACGTCGGTTCATCTTCGCTAAAATACTCCTTCTACGACACGACTGATGAGTCGTGTCACGCCAAAGGTGTTGTTGAACGGATCGGCCTCAATAGCACGCGCCTGAAGCACCGCGGTACCGAAGGGCGAAGTAAAGCGCGACCTCGGAAAAGGCGATCACGCGGCTGCTTTCAACGCGATGGTTACGGAGCTCACATCGAAGGAAACAGGAGTTATCGGCAGCCCCAGTGAAGTGAGTGTCGTGGCGCATCGCGTTGTTCATGGCGGCGAGAAATTCACTGAAGCCACCCTCCTCACCGATGAGCTCGTTGCGGAAATGGAAAAACTCAATCCGCTGGCTCCGCTGCATAATCCCGTGATCATCGCAGGCATCCGGGAGATGCGGAAGCTGTTCCCTTCTGTGCCTCATGTGGCAGTATTCGACACGGCATTCCACCACACCCTGCCGGCATACGCATTTCTCTACGGCCTGCCGTATGAGTTCTACGAAAAGAAAGCGGTGCGTCGCTACGGTTTTCACGGCACCTCGCATAACTACGTTGCATTGCGAGCAGCCGAATACTTGAAGCGAAGGCCTAACGAGTTACGCGTTGTAAGCTGCCACCTGGGCAATGGAGCATCCATGTGCGCTGTAGATCATGGGCGCTCGGTCGATACAACAATGGGGTTCACCCCTCTGGAAGGATTGATTATGGGCACGCGCTGCGGCGACCTTGATCCGGGCGTGCTGGCGTTCCTCGAACGGGAAGACAAACTCTCCGCAGCAAAGAGTGAAGATTTGTTGAACAAGAAAAGCGGATTGCTTGGCTTGTCAGGCGTTTCAAGCGACATGCGCGAAGTTCTTCGAGCCGCCGATCAAGGTCATCAACGCGCATTGATCGCGCTAAAAGCTTACTGCTATCGGGTACGAAAGTACATCGGCGCTTACGTCGCATCCATGGGCGGGCTAGATACGGTGATTTTCACCGGCGGTGTCGGCCAGGGAAGCGCAGTGATTCGTGCCCTGGCATTGCAAGGCTTGGAGTGCATGGGCATTGCGCTTGACGATAAGCGCAACCGCGAAGCCAACGGTGACAAAATAGCGAGCATCTCAACCGATGACTCAAAAGTAGCGGTGCTCGTCGTGCCGACAGACGAGGAACGCATGATGGCGCGCGAAGCGTTGCGCGCATTAAGCCGGTCGTACATCACGCGTGTCCTGGAAGCGCAGAAACAGCAACCGTTCCTCGTCGAAATTTCCGCACACCACATCCATCTCAAGCAGGAACACGTCGAGGCGTTGTTCGGCAAGGGACATCAACTGACTAAGCACGTCGACCTTTCGCAACCGGGCCAGTACGCCTGCAAGGAGCAACTAACGGTTGTCGGACCGAAAGGTCGCGTTGAGCGCGTCCGAATCCTTGGGCCGGCGCGCAAATATACTCAAGTCGAGATCGCGATGACCGAGCAATTCAAGCTGGGCATTCATCCTCCTATCCGCGAAAGCGGTGACATTGCGGACACGCCTGGTTGCGTATTGGAAAGTTCTAGCGGTAACGTCCAGATCGACCGGGGAGTGATTTGCGCGTTGCGTCATATTCATATGAGTCCGGAAGAGGCGCTTCGCTACGGAGTCCGGGACAAATCCTTCGTGCGGGTACGAATCACTGGAAACCGCGAACTTATTTTCGGAGACGTCCTGGTGCGGGTTGATCCGAGTTTCAAACTGGCCATGCACATCGACACCGATGAAGGAAACGCTGCCAATGTAAAGACCGGCGCGCACGGTTACATCGACGGAATCCAAAGTGAGGGATATCAGAGTAGCTAAACAGACCGCGGGGGAAGCAGTGGCGCCAAAGATGGGAGCGATGCTCTCACCTGATCTCAACGTCGTAAAGCAGTCGAAAGGACCCGTGATGACACTCGCGGATGAATTCTACAAAGTGGGCCCGGGTCCTTCGAGTTCTCACACGATCGGGCCGATGCGTATCACCTACGATTTTTACCAGCGCTGCACAAAGCTACCAGCTGATCAACTCGCCAAGGCAACCGGGCTCAAAGTCCATTTGTTTGGCAGCTTGAGCGCGACCGGCAAAGGCCATGGCACAGAGCACGCCGCGCTGGCGGGTCTGCTAGGCAAGGAACCGGCTACGGTTGATCCCCTTTTCCTCGACGAGATGAAAACTAAACCGGAGCAAACTTATCCGGTGAAGCTGGGTGACAAAACGTTCGATCTGTCGCTGGCCGACATCATTTATGACGTAACCAAAGGCGACTTTCCGCACCCAAACACCATGACATGCAAATTGATAGGCTGCGATAAACCGATCTACGTGCAGGAGTATTATTCGGTCGGCGGCGGCTTTATCGAATGGAAGGGCTACCAGCCGCCGAAGAAAGGCCAGCCAAAATATCTCTACTCGACAATGCAGGAACTGCGTCAGCACGCAGAGGAAAACAATCTTTCGATTGCGCAGGTAATCATGGCGAACGAAGTGGCTGTTTCTGGAAAAACCGAGGAACAAATCAACGCGTTCCTGGACAAGATTGCGAATGCCATGCTTGCGACGGTGAAGTCGGGCTTGTCGGTGAAGGAAGACGTTCTGCCCGGCCCCATTAAACTGCATTCCAAAGCAGCGACTGTTTGGGAGCGCGCGCAGGATGAAAAATATGAGAGTGACCGCGCGATCGCGATGGTTGCCGCCTGCGCACTCGCTGCGTCTGAGGAAAACGCGCGTGGCCACTTGGTTATCACAGCGCCGACCAGCGGTTCCGCCGGCGTAATGCCTGCGGTTGTATATGCCCTCGTTAATAGCAAACGGCAGGTGCCCATGGAAAAAATTCGTGAGGGGCTGCTCGCCGGTTTGGCGGTCGGTTATTTGTGCAAACATAACGCGACGATCGCCGCGGCGGAAGGCGGGTGCCAGGCGGAGATTGGCGTCGCGTCGGCGATGGCCGCTGCACTCATCGCTCAAGTGATGGGAAGCACTCCCCAAACTCTCGAGAACGCCGCCGAATCCGCCCTCGAGCATCACCTCGGCATGACGTGCGACCCTGTCGCCGGCTACGTGCAGGTTCCCTGTATCGAGCGTTGCGCCTTCGGCGCGGTGAAGGCCTGGACCGCTTTCCTGATCGCCACCAACGAGATAGAGTCACGGCATCGTGTTGATCTCGACTCGACGATCAAGACTCTTGCTGACACCGGCAAAGACATGAACGCGAAATACAAGGAGACTAGCGAAGCGGGCCTGGCTCAGAACCTAACGATTTGCTGAAAAATTATGCGAGGACCGACGGCGCCAATTCTGTTCGCGGGCAATTGGGTTGAAACTTGATGCTCGCGAACCGGAGACCTAGCATCACGAAAACGATTCTATGAAACTAAAATTTTACGGTACCCGCGGTTCCATCCCAGTCTGTGACGCTGGCTTCCAGCAATTCGGCGGCAACACCACCTGTTTTCAAATCACCTTCCCGGATACGGGGCGTATCCATATTATTGACGCCGGAACCGGTCTTCGCAATCTCGGCCGGGACATGCGCGCCATCGGCCACCAACAGGAAGACGAGCTCGTCATCGCGTTCACTCATTTTCATTGGGATCACATGCAGGGTTTCCCCTTTTTCGCCCCGGCGTATAATCCCCGGCAGAAAATCACCATTCTCGCGCTTGGCCAGGACCAGAGCATCGGCAATCTGCGGGAGATCTTTGAAGTTCCCCTGCAAACGCAGTATTTTCCTGTGCAGTTGGATCAGATGGGGGCCCAATTTGAATTTATGAAGGTGGAAGATGCCAGCAAACATTTCACTGGCGTCAACGATGTGGAAACCAAAGTCACCGGCCAGCGGCACAATCATCCGGGCGGCGCGTACGGTTTTCGGATTGAGCGCAAGGGCAAGGTGCTGGTCATTTGCACGGATGTTGAGCATGGCGAACAAATCGACCCGCGGGTGGTGGAGTTAAGCCGCGGCGCCGATTTGCTGGTGCACGACGCGCAATACACGGCGGAGGAACTACGAACACACCGCGGATGGGGCCACAGCAGTTTTGACCAGGCCATGCAGGTAGCGGAAATGGCCGGGGTTAAACAGCTCGCCATGACTCACCACGATCCTGAACACGATGACGACTTTCTCCTGCGCATGGAAAAGCTATGCCAGGGGCGATTCCGTAACGCGGTGCTGGCCCGCGAAGGAATGGAAATCCCGATCTAGGATGCAACCTGGCTTTGTTGAAAAGGGCGGGCTGGGTGGACGCGACGCCCTCGTCGCGTTCTTACCCGCACCGGAAAGCGGCGGGGGCGCCGCTTTTACTTTACTGCGTCAGCTTTTCAACAGAGCCAGGCAACCTGAAGCAAACCACTGAAGACTTCAGCCCCAATGGCACCCCGCTAGCCCTCGAGAATCGCGGTTTTCCCGCGGTTCCGCACGACAGGTTGATCGGTAATGATGACGGTCGTCCCGGGTTCGATCGTGTCATAGACCTTGTTAGCAAACTCCGGATTGACGCGGAGGCGCTCAGCGAGCTTGTCGGCAGGAACACTGCGGCCCTTGCTCGTCACCGTCATCCATCGCCGCGCAGCGCGGCCCGGAGCAAGCGAGCTTTGCCGGTCGGTGGTGCCTTCGAGCAGTGAGTAAACATGGTCTCCGAGCGATCCGCGT
This sequence comes from uncultured Verrucomicrobiae bacterium, assembly GCA_963825355.1. GTDB lineage: Bacteria > Verrucomicrobiota > Verrucomicrobiia > Chthoniobacterales > UBA10450 > Udaeobacter. The sequence continues at coordinate 613,697 of CAWGSY010000016.1, read as the reverse complement.
CCGTTAACCTCGACGGCGGCGCGTCCGATGGGATTCCCATTGCGATAGACGTAAAGCGCGCGGTCGGCAGCGCTGACAACGATCGTAACCGGTCCGCTTGGGCTGCGCTCCGGGTTCCAGTCGTACTCATTTTTCGCGAGCGGGCGCAACATCTCAGGTGTGAAATCCTTTGGCGCGAGCAGCAGTCCGGGACTCGATGCAAGATGCGGGACCGGCACTTTGCCATCACCCACCACGACGGTGCCGCCCTTCGACGTCTCTTTGAAAAGCAACTGCGAGAAATCGAACGGCATGCGAATGCAACCATGGCTGGCCGGGTAACCGGGGAGATTCCCTGAATGCATGGCGATGCCTGTCCAGGTCAGTCGCTGCATGTTGGGCATCGGCGCATTGTTGTATTTCTTCGAGTAATGCTCCTGCTTTTTTTCAAGGATGCTGAAGACACCACCCGGCGTAGCGTGACCTTTTGAGCCGGTGCTTATTGTTGAGCGACCGATGAGGATACCGTTGCGATAAACGTGCATGGTCTGCTCTGGGACGCTCACAAGCACCATGAGCGGACCGCTCGGCGAGAGCTGCGGTTTCCACCAATACTCGCCCGGCTTGAGTGGACCGGTCGGTTTTCCGGTAGGCGTGCCTTTAGTATGAGCCGAAGGTTGTTGTACCGCCTGCACGCTAGTGAGCAGAGCGACTGAGAGAGCAAGGATTTTCAGGAATTTCATGAGATGATTAGCGGCGTAAGCTACGACTAGAGCAGAAAGCCTGCGCATCTCCAATAGGACTTTCGTCCCATGGCGGCGGCTGGTAGGGTACAGTTTCGAGGGAAGAGACCAAAGGGTTACTCCATGCGCCGCTTGACGCGTTTGACTAACGGATCTCGAAGAAAATTGAGAACTTAGCGCACGCTGTTGCACTTCATTACGTACACTACAATTTTTCTGCCGGGTTCATCAGACGTTGCGTGTGGAAGAAGACATATCCGATCACGTCTGGAATGTTGAAGAAATTATCGCCTTAATGGCTTGACGATGTGAATGCCGAATCGCTGGAATGTCGGCATGAATCCTCTTCTTTCCGGTCTTGTGGCTGGGCTTATTTTCGGCGCGGTGGATGTTTGCCTGATGCTGCCGATGTCCTTTCCAGACAAGCGAACGGCGTTGTTGGCCGCGTTCTGTAGCCGTTTTAGCATCGGGCTAGTGATCGCGGTGATACAATTGCCATCGTGGCCGGGATGGCTTCTCGGTCTTGTTTTCGGGGTGCTCTTGAGCGTGCCTGATGCAATCGTCACTAAAGCCTATGCTCCAATTCTAGTTGGGGGCGCTATCGGCGGCGTGATCATCGGCGGTCTGGTTCACGGCTGGAACGTTCGCGCCTGAAACTGTACCGCTACCCGCCGCCGCGCCCGCACGACAACATCAAACGGGTTAGCCTTGCGCGAGTCGTCGGCAGTTTCTTGTCGTCTTTTGACTGACCGAAATGACGCCTAACGAGCAGTCGACGGTCTATCGTCGAGTTTCAAAATCTCCGCCGGCACACCTAGCCAGACGGCAGCCTTGACACGGTCGCGAAATGCACGCGCCTCGATCAGCGTTTCCTTCATTAGGTTTTCGTACAGGCGGGCAATGCCAAAACCGACCCAGTCTTCGCTAAATAAGGCCGACTTCACTGGCCTAGGGCCGGCAAATTGCTCTGCTCGCTTCCGCGCAAATTCAAAAACATGACTGGTGCGAACTGCCACCATCGTTAATCGACTGAAATCAACGAATCTCCTCAACGGCGGTGACACTTCGTCGATGGCGCAGAGCCATTCAGCAATCTCATCCAGCAGAGGGTCATCCAATACACCTTGTGGTTGCCAGGCAATCAGATCATGAGCGGGATATTGCCATAGGTGAGCCGGCTCAGGGATAGTCGTGGAAGCCGGGAATGCCTCCGAATCATCAGTTGGATTGTTAGGCATAACGGCTATTTGCGAACGTGCGCATGCGCGCCTGGCCGGGTACACTTTCTCTCTTTCACTTAATCTCTAGCTTGCTTAAGGGCGTCTCGAACGGCAGCGATAAATCTTTCGTTATCCAAGGGCTTGATGAAAAAACCAGCGGCACCGGCCCGCATCACGGTGGCTTCGGCAGCGCGATCCTCATGACCCGTGATGAAAATCACACGAGTCTCGGGCGATCTCGCACAAAGGTGTGCCAGTAATTCCATTCCCGTCATCCGTTCCATCCAGATATCCAAAACAACAAGTCGCACGCGAGTTGTCGCCATTTCATTGAGAAAATCCTCTGGATCGCCAAAGGCACGCACCTTGAATCCTTCCAATTCAAGCAGGCGACTGATGGATTTGCGCATCGATGGATCGTCGTCAACGACATAGCATATCTCCTCGGTAGTTGGAGAAGAGTCAGATGCCGGCTTTGTTTCAGTTGTCTGACTCATAGATGCGAAGAACGCTGCCGAATTGGACAGCGTCAGTCAGGCAAACGGAAATGAGACTTTGGTCTTATGCCCTGCGGTCGACGGCACCCTCGATCACGAATCCCAATGGATCTGGCTTCTTTACCGGTAAAGTAAAAGAGAAGCGCGCGCCGCCATCAGCGACATTCTCCGCCTGGATGTCACCGCCATGAGATTCTACGATGGAGCGCACAATCGCCAATCCCATTCCCAGCCCCTGTTCCTTGGTGGTAAAGAACCGGTCGAACAAGCGTTCCTGCACTTCAGTGGGAATGCCTGTGCCATGATCGCGAACGCTCAAGCGCACGTCATTGTCGCCATTGCAAGCCGTACTAATCTCTACCTTGCGTTGGCCAGGTGGTGTGTGCCGCATGGCATCAAGAGCATTACTGACCAGGTTTACCAAGACCTGCTGAATCTGAACCGGATCTCCCTCGATCACTGGCAGGTCCTCGGCCAGCGATGTTTCTACCTCGCAGGAATAGGCAATGGCATCCGCACTGATGGCATGTGCTACGTTAGTAACTAGCTCATTCACGTTAACGCGGCGTCGGTTAGAATCGCCTTTCTTGATTGTGTTGCGAACGTTTTGGATGATGTCGTGAGCGCGACGTCCGTCTGAGGCCACGTCGGAGAGGATATCGCGCAAGGTCTTAGGATCTTCCTTGCCTCTGTCGATAAGACGCATGCCAGCATTGGCATTTGTAACCATAGCTGAGAGCGGCTGATTCAGTTCATGCGCGAGTGAAGCAGTCATCTCACCAAGTAGGCTAACACGGCCCAGCAGGTTGATTTGCTCGCGCTGGCGGCGTGCGTCCTCTTCCGTCTGCTTGCGCTTGGTGATATCGACCGAAACGCCTAGCAACCGCGTTAGCTCCCCTTTTTCATCGGCAAGGCAACGAGCGCGTTCACCGATCCATCGGATGGCTCCGTCGCGCAGGGGAACACGGTACTCAAGGTCGTAATCGCCTTTGGCGGCGATAGCCTTTCTGATCGCGGCATCGCGCGCAGCGCGATCGTCGGAATGCACACGCGCTTGAAAGTCTTCGCGTGTCGGCGCATCACCATCTAGTTCAAGTAGAGTGCGTACCTTGTCCGAGACCCACAACTTGTTAGTAGCCGTGTCCAATTCCCACACACCGTGCTGCGCTGCTTCTGCCGCCAGCGCGACACGTTCTTCGAATTGACGAAGCGTTGCTTCCTTCTTCAATAAATCGGTGATGTCCACGCAGGCACCGACATAGCCACGGAAATTCCCACTCGGTCCATAGCGCGGCACTCCTTGATCGGTGATCCAACGATATTCTCCATCGGAGTTCTTCAGGCGATATTGCATAATGAATGGTTCGCGCGCATCGACGGCTGGGCGGTAGGTCTGAGAAATTTTCGCCAGGTCATCCGGCTGGACGCCTTCCTTCCAGCCGTTACCAAGTTCCTGCTCCATGCTTCGCCCGGTAAACTCAAGCCAGGCTTTGTTGAAATAAGTGGGAAGCTTGTCTTCGCCTGACATCCAAATCAGGACTGGCGCCGCATCGGCCATGCTTTGAAAACGCTTCTCGCTTTCCGTTAAGGAACGCTCCGCCCGGCGGCGTTTCACGACGTTAGCCAGCAAACCGGTGATAAGCATTGCTTGCAGAATGCAGATCGAAAGACCGGCGATAATCCACGTCCGGTAGCGATCCCAAACCGTCGGGACGCGGAACAAGACCGTGCTTCCAGGCGGCAGTAGTTTCTCATCGATCTTCAACCGCTGTAGCTCGCGCCAGTCGTAACGCGGAGGCAGACGCTCGATCATGGTTGGAGGAAAACTGGATGCCGGTTCGCCACCCAAAATACGAATCGCGATCTGCGCAGCTGCCTTCCCGACGCGCTCGCTCTGGTAAAGACGCCCACCTACGATCCCTAAACCGAGCTGATGATCGAAGATGCCGTTAATCGGAGCGCGCGCCACGGCGCGAAGCCGTTGCAGCGCCTCATCGCCGTTGAGGGTCACACCTCCGGCATCGCGCAGCAGCAGGAGAAAAAAAATGTAGGAATCTGGCGGTAACGTCGAGACCCGTTCCTGCATTTGCTTGAAGGAGAGATCGCTGAAGTAGGTAAACTTAATCCGGCCTGCGAACGGCTCGGCTGCCTTTTGAAACACACCCTGCCATAGACGTTCGAGCGGCGTTGCGCCGACTATGACCACGATATTTTTTGTCGCGGGCGCGATTTGCAGCATGTCTTCAAGGAAGCCGCGAATTTCATATATCTGTCCGACGTAGGCTGCGTTCTTGTCCAACGCCCCCGACGGCAGTAACCGGCGATCGGCTGAGGCGTAAAGGATGGGGGTTTCCGGAAAAAGACGGTCGCGATAGGTAGCCACGAAGATCGCGGCAGGGGACCCGATCGGCACGACGAGGTCGGGATGCCATTTAGCCTGGCGTTTTTGCAGATAATCGACAATCGCCTCCTGCATGTCGCGGTCGGGATAACGCGCCATGTCCAGCGAGACCTCGTCGAGATCGACGCGGTCACCCATCTTGCTCACCAACTCGGTCTCGAACGCCGTGGACTCCACCGTGAAAGGCGGCGCGGCGCTGCCAAAGGAATGGATAAGCAGAACCCGCTTTGGCTCATCCGCCGCCCCGGTTTTCAACCCGAGGAAGGCCACTGCCGCGATCACGAAAAGGACAGAGAACGGCGCGCGCCGCACTTTCCAGACGTCACATAACTGTAACCTGCCAGACATAGCCCGCTTTGACGCTAGCCCCGTCGCAGCGCTCGCTCGCGGCATCCTCGATACACCGAGACCAGCCGCCCAAGCGTGGTGGTTCCAGTTCACGAAAGGCTGATGTGCCTTATCCTAACACGTCGGGACGGGCGGGAGAAGCACGCTTTGCGGTGGGATTAAAACTTCCGTGCTACGAAAATTCGTTCGCTGCGGCTCGCCCGGCGTCATGCTGTCTTAATTGCCGGCAAAGTACAATGGAAGCGCGCGCCGCCATCGGGGACATTCTCGGCGTCGATTTTACCGCCATGAGATTCCACGATAGAGCGTACAATCGCCAACCCCATTCCCAGCCCCTGTTCCTTGGTAGTAAAGAACCGGTCGAACAAACGTTCGTGTACTTCAGTGCGAAGGCCTGTGCCATAATCACGTACGCTCAAGCGCACTTCGTTGTCGCCATTGCCAACCGTACTAATCTCTACCTTGCGTCTGTCCGGTGGCGTCCAGCGCATGGCATCAAGGGCATTACTAACCAGGTTCACCAGGACCTGCTGAATCTGGACCGGATCTACTTCGATCAGTGGCAGGTCCTTGGCCAACGATGTTTCTACCTCGCAGGAATAGGCCACTGAATCAGGCCTAACGAGGTGCGCCACTTTGGTGACCAGCTCATTCAGATTAATCTGGTGCCGGGTAGGATGGCTTTTCTTAATTGTGTTACGCACGTTACGGATGATATCGTGCGCGCGGCGCCCATCCGTCTCCACGTCGACCAGGATCTCGCGCAACATTCCAGGGTTCTCGTTGCCCTTGTCGATAGACCGTATTCCAGCATTCGCATTGGTGATTAGGGCCGACAGCGGCTGGTTCAGTTCATGGGCGATCGAGGCGGTCATCTCACCGAGCAAGCTAACCCGGCCAAGCAGATTAATTTGTTCGCGATGACGGTGTGTCTCCTCTTGGGCTTCCTGTAGCGCTTGGTGTGACCGCTTTTCGTCCTCCAACAGCACGCTTAAAAACATGAGAGGCGTACCTGTAACGATGAGAAACATCTGCAAGGCGAGCGCGTTTTCTGCCGGACTCTGCTGCAGAAATGGACCACGTCCGTGCATCGCTCCCCAAATCGCTTCAAAGGTGACCACCAGCATCGCTGCGCTGATTCCACCAAGTCCGAAACGTAACGCCGCCCAGATTAGCAGCGGGATCGGCGCATAGAGTAAAGCCGGCGAGGTATCCGGTCCGGCCGGCACAATGGCAAAAACATACGCGCCGACAATGATGATGCCCAATGCCAGCAAACTTCCCTCGATCAGGCGCGCCGTCGTCGTTCTACTCCCGCGACGCGACAAGCGCTCGGCGACGAGCAAAAGCGCGGGGACCAATACGACCGCGGTGACGCCGTTGGAAATTCCCAGGTTACGCCATTCGACCCAGTAATCATATCCGAAACCGTTGGAGATGGTAAAAGCCGCGCCCCAGAACGCAGTGCCGAAAGGAACGATGATCACGGCAATCAAGACGAAAACAATGGCGTCGCGCAGGGTGATTTTGTTTAAAGGTGACTTGATGAAAAGACGAATCCCGGCCGCCGCCAAAACGTTTTGCGCGGCATCGAATGCCTCACAGTGCAAAGCGTAAAGCGCCGGCCAGTGCGCCTGCTGCGTAGCGATGAAATGAGCCAGGATTGTGGCGAGCGTGTACGCCCACCAGTGCCGCGCCGGCACCAACAACAGAATAACGACGAGAACAGCGTGCGGCGGAAAAAGAAGAGAAACTTTGCTATTGGGAAAACAAAGAGCCCACGCAATCTCTGTCGCCACATAATAGGCGAAGCCGGTTAGGAAAACCTGGATTACGATGCGGCCTGTACGATTCAGCCTTTTTCTTCTCGGTGCTGCTCATTCGAATGAGTGAACCGCGATTGGCGACGCGGCACCGCTAAACGAGTGGGCAGCGAGAATAGAGTTCGATTCCGTCGCGGACGCTTTATTCGCCAAGAGGAATGGGATTGCTGCACCTACCGCGGCGGCAGGGGAGAATTGCACGCGCTGCACGTTCAAGATGTCACGTAATCGTAACATTACTCCTAGTGGCCGCTTTGCCGCTGCCCCCTTCGCAGCGCTGGCTGGCGGCGCCTCCATACGCAAAGACCGGCCGCCCAGGCATGATCGTTCAAGTTCACGAGAGGGCTGTGAATGAGCATCATGTGTAACACGCTGGGAGTCGAATGAAAAACGCGTTGTGAAAGTGGTATCGACTTTCGTTCTCCGGAAACTCGCTCAACGCGACGCGTCTCGTTAAGCAAGAGCGTGTACGACGAAAGTCCAATAGGCCTTGCCGGAAATCGACTGCGATAATTCGCCGCGTTAGACTACGATGTCGTCGGATATTAATACTGCGCAGCGAAGCGGCGGGGCAACCAATTACAATGACCTTCGTTCGCTCGTATTTCTGGACAAAGAGATGATTGGCGATGTACAACGCTGAGATCGGGAGTTGATAAACCATGAAACCAAAAAACTCACTCACCCGCCCATACGCCACCTCCTGCCGGCTTCCCGCCAGACGCCTCGCTCTGTTCATTGCTTTGACTTTCCTGGCGCTACCGTCGCACGCCCAAGCCTCGTTTCTCCACGGTGAGACGCTCGATACAGTCGCGAATGTCATTGCGTGGTTCGCGTTCATCATCGTCCCGCCCGTTTTGATCGTGGTCTTCCTGCTGGTCCATATCCTCCCTGAGAAGGTTGCCGAAAAGAGAAGGCATCCACAACTCGGAGCTATCAAATGCCTGTGCTTTCTCTCGCTTTGTTTCGGCGGACTGCTCTGGCCGATCGCCTGGCTTTGGGCCTACTCGAAGCCCGTTTTGCACAAGATGGCCTACGGCACGGATGTCGATGACTCGCACGGAAAACCGATCGGAAAAGAATCCGCCATCAAAGAACTCGAACAAATACGCGCGCGTGCCGCGGAACTCGAAGCGGAGATTAAAGGAGGGAAGGCGTAATGGAAATCATCCTCCTTGGCATCTACGGCTTCTTCGTCTGGCTCATTTTTTTTAAATTCAAGTGGCTGCCCTGGAATTTTACCACCCAGGTCATCACCATCACGTTGCCGATCGTGGCAATGATGGCTCTTTTCCTCCTTCTGAACATCTGCGCGCCTGCAACTGACGACGTGCGCGCGATGAACTACGTGATCCCGATCGTTCCGCGCATAACCGGTCAGGTGACCGAGGTGCCGATTCAACCAAACCGGCCGATCAAGAAAGGCGACGTGCTTTTCAAGATCGACCCGATACCCTTCGAGGCGGCGGTTAAAGCCGCCGAAGCCACGCTGCGCGGATTGCAGGATCAACTCAAAAACGCGACGGCCAAAAAAGCGGCGCTCACTCCGCGGATCGATCTGGCGAAAAAGCGGGTCGAGCAATTCACGGCACTCGCCGCGACTGGGGCCGGGAAGCGTGCCGACCTCGAGCAGGCGCAAAGCGACCTCGGCAATCTTGAAAGCGAATTCCTCGCCGCCGACGCCACGGAAGCGCAGGCCGGGGCGCAGATTATCAAGGCCGAAGCCGACCTGCGTAGTGCAAAATTCGACCTCGAGGGCTGCGTCCACGTTGCTCCCTCGAACGGGCGCGTGGCCAACCTTTCCCTGCAACCCGGCGTACGCGCGACCCAGTTCGCGACAATGCCTGTGATGAGTTTTATCCAGGAGGACGATCCGTGGTTGCTAGCATTCTACCGGCAAAACGAACTGCGCTACGTCGAGCCCGGCGACGAAGCGGAAATCTTCATGAAGGTGTATCCGGGGCGCATCATCAAGTGCAAGGTCGATTCCATCCTTTGGGCGACGGCACAAGGCCAGCTGCCGATCAACGGCAACCTCCCCAACACCGCGCCCATTTCGGCACCCGAACAGCGCATCGCAGTGCGACTCGTCACAGATGGGAAGGATAAAGACGTCTTCCTCGCAGCTGGCGCCCGCGGTGGAGGAGCGATCTACACGAACGATATTACGGCGATCCAGATTCTCCGTCGCGTGATCGTCCGCATCACGGCCAAGTTCGACTGGTTCGTCATCAAACATCTCTCCGCTCTCTTCGGCGGCCACTAAATTTGAAATGATGAACGCTCGGCGCTGCACCCTGCTCCTTGTTACCGCCAGCAGCCTCGTGCTTGCCAGCTGCGCGATTAGGCAGGCGCCCGTTGGGGCTGACATCATGCCCGAGCGGACTCGCGCGAAGATCCCGGGAAGCTGGGCTGGCCCGCATCGCAGCGGGGAAGTGGTGCCAGGCTGGATCCGCAACTTTGGCGATCCGGAGCTCAACGCGCTGGTTGCCGATGCGGTCGAACGGAATCCCGATTTGAAAGCCGCCGCCGCGCGCGTGGAAGCATCGCGCGCTGCTGTACGCGTTGCCGCAGCATCGCTGTATCCGCGCATCGCGATGAAGGGTTTGGGCGAGCGCCAGGGACAGCATCTTAGCGGCGATCTCGGTCGCGACATCAATCCGCCGTCCTTCGGGGGCCCGGGAACGGAGGACAGCGGCGGGTCCGGACTCGACACCAGCATGGATGACACATCACAGCGCTGGGTATATGGCATCGCAGCCGGTGCCGCATGGGAGGCCGACGTGTGGGGGCGCATTCGCTCGAAAAAAGCTGCCGCGAAAGCTGAAAGCTATGCGCTGGAAGCGGACTACGAATTCGCCCGCCAATCCCTGGCCGCTGCCGTGGCGCGCGCGTACTTCACTACGATCGAAGCCGCGCAACAGGAAGCGAACGCACAGGAGACGCTCGATATCTACCAGGAGTACTCAAAGCTCACCGACGTGCGCAAACAGCAGGGTTTTGCCAGTGACTTCGACGTGTCGCAAATTACATCCCGCAGAGCCGCCGCCGAAGATGCGCTCTACGCCGCACAAGCCGCACGGGCGCAAACAATCCGCGCGATTGAGGTCGTCACCAGTCGCTATCCCGCAGGCAAATTTGATGTGCGACGTTCTTTTCCCGGCCAACCGAGAAGCGTCCCCGCCGGTATGCCCGCGCAGATCCTCGAACGCCGTCCGGACCTTATCGCCAGCGAGCGCCGTTTCGCCGCCGCTTTTCACCGGGTAAACGAAGCTCGCACCGCGCGGCTACCGCGCTTTGTGCTCAGTGCCACAAGTGGCCTCGGAACCGCGGAACTTGACGGGGTCGGGACGCTCAACGCCCTCGTCTGGAGTTTTGCTGGTGGAATCACGCAGCCGATTTTCTTTGGCGGTGAACTCAAGGCTGCGCAAGATCTTCGCACCGCAGAGCAAAAAGCCGCGGCCGCGACTTATGTGGGACACGCGTTGCGCGCATTCCAGGAAGTGGAAGATGCACTTGCCAGTGATTACTATTTACGCAAACGCGAAGGCGCGCTTGGCACCGTAGTTTCCAGCAGTGCTGAATCGGTGACGTTCAGCAGGCAACAGCTCGAACAAGGCCAGATCGACATGTTCACCGTCTTGCGTCTTGCCGGGGAAAACCTCGCAGCGAAAGTCCAGCTCACTCAAATCCGCGCTTCCCGCCTCCGCGAACGTGTGAATCTGTATCTGGCTCTTGGCGGTGACTTCGAAGGAACGGGCGCGATAAAATAATTTCAAACTGCGATAAGAACGCCAGTTCATGCGCACAATTACCAATGATTATCACGATGCGCAGATTTTGAATCTCGGTGCCGGCAGCGAACGCGGACCCTATCTGGTGACACAAACCGGCGTCGCGCCACGTGATTCGTTACCCAAGACACGCATGTTTGTTCTCCGCCCGGATGGATTCTGGGTCGATTTCAACGCCTATGCTTCGCAGGGTAAGCCTGAAGCCATGGATGAGATTGTCTTCTCAACCACGACGCAAGTGATGGAGAGCTTTGGAAAATTGTTCGGCGCCCCTCGCGTTCTCGATCTGCCGGTTAATGAAGAGGGACTTAAGGCTTGGATCGAGCGCCAGGAGCATGGCGACCCGTTGGAGGCGGCTCGCGCGTGGGCCAAAGAGTACAAGATCCGCCGTCGGAAAGACCGAAGTCGTTAGGCCACTGTTCGAGGGCCGGAGGATGCCGCCATGAATGCACCATCTCTCGCTCGATTGGTTCCCGCTCTCAGTTGGTTGCGTGCCTACGAGGCAAGTTGGTTGCGGACGGATGTTTTCGCAGGAATCACGCTCGCCGCATATTTGCTCCCCGCCGGTTTGGGAGATGCATCTCTGGCCAATCTGCCGCCTGAGGCTGGACTTTACGCCTGTCTATTCGGCGGACTCGTCTTCTGGTTGTTTTGTAGTTCGCGGCACACAGTTGTCACTGTTACTTCTGCCATCTCGTTGCTCGTTGGTGCGTCCATCGGTGACATTGCAGGTGGCGATACAACGCGCTTTGGCGCACTCGCTGCCGGCACAGCTTTGCTGGTCGCGTTCATCGCGTTGCTCGCCTGGCTGGTAAAAGCAGGTGTCATTGTAAATTTCATTTCCGAAAGTGTGATGACCGGCTTCAAATGCGGCGTTGCCCTCTTTCTGGCAAGCACGCAACTGCCCAAGCTCTTCGGCTTTCACGGCGCGCATGGAGATTTTTGGGAGAACAGCGGCCATTTCTTTAAGCATCTGCACGAAACAAATCCCACATCGCTCCTTGTCGGAGGAACGGCGCTGGCAGTGCTCATTTTGGGAAAGATTTTCCTGAAAAACAAACCAGTAGCGCTGTTCGTAGTCGTTGGTGGTATCGTGGCCGCTTCTGCACTCTCGTTAGGCGAGCGTGGCGTAAAGCTGCTCGGCAATGTGCCAGAGGGATTGCCTCCGATCGGCCTGCCCGCCGTTTACTGGCACGATCTTAACGAACTGCTTCCGCTAGCCTTTGCTTGTTTTCTGCTCGGCGCTGTGGAAACCGCAGCCATCGGGCGAATGTTCACTGCGAAACACGGCGGACGGTTTAACGCCAATCAGGAATTCCTGGCGCTCGCGGCTGCAAACCTCGGTGCAGGACTGGGGCGCGGATTTCCGATCAGCGGCGGCATGTCGCAATCGCTCGTCAACGAAGGTGGCGGTGCGCGCACACCGCTGTCAAGCGCGCTCGCTGCGGGAATGATTTTAGTTGTTGTCCTCTTCTTTTCGCACCTGTTGAGCGCGTTGCCCCAGCCGGTATTAGCATCTGTGGTGCTGGTCGCCGTTGCAAGTTTGTTCAAGCTCTCAACGTTGAAACAACTCTGGCGCGTGGACCGCGCTGAATTCGTCGTAGCAATGGCTGCCATTCTCGGTGTTCTCAGCTCGGGTCTGCTTCGCGGCGTGATGATCGGCGCAATCATTTCGCTGGTGCAACTGTTGCGAACAGCGTCCAGACCACACGTGGCTTTTCTCGGGCGAATTCCAGGCTCTCGTCGTTTCTCGGATCGCGAACGGCATCCAGACAACGAACTCATTTCCGGTGCCCTGATCTTTCGGCCGGAATCAGGTCTCGTGTACTTCAACGTGGACCATGTCTGCGAGTCGATTCTGAAACGCGTGCACGCTGAACCGACGCCACCGAAGTTGGTCGTGCTCGATCTTTCCGCTGCGCCTCGCCTGGACTTGCAAAGCGCTCACGCTCTTGCCGGTATGGCCGATGAATTGACCGCCGAGCGCATCCGGTTCCAAGCGGTCGAAGCACGCTCTTCCGTTCGTGACCGGCTCCGTAACGCGGGTGTGGATAGTAAATTCGGTGGCATCAATCGTTTCAAAAGTGTCGCAGACGCTATAGAAGATTTTCAGAGAACGTCCGATCAACAGCCATGAAAACCTTAACGCCAAGATGATCACTAACCTCTTAATTGGCTCGGGCCTGGTTGCGATAACTGTAATCATTCACGCCATGGGCCTCGGCATGGTGTTAAGCCACGTGCTGCACTCCAGCGCACGACCGGATACACGCTTCTGGCCAATTGCATGGCTGTTGACTCGCATCGCGTGGTTCCTGATTATCATTCACTTCATTGAGATCGCCGTCTGGGCGTTGTTTTTCTGGTGGTATAAATGCCTGCCGGACGCCGAGTCGTCGTTTTATTTTTCTGGTGTTACCTACGCCACTATCGGCTACGGGGACATCGTGCTGCCAAAAGAATGGCGACTGTTCGCGCCAGTGGAGGGATTGACTGGTATTCTGATGTGCGGGCTCTCGACAGCATTCTTCTTCGTCATAGTGAGCAAAAATATTCTTCGACGCATGGATGATAGAGAACAAATCTGACGGCGTGAAAATACGAGATGATCCGCCAGGTTCGCCAAAGCGCGAGCCACAGGAAAAAAAGAGATGGGTCGAACCCGTGACGGCTTTGCTGATGGCGCTGGCGACACTCAGCACCGCATGGTGCTCATATCAGTCCGCGGCCTTCACTCGAAGGAGCAATCGGTTAATGAATGAATTTAACTCCCTGGAGCGCCGTGCGAGTCTCTACACGATGCAAGGGATGCAGCAGGCGACAATTCACACCGCCATGTTCATGGAATTCCTGGCGGCGAAGCACGACGGCAACGAAAAGTTGGCGAACTTCTACGTCGAACGTTTTCCACCCGATGTGCGCAAGGCTTACGACGCATGGCTGGCACAGAAGCCGTTTGAAAATCCGAACGCCGATCCGCATCCTTTCGTGCCGAACCTCTACGAAGTGCGAGGAACGCGCGAGGCCGCCGAAGCCACCGCGAAAGCTGCAACCAGCCTGCAGGCATCGCGCAACGCCAGCAGCGTTTCCGGTCAATACCTCGCGAACACTGTTCTTGTTTGCCACAGTTCTTTTCTTCGCCAGCGCCTCGGGAAAGTTTGAGCAGCGCAGAGTGCGTGTCGTCGCATTCGCTTTTGCTGTGGCGGTTTTCCTATTTGCCGTTGTGCGGATAACCATGCTCCCGCTGTGAAGACATTTGAATCAACCACAAGGTGACTATGAACAACAAATACAACAGTGAAGTTAACCGTAAGGCCGCCGCACTTACGCGATGTCTTGGGCTTTGTATCTTGGGCGCGGCATTTGTCTGGCCCGCCAACGCGCAGGAGGAGCTGCCATTCCCGCCGAAGAAATCTGGTAGCACTGCCGAACGGACTATGCAGGAGTCCACGTACAGTCCGCTGCCGCCAGTAAGCCATTTGCCCAAGGATGCGCCGAACATTGTGATTTTTCTGATCGACGATGTCGGTCCAGGGCAGACCGACACCTATGGCGGGGAGATTCATACGCCGACCTTGTCGCGCATCGCCAAGGAAGGGATCTCCTACAATCGCTTCCATACGACGGCAATGTGTTCGCCTACACGCGCCGCCTTGTTAACTGGACGCAACCACCATCGAGTGGCGAATGGCCAGATTGCTGAGCTGGCGAATGACTGGGATGGATATATGGGCATAATTCCGAAGAGCAGCGCGACAGTCGCGGAGGTCCTCAAGGATTACGGCTACAATACCGCCGCATGGGGCAAGTGGCACAATACTCCTGCCTTGGAGACAACCGCTGCTGGACCTTTTAACGACTGGCCTACCGGCTATGGCTTTCAATACTTCTACGGTTTTCTCGCCGGCGAGGCATCACAATGGGAACCACAGCTTGTTCGAAATACTACTTACATCCAGCATCCGCACACGTCCGGCGGACACAATTACTATCACCTAAGCGAAGACCTCGCGGATGATGCAATTTCCTGGCTCAGGCAACAGAAATCCCTCGCGCCGGACAAACCCTTCTTCATGTATTGGGCTAGCGGCGCTGCGCATGGGCCATTCCATGTGCCGAAGGAATGGGCGGACAAATACAAGGGTAAGTTCGACGACGGCTGGGATAAGTATCAGGAGCGTGTTTTCAAGCGTGCTAAGGAAATGGGTTGGATTCCGCAGGACGCGAAACTAACCCCTCGTCCAGCTAGCCTGGCATCGTGGGATTCGATTCCGGATGACGAGAAACCGTTTCAAAGACGCCTGATGGAGGTTTATGCCGGCTTTTGCGAACATGTGGACGCGCAGATCGGGCGGGTCGTTGATACCATTGATGCACTAGGTTACGGCGACAATACCCTGATCCTTTATATTTGGGGGGATAACGGTGCTTCCGCTGAAGGTCAAGCCGGCACCATCAGCGAGTTACTCGCTCAGAATGGCATTCCCAGTACAATTAAGCAGCACATGCAGGCGCTTGACTCGTTAGGTGGCTTGGACTCGCTCGGCGGGCCTAAGACTGACCCGATGTATCACGCCGGCTGGGCATGGGCGGGAAGCGCACCTTATCAGTATACAAAACTGATCGCTTCTCATTTCGGCGGCATTCGCAATCCGATGGCAGTGCGCTGGCCGGCTAAGATCAAACCAGATGCCACGCCGCGTCCGCAATTTCTTCATGTGAACGACATTGCTCCGACCATTTACGATCTACTCCGCATTACGCCACCGCGCGTCGTTAACGGCATCTCGCAGGATCCCATGGATGGCGTCAGCTTTGCCAGCACCTTCAACAATGCGAAAGCTCCAGAAGTAAAGCATACACAGTATTTCGAGGTCATGGGTAGCCGCAGCATTTATCACGATGGCTGGATGGCTTCGGTAGTTGGACCACGCATTCCCTGGATTCCTGGGCTACCGCCTGGTATCAAGGAGTGGAACCCCGATAACGATAAGTGGCAGCTTTATGACCTAAATACTGATTGGTCACAGGCGGTGGACCTCGCCGACAAAGAGCCCGCGAAACTAAAAGAGATGCAGGACCTGTTTCTGTCGGAGTTCACTAAGAACAAAGGTCTGCCTATCGGCGGCGGTTTGTGGGTTCCGGTCATGCACCCGGAGCTACGACTATCTCCGCCTTATACCTCATGGACGTTCCCTGGCGGTATTACGCGCATCCCGGAATTCGCCGCGCCTGCTTTAGGCAACAAGCCCAACATTGTCACCGTTGACGCCGACGTTCCAGCTAATGCCAGCGGTGTGATTTACGCGCTCGGTGGCTTTTCCGGCGGGCTTAGCTGCTACGTCAAGGATGGCGTGCTGTCTTATGAGTACAACTTGTTCGAACTCGTTCGCACTCACATCAAGGCGAAGGACAAGCTGCCGGAAGGTAAAGTGAAAATTGAAGTCGAAACCACCTATGTCCAGCCGAAGCCTGCCGGGCCGCTCAAGGTTGTGATGAAAGTCAACGGCAATGAAGTCGCCTCCGGCACGGTTCCCGTCAGCGCACCTCTACTCTTTACCGCCAACGACTGTTTGGACTTTGGCGTGGACCTCGGCTCGCCGGTCAGCATCGAGTATTACGACGACGCACCGTTCAAGTTCAACGGGAAGATTAACCAAGCGCACGTGGAATACCTCGGCACTCCGCCGAATAGCACAAGCGGAAAGAGCAAATGAATGGAAGAACTCGCAGAGCGACGAAGCTTCGGGTGTGTGTTGTAGCGTTAGGCTGCTCGAAAAAGCCACAATGATCATAAGTGTTATCGGATTGATTTTGTTCGTAGGCCTCGTCGGCATCACATTGCTGGGAGGATGTGTGCGTCGGATCGTTCCCGCGGAGCACTTGAGCCCTGACTCCAAGGACGTGGTGAAACTGGCGCTGGGACTTGTTGCGACTATGACCGCGATACTCCTCGGGCTACTCATTAGCTCAGCCAAAGGCACGTTTGACACTACGCGGAGCGAAGTGGTTCAGATGGCCGCGAAGGTCGAATTGCTTGATCGTGTGCTAAAACTTTACGGGCCGCAGGCAACGGACTCGCGCCGTGCCCTTCGGGACTCCGTGGCCGATGCAGTTCGCCAGACCTGGCCAGCGGAGCGAACCGGTTCAGTCCAATTAAATCCCAACGAGCAGATGGGGGATGCCGTTTACGTGGCGGTTCAGCGCCTCTCACCTCAAGATGACGCGCAACGTGAGCTTAAGACTCAAGCGACGAATCTCATGGTGCAACTCGCGGAGCTTCGAGCGCTGCTGCAAGCGCAGGCGATTCCTTCCCTGTCGAAGCCGCTGTTAATCGCTCTTGTGTCGTGGCTAGTGGTTATCTTTTTTGGCTTTAGTCTCCTTGCACCGGCCAACGCAACGAGCACTCTTGCTTTAGTCGCCGGCGCGTTCTCGGTCGCCTGCGCACTTTTTATAATCCTGGAACTGAACTATCCATTTGCCGGCGCGATTCGAATTCCGAGCGAGCCGATGACAAACGTCCTGAACCACCTTGCTGAATGACTTCGTCAAAACCCTGGCTATCGGCGTTGGATCCGGGCACTCATGTAATACAACCGGAAAATCTGGTCTGCCCGTTACCGGCGGTCGCGTTGATGCAGGCAGGCTATCTCGTTACACCCTGAGGATGCTTGTCATCTCCGTTCAATTCGCGCATGATTGTTTTTGGTGACAGACTAAGGACACTATTGACGTCAGCCGTCGACGTGCGCTCTTCTTGCAAGTCGAGGTTAGTCAACACGCAACGAACTATGAAACCCAGAATTATTAACTCAATCCTGATTCTCATCTTGGCCGGCTGGGGCGTCATTTTCTTTACCGGCTGCGCCAGCATGGAAACGAACAAAACTACGGCCTTACTCTCCGCCGCCGGCTTCCATATGCGTACTCCACAGACCGCAAAGCAAAAGGAGCTCTACGCCGCGTTTCCGAGCAACAAACTCGAGCGGGGCACAGTGAAGGGCAAAGTTTTCTACGTCTTTAAAGACGAGAAGGCCGGCGTGGAATATGTGGGAGGAGAACCGGAACATCGACGGTATCAGCAACTCTGTACGCAGCAGCATGTCGCGCCGGCACCGGAAGAACAGATGAATGACTTCTTCACTCGGAGTTGGACCAGGCAATTGCACCACGATTACAGCGGGTGACCACTCCTAATGCTGAAATTCTGGGAGATGCTCCGGCCGCAAAGCCATTTTGGGGCAGCCAAACTTTTATCCACCGGCGAAGGCAAGGCCGAAACAGATGAGACAACCAATTCCGGTAGACCGTTGGGATGTTTTTCTCCGTTCGATCCGCGCGTGATTGTTACATTTTCGTGACAGACGAAAGATACTGTTGACGCCATCGGTCGACGCGTTCTCTACTTGCGAGTCGCAGCCAGTCAACACACATCGAACGATGAAAACTAGAATAATTAACTCAAGCCTGACTCTCATCTTGGCCGCCGGCGGCATCATTTTCTTTGCCAGCTGCGCCAGTATGGAGACAAATAAAACCACCTCATTACTCTCTTCAGCCGGTTTCGTTGTGCGCACTCCACAGACCGCAAAGCAAAAGGAGCTCTACGCCGCGCTTCCTAACAACACAGTCGAGTACGCCACATTGAAGGGCAAAGCCTTCTACGTCTATAAAGACGAGAAAGCTGGTGTGGCCTACGTCGGCGGAGAACCGGCACATCGACGGTATCAGCAACTCTGCGTCCAGCAGCACGTCGCGCCGGCACCAGAAGAGAAGATGCAGCACCCCTTCGCCGAAGAGTTGCACAATCCGTGGGGCTCGCGCGGCCTATAGCCTGCCGGTGGTAATTGACCGCACGTGAGGCGTGCTGTGATATAGCTAACCGTTTAAGGAGGATTCATGCGACAAACAACACTCGTGATCGGCCTCGTGTCCCTTGCTTTTGCCGTCTCGGCATTGGCCCTCGCGCAAACTTCCGCCGACGCTCCGGGTAAAAAGACCCCGGCTGTTCAGACCGCGGAATCGCAGGCCGGAATGACGCCGGCCTCGGCCTTGGAAAAGCTGAAAAAAGGTAACGCTCGCTTCGTTGAGAAGAACATGAAGAGCCGCGATTGGCTGGCGAAGGTGTCAGCGACTGCAGGCGGTCAGTATCCGTTTGCGGTGGTCCTCGCGTGCATGGACTCTCGCGCTCCGATCGAAATCATCTTCGATCAGGGAATTGGCGACGTCTTCGGGATCCGCATCGCGGGCAACGTTGTCAACGAGGATGTGCTTGGCAGCATGGAGTATGCAACGAAGGTTGTCGGGTCGAAACTGCTCGTCGTCCTCGGGCACACCTCATGCGGGGCTGTGAAGGGCTCCATCGACGACGCGAAGCTGGGTAATCTCACCGAGCTGCTAGCGAAGATTCGGCCCGCCGTGTCGGCATCGGGCCCGGGAAGCTCGAAGGACGACGCGTACGTCAACAAAGTCGCCGAGGCCAACGTGTCTCAGGCGATGAAGGAGATTCGCGAGAAGAGCCCGACGATAAAGGCTCAGCTCGACGCCGGTACCGTCGGGCTCGTCGGAGCGATTTACGATGTCTCCACAGGGAAAGTGACGTTCCTGCCCGACTGAGGGGCAGACGAAGACTTTGCCATCAGGCTCGCTGGCGATCGCCTTTGGGGCACTCGAACCGCGCCCGCGGCACCGGCTGCGTCGGCTGCACCTGAGCAATCATTTGGGCAGTTATCCAGGGAGAATGGTCAAGTCATGCGGGGGAGCGAACACCACTCTCGCTTTGTAGGTCCGCGTGGCGGGATCGGCCGTCTACGACGCCTCGACTTGTGCTATCTAAAATACAACTACACTTCTGACACGTTGTGCTGCAAATGCTGCGTTCGTCTATCCCAGTTCTCAAACCGAACGTCGATTCCCACGGCGTTCGGATAGTCGCGCATACTACAATCTGGACGGTTGGTGCGTCACTTTCTTGGCGAGAAGTACGCGGACTGTGTGCGAACGCAGTTTAATTGTTACGATTGCAGCAATAGACTTTCGCAGTCTGCGACGGAATGAAGTTCCTCCTTCCAATCACTGTCCTGTTATTGATGATCTCTGTCGGCATGAGCCTGAATTGGACTCAGTTCCTAGCCAACTGGCGGCGCCTTACCCTGGCGACTTGGGCGAAGCTGCTGGCAGCAACATTCATCGTTCCACCAATCCTCGCCCTTGCGCTTGCCAGTTTACTGCGACTGGATCGAGGGGCGTTGATCGGCGTGTTCCTAATAGCGGTCGCGCCAGGTGCGCCGCTCATGACACGCGTCATGGCGAAGCGTGGCTTCGACATGGAGCTGGCGGCCAGCTATCAGCTTTGGGGAGCGTTTCTCACTCCTATCATGATTCCGCTGCTAGTTGGCGCGGCGGGGTGGCTTTACGGGCGCAATATCTGGGTGTCACCGCTTAAGGTGTTAGCGGTTCTCGCGCAGCAGCAGTTCGTCCCACTGCTTATCGGCGTCGCGTTGATGTATTTCGCGCCAGCGTTCTCGACAAAAATACGGAGCCCGCTCAACGTCATCGGGAACGCCTTGCTGACAGTGACGTTGATCGTCCTCCTCGTGAAGATGGGGCCGGCGCTAACTGAGGTCAGTCCGTGGGTGATCATTGCCGTGCTGCTGCTCGCAGTCGGCTGCATTGCCGCGAGTTTTGCTATTCTTACCCCTGCAACAGTGGCGACTAAGACACTGGTGGTCTGCAATGTGAATCGGCACGTTGGCCTCGCTCTGCTCCTTTCCGGCACATACTTCGGTACCCAGAAAGCACTCCCCGCCATCGCCGCTTATGCGCTTGTAGCGCAACTTATGATATGGCTCTACGCGAAACTGGCGAGCTAACGTCCGATTGGCGCGCGCCAGTAACGTTTTTTCCGCCTAACGAATTAAGAGCAGGCGAGGAGCTGGTTGGCGGTCCAAGCTGCCATTATAGGGCAGCATAACACATCGCTGTCGTAGCTTGTCGAGCGGTTTCGATGAAGCCGCGGTCACACGCTCCACTTTTGCAGCCAGGTCACGGGCGACGTGCTGCAGCATTACGGTCCGCGTCTCAGGCTTGACGGTGAGATACCGCTGCTACGCTTCAACCTATCAACGCATCGCGACCACGACTTTCAAAGTCTTCGGCATCGGGTGGCAATACCGCGGAGGAGGTGACTACAGAGCTAACCGCCATGCCCTGCGATGCGCGCGGCCTTTTCTGAATGAAGGATAGACATTCGGTAAGTCTTGGTCCGGTATCGCGTGGTGGTAGCATGAAAAAAGCATGAGCGATCTCTTGCCTCATTCGCGACCCCCGGCGCGCCACCGTCGTGGTTTGTGGATTTTGCTCGGCTTGGTTGTGATCGCCCTGGTCGTCGTAGTTGCCGGGTTTTTCTTCGCCCGGCGGGAGATCGGAGAGTTTCTTGCGGGCAAGCTCGGTGATCGGCTTGCAGAGGACGGCGTTTTCATTAACTGGAAATCCGCCGACTGGGTGCCGGGAGGAGGTATCCGGCTGCATGGGCTCGCTGTGTATCGTGATGCCGCGAAGCACGACCGACTCGCACTGCTTGGCCTCGTGACGGCGAAAAGACCCGAGCGGTCGTTTCTTCGCTGGGACAAGATGAACTTCAAGGCGGTGGACACGCAGATGCTGCTCGGCAGCGGACCGGGCGAGACCAGACTGGAGCACCTGGACATGCTCTTGCTCGTCCAGCCGGGAAAGGCGGACCTGCCGGAGTGTCATGCGAGCCTGCAGGGATTACGTATCGAGGCGAAATGCGCGTTTGTGGCCTTAACTCATGCTGGAAATGCCGAGGCGGTCGCCGCAGCAAGACAAGTCGTGCAGCGCGAGGGCTTGTTCCGCGAGGTCAATCTCGACTGGCTGAAGTCGGTGAAGGAGGGGCTGAAGTTTCGACCGGAGAAGGACGAACCGGTGCTGAGGATAGAATTGCATTCACTTCCGGACGACCGCGGCATGGAGTCCACGATGACGTTTGATGGCGCGAAGTTTCAATGGCTAGGGCAGCGGTGGGACTTCATGCAGGCGGCGGTGAAGATCCCCGTCGGCAAGAAGAATTCAAATTCACCGATCGAGATCGATCATTTGCGCATCGGCCATGCGGGCCGGAAAGCGGAGATTGCCGGGGCGTTCGATCCCGCCAGTCGTGTCATCCGCATCCGCAAATTTGATTCGGGGATCGACGTGCTGGCACTCGCGCGCGCCATGATGCCCGGCGCCGTCGGGGATTTGTCCGCGGTAAGCACCAGCGGCGACGGGCGAGTCAGCGGTGCGGGAGAGATCCCGATGGATCACCCTGAGAACTTCCGCTGGAATGGTGACATGGCGCTCGATGGCGACCTCATTTATGCGAGCGGCCAAACAAACATCGCATTGCAGAAGCCGACTTTTTCAGTGCATGTGGAGCAGAAGGTGGTGACCATCTCCGATCTCAAGGCGGGCCTCTGGGATGGAAGTCTCGATGTGGCGAGGTTCCAAGTCCCTTTGCCCTCGAAGGAGAAGAAACTGCGATTCGAAGCGCAGCTCAAACTCGACGGAATGCGGTCGCAATCGATCATCAACAGTTTTAGCGAAGATCGGATGCAGCCTGGGGCCGTTCCGTTGGACTGGAAGGGCGCGTGGCGAATCAGCGGTGCGGGAGAGATCCCGATGCATCATCCTGAGAACTTCCGCTGGAATGGTGACATGGCACTCGATGGCGACCTCATTTATGCGAGCGGGCAAACAAACATCGCATTGCAGAAGCCAACTTTTTCAATGCGCGTGGAGGAGCAGGCGGTAACCATTTCCGATCTCAAGGCAGCCCTCTGGGATGGAAGTCTCGACGTCGCGAGATTGCAGGTCCATTTGCCCTCGAAGGACAAGAAACTGCGAATCGAAACTCAGCTCAGCCTCGACGGCTCACGACCACAATCGATCATCAACAGTTTTACCGAGGCTCGGAAGCAGCCTGCTGTCGTTCCGTTGAACTGGATGGGCGCTTGGCGAATCAGCGGGACGGCAGAGATTCCCATGGATCAGCCTCAGAACTTTCGCTGGAATGGCGACGCGGCGCTCGGCGGCGAGCTTGTCTATGCGAGCGGCCAAACAAACATCGCATTGCAGAAGCCAACTTTTTCAATGCGCGTGCAGGAGCAGGCGGTGACCATCTCCGATCTCAAGGCGGGCCTCTGGGAGGGGAGCCTCACTGCGTCGAGGATACAGGTCCATTTGCCCTCGAAGGAGAAAAAACTACGAATCGAAACGCAGCTCACACTCAACGGTACGCGGTCGTCATCAGTCAGGAAGAGTTTTAGCGCAGGTCAGAAGCAGCCTCGGGTCGTTCGGTTGAATTGGAACGGCGCGGGGCGAGTTAGCGCTGCGGGAGAGATTCCGATGGATCACCCTGAGAACTTCCGCTGGGACGGCGAAATGGCGCTCGGCGGCGACCTCTTCTATGCGAGCGGTGGAACAAAAGTCGCGCTGCAGAGACCAACTTTTTCAGTGCGCGTAGGGAAGCAGGTGGTGTCGATCTCCAACTTCAAGGCGGGCCTCTGGCAGGGGAGTCTCATCGCGCCGAGGACGCTGGTCTATCTGCCTTCGGCTAAGAAGAAAGCGCGATTCGAAACGCAGTTCGCAATCAAGGACGCCCGACTGCAATCGATCATCAACAGTTTTGGCGGCGCCCAGAAGGAGCCTGGTGTCGTGCAATGCGGTTGGCAGGGCGGCGGTGAATTTGATTTGGCGTCGCTCGCCGGTTCAGGTGCGCTAAACATCGGCGAGGCTGACTTCGGTCGCGTGCCAATTGTCGGCCCACTGCACTTCGTGTTCAACATACTGGCGCCGCGATTTCACACGGATGAGCCATCCACGCTGACCGTGAATCATCGGATGGCGGGCAGCATTCTGTATCTCGAGGATCTGAAACTCGTCAGCGAGCACGCCCACATTGAAGCGGGCGGCAACATCGATCTCGCACGCGAATACACTCAGTTCACCGCGACGGGGGGACTGCGGAAACTCCCGGGGCTTATTACGGTCTTGTTCACCTGGCTGTTGGAATTCAAAGGCAAAGGCCCGGTGGATAACGTGCGCTGGAGTATCAAGGGTTTTCCAGGCTTTCACCCGGTCGTCAACGCCCCGAAGAAAACCGCCAGGACAGCGGACGCAGCGGAGAAAGAAGCCGACAGGGCGGTGAAGGGTTTGATCGAACTACCCGGCAAAGTGCTTGAGGACAAGTGAGCAGCGCCGCAATTCTCCACCGGGCAGCGGATAAATGGGTGTCCTCATTTTTTTCATGCCTTCGGCTGTTCGCGCCGCGTCGCCTGCGGCTGCGGTGCAGTGACGGCGGGGGCTCGTAGCGTCGCGGTCACCGGAAAGTGGTCCGAGGGGTAACCGCCAGGCCCACGGGTGTGATCTATCTCTGCATCGATGGTCTGGAAATGCGAACTGGCGAGAATCCAGTCCATGCGCCGTCCGCCGCGCCAGCCGGTGAAGAAATGCACCGTGCCTTCGTCGCGCGTGGCGACCGAATGCGCGGCGCGAAAAACGTCGTGCAGCGAAGAAGCCGCAATAGGCTGCGGAGCGAGCAACGTGCGGTAGGGAGTGGAATCGGGAGCGGTATTGAAGTCGCCGGTCACGATGCAAGGCATGACGCCGGCGATGTGGTCAATCTGCTCGCGCAGCAGCTTTGACGATTGCGCGCGCGCCCAAGGGCTGTAGGCGTCGAAGTGCGTATTGAACCAATAAAAGGGCGCGCCGCCGGCGCGCGGCCGGAGCTTCACCCAAGTGACCATGCGCGGATAGACCTCGGCCCACCCGCGGCTGCCCGGCTGCTCGGGAGTCTCGCTAAGCCAGAAATATCCGCCATCGATCAGCTCGAAACGGGCGGTCTTGAAAAACAGTCCGCACATTTCGCCGCGCTGTTTCCCATCGTCGCGACCAACGCCGCGGAAAGTGTAATCGCCGAGTTGTTGACGCAGATAGTTTTCCATCGAGCCCAAACCTTCCTGCGTGCCGAGCAAGTCGGCGTCAAAGGCGCGGACGCGCTCCACGACAAGGTCGCGTCGCTTGTCCCAGATATTGTGCCCGTCGAGGATCGTGCGGACGCGGAGATTGAAGGTCATCACGCGCAGTTCGTGCGCAGTTCTGAGTTTGGAAATCTTAGGTGCGGTGATCGACCGGTCGTGAGTGGCGCAACCGCATGCCAGGACGAGCGCGAAGCCGGCCAGGGCGATTCGCCGGGCCAACGATTCGGCCTTCACCGTTTGTTCTTCCTCACCCCGGCGAGGTGCGCCTGCAACCAATCGCCCGTGGGCTGAGTGTGACCATCCGCGAATTTCACCAGGTAAGGTTTGCCGGAGATATAACTCCTGCTGGCAATTCCGGCGATGAAGTCATCGGTCGTCTTCACGCGGTTGCCAGCTTTCGCGAGTTTGTCGCGTAGATGCTGCGCGCCCTCGGCCGCGGAATACTCCGTGCCGTTGCGAATGAAGCGAACACCCGACGTCTGGACGAAAGAAATCAACTCATCGATTTCCGCCTTTGTCTGCGGATCAAGCGCCAACGCGATCGCAGCGGTAAGCAGCAGCGTAAAAATGGAAGCGAAAAACTGATGCATGAAATCGTTCCACACCAAAGGCACACCATCGTCGGATTGCCACGTAATGTAGTGAGTCATATTGTGCAAACCCGGCAGCCGGTCTCACCGCCGGTGAACATTATGCCAGTTTCTGACTTCAAAACATATTGTGCAATTCTCGACGGGGCGCGCGCCGGGCACTTCGCTCTTCCCGCCGCCAATGTCACGTCACTCACTACGGCCAACGCCGTGCTTCGCGGACTCGCGGAGAGTAAAGCGGATGGGATTATTCAAATTTCCACGGGCGGCGGCGCCTTTGCATCAGGCACTTCGCTGAAAGATTCGGCAGCCGGTGCGATTTCAATCGCAGAGCACGTGCACCGAGTGGCTGAACGTTACCCGATTTATGTTGCCTTGCACACGGACCATTGCCTCAAAAATAAGCTCGACAAATTCGTCCTCCCGCTCGTCGCGGAAACCGAAAAGCGCCGCGCTGCAGGCCAGCCCAATCTCTTCAATGGACACATGTTTGATGGCAGCAATCTCTCGTTGCAGGAGAATCTCGACATTTCCGCCAAGCTGCTTGAGCGATTTGCAAAGAACGATCTCGTGCTCGAAATCGAAACGGGCGCAGTCGGCGGTGAAGAGGACGGTGTTGTCGGCGACCATGCGGCGAAGCTCTATACAACGCCCGAGGACACGCTGGAAGTTGCGCGCCGGTTAAATCCAATCGGCGGCCGATACTTGCTCGCTGCGACATTTGGAAACGTGCACGGCGTCTATAAACCTGGTCACGTTAAGCTGCGGCCAAAAGTTTTGAAGGAATGCCAGGACGCAGTCGTAAAAGCACACGGCGAAGCTGCCCGATTTTGTCTCGTATTTCACGGCGGCTCAGGTTCGACTCAGGAGGAGATTCACGAATCGCTCGATTACGGCGTGGTAAAAATGAATGTCGATACCGATATGCAATACGCGTTCACGCGCGCAGTCGCCGCGCACATGTTCAAAAATTACGATGGCGTGCTGAAAGTGGATGGCGACCTCGGGAATAAGAAAGTGTACGATCCGCGCTCGTACCTTGCGCTCGCGGAGACCGCGATGGCCGAGCGCGTCAAGCAGGCTGCGAGCGATTTGCGCGCGAGTGGCAGAACGATGTTCGTACCATGAACGCGCCGCTGCTACCGGCGCATAAAACAAAGATCGTTGCGACGATCGGCCCGGCCTCGGAATCCCCCGAGATGCTGGTGCGGCTTATTCGCGCGGGGGTAAATGTCGCGAGGTTGAATTTCTCACATGGGAGCCTTTCGAAACACGCGGAAGTTATCCGGCGCGTCCGCGATGCAGCCGGCGAAACCGGCCGGCGCGTCGCGATCATGGCAGATCTTCCGGGCCCGAAAATGCGGCTGGGAAAAATCGATCCGGAACCGATTCAACTTCGTGTCGGCGAGCGCTTCACGCTGACGAGTGAGGACATCATTGGCGATGCGCAGCGCGCCTCGACGAGTTTCGAGCAGTTGCCGCGCGTGGTGAAGCCCGGTAATCGGATTTTTCTTAACGACGGTATCGTGCAGCTCGTCGTCGAGCGCGTGGTCGGGAACGATGTGGAGTGCACAGTTGCTGTTGGCGGCGAACTCCGTTCACGCAAGGGATTGAATCTGCCAGGCATCGATCTTGGCATCAGCGCGTTTACCGATAACGACCGCGCGTGCCTTGAGTTTGCGCTTAAAGAAGGCGTTGACGCGGTGAGTCAATCGTTCGTTGAACGCGCCGCGGACATCAAGGCTGTGCGCGCGGCAGCGGCAAAAGTTGGGGCACAGCCTTTCATCATTGCAAAAATCGAGCGCGCCGATGCTCTTGCCCATTTCGACGAAATTCTCGCAGCAGCGGATGGTATCATGGTGGCGCGCGGCGATCTCGGTGTGGAGGTGCCGATCGAGGAAATCGCCTACACGCAGAAGCAACTCATTGCCAAAGCTAACCTCGCCGGAAAACCCGCGATCACTGCTACGCAGATGCTCGAATCGATGGTCTTGAGCCGTCTGCCCACGCGCGCAGAGGCGACTGATGTGGCCAACGCGATACTCGACGGCACCGATTGTGTCATGCTCTCTGGCGAGTCGGCAGTAGGCAACTTTCCTGAGGAAGCAGTCACGATGCTGGCGAAAATTGCTGCGTTCACCGAAACACATCGGCCTCCGAGGAGCTTTGCCATTCAGCGCGAATTCGTGCAACGGAAGGCAGCGACTATTGGGAGCGATCGCATGGCTTCCTTAGTCGAGCACGCATTGTACACGGTTCCATGCGATCTAGTGCTCGTGCCAACGCGCGGCGGGAACATCGCGCGCGCCATTTCGCGTTTCAAACCCCCGGTGTGGATCATCGCACCGAGTTCAGATTGCGCAGCGTGTCAGAATCTCGCGCTTTCTTATGGAGTGTATCCAATCAATCTCGCCGAGGAACCGGATGACTGGCGCGAATGGATTGCGGGCTGGCTGCGCGAGACCGGAATGACCGCAGAACAGGTCATGCTTGTCGCAGGCCCATCGCCGCGAAACCCGAAAGCTAACTATCGAATCGAATTGATGCGCCTCGACGCGGAGAATCGGTGAACACCGACGGCACTTGATAAGACGAAAGTCCAACAGGCAAGCTTTGCGTAGCTCGTTCAGCGTTTCAAAAGTCTCTACTCAACGAAGTTCAAACAGACGGAGGAAAACATTGTATGCCATTCGAAAAATTTGATCTTGAAAACCTTGATAAGGAGCGGCGCAAGGCCGTTGCAAACTCAATTCGCACAATGAGCGTCGATGAACTCAAGGCGCTCGGAAACGAAATCTTTCGTTACGCAGACGATCCGTGGCGGGAGAAGTTCTTCGCGTTCATTGCTGAGAATCCCGGCTCGACTTTTCATCACGCGGTGATGAGCGACGGCGTCAACATCGTTTACTGCCGCGATCAAGATAAGGGCATGTGGTTCCTGCCGGGGAGCGGCATGGGACCATTGCAAGTCACGGGCCGGAAGATGATGAACGATATCATTCGGGGACAGCGTTGAGGACACCGCCGAGCCGTATGAACGGCTGCTGTGTCGCGGCGTTTTGTTCCGACGTTCCAGTTTTTTCAACCAGAATATGAGCAAAGAAAAAACGTCCTTTGGACAATCAGACATCGTTCGCCTCAGTGACGAAGATGCGGCGACCAAACTTCTTGAGCGTGCAGTGACCGGCTTGTGGGAAGTCGTTAACGACTTGACGCGGTTTCGCCGCACCACGCGCCAAAATTATCGCGTGACGATCTTCGGTTCTGCGCGGCTCAAATCCGGCACACCTCCGTACGACGGAGTGAAACAACTCGCCGCCGAACTGACTAAGATGGGTTGCGATATCATCAGCGGCGGCGGCCCTGGCCTTATGCAAGCCGCGAATGAAGGCGCGCAGTCAATCGAGAAGGCAACACATCGCTCCGTGGGCATCCGCGTAGAGTTGCCATTCGAGCAGGAGATCAACCCGTTCGTCGGCCAGGCCTACGAACATCGCACCTTCTTTTCGCGACTGCACCATTTCATGATCATCTCCGACGCGTTCGTAGTCGTTCCAGGTGGTATCGGAACTCTGTTGGAGTTGTCGCTCGCATGGCAACTCCTCCAAGTCCGCAAGCTTTACAACACGCCTCTCATCCTCGTGGGAAAAATGTGGACCGAGCTCGTTGATTGGGGTCGCCGTTCGATGCTCCAGAAAGGCAACGAACTCGCCAGTGAGATCGATTTCACCATCCCGCATTGCGTAAACACGATTGATGAATGCGTCGCGCTGATCCGCGAAAACCGCGCCGCCTGGCTCGATGCGCAGAAGAAGCCGTAGTCCACGCGGTCTTATCGGAGGTTCTCCTTAGCCCTGATCGATTCAGCACAATCGTATCCTCTAGGACTTTGGTCCGATTGGATAATGCAGTGTTTCGGCTCAAATTGGGTGGAATCCGCAATTCGATAACAAATGAATGCGACGAATCCTGCCTCGTTTAGTCTTAACCAACACGGCCTCGCTGTGACCGAGGTTCACCGCAACCTTCCGCCGAGCGTCCTCTACGAGCACGCGATTCGTTACGAGAAAGACGCGAGTATCGCGGAAAACGGCGCACTGGTGGCTTACTCCGGCGTCAAGACGGGGCGTTCGCCAAAGGACAAGCGCGTGGTCGAGCATGCCGCTTCGAAAAACGACGTCTGGTGGGGACCGGTGAATATTCCGTGCGACGAGCGCACGTTCCAAATCAATCGCCAGCGCGCGCTTGATTATCTCAACATGTGCGAGCGGCTTTATTGTTTCGACGGCTTCGCAGGTTGGGATCCGAAACATCGCATCAAGGTTCGCGTCATTTGTTCGCGGCCGTATCACGCGCTCTTCATGCACACCATGCTCATCCGTCCGACGCATGAAGAACTCGCCAGCTTTGGGACACCGGACCTCGTCATCTACAACGCAGGCGCATTTCCGGCCAATCGCCTAACGACTGGAATGGGCTCGACCACCAGCATCGATCTCAGCCTCGAGGACAAGGAACTTGTTATCCTCGGCACCGAATACGCGGGTGAAATGAAGAAAGGCGTCTTTACCGTCGCCAATTACTTTTCACCAAAGCGTGGGTTGCTCTCGATGCATTGCTCTGCCACTGCCGATAAGAAAACCGGTGTGTCGTCGCTGCTTTTCGGTCTCAGTGGCACGGGGAAAACGACGTTGTCAGCCGATCCGAAACGCCATCTGATTGGCGACGACGAACACGTTTGGAGCGATGACGGCATCTTCAACATCGAAGGCGGTTGCTACGCGAAGGCGATCAATCTCACGCCGGAAAACGAGCCGGACATCTTTCAGGCGTTACGCTTCGGCGCTGTGCTCGAGAATGTCGTGCTCGATGAAGATCGCGACGTCGATTATACCGACACGAGCATCACGGAAAACACTCGTGGAGCGTATCCGATCGAGTTCATTCAGAACGCCAAGATCCCCTGCGTAGCGGGGCATCCGACCGACATAATCTTTCTTACCTGTGATGCGTTCGGCGTGCTGCCGCCGGTCAGCGCGCTGTCGCCGGCGCATGCGATGTATCATTTCATCAGCGGCTACACGGCCAAAGTCGCGGGAACCGAGATGGGAGTAACCGAGCCTCAGGCGACGTTTTCACCCTGTTTCGGCGGACCGTTTCTCGTCTGGCATCCCAGCAAATACGCGGAGCTGCTTGCGGAAAAAATGCGGAATCACAAGGCGCGGGTGTGGCTGGTCAACACCGGTTGGGCCGGCGGCGCTTACGGGACCGGTAAACGCATCAGCCTCAAAAACACGCGCGCGATCATTGACGCGATTCACAGCGGTGCCCTGGCAAAGGCGAAAACGGCGCGTGATCCAATATTCGGTTTCGATATCGTCACTGAATGCCCCGGCGTGCCTGCGGAAATTCTGCGCCCGCGCGAAAGCTGGGCCGATAAATCTGCTTACGACGCCACCGCGAAGAAGCTCGCCGCGCTGTTCAACAAAAATTTCGAGACCTACGCTGCAGGCGCGAGCGCCGAAGTGAAGGCTGCGGCACCTGTGGCTTGAGGCAGGATTGCTCTTCGAACTTCACAAGAGACTAACCGACGATTCAGGCGCTAAAGAATTTCGGGTTAACTTTGTCGTGACTTATTTCTTCCGTTGAACTGAATGGAGGTATGGTCTCTCTGCGGGCGCCGCTCTCGGGTATTGTTTGGCCGCTCGAACGGATTCCCGATCCTGTCTTCGCGCAAAAGATGGTTGGGGATGGGGCGTCGATCGATCCAATCGACGCTGTGCTCGTCGCGCCATGCGATGGTGATGTGCTATGCGCTGCACCCGGCCGGGCACGCAGTAACGCTGCGCACCGCAGAAGGCGCAGAGATTCTGCTGCACATCGGGATCGATACCGTGGCGCTGAAAGGCCAAGGGTTTCACCCGATGGCCAGAGCTGGTGACACCGTGCGCGTCGGCGCGCCTTTGATTTCGTTCGATCTCGATTATCTCGCCACTCATGCAAAGAGCCTGCTCACCCAGGTTGTCATCACGAACGGCGCTGGACTAACGAATTGGGAACGCGCCACCGGACAAGTCGTGGCAGGACAGGATTTGCTCTTCAGCGTCGATTTTGTCTCGCCGGAAAAAGGCGGCGCAACGGAAGCTGCGGAAACCATCACCTCGAATGCAATCGTGATTCCGAATCCGACCGGATTGCACGCGCGGCCCGCGGCAGTGCTGGCGAGTCTGGCGAAAGGTTTTCGATCGTCGATCAAACTTCAACTCGGCGATCAGCAGGCGAATGCGCGCAGCATTACTGCGATCATGGCGCTCGATGTGCGTAGCGGTGCAGTCGTGCATCTGCTCGCGAGCGGACCGGATGCGCGCGCGGCCATCGATAAGATCGCGCCGGTCGTTCGCGCAAGGTCTCGGTGACGAAGGTTGCACGCCTGCATCTGCGACGGCGACGACGACGGTTGCACCGGAATCAGCGCCGCCGTCGCGACGTAAATCAACCGATCCGAATCTGCTGCTTGGCGTGCTGTGTTCGCCGGGACTCGCAGTCGGTCAGGTGTTTCAGGTTCGCCGCGGTATGATCGAGGTCACCGAAGAAGGCGCGGAAATTGAGACCGAGCGCGGCAAGTTATCGGCCGCGATTGAAACTGCGAAGGACAACTCGAAGCGCTGCGCGCGCAACTTCAGGCAAAGGCCGATCCGGCAAAGGCTGCGATCTTCGCCGCGCATGAAGAGTTGATCGAAGATCCTGATCTACTCGAAATCGTCGACTCGGCGATTGCGAAAGGAAAAAGCGCGGAGTTTGGCTGGAAGAAAGCATTTACGACTCACGCCGATCGACTCGCAGCGTTGCGTAATCCTTTGCTCGCGCAACGCGCGAACGATCTGCGCGATGTCGGCCTGCGCGTACTCGGGATTCTCACCGGCGAGGAAACAAAGGCGCCCGATTATCCGCCAAACACAATTCTCATCGCCGAAGATCTCACGCCCTCCGACACGGCCGCTCTGGATCGCACGCGCGTGATGGGATTTGCGACCACGCGCGGTGGCGCGACTTCGCACGGTGCAATTCTTGCGCGTTCGTTAGGCATTCCCGCTCTCGCCGGAGTCGAACCTGCGGCGCTCGAAATTTCGAATGGCACAAGCGTGGTACTCGATGGCAGCAAAGGCACGCTGCGATTGAATCCGCCTCCGGAAGAAATCACGCGCATTCGCAGCGCGCAGGAGCGAGCGGAGAAGCAGCGCAAGGAAGATCTCGCGCACGCGCACGAACCGGCGATCACGCTCGACGGCAAACGCATTGAAGTCGTCGCGAACATCGGCGGATTAAAGGAGGCGACGCAGGTTTCAGCTCTCGGCGGCGAAGGCGTCGGTCTGCTCCGCTCGGAATTTCTTTTCATGGAGCGGAGCACACCGCCAAGTGAAGACGAACAGTTCGAAGCTTACAAAGCGATCGCGCAGGCCATTGGCAAAGAGCATCCGCTTGTTATTCGCACGCTCGACGTCGGCGGTGACAAACCGCTCGCTTATCTGCCAATCCCGAAAGAAGACAATCCGTTTCTCGGTGAACGCGGAGTGCGCGTCGCGCTCGATCGTCCCGAGATCTTGCGCATTCAGCTACGCGCAATTCTTCGCGCATCAGCCTTCGGTCGCGTGAGCGTGATGTTCCCGATGATTTCGTCGCTGCAGGAAATTCGCGATGCGAAAGCGATTCTCGCCGAAGAATCGAAGCGGCTCGGCATTGCGCCGATTCCCGCCGGCATCATGGTGGAAGTTCCGGCGACTGCTGTGATGGCGGCGCAGTTCGCGAATGAAGCGGCGTTCTTCTCGATCGGAACTAACGACCTCACGCAATACACGCTCGCCATGGACCGCGGTCATCCGAAACTCGCGCCGCGCATCGACGGCCTTAGTCCGGGCGTATTGCATCTTATCAACCAAACCGTGCGCGGCGGTCACGGGGCCAGCCGACCGGTCGCGGTTTGCGGCGGTATCGCCAGCGATGTGCATGGCGTGCCGATTTTGATCGGGCTCGGCGTGGACGAATTGAGTATCAGTCTTCCTGCGATTCCCGCGATCAAAGGGCAAATTCGCAAACTGCGTCTCGATGAATGTCGCGAGCTTGCGCAAAAAGCGCTCGCCGCCGAATCCGCTGCGGAAGTGCGCGCACTGATTGGCGAGCCTAACGAGTCGTGATATGAAGATGACGCCGTTCACGAACGCCTTCTCGCTTCTGCAAAAAGTCGGGAAGTGCATGATGCTGCCGGTGTCAGTGTTGCCGGTCGCCGGCATTCTGCTAGGTGTCGGCAGCGCCAACTTCTCGTGGCTGCCAACGATCGTGTCGCAAATCATGGCGGCATCGGGCAACGCGATCTTTGCCAATCTGCCATTGCTCTTCGCCATCGGCGTTGCGATTGGTCTGACCGATAACGACGGCGTCGCTGCTCTCGCCGGCACGGTCGGTTTTGTTGTCTTCCTCGCCGCGATGGGCGTCTGCGCGAAACTCCGCGGCATCGAGACGACGGCGATCATGGGAATTCAGTCGATCGAGACCGGGGTATTCGGCGGCATCATTGTCGGCCTCATCGCCGCGGCGGCGTTCAACCGGTTCTACCGAATACAGCTCCCGAGTTATCTCGGCTTTTTTGCTGGTAAACGTTCCGTACCGATTATTACCGCGTTCGCAGTCATCGCGGCCGGCGCACTGCTCAGCTTCATCTGGCCGCCAATCGGCGCCGCGATCAAAGCGTTCTCAAATTGGGCAGTACACGAGAGGCCGGCTCTCGCCTTCACGATATATGGCATCGTCGAACGCGCTCTCATCCCGTTTGGACTGCACCACGTCTGGAATGTTCCCTTCTTTTTCGAAGCCGGCGATTACACCGATCCTGCCACCGGCAACGTTGTTCACGGCGAAATCGCGCGATTCATTTCCGGCGATCCGACTGCGGGCAACATGACGGGCGGTTATCTGTTTAAAATGTGGGGACTGCCGGCAGCGGCATTCGCGATGTGGCACGCCGCACGTAAGGAAAATCGCGCCAGGGTCGGCGGCATCATGGTTTCCGCGGCGCTGACGGCGTTTCTCACCGGCATCACTGAACCGATCGAGTTTGCGTTTCTCTTTGTCGCGCCGCTCCTCTACGCAATCCACGCGTTACTCGCAGGAATTGCCTATTTCGTGTGCATCGCGCTACACATCAAACACGGCTTCACGTTCTCCCACGGACTGATCGATTACGTCGTGCTGTTTCCGAAATCTCAACGCGCGCTCTGGCTGTTCGTCATCGGGCCGATCTGGGCGGCTGTTTATTACGGCGTTTTCTCGTTCGCCATTCGCAAATTTAATCTCATGACGCCGGGCCGCGAAGTTCAGGAGGAAAGCGACGTCAGCCCGCGCGAGGCAGCCGGCGATCAGTTCGCGCTGCAGCTCGTCCGCGCTTTCGGCGGTCGTTCGAATATTGTGAGCCTCGACGCTTGCATCACGCGCCTGCGCGTCAAGCTGGCGGATGTCACTAAGGCCAGTGTTGATAAACTCAAAGCGCTCGGTGCAACGGGAGTGGTCGTGGTTGGCGATGGGATGCAGGCGATCTTCGGAACCCGCAGCGAAAATTTAAAAACCGAGATGCAGGACTACCTGAAAACTGCTGGTCCTGAGGCAGACGAAATTGAGCCGGAATCTCCGGTAAAGGCGCCGGCGCCACCTCTCGGGTTCGAAACGAGGCTCCGGGATCCGGACGCCGCACGCAAAGCCGCAGCCTATGTCGCTGCGCTTGGTGGCAAGGGCAATATCGTGCGCGTGGATGCCTGCGCGGAGACGCGACTCCGCATTGTTTTGCGCGACGAAAAACAAATCAGCGAAACCGCGCTCAAAACCGAAGGCGTCGCTGCTGTAGTGAAACTCCCAAACAATATTTGCCATCTTTTGGCCGGCCTGAATGCGGACCAATATGCTGCCGAAATGCGCGCGCAGCTCGCTGCATAGCTGAGTAAAAACCAATGTCCGATAGACTGGCGCAGGCAAAATAGGGATGTTGTCTCCAATAACCGATGAACTGGCTCTTCGAGCTCCACAAAACGCAGCCCGTCGCGCACGCGATCGGCGCGCTTGCCTTTGTGTGTGTACTCGGAATGGCGCTGGGCAGTTTGAAATTCCGCGGCATCGGCCTGGGCACCGCGGGCGTACTTTTCGCCGGGATTGTCGTCGGACATTTCGGCAATCCGGTGGATCAACACACGCTTCATTTCGTGAAGGAGTTCGGACTGATGCTTTTTGTCTTCACCATCGGCTTGCAGCTTGGCCCGGGGTTTGCGGCTGCCCTGCGGAATCAGGGCGTAAAACTAAATCTGCTCGCAGCCACGATTGTCTTCCTGGGCGCGATCGGTGCACCGCTCATCGGCGCGCTGGCGAGTTTCGACATGGCGGCGGTGCTCGGAATTTACTCCGGCGCGGTCACGAACACTCCATCGCTCGGCGCGGGTTCGCAGACGCTCAGCACTCTGCCTAACATCGCGCCCGACCGCCTGGAACTCCCCGCTCTCGGTTACGCTGTTGCCTACCCGATGGCGATCATTGGCATCATTGGGACGCTGATTTTGCTCAAACAAATCTTCCGCATTGATCCCGTGCGTGAGGCAGCGGCATTCGCGGAGAAGAATCGCGCACCGATCTATCCACTGGAGCGCTGCACGCTCGTGGTAACGAATCCAAATCTCCACGGATTGCGGGTAGATGCGATCCCTGGCCGAATCGAAGCACGCATCACCATTTCTCGCGTTTCCAGCGGCGATGGAACAGTGGCCGCGACTGACGCCACGGTCATTCACGTGGACGACCGTCTCGCGGTCGTCGGCACACGCGCGGGACTAGAGCAATTCGAGCGAGTCGTGGGAAAGCGAAGCGATGAGGATCTTCTTCTGCAGGAGAGCGACATTACCTCTCGCCGCGTGATCGTAACGGATCGCAATGCGCTCGGCAGAACCGTTGGCGAACTCAATCTCGACGACCGCTTCGGTGTAGCGGTGACGCGCGTGACCCGTGCCGATCTCGAGATGACCGCGGTGCCCGGTTTGCGGCTGCAATTTGGCGATCAACTCCAGATCGTCGGGCGCGCCGAAGACCTCGACAAAGCCGCAACCGCTGTTGGCAATTCGCTCAAGGAATTAAACGAGACGCATTTCATTCCCTTCTTTATCGGCATCGTGCTCGGTATTCTTCTTGGCAGTTTGCCGATCGCCTTCCCCGGTTTGCCGCAACCAATTCGTCTCGGTTTGGCCGGAGGTCCGCTCGTCGTGGCGCTCATCCTCGGCCGGATCGGACGCATCGGACGGCAGGTGTGGAACATGCCAACGAATACCAATCTCGCCTTCCGCGAATTCGGGATCGCACTCTTCTTTGCCGCTGTCGGCCTCGGCGCGGGCGCGAAATTTTTTGCTACCGTCTTCACCGCCACCGGACTTCATTGGCTGCTCGCCGGATTTTGCGTCACCGTTTTGCCGATCCTGCTCGTCGGCATCCTCGCGCGCGCCGTTTGGAAAATAAATTTCATGGACTTGAGCGGCTTCATCGCGGGCAGTATGACCGATCCTCCTGCATTGGCCTTCGCCTGCAATATCGCCCGCTCCGACGCTCCGACTGTTGGCTACGCCACCGTCTATCCGCTTACCACGCTCTTGCGCATTCTCTCGGCGCAGGTGCTGGCGATTTTTCTTTTCCGATGAACACGCCCACGCTCGGCGAAGCGCGCTTCGCATCGACAAAGAGTCACACGACCAGTGATGAAGTCCGAATCCCCGAGCGGATCGAGATCGGCGCCGAACCGGGAACCCAGTTCGAGTTGGCAGGGCCGCGGGCGCAGTTGTTTTTCGATCCGAAGCGAACGCGCGCCGGGATCGTTACGTGTGGCGGTTTGTGTCCGGGCCTGAACAACGTCATTCGTTCGCTCTTTCTCGAATTGCACTACGGCTACGGCGTTGCGGAAGTGCTGGGCTTCCGCGGTGGCTACAGCGGCCTCGATCCGAAGTGCGGAGTTGAGCCGGTGAAGATCACGCCGGCATTTGTTGATGACATTCATCAGCACGGCGGGACAGTCCTTGGCTCGTCACGCGGTCACGTCGACATTGGCAGAGCGGTGGACAATCTCATTGCCCGCGGCGTGAACATTCTTTTCACCGTGGGCGGCGACGGAACCCAACGCGGCGCGCACGCTCTCTATCAGGAAGCGCGCAAGCGCGGTCATGCACTCTCTGTTGTCGGTGTACCAAAGACAATCGACAACGATGTCGGTTTCGTCTCGCGCACGTTCGGGTTTTTCACCGCTGTGGAAGAAGCAAAACGGGTGCTCGATTGTGCGCACACGGAGGCCCGTAGCGTGCCCGGAGGCATTGGTCTGGTAAAGTTGATGGGGCGCCACGCGGGATTCGTCACTGCCGGGGCGGTAGTCGCCAGTCAGGACGTCAACTTCGCGCTTATCCCTGAGGTGCCGTTTAAGCTGGAAAGCTTTTTGGCTGCGCTCAAGGGCCGCATCGTCAACAAATCTCACGCAGTGATCGCTGTCGCGGAAGGCGCGGGCCAGGATCTCCTCGGCGCGGAGGCGAGTGAACGCGATGCGTCCGGCAATCTAAAACTTCAGGATATCGGACCGTTTCTCTGTGAGAAAATAAAGTCCTACTTCAAAAGCGAGGACGTCTCAGTCGTGATTCGTTATTTCGATCCGAGCTATCAGATTCGAAGCCGGCCCGCGAACTCTGAAGATGCACTGCTCTGCGATCTATTTGCGCGTCACGCAGTTCATGCCGCCATGGCAGGTAAGACTGGTGTAGTTGTCGGTTTTCTACATGGGCGCTTCATCCATGTACCGATCGAGTTGCTCGCTACGCACACAAAACGACTCGACCCCGCCGGTGGCTGGTGGCGCTCGGTTCTCGCTGCGACAGGGCAGCCGGCACAATTCAACTGAGCAATTCTTCAGAAAACAGCGGTTATGGATAACGAAGCCATTCAACAATAAACGGCCGCACAACCCGACCCCAGAGTACAACGTCGCTCCCAATTTCAGGGGCGGGAGATCACGGTCCAACTCCACGCCATCGCACAGCGATGTTGTCGTGAGTGACACGCAAACGGTAAGAAGAACGGCAAACCGCATTTAGAGGCCTAACAAATATTCGCCCTGTCCGGCTGAGAACAGGGAGCGATTATCTTGCGATTCTCCTTCTCGTGCGCATTGCAATTACTGCCACGCCAAAACCAAGAAGAGTCAACAACGGGTAAAGAATTGCCGGCTGCGACGCTGTTCGTTTAGGCGCCGCAGGTTTGGGCCGACTGGCAAATTCGATCGGAATCTTGACCTGCGAACCTGTTCCCGGCTGGAAACGCCACTGCGAATACGCTTCAAGCGCAGCGCCATCAAGTTGTTTGTTTCCGGTGCTCTGGAGCATTCGCGCGCCGGTAACTTTGCCGGTCTGTTGATCAATCGTCACCAAAACTACGCCTTTCCCTGTGAGCCCTTGTTTCGCCCATTCAGGTCGGTAAACGGGTTTTGGCGTATAGATCGCCTTTGGCGGCTGCAGTGGCGCCGCCGGAGTTCCGATTTGGGCGTGCACAGAAGAAACAGAAATAAGCGCGAGCAGGGAAACCAGAACCAAGCGCTGTATCTTTTTCGTTCGGGAAATTCTGTTGCATCCGCCAATCAGGCCAGACGCTGCCGCGCGCACTTGCGGATCCGACATTCTATAGACGCTTCGGTCTAGGAGGTAGTGAATGAATCCCGTCGCGAATCCGAGAGCGAGCAACACAGGCAACCACGTAGATGTCCGTAATTGCGTCGCAAGCGCGCCGAATATTCGGTCGCCATAATAGGTGCCGGTCTCGCGATTTGCTTCCACCTCAAAAACTGGAAGCAACACGAGCGACAATAACATGAGTAGAAGCACGACCGCCCATGGCCGAACATTCAATTTGTGCAAGAAGCGGCGCACAATGCCAGTCGTTGGAGTTGACTCCGCCGATGGCGTTTGCGACGCCAACCCTGTAGCGAGTATCCAGTGTTGCGACGTCCAGATCACAAGGAAAAGAAATAAACTTCGCGGCCGAAGCGCCAATCCCACCATCACTGCGAGTCCAACGATGTACAAGATGCGCGGCAACGACCATTGTGGTATGCGCAGTTCGGCAACCAACGCGATTGCCGTGATAACAAACAGCGTTAGCATCGCGCCGCCGCGGATGCCATTCTCAGCTGATACAATCCATGCCGGAAACCAGCGATCGACCCACTGGTCCTGATAGGCGACCGCTCCAGCCAAAATATCCGCGACAAACACGAGCACGCCGCCAGCAGTCAGTGCAAAAAAGCGATCCCAGCGCCTTGTCCGAAAACAGGAGCTGCGATCCGCTCGCGAACGGTAAAGTGAAAGCGCGCCGAAATGTTGCGCGGCGAAATGATACGTCACGCAGGCGTAATCGATGATCGCCAATCCAATCAGTCGCTCCTCGCGCGTCCATGGCAATGCCGAATCCGCGGGAAGAAACAGCGCAAAGCATCCTGCGGTTACGACAATCGGCAGCGCGACAAACCGGATCGGTTGTTCCCGCAGGAGCGGTCGATACGCTTCCGTGCAGTACGCGAGATAGGTGCTCGACAATCGGTGGCCGATCCAAAACAACGCGGTCAAACCGAAGTAAAGCAGATCGAGCGGACTCGACTCCGGATTAGAATAGCCATGCGCTAGCAACAGCACGATCGGCGCAAGCCAAAGCGCGCTGAGCATCCAGAACCCATCCCAGAGTGGTCCCCGGACCCACGGCAATGACGACCTTTTCCGCGCCCATGAGCCTGCCGTTCCGATCTCAATTACGGCGGCGGGTGAGGAAAGCTCGGCCATTCGAGCAATTACCGAGTGCGCCATCGGCGGCGCACTCAGATTTATTTATCAGGCAACCCCGTTATCTCTGAATTTGCATGTCAACTCCGCCACCAGTGGCGTTGACATCAAGGCCTTGTTGCGTGGCGGAAACGCGGACTATCACACCGGCTTGATTTGTCATGACGGTGCCAGCTTTCCCACTGCCAAGAGTCACGCCGCGCGTGCCCGCACCACCGACATTATAATGACCGTTGAAATCTTGAAGATGCTTTAGGTTGAAAACCTCGCCGTATGCGGAACTGCCGGTCATCCCGACTTTGCCTACCGATAATCCGTTCACCTTGACCGGATAATCTTTGCCCTTGTAGCTCAGCGTCCCTGACCCCCACCTGAAACCGATTCCAAGGGCGAATGAACCGCCGCTCAGGCGCAAAGTTGCGTCTGGCCCCGAGTGATGACTAGCCGCCTGCGTGAAACCCGTCATCATCGCGACGACGAGCAATAGAACTGCGATTTTCTTGAGATTATTCATATGTGAGTTTCTTCCACTAATTTACTGAAACTATCATTTATATTCAACGGTTCTATTAGACGAAAGTCCTATATACCCGATCGACAGAGGTCACGTACTCTCCTGGGCAAGAGTTGAAAAGCAAAAACTTATGAAGTCACGAAACCGCAAATTATTTCATACCGTGATAGCCATCATTGGTCTCGCATTCGTTTCATCAGGCTCGAGCGCATTCGCGCAGCAGGCGCAATCGCAAGTGATGAACACAACTACCTCGGATAACCAAGAGGCGCCGAAGCTTTCGACGGGTGAATTGGATTCCCTCGTTGCGCCGATCGCGTTATATCCCGACCCACTGCTGGCCCAAACACTCGCCGCTTCGACTTATCCACTTGAAATTATCCAGCTCCAGCAGTGGATGGATCGAAACAAGAATTTGCAAGGCAAAGCGCTGGCGGATGCAGTGGCAAAGCAGTCGTGGGACCCAAGCATTCAGGGATTGGTAGAGTTTCCAGACGTGGTGCAGCGGATGGCCGGCAATGTCCAATGGACGACGGATCTGGGGAACGCATTCCTGGCGCAGCAATCTGATGTGATGGACGCAGTCCAGCGCATGCGCGCCAAGGCCCAGGGCACAGGAAATCTAAAAACCAGCGAGCAATCGGTAGTGAAGACCGAAACAGTCCCCAGCGGAAAGCAGGTGATCGAAATTCAGCAAGCAAACCCGGACGTTGTCTATGTGCCTTCCTACGATCCGACGGTGGTGTATGGCCCTGCTCCTGTCGAATATCCTTACTATCCGTATACCTATCCGGGTTACATGCCAGGCACGGCTTTGGCATGGGGCGCAGGAATCGCGCTCGGTGCCGCTGCCTGGGGCGCTTGGGGCGGCCACTGGGGCAATTGCAATTGGAACGGTGGCAACATCAATATCAACAACAACAATAATTTTAACAGGAACTACAATAAAAACGTGAACCGGAACGTGAACCGCCAGGGACAAGGTAATTGGCAGCACAATCCCCAACACCGGGGCAATGCTCCTTATGGCGACCGAAACACGGCCAATAAATTCGGCGGGCGTGGTCCAGGTGGCGCGGGCGGTGTTGGCGGTGCCGGTCGTCCCGGTGGAGTTGGTGGTGCGGGCGGCATTGGTGGTGCTGGACGTCCCGGTGGAGTTGGCGGCGCAGGCGGCGTTGGGGGTGCTGGTCGTCCCGGTGGAGTTGGCGGCGCAGGTGGCGTTGGCGGGGCCGGAAGACCCGGTGGTGTTGGCGGTGCGGGCGGCGTCGGCGGAGCCGGAAGACCTGGTGGTGTTGGCGGTGCGGGGGGCGTAGGTGGTGCTGGAAAACCCGGTGGAGTTGGCGGGGCCGGAAAACCCGGGGGTGCCGGAGGTGCTGGTCGTCCCGGTGGTGCAGGTGGCGCTGGAAAACCCGGCGGTGCCAGTCGTCCAGGTGGAGGCAGCGCCGGTGCAAAACCATCGACCCGCCCATCTGGCGGTAGCGCTAAGAACCAAGTCGGTAATCGCAGCGCATCATCGCGACCCAGTTCCGCTTCTCGCGGTGGAGGAGGATTTGGCGGCGGCGGTAGCGGAAATTATGCGCGAGCCAGCAGCAGCAGAGGTGGCCACAGCATGGGCGGTGGCGGATACAGTCGCGGTGGCGGCGGTGGTGGCGGAGGCCGCGGCGGTGGCGGGGGCGGTCGAGGTGGTGGCGGAGGAGGCCGCGGCGGCGGAGGAGGACGACGAAGATAAAGGAACTGTCGATGAGGATAAAACCAATGAAATCAAAAATAAATACTATGACTTCGTCGAGAATTTCCGCGATCGCTTGCGCGATCGTTAGCTTTTGCTCGTTAGGCTTCGGTTTGCAGGCCGCACCGGCGTCGAAATCCGACGCAGCTTCGGCGCCGCAGCCAGCACAGAAACAATTCGATACACCGAAACAGGCAGCCGACGCCCTTGTTCAGGTCGCGGCGGATTTTGATGTTGCCGCGGCGAAGGAAATTCTTGGGCCCGATGGCGAAGATCTCATTGCTTCACAGGATCCCGTCCAAGACAAGAATCGTGCAGCGGAATTTGCAGCCAAGGCAAAAGAAAAAATGTCCGTCCAGACAGACAAGAAAAATCCGAATCAGGCGATTGTGTTGGTAGGGAACGATGATTTTCCGCTTCCGATTCCGCTGGTGAAGCAGAAAGGCAAATGGTCGTTTGATACGAAAGTAGGCCGTGAGGAGATATTAAACCGGCGCGTAGGTGCCAACGAACTGAATGCCATTCAGATTTGTCGTGGCTTCGCGGAAGCACAACACGAGTATGCCGAGGAAAAGCACGATGGTTCGAAAGTGAACCAGTACGCGCAGCGAATCATTAGCTCGCCGGGAAAACAAGACGGGCTGGCGTGGCAGAACGCGGATGGAACGTGGGCCGGTCCGATTGGAGAAGGAGTCGCAAAGGCTCTCGAAGAAGGGTATTCGAATCCCAGCAACCCCCAACCCTATCACGGTTATTACTTTAAGGTGCTGAAAGGACAAGGACCTGACGCGCCCATGGGAGAGATGGACTTCGTGGTTGGCGGGGCGATGATCGGCGGATTCGCTCTTGCCGCTACGCCCGCAGAATATCGTGTAACCGGAGTGCAAACCTTTATCGTCGGCCCGGACGGAGTCGTTTATGAGAAAGACCTCGGACCCGAGACGCTGAAGACGTTCCAAAGCATGGACAAGTACAATCCCGACAAGACTTGGAAAGTGACCGAGGACGATGTGGAGGACGACTCAGAGGGTTGAAGCCCGGACCGCAAGAACGAATCCAGCCTAACAAGTAAGCGCCCAGTTTAACCGGGCAAACAGTGAGTTGCCCTTTTCCTCTAGCTGCGGCTCCACTTATCGGCCAAGCTTCATTTAGAAATCGGCCAGTCAGCTTCGGCCGAAACACATAAGAGCCCTTATCACCGGTTCCGAGGGTAAGACCAAGGTCCTATTTCCACAGCCTCGCACACGTGCGACAAGCTCATGATGTTGCAGATTTAACATCTCGCAAAGAAAGGCGGAATTTATGAACTTGGAATGCTCTCGATTCAGATTTCACAGACGTGCACTTCACAGCGTGATCGGCATCGCGTGTATGGCGTCGCTTCCATGGAGCTCTTTTCTCGTCCAAGCGCAGGAGGCGCCACAGGAAACGGCTACTGAGGAAGCTCCCAAAATTCCTAACGAGCAATTGGATTCTTTGGTGGCGCCAATTGCGCTTTATCCCGACGCGATGTTGGCTCAAACGCTGGCCGCTTCTACTTACCCGTTGGAAGTCATGCAGCTGGACCAGTGGATGGAGAAGAACAAAAATCTGAAGGACCAAGCGCTAGTAGACGCCGTGGCCAAGCAGCCGTGGGACCCGAGCGTCCAGTCAATGGCCGCATTTCCAGAGGTGGTGCAGCGGATGGCGGAGAATATTCAGTGGATGACAGACGTGGGAAATGCGTTTTTGGCGCAGCAAAAGGATGTGATGGAAGCCGTGCAACGTATGCGCGCAAAGGCGCAGGGCACTGGCAATCTTAAGACCGGTTCGGAACAGAAAGTGGAGACCAAGACAACGCAAAGCGGTCAGCAGGTGATCGTCGTTGAGCAAGCTAACCCTGAGGCAGTTTACGTTCCGTCATACGACCCCCAAGTAGTTTATGGGGCTGCCCCTGCCGAATATCCCTACTATCCTTACTCCTATCCCGGATACCAACCGGGGACGGCACTGGCTTGGGGATCGGCCATCGCGGTGGGTGGCGTATGGGCCCACAACAACTGGGGCAATTGCGATTGGGATAACGGCGATGTGAACATCAACAACAACAACAATTTTAATAAGAACTATAACAAGAACGTCAACAAAGGAGCCGGCCAGGGCAACAGCTGGCAGCACAACCCGCAACACCGGGGAAACGCGCCTTACGCCAACAAACAAACAGCGAATAAGTACGGAGGCACGGCTCGCGGTGCCGGAAAACCTGGCGGTCCCGGCGGTGCGGGTGGCGTCGGTGGTGCCGGAAAACCTGGCGGAC
The DNA here is from genome assembly GCA_963825355.1 of uncultured Verrucomicrobiae bacterium. Classification (GTDB taxonomy): domain Bacteria; phylum Verrucomicrobiota; class Verrucomicrobiia; order Chthoniobacterales; family UBA10450; genus Udaeobacter. The sequence continues at coordinate 568,842 of CAWGSY010000016.1, read as the reverse complement.
CTGGCGGTGCAGGTGGCGTCGGCGGCGCAGGAAAACCTGGCGGCCCTGGCGGTGCAGGTGGCGTCGGCGGCGCAGGAAAACCTGGCGGACCTGGCGGTGCGGGTGGCGTTGGCGGTGCTGGAAAACCCGGTGGTGCCGGCGGCGCTGGCAGTGCTGGAAAACCCGGTGGTGCGGGTGGCGCTGGCGGTGCCGGAAAACCTGGTGGTGCCGGCGGCGCTGGCAAGGCTAGCGGTGGCAGCGCTGCTAAACCAAGTGGAGGTGGTGGAAAAGGAGGTGCAGACAAAGTCGGTGGCCATAAACCGTCGGCAGGCGGTGGCGGCGGTGGCGCCTTCGCTGGCGGGAGCGGCAGCTCTGCTAAAGCCGCGAGCAGTCGGGGTGGCAGCAGCATGAAAGGCGGCGGTGGTGGTGGCGGTAGGGCGGCGGTGGCGGCATGGGCGGTGGCGGCATGGGCGGCGGCGGTATGGGCGGCGGCGGCATGGGTGGAGGCGGACGCAAAAGATAAGCAATCGGCTGATGGAGGAAGATCCTATGAAAAGAAAATCAAACATCACGAGTTGGTCGGAAATTCTCGGTTCTGCGATCCTTATTTCGGGGTTCGTAGCTGTTGCTTTGCATTCAGCGGTGGCGGCCAAGACAGATGTGGCCGCGGCGCAGCAGATAAAACAAAAAGAATTCGATACGCCACAACAGGCGGCCGATAGCCTTGTTCAGGCGGCGGCGTCTTTTGACATGCCTGTCCTGAAAGAGATCCTCGGTCCAGAGAGCGCAGACCTAGTCACTTCCCAAGATCCGGTCGCGGACAAAAATAAGGCGGCCTCATTTGCTGCGAAGGCGAAAGAAAAGAATTCAATTGCCACGGATGCTAAGAATCCGAACCGCGCTCTTCTTACGATTGGAAACGACGATTTTCCTTTTCCGATTCCACTCGCGAAGCAAAACGGCAAGTGGTACTTCGATACCAAGGAGGGTCGTCAGGAAATTCTCAATCGCCGTGTCGGCGCAAACGAACTGGACGCGATCGCCATTTGCCGTGGTTTCGTCGAAGCGCAGCAGGAATATGCTCAGCAAAAGCACGACGATTCAAAGGTGAACCAGTATGCGCAGCGAATCATCAGCACGCCTGGCAAACATGATGGTTTATCGTGGCAGAACCCCGATGGAACCTGGGGAGGTCCAGTGGGAGAGGCGATCGCCAAAGCGTTGGAGCAAGGCTATACGGAGCGGAGTCAGCCTTTTCACGGCTATTATTTCAAAGTTTTGAAAGGGCAAGGTCCCGCTGCGCCTCTGGGCGAAATGGACTTTCTGGTGAGAGGAGCAATGATTGGCGGCTTCGCCCTTGCGGCGGCGCCAGCGCAGTATCGAGTCACCGGTGTGCAGACGTTCATAGTTGGCCCTAACGGCGTCGTTTACCAAAAGGACCTCGGTTCGGATACGCTGAAGGCCTTCCAGAGCATGGATAAGTACAATCCCGACAAGACTTGGACAGTAACGCAGGACGATGTTCAAGAGGACCAGGACACTGAATCGCAAGCACAATAGCGTAACGACTCATCGTTGCCGTTAGCGAAGCGGCAAAAATAGTCTAACGAACGCGGCCGCGCCGCGCACCATGATCCGATTTCTCGCGCATCATCCGGAATGGATTACCCCGAAGCGATTAGCAAACCGCAAAACGAATGGCGATTGTTCAAGCTTCACATCTCAGTGGCGATTTAGTATCGCCATCGGAACGATGGATCGGAAAATCTTTCTGGCGCTTGCGCTCAGCGCGACTTTTCAATGTCTCGCGCAAACACCCGAGCAGATGGAAGTGCGTCGCGCGGAAGTCGTCTTCGAGGAACTGCCCGTCTTAAACGCGAGTGAAATTCTGCGACCCGAATTTCTCAGCAGTCCGCATCACAAGCTTCGGGAGCCTGTTCCCACCTATTTCGGAGCGAATCAGTTCACCATCGATTCTGAGTTCGGCGTGTTTGAAGCGAATGGCAACGAAATGCTGCTCACGAGAATGAAAGAGATCAATGCAATCGCGCGGCTAAAGGAAGTCTCGCGCACCGACGAGTTCAAGAATTCGCTGACGAAAGCGGCTAACGGTCCCATCGCGTCAGCGAAGAACATTGTCACCGATCCAGTGAACACAATTTCGAATGCGCCCAAGGGTCTCATGAAGTTCATGAGACGCGCCGGCGAAAGCATCAAAGATATCGGCAACAAAAGCGAGTCGCACGAAGCTGAAGGCAGCAGGATGCAGCAGTTGATCGGGTTCTCGGACGAGAAGCGGAAAGTAGCTATTAGCCTGGATGTCGATCCCTACAGCACCAACACAGTGCTGCAGCATGAATTGGATGGAATAGCGTGGGCGTCTTTTGCTGGTGGAATGACGGTTCAGCTCGCGACAATGCCAATCGGGGGTCCCGCGCTAACAGTCGTAAACGTGACAAGCACCTTGAATGACGTGCTCAAGGAGAAGTCTCCGACTGATCTGAAAATGATGAACCGTAAAGCGCTCCGGGCCATGGGTGCTGTCGAAAAAGACACCGAACGCTTCCTGAACAACAATGCGTTCTCTCCGTCGCAACAGACCGCCTTTGTTCTCAATCTGAAGTCGCTCGACGGCGTGGCCAATCGCAGCGCATTCGTTCACACCGCCGGCGAGACAAGCTCAAACGAGCAGGATGCAGCTTTCTGCGTTCAAACGGCCGCGTTAATGGCGCAAATCCACAAAGGCGAAAAACCGCTGGCTCGCATAACGATGATCGGAGATTTTCCGATTGGCATCGCCAAAGACGGCACAATTGTGCTGGCGCTTCAGTGGGATTACGCAGCATGGACCTCAGGCGCTGCGCAGTTTACGAATGATGTCCAAAAGCTCGCAGCGCAATCCGGCCAAACCAAAAAAATTGTCGTGGCTCTCTCAGGACAAGTTTCACCACGGTTGCGCGAAGAGTTGGAAAAGCGTGGAATGACGGTGCGGGACCGACTCGTTCCTGGGCCTCTCAAATGAGGAAAACGCATCGCGAACGGCTATAACCATCAACGGAAACATTTACTTCGATGCTCGATCAAATGTTTGGCCAGTTCTTTTCAAGCCAGTGGATCGTGTTTGGTGTTCTGCTGGTTTTGCTGATTGGCCTTTCCGAGTTGGCGTGGCGCATGGGCCTGGCCAGCAGCCGGGAGAAGTCGGAAGTGGACAAGGACAGCGGCACCGTGAGATCTGCAGTGCTGGCTCTCTTGGGATTGTTACTTGGATTCAGTTTCGCCATTGCCGCCGCGCGGCACGAGACGCGCCGCGAACTTCTGGTGGAGGAGGCAAACTCAATCGGTACGACCGCACGCCGGGCGCAGTTGTTACCCGAGCCACACGCTGCGAACGTGATCCAGTTGCTGCGCGAGTATGTTCCGCTTCGCATCGAGGCGCATCGCGAGGCGCAATTTTCGGATCAATTCGCAACGACGCGCAAACGCAGCGCTGAGCTTCAGGACCGTATGTGGACTGAGGCCGTCGCCGCCGCCGCAGAGCGACCGTCGCCAATCACCGCCAGTTTTATAGCAAGCCTCAACCAAACCATGGATTTGGAAGCCACGCGCATCGCCGCCAAGCGCAACCACGTGCCAGGCGCTGTCTGGCTGCTTTTGTTATGCGTAGCGGGTTGCGGCTTGTGGCTGGTCAGCTACCAGGCCGGAACTTCCGGGCGACACTCAATTCTTGAGCGATTCGTTTTTCCAGCTCTCGTCGCCATCGTCATCACGCTGATTACGGACATCGATACCCCGCGCGCCGGCCTGATCTCACTGGATGAACGGCCGCTGCTGGAATTGAACGAGACGCTGCGTGGTTCTTCTACATCGACCACGCCATGATATCCTTGGAGGCATGATGCCACTGCGGATTTCAGTGGCCGAAAGAAAAAATGTGTTTATCTGTTGAATTATGAAGATGCTCGCTGTGCGATGTCTTGTCACTCTCACCTTGTTGGCTGCAGTAACAGTTGCGTTCGCCAATCCGTTTAAAAGCAAGATCATCTCCGGCGACGATTCGGTTCTCGAAATCATAGTGCCTGACGATCATTTTATGAAGATTACGAATTTTACGCAGGACGGAGGCACAGATCGGGCCGTTGTTGAGGTGACCCTGCCTGGCGACACCGAAAATGGCGGAACCACTAATGTTCTTACAGCGACCCGAATTGATTTTAGCACCGGCAGCAACGCGGTGAACTTTCCCGAAATTGGTAATCGAGTGACCATTGCAGGCCCCGCTAGAGTGAGAATCAGGCCAGTAGTCGGCGCAAAACTCTTCATCACTTATAAAAAGGAGCGTGATGAGGGCAGTGGCGGAGGTGGCGGTGGAGGCGGAGGCGGTACACCGATTCCAGTTTTTAGCGCTACTCCGATTCCAATTTTCAGCCCGACTCCTAGTCCGACCTGCGTTCCTGATCCTTTCGGGACACCGTGCCCCGGCTGATTTCCAGCCGCGGTGCTGACCTAGCCGGCAATGGCGTCAATTGCCTTCCATTCTTCGGGCGTTAATTTCAGACCGGCGGCCGCAACGTTGTCTTCCAGGTGCGCTAGAGATGACGTGCCGGGAATCGGGAGCATTACCTGCGATCGCTCCAACAGCCAAGCCAGCGCGACTTGAAATACACTGACGCCGTGTGCCTTTGCCGCCGTGTTCAGCGGATTTTCCGCTTTTAATCCTCTGCCTCCTCCGATTGGGAACCACGGCAGAAACCCAAGCTTTTCCTTCTCGCAATACGCGAGAACATTTTCGGACTCGCGGTCTTCAATGTTGTAACGGTTCTGCACGCTAACAATCGGAACGATCTTGCGCGCGCGATCGATCTCTTTTTGGTCAACGTTGGACAATCCAATATGCCGAATTTTTCCCGCGTCCTGCATTTGCTTCAGCGCATCCACGGATTCTTCAATTGGCACTTTCGAATCGACCGTGTGCAATTGATATAAATCGATGCGATCGAGGCGCAGCCGCTTGAGACTTCCATCGAGTGCTTGCTTAAGATGGTCAGGTCGACAGTTTGGCACCCATTGACCGGGGCCGGGGCGTGTGAGGCCGCCCTTGGTCGCGATTACGAGCCCTTTCGGATAGGGATAAAGCGCTTCGGCGATAAGCAGTTCGCTCGTGTCCGGACCGTATGCATCGGCAGTGTCGATCAAATTCACACCAAGCTCGACCGCGCGTCTAAGAACTTTCAGCGCGTTCAGTCGATCCGGCGGCCAACCCCAGATCCCTTCACCTGTGACGCGCATCGCTCCAAACCCAAGTCGATTGATAGTGAGGTCGCCACCTAAATTAAACGTCGGATTTGTAGCCATATTTGATGATGTTCCCGCGTCGGCTCCAAGAATCACATCGGATTTGCCCGCCAGAAGCGCGGCGCCACTTGCCAAAGTAATTCCAACGAACTGGCGGCGCGTGACGTAGCGTTCGTGGTTCCGGGCAGCAAGTTCGTCCGTCATGACGCGAGGAGACAAGTTCATAAAAACCGTTTTCAATTGCAAGGCGATGATTCCCTTCGCTCGCGCATCAAGACATCGAATGCGTCTTCCAGATCTTCTCCGAAAGTCACAATTCCTCCTTCGTGCCCCGCCATGACCAAGATCTTTTCGCTGCGCACATTGCTTACCTCGAACAGTCGCATGATTTCGTACGCCATTTCCGGCGTGCCGTACGCAACGGCCTTCGAAGTTGCCGGAACGCGATCGAGAAGCGTCGCCCACAACCCCAAGTCGTGACAATGAATAATCGCAGAGGTCGATGGATCGGATTCGTAAACCGCGGCATGTGTCAACGATTCCGATGAAGGAATCGCAGCGCCTTCATAACGGAGCCAATTCCTTGCGAAATCGTACGCCACGACTCGTACGCAATCTGTCGACGTCAATTCGGGCAGACCACCGGTCGCCGAACCTGTGATGTAAAAGTTTTTGCTCGCGCCGTCGCGGACGCTCACGTTGCCGAACCCGACGCCATTTGAGTCCACGCCGATCAAACGTTGTTCTAGAAGTTTCCGCCTGTATGCATTCAGTCCAGTAAGCGCATCGAATGGCGTGATATCCGTGCGCGCACCCTGAAACGTAAATTTTACGTAATGGCTCACGGCGCGCGCTCGGGAAAAAGCGATCGAATACTGTTCTCGTTTGCTTCGCAAATGCCGCGCTCGGTGATCAAACCAGTCACCAAATCTCTAGGCGTCACATCGAAGCCGTAGTTTGCAGCCGGACTTTCATCCGGCGCAATTCGGACCGCGATCTGTTGCCCATCACACCAGCCGTCGGCGTTTTTTACTTCGTCCGCTCCACGCTGTTCGATCGGAATTTCCTTCAAGCCGTCGCGCATTTTCCAATCGATCGACGATGAAGGCAGCGCAACATAAAACGGCACGTCGTTGGCCTTCGCGGCCAGCGCCTCGAGATATGTCCCAATCTTATTTGCCACATCGCCCGTGTACGTTGTGCGGTCGCTACCGACAATTATCAAATCGACCTCGCCGCGTTGCATCAAGTGGCCCGCCGCACTGTCTGCGATCACCGTGTGCGACACACCGTGCTGGCCCAGTTCCCACGCAGTAAGTTTCGAGCCCTGATTTCTCGGTCGCGTTTCAGTCACCCACACATGCAATGGCAATCCCGTGTCGTGCGCGGCGTAAATCGGCGCAGTCGCGGAGCCGTAATCAACAAATGCCAACCAACCTGCATTGCAGTGAGTAAGCACATTGACCGGCTTGTTAGGCTTCGTTTCCGCGATCTGCCGAATGAGCTGTAGGCCGTGTTGCCCGATCATGCGGCAATGCTCCGCGTCTTCATCTGCAATTGAAATAGCCGTGCGCAGTGCCAGCGCGATCTTTTCATCCGCGGTTTTTCCCGATGCGATATTTTGTAACTGCCGCTCAATAGCCCAAGAAAGATTCACCGCCGTCGGCCTCGTTGCCGTGAGTCGAGCCGCCGCCGCAGTCAGGTGCTCATCGAATGAATCTCGACCGGCAGCTTCGAGCGCTGCGAGATACATGCCGTATCCCGCGCTCGCACCGATCAATCCCGCTCCGCGCACGTGCATCGCGCGAATCGCCGTGGTCATTTGCTCGACGGTGCTAGCGTCTTCGATCACGAACTCATGTGGCAAAAGTCGCTGGTCGATCAGCTGCACCACGCGTTCGTCGTCCGGCTTCTGCCAGATGGTCCGAAAATGTTTGCCTCCAACCTTCACGCTTCGCAATTGTCCTCTCGCTTTTGATGCATAAATGGCGCTGTCATGTTGAGCGAAGCGAAACATCTCGGTCCCTTTTCGCTAGTGTATCGGTCCCAATTTGATCCGAGATTCTTCGTTTCGCTCAGAATGACAACTAGGATACGCGTCTAGACATCAATTCCCATTGGCACCGCGCCGGGAATGTCCTCCCAGCCCGCGCGCTTCCAGAATTCAGCACCGCCCAGATTGTAGTCGGCCACCAGGATAATAGCGCGCATGACGCCAAGCCGCCGTAATCCCTCGAGGCATTCCTGCACCAGTCGCTTACCCAGACCGTATCGGCGATAAGCCAGATCAACTGCCACGTGATAGATGTGTCCACGGCGTCCGTCGTAACCGCACATTGCAACGCCCACAACTTTTGCTCCGTCAATTGCAACCCTGCTTAACGCAGGATTTCGGGCGAGGAATTGAGCGACGCCCTCTCTGTCGTCGCTCTCAGCAACCTCCAGACCCTCCACCCGTTGCCAGAGCTGAAGCACCGGGTCGTAATCGTCGATCGAAAAATCTCGAGTAACGATCTCGCCACTCATCTTGTGTCTACGACCATAGAAGCCAAAGCTCTCATGTCGAGCGAAGTCGAGACATCCCGCGAAGTTGCCGTAGTCTGTCGCTACGGGACTCCTCGACTCCGTTCGGTATGACAGTTATGAAGGACCAAACAAGTCTGGAAGGAACCAACTGCTTTCGGCATTCGTGCACCATTATGAAATGTAAATTCACAGTTTGTGTCTTGATAATTATGGTCGCTCTGGACGCGAACGCGCAGACGAAACCTTCGGCAAGTTTGATCGTAACTAATGCCGCCGTTTACACGGTGGATAAACAGCAGCCAAAAGCCGAAGCCGTCGCTGTGATTGGAGATCGCATTGTCGCAGTCGGCTCGCGGGCTGACATCGATTTGTGGCGTGGTCCAAAAACGAAAGTAATCGACGCTGGCGCTAAACTGTTGCTGCCTGGATTCAACGATGCGCACGTGCATTTCATCCAAGGCGGTGCACAGCTCCAACAAGTTCAACTTACTGACGCCGCAACGCCGGAGGAGTTCGCAAACCGGATCACAGCGCAGGTGAAAAAGACGCCGAAAGGCGAATGGATTTTGGGTGGCCGCTGGGATGAAACCAAATGGCCCAAGCCGGAGCTTCCGACCAAGGAGCTGATGGACCCAGTCACGGGTGACATTCCAATGTTTGTGGATCGCTACGATGGTCACGAAGCGCTCGCCAATTCGGCCGCGATGAAGCTGGCCGGGATTGACGCGAAAACTCCTGATGTTCCCGGCGGAGTCATCGTCCGGGATGCAAGCGGAAATCCCACTGGGATTTTCAAGGACGCAGCAATGCCGCTGATCTACAAAGTCATTCCGCCGATGACGCATGAACAGCGGCTTCGTGCCGCTCGCGGCGCACTGAAACATGCGACGTCTCTGGGCCTCACGAGCGTGCAGCACATGAATCCGGAATTTGCAGACGTTGCTGCCTATTCCGAGCTCGCAGAAAAAGGCGAGCTCACCGCGCGCATCTACGCGGTGCCGATGGAAACGGACTGGCGTGACCAGGCAAAGGTCGGGATTCGCCATGCGTGGGGTTCGAGTTATCTGCGACTCGGAGGAGTCAAAGGTTATGCCGACGGCTCGTTAGGCTCGCGAACCGCTTACATGTTCGAGCCGTTTACCGACGATCCCGGCAATCGCGGACTCTTGAGCGATGAAATGCATCCACCCAGTGCGATGCGCGACCGGTTGATGCAAGCCGACGCGGCCGGATTGCAAGTACGCGTTCATGCGATCGGCGACCGCGCCATCTCCATGATGCTCGATATGTTCGCCGATATTGAAAAGGAGCACGGCTATCATGATCAGCGTTTCGCCATCGAGCACGCGCAGCACATGGCGCAAAAAGATTTCGAGCGTTTCGCGAAACTCCACGTCATTGCCTCAATGCAACCTTATCACGAGATTGACGACGGCCGCTGGGCCGAAGGCCGTCTCGGTCACGACCGCGCACGTTACAGCTACGCGTGGCGCAGTTTCCTCGATCACGGCGTTACGCTCGCATTCGGCACCGATTGGCCTGTCGCTCCGCTGAATCCGATTCTGGGTGTTTACGCCGCAGTCACGCGCGCCACCCTGGACGGGAAAAATCCTGGCGGTTGGATTCCCGAGGAAAAAATCACTTTACGGGAAGCGATCGAAGCATACACCATGGGCGCGGCATTCGCCGAATTTCAGGAACACGAGAAAGGTTCAATTACACCCGGCAAGCTCGCGGATATGGTCATTCTCAGTGACAACATCTTTGACGTGAAACCGGAAGCCATTCGCAACGTAAAAGTGAAAACCACAATCGTCGGAGGCAGTGTGGTTTACAGCGAGCAATGAACGCGCACTGAAGGTATCAGAAACCTGCCAAGCCGTAGCGCTCGCGGGGATGAAATTCTCCGGTTCATCGAATGGAAGCTTTTTCGCAGCTCGTGCCTGAGCGAAAAAAGTTAACACACATCTGGAAGACGACGGCGCAAATCGATGTTGCTCAAAGCTCGAACCGCGACGGCTCATGAAATTTTTGTCGCACAACTTTCAGTGCTGGGGAAGATTTGAATCTGTATGAAGAGGTACACGAAAATTGTCTGTTCCATTGTCGCCGCCATGATATGCGCGACCGCGCTGGCGACCGACCAGCCCTCGTGCAAGAAGACCGGCAAAAATTGCCCGATGAATAGCGGCAAGGCATGCAATTGCGGCAAGAGCTGCGATTGCTAGGCGAACGCGGTTAGTCGCAACATCTGCGTCGGAAAATCTAACCGTCGTGTTCTGCACGCGGCATCTCACGGGCTGGAAGTCGGCGTCGGAATCGGAGGAGGAACTCCGGCAGAAATCCGCTGTCGCCAGCTGGCACGATGGAGAATCAGAAAAACCAGCCAGCCGGCGAAAGCGAATAAACCGCCCGGAATACTAACAAGCATCAACCAGCCCATAACGCCGAGTGAATACACCAACTCGCCGTAATCGTGGCCGTTGACAATGCAGGGGTGCACAGACCCTTCGTCCACTTTGCACCCGTACGTATTTGCAATCGCGGCGCATAAGATGACCGATCCTATGGGCGCAAACGCGAACGCACCAATTACCAGAAGGATTAGCAAGTACCAGATCCACGGAAATCGTTTATGTGACACCGCGTTCATCCGAATTGTATTACTGCCCCTGTTGGATCGCGCCGTGTTTCTCGGCCCAGTTCCACAGAGCTGCGAACTCGGTCGGCTCAGATTTGTGCGTCGCCTGAAAATGCGCACGCTGGTCCGCCAGGATCTTCCCAAATGTCATTCCATCTGCGCCCGAGCGAGTTGGATCGGCGCCGCGTTCGAGTAAAAGCAGCGCATCTGAATACGCGAGCTTGTCATCAAACCCCATTGCAGTTCTGTAAAGCAGCAACGGATAACCCGCCGAATCCGATCTGTCGTTAGGCATCGTGGAATTGACGTCAGCGCCGTGATCAAGGAGCAACTCAAGCCGGGATCGCGCCTGATCTTTGTAATATCCGAGATACCAATTCATCAGAATCATCGGGCGGCCAAACTCATCACGAGTGTTCGCATTTCCGCCCGCGTCCAACATCGCGCGCAGAACCGGGGCCGATGAATGCCCCGCATCCGCCATGGCCCGAGAATTTGGCTGGCCATTCGTGTGGTTCGGATCCGCACCCAGAGAAAGCAACGTTTTAATCGCCTCGATTGATTCCGGACGCTGCCACGATTGTCTCAGAGCGAAGTTGAGCAGTGTTGTGCCATCTCTTCCCGGAGCTTGCAAATCTGGCACGTTCTTTGCCGCCGCCCGAATCGCCCCTGAATCGTTCTTCACGACACCTTCCGCGACAGCGAACAGCGCTGGTTGCTGGCCAAAATCCCATCTTCCTGAATCCAGTTCTGCCTGGAATTGGCGACGATGTCGCTCGCCCTTTTCCAGCGAAATGAAACCGATCACGAAAAGCGAGATCAGGCCGCCAATGCCGATAAGAACTACAATGGCGGTTATACCGATTGCCCATTTTAATCCGTTTCGTCCTTTCACTCTTTCGCCATAGACCAACACAGATCGAACACAGATTACAAGCCTCTGTAACCCTGTCGCCGCTTGCCCGTTGAAAGCGCGACTCGACTCAGTTAGAGGCGTCGCACATAGGGCGGTGGCTACAGCATTCCGTGGTCAGCAAAGTCTCAGTGTTCTCGCACGAATTTCTCAATCTCGCTTACGGCACGATCGAGTTCGTCGGTGAGATCTGAATGATCGCCGTATTGCCGAAACGCGGTGACGAGGGTTCGATAATACCAAATGGTCCCGTCCTTTTTTCCACTGAAACGCTCGAACACTTCGAGACCGTGTCGTCGCAGCTCCGCCAAGAGTGCACGCGTGTTATGCAACTTATCTGACGCTGATACCAGCCGCGTTGAAGAATCGGAGTCTTTGAGATGCTCGATGTAAGCGCGTTTTCGTTCCAACCACGGCGGCTTTGGCGTCTTGTATGTGTCAGTGCATCCATCAACGATCCCGGCGACGTCATCACCAAATTTTTCCCGGATATCGCCCAATCGCTCCACGCCACCGCAATCTTCCACCGTATCATGAAGCAACGCGCCGATCGCTTCAGTCTCATTCGCGCCGTACTCAAGCGCGATGGCAGTCACACCGAGAATATGCGCAACGAACGGAATTCCCGTTTTCTTGCGCGTCTGATCAGAATGCGCGCGCGTCGCATAAATCAGCGCGTCTTCGAACTTTTCCGACAACTTCATTCAGAAGCGTAGCATAGAGTTCATTGCTATCGATGGGTCTTCTTAAACCCGTCCTCGTAGCCGTGTTCGAACGCCAGATCCCAATTCTGCTTGTTACCAGATCCGTGCTGCTCGAAATACTTCTGCGCCATCGTGTTTAACTCCGCGGGCGCGGGCAATTTTGTGTCGCGTGGCGCTTGCTGTCCCGCCTTCTCTCCGATCCAATATGCCTGCCGTTCCTCCGGTGTGCGGCCGTGTTCTGCGCGATGCGTGTAAAACACCGTGGCGCCGTACACGATAAATGCCGCGGCTGCCATCATCACAAGAACCGAACCGGTTTAAATTCTCTGGCCATGAGGCTGAGGTAGCCAATCATACGCGATTTTTGCGGGCAAGATCGACGTCGTGTTGCCATCATGCCCCGAATTCCAGCCCTAATCGCGACCTGCAATGCGAAAAATGAAGCGTAATCGTATTCCGCCTTGACGGATGCTTCTGATCGCGGATTCAATAAGGCTTACCGCGATCCGATGGCAGGGGGCAGAATCACCAGTGAAGAAAGATCGGCGATCAGCACGTACGTCGGGGCTGGAATCGCAGTCTTGCTCGCCGTCATCGGGATCTACTTCTTCTTTCTGACGCAGAAGCTAAAAACCGAGACTACAACTTTCGATCCGAACCGGCCCATCCCCAGCGACGCCGTTCTGAAAAGCCGGTTAAAGGCGGAGGAATATGGCATTGTGCGGGGGAATGGCTCACAAACCCCTTTTCAAAATGAGTTCTGGAACAGCGAGAAAACTGGCATTTACGTCGATGTCATTAGCCTCGAACCTCTTTTCGCTTCAGTCGACAAGTTCGACGGCCACGTCGGTTTGCCCACATTCACGAAACCGATTTCGAACGATGTCCTCATCGAGGTGCCTGACAACACAAACGAAATGCAACGAACCCAGGTGCGCGCCAAGCGAAGTAACGCCCGTCTGGGCCATGTCTTTGCCGACCCGCAATCGCCCACAGGGCGGCGATACGTCGTTTATTCCGCCGCATTCCATTTCGTTCCCGTCGAACAGTTGAAAGACAGAGGTTACCAAGCGTACCTCCCGCTGTTCGACAAAAAGTAGGCTTGGTCGCTACGCCGCTGCGCGCCACGCGTCCTCGAAACTGACCAGGCCGTCACAATCCGCAACGGCCAATGTGCCGGTGTCGCGCAGGGACATGCCTACCACTTCAAATCAGCGCAAATCCATGTTCATCCGTGGCCAAAAACATTCGGCTGATTTCCCTGGCAACTTCGTGGTCATCGTCGGGTTCAATCGGCGAAACAACTGGAGGAATATTCGATCATGGGAAAGAAAAGTTTCGTTATTGCATTGGCGGTGTTTGCTTTCGGGTTTGGCTCAGCGGTACGCTCGAACGCCGGCACCGATATGGTTGAGCCTTACCGCGCACCCGCGCCGACTTACAATTATGCGCCGCCACCGCCGCGCCCTGTCGTATATCTTCCGCCAGTTCGTTTCGGCGTCTTCGTAGGCCCAGCGTTTGGCGGTTATTATGGTCCGCGATTTGGCTACTACGGCCATCGCTACTACGGTCGCCGTGCTTATTGGGGCGGACATCGCCATTACTGGCATTAACCAACCTTTGTGTAGAGGCGGCTGTGTCAGCCGCGCCGCACAGATGAAAGCGAGGCTGTCAGTCTGAAGGACTTGCCTCCGCCGGTTCCGTTTTGATTTCGGGAAAGCCCGCTTGCTTCAGTTGTTGATTCAACGCGGGAAGATCGGACTCCAGTAATTTGCGCCACGCATCCGTCGTTGCTCCAACCTTTGTCTCGAGGTCTTCGATGGCGGCTTTGGTCGCGACTGTCGGGGCTGCGTCAGCGTCTTGAATGTCGTCGAACAAATGCGTCGTCGAATCTAAAACGAAGAGCGACGGTGGCGAGCCAGGCCGCGGATGCGGCGGTCCAAATTGCCTGAGTGTTTGAGCGAAGGCTTCCAATTTTTGGGTCACGTCCGGTCGCTCTGCGGCTCGTGCTTTCAGTTTTGTTAGCTGCTCGGCGATATCGTCAAACTTCTCACCGATCGGCGCCAGTGTGAGCCGCAGCTGATACAAACGCCACGAGAGATCAAACTGTTCCTGAAAATCAGCGGCCGACGCTTTAACGCGCGGATCCATTGCGACGGTCAAAGGCTGGGTGAAAGTTTTACCCTCAACTGTGAGCGTAACAGTGTAATCACCCGGCGCGACCCAAGGCGATGTTGCCTGCGGCGCCGTGTTCCGATATGTCGCCGAAATCGGAAACTCGGGTTCTACACCCGCGATCGGAGTGTAATGCATGTCCCACAGAAACCGGTGCATGCCTGCTTTTGTGGAGACGGATTGTTGCGGACGAATCCAGTAGGTCGGAATTCTGAGCCGCTTCGGATTTGCCTGCACGGGCGCATCGGCGCTTGAATATTTTCTAACTAGCTGGCCTTTGCGGTTTTTGATTTCGATCGTGACCGCACCACTCGCATCTTTGGGAAGGAAATAATCGATCATTGCACCGTCTGGCGGATTTTCGCCGGCCGGTTCATCCGGTGGCAACGGCGTGTCGGTGTTCAGGTTTGCGCGAACACGCAATGCGGTCTGCGGCTTCAACAGCGTGGTATTCGATCGGCGCGAAGGCGCACCGGCTCCATCAGTACGCGATGAAGTTGGAGCCGGCCCGCCCTCGGGCCGGTCGGGCTGTCGAAGCGGCGTGATATTGTCCAGAATCCAGAACCCGCGGCCGTGCGTGGCCACCACAAGATCGTCGCCTTTAACAATCACATCGCGCACCGAAGTCGCTGGCAGATTCAGCCGCAACGATTCCCAGTTCGCGCCATCGTCGAACGACAAATAAACGCCCTTTTCCGATGCCGCGAAAAGCAGACCTTTGCGCTCCGGATCTTCGCGAACTGCGTTTATGATCTGTCCGGCCGGTATTCCGTTCACGATCTCCGTCCATGTTTTGCCGCTGTCGTGCGTCGCAAAAATGTGCGGCCGCAGATCGTCCATCCGCAGAGTGTTGACCGCTGCATAAGCGGTGTTCGATTCGAAATGTCCAGCTTCGATCAGAGAAATTTTCTGCCATGCGGAAATGCTCGGCGGAGTCACATTGCTCCAGGTTTTGCCGCCATCAGTCGTGAAATGAATCAAACCATCATCGGTGCCGCACCAGATCCTGTTTGCGTCGAGCGGTGACGGCGCAACCGTGTAAATCACACCGCGCCGATGCGCCTGCTTCGTTGCATCCTCCTTGTATTTTCCAATGCTCGCCGGCAGTTTGTAATTCGGTCGTGACAAATCCGGGCTGATTTTTTCCCAGTGATCGCCACGATCGCGCGTCTGCCAAAGCGTGTTTCCAGCGAAAAAAAGTAAATGTGGATCGAGCGGCGAAAAGACAACCGGCTCAGTCCGTATCATACGGAAATCTTCCGTCTGCACCGGCACCGGAAGAATGTTTTGCGCCTGACCGGTGCGACGATCGAATCGCGTCAGTTTCCCGCCGATGATGATGTCGGCATCGAGCGGATCGGCAACAACGTAACCATATTCCTCGGCCGCGACCGGTCGCCAGTCGCGGAACGTAATGGCGCCGTCGTCACCACGGCTTTTGATTCCCACCGAACCACTTTCCTGCTGACCGCTGTAAAGCCGATATGGAAATGAGTTGTCCGCGCTAACATGGTACAGCTGCGCGGTCGACTGGTTGTACCACGAACTCCAACTCTTGCCGCCATTCACGGTGACGATCGCGCCCTGGTCCACGCCCAGCAAAATGATCTCGGGATTATTCGGATTGATCCAAATATTTTGATAATCGTCGCCGCCCGGAGCGCCGCGCCAGCCGTCCCAGGTTTTGCCGCCATCGGTGGATTTCCAACACACGACACTGGCCGAGTAAACGATCTGCGGGTTTTTCGGATCGAATCGCACCACCGGCAGATCGCCACCGCCAATTCCGAGGCCCGGGCGGGGATCATCAGTTGTGCCGTGCCAGGTCTCGCCACCATCATCCGAACGATAAAGTTTTGCGATCGTTTCTGTTTTAACTGCCGCGAAGAGTGTCTTCGGCGCGCTCGGCGCGATTGCGAGATTCGCCTGCACAATATTATCCGGCAAACCTTTGGTTAATTGGCGCCAAGTCTTACCACCATCGATCGATTTGAAAATGCCGCCGCCCTTGCCGTTGAACACGCCGTTTTCCCACGGTCCTTCACGCGATTCCCAAAGCGCAGCGTAAACAATTTCCGAATTGCTCGGATCGATCTGCACATCGCTCGCGCCGATGTTCTCATCGCGGTACAACACCTTTTCCAATGTTTTGCCACCATCGATGGATCGATAAATGCCGCGTTGTTCGTTAGGCCCGTATGGATGACCGGCTACGGCGACAAAAATGCGATCCGCATTTTTTGGATCGACTATTATTTGCGGGATTTGCTGCCCATCGCGCAATCCGAGATGCGTCCACGTTTTTCCGGCGTCAATCGATTTGTAAACGCCGTCGCCGACTGAAAGATCCGGCCGATGCAATCCTTCACCGCTGCCAACATAAATGACATTCGGATTTGATGGCGCGACTGCGATCGTGCCGACCGATGATGTTGGCTGGTCATCGAATATCGGCTGCCATGTTCGGCCGTAATCGATTGATTTGAAAACCCCGCCGTTCACCGGCGCCATATAGAAAACGTTTGGCTGTGACGGCACACCGCATACGGCGCGTGTTCGGCCGCCGCGATAAGGTCCAATGTTCCGCCAACGTAGAATTGAACCGAACTCTCCTGCGCGCACGTGCCCGATCGTCAAAACAGTCACGAAACCGATTACGATTGCATTTCGAGCCAGTCGCATAAGTCGGCCATTCTCTTCTGCGATGAAGAAACCCGCAACAGCCTCTCTTGTCTGAATCCAAATAGAGACGGAGCCGCATCAAAGCGGAAAGGGAACTGTATGGATTCGATGTTTGCGTTTCGTGCGAGTTGGAAGATGCGACTTGTCGCTTTCGGGATCGGCATCTTGATTGCCGCGGCCGTGTTTGGAATCGCGCTCGCTGTCTCCGATGACCTTCGCCTTCTTTATATCAGCGGCGGACTACTGCTTGCACTCGCTTCATTTTTGCTAGCTGCACCGGCGCGAGAAGATTGGATCGCCGCAGTTCTGCTTCTTTTCACCTCGACGTTTTTGTTCGCGTTCTTCGTCTTGCCGCAAACACCGCGTCTCTGGCCAACGCTTCTGTTGTGGGCGGCGATTGTTACCTTGCTGGTATTCAGGAATCGATTCGGCAGCGTAATCAGAATTACTGGCGCTTTAATATTGGTCGCTGTCTCAGCCTGGTATTGTGTTTTCTACATTCCGGTGGAGATGCAGCGGGCGTTGACGCGTGTGAGCAATGGCGCCGCGCCGCCATTCACTTTGCAACCAATCGGTCAGAGTCCGGTGCCGACTTGTTTTACACCCGGCAAAATTCTCGTGGTCGATTTTTTCGCTACCTGGTGTTCTCCATGTATTGCTGAACTGCCGGAGCTGGAGCGCGTTCGTGCCGACCTACAGACCAGGGGCGACGTTGAATTCGTGCTGGTTGGAACAAACAAAGGCGGCGATACGCCTGACCGAGTCCGCACCTTTGCTCAGCATCGGCACATCTCGCTGCCCATTGCGTTTGATGCCGAACAGGCAACGATGCGCGCATTTGGTTTGAACGGGTTTCCAAATCTGGTGGTGATCGATCGCACCGGTCATGTGCGATTGACCCACACTGGCTACAACAGCTCCGAGACCAACTTCCGCCGCGATCTCACGCAGCTGCTGCAAAGTTTGTAAACGTGCGCGGCTTTGACCCACGCCATATCACGCGGGCAAGCCTTTCCGCGCGATCAGTTCCATCTGCTCGCAGAATCGATCGAGCTCGCTCAGAGTGGTGTACAGGTTGGGTGTGATGCGAATACCCTGAAATTCTTCGTGCATGATCGGCACGGCGAAGATGTGATGCTTATCGAACAGATATTTCGTCACAGCCTCGGGATTAGTGCCCTCGATATGAACATTTGCAATTGCGCACGATTGGTTCGGCTCGAACGAAGTGTTGAACCGAATTTTCGCCACGTTCTTGAGGCGGTTCATCCAGTAGCGCGACAGATAACGTAATCGCGCTTCCTTGCGTTTTCCGCCTATTCCATTGTGAAAAACGAGCGCCTCGCCAATGGCAAGCTTCGGTGCGGCTGAGTGGGTGCCAATCTCTTCGAATTTGCGGATGTCGGATGCCTGCTTGGATTCAGCGGCCATGAGCGGCCAGAGTTTTTCGATTTTATCGCGTTTGACGTAAAGCATGCCGGTTCCCTTCGGAGCGTACAACCATTTGTGGAGACTTGTGCCGAAGTAATCGCAACCGAGATCACCCTGCTTGAAATTGAATTGGGCGAAGGAATGCGCTCCATCGACGATAGTCTCAATACCGCGTGACCGCGCCATGTCGCACACTGCCTTCACTGGAGTGATCTGGCCGGTGATGTTAATCATGTGGGAGATGAGGACCAGCCGGGTGCGATCGGTGATTCCTTTTTCAAACGCGGCGCTGATCTCGTTGAGGTTCTTCGCCGGAATCGGAATCTGAATGAGCTTGAGCTTGAGATTTTCCCGTTTCTCACGCTGACGCAACGTAGTGAGCATGCGCGGGTAATCCTGAGTGGTCGTAAGAATTTCGTCGCCGGGTTTGAAGTCCATGCCCGTGAGCAGAGTCTCGAGCGATTCCGAAGCGTTGCGCGTGATCGCGATTTCTTCGCGATCGCAACCGAACAGCTCGGCCAGTCCCGTGCGAATAGTTTCCGATTGTGGTTCCAGAATTTGCCACATTGTGTAAGCGGTGGCGTCCTCCTGCTCCCAGATGTAACGAACCAGCGCCTCGGTAACGATCCGCGGACTTGGCGACACGCCACCATTATTCAAGTTGATGATGCCGCGTGTGACGCTGAACGAGTTTTGGATGATGGCCCAATAATCTTCGTCAGCGGCTGCTTCTTCCGGCGTGACATGCGCGACGGTCTTCGACGCTGCTTCAACGTTTCTCAATAATGACGCAACCGTCGTCGAAGAAATCGCGGCCAGCCCGAGGCTTTTGCCGGCAAGAGAAAGAAAATCGCGTCGCGTGCGCTGTTGCACCCCGCTGATTAGAGCGGCCGCGCGGGTCGCTTGCAATGATTGTCTTCGAATGAGCCGCGGAGGTGTAATGGCGGCTGTGTCAGCCGGGCCTGAGTCGTTTGGTCAACTTCGAAAGCGTTTGACATGATCGTGCAGATCGGATAAAAAATCTTGATTACGTCATCCGACGCCTCAACGCACTTTTGACCGGGGCTAGAGGGGGTTGAAAGGCTTAACCTTCGCTGAGACACCGCCTAGCGCGATCTCCAGATTCAGCAGGAGCCCGAGCCACCTGAAGCGAAGTCGGCATTGAAAGCGCTCGTGAAGATGGCTCCTCGTTCTGCGCGGAATTGGGCCATCAATCCAAATAGAAAGGCGTTTATGAAATTCGTTAGTCTCAGAATCAACCGCGCTCACAGACCAGGCAAGCTAGACAAACTATCCCGCGCCAAACATGCATCTTTGGCCCGGCGAACGCCGCTGCATCATCAAATCCACACTTACGGAGAGCTTCGGCAACAGATTCATGACGACCTTCGGATTCAACATCCCGAATGGGTCGAGCCAGATGGCAAATCTCCCAAGTGTGATTCCTACGAGGCGCGCCTGATGGAAGTACTAGGTAATCTGACGCGAGGAAAATCCACGCAAGCTATTGTCGATCCTCATCGGCTTCTCGAACAGGGAGCAACTTAACTCGGCAGCCGCGTAATAGCTCAAGTAGAACGGCGTTATTTCGCCGTGTTTTTTTCTTGTTGCCGAGCCGGAGCCTCGCGCGAAGGCTGCTTAACGAGGGCAAGGCGATCAGTCTTTTTCCGGCGTCTTGCGCGTCTTCTAACGTTGTCTCTGCCTTTGTTGTGTCCCATAAAGTCAACTTTCGTTCGCTTGCCGTACCGTAGCCACGGGACGAAACCGAGGCCGTCGCCTGCGCGGTTGCTGCTGCCGCGGCGTTCGATTCGGTACCTGCGGGGCCGCAGCCTGAGCTCTGACCGGCTGCTCATCCCGCGCTGCCGCCGGCGACTTGGCTGCCAGGCCACCTGCCCGCGCGCGTCCTACGTCGAGCGTGTTGATAATTTCGAACGTCCGAAAGAGGGGCGCGAGATCGATCACGTCGTTTGCAGCTGATCTCAATATGTTTCCGAGATTCCCGGCAGCTGATGCGACTTCCACGCGGATTGCGTGCCGGCGCAGTTTGGTGGCAAGATAAGCGAAATCGGCATCGCCAGTGACGAGAATCACAACATCGGGTCGCATCTCGATCGAAAGCTCAAGCGCATCGATCGCCATCATCACATCCACGTTCGCCTTGTAATGACCTTCTTCGGCCGGCGCACCATCTTTGGTCACCACCATGAATCCGTTAGAGCGCAACCAATGGACAAACTTGTTTTTCCTGTCCCGCTCGTCCTGCCAGGTTGGAATGGCGGGCGGCAATCCGGCATAGACCACCATTTCGATCAGATCGCGTCCGCTGTTTGGGCCGGCCAGGAAATCGCGAAGCTTTAGCCAATCGAGCCCGCGCCCCGCGGTTCGCACTGAACTGCCGACATTCGATTCGTCCACCAGCACCAACACTCGCGAACGGGCACCGTTTTCTTGATTTCTCTTTAGCATGTATCCGGCCGCGCGAAGCAGATCGTCGATCGCATCGGCAGCGCAAACCAAGACTTGTTAGGCTGCTTTTTTTCTCGGCTTCTTGACAACGACTGCAGGAAACTCGACCACCTGCGGCGCTGCATCGGTGCTAGTCTGATTTAGCGTCGATTCAAAACTCAACTTCCCCGCGGCGATCTCTGATAACGCAATGTCAGCGTGACCAAGTCCGGGAATGAATTCGATCATCGGTCGATGACCAAGACAAAGTTGTCGGACTCGTTGGGAGACCATGTTCACCAGGATTTTCGGATTAGGAATAACTTCGGAGGCGGCTTTGACTAGGTTTGATTTCATAATAGCTGACGGTGGCGATCAGGCTGACGGAGTTAAATTCCGAAACGGAGTGGGACCCTGATCACGTTTCGGGGAATCGCAGCTGAGGCACTAACTATCGTCCGTTATTGCCAGAACACAATTGGCTATTCTTTGGCCTTTGACCGGCGGCTCGGCATATTCGACTCTCCCCATTCTGCAACGCAAGCGCTATCTCTTTGTCTGCATCAATCGTCGGGGTGAGGATAACCCGAAAGGATGCTGCGCGGCCAAGGACTCGGAAGAAGTGTACAGAGCGTTGAAGGAGCAGATTGCTGCGCGCGGGCTGGCAAAGCTCGATGCGCGCGTGTGCACATCGAGCTGTCTAGATCAATGCGACACCGGCGTGACGGTTTTAGTCGAACCAGATCATTTTTTCTATGGGGGCGTCACGGTCGCGGACGTCCAGGAGATCGTAGATGGACTTGTCACCGGTCAACCGGTTAACCGTCTCATGGTCGCTGCTGATAAACCTGAGGTGTAGGTAAATCCTTCTCATGCTGTAGTAGCGGTGGTTGTCGCCTGCGATCCCGTAGCTACGTGCTCGATGGATGCTGGCGGCATTCGCAGTTTTTCCGAGGGACAACCGTAATCACAACGTGCGTGGTGACGCCACTCTGCTAGCGTGCACGAATATGCGACAACTGGTTTTTGGATTGGTTCTTGTGTTGGCGTGCTCTGCTTTTGGGCAAACGGCAGCGGATCGAGTAGCAAAACAGAACGCGCTTTTTGAGGAGTATTATCAAACCGGGCTTAAAAATTTTCCGGAGCGGGCAACATCATACGGCGATTACCGGTACAACTCACAGCTTGGACAGGTTTCGCTCGCGGACATTGCCCGGCAACACGCGGAAGCCGATGACTTCCTCGCTCGATTAAAGGCGATCCCGACCGATGGCATGAGCGACAACGACTTGTTAAGTCATCGCATCCTCGAAAAGCAACTGGAACGCGAAGACGTGAACTACGCGCTGAAGAATTACGAGATGCCGGTGCACCAGCAAAACGGTATCCACACTCGGCTGGCCGATTTGCCGAACGCGGTGCCGTTTGACTCCGTCGCGCATTACCAGGATTACATCTCCCGGTTACACCAGATCCCGAGGGTGCTGGAACAGACGACAGAAGTGATGCGGCAGGGCGAGAAGGATCACCTGATGCCGCCCAAGCTCGTTGTCGAAAAGTTGCCCGGCCAATGCGACGGCATCATCGCGGCGAACCCGTTCCTCCAGCCAACCAAAAAATTTCCGAAGGAATTTTCCGAACAAGACAAGAAACGCCTGACCGACGAGATCACAAAAGCGACTAACGACGACGTTTTACCGGCGTATAAAAAATTCGCTGAATTTCTACGCACCGAATACGCTCCGAAAGGACGAACCGAGCTTACGATCGAAAGTCTCGCTGACGGGAAACGGCGTTATGCCGAAGCGGTGAAAACGATGACCACCGTCAACGTCCCGCCCGCCGACATCCATGAGATCGGGCTCAAAGAAGTAGAGCGTATTACGGCCGAGATGACCAAGCTGGCCGAGAGCCAGGGATATAAAGATCTGGCCAGCTTCCGCGAGGCAGTCAACAACGATCCCAAGTGGAAGCCGACCAGCGAGCAACAGATTCTGGATGACTACAAAAAATACATCCATCAGATGGAGCCAAAGCTGCCGGAACTATTCGGATTGCTGCCGAAGTCGCCAGTCACGGTGGAACCGATCCCTGACTTCGCGAAAGCCGCCGCGACCCATTACGTGGCAGGCACGCCAGATGGGAAACGTCCCGGCCGTGTCGTTGTTGCCGTCTCCAACCCAACCAAGCGTACCCTGGTCGACGACGAAGCAATTGCCTATCACGAGGGCGTTCCCGGTCATCACCTGCAAATCAGTATCGCCCAGACGCTGGAAGGCTTGCCAAAGTTTCGGCTGCACGGTTTTTTTAGCGCGTATGCCGAAGGTTGGGCGCTCTACTCCGAGGTGTTAGGCAAAGAGATCGGTTTTTACCAGGACCCTGTGTCTGACTACGGCCGGCTGAATTCGGAGATGCTTCGCGCCGTCAGGCTGGTCGTCGATACCGGGATTCACGATAAAAACTGGAGCCGCCAACAGGTGATCGATTACATGCACGCCAACGACATCAACGACGCGCTGGCACAGACTGAAGCGGACCGCTACATCGCCTGGCCTGGCCAAGCGCTGGCTTACAAGATGGGTCAGTTAACCATTCTCAAGCTGCGCGATGAAGCGAAGAAGCAACTCGGAGAAAAATTCGATCTCAAAGCATTTCACGACGAAATACTGAACGGCGGCGCGATGCCGTTGGACCTGCTGCAAGAAAGGGTGCAAGCGTGGATCAAAAATCAAGCCGCACAAAACCAACAAACCAAAACCTAACAAAGAAAGAACAACATCGATGAAACAGCTCCAAACTTCTTTACTGCTAACAGCAGCATTGTTA
Organism: uncultured Verrucomicrobiae bacterium; assembly: GCA_963825355.1. Taxonomy (GTDB): domain Bacteria; phylum Verrucomicrobiota; class Verrucomicrobiia; order Chthoniobacterales; family UBA10450; genus Udaeobacter. Next base: position 545,228 of record CAWGSY010000016.1, on the reverse strand, counting down.
CTCGCTGTGGCTTCAGCTTATGCGCAGGCAGCCAAAAGCTCTCCTGCGGCTGGCGCGTCGGCGTCACCGTCAACTCCACCGACCATCGCGTCAGCGATCGATCGGGAGATTAGTCTTGTTGAGAAGGAAGTGGTCGAAGCGGCTGAGGCGATGCCGGAGGACAAATTCGATTTTTCTCCCGAGAAACTGAACGTCCCCGGCAGTGACTACAAAGGTGTGCGCACGTTTGCCCAACAACTTAAGCATATCGCTGCGTCGAACTATCTCATTTGGTCCCCGATTACCGGCGAAAAACCACCGGACACGGTCAATGACGGCAAAGGTCCGGATAACATGACAGCTAAGGCCGAAATCATTAAGTTTGTGAAAGATTCCTTCGCATTCGGCCACAAATCAGTCGCGACTCTGAACAGCTCGAACCTCGTCGAACCGATTAAGTCGGGGAGTGGCAGGCCGACCACGCGCCTGTTCCTGGCAACGTTTGCCCCGGCTCATTGTTTCGATCATTACGGGCAGATGATCGAGTATCTGCGCATGAATGGTATCGTTCCACCGGCAAGCCGCGGGCAATAGCGGTAGAGCATATATAACGGAGAACTAACGCCGAAAGGCAGCCGTGTAGCGGCGGCTGTGTCAGCCGCAATTTTTCGGCTGCGACTCAAATCACACCGTCGTAAGTCCCGAGAGCGACGCCAGAGTTGCTCCGGCGGCTCCCGCCGGGACCCACCACGTCTGGTCGCCGACGATTCCGTCCGCTTGGACACCTCGATCCTGTTGATAGGCTTTGACAGCGGCTTCAGTTTTCGGCCCAAAGTCACCATCCACAGCGCCCGGGTCAGTCGCAGGAGTTGAATATTTCTTGAGACCTTTTTGTAACGCGGTCACGACACTGCCCGACGCACCACGAGATAACAGCGGCGTATTTGGATCCGCTGGAAGCGCCTGCCACGTTATCGGCCCTACGATGCCATCCACCGTCAAGCCTTCTCCTTGTTGGAAATCTTTGACCGCTTGTTCGGTTGTCGAGTCGAAGGTGCCGGTGATGTTGCTGGGCGCGAGCACCTTCGTCATTACAAAGATACGCTGCAGTCTTTGCACGTCGTGACCAGTTGAACCGATGCTGATTGTTGGGCCGCTGTTCATGATTTTTTACCTCCACACGCTTTTGCCGTTCGTGTCGACATAATCTTTTGCAAAAACAGTCTAGCATTCAAACCAAGTTAGGCGACCACACTCTTAAACGAGTTCCAACAAATCAGGGGTGATGAAAAGTAGACATCGCGCCGCTAAAGAGCGCGGCGAATATCGCCGCCACGATTAGCCAAAGAACAAAAATGACAGGCAGGAAGCAGCAAAAAACCACCAATGCTGCCGCCATCCATTTGAACACGATCTTTAGGACCGACCCGAATGGAATGTCGAAATCTACGACTGCCACTCGCTGTGATGATAACAAGACTGGCGGCGGTGTTGGAGGAACGGCAGGGACTTTCGTAGCCGGTGGCAGTTGAGTTCCGTATTTGAGCATCGGCAGATAATCATCGACAGACTTCCAATGGCCAGCACCGGCAGGTTTGCATGGCGTGTTTCGATCGATTCGCCTGTTCGCATACATCTGTGCCATCTGTGTTTCGTCGTACGGTCCTTCTTCGCGATCGGACACTTTTACGACGTACGATTTCATGTGCGGCACAGCCTTCGGCGATGATCGAACCCGATTTCGATAGGCCAGGCAAGATTATCTGGTCCACGTTGCCTAAACTGCGGACGTATAAACGACTCAAGACTCTTAACGGTTGCCCTGGGCTTGCCTCGTGAATAATAGGCCGTTTGCGATGGATGCGTGAGCTATTGCAGCACCCTGCAGCGGGCGCTGTCATAACGCAGAATGAAATCAATTCTAGTTCCTTGGTGGATTGGCGACGAAGCGAAAACGATTAATTGAAGGCGTTGATGCTTGGGTGGGGAAAAGAAGGCGCCCCATCGCTTTGTCCGGAGCTGATCGGAAATCGGCGTAATCCGTCTGCAGTGATAACTGGCCGCACGCCATGAGGTTTCATGGGTGCGCGCAAGACACCAGATAACCCGGACCAGAGAATACTTAACGACGTTGAATAATTCGTTCTGCGGTTTGGTCTAACCTGCCAAATGGAAAATGAGGGAAAAATTATGAAATCAATTCTGTATTCAGTATGCATTGGAAGCCTTGCGCTGGCACTCACAACAGGAGGAACGCAAGCTGCAACCCAGAAACGGCCAAACCCGCAACCGCGAGCGGCAAAGATGCAGGCGCCGCGTCCCGCCAACACGGGCAGAACCATCGCGGCACATCGTAATGTTTCGGCCGCGCAATCTCGGCAGCAGTCGTTACGTTAAGCCGCGCACCAGTTCTACGGTCAATCGCGCAGCCCGGCCGACATCGGCGACGCCGGCTACAGTCCGCGAACGAAATGTGTCGAGGAACCAAACGACGCGTGAGCGGAACTCGCAAGAACTTCGTGCGCGACATGAAGTTGCGGCGAAAAGAACGACTCCTGGGCGAGCGTCAGCTACGGCAGCTACAGCTCGCGAACGAAATGTTGCGGTGAATCGCGATAGAAATGCGGCGGTCAACCGTACGAAAACTTTCGACGCGAACCGGGAACGAAACGCCGCAGCGAACAGGACAAAGGCCGCGGAAGTTAACCGTTATCGCAACGCGAATGAGCTTCGCGGTCGCAACAACGTTGCCATCAACAGGAACCGCAACGTCGCAGTCAACCGGACCGCTAACGCCGCCTATTATCGTGGAGGCAACGTGAGAGTCACTAATAACTGGCGTGGTGATGCGTTTCGCGGCCAGCACTATGCGGCCTTCCGCAACTACAACCGGCAATGGCACGATCGCAGTTGGTGGAGAAGCCACTATAATCGGATCGTCTTCGTGAATAACGGCTGGTATTACTGGAACGCCGGCTACTGGTTCCCAGCATGGGGCTATGCGCCATCCGTCAGTTATGTGTACGATGGCCCGATCTACGCCTACAACGGATTGTCGCCCGACCAGGTGACAGTCAATGTTCAGGAACAGCTAGCACGCGCCGGTTACTACGATGGATCAATCGATGGAGTTCTTGGACCGATGACCCGCGAAGCTATCGCAGCCTACCAAGCCGACAACGGATTGGCGGTCACATCGGCAATCGATCAGCCGACACTTGCAACGCTTGGTTTGGTGTAAGTAATCGGAGCCAAATATAGAGCCGCGTGATGCAGTTCCATCATGCGGCTCTTTTATTTCCGTGCGATTGCTTCGTCAGCTTCTGGCGTGCGGATCACTTAGGACATCGGCAATCGTCTGGCGTAACGCATGTAATATTCTTCGTGCTAGGCGTGCGAGTTCGGTCTTCCTTCTCGACTGACGACACCCGCAGATTTGCGGCCGACGAAAAGTGAAATTGGATTTCGGAGAAATGTCGCGTTTCGCTACCCTTGGGCCATAGCGCCCATCATCAACACGACAAAGCTCGTCGCCACCGCGATAGCCACTTTAGTTTCGACAGATAAATTCATAAATCCCCTTTCGTTATGGTGGTCACTTCGATGACCCCAGTTTTGAAATTTTGCTTTTGGCATCCCTTCGAATCTGAACGCGCTGATGGATGCCAGGACGGAAACTTAAAAGAGTAAAGACGGAAGTAAGCGGCGCCTTGCGGCACCTTGTATCGACCGGTAATTTTCGTTTCAGGGGGAACCGGAGGGATGCGATTGCACGAACCATCTACGCGATCGATGTCGCGTAAGTGGAAAGGTTCGCCCGCGATAGCGGGTAAATTAAGCGCGACTGAACAAGTTTACGGGAAGAAACCTGAATAGATCGCGAACCTCCAACGACCAACCATGATTATTATGAAAAAACTTACCAGCTTATTGATAGGCTGTTCACTTGCGCTCGCAGGAGCTGCCCTGGCTCAAGAGCCAGTCGAACACCAATCACCATCAAAGAATAAATCGGCTCCGGAAAAATCACACGCAACCCAGCCGCAACCGCACCAGAATGCGGCGAAGACTCAGGCCCCGTCAACGCACCAGGGAGGGGTGCAGCAGCACGGAGCTACGCATAACGCCAATGCGACGAAGCGGCACGAACGTACGACTGGGCACGCAGCGACGAATGAGTCCAGCGAAGGAAAGAGCCCAAACCCTTCGGCCCATCAGGAATCTACACCGAAAACGAATGTTTCCGGTGAATCACCCGGTGGCTCGACGCCGACTGCCAGGCAGCGAGTCGAGGAGCGAAGAAATGGGATGAAGGACCAGGGCGCGGCAACAACTACCAATAATCCGTCAGGCCCGGCTGCCGGTGCGGCTGCCTCCATTCCGGCTGCAGGCCATCAAAATGTGCAGGCGAATGCGGGTGCCAGGGCGAAGAAACCCGATCCTCAGCAGGTTCAGCAAATTAAGTCACAACACGCGAACTTTCGTGCGCAGGCAAAGCCGCAGCAGGTTCCGCCAGTTACGTACCATCAGAATTATCGGATTCAAGGGAGCGATCAATGGCAGGGTCAGCATTACGAAGCGTTCCGCTCGTATCATCCCGAATGGCATGATGAGGGTTGGTACAGATCGCATTATCCCCGTGTGGAGTTGATCGGTGGTGGTTATTATTATTTCAACAATGGCTATTGGTTCCCGGCGTGGGGCTACAGCCCTGCAGCCCAGTATTATGCATACGACGGACCGATCTATGCCGGTCAGCATGCTGAGCCGCCGGATAAAGTGATCGCCGACGTGCAGGGTGTGCTACAACAAATGGGCTATTACAAGGGCGAGGTGGATGGATTGCTCGGGCCGATGACTCGGGAAGCGCTCGCCGCCTACCAAGGCGAACAGGGGCTCACCCAAACATCGGCAATCGACGAGCCGACGCTAGACTCCCTCGGAATGAGCTAGGCTGCGATTGGTACGGCGCGCCCGCCAGGCGCGCCGAAGAAATTAGACGAGGTTAACTTCAGACTTTGATAAGCCGCCGGGGCGCACTGCCCTGGCGGCTTTTCTGCATCAGTCTCGCGTTCTTTTAATCCGCGTCAGACTGAAAGCCCGACGTCGCGTTCGGCTCGCTTTGTTTGCAGTCTTAACTGACCGCAAGCTGCCGCAATGTCATGGCCCTTTTCGCGGCGCAGGGTGGCTACCACACCGTGTTCCCGCAAGATGGATTGAAATTTTTCCTGCCGCGCGCGGGAGGGACGCGACCATTCCAGCCCTTCGACGGTATTGTATGGAATGAGATTAATCTTAGCCGACAAACGGCGCGCGATCCTGGCCAACTCGCGGGCCTGGTCGTCAGTGTCATTGATGCCGCCGATAAGGATGTATTCGAACATGATCCTTCGTTTTTTTGCCACGTAGTAATCGCAAGCTTCGAGTAAGACTTTTAGTGGATACTTGCGATTAACCGGCATGATCTGGCCGCGCACTTCGTCAGTTGCGCCATGCAGTGAAAGCGCGAGACGAAACTGCATGGATTCGTTAGCCAGCTCGCGAATTTGTGGCGCCAGTCCGCTGGTGGAAACGGTGATGTGGCGGGCGCCAATGCCGAGACCCCATGGCGCGTTGATGATGCGAATCGCGCGCAGAAGGTTCTTTAGGTTGGCTAGCGGCTCGCCCATACCCATGAACACGACGTTGTCGATTTTTTCTCCGCTCTTTTCTTCGACCGCGATGAGCTGTTGAACCATCTCGGCTGCGTCGAGATTGCGTGTCCAACCTTCCAGTCCGCTGGCGCAAAATTTGCAGCCATACGCGCAGCCGACCTGGCTCGAGACGCAAATTGTCCGGCGATCTGAAGCTTGGCCATAAAGCGCGGGCGACGCCGGAATAAGCACGGATTCGATCAGGTTTTGATCGCGTAACCGGAAAAGAAATTTCCGCGTCGTGTCTTTCGAGCCAAGGACGCGGACGACTTCCGTCTTCGCTGAGTCAAATTCTGCGGTGAGGTGAGCGCGCAACTCGTTAGGCAAATCCGTCATCGCGTCGAAAGAGGCGGCGCGTTTTTTGTAGATCCAGTCAGTAATCTGTTTTGCACGATAGGAAGGCGCGCCGCGCTCGCGGAGAAGATCTGCCAGTTCTTCCAAGACGATTCCGGTAAGCGACGGCTTCACCAGGAAGTCTAGCGTGTGGGCTGTCAGATGTCAGCTGTCGGATGTCGGACATCCCCAGACTCAGTAGGCGCAAGTGCATCGCGTGCAACGATACAAGATAGATGCTTTGGCAAGGACAAAGAGAAAGCGAAAATGTTGAAGACGCTCGCGGATCAGGTGGCGGCCGCCTCGTTATGGGTGGCGGAATTGGCACCGTCATTCTCGTAGTTCTCTATCTCGTGATGGGCGGGGATCCTCAGGCGTTGTTTAATGCGCAGCAGCAGCAGGCCCAAGTATCGCAACCTGCACAGATCGACAACCACGCGCCGCGCGATGAGGCATCGAAATTCGTCGCCGTTGTTCTCGCCGATACGGAAGACGCCTGGAATACGGTCTTCCAGCAAATGGGCCGCGAGTACCAGGAGCCGAGGCTGGTGCTCTTCACAGACATGATTCAATCCGGCTGTGGCTTCGCCAGTGGCGCGACAGGTCCGTTCTATTGTCCACAAGATCGACGCGTTTATATCGACCTCGGTTTTTTCCGACAACTCCAGGAACGCCTGGGTGCAGGAGGCGATTTCGCAGAGGCCTACGTTATCGCCCACGAAGTTGGACATCACGTGCAGAAACTGCTCGGCATCACCGATCGCGTAGATGCAGCGCGCCGTCGAGCCAGCGAAGCGGAATCTAATCGGCTCTCTGTTCGGCTCGAGCTGCAGGCGGATTTTCTCGCCGGTGTTTGGGCGCGTTATGCCGATCGCGTCAAGCATGTGGTGGAAGCCGGAGACATCGAAGAAGCAATTCGCGCGGCGAGCGCGGTTGGGGATGACAGGCTCCAGTCCCGATCGCGCGGTTACGTCGTACCCGATTCGTTTACCCATGGCACGTCGGAACAACGCGTCCGGTGGTTTCGTCGCGGGTATGAGACAGGCGATCTCAGCCAGGGCGATACATTCAACGCGCATGAGTTGTAACTGGAAGTTTTCGTGATTCAGCCACATCCTATCGACGGAAGACCTTCACTGTGGCCAAACGCATTGATCTGTTTGACAGCACTTACAGCCACTTCACCAAACAAGTCCTTGAGACGATCCGTAAGGAAACTTTCGGTCAGGACATTGGCCAGAACAGTTGGACCACGGTAGAGGAATACGATCGATTCATCTCGTGGCTTGAACTTCGGCCTGAGCATCGCGTTCTCGAAGTTGCTAGTGGTTCCGGTGGACCTGCGCGGTATCTCGCCAACAGCCGGAGTTGCCGAGTCACGGGCATCGACGCCAATGAGAGAGGAGTCGCTACTGCCACTCTAAGCGCAGCCAACTCCAATCAGGCTGACCGGTTAACATTTGAGGTCGCGGACGCCAATTCTCGATTGCCTTTCGACGATAACTCCTTTGACGCGCTTCTTTGCATCGACTCGATGAACCATTTCCTCGATCGAATGAAGGTCTTTCAGGAATGGCGGCGCGTCCTTCGACCCGGTCGCCGTGCTGTCTTCACTGATCCCGTCGTGATTACGGGGCCAGTGACCAATGACGAATTAGCTTTGCGTAGTTCGATCGGCCTTTTTCTGTTTGTGCCGTCTCGAGTCAACGAACAGCTTATCGAAGCGTCAGGATTTCGTTTGTTAAAGCACGAAGACGTCAGCGCAAATGCTGCCTTGGTTTCGGGGCGTTGGCATGAATCGCGGCAACGGCACAAAGACGCGCTGGTAAAGATCGAAGAAGAAGACCGCTTTGAAGGTCTTCAACAATTTTTCGCAGCCGTGCACCGCCTAACCAATGAAAGACGGCTGTCGCGAATCGTCTACCTGGTCGAAAAACAGGCTCAGTAAGACGTTCTCTGCAGCGCAAATTTGCGGACCAGCTCAGCGTTTCTATTGCAGAAAAATCTGCATGTTTTGAAAATCAAACGTGACCGCGTAAGGCTTGAAAAAATCATGGCCCACCATGCCCGCGAGATGGAAGCCGAACATGTATTGCCACGGAAATGGCCCATCATAAACACCCTGGACGTTCTCCTCCTTGATGTCGCCGAAGGAAATTTGATGCACGGTGTACGGTACGATCCTCAGCGTCCCGCCGCCGCCGGCACCTTGAGCAGCTCTGTTTTCCTCCAGCTGGATCCCGGCTTCTTTTATCACCGACTCCGCAAGTTTAACACCCGCACCCATCAAACCCGTGTCAACGAACAGAAGCGATGGTGGGAGCGTCTCCACGCGACCCCAACCAACCATGAAATGATCGCTCGCCATCCAGATAGGAACTACGACTCTCTTGCCTGGAGATTTCTTGAATTCTTCCAAGGTCTTGGCGTCTTTCCGCCGCAACACAAGCTCGCCGTGCGGATAATCCATCGTCGTGAGGAAATGGTAAAACAGAGTGGTCCCGATGATCCCATCGATTTGTTTCACGCCAAATCCTCCCGAAAGTTGCCGCAAAGGAAGCATTGCTATCGGCACGTTTTTAACGGTCCAATCGCCGAGCGTGAGTGACTCAATTTTCCCAAGTCCGACTTGAGTGTGCTGCCCGCCGGAAAAAGTTCCCTGAACCGCCCCGAACTGCCGAACGCCAAGCTCCTTTGCGAAGTCCGTGTCGAGCGTGACTTCTGAACCCCCTGTATCGATGAAAAAAGTGACTTCCTTGCCATCATTTACGCGCACATTGACCACTGGCAGCGGATCGGTTTTTGCGAACTCAACCCGTGTACTTGCGCCGTTGCCTTTCAATTCATAGGGTGTCTGGCCCTTAAAACTGTCGAACATCGCAACGTTAAGTGTCGGATACTGCTCGCGAACGAGTTTGTTGATGCTCACATCGACGCCGTTCAGTACAACCGCTGCTTTTTGGAAATCGTCGCGTCGATAAAACACCTCGGCCAGCATTACCTTTGGATCGGCATTCTCCGGCTGCAAGGTTATCGCCTTTTCCAACCATTTCTGCGCGTCGTCGAGTCGGTTTGAGAGCAATGCGATGCGGCCCAGCTGAAGGATTGTGGAGAAGTCCTTTGGATTTCGAAGGACTATTCGCGAGTAAACTTTGCCGGCCTCGGAGAACTTCCCTGCCTGAAAGAGCTGAGACGCCGAATCTATTTCTGATTCCTTGGGCTGCGCCGTGGGTGAAGCTGTCATAACGCCCGCCACGACAGTGATCGCAACGCCGTGGAGACCGATGTTAGTTATTGTAAATTTCATCTGGATTTCCTAACCAGGTTATCGGGCGCAACGTATCATTCACATGAGTTTTGTCGTTTGTGATTCAAAGCGCGCACGCATCCGCGGTGTGCTCGCTCCCGTGGTGACACCGTTCAGAGCCGACCTTTCGCCTGACCAGGAACAGTTCATCAGGCATTGCCGATGGTTGCTTTCGCAGAATTGCTCACTGGCCCCGTTTGGCACGACTAGTGAGGCGAACTCGATGTCGACATACGAGCGCATCTCATTGCTCGATGCGTTGGTCGCGGCCGGCATCGATCCGTCGCGCATGATGCCGGGCACCGGTTGTTGTTCGATCACCGAGACAGTTGCGCTGACGACACATGCGGTTCAACACGGTTGCGCCGGTGTGCTGATGTTACCGCCGTTTTATTACAAGGACATCACCGAAGAAGGTCTCTACGGTCACTTCAGCGAAGTGGTGCAACGTGTCTGCGATGCGCGTCTGCGAATTTATCTATACCATATTCCGCCGGTGGCGATCGTCGGGATCACACCGGGATTGGTAGAACGCCTCTTAAAAGCTTATCCAGACGCGATAGCCGGAGTGAAAGACAGCTCGGGCGATTGGAATAATACCAAAACGTTTCTCGACGCATTTGTAGACAGCGACCGTTCGGCTCGGGCCGGGTTCGACGTGTTCGTCGGCAGCGAAACGTTCCTTCTCGCAAATATGCGTAATGGCGGCGCAGGCGTAATTTCCGCCACGGCAAACGTGAACCCGGCCGCGATTCACGAAGTGTATACTTCAGCGTCCACTGTCTCAGCGGATATGGATCTCGAATCCCAACAGACGCGTTTAAACATCGTCCGCGAAGTTTTCAGCAGCGGGAAGTTTCCGTCGATGATTGCAGCGTTAAAATATGCGATTTCGATCTACACGAACGATCGGGAGTGGGGCAGAGTCCGTCCACCATTGGTCGAGCTCACGACCAAACAGTCGGAATTGCTCGCCGAGCAATTGAAAGCAATCGGCTTCGAGATGACCGCAATCAAAAAAGATTGATCAGGGCCAAAGAAACTGGACCTCGGAGTGCGGGCAAAGTTTCGAAGGTCGCAATGATGGAGTTCCTAAAAACTGAGTTATTCACAGGACCAAAAATTTCGGGGATACGAAGTACATTGAAAGGAAAAACTATGAGAATTGTAATAATGACAGCAATAACTGCGGCTGCCTTACCGCTCATGGCGTTCGGCCAGCAAGCGGAGCCGCAACAGACGCAGGAGCAGACAAAGGAACCGCAGACTACCGCCCCAGCAAAAGCAAAAAAAATGCACCCCGCGCAGGAGCAGAGCAAACCGGAGGCAAAACCTGAGACGGGAACAAACGTACGCGGACAAACAAAGATTAAGGGTCACGCTACGGACGTGAACCGGACGGAAACTGGTGCGCGTTCGAGCACGAGCCAGACGAACGTTAACACAAATCAGACGACGACGGTGAACAAGGAAGAGTTCAGAACGCGTCATAGCGAGGTGTTCAGTCTTGGACGGCACCCGAAAGAGTTCTTCGCCCAACGATACGGTGCGAGCCATTTCCGGTTGATCGGGAATTCGTACTTCGTATTTGTGGACGGCTGTTGGGTCGCCGTTGACGTGGACGGTTTTACATACACGCAGCGGGTGATCTGCCAAGGCGAACCGGACTTTGTTGAAGTTGTTGATTAGCGCATTCTTTGCTCAACACAAAAGCGCTCCGCTGGAAGGCGGGGTGCTTTTTTTTGCGTTGATCAACGTGGCTGACAAAACGGACGATGTGTCCCCCCGCTCAGCGTTTCGATTTAACTAACTTATCGTAATGGACGAGAAAGTCGGCGGGATCACGGTAAACGTCGATCGCACCCGCCTCACGCAATACTGATTCGGTCGTGCCGCCGCAGAGAAACGCAATCGTCTTCAAGCCGGCTTTTCCGGCGGCTTCGATGTCGAATCTGGTATCGCCGACGGTCACAGCGTGGGCAGGCGAAAGGGCAAGCTTCTTTAATGAAGCGACAAAGATATCGGGCGCCGGCTTGGAACTGTCGGCGTCGTCACCGGACACGCAGCCATCGATCAGATCGCCGATCTTAAGCAGGTCGACGTAATATTCGGTGTCAGCCTTTTTGCCCGAGCTGGCGAGCACGATTCCTTTGTTGTCGTTGTGGATGCGCTGGAAAAGTTCGTACACTTTCGGGAACGGTCGGACCCTTGGAAGATATTCTTTTCTGAACAGCTCGGACCGGTATTCATCCAGGGCTTTGCCAAAGCTCTTGATCTCCTCGGGCGTGAGAAATTCAGGTAAATACTGGTCGGACCCTTTACCGATCTGCGCATGTAATTGTTCGCGAGGAAATTGTTTGCCGAATCGCCGGAATGCGCGGTCCCAGGAATCGACGTGCAATTCATTGGAATCGACCAGGGTGCCGTCGATATCGAATATGAAACCGAGCACGGAGGATAAACACATCTTCTCATTTGAATCGGCTTTCGCTCATGAACTGCGCTGAGTCGCGCACGGAAGCTTGCATTTCTTAATCAAACGGGCAGCTACATGCTCTACAGATGGTACCTGCGGTTCTCAGGAGCGTACCGTTCTTTAGACGTAAAGAGACGCAATCAGTTCAGGCCGGCTCGGTGCGAAGCTTCGATAAGGATGTAGTGCGCTCGAAAAAACGATCTCATTCACACGGCGATCTAACTCTGCTCTTAATCGCAGTTTTCAAATTCGTAAAAGGTGCGCTGCTTCTGACGTTGGCATTTGGCGCTTTGACTTTGCTTCACAAGGACGTCGCCTCGCAGGTCGAACATTGGCTCGATCAGCTGCGGATCGATCCCGATAATAAATTCATCGGAACACTGCTGAGTAAGCTGCAACTCGTGCACACGAAAGAGCTAAAGGAAATGAGCATACTGGGCGCGGGCTATGCCGCGGTATTCCTCGTTGAAGGGACCGGTCTGCTTTTCCGGAAACGCTGGGCGGAATGGCTGACTATTGTTGTGACAAGTTCATTGATGCCGTTAGAAATATTTGAGTTGATTAAGCAATTCACGGTTGTCCGTCTAATCGTCTTGCTGGTAAACGCCGCAGTGGTTTTGTTTCTTATTTATCGAGTGCGACAAAAAGAGAATTAAACAGGAGGAAGCAAGAACGGGTGAAAGCGATCAGAGTGAAAGAATTTGGCGGACCGGAAGTTCTGCGTTTGGAAGAAGTGCCGACGCCGCAACCCGGGAACGGTCAGGTGCTTGTGCGAATCCACGCAATCGGTATCAATCCTGTGGAGACTTATATTCGCGCGGGAACGTACGCGCGGTTGCCAGAATTGCCTTACACACCAGGCAATGACGGCGCGGGTTTGGTCGAGCAGGCCGGCGCGGATGTGACTGAGTTCAAGCCCGGCGATCGTGTTTACACTGGGGGATCAATCAGCGGAATGTATGCGGAGTTCGCGTTGTGCAAAGCAGACCAGGTGCATCCGTTACCGGCAAATGTTTCGTTCGCGCAAGGCGCGGCCATGGGGACACCGTACGCGACAGCGTACCGCGGGTTGTTGCAACGCGGCAATGCGAAGCCAGGCGAAACGGTTCTGGTGCATGGCGCAAGCGGCGGTGTTGGAACTGCAGCGGTGCAACTGGCGCGTGCTCGCGGTCTGCGCGTGTTCGGAACCGCAGGCAGTGCGGAAGGACTCAAGCTCGCGCGCCAACAAGGCGCACACGAAGTGTTCGATCATCGCGCGCCTGATCATTTCGACCACATAATGAAGGCGACGGGCGGAAATGGTGTTGATGTGATCGTGGAACTACTCGCCAACCTGAATCTCGGCAAGGATCTGACCATTCTCGCGAAAGGCGGACGCGTAGTGATCATCGGGAGTCGTGGTCCCGTGGAGATCAATCCGCGCGACTCGATGCAGCGCGATGCTGATGTGCGCGGGATGATTCTGCCGAACACGCCGCCGGCAGAGTTGGCAAGTATTCACGACGCGCTCGTGGCCGGTTTGGAAAACGGAACATTGCGTCCAGTGATCGGCAAAGAATTTCCGCTTGCCGAAGCCGCAGAGGCGCATCGAGCGGTTATCGACTCAGGAGCATTGGGAAAAATCGTGCTCGTGCCGTGAAAGCACGAACGGAAAAGCTAATCAGGAAACCAGGAAACAAACCGAAGCGATCGGGAATTATTTCTTTTTGCGCCAGATAACGTCTTCGTTGTTTCGACGGTCGATTAGCGCGTCGACTTTACCGTTAGCTGCATAGCGAAACAGAATTCTGCCTTCGATGCCTTTGCGGAAGAACAGCTCTGACGTCTCCGGCAGCAATTGCTCTCTTTTGGCGTTTCGTTCAATGAATAGCTCATCGCCCTGGTCCTTAACGGATCTTGTTTGGCCGGGCGCGAGTTCGTAAGTGCCGATGAAGTCGGTAAACTTTTTCGGGTCGGCTTTTCCTACCGCTGGATCCTCATAGTAGCGATGTGCCTGACTGGCGATGATCTGCCAATTACCATTGCGCTGAAGCCACGTGTCGGTGATGTGATAACGCGCTTTAAGATTTTGCCCAAAAATCGTCTCGATTTCGTCCGTGTCGTAACTGAGCACCGCGGCGCTCCCAATGATCCGGCTCTGAGCGTTTCCGATCTTGATCGTTCCGGAATATCCGGCCGGCAGCCGTTTGATGTCAGCGATCAGCTTCGGCTTATCGAAAATGCGTCCTTTTTCGTCGGCGAAAATGCAGTCCTCGGCGAAATATTTTTTCCACGGCGCCTGGTTTCCGGACACGAGCGAATCGTAAAGCTCCTGAGTGCGTCCGATCAATTCGTCCTGCGTAATGGGGACATCTGCAGCGCAGACGATGGTTGCAGCAAAGAGAAATTTGATGAGCGCGAGTTTCATAATAGAGAATGAAGTAAGAAGAACGAATTAAGAACCAGACTCCAGAAGAACGAATCAGGAAATTAGAAACACAGGAAAGAAATCGCCCGGCTTGTTTCCCTTTATTCGCGCGCAAAGTCTGAGAATCCGTGATATTTCGCGAGCTTCATGGCCGGGCTGAGCTATCTCTAAAGTCTCATGACAAAACCCAGTTTGTTTACATACTTCCTGCCTGGCATCTCCGCCGCGTATGAAGGTTGAAGTTACAAGGGCATACATCCGTCTGATCGCCGGGATAACCTCTCTCGCGTTGTTTGCCAGTTGTGCGACGGCGCCGCAAACAATACGTGGGCCTGAATACGCCCCAACCGCGAGCATTATGCGCGAGGCTCGCTCAGTAAATGTTCCAGTTGAAAAGCGAGCAGGCGATTATTTGCAAGCTGCGGCCATAACTGCTCCCTTGCTCGCGACTGGGATTGGAAGACCCGCGTGTGAAACCTACAACGCCGCGTGCGGCGAGCTCACCGTTCTGCTGCGCTCGAGTGAAGGAGGACGGCTATGGAATCATCCGCTCACCCTGACGGGAAGCGACCAGACCTACCATCTACGGCTTGAACCCGCCAGTAACGCGGTCTGGTCGCCTGACTTCTTTACCTCGTTTGTGCCTTCCGCGGAGATCAAAGAAAGATTGGTAAAAAAGGGAAACTACCAGCAGGGCGTGGGCGGCTCCCTTGTGGGAGTACGAAATGTTAATCCGCCTGAAAACTTTGCGGCCCACAAAGGGATTCCCGCAGCCGTCACAGCCACTTTAGATTTCAAGAGGAACGACGCTACTTTGGCACTGCGGCGTCCGTTCAGACAACCAACGGCGGTCGTTGAAGGAAAAATTCGTCCGCTCGCCGCCGATTTCTCAGCACCCGTTGGCTACTATCAGCCGCCGCCTAATCTCCTGTTCGTGTCATTGATGGCAATGCTTCGATCCAGTCAATATATGGACAAGACTGGCTTGTATTTCCTACAGCCTTACGATCCCGACCGGATTCCGCTTGTTTTCGTGCACGGCCTCTTCTCAACGCCATTCGACTGGGTGCAAACGATCAATGGACTACAAGCCGATCCTGAAATCCGCAAACACTATCAATTCTGGGTCTTTGGATATCCGACCGGCAATCCCATCCTCTATTCCGCATTCGATTGCGCGAAGAGCTCGCCAGGGTGGACAAACTTTATCCGAACCATCGCCCGTACGTTGTTGTAGGTCACAGCATGGGCGGAATGCTGACTCAGATGCAGGTGATTACGACTACAAAACCGATGTGGGAGAAAGCGCTCGGGGAAACTGCGAAAGGCATTTTTCGACAAAATTCCAACGATAGCTTGATTGTGCGCGCCACAGTATTTAAGGCCAATCCCCGGATCAAACGCGTCGTGTTCATTTGTACTCCGCATCGCGGCAGCAATATGGCCAGCAGCGGATTGGGTAGATTCGGCACGAGCTTAATCGCTCTTCCATTTAACATCGCCTCGGCCATGACGGACGCGCTCACCAGCACAGAACTTGTGCAATTGACCGGGAGTTCCAAACGTCTCCCCAACAGTATCACCGGCCTGAAACCATCCAATCCAGCGTTGCCTGTAGTGAACAGCGTGCCAATCACGGTCCCTTACCACTCGATCATTGGTGATCGCGGTAAGGATCATTGCCCCGACTGCACTGATGGTGTCGTCCCTTACTGGAGCTCTCATCTCGATGGCGCGCAGTCCGAAGTGATTGTTCCCGGACCGCACGGAGCGTGCGAACTGCCGGAAACCATCGCTGAGCTTGACCGCATTCTACGATTACATCTTAGGGCGACTGGCACTCCAAAGACCACCTTGGCTCAGGCAACTCCTTGACGCGGCCGGCACTACTTTGCATTTAATTGAGTTGGCGAGCGTGTGACCGCGAGGCATGCATCGTCATGCTGACTCTTTGCTTCAGATAACTAAATGTTCATAAAATAATCTGATGCGAGTTGTTCGATGGGCCAGTGTATTGATCGTTCTTCTAGTAGCCATCGTCGCTATTGCCTGGGCATTCGGCGCGGTGTGGTTTGATGCTCCCTTCGGCAACGGGAACAAGATCGCTGCCGCGCTACTTGCGATCACGTTCGTGGTCGTACTTATATTGGTTAGGCCATTCTGGCGAAATGTAATGGTCGTTGTCGTGCTCTTTGCCGGAATTCTTGGTTGGTGGCTGACACTTTCTCCCACCAACGATAGCGACTGGCAGCCCGACGTTGCCAAGGAAGCGTGGGCTGACATTCAAGGCGACGAAGTAACATTTCACAACGTGCGCAATTGTGACTACCGCAGCGAGACCGAATATACCCCGCGTTGGGAGACGCGCACCGTGCGCATGTCGCAGATCATCGGTATAGACCTTGCGATTAATTACTGGGGCTCGCCCTGGATCGCGCATCCCATCGTCAGTTTCCAATTTACTGACGCGCCGCCGCTCTGTTTCTCGATTGAGATTCGCAAGAAGGTTGGTCAAGCTTACTCGACTATCGGTGGACTCTATCGGCAGTTCGAACTTATCTACATCGTAGCCGATGAGCGCGACGTGATTCGTCTGCGCACAAACTATCGCAAGGAAGATGTCTATCTTTACCGTACGACGGTTTCGTCAGCACAAGCGCGGGAACGATTTCTTGAGGTACATCCAGTCACTCAACTCCCTGCGGAACACACCACGTTGGTATAACGCCATCACCACCAACTGTACAACGAGCATCCGCACACAGCATCCACGTAACGAGCGTGTGCCATGGGATTGGCGGATCCTGCTAAATGGAAAAGGCGACGAACTGATGTATGAGCGCCATGTCATCGTGACCGGCGGACTTCCTTTTGCCGAGCTAAAGACCAGAAGCCTGATCGATACACGCGCCCGCGAGGCTAACGACTCTCCTGATTTTTCACAACTGATCAGGAAAGGTCTTCCTTTCGAGCTTTCGCCCAATGCGTCACAGTAATAGCACTCGCGCCTCTGTTACTCGCGGTAACCGAACGGTGCCATCTCAGCTCGATATGAGCTGAAACGTGATACGGGCTGTTGGCTTAGCGATGTGAATTGGCGATTACAGCGTCACTGGCTGCAACAGCTGGAACTGAAGCAGAGTTTGAGGATTCACTACTGTCGTGCCAGCGGTATGCCCGTAATGCGCCTGGCGCGCGGTTTGCGGTGGACCGTGCGGCGCGACGGGGCTCGTCTTCACCGCGACCCTGTGTCCGTTCACTGAAACAGACGTTAGTTCCACAGCGAGCGGCTCGGACCTGCGCGGATTACGACGAGAAGAGCTAACTTTCCCAAATGCTTTTTCTCCAGCTTGCAATAAAACGTTTCCCTTTACCGAAACGTTCTGAGCAATTTTCGCCTCGAAAGTAGCGCCCACCGCATCCTGCGATGTAATAAGACTGACGGTCGTTACCGCAAGGGTTGTTCCAGCGGGAATCGTAGCCGCAGTCACAGATGAAGCGGCGAAGCATGCACAGATGCCAACGAGAACCGCAATAATTGTGGTTTCTTTCATAAGCTTCTCAAGAGTTAGAGGTTGAATTTTTCAATCGGGTGTTTCGTAAGGCGGCTCGTCTGTTGCGATCGGAGTCGTTTGCATCGGTGGGTTGATTAGCTGGAAAACAATAGCTGCAACAACCGCAGCAGCCAAATCGGCGAGCAAATAGATCCAGATGTTTGCCCAAGTTGAAATCCCGAGGATGCAGATGCCGAAAGCGACCGCCGGATTGAATGCGCCGCCTGAAATGTCGCCGACGGCGAATGCGCCGGTCATTACGGTCATGCCTATAGCCAAACCATAAAATGAATTTCCTGAAGTGCCTTCCGCCGTCGCGGCGTTCAACACCACATAAACAAGCGCAAATGTGAAAAGAAATTCCGCAAGCAGCGCCGGACCAATATTCGGCGCGATGGGAGTAACAGCTACCCCAGCGCGAAAGATCTTACTCACGATGAGCGCCGCGACTGCGGCACCGGCGAGCTGTGCTATCCAATAAGGCACTACGTCCGTCGCATTCACCTTACCTCGGATAAAGACGCCGAGCGTAACTGCCGGGTTATAATGTGCTCCCGAGATATGGCCGCCAGCGAAAACCATCACCATCAGCGCTGCGCCGATGGCTAGCGGCGCAATGACCCCCGCGCCAGCACCAATTCCCGTGCAGCCAATTGTCAGGACTAGGAAGAATGTTCCGATGAATTCGGCGATATACTTGTTCATAACTTCTTTCTGTTAACCGATAGAGGCTGACAAAGGCAAGACACATCAACAATGGGACTTTGGTCTTACAGGCTGATACAAACCGAACGGTGAAGACGGAACATCTAGCGCGCAACCGACACGTGATGTTTCCTCGCCAAGGGTGCGAATCGACTTGGTCAGGCCATTAATTTTATCCAAATAAAGAGCAGAATGATTGCGCCAATGATCGACATGATGAAACCGGCCGGATGGAACGCCGCACCAGGCTCCGGCTTGGAAAACAACCGGCCGATAAGCCCACCAACGATCGAGCCACCGATTCCGAGTAGCGCGGTCATTATGAAGCCTAGGTGCTGCGCGCCGGGCATTATGGCGCGCGCGATCAAACCGATGATGAACCCGATAATGATGGACCAAATGATGTGTAGCATAGATTTATTTTGGTTAGGCCGACGATCTTAGCATGTCCGTCAAGGCGAAGTCTGCAGGCAAGAATGACGCGTCGTTTCTGTTTTCGGTACTCATGCGGCAAATTTCATCTTTCGGACCGCACCCCGCAGCGATATTCTGTTCAGTGGACCATTGAACAGCTGGTTTGTCTTTACTCGCAACCAGCAACCAAAGGAGGAAACAGGTTATGGGTTTATTCGATTCAATACTTGGCGCAGCTAGAGGAGAAGGCGGTGCATCTGGTCAGGCGAATCCGCTGATAGGAATTGTCGGCGGTCTTCTCACGCAGAGCGGGGGTCTGCAGGGTTTGGCCAATAAATTTGGACAGAGTGGCCATGGAAACGCATTCCAATCGTGGGTTGGCATGGGCGAAAACCAGCCGATCTCCAGCGATCAAGTTCAAAACGTGCTCGGCTCAGAGCAGGTCAATGCGATCGCGACCAGAATGGGAGTGGATCCGGCTACTGTGTCAACGTTCCTGGCTGAGTACCTGCCAAAGATCGTCGACAAGCTAACGCCAGCTGGAAAAATCGATCCCGCTGCAGACCATCAGCAGGGATTGGCGGCTTTGCTTCCATCGCTCTTGCAAACGCTCAGTGGCCAATCGTCCGGGGGCCAGACCGGACAAGCATAGACGCCGCCCTCCTCTCGATTCACGTCCGGATCATCACGCCGGGCAAGCGTAGCCAGAGCCAGTGCTGCCTCACCAGCCGAAGCGCTTCCGGGTAAGTCTCGTTCGATCTATTCCCGCTTAGCGGCTTTGTCTCCTTCTTTGATCGCTTCCTGTTCGGTGACGTACTTGCCCTTCTTGGTCTTGCCATAGAAGCGCATGCCTTCTTTATGATAGACGTGCGTCTCAGTGTTGACCCACACGAGACCGTGCCCTCCACCCGGGGCGGGTGCCGCTTTCGCGACCGTCTCGGCAGTGGTTGCTCCAGTCTTAGCAGGAGCGGCGGCAGCGGCCGGGCTAGCTGACGTTTTTGGCTTAAAGAAGTCGGCAAGGGTTTTCGCGGGCGAGGGTGATGGACTCAGAGCCGGGGCCGTTGCCTCAGTTTTTTTATGTGTGCGATGTTTTGTAGGCGACGCAGCGGGTGATTCGGCCGGTGTGGGGGATTGTGCTTGCAGAAGCGAAATCGCGGCAAAGCCGATGACCGAAACTACCAGAAGAGATTTGATGCTCATGAAAAGGAGTCTAGGGAATAGAGAGGATGCGCGTCAAGACGTCTGCAATGAGCAGTGTGCCAGTTCTGGCCGGCTTCGGTTTACGGGCTTGGGCTACAGCCGTTACCTGAGGAAACCGCCTCACTGTTCAACAAACATTCAGAATTCAAGTTCGCACCACTAATCGTTCAATCGGCACGCTGAGCCAGTCGGCGGCTTCCTTTCGATCTTTGAAGATGTGTACATGGATTGGCGAACCCTGAGTCAGCAAGGCGTGTAACCGGGCGTAATGAATCATCGTTGCATCGGCGGCGAGAATTGCCGACTTCACCGGTGGATGGCCCGAGTAGGAAAGGCGTCGACAGAGAGAAACTTGAATGACGTATTTGAAGTTAAGCTCAACTTCATCGGCTCCCAGAGTGTCGAAAAATCGATTGAACGGCTTTTGGAGCTTCGCCTCGAGATCTTCGAGAACGTTCACAACTTTTTTGACAGCCTCCTCGTCAATCACACCGTGCGGTCGATAGACGAGCAGATGGAGATCGTCGTGGAATTCGAGTTCAGGTGGAAGTTTCATCATTCTTTAACAGCAGATCCGTTTGGTTGGTTGCCGCTCTCGTCTGTCGCTTGCGCGGAATTTTCAACGAGCCGTTCCAGTGCAACACCCAGCCACTTCGCGGCGTCTTCTCGTTGTTGGAATATTCGAACATTGATCGGCGATCCCTGAGTGATTACGGCATGCAATTGAAAATAATGGCCGACCGTGGGCTCGGTCGCGAGAATTGCCGATTTCACCGGTGGCCGATCGGCGTACGAAAGCATTCGATAGAGGGAAACCTGAATGACGTATTGGTAATTCAACTCGACTCGATCGATTGCCGACGTATCGGAGAACCGATTGAACGGCTCCTTTAGCATTGCCTCGAGATCTGTAAGAATATTAACAGCTCTATTGACCGAAGCTTCATCCAGTAAACCTCGCGGTCTGTAAATGAACAGACGAATGTCTTCGAGAAATTCGATGTCGGGCGGAAGAGTCATCGCGCGTTACTTTCGTTCAGGCGATTTTTAAGGTCACTTTCTTTGAATCCGCAGCCAAGCGCGAATATCAGAGTTTAGTCAATGAGTCGTGTACCCGCCATCAATTACGAACGTCTGGCCAACAGTGAACGAGGCAAGGTCGGAACAAAGAAATAAAACCATGCCGGCGATTTCGGCAGGCTCTGAGACACGGCCGATCGGCGTGTTAGCGGTGAAATACGCGCTCATATTTGGATCATCGAACCACGCCTTGGTCATTGCGGTATTCACCAGGCCGGGCGCCAGCGCGTTAATGCGAATGCCCTTGCTTGCATATTCGACGGCAGCCGCTTTGGACAATCCAATGACGCCATGTTTCGCGGCGATATAAGCGCTGATTCCCGGCTCGGCGATCAGGCCGGCGATTGACGCAGTATTCACAATTGCGCCGCCGCCGCTTTGCAGCATGTGCGTGATCTCGTGCTTCATGCACAGAAAGACGCCTTTGAGATCGACCGCCAACGTCTGATCGAAAGTGGATTCTTCCATCTCAACGAGCACCACCGTCGGAGGCAGAACACCAGCGTTGTTAAACGCGCAATGCAATCCGCCGTAAGTCTTGACTGCTGTCGCGATGAGATTCTTCACATCGCCCTCGTCACTGACATCGGTCCTCACAAAAGTCGCTTCACCGCCGTCGTGTTTGATCGTCTCGACTGCTTCCGACCCCGCAGGATCGACATCGCCGATCACAACCTTCGCGCCGCTTTGCGCAAAGAGCAGTGCCGTGGCGCGACCGATCCCTCGACTCCCGCCCGTGACAAGCGCGACCTTTCCTGAAAAATCGAAAGTAATCGGAGACACGCTTAAAATTTTAGGCTCGCGGCAAAGGTAAAGCTGTCTCCTTCGAGCACCGCGGCGGTCGCGTGCCTCCCAGAGCTGGTGCTGCTTGAATTGAGACTTATGTCCTCACTCTCGAGCGTTCACCACCATAACGCCCGGGGTCCGTACGCGCCATACCAACCATATGCGGCTGCACGATCCATTTCCGCTGCCATGTAATAGTTTTGGGCAATCTGCTGCTGAACTGCCAACTCGTGGTAACGCTGGTATTCCGGTTCCCGACCGATGTAGGCAACTCCTGCTTTCTCGTCTTTATACACGTAAAAAACGTGTCCTTTTATGGTGGCCCGCTCGACTTTGTACGGCGGCAGGGCAGCGTAGATTTGCTGTTGCGTCGGCGTCTGCGGTGTGTGCACGCGGAATCCCGCCGCAGTAAGCAGGGATGTTGTGTTTCCTGATCCCACCTCGGCACAACCAGCCACAAAGAGCGCGGTAACAGCCGCGGCAAAGATGAGAATGACGTTTAATTGCGATTGTTGTGTTTTCATAAGGCGTACCTGGTTTAAGTGAACGAGCGGAGGTTGTCGAGAAAGAAGAACTTCAGCCCTAGCCGAGCGCATCACGGACTGCAGCAATGAACTTATCGTCATTGAACGGCTTCATGAAAAATGCCACTGGGCCAATGGCCATGGCCGTGGCGCGCGCGGCCAGATCTTCACGCGCGGTGATGACGATCACTTTTGTGCGCGGTGAGATGGCACAGAGTCGCGCAAGGAGTTCCAAACCGGTCACCTGATCCATCCAGATATCAGTTACGACCACCGGCACATGATGAGCACCGGCGTGCGCCAGAAAATCTTGCGCTTTACTGAACGGGCGAACCTTGAATCCTTCGGACGCGAGCAAATAATGCATCGATTTGAGAACGGAAGGGTCGTCATCCACGATGCAAACCTCATCCGGTTGGGCGTCAGCTGATTCGCTCATGCCGCTGCCTTGCTTTTTTGCATTTCCCCGCGAGCGGCGGGAAGGCGAACAACCATGCGCGCGCCGCGATCAGGGGCATTCTCGCCACTAATCGTGCCGCCGTGCGCCTCAATAATTGATCGAACAATGGCTAGACCCATACCCATTCCTTTTTGTTTCGTGGAAAAGAAGTGATCGAAAACTTTGTCCGGACGATCCTTTGGCAGACCCGTTCCGAAATCGCGCACTGTAATTTCAGCGAGGTCGCCTTTATCGGAGCGCGTACTGACAATGACACGTCGTTCTGCCGGCGGAAGTGTTTCCATGGCGTCGAGAGCGTTAATGATCAGGTTCAGCAATACCTGTTGAATTTGAACGAGAGTTCCCTGCACTCCAGGCACATGGGGGTCGAGCTCAGTCGTGACAACACTTTCGCGATTCAACACGTCGGAGCTGACGAGCCGCACAGTATCTGAAATAATTGCATTGAGATTCAACAGCGTCTGCTCGCTGGTTTCTTTGCGCACCAAACTTCGAATCCCGCGCATTACTTCTCCGGCGCGCTGGCTGTCCGCGGCGATCTCCTCTAATAATTCCCGAAGCAATACAGGATCGATATTTCCACGGTCGAGAAAACGACGCGCCGCAGAGGCTTTGTTCGAAATTGCGGTCAGAGGCTGATTGATTTCATGCGCAAAGGACGCAGTCATTTCGCCCATTAACGCCACACGATTGCGATGCGCCATTTCTTCGCGTTGAACCTGAAGCTGAAGTGCTGCCTGCTTTTGCGCACTCACGTCAAGCGTTACTCCAATCGTTTCCAAAATGTTGCCGTGTTCGTCTTTCAAGCAGCGCCCGCGCATGATCACCCAACGCGTTTTGCCGTATGGCAAAAGAAGGCGATGCTCGGTCTCAAATGCTTCGCGCAAAGCGCAGGCACGCTCGTACTCGGCTTTCACTGCGGCTCGTTCATCCGGGTGAACCCGTGAAAGAATCAACTCACAGGTCAGAGGCAGGTTGGAATCGAATCCGTAAATCCTGCGTCCTTTATCGCTCATCCAGGCATCGCCTTCGGGATACAAAACCCAAAAAGCAAGATCGGCGGACTCAGCAGCCACGCTGATACGAGCATCGCGCTCCCGCAGAACCTCCTGCTGCCGCTGACGATCGATCGCGATCCCGGCAATATGTGTGGCGATTTGCGTGAGCCGCGTTTCTTCAGGCTGCGGTCCTCGCGTTTCCTGGCGATACATCGCAAACGAACCCAACACCTCGCCTTGAGGAGAAAGGATCGGAGTGGACCAGCAGGCGTGAAGTCCGCAAATCTTCGCAAGCTCACGATAATCCCTCCACAGCGGATCGGTCATGACGTTAGTCACAATGACTGGCTTTCGTGTGAACATCGCAGTGCCGCAGGAACCGTTGCATGGCCCTATCGGCGCCCCGTCCACCGCTTTCACATAAGCTTCGGGAAGATTCGGCGCGGCGCCATGACGCACATGTTTCCCATCGCGGTTCAATAGAAGGATGGAACAGCGCAGTCCCTCTGCCTGACCTTCCATGAGAAGAACAAGGCTGGTAAGCACCTCGGAGAGCGGTGCGTCGGCCGCGATCATTTCCAAAACTCGACTTTGGCCGGCACGAAAAAATTCTTCCTCTTTGATTTGAGTGATGTCCCGGCAAACGACGACGCCGCCTAACAGATCACCGTCGGCGCCACGCAACGGGCGACCAGTGATTCGCGTCCAGATCCCGTGGGGCGCCTTTTCATGTCGTACGAACATCTCAATGTTGTCGACTTCCTCACCACGAATCGAGCGTGTGATGGGCAACTGATCGTGCGGAAACGGGGTGACCTTGTCCGGCAGATATAGTCCGTAATTTTGCGGCCACTCGGCTGGCGGCGTTTGCATTGCACCTTTCCCAAACATGCGCTCCGCCGCCGGATTGAAGACGAGAAAGTTATTGTCCTTGTCGGCAACAACGACGGCATCGCCCATGTTCGACAAGATGGAGCGCAGGATTTCGTTGGTGCGGGAGAACTCGGCAGTGCGGCGCGTTACTTTTTGCTCCAACTGGTCTCGACTCTCGCGCAATGCCTGCTCCAATTCTCGCTGCTCGGTAATGTCGGTGTTCGTCCCAAACCAGCGCGCAACTTTGCCCTCTGCATCGAATATTGGGAGCGCACGGGAAAGAAACCATCTGTATTCACCGGTTTTACTCCGCAACGGGAAGGTGTCCTCCCAAGGTTGACCGGTTGCAAATGCGATCTTAATGCTTTCAACCACTCGGGCGATCTCATCGGGGTGATGGACCTTCTGCCAACCCCATCCTTTCATCTCCTCGAGCGTGGTGCCGGTGTATTCGTACCAGCGGTCGTTGTACCAAAAAATGTAACCTTCATTGTCCGCCATCCAGGCGAGCTGGGATATGGAGTTTGCCAGAGTCCGGAACTGCCGCTCTCTAGCCGCTGCCTCCGCGTGCGTCGCGCGATGAAGCAGATCCAATTGGCCGGCGACTGACGCGATCACGTTTAGCAAGCGTTCGTTTTGAGCGCGTGACTCGCGCATAAAAAACTCGAGAACCGCGATTACCTTTTTGCCTGAGAGAATCGGAATTCCAACCCCGGTGTTCAAACCTGCGATGCGGGCAGCAGACGATCGCGGAAAATTAGGATCGTCAGTGACGTTCTCAACCCAGGCCGGCCGTTTCGATTCCCACACGCGTCCGGGAAGTCCAACGCCCGTTTGAAACCGAGATGCCTCCGACGCGGACCTGAAAGGTTGCAGCTCATCATCACCGCAATACCACACCGAAACTAAATCAAGAGCAGTTCGTTCAGGATTTGGCACCCATGCATGTCCAAGTACCCAGCCCGTTTTCTCGCAAACGTCGCGAAGGACAACTTCCAAGGCCGAAGATAGATCCTCGGCTGCCGTCAATTCCGTCGTGATCGTTTGGAGCAAACTGAGCTGCTCTTCACTTTCGTGACGCTTCTGTTCAGCGTTTGGAGGCCGGTTAGCTTTCTTAGTATCGCTGCTCATAATCGTAGGCAATTTTGGATTCCGAACGATGGAATCGAAACCTAAACGATTTTTCTGCAACGTCTTTAGGGCGAGTATTGGACTTTAGGCCTATAGCCCACAAGTCCAAGGTGGTGGGATTACGTCGACCACGAGTGCCACTCAAAATCGGAGAAGAACCGACGATCAATTCATCGGACCTGGCGATATGTCGTTCTAGGAAAGCGACACTTTCAATACTGAGCAATCGTCGGGCGGCGGTGTGCCATTGAGGTGCTCGAGCGTGCGACTGCGAATCTCCGCGATAGTCGGGCCGCGGTCATTACTCGGCGCAGCAAGAAAATCGACAAGCCGATCGAGAGAAGCGGTCTCCTGTCGCCGCCGGGTTTCAAAAACGCCATCCGAAAAGAGATACAATTCCGTCGGAAAAAGCAGCGGAACTTCTAATGTCGGATAATTAGCATCATCGAAGCAACCGACTGGCGGACCGCTCGCCGCTAACTTTGGATTTTTGCATCCCGCTGCGCGGAGAACTGCGGGAGGATGGCCACCGCCGGCATAGCGTAATGTTCCGTGTGCCAGGTCTGCGATCCCGTACCAGATCGTGAAGTAGAGGTGATCATGCGATTGCGAGAAGTAGACCCGGTTCAACGCGCGCAGCACCGCACCAGGATCGTTCCAATCGGTATGTGCGAGGCCGCACGAGCGCAGCGTGTCGATGATGGAAACTGCCAGCAACGCCGACTTCACCCCGTGACCAGAAACGTCGAGCAGATAAAAGGCGAACCGCTCCGAATCGATCCAATGGTAACCAAGCCCGTCTCCGCCGAGTTGCGCGGAAGTCGTTATGAACCAGTCCGCTGAAAGCCGTTCCTCAGTGATGGGGCGAGGCAAAAGCGACATCACATAATCCACTGCGCCCGCGAGCTCCGCATTTAGCGCTTCCTGCGTCGTGCGCAGAGCGTCGTATGCCTGCGTGATTTCTTGAGCACGTTGTTCCGCCGCCACTTTGGCCACGCGCAGTTGCTCCACCGCGCGTGCGCGTTCAATCACGATGCTCGCTAAATGCGTAGCCATGCGGATCAGCTCTCGATCGTGCTCGCTCGGATGGTGCGGATTGCGATAATACATGGCAACCGTTCCCAACAGCGCCCCGTCACTGGAGAAAACTGGCGTCGAACAGCAAGCGCCGAGTCCGAACGCCGCTGCGAGCTGAGCGTACTCGACCCAATGAGGATCGGTGGCGATATCTGTCGCGAACACCCGTTCGCGCTTGTAAGCAGCGCTACCACAGGAGCCGACACATGGACCGATATGCACGCCGTCCACGACGCGATTGTATTCTGCAGGCATGCTGGGCGCTGCTCCGTGGCGCAGACATTGCGCCGCTTCATCAAAGACCAGCACTGTGCATATCATTCCATCACATGATTGCGCCTCAACACCGCGCACCAAGACATCGAGCACCGTCGCGAGCGACGCGCCCGATGCGATTTTTTCCAACACTCTTTTTTCGTTAGCGAGCGCGTCCTGTGCACGTCTGCGTTGGGTGATGTCGCGGAAGCTCCATACACGACCAACATTTCGCTGCTTGATCAGTTGAATTGCCGAATTCTGCTCGAACACACGGCCATCTTTCAATTGCAAGAGATCGAAGGTCTCAGGTACGGCCGAGGTGATGATTTCGTGGATCCTCGCCAGATAACCGGCTGGGTCTTTCAATTGCGGACTGACACGATTCCACAGCTCACTAGCGTGAGCCGATATCACCATGTGAGGCGGAATTCCCCAAAACTTGACGTACTTTTCGTTGAATTCTCTGATGTCATTCGCTTCGTCCGTTACGAGAATGGCGTCCGTGGTGGACTCGAGCGTGGCGTGCATCATCGCAAGCGCCGTGGCGAGTTCATCGGCGCCGTGTTCACCGCTTACGCCGCTGTACGATTCGTTAGGCCTTTGGGCGCTCAGGCTCTCTGCTTCCGAGCCGTGCCCGGCCGGCACAACATTTGCGGAAAAATTGTGATCTTTCATCGCGTCAAGTAACGCGACGCTGGCACGCTCAAGCGATGAGCGTCGCAATACTTCTGAGTTATAAAGTGATAACGAAAAATACGAAGCAAATCTGAAAACGCCCTGCGGTTGCGCGGATCGCCGAAGGTGATCACTTGGCTGCGATTTGCGATACTGATTTCACGCAGCGGAAACCGAGATGATTTGTGCCGGTGTTCACTTCGCCTTTGCCCCGCGTGCCGACGATGTAGCGCGAGCAATATTGTTCATTGCAAAGGAACGAGCCGCCGCGATGCACACGCTTCTTCTCGTTAGGCTCAGCCGGATCAAATGCTGATTCGGGCCCCTGCGGGTTGCGCGCCACTCCGCCTTTGTCTGCAAGCGTCTCATAGTAATCTGGCCGATACCAATCGCTGCACCATTCCCAAACGTTTCCGGCCATGTCGAAAAGGCCGTAGCCATTTGGCGGAAACGATTTCACCGGCGCGATGCCGGCGTAACCATCTTCACCTGTATCTTTCACTGGAAATGCTCCCTGCCATGTGTTGGCCATCCATTTGCCGTCGGGACGAAATTCGTCGCCCCACACGTATGTCTTTCCTGACAGACCCCCGCGTGCCCCAAATTCAAACTCTGCTTCGGTCGGCAAACGTTTACCCGCCCATTTCGCATAAGCTTCCGCGTCAGGGTACGCAATCTCCACCACGGGATAGTTCTCTTTGCCTTTAATGTCGCTTTGCGGACCGAATGGGTGACGCCAGTTCGCGCCTTTAATGTAGGTCCACCATTGATAATGATCGTTGAGCGGAACTTCGTGATCGGTCGGCGCGAAAACGACTGCGCCTGCTACGAGATTCTCTTCGGGCGCAGTCGGGAATTCTTCTTTTGTGGGCGTGCGTTCAGCAATTGTGACGTAATTCGTCGCCCTGACGAACTTCTCAAACTGCGCATTGGTCACTGGAGTCGTATCCATCCAGAAACCGTCTACGTACACACGATGCACAGGTTGTGAGTCATTCGAATCCATCGGCATTGCATGACTTCCTTCGCCCCCTACCGCCGCGCCCATGGAAAATTCGCCGCCGGGAATCCACACCATTCTCTCAGGCGCTTTGCCTCCCGGCGAATTCTTGTTCGCGATGGTCGGCCGAAATTCCGCGGTGCCGCAAAACGCTGAAGCTTCGGTTAACACGATAATCGCGCAGAGGATTAGCGTTCGTCGCGTGCAATGTCTCATTGATGCTTTTTTTAGCTGCGGCGCAGCAGCCGAGCGGTTTCAACCAACATGCTTTGACGTAAGTCGTGCTTGCCGTTAGGCCGCCGGCTCGGAATGTAGCTCTCGCTGCTTTTGTCGCAGATCAGCAGCCGATAAATCAGAGTCAAGAAAACCGAGCGCGTGTGGCACCTTGATAACACGCACTCCAGCCCTGCGCTGTTGATTGACAATTTGATTTCGGAGCGCCTGCATTCGAGTCCAATGCACCTTCGGGCGGAAATGATGTTCGGCATGGTAGCCATTATAGAACCATGTCCAGTTATAGAGCTTGCCGTAGGTGCTAACACCCCAGGCAATCGGTTCGTCGGGGTTGCCCCCGTAATGCCGATAGTAGCCATTCAGATAAGAGAGACAGTGGCCGAAATACCAAAACGGAAGGAGGAAACAGATATAATGCCAGTTAAGTACGCCGAGGATCACAAAAGTGGTCACAAAACATACCAGCTCGAAAACTCCCCAAAATGCCTCGCGCGGATTTTTTCGCTTTAGCTCCTTCAACACCGTCTTGGGATCCTCGCGGAAGAAACTTACGAACGTGTATTTCAGCGGATGTTCTGCTTCACCTTCATGGCCGTGTTTATAAATCGAAATCCAATCGATCGTATCACCATGATCGTCGGGCCGATCGGCGTTTCCTTTATGATGCTGCATGTGAATGCACTCGTAAAAGACCTGACCGAAGCCAACCGTGATCGATTCCATGATGCTGAATAACCGGTTCAACAGCGGCGAGCGGAAATAGGGATTGTGAATGAAGTTGTGCGAGATGCCGTTGATGTTCCACGAAATGCTGACCGAATAAAAAAAACCGAGAATCAGCATGACCCCGAGCGGTACGCGCGGGAAAAGATAAAACATCCCGAAGAAGTAAACGCAGTGCAGAACGGCTGCTGCCACAGGAATGGTGTCCCACCGTGTGTGCGCAAAGATCCTGGAATTTGTCTTCGGACGCTCGATCGCGACAGATTCACTCGAAGAAATTGGCATTGTATTCAAGACCGTGTTTGGAATACACAATTTTCGCGGATAAATCCAGCGCGAAATTCTTGTTTCGATCACAGCCGCTCCCGAGCGACATCACATTGCGCAGAGAGCCAGCCGAACAGCGGTGAGAAATTCCTCGTCGTCGAATGGCTTGGTGAAAAAAGCTGACGCGCCGCCTTTCAGCGAGGTGGAACGAACGAGCGGATCGTCCTTTCCAGTAAACATGATGACGCGCGTCGAGGGCGAAAGCTCCCGCACCCGCGATTGAACCTCGAGGCCGTTCATCAGCGGCATCCAAACGTCAATGATAGCAACCGTAGGCCGATGAACCTTCACGTAACTCAAAAACGCGTCCGGCTCGCTGAACTGTTCGGGGTGCCAACCTGCCGACATGAGAAGCCGATTAAGGCCTCTCAACACCGAAGGATCATCGTCGAGAAGACAGATCATATCTGGGCGTGGAGCAAGCAAAACAATTGAATACTACGCTCGCGTTCGCCGCAGCCATATTAGACCTTAGTCTCACGTCACTTACCGGTGCTATCCATGCTGTTTCAACCAAATGTGCAATTCAGCTACCACCCAAATGGGCTCCTATGGCCGACTTAGCGCAATAGCCGTAACACGCCTTTCTGGACGGATGTGCCGTAATTGATCAAAAGAGGGGGCTTTTCGCGCGCATCATATGGAAGGTGCGTTCACCGGAAGGACAAATTCAAATCGAGCTCCTCCGCCATCCGCGTTTTCCCCGGCGATGGTGCCGCCATGCGATTCAAGAATCGAACGTGCTATTGCCAGACCCATCCCCAGTCCTTCGCTTTTAGTAGTGAAGAAAGGATCGAATAAGGAATCCTGCATCTCCGCCGAGATGCCCACACCGTAATCGCGCACAATTGCGCAAACTGCACCGTCACCGTTTGATTCCGTAGCGATCACGACCTTGCGTCTGGAGATCGGCGCGTCCCGCATCGCGTCGAATGCGTTGATCACAAGATTCAGCAGCACTTGTTGAAGTTGAACCGGGTCGGCTTCGATGCCCGGCAAGCGGGGATCGAGCGATGTTTCTACCTGGCACGAACGCAGTACAGCATCGGGAGATATCATGCGCACTGAATCCATCACAACCTCGTTGAGATTCACCGAGCGACGCGCCACCTGCTCCTTCCTGACCATCCCTCGAATGCCCCGAACTACGTCACTGGCACGACGACCATCCGCGATGATGTCGCCGAGCAGTTCGTGAATTTCCGCCTGATCAACGTTTCCGCGATCGATGAAACGCTGCCCAGCTGCGGCGTTACTGAGAATTCCAGCCAACGGTTGATTCAACTCATGAGCAATCGAGGCGGACATTTCACCCATTAACGCCACACGACTGAGATGAGATAACTCTGCGCGATCGCGTTGCGCATCAAGTTCGGCCTGTTTACGCGCGGTAATATCGATGCTGACTCCCAATAGCCGTGCCGGTTTTCGAGCATCATCAAAGTGGACGCTGCCTCGTGTTGAAATCCAACGCACGATTCCGTCAGGGAGAATTAATCGATATTCCGAATCAAAATCTTCACCGGCGCGAAGGGCATCGTCAATTGTGTGCCGTACCCGATCACGGTCATCGGTGTGAATCCGGCAAATAAAGTCTTCCAACGCAATTTTGCCCGAACTCGGCAACCCAAGCAGCGTGCGTCGCGCATTCGTGGCCCAGATCTCGTCCTTATTCAGGTCCCATTCCCAAATCGCGAGATTAACCGCCTCCGCGGCCACGCGCATCCGTTCTTCGCTCTCCCACAAGGCTTGGTCCTTGTTGACTAACTCAGTAACATCGACACACGAACCGATGTAGCCGGAGAAACTTCCCTGCGAGTCATGGCGTGGCACGCCCTGGTCTGAGATCCAGCGATACTCCCCATCATTTCGCCGCAAGCGGTATTGCATAACGAATGGCTGTCGCGCGTCGAATGCCCGGGTATAAATCTCGAGGCACTTCTGAAGGTCGTCTTCATGCACGCCTTCAGCCCAGCCATCTCCAATCTCCTGTTCCATGCTGCGTCCCGTAAACTGCAACCACGGCTTGTTGAAGAACGTGCAAAGCTTGTCAACGCCAGCCATCCAGATGAGAACCGGCGCAGAATCGGCTACTATTCGGAAACGTGATTCGCTTTCGCGCAGCTCGCTCCGACCGGTCACACGCTCCTCAATTACCGCCGACAGAAACAACAGCGGAATCGCTAAACCAATCAGAAATATTTCGATCGAAAGGGCGCTTTGTTCAGCTGTTCCACCCGAGAATGGTCCATGTCCGGACGAAGCGCTCCAAATCGCCAGGAAGCCGACAATTGCAATGGCCGTGCTTTCTCCCAAAACGCCGAAGCGTATAGCCGCCCAAAGCAGAAACGGCAGAGGCAGAAAAAGCAAAGCTAAATCCGGCGGCGATTTTAATTCATAAACGACTACATAGCTGACTACCAGCAAACCGAGAAAGAGGGCGCACGCCTCCAGATAACGCGACCGTGATGCTGTCCTCAGGAGCTGAACTCCAGTCGTGACCCACGTTATGATCAACGGCACGATGATTAATGCGGAGACACCATTGGAAGAAAGCCGTAACCGGATCAGTTCCCAATATCCGTCTTGGCCCCAATCATTCCACACCACGAACGCGGCGTCTAAGAACGAAGACAAAAGCGGACCGATGAATACTACGCAAAGACAGAAAATGCCTACCTTCCGGAGACTGGTGAAGCGCATCGGGCCATCAATGAGATAGTGCATCAAACCAGCGCTGATCACTGCTTCTGAAGCGTTGCTGATGAACCAGCACATGATCATCAGCGGTGGAACATCACTCTGTAACTGCGCCGCCAAATGCGCAGGGAACGCAGCCAGCAGCACAAACCACCACAGACGCCGTGGCGTCAGCAAAAGCGCTGCGACCAAAATAGAATTCGGAGGCCAAAGAACGGATACAGCGTGGGGTTTGAACGTTAGGGCAAAGCCGATTTTGCAGCCAAGGTAGTACCCGGCGAACACCCACAACCCAATCATCAGCAAATGCCGGTCAAAAACTGGGCTGATACCGTTCGCGTTCCGTGCGGCCGCTTGAACGTTCGTCGCTGCAAAAGAGACTGAAGTACGCTTCATGAATCAGGGAAGAACTCTTCCGGAAGATGCGATGGAGACTTTACGGTAGATGTGACCACCGCTGGAACGATGCCCATACGAGGAACGCGCCACCATCCGTACCAATCCCTTTCCACGGCATTTCGGAGTATACATTGCCTGCCTCGCGGGAGAAGCGTCATTTTACGTATCAACCAATCGGCCCCGAGTCGTTTGCGCTGTGCCAGGGAGGGGACTCGAACCCCTATGGATTTCTCCACCAGATCCTAAGTCTGGCGCGTCTGCCAATTTCGCCACCCTGGCATGCCTGATTATGAACCACTTATGAATAAATAAACATAGCGATTTATTGCCTGTGCTAGAGTTACGTAGTGCAACGTAAACCAATGCCAAGAATACTTACTGAGCACACGGGCAATCATCGTGCGCAGTTTACGCCAGCGCGTGACTCCCGCAATCGTCGCGTCCGAGTCTCTACATTCGTAACGGCCGATTTTATTGGCAGCTTTGGGTGGATCGGGGCGACGGACGGAAAGCAGCTCGCCGTTTTCCACTTTTTACTTCTGAAAATTCGCCGGCTCGAACTCTGAACGAGGCAAAAGAAGCACTGGAAATTAAACGCAACGATCGGCGCGAGGACAAGCTGCCAACGCCCGGGCGAAAACCAGACTTCCTCGATACAGTGAAACGTACTTAAACAAGGCGAACGTGCAGCGTAAGCGCCCGGGAACTCTGCAGAACGAGCCGCAGTCTATCGCGCGTTGGCGATCGCACCTCGGACACGTTCGGATTGATAAAATTGCTACGCCGATGGTCGCGAGTTTTGTCGACAGGCGACTAAAGGGGGGATTCTTCGGCAAACGCAAATTGGAAGGGGTTTCAGAGCGAACAGCAAATCTGGACGTGATCACTCTGCGTAATGTGCTTAATGCTGCGATTGATGACGGACTGTTGCGCGATTTGCCGCGGATTAAACTTCTCAAAGAACCGCCGGCGCCAAAACGGCAACTCCTTACCACGGAAGAATTCGACTCTCTGATCAAATCCGCGAGGACGCGCTGCAGAAACAACGGGCCGCAATTGGCAGACTACCTGCGCTTTTTAGCGTTCAGCGGAGTACCGGGAACAGGAAGCCTTGCGTCTCCGATGGACGGATTTGGATTTTCAACGCGAGCGGATAACAGTTGGCGTAGACCGCCTTTCAAAAAACCGCGAGAGCAGGACCGTAGAGTTTAATCCGAAACTACGTTCCCACCTGATCCAAATGAAACGCGATCGTGCTCCGGATTGTTCGTGGTTATTTCCTTCGCCTCGGCGTGGACCCCGAGACGAACACGCGAGAAGTTTTCGGGAAAGTCTCAAAATCGCGCGCAAGTCTGCAGATCTGGAGCGAGTCGGCTTTCATGACTTGCGACATTACTTCTGCTCGATATGCGTAATGGCCGGAATCGATTTCATGACAATCGCAGCGTGGTTGGGGCACAAGGATGGCGGCATCTTGGTCGGCAAAGTTTACGGCCACTTACTTGACGAGCATCGGCAAAAAGCTGCGAAGCGTCTTAAGTTCGCATGACAATCGCACCGAACGTAAGACAGTTGAGGGGATACAAACTCTTAGGGCGTTGAGTCCAAGACGGAGATCATGATCGTACCTGCGCCGACGGTTAAGCAAACCCTTTGGCCCGGCGCAAAATCAGCTTTGCACAGCCACTGACCGTTCAGGCGCAGTGCGGGCACGTAGCTGTGTCGATGTTGGCACCGGGCGTTCCATTCTCGGTGCACTGTGGAGACAGTCAGAATTCGTGTGTCACAGCAGGTGCGCCGGACATCGTGCGTGCGTATCCCTCCGCCTGCAGATTGCTTCTCATCTTTTGTTTGTGCCCGTTTGGTCGGTTGGCTCTTCCGGGTTTTTAGATCTGTGTAGCTTTACACGCTCCGAGCTACACTCGTCTAATCAATCTTTGCCATAAAACGCAAATGCACTTCTGCAAAGCGACGGCGCAGTTGCTCGGTGTCGTCGGAGCTACCACGCCAAGAGTGGTAATCCCTCGGGCCGATCACAATCCGCTGCACACGAATGCCTCTCTTTCGGAGAGCCCGTGAAACATACGTATTGACCTGCCGTTGCCACCCGAATGCACGCCGGGGATAGAAGAATCGACAGTCTTCCTCGCTGGCAAAACTAACGAGCTGAAAGTCGGACTTGTTTTCCTCGGCCGGAACTTGCAGTAGCGACACAAATTCTTGCGCAGCTTCTTTGGCGTTTTTCGCGCTCAACTCCGGCGAGCTTGCGTGCGATCGTCGTATGAATCCAGCTGATACGGGGCGAATCTTTAGGCCAGGTTTTCGCCCGATCTAGAGTTCGGCTATTTACTGGAACGGCACAGAATGTCCGAGAATTGGGGTGCGCCGCCCACTTTTCCGAAAACGCGCCCCCAGATTCCCTTTACCCATGTTTTATATGTCCCATCCCACCAGACCCCCTACCAACTCCACCAGACCCCACCATTTATAAGTACCCTGATAATGAATGTACTGATTGGGTATAGTGGGGTTTTGTATATCAGCTAGTAAAAAAATAAACAAAAATGCAAAAACATTAAAAATACATAGTCCCGAGCCCCGCGACCCCACTAGACCCCTCCAACCCTGCCACCACCATGGTAAAAGGAATCTCTTTTTCGGCTGGGAAGAAGCAGGTGGCTGCGCCTAGCGGCGCCTCTTTGTGATTGGGCAATTTTTGAATGTCACATTTTGCGCCAAAACGGTCATACCTGAGGCGGTTTGCGCAGCAAGTGCGACATTGTCTCAGTTATTGTCTGATCCAATTGGAAGCGCACTCCTTGACCAGGTCACTGCCAGGGCCAGGTCAGCCCCTCCTGGAAATAGTTCCACGCCGAAAGAGCGCTGCAGTTGTTGTTGTGGCAGGCGCGGATGTTCCAGACGTACGCATGCAGTGGCGAGTCGCCGATGAGGATGGCGTGCCAGCCGGTGGGCAGCGCGACGCCCATCTGGAGGAGCGTGTTGGTCCCGCTGTCAATGTCCGCCTGGTTGAAGTTACACAACTGCGGACAGTTGGTGATGATCGGCCCGATCTGCCCTGTCTGCTGCCCGGTCGCCAGATCGATCACCCCTTGGTGTAGCTCGACCTCGTAGTGGTTCGCCCCTGGCGATTCCTTGAAGATGACCGGGATGCTGCCGACCAGTCCACCGAACCGCGTGCCAAAGGTCACAGGCGCCGCCGGCGCCGGGGGCGGCGGCGGTTGGGGCCCTTGATCGACGTGGAACATGCCGCAGGGCAACACGGGACCGGTGCCACCGGGATAACACCCGCAGTAGTCGTAGACATCGACCGACCAGGAATAGTTATAGCCGGGTTGTTCGCCCGGCAACGAGATCGTTTGGCCGTGTGTGCCGTGGTTCTCGTTGGCGTAGACGAGGGACAGCACAGGTGGGCCGTTCTCGCAGTGGACGTTCCCGTCATCGGGTCCTTCCCAGACATGTAGAGCGTAGCTACCGCCTTGTGCGAAATCGGTCTGCCATTTCATGGGGATCGCCATGCCCTCGTCGTTGTTCCACACGGACCCGAAGATGGGATTCACTGGGTTTGGCGGCTCCGACTTCAGGAAGTAGTTTTTCCAGCCGGCCTTGAGCCCCTTGAAACCCTCGGGACCGATCGCGGTGAACTGGTACCAGTAACCGCTCGCCTTGTTCGACTTCGGCGGAGCCGTCTTGTCGTGAAACGTGAAGGATTGGTGGCTTGCCGGCTGCGCGTCCAGGGTCTGCGAGGTATAGTTGTTGCCGTAGGGCGCCGTAAGGTTCGGGGTCTCCATCCAGATGAGATCGATCATCTCTAGGAGGTAGCCCTGCGCGCCCCGGGTCGACGGGAAGGTGAATGTCAGCGCTGTGTTGATGGACTCGCACTCGGCAGGTCCGTTCGGCACCAGCACCCATGTCGCCCTCTCATCGACGTTGAAGGCCGAGATCGCCGGCGTCCCATCCTCGTCGAGCGGATCGGGGCCGACCGGAGTGACGCGGTAGTGCACGAACTCCAGGAAGTTCGGGATCTGCTTGTCGGCAGGGAAATTCAGGTCCGCCGTGACCGGTCCATCGGTCGGCTGGTCGACCTTCTTCTTTCGATAGTTCGGACTCGAGGGGTTGTAGCCCTCCTTGTCCGCCGAGGCCTCGAGCAGGTAGTGGTCCGCGCCCTTGGCCCTGTGCCAGCTGAACTTCACCGGCCACGGCGCCTCGTTCGTTCCCAGCGGCGCGATCAGCTGCACATCGGGGATGCTGGTGGTGAACTTCGCCGGCGCGGACCAGGGGCCATCCGTCACGGTGCCGCTGCTGTCCTTCGCCCGCGCGCGGACGCGCCAGTGGAGCGTGGCGTCCACCTTGACGCTGAGCACCTTCGAGGTCTCGACCACGATCGGATCAGGGAAGATCAGCGAGTCCGCGGAGAAGTCGGCGGAGGTGGCCACCTCGACCTCGTAGCCCGTCGCGTGCGGGACCTCCGTCCACTCGAACTTCAGGTCCCAGGGATAGGACTCGCCTTTGGCGGGCGAGATCACCTGAGGCGTGCGGTCGCTGGTGGTGAAGTCGTGCGCGGGGCGCCAGCAGGGGCAGGGTGGCGACGGCACGATCGGCCTCGGCCGGATGCGCCAGTAGTAGTGGGTGCTGGGCTTGAGGTTCACATTCAGCGTTCCCAAGAGCACGCTGTTGACAGTGGTGGTGTCGGTGGCGGTGAGGTCGATCGCGACGGGGTCGAAGGTGGGCGAGGTGCTGAACTGGACCTCCCAGCTCGTTTCCGGATTGGTCTGGAAAGCCTCCCACTGCAGCGTTACCGGCCACGGGTCGACATTCATCTCTCCGGGAAGCGGGTTGGTGACCGGCGGCGTGGTGAAGGGGTTGGCGATGTTCACCGCCGCGGCGGCGGCCTGGGTGCTGACGCGCTCCTGCGAGAAGTCGCCGCACAGCTCGCCGGCGGCGAGGATGGCTCCCGCGCCAGCGGCGAGATAGCCGGAGCTGCTCATTACCTGGCCGAAAAGGTTGCGGTAGGCGATCGCCGCCGCAGTCCCCAAGCCAACGCCCTGGACCGAATAGGAGACATTGCTGGCGTTGACGCCGTTGCCGCCTTGGGCCAGCAGGTAGAACCACTTGTTCTGGACGCCGTCGTTGACGTGGATGTGGCCGTAGTCGTTGGTGGAGTCGGCGGGGGTCGGCGGCAGCCAGAACGGCGACGTGAGATAGGTGTCCGGCTGCGGTGGGTTGCTCAGGGTGGGGTTGTCCAGGCGGCGGAAGAAGTTGTGCTGGAAGGCGACCGGTAGATCGCCGCCGTTGTTCCAGTCGGGGGCGCCGAACATGGCCTGCTCGACCATGGTGCCGAAGATGTCCCCGAACGACTCCTCGAGTGCGCCGCCCTCGCCCACGCCTAGGTCGATGCCGCCTCGATCGATGGCGCAGTGCGTGGTCTCATGGCCCAGCTGATCCAGCGTGCCGAGGAAGACCGTCGAGCCATTGCCGATAGTGAATACCTGCAGGTCGGGCTCCCACGACAGGTCGTCCATGTCAAGGTTCACGTAGGCGGGCGTCTCAGTGCCGTTGGCGCAACCTTGCGGAAACCCCTGGAAATAGACCATCGCGGCGTCGAGCGCCCAGTGGGCGCTCAGGCCGTTTGCCGCGTTCGCGGGGAAGGTCAGACTGGGGCTGGTGAAGTTCAACGCGGTGTCGAAGGGCGGTCCGGAGGGATGTGGCGAGCCGTCGAAGGTCGCGAGGAAGCCAGTGTGGAGCCAGTAGCTATGGGCGAGGGTGTCCAGCTGGGCATCGAACGGGCGGATGCCGTTGTAGACCGTCTCCCCGTTCGCAATGACCGGCTGGAGGTCATGGCGGCTCCGCGACACCGTGCGCAGCACCGCTCCGGTCAGGGCATCGACATCCGTGCGGGTGTCACTGTACGACCCGCGCGCGTCACCGGACGTGACGAGCAGCACGCGGTAGGCCAGCACTTGGGGAGCGCCCGCCACGAGCCGATTCGGCGAAGCTGCGGGCACGAAGATCAGCTGCGGCGGGCTCGGACTGTGGAAAGCCACGTTCGGTGGAAGCACAAATTGAGTCTGAACTCTCTGCTGCGCGGCAGCCAGCGCGGTCGCCGGCGGGATTCCCGGCTTCGCAGTGGGAAGCAGCGAGGGCGCGACAAATCCTCCGGTCGCGTAGGCCACCGTGCCCCGGTAGAGGTGGAGGATCATCTCGCCTTCCTCGACCGCCACGCCCTGATGTGTCTGTCGATACCGCGCGTAGGTGTGCAGCGGGTCCATGGTCAGCCGTCGGGTCGCGACGAAGTTGTCGTCCGCTTTCAGCCCGTGGGTGGCGGCGAACTGCTTCCAGAACGCGTCTTCGGTCAGCCCACTGCCCGAGACGGGTTGGACCAGCAGTCGCCCTGGGATGGTGGAAGCCGTCCGCACCGAGGGAGCGCCCCAAGCCGGAGGAACCAGAGCGCAACCCAGCATAACCAGCCACGCCAACAGCGCTAGCGCTCGCACCTTGAGCACGGATGTCCCCTTCCTGGACCTGGCGGAGCATTTGCCTGGGTCGCGCAGATGTCGCGCGATTGTTTTTAGTATCTCAGCAATGTGCTTCTCCGGTGCCATTGACCACCGTCTTCCGCAGATTATCTAATTTAACGCAACGCCGCCACCATTCCCATCTCAGCGAAACTAGAGGGAATCCCAAAGAGGTCGCAAATCTTCATCATCTAGAGCTGCCATTCGCCAATTTAAATCAATTTCAAAAGCTTTTT
Organism: uncultured Verrucomicrobiae bacterium; assembly: GCA_963825355.1. Lineage (GTDB taxonomy): Bacteria > Verrucomicrobiota > Verrucomicrobiia > Chthoniobacterales > UBA10450 > Udaeobacter. The sequence continues at coordinate 505,146 of CAWGSY010000016.1, read as the reverse complement.
TCAAATAGCGTTTTGCTTTTTCGATTTCTCCAAGTTGGCAGCAATAACACGCTAGATTGTATGGAATTGCTGCCTCTCTTTGGAACTTCGCCTCTGCGTCAATGAGAATTTCCATCGCTACGTCAATGGAATATGCTCGCCGGGTCGCGTATGCCAGCGAGATTGTCCATCGGACATTATCGGGCTGGAACTCCTTTGGACTTTTGGCGATTTGCTGCATCAATTCCCATTTCTTTAGTTCACGATAAATGGCAAGCCTGACCGCTAACACCTCGGGAGCAGCGCGATTAAACGGATCAATTTTCTCTAATTGAAAAGAGTACACACGCGGCGGAACTGGAGTTTGCACGTCTTACCGGAGCAATCTTTGTTGACGCGGGACGGCAGGCACTAGCGATGCTCTGGTCGGCGGTTATGCCCCGATTAATCAAATCCCAACATCTTGACTGTGGCCGTGTAATCAATTACGCCGATGGGCGTACCGGCAAAAAATTCGCAACGCGATCTAAAAAATACTTGAACTTTTATTTCCTACTGTCGTATGATCTTGAAATCATATTAGTTGAGTAGACATTACCAACAACGGAGGCACTGCGGGGGACTATGAAACGGATAGCTGGATTGATTTGCTTGAGCACTGCTCATCGGGTCCGGCTGTTTCCTTCTTGGTATCGGGTCCACGGTAGCGTTTTGGCGCGGCACTTCGTCGCGCGCCGGAGGGAGATCAGTGACTCGATGGTTTCATGTACATCTGCGGGATCGGCGGGCGAGCATGGTTCGTCACACCAGACCCTAACAACCCGCACTGCACGACAATGAAATGAAATTGCGGCTGCCAAACGAATTTCCAACCAGACACTTATAAGTGAAGCTTTCAAAACGTGGCGAATACGCATTACGCGCGCTCATTGACCTGGGTATCGCGTCCGAGCTCGGCTGGCCGATGCTTCAGATCAGCGAGCTAGCGTCAAAAGAAAAACTACCGATCAAGTTTCTCGAGCAGATTTTTACGCAACTAAAGTCCGCCGGCTACGTGGCGAGCAGACGCGGAAAATTTGGCGGCTACTCTCTCGCGCGCCCGACGAGCCAAATCAAATTCGGCGCGGTCATTCGCCTCATTGATGGACCGTTAGCGCCGATCCGCTGCGTAAGCCAAACGTCTTATGCTCGCTGTTCGTGCCCTGACGAGAATCACTGCGGGCTACGGATGTTGATGTTCGATGTCCGAAACGCCATCAGCACAATCCTGGATCGTTATACTCTTGCCGACATCGTCGGGATCACACTTCGCAAATATCGGCGCGATAAAATCACGCCGCCTTTCCTCCACCGGTCCATCGCGCTCGCATCGATCTTGTCCAAAGAGGGCGAGCGGCCAATTCGTGCCAAAAGCAGCGTGGAGGCATTAAAGCACTTTTCCGGGTCCCATGGAGGCCAGACACACAACGGCCGCGCGAAAGGCGCAGCAAAATAGGAGAGAGTTACATTGGTCAATAAATTCATTTTACGCGCAGCAGGCGTGGGCCTGGCTGCGATTGTTTCGCTGGCGGCACAGCCGCTGAAAGCTCAGGCATCATCTGAGGCCGATCGGATCGAGAAACTCGAGCGGGCCGTCCAGGCGTTACAACAACGCAATGCCCAGTTGGAATCGGAGGTCTCCGGACTCAAGAAGACGCAGAACGCGTTCGCGGGACCCCCGCCGCCCGGAGGCAAAATGAAGACCGTAGCGACGAGTGACGGCAAAAACTACGTGGAGAAACTCGTTCCGGATCTGGGCGCCGAAAAATGGAAGTTGGCCCCGTGGCTAACTGAATTGGAGCTCTTTGGCGACATTCGTCTGCGCTATGACTATCGCGGGGGCCGGCTTCCCAGTGACGATCCAACTAACCGCAACGACTGGCAGGAGCGGGAACGTGAGCGCTATCGTCTTCGGGTGGGACTTCGCGGAACGCTGCTGGATGATTGGTTCTTTGGTCTCCGGTTAGAGACGAGCGCGAGCGCGCGTTCGACAAACGTCACGTTCGGCGGCGACACATCGACTAGCTCGCCCGGGGGCGGCGGACCATTCGCAAAGGGTGACGACGGGATCTTCGTGGGACAGGCGTATGGCGGTTACAAAGGTTTCCCCGACTTTACGTTTATCGGCGGCCGAATGCCAAACCCGTTCGTCAGAACGCTATTGGTGTGGGACGACGACATCAACCCGGAAGGTTTGGCCGAGGAGTGGAAACACACGTTCACTATTGGTGGCGGGGAAGCTACTCCAGCCTCCTACAGCAAGGATGGGAAGGCCGTTGCAGCGCCGCCCCCGGAGCCACTCGTGAAAATCGACGTCTTCGCGAACTTTGGTCAGTTTGTTTACGACGATACCAACCCGACAAACCCAATTGGCACACCTCCAACAACAACGCAGCCAATAGGCGGTGAGACTCAGCAGACCCCGCTTGCCAACGCATTCATGCTCGGTTGGCAGGTCGGCGCGAAGTTTGATTTTCCGCACATCGCGTACTTCCAGCTGGCGCCAACCCTCTACAACTACACCGGCAACGGCAACACGTTTAACGTCCATTTCTCTGGCGATTCCGGTGGGAATCAAACCGGTATTAACAGTCTTTTGGTCTTTGATATACCGGCTGAGATCGGTTGGAAAGTCGGGAGGATACCTATGCGCATCTTTGGGGATTTCGCGACCAACTTCGAAGCTGACGACCGAGCCGACGCCGCGGGCCATCCAGGCAAGGGCGGCGACCGTTACGCGTATCAGATCGGGCTCGGAATTGGTCAGCTAAAGAGGAAGCACGACTGGGAAATCGGACGGCTGGTGGCAACACCAGGACCAGTATGCGCTGGACCCAAACCTGGTCGATACAGAAATGTTCGATAGCAAGCTGAACTTGCAAGGCGTGGCCGTAAGAGCCGGATACATGCTAGCTGATGCCGTGTCCCTCAACCTCACGTGGTCTTACGCGTGGCAGATCGACGACTCGGTCGGGACTGGCGGACTCGGCGACCTCACCATCAATCCGGTGAATCAATATCAATTGTTCCAGGCGGATCTGAACGTTAAATTCTAGCACGGTTAGGTTAAATGACAGCCCGCCGGGAGAGTCTCCCGGCGGGCTTATCGCTATTCGGCTATCGAAACCAATTATGAAAATAAAAATAACAACAATTATAGGAATCTTCGTGCTTTGGGCACCGTTTGTACATGCACAAGAGAAGACAACGATTCGATTCGGGCATTTTCCAAACATCACTCATGCGCAGGGCGTAATCGCGCACGCGCTTTCGCGCCAAGGCAAAGGCTGGTTTGAACAACGCCTTGGCCCAAACGTCGAGATTCAGTGGTTTACTTACAACGCGGGACCTTCGGCAATGGAGGCAATCTTCGCTCGGTCGCTAGATGTGACTTACGTGGGTCCTGGGCCTGCCCTTAACGCGTACTTTAAATCTAATGGTGAGGAGATCCGTGTCATTTCGGGTGCCGCAAATGGCGGTGCGGCTTTGTTAGTGAAGGCGGATTCGCCTATCAAAACGCCGGCTGATTTCCGCGGAAAGAAAATCGCCACGCCGCAACTCGGCAACACACAGGACATTTCTTGCCGAGCTTGGCTGAAAGCGAATGGCTTCAAGGTCACGCTGACTGGCGGTGATGTGACAGTGATCCCAACTTCGAATCCGGATCAACTTGCATTGTTCCAAACCGGCGGTGTTGATGCGGTATGGACAGTCGAGCCCTGGGTAACCCGGCTCGAACGTGATGTGAAGGCGCGCGTATTTCTCGAAGACAAGGATACGATCACTACCTGGCTTGTATCCAGCGTGAAATTCCTACGTGACCGACGCGACTTTGCTAAGAAAATCGCAGACGCGAATGTGGAACTGACGAAATGGATCCAGCAGAATCAAGCAGAAGCGCAGAAGTTATTGATCGAGGAACTCAAAACTGAAACGCGGGCTGATTTCGGACCGGATGCCGTCGCTCAGGCGTGGAATCGGATTCAATTCACAAGCGACATATCCCGCGATTTGATTGCGAAGTCTGTGCAGGACGGAAAAGATGCCGGTTTCTTCAAAGGCTCGACAGACACATCGAAGCTGATCGAAACTCCGTAAATGCATCTGGCTCGCCGCCACCACTCCTCAGCCACCGAGGAACTTGAGCTCATCGCGCCCTCGAAGCTCGCGATTGAGAACGTCTCGAAGAACTTCAAAGGTGCATCCGGAACAGTCCTCGCGCTCGATCGTGTGAGCCTGAATGTTGAGGAAGGTGAATTCGTCTGCCTCGTTGGCGCCAGCGGCTGTGGCAAGACGACATTGCTGAATATTATTGCCGGGCTCGAAAAACCTGATAGCGGCACAGTGCAAGCGGATGGCAAACCGATAACCGGCCCTGGCCGCGAGCGGCTCGTCATGTTTCAGGAACCGGCTTTGTTCCCGTGGCTGAACGTGTTTGGGAATGTTCTATTTGGACTCAAGCTCAAGCCCAATCTGACAAAGAAAGATCGCCACGACGTTGCCAAGTACTACCTCGAACTGGTGGGTCTTAGCCGATTTGAGCGGGCCAACATTCACGAGCTGTCCGGTGGAATGAAGCAGCGTGTCTCACTTGCTCGTGCGCTGGCGCCTAACCCGCGGGTGCTGCTGATGGACGAGCCATTTGCTGCTCTCGATGCGCTGACTCGCGAGCAGCTCTATGGCGATCTTCAGCGAATCTGGAAAGCACGGAACAAAACAATCGTGTTTGTTACGCACAACGTCCGCGAGGCAGCGTGTCTCGGCGATCGTGTGATAGTTTTTTCGCCGCGTCCCGGTCGCATTCGCGAAGAGTTTGCTGTGGATCTGCCTCGACCGCGCGACATCAATAGTGTCGATCTCGCGGTTCACTCCACCGAAATTACGAAAGCGCTAAAGAGTCATAGCCAACCGGGGGTTGCAATCGCAGAATGAAACGATTTTTGTTGGCGGCACTTTTTTTTGCCATCCTCCTGCTGATTTGGGAGGTGCTGTTTAGAGCCAAGATTTGGTCTCCGGTCCTACTGCCTTCGCCAAGGCAAGTGGCAGTCTACCTGGAAGGCGCTGCCGTGGATGGAACGCTGGTCAAAGCCACCATTGTCACGATGCGTCGATTGCTCATAGGCTACATCATTGGACTTGTCGTAGGGTTGCCGTTGGGATTGCTGACCGCGCGTTGGAAAGTCTGGCAAGACACCATTGGAACGCTGGCCCTCGGTCTCCAGGGATTGCCCAGTGTCTGCTGGGTCCCGCTTGCACTGTTGTGGTTCGGACAGACGGAAGCCGCCATGCTTTTCGTGGTGATAATGGGCACGCTCTGGTCGGTAGTGATCGCAACAGAAACTGGCGTACGCCATGTTCCGCCGATTTATCGCCGCGCGGCATTGACCATGGGCTCGAAAAGTTTGCATATATGGTTCAAAGTGATTTTGCCTGCCGCGCTTCCGTTTATCGTTAGCGGGATGAAGCAAGGCTGGGCGTTTGCGTGGCGTTCACTTATGGCTGCCGAGATTTTCGTCACAATCCTGACCGGTTTCGGTCTCGGACAGCTTCTGCACTACGGCCGCGAATTAAGCGCCATGGAGCAGGTCATCGGCATCATGATTGTCATCGTCGTCATTGGTTTATTAGCCGATAAAATTTTCTTTTCACCGATTGAAAAATTTCTGCACCGCCGTTGGGGTACCAGTCAGGCATGATCTTCACACAAAAGCGAGTGCCTGTGTCCGCGCGGCGCGAGGTGCGCATTAGCAACAAGCTAGGATTACACGCGCGCCCTGCCGCACACTTTGTAAAGCATGTCAGAACTTTTCGATCGGAAATCTGGTTCGTGACAAGTGGTGGTCGATATTCGGCTTCAAGCTTAATCGATGTTCTCCGCGCCAACCTCGATTGCGGAGCTACGGCGACAGTCGAAGCTCACGGTGTGGATGCTGAGGAGGCGGTGGAACGACTACAAAGGCTACTCGGCGAATTGCACAGGTTCGACGAACTCTAGCGGAGTGGCTGACGCCTTATACCCGGCGAACGACCTTCGTCTTTTACGGTTCCTTGCACGCGACCTGCTACGACGATGCCGCTCGTTGCCCAGCCGGTTTAGTTCCTGGGAAGTAAGAGGCGCAACGTAGTGGTGTGAACAGTCGAACGTGATGTTAGGATTCGCAGCGGGTGCCTTGCTGGCTTGCACTTTGCAATTCGCAAATGCGTTCCGAACTTATTAGCCTCTTGATAACGCGCCTTTACTTCGTCAAGTCGTGGTTGCCGCCTTCGTTTTGCCCGGCAGCAACTTCATTTTCAACTTACCTGCGGACGCACCTTGCTCGCCTTCTCGGCAGCCAGCGTTGCCGCCCAGACGACGCCGGCCAAAAGCGTCCCGATTCGTGGAGGCAGCCGTTCGCGATCACGATGGGCGAGCAGGGCGCTTTCTGGTGCACGCGTTCTAATAGTAACAAAGTCGCCCGGATCATTCCGAACGGCAGCATCAGGTACGCTAGAACCCCGAGCTTGAGCAATCCGGCATTCATCACGCCAGGGCTAGACGGCAACATCTGGTTCGGCGAAGGCTCGACGGACAAAATTGCTTCGGTCGCGCCGAATGGAGTCATCGCGGAATATCAGTTCTCCTTTTTTGGGCATCACCAACGGCTCCGATGACAACATCTGGTTTACCAACCAGACCGACGATGCCGTCTGGCGTTACACGCTCTCGAGTGGCACGTTCACGGAATTCCCGACACCCACCCCCGATTCCTTCCAGGCGATATTAGGGGACTGGCTCCGACGGGAATATGTCGTTCACCGAACAGGCAGTGGACAAATTCGGCCGCATCACACCCGACGACGTGATCACCGAGTTCAATGGAGTGAGCGCTCCGAGCTCCATCGCCGCAGGGCCCGACGGTATCTTTGGATCGCGATCGCCTTCACGCCACAAATCGCGCGAGTAACTCTAGCCTTTGACATCACGATTATCATCCGGCCCCGGAACGCGGATAACCTGCTTTTCACAGAATTCAGTGCCAACAAGATCGCCTCGATCACAACCGACGGAGTGGTCACCGAATCGCCGGAATTCGTCGGCAGCGCGCCGGTCGGTATCACCGAGGCCGTTGCCTCCAATCGCGTCTTGTTCCTTGGCGTCGGCACAAATCGGGTCTACGAGACCGTCGTCCCGCGTTAAGCGAAGTGCTAGTTTCTGGACTGCTAATCCACATCGCTGGGATAGTCAGCGCGTTCATTCTGCACGCCGGACAAAAGCTGTGGGATGGATTCGCCTAAGGGGTTACGAGGCACGCGAATTCTACCACTCTTTGAACTCGCCCGCGTGCTCGTGTGTCTCGATCGCGTTGTTCTCCGGTCGTAAACACGTGCGCAGAATTACGCAGTTCGATTGTCCGAAAGATTTCGCTGCGCGCGGCTCGCGCCAATCCAAAAGCCCCGTGCTATCGCGTCGTTTCGCGTGGCGCCCACAGCAGTCGCGCTCCTTCTCAACGGTGGGCAATACGATATTCGCCATCTGCAGCACTGGCGGTTGCCCAGTCAGCAGAAACATCTGTTCGACAACGATCCCGGTTCGGATCGCTGCGTCCTGCAAGCTAGCTTTGCCGATCGTTTGCTCCACCCGGGCGACTCCGTTTAATAAAGGATGTCCGATTCTTACTTTCACCTTGATCGAACGAACCATACGATGCTACGCTGGCGGTTCGATGAAGCTGGTACCGTTAGTGGCCCTTGTTCTTTTAGCAGTTAGTTGCGCGTCGGAAAGCAAGAAATTTCAATCTATGTCCACGCCGGAGTTGAAATTGCGACACGCGCAGCTTGTTGAGGAAGTTGCGCAGCCACCAAGAGAAAAAGAGAAGATTGAATTTGAGTTGCTGTGGAGATGGCAAGCTGGTGACAAAGCCGCTTACCTGCCGGTATTTTCCCTTTAGTCACCCCGCGAGGTCAACTTCACGGTGGTAGCATCGTGATGATACAGCCTTCTGTTCGTCAGGCGCGTAACTTTACTTCGGTCACCTGGCAATCCGTGGGGCATGGAACGATTACCACATGTGACAACTCAACGCAGTAACAATACTACTTTGTTAAGGGGAAAGGAGAGCTTTCGAACAAAAACGAAGCAACCAAAGCGCTGCTCAGCCAATATGCGGAGATCACCGTAAACTAAACCGCGATTTGCATCTCCACGAAGTTTACGGCGGTCACATGCTGTGATTCCCGTTCTCAATACGACAAGCAGCTGTTCATTCCGACCTTTAACATGGAGCAGAGTCTTCTCCTCCGGAAGCCGAGATGTTCGTATGCTGACCAACTTCGGTCCGATGATTTGCCCCGCTCAAGCTCGAATGGGAATCACTTAACGATCCGTCACCGCTAGAGCAATAGCAGCTGGTCAGCGGACATCCTCACGCGATTGTGAGCATTTTTCACTTCGGAGGTGGTCCACGTCATGCGTGATCTCCAAAACGCGGCACTGCAGTTTGAGCATGAGGTACTTCCTTCCCGCTCAGTGGTTCCTGTTTGTGAGCAGGCGCCTAATCTCATCAAGCGCGCGCGATGTGAACTATGGCGTGCCTCGTCCTGCTCAGGCGTTGGCATCTGAATGTTCGCGATTTGGATTCCAACCGGCGTCTGACCCATCAGCCCGAGCACCTTGTCCGTGGCGATTCCGGTCACGATCTCAGCATCGCGGCAACCAACGTTGCCAACCGGTTCCTCCATCCGACCGACCCTGAGTTCAGCAACGATAGCCAGCATCGCGGCGAGACTCTTTTTCGTTTGGCTATGTCTTGAGCTTCGCGGTGTCTAATGGCGCGCACGGTATGCTCGGAGACGCGGCAGGTTTTGGAGATTTGGATTACGCTCCAATACGGGTCAACGAGTAGATGGACAATTTTACGGTAGTTGTGGGGCGAGTGCGCTGGACCGTTGCGTCGGTGTAGCGTGCCTGATGACCCTTCGGAAGACTCGGGTTGGGTTTCGGAAGCGATCCGCTTGACCGGTAGTTGGCTCCCTCATGTTCAATGGTAAGCTTGGCTGAAGCAAATGCAACGGTTTCACATGGTGACCATCGAAATCAACCATTCCGAAATTGCTGGAAGTGCTTTAAAGCGCCCGGCGTCGAGCCCGGTGTTCTTATAAATCAAGAGCACGCAATCGACTACGCACTAGCCGCGCCTGCTTTCGTTCTGGTGAGATTCGGCTTCTGGATTCAACCGGCAACGTCGAATGCATTGCTTCGTCTTCATATCAATGGCAAAAATTGGCTACAACATCTGGGTAGTAAAGTCTGTATTTCACCAGATCGCGAGCCGACGGTTAACCTGTCGGCGCCGCATGGGCGGCCCGTCCAACGGGCCATGGATACGGCGACTTTTCGCGTATCGAGAAGAATTACCAGCGTCTCTCTCTCGGCCAACATGGAGGTCAGCGGCATCGTGTTCGATGCGGACGCGAGCGCGTTCACGATCACTGCCGGCCCCGAGTTCGCGTTGACCATCAGCGGTGTGGGCATTACCGGTGGCGTCACGGAATTCCTCGAGGATTCCACCGGTGGCACGGCACGCGTGGAGGTTTTTGGTAATGGCAGGCTGGAGATCCTCGGGCACCACGCTCCGGGCGTAACGATCGGCTCGATTGAAGGCGGCGGCTTTGTATTGCTCGGAGGCAATAACCTGACCGTAGGCAGCAACAACTTGAGCACGACGTTTTTTGGGAAGATTCAGGAAAGCCTGCCAAAACGTGCAGATCTGCCGCGGGCTGAAGGAGGCTCGCTGACGAAAATCGGCAATGGCAAGCTGACTCTCAGTCAGGCGAGCACGTATACTGGCGGCACTACAGTTGGCGAGGGCGAGCTTCGACAACGGGCTTACAGAGAGGGCTATTCTTAGCGGCCGCCTTATAAGTTGCCTTGTGCGCATCAAGCATCGTTTCTGCCAGTTTCTGTTTTTGCGCCTCTGACGGACCTTGACGCGCTGCTGGCGCGTGAGCCGAAGTTGCGGCAGAGTTCCCGCGCGAAAATTTACGCACCGGTGAATGGCCGGCCAGCGTTAACGGTGCGCGGGCTTCACGTTCTAAACGATTTGCCAAAAGCGAACGGCCGGCCGAGGCTAGAGTACCTTTCTGCCAGAGGCGAGGGAATGAACAGACCAATTGCCGTCTTTTATTTGCGACCACTTGTTGGCTTTCTCTCGGCTGTCGTCGCCGTGATGCTGCTCTACGCCTCCAACCATGCCGATGCGCAGGGACCTCCGGGCATCGGGATTATGTATCTAGAAAATAGCGATGCAGTAGGAGACCCCATACATGATTGGTCCGCCGATCCCGCACTTACAAACCCATTCGCGCAAGGCATAGCCTTGCGCACGCAATGGGGCAGGGTCGAACCGCATGAACACGCTAATGCCAATGATTTCTACTGGGACTTTCTCGATCAAGGTATGGCGCTGGCAGCCGCTCACGGGAAAAAAGTTTCCATTCTTGTAACGGCCGGGGTGACGACTCCGCAGTGGGTATATGACGCTGGTGCGCCTCTTTTCATGGTAACGGAGCAGTCTGGTTATTCGTCGATCACAGATGGAGTTACTACTGCCGGATCAACCAGGGTGAGAAGTGCCGGGAATACGGCTGGCTGGAATTCTTCTGATAGCGTAGGGTTACAGATATCAGGCCGCGGCATACCAGCCGGAGCTACTATCATCACGGTTAACTCAAGCAGCAATGTTACTATTTCTGCGCCCGCGACGCAATCAGCTACCGGACTTGTGATCATCACCGCACAAATTAAGCCGATGCCCCTGCCGTGGGACCGGGTTTTTCAGGCGAAATGGGGCGCGTTCGTTCAAGCACTGGCTGCGCGCTACGGCAACGCTACGAATCTTGCCTATGTGGTAATGGGTGGCCCAGGTCGGAGGGCGGAATCGTTTTTCTGTTTCACAGATTACGATATGGACTACTTCATTAATACCCTCGGTGGACTACCGAACTGGGAACAGGGCGTCAAATGGATTATCAATCAATACGGAACTTACTTCCCGAATACGCCATTCATCCTGGACATGGGATCGCCAATTCCGACGCCCCCCGGAGATGATTCCTTGAAGGCGATGTGTGATTACGGGGTGGCTCAGTATCCGGGCAATCACTTCGGCGTCAAGTCGGATGGTCTTCAATATCCTAGCGGTCCACCAAACGGGTCAATAGGAGCAACGGAGGTATCTTTATTGTGTCCGACTTCGACCGTGGGGTATCAATTCTTCGTAACACAACATGAGGATATTGATCCAGTGACAGGACGATTTACGTTAGATTTGGGATTGGAAAGAGGGTTCAACTTTGGCGCACACTTCATCGAGGTCTATGGCGGCGACTGCGATGATCCTGTCTTAGCCCCAGTGCTTACAGCATGGGGAGGTCTTTTGACGTCCTACCTCGACAACATCAGGTACTCGGGGCTGTGTGCAGACTGGCGACAACGTGATGATAGGCGGTTTAATCATTCAAGGGACCCAACCAAAGAGAGTGATTGTGCATGCCATTGGCCCTGAGCTCACGCAATTTGGTGTTCCCAATGCATTGGCTGATCCGACGTTGGAACTACACAACAGCACAGGGGCTTTGATAGCCTCTAATGATAACTGGCAGACTACGATAATAGGCGGGATTATTACCGCCGACCAGGTCGCTGCTATCCAAAACAGCGGGCATGCTCCGGGAGACCGAAGGGAGTCTGCCATCATTGCAACGCTGCCACCAGGTAGCTACACTGTCATCGGTACGCGGCGTGAATAGCACCACTGGAGTCGCTCTCATGGAAGTATACGACCTTAGCCTGAACAATGGTTCAATTCTAGGCAACATCAGTACTCGCGACTTTGTTCAGACGGGTGACAACGTGCTGATTGGCGGCTTTATTGTTGAAGGGACCCAACCAAAGAAAGTGATTGCGCGTGCCATTGGCCCTGAGCTCACGCAATTTGGCGTTCCCAATGCATTGGCTGATCCGACATTGGAACTACACGACGGCACGGGGGCTTTGATAGCCTCTAACGATAACTGGCAGACTACGATAAAAGGTGGGATTATTACCGCCGACCAGGTCGCTGCTATCCAAAACAGCGGGCATGCTCCGACTACGGCAAGCGAGTCCGCGATCATAGCAACCCTCCTGCCCGGCAACTATACCGCGATTGTGCGCGGTAAGAACACCGCTGTCGGCGTTGCTCTCGTCGACGTGTACGATATGAATCAGTAAGCTATTCAGCTAAGTTCGGCATCTGCCCGGTAAGAGCGCCGAAGTGACCGCCGCGCAACAGCAAAAGCAGATTGAAGCTCTCACATTATGCGGGCGCATGAAAAGCTGAGCGCGTCAGTTGATAAGGATTTCATATTATTTGTTGTTTACCAAGGCCGGGTGGAGTTGAGGGTCCTCTTGGAGCGAGACTTTCCAAAAAGAATTCGCTCAAACTGACCCGTGGCTCCGGTTATCGACCTGGAGAATCGCGTGACGCCGTGTCTCAGCGAAGGCTCAGCCGCTCAAGCATTGCAGCTTGGCTAAAGATACGATCATACGGCCCGGGAATAGGAATAATCTGTTGTTCATAGAATGGCTGGGTGATCGGCGGTGACGCGTCTTGTCATACGACCGACGCTGGAGAGTTCGTTCCCAAGTTCCTCCAATTATTTTCTCGATTTGTACCATCGTGAAATTTGCCAGGCTGCCGGGCTCAAACTCGTGGGAAAGGTTGGTGAGGCTCGGGTTGGTTCATTTGTTAGGCCATTAAGTTAAATTTCGCGCTGGCATGTAGAACGCGACATCGCCGCTCCACACCGATGCCGGCCCCTCAATTTCCTCTCGTGATCGTGCTCGTTTGTCTCAGTGCGGCGGCGCGGCGCTGTGGGGCCAGCTTAGAAACGCAATTGTCTTCGGAGCTTCGCTCACCGCTCAAGTGCCAGTGTTCGAACAGGATGACGAGGGGTTTTCGTAGCACACAGGAAGAAGTTACAACGGCGTAACCTTTACCAGTTCGCGTCGCGCGGACGGCTGCGCAGAGTCCGCACCATGAAATCAGCACTTCACCTCTCCTCTCATCTCGGTCTTCTCGGGCTTACCGCCTTCTTCTGCGCCAACGCCCCATTCGCTCGTGCAGGAAGCGCGACTTGGCAGCAAAACCCGGCGACCGCGAATTGGAATACGCCCGCCAATTGGACGCCGGCGACGGTTCCGAATGACTCATCCCATGTCGCCACCTTTGTCAGCTCGACCAAGACTAATATTTCCGTCACCAGCGGCATTACCCTGGATAGCATCGTCTTCCAGCCGGATGCCAGCCCTTTCACAATCAATACCTCGTCTGAATTCGCTATCATACTTATCAGCGGCGCGGGTGTGCTGAATAACTCCTCTTTCGCGCAAAATTTCGTTGTCGGCGCCACGGGCCACGATCAAGGAGCGCTCGATTTCTCCGGCAACGCGAGGGCAGGGAACGCGATCTACACAGAGAGCGGCGCGGCGGTCCGCGGGTCCTTCGGCGGAACGACTTCTTTCTCTAACAACACTACCGCTGACACCGCTTCCTTTTTCCTGAATGGTGGGGCGGCGAACACCGCCGCGGGCGGCGGTGTGCTTTTCTTCGATATGGCGAGCGCAGGGAGTGCCATTTTCACCATCAATCCGGGCATGGTGCGCGGCGCTACGGGCGGACATCTGGAGTTTGCGAATGCGTCGACTGCGGGGAGCGCTATCATCGCCGCAAATGGTGGGACCAACGGCGCTGCCGGTGGCAAGGTCTTCTTCCTCGATGACTCCATCGGCGGCCGAGCCAATGTCGTCCTACAGGGAAATGCGACGCTCGACCTAACGCTACACAACGCCCCAGGGGTCACGCTCAATTCCGTGCAGGGCAACGGCCTCGTTCTTCTCGGTTCATCCAGTCTTACGATCAACAATAAATCGAATGTCACTTTCGCAGGAGTCATCTCTGGCTCAGGCGCCCTCATCAAGACCGGCAAGGGCAGATTGGACCTAACGAATGGCAACACTTACAATGGCGGCACGGTCGTGAAGGCTGGCACTCTCCTGTTCGATAATACCACCGGACCTGCCACCGGGCCGGGCGCCGTGCGCGTGGATTCAGGTGCGCTCGGCGGCAACGGCACCATTTCGGGTGCAGTCACGATCGGGAGTGACACGCCCGGGAATGAGTCGTTCCTTACTCCCGGGCGAAGCTTTACCCATCCCGGAACGATCACGATCGCGAACAGTCTTACTTTCGCTTCGGACGGTTTCTTTAATGTCGGGCTGGCACTAGGTCCGACGGTTGGCCAGGTGGCCGCGAATGGTGTCACCATCGAGACCGGGGCGCAGTTCGCCTTTTTCAATAACCGTGGGTTAGCGGTCCCGGTCGGCGCTGTATTCACGCTGATCAATAACACGGCCGCCTCTCCCATCGCCGGAGTTTTCGAGAACCTGCCCGACGGTTTGGTTTTCACCGACCACGGCAACAGATTCGCGGTGAACTACGAAGGCGGAGACGGTAACGATCTCACGCTGACCAGTGTTCCGTAATAACCAAGACAAACGGTAACTCATTTGAATCGCCTGATTAAAATCGAGCGCGAAGAAGCGATGCTCTTCAAATCAGTGCGCGAGGAAAGAGTCCGTGTCTTCTCGGCAGCACAGCGAAGATCGTTGAAGGCACGAGTGTCCAAACGCACCTCGTCGCGCTGCATCATCTCGACGCGCCGTGGCGTCCTGCGGATATCGACAGCGTGAAGGTCGATTCATCCGCCAAGGCAATCAAAACGAGCCCCGGCGCCGTTGTTTGGACGGTCATATCAACCGATGCCGGCGTGAGGGCCGAGACCCTACATTGTTCTTAAGGTTTGGGCCAAGTACGCCCTGATCGCTGAAGCGAAACGAATGGGGCCGCCATCCCGTGGCTCTGATTGGCAATACTCGGTCCATAGCGCAAGCTTTGTCGCATGTCCACGGAATCCGACGACAAGCACGTTGCTAATGTCCGACGCAAGTATGAAACGTTGGAGGGCAAAAAAAGCGCTCATGCAGATGTGGGAAGAGCGCGAAGACTGCGATTACGAGTACCTCGTTGAACTTCGGCGCAGATCAGAATTTGACGGCGCAACTTGTGGTGATGAGGCGGGGAAGGTGACGAATGAGCGAGCCAATTCACATGCATTCGCTAGCCGTGTTGCCTGCTGTGCACTGATTGCGCCGTTAAATGAAATTGCCACAGCCGCGCGCAGCTCGGCGGTCGCATCAGGGCCCGGGTGCGTGGTTACCTTCACTTTCGCGTAGGCCACGCTTCCGCTGTGAAGGCATTTGCGACCTCGCTGCCGACAATTCAGACGGGCCGCCCTGTGTCCGACTCTTCACTTTTCGACGTAAGCCAGATCAGTGGCCGTCTTCTGGTCGTGCCCAAGGTAAATCATAGGCGGTTGCGGCGTTCCGTCGGTGCAGCCGAAAAGCTTTATAATCGCAAGAGCCCAACTCTGGCGCGTCCGTGTGCTAGAATTTGTGCTAGAACGAGGCTCATTCTACCTTACCATTCGCGACCGCAACGATTTCGTGCGAAAAACCTGTTCTCCATTCGTAAAATGCGTTCGCTGTGAAATGAAACGCGACGTTCTGAAATCGATGATTTGCAATTCCTAAGTCTGGCGCGTCTGCCAATTTCGCCACCCTGGCAAATTGCAATGCTCACAAAGGTCGCTTTGTTAACCGGGTCGGGCAAATTGCGCTTGTAAGCTTCCTGCGCTGCCTGCGACAAATCGAACGATGCCTGCGCAAGAGTTTGCCCGACCCGTTTTCATTCCAATCATTATCGGCACCCCGCGACAAGGCCGGCTGACGGAGCCGGCGGCAAATTTTGTTTTTGGCGAAGTCACGAAACGCGGCGACATCGAAACGGAATTGATCGACATTCGAAAAATTCCAATTCGGATGGATGACGCCGGCGAGGCGCTCAAGGACAGCCAGTTCTGCGCCACGGTCGAACGCGCTGACGGTTTGATCATCGTAGCGCCGGAATACAATCACAGTTTCCCGGGACTGCTGAAGCATGTGCTGGATACAAATCTCAAGGAATACATTCATAAAGCGGTTGGCGTCTGTGGCGTGTCGGCCGGTCCGTTCGGCGGCGCGCGGATGATCCAGAGCCTGGTTCCGGTGCTGCGCGAGCTCGGCCTCGTCACGATCTTTTGGGATGTCTATTTCGGCACAGCGGGAAAGCTCTTCGATCCAGCGACGGGCAAGATCACCGATCCAGCTTATACCCATCGGGTGAAAAAATTTCTAGATGAGCTTGTCTGGATGTCGCGCGCGCTCCGGTACGCGCGCGAGAACGTTCCAAAGCCGTAATGCTGCTCGCGTATCGCGAGATTTTTACGACGAAAGAGGCGACGGCTTGTCTGACGAAGCTTTCGCCTCAGCGCTTGCAGCGGCAGCTGCTTTCGCTGCCGCGGCCTTCGCCGCTGCTTCCGCTGCAGCTTTTTTCTTCGCTTCCGCGACGGCTACGGCGTCAGCGAGATTCTTGTCGACCGTTTGTGCTTCGATGGGATGGATCTTGTGATAGTACCCGTTCGATTTGGAAAGTTCTTCCTTGCGCAAAAGCAAGTGATCGAATCGCTCGCGCTGACTCAGCTCAAATTCCTTGTCCATCTTGATGGCTTCGAATGGACACACCTCGACGCAAATCTGACAGCTCATGCACACCGAGATGTCGATGTCGAACACCTTCGGGTAAAACTGCGGTTTGCTCATGTAATCGGGCTTTTTGTCGTCGCTCTTGACGATGTAGATGCATTGCGGCGGACATTCTTTCTCGCAAATCTTGCACGCCACGCAGCGTAGACCCGCGTGCGGATCGCCGCCGTCGAAAATCAGGAATGGAAAATTTCGGTAATTTTCCGGAAGAGGAATGCGCTCCTCCGGGTACTGCACGGTAGTCAGCCGTTCCTTCTCGAAATAACTCCCGACAAAGTTCCGCGCCGTAACGGCCATTCCCTTAAGTATGCCTGTGCCAATCATCGATCCACCTCTCCCATCACGATATCGATGCTGCCGAGGATTACCATTACATCAGCGACAGTGTGACCGAGGCACAGGTCCTCAAGCAGGGTGAGATTAATGAAACTGGGGGGGCGCACGCGGTAACGATATGGGTTTGGAGTGCCGTCGCTGATCAAATAAAATCCGAGCTCACCCTTTGGTCCTTCGATGCGACCGTACGCTTCACCAACCGGCGGACGAAATGCGCGCACTTTTACTTTCGGATTCACAATGAGCCCAGGCGCAATTTGCGCGAAAGCCTGCTTCAGAATCTCCATGCTCTCGCGCATCTCCAAGGCGCGCATCATCAGACGATCGTAGGTGTCGCCGTGGTCGCCGAGCGGTATCCGGAATTTGAAACGCGGATAAAACCCATAGCCGTCTACTTTGCGAATGTCATAATTCACACCGCACGCGCGCAACATCGGACCTGTGATGCCGGCATTGATCGCCAGTTCGCCAGATAGTTTGCCTACGTTTTGAGTGCGCCCGATGACGATCTCGTTACCGAGAATCAGTTCCTCGAATTCATCGAGAAACTTCGGGAAGCGATCGACGATCTGTTTCGCGCGGGCGAGCCATTCATCGCTCGCGTCGACGCGGCAGCCGCCGAAACGCATGTAATCGCACATCATTCTCGAACCGGCTAACGACTCAAACAGGTCGAGAATTTTTTCACGCTCGCGAAACGCGTACATCAGTGGCGTACCCCACGCGCCCATGTCGCTGAGCAAAAAACCCAGGAGCGAGGCGTGATTCTGCAGCCGCGTCAATTCAGAGAGAATGACACGCAGATATTCGGCGCGCTCAGGAACTTCGATTCCGGCGAGTTTCTCAACGCTAAGCGCGTACGCCCAATTGTTGGTCATCGAGCAGAAATAATCGAGCCGGTCGGTGTACGGCATCGAGCCGAGGTAACTGGTGTTCTCACCGATTTTCTCGTGATTTCGATGGAGATAACCGAATACCGGTTTGAGCTTGCGAACGATCTCGCCTTCTAGTGCCACATTCATCCGAAACACCCCGTGAGTTGATGGATGCTGCGGTCCCATCGAGATCTCGAGCAATTCACCCTCGAGCCGGGAACCCATGCTGACAGGCGGTCGCTCGAATGCTTCGACTGTTTCAACTGTCGCGCTCATTTCCCGTTCAACGCTTCAACCCTTCAACGGTTCAACGATGCCTTCCGCACCATCAATCTGCGGACGCGGGGTATAATGCTGCTTCGCTTTCTCCAGCACTTGATCGTGCGGCGTCGGCTCCCATTCGTAATCGTCCGGCTCACGGTAATCCTTCCGCATCGGATGATCTTCAAACTCGTCCCACATTAAAATCCGGCGTAGATCGGGATGACCGTCGAGGTGAATGCCGTACAGATCGAAAATTTCACGCTCCTGGAAGTCGGCGCTCCGCCAGATCTGCACGAGTGACGGCAAACGCGCGCCGTCTGCACGATCACGGGTACGCATGCGAATGATGACCGGGCCATGTTTATGCGTGATCGAGTAAAGATGATAAACCGCTTCGAGATACCCGGGAATTTTCTCCTCGGTGTTCTCGACTATCTCTTTCTCCTGGCCATCGATGAGCTTCTTTACCTTGGTTGTTTTCTTTACCACCCGATCCAGCCAATCCACGCCGGTGACGTTAGAGCAAAAATCTAGGCACAGTGCCGGATCGACACGCAAAAATCTCGCAGCCGCGACCGCATGCTCGTTATCGATCAACAATGAATGCTGCTGCGATGGGCTGCCGTTTTGAACGATCTCGATCTTCGCTCCAGGCACCGCGGCTTCGATGCGCGTTTTGATTTGCTCCAACGATTCCATGACGAAAAAGCCGTCATCCCGAGCGAAGTCGAGGAATCCCGTAATATTGCCTGATGGTTCCGCCACAGGATTTCTCGACTCCGCGTCGCTCCGCTCGGAATGACAACGCGGGAATCATCGTTCGATTACAGGTGGTTGAAACACATTTGGATTAGCCCGCGGTTCCAGGTCGTGCTTGCCAAATCCTGGCACCGGGAATTCGCTTGGTTGAGCTGGCTTGAGAAAGTCGGCCTTATTTGACCCGGTCAATTTTTGATCGTCGATCTTGCGTTGCAATTCCATGAACGCGTGAAGCAACGCTTCCGGTCTCGGCGGGCAACCAGGGATGTAAACATCGACTGGAATGTAACGGTCGATGCCTTTGAGAACGTTGTAACCCTGCTTAAAAGGCCCGCCGGAAATTGCGCACGCGCCCATCGCGATCACATATTTTGGATCAGCCATCTGGTTGTAAAGTCGCACGATCTGCGGTGCCATTTTCTTCGTGACCGTTCCGGCAACGATCATGAGATCGGCCTGACGGGGTGACGGACGGAACACTTCGCCACCGAAGCGGGCGATGTCGTAGCGCGATGCGGCAGTGGCGATCATTTCAATGGCGCAACAAGCCAGTCCGAACTGCAGTGGCCAGATCGAGTTTCTGCGTCCCCAGTTGTAAAGGTCCTGCATCGAACTCACCCATACTCCCTGCCGTTGCAGTTCGGTGCGCAGTTGTTCGTCGATCTGGCTCATGGATTCTCGTTAGCCGAGTTACAAAGTTTTGCGGCGAGGAAGCTCACCGCTTGTAACAATGTAACTCTTTTAGCTTTTTTAACCATCGCGTGAGCGCTCTAGCGCTACCATTGCAAACATCCCTTGCCCCACGCCCAAACGAGTCCTTCGATCAGGAGCAGAAGAAAAATTAGGACGGCGATAAACGCTCCAACCGGTAATCCGGTAAAGGCCACCGCGAATGGCACGAGAAACACGGCCTC
Source organism: uncultured Verrucomicrobiae bacterium (assembly GCA_963825355.1). Lineage (GTDB taxonomy): Bacteria > Verrucomicrobiota > Verrucomicrobiia > Chthoniobacterales > UBA10450 > Udaeobacter. The sequence goes on along the minus strand of CAWGSY010000016.1, from coordinate 485,260 downwards.
TACGTCGAAGATCAAGAAGATTATGGCGTAGAGATAATACTGCGCATGGAACTGAATTTGCGCGTCGCCGATCGATTCGATGCCGCATTCGTAGGTGGCAGTCTTGTCTGGGCCGGGCTTCGGCGGTTGGAAACATCGCCGCCACAGCCAGGCCAGCGCCAATGGAACCAGTGGAAACACCAGCGCTACGCCAATGAAAATGATGATGAAGAAATACGGATGCGGATCCATCCAGTCGGTGATCAAATTCGCTCGGAAGTCGCCACTGCCAAGCTTATAGTTACTGAGTGAAGAAAACAGCGAGAAAATTTCACAGCTTTTCTGAGGCTGAGAAAGCGGACCGCGATTTTTACAAAAAACTCACCGGCAACGAACGTTTGCAAATTCTGGTGGAGCTCCTCAATCATGACCCTGAGCAAAGACTGGAGAGAGTTTCTCGAATTGTTAAATTCCCGCGGCGTTGATTACGTCATCGTCGGCGCGCAGAGCCTGGCGTTTCACGGGCGCCCGCGCCACACCGGCGACTTGGACATTCTCGTCCGGGCTACTCCAGACAACGCGCGGCTACTTCTCGCGCTCTTGAATCAGTTCGGATTCGAGCAATCCGGCTTCAAGGAAACTGATTTCCTCCAGCCCGAGCAAATCATTCAACTCGGACGCGTCCCGAACCGCATCGATCTACTGACGAGTCTCACAGGTGTGGCTACCGGCGAAGCATTCGACGCGAAAGTGTCGGCGATCATCGACGGCATTCCTGTTTTCGTGCTCAGCAAAGACGCATTGATACGGAACAAAAGAGCAGTAGGCCGGCCACAGGATCTCGCGGACCTCTTCGCACTCGAGGTTTAATCTTGATACCTAATCATCAGTGACCGCCGAGGACGACAGTCGCACCAGCTGGAACGAGGATGCAGCGACAGATAGTCTTAGCTGTCGTCCGATTTTCGTCCGAACCAACGCCGCTTTTTCGGCTTCGGTTCTTCGGCCGGTGGCGTGGTGGGTTCCTCTTGTTCCGGCGCGGAGGCTTCCGCCTTTGACTCTTCCCGCGCGGGCCGCTCCTCGTCAGGCGTTATCTCCTGCGGTTTTCCTTCTGCCTCTTTGCGTCTCGCTTTCTTTTCCTTCTTCGGTTTTTCCTCAGCGATATACTCTGCGTCCACCCACTCGATAAACGCCATACGCGCAGAATCGCTCTTCCGCGCGCCGAGTTTGACGATTCGTGTGTAACCGCCGTTCCGTTCGGCGGAACGTTGCGCGACGTCATCGAATAACTTTTTCACGATGTCTTTCTGGCGTAACACCGCCATTGCCCTGCGACGCGCGTGAATCGAGCCGTTCTTCCCGAGGGTCACCATCCGTTCAGCGAGAGGACGAACCGCTTTGGCCTTTGCCAAAGTTGTCTTGATTCGCTGATGTTCGATTAAAGCACAGACCTGATTGGCAAGTAACGCCCGGCGGTGGTCCGCGGTGCGCCCCAGCTTAACCGTCTTCTTTTGATGTCTCATACGCGACGAAACGCGATCTTCGCACAGACGCTTACTCTTCGCCAGCAGCAGGTGCGGCGACTGGCGCAGCGCCATCGGCACTCATCGGCAAATCGATCAAGCCCGGCTCGAACTTCTGGCCCAGACCCAACCCAAGGTGTTGCAGTTTATCCTTAATCTCATTGAGCGATTTTTTGCCGAAGTTCCGATACTTCAACATTTCAGCCTCGGTCTTCTGAGCAAGCTGCCCGACTGTGGTGATGTTCGCGTTGTTCAAACAATTCGCTGCGCGCACGCTCAGCTCGATCTCGTTCACACTCATGTTGAGGAGCTTCTTCAACTTGATATTTTCTTCGCTCACGCCCGCCGGCGTCTGATCGAATTCGATCACTTCTTCGTTGTAGTGGACGAAGACGTCCAGGTGATGCCGCAGAATCGCAGAAGCCTGGAGCAATGCGTCATCCGGGGTTAATCGGCCATCGGTCCACATTTCCAGAATGAGTTTGTCGTAATCGGTGCGCTGACCGACTCGAGTGTTTTCGACTGCATACTTCACCCTCGTAACCGGTGAGAAGATGGAGTCGATGGGAATGAGGCCGATCGGCTGGTCGGCTCGCTTGTTTTCCTCGCCCGTAGCAAATCCACGGCCGACGCGCACTTCGAGTTCCGCATCAAATTTGTGTTTTCGGTCGAGGGTGCAGATCAGTTGCTTCGGATTCAGGACTTCAAATCCTTGGATCGTCTGAATGTCGCCGGCAGTGACCTCACCTTCTTTGTTTACGATGAGCGAAAGTTTCTTGGGCTCGTGGTCCTGGCCATCCAGTTTGAATTTCACTTTCTTGAGATTCAGTACGATGTCCGTCAGATCCTCAACCACACCTGGCAACGTGGCGAACTCGTGTTGGGCGCCGGTGATTTTTACGGCGGTTATGGCCGCGCCTTCGAGCGAGGAAAGCAGGACGCGCCGGAGGGAGTTCCCAACGGTGTGACCGTAGCCGGCTTCAAATGGCTCGGCGATAAACTTTGCGTAGGTATCTGTCGCCGTGCTCTCGTCTTTGGTGAGAGTTTTCGGCATTTCAAAACGACCGTAACGGATAGGCATCTTTTAATTTTCGAATGTCGATTTCCAATTGAATACCGGCAAAAACCGGACAACCAAAATTCGGAAATCTTAAATCGAAATTCCTTCTATCGCCGGGTTCCCCCTGGCGAGCGCGATCTCACATCCAGCGATGGAGACCCAGGGACCAACGGCGTAACTTCAAAAACTCGCTGCGGAGGTTCGAATAAAGCTTGGATCCACCATTTTGCAAGCAAACCGTTTGGCTTCTAACTCGCTCAAGATTGAGTGTCATTAACACCGGTCTTGAGACCGCTGCTTCTGCCCGCGACATATCCAAAGCCATTAAAACGGCTAATGGGAGCGCGGTCGGCGTATCATCTGCCTGAAGGCAGGTGATAATGAAAAACCTTTAGCTCTCGATCACGTCATCTGGCAGTTCATTTGTGTCGCTCACCGTCTTCGGGAAGTGCCTCTCCAACACGGTCCCGATGTCGTAGACCGCTTCGATCAACGCATCACTGAACTTCTCATTTTGAAAGTGCGTCCGCATTCCTTCCACAACGCGTTGCCACAATTCATCGCCACATTTTTCATGAATGGCCTGGTCGCCAACGACAGCGAACTTATGGACACGCGGCGCGACGAAAATGAGCACCGCATTACGTTCGCGCGTCTTGTGCATACCGAGCCGCTGAAATTTCCTCTGTGCGGCATCGAGAGGATCACTCTTCAATTTCCCGCGCTGGATCAAAACGCGAATCTCACCCGATGTTTTCGATTCAGCTTTGTGAATCGCCTGAATAATTCGATCGTGCTCGAGTTTGCTGAGGAATTCTCGCGTTCGCATTGATCACCAGCTCGATCCCGCGCCGCCTCCACCGAAACTACCGCCGCCACCGCCGAATCCGCTGAATCCTCCTCCACTGCCGCCGCCACCGGACGACCAGCCTCCGCCGCTCGGGATGAATACAGGTCCGCCCCTTCCCGATGAATACCCGTAACCCCCCAGTTTTCGGAATAGCCGCGAAATGATCATCAGCACAATGACAAAAATGACGAAGGGCAACAGACCGAAAACGCCGCCGCCAGCACCCTTGCCTTCCGCTACTGTTTTTCCTGATCCCTTGTACTCGCCACGGATTGCTTTGCAGATCAGATCGATTCCTGTCGCCAGCCCAGCCTCATAATCGCCAGACCGAAATAAGGGTTTGATATGACGCTCAGTGATGTCGAATGCCGTGGCGTCCGGCAGCACACCTTCCAAGCCGTAGCCGACTTGGATAAACATTTTGCGGTCTTGAATGAACACGAAGAGAACCACACCGTTGCGCCGCTCTTTTTGGCCTACGCCCCATGCCTGTGCCACGCGTTGTGTGTAATCGGCGATATCCGAGTCGCTCTGCATTTTAGGAAAAACCGCAACCACCACTTGGTCGGAAGTTTCGCGCTCGAATTGAGCAAGCTGCTCGTTGAAGCGAGATCCGGCATCTTTCGAAACAACGTTGGCGTAATCGTTGAAGTACACCTTGGGCGCTGGCGGAATTACTTCCGCAGCTAAGGATTGCGAGATAAGGACAAAGTAAAATCCGACAACAACCGAACGCAGTATTCTGGAGAGCGCACGCGCCTCGCGTGCTCGTTTTGACGGCTCGCCAAAACAATCTTTTTGGCCTTCAAAGTTCACGAAAGCGGGCCGCTTTCGCGAGCACGCGAGCCGCGTGCGCTCCCCAGAATTCGCACTGCGCTGTTGGTGCGCGAACATTCGCGTACCACTACGGCGTGGTCGCGGGCGCCGCTGGAGCGGGCGAGTTAAAATTGAATTGCACCGGCGGCGGCTTTTCCGCTCCCGCTTGCGCAGCGAAGAACGGTTTGGGCGCAAAACCGAGCATGCCCGCGATCAAATTGGTCGGGAAACTGCGCACCGCGACGTTGTACTCCTGCACCGTCTTGTTGAAGTTCCCGCGCTCGACGGAGATTCGGTTCTCGGTTCCTTCCAATTGCGCCTGTAGACTGAGGAAGTTCTGGTTCGCTTTTAAATCCGGATAGCGCTCGGAGACCAGAAGTAAACGCGACAAGGCGGTGCTCAACTGCCCTTGTGCGGCTTGAAACTGCTGCAGTTGTGCGGCGTCGGTCGGCGCTTTGTTCGGATCTAGTTGCATTTGGACGCGCCCGACACTGGCGCGGGCATTCGTCACTTCGACAAGCGTTGACTTCTCGAAATTGGCCGCACCCGAAACCGTGTTCACGAGATTCGGGATTAAATCGGCGCGACGCTGATAGACGTTTTGCACCTGAGCCCAGCTTTGATCGACAGCTTGTTGCAAACGGACAAGACGATTGTAGCTGCCTCCAATCGCAATGGCAGCAACTACGACGACGACAAGCAGAATGACAATGAGGCCGCCGCAACCGAGCGCGAATTTGTTCATGATAATTAAGCTAAACTGTGAGCGATCATTTTTCCAAGACCGGAGTGATTTGTGAAGCAACTACCTTCCATTGTCCGCTCTGGTTCACAAATGTATCGGTCCACACGTATTTTCCGCCGAGAAGATCTTGCTTTCCCTTTTGCGCTTTAATGACGCCCTCGCCGACGACGATTCCAGAGTCGCCATACAAACGAACCTGAAGATTGTGGATCTTGAACTCGGAGAAAACGATGTCGCCCGTCATGGTTTCCAGATCGCCTCGTTTATTCACGATCCTGCCGTCCGGCCAAACGATAGTGAAATCGGCCGCCTCAATACGGCGCGTGTATGAGCTATCACCTTTGACGCGCGCTTCCGCCCATTCGTGCTGAATCTTCATGAGGGCCTGCTCATCTTGCGAATGATCTCTCATGATGTTCTGATCGTTTGCCAGACTAACGAGCAAGTCAAACTTGCCTGTTCATTGCATTCGCCCGAGCACCAGCCGCAAAAACTGCGCGTCCGAAAAGTTTCCGCCCGAACCTTGCCGGACAATAACTGCTTTGAACGACGGTATAATGAACAGGCGCTGGTAATGCGACCCAAGCGCCACCACCATGTCCGCAGGCGCATCCTTGCAGATGCAAACGCCGGACCATTGCGCATTTTGCCATGGCAAATCGAGCATTCGCTCCATGTCGGCCTCACGTCCGTGCGGAGCCTGCTGGTTCAACCAGAACGTGAGTCCGTACGCCGGGTTTACCTGCGAACCAACAAACGCTTCTCGCAACATATTCGCGGGGACAATCTGGCGACGATGATAATTGCCGTTTCCAATCACAAGCTCGCCGAGTCGCGCCCATTCGCGCGCCGTTAATTCAAAGCCTGTCGCAGGGAGCGGGTTGCCCCGCGCGTCTTTTTTGTATTGGAGATCGTGCAGTCCAAGCCGGTTCGACACGTGCGCTTCGAAGTAGCTGATAACGTTGCGTCCTCCGAGCTTTCGACGCAGCAGTTCGGAAAAAATCTGGAGATGACTTGGGCCGTAGATAAAAGCCGAACCTGGTTCAGCCACGCTGGGCAACCCGATCGCCATGGCATTTCGATCGCCAATCGAAGGTCGCTGAAGATGCGACGCCCCCTCAATGCCGTCGGTTTGGCTAAGCAATTGTCGAATCGTGATCTGTGATTTCCGCGGATCACTTTTCCACTCGGTGATCGTGTCCGACACCCGATCGTCGAGTCTAAACAGGCCCTCTTGCACAGCCGCGAGCGCTGCGATTCCCCAAAAACTTTTTGTTCCGCTAAAGATCGGCCATCGTCTGTTTGCAGACCCATCGTTCGCGTAGTGCTCGAAAATTGTCCTGCCATTTTGCATTACGAGCACCGCACTACCCCGTCTGCTCTCGGAATATTTTGCAGCACGCTCGCAATCCGAAGCATGGATTTCCGCAAATGCGGATTGCGACGCGAGAACAAGCGCGAGTGCGAAATGGATTGGATAGCGCACGCGTCTCGCGTGCTGGCAAGCGCGTCCTCGCGATCGCGAACTTCCCTCCGGTGCAGCACTAATCACATGGTCTTGCTTTGAAAAAAGATCGTTTCGGCGCGACGCCGAAAGCAGCACGCGGGACGCGTACGCTACCCAGAATCTGCCGTCGCTACTGGCGTTACAGGTTGCGCCACCGGCAAATTACGTCTCCGCAATTCTTCTGCATTTGGCAATTCATCGAGATTGCGCAGCCCGAAGTGATCGAGAAAAAACTGTGTCGTTTCGTAAAGGAGTGGGCGTCCCGGAATTTCGGCGCGTCCGGCGATTTTCACCAGACCACGTTCCATCAACGTTTGGAGCACGCCATCGATGTTCACGCCGCGCACCGCTTCTACGTCGGCCCGCGTAATCGGCTGGCGATACGCAATAATTGCTAAAGTTTCCAGCGCGGGCGCACTCAAACGCGCCGGCTTCGGCGCCGGGAAAAGTTGCTGGACCCATTTTGCGCAACTGGGATCGGTGGCCAGTTGCCAGCCTTCTGCTTTTTCGACCAGTTGAAACGCGCGACTCTGCTGAATGTATTCCACCTTGAGTTGTTCGAGTGCGGCGGCAACGTCGGCATTTTTTGTGCGCGCAAACTCGTTAGGCATCTCGCTCCCCGGATCGCTTTCGGCCGATTTGACCGCAGCAGTGATTTCATGAATCGAGAGCGGCTTTTGCGCGCTGAATAGAAGCGCTTCGATAACGTGTGTGAGGCTTATATCCATTTGTCATCCCGAGCCCCGAACGCTTTTGGGGTCGAGGGATCTCGTGAAATTATCTTCAAGCTATCGCAACGGAGTTCCTCGACTGCGCTCAGGATGATCGTCTTCATCAAGCTCCGATCGCGGTTTGAATCGCATCCGCGATCCGGTTTGCTTGCTTGTCGATCATTTCGAACTCGCGCCCTTCGATAAGCAGGCGAATTTTTGGCTCGGTGCCGGAATACCGCAAGAGCACGCGGCCTTTGCCGGACAACTCTTTCTCAGTCTCTGTTACCAACTTCATCACAGAATCCAGTTCCGCGATCGGGCGTTTTTCTTTCACCGCCAGATTGCGCTGGGCCTGCGGATATTTTTGCAAACACGACTTAAGCTTGCTCAACGGGTGACCGGTCTTGTGCATGACACGCAAGATTTGCAGTGCGGTAACGATGCCGTCGCCGGTCGTTGTGAAGTCACGAAAAATGACGTGACCGCTTTGTTCGCCACCGAGATTGAGTTTTTGTCGCACCATTTCTTCAATGACGTAACGATCGCCGACTTTGGTTCGCACGACTTTGCCGCCGCGCGCTGCGAGCGTTTCATCGAGACCGAAGTTGCTCATCACCGTTGCAACAACAGTGTTCTGCTCCAACCGGCCGGATTCCAAAAGATCCAAAGCCGCGATGGCGAGGATTTCATCGCCATCGACAATCTCGCCGTCCTCATCGCAAAGAAGAACACGATCAGCATCTCCGTCATGACTAATACCCACATCCGCGCCGCTGACTTCGACAATCCGCTGAATTTCGGTTGGATGCATACTGCCGCATCCGTCGTTAATATTGATCCCGTTCGGCTCGTTGTGCGCTATGGCAACCTCCGCGCCTAACTCGCGCAAAATGCACGGCGTTGATTTGTAAGCGGCGCCGTTTGCTACATCGACTGCGACGCGCATTTCCTCGAGCGACATCCCCTTGGGAAAACTCGCCTTCGCGAATTCTACGTAACGGCCGAGCGCGTCATCGATTCGCGTGGCTCGACCAATGTTGTTCGCGGTCGGCCGAATCGAATCGATCTCACCAGTGAAAACGAGGTTTTCGATTTTCTCCTCGATCTGGTCATCCAGCTTGTAACCATCGTGCCGGAAAAACTTAATACCGTTGTCCTGATAAGCATTATGCGACGCGGACAGAACGATCCCCGCATCAGCGCGCAGCGATCGTGTGATGTAAGCCACGCCCGGTGTCGGCAACGGCCCAATCACCAGAACATCCACGCCAAGTGAAGTGATTCCGGCCACGAGCGCGTTCTCAAGCATGTAACCGGAAAGACGCGTGTCCTTCCCGAGCACGATTTTAGGCCGCGCGCCGTCAGGGGTCCTGCGCGGATTCATCTGGGCGAACACATACGCTGCAGCGCGACCAAGTTTCAGCGCCGTCTCCGCCGTCACCGGCTCCACGTTCGCGACGCCGCGCACCCCGTCCGTGCCAAAGATTTTCTTCTGCTGGGTCACGGGCTAATTGAAACGCTCAAAGCGCGATTCGTAAACGCGAAATTTCGCAATGCCAAAGCCAACCGCTAGAGAGGCCGTTGCCGAGTATGGAAATTGGTTGGTGCTAATGCTGCCAGCGGTCATGTATGCAACGTCCACGCCTCAGGCGGATTTTTTTGCCAGATTCATTTCGTTAATTTTTCTGTGCAGCGTCCGTCGACTGATGCCGAGCTTTTTGGCAGCCGCCGTGATGTTACCGTTCGTGGCAGCAAGCGCCTGGGCAATCAGTCTTCTCTCCGTCTCGTGAAGATCAAGCGGGCTGGTCTTTTCACCGAACGCTTCAGTTGATGAAACGCCGCCGGGTAACTTTGCCATGGCAACTCGACGCACGGCCGCTGGCAGATCGCGTAAGGTGATTTGTTTGCCTGTGGCCATGACGACGCCGTGCTCGATTGCGGTACGCAGCTCGCGGATGTTGCCTGGCCAATCGTACGCAAGGAGCGCGTCCATGGCATCCGGCACGAAGTCGAGAAGCGCTTTCTGGTTTTCCTTGCAAAAATGGCGCAGAAATCCTCGGACAAGAATCGGGATGTCTTCCTTTCGCTCGCGCAGCGGCGGCATAACGACACGGACGACGTTGAGTCGAAAATAAAGGTCGTCGCGGAATTTTCCCTCGCGCACGAGTTGTTCCAGATTTTTGTTTGTGGCTGCGATTAGCCGCACATCGGCACGCAGTGTTTGATTGCCGCCGACACGTTCGAACGCGCGCTCTTCGCTCATGACGCGTAGCAATTTCACCTGCGTGCTCGGATCGATCTCCCCTATTTCGTCAAGAAAAAGTGTGCCCCCATTGGCCTGTTCGAATCGGCCGATGCGCCGTTCGTGTGCACCGGTGAACGCGCCTTTCTCGTGTCCGAACAATTCGCTCTCAAGAAGCGGCGGCGAAAGCGCGGCGCAATGCACCACTACAAATTTCGATTTGTTTCGCCGGCTCAAATTGTGAATCGCATGCGCGGCTAGTTCTTTGCCCGTGCCGCTCTCGCCTTCGATTAACACATTGGCCGATGAAGGAGCGACTTGTTTGATTGTCTCGAGCACGTCATGCAACGCCGGCGAATCGCCCCAGATGTTTTCGAGCCCGTAACGCTCGTCGACCTGTTCGCGGAGCGCGCGGTTTTCCTGCTCAAGTTTGCGGCTTTGCACCGCCCGCGCGATGAGCAATTCGACTTTGTCGAGGTTCAGTGGCTTGGTGACGAAATCGTAAGCGCCGCGTTTCATCGCCTCCACTGCGACATCGACCGATCCGTAAGCGGTCATCATGATGCAGATCGGCGGACGCGACATTTTGAGCGCGCGCTCGATTAGGGTCATTCCATCTTCGCTGCCGAGCCGGAGGTCGGTTAGAAGCACATCGACGTGCTCGCGCTCCAGCACGTCCATCGCCCCCGCAATATCTGCGGCGACGTACACGTCGTAATCGTTCTCAAGCAAACGTCGCAGGCCGTCGCGCGTATGCTTCTCATCGTCGACAATCAGAACCGTGGCCTGAAGATCCATAAGGGAACCAACAACTAACCGCAGAGAACGCAGAGTTCATGGAGATTCAAAACATTTCTGTGGCTCGCGCGAGGTTCACGCTGTGACAAGCTTGGGACTCTGTGGCGCTTGCGCAGGAAACCGTGTATCGTCGGGCGTGCGTCAGCGAGTCTTTCGGGGTCTGATGTCAATTGTTCTTGTAAGCTGTCCCGCCCTGATTGCTGGCGAGGACGCCGGCGGCGCAGACACGAGCTGGAAAATCGTGGCTCATGACAAAGATCTCGACATCTACAGCCGGCCCCGCCCAGGTTCGCCGCACAAGGAATTCAAAGCAGTTGGCCCGATTGACGCGCCGACTCGTGCTGTGGGCGCTGTAATCGACGATTTCGAAAACTATCCAAAGTTTATGCCTTTCACGACCGAATGCCGGCTGATTAAACAAGATGGCGACACGATGATCGGGTACCAGCGGCTGTCGCCGAAGATTTGCGCAGATCGTGATTACACACTGCGAGTTTCGAAGAAGTCATTGCCCGTACGGGATGGTGTGGTCTATACGAGCCGGTGGTCGCCTGCGAATGAACTGGGGCCGCCCGAAAAGAAAGGTGTAGTGCGCGTAAAAATTTGCGAGGGCAGCTGGCGGCTTGACCCTGAAGGACCCGCCAAAACACTTGCCACGTATTCCATCTACACGGATAGCGGTGCCCCTTTGCCAGCGTTCATCGACAATCGCGTAAGTCTGACTGGAATTCGAAGGTTGTTCGCGGCCGTTCGCAAACAGGTAAAGGAGCCACAATACGCGGTGGCTTCGCAGGCTTCACCGGCGCCGCCCAAGCGCTAGCAAGATCTTTCGCGAGCAGAGCGCGCGAGTATTGTCTCTCGCATGAGAGCAAATTTCTTACTGTCTCTAATCGTGATCGCCGGTGCGTTGACGTTCAACCACGCCAGTTTGGCCGAGAAAGCACCCGATACTCCAAAGAAACCAGTTACCACCGAATACCATGGAGTAACCGTAGAAGATCCGTATCAGTGGCTCGAATCGGATGAGGACTCGAAGGTGAAAGCGTGGTCCGACGCGCAGAACCAACAGACACGCAAGTATCTCGACAGCTTCCCCGATCGGGCGGCGATTGAAAAACAATTACAAGAGTGGTACGCGAAAACTTCGCCGAACTATTTCTCCCTCGTCTCGCGTCCCGGAATTTTATTCGCGATGAAATTCCAGCCGCCGAAACAACAGCCGCTGTTGGTGACGCTCGCGTCCGCAGATGATCTTAAGTCGGAAAAAGTGGTGCTCGATCCGAACGTCCTCGACGCGAAAGGCACTACAACGATCGACTGGTTTGTGCCGTCGTTGGACGGCAAATACATCGCCATGTCACTTTCCAAAGGTGGCAGCGAAGACGGCACACTTCACTTTTACGAAACTGCGACTGGCAAAGCGCTCCCGGACACGATTGCGCATGTCCAATATCCGACGGCAGGCGGCAGCGCGGCTTGGAACGCGGATTCCACTGGGGTTTTTTACACACGGTTTCCCCGGAAAGGTGAGCGGCCGGATGCTGATCTGAATTTTTATCAGCAGATTTATTTTCACAAGCTCGGCACGCCCGACACAGACGACAAATATTCGATCGGCAAAGACTTCCCCCGAATCGCAGAGATCAACCTCGCGGCATCCCGCGACGGCAAATACATTCTCGCGACTGTAGCCAACGGCGACGGTGGGGAATTCGCGCATTATCTGCTTGGGCCAGATGGAACGTGGAAGCAGATCACGCAATTTAGCGATCAGATAAAACTCGCCCGCCTCGGCCGAGACAATGCGCTTTATCTACTTTCGCGCGCGGATGCGCCGCGCGGAAAAGTTCTTCGTTTGCCGCTCGATGTGCCGGAATTAAAAAATGCCGCGGAGATTATTGCTTCCGGGGAAGCGGTGATCGAGCAGATCGTGCCAGGCACAGACGCGCTTTATGTTGCCGATCTGCTTGGAGGACCATCTCAAATCCGGCGCTTCGATCTGAATGGCAAGAATGAAGCGAAGATCTCCACTCCACAAATCTCCGCTGTGCAAGAATTGCTCGCGCTCGAAGACGGATCGCTCCTGTTCCGCGATGTAAGCTATACCGACCCGGCGGCTTGGTTCCATTGCCTCAATGGGAAAACCGAGCCGGTGAAGACAGCCCTGCAGAGCACGTCCCCTGTTTCGTTTGCCGACATCGAAGTGCGGCGCGAATTCGCCACCTCAAAGGACGGCACGAAAATTCCACTGAACGTCCTCTCTCGAAAAGGAATGAAGCGCGACGGAAACAACCCGACGCTGCTCTACGCATACGGCGGCTACGGAATCAGCATGTCGCCCAACTTTGATTTTACGCGGCGGCTTTGGTTCGATCGCGGTGGCGTTTATGTGGTGGCAAACATTCGAGGCGGTGGCGAGTTCGGCGAAGAGTGGCACAAGGCCGGCAATCTCACGAAAAAACAGAATGTATTCGACGATTTTGCGGCGGCCGCGCAGTACTTGATCAAAGAGAATTACACGCGCCCGGCAAAGCTCGCGATCCAAGGTGGAAGCAACGGTGGCCTTTTGATGGGCGCGATGATCACGCAGCATCCTGATCTGTTCCGTGCAGTAGTTTCCTCGGTGGGCATTTATGACATGCTGCGTGTGGAACTGGCGCCGAATGGTGCATTTAACGTGACCGAGTTCGGCACAGTAAAAGACCCCGACCAATTCAAGGCGCTTTACGCTTACTCGCCCTATCACCACGTTGTGGACGGAACGAAATACCCTGCCGTTCTAATGATGACCGGCGCAAACGATGGACGCGTGGCACCCTATCACTCCCGCAAGATGACGGCGCGCCTGCTTGCCGCGAACAAATCCGAGAACCCGATTCTTTTGCGAACCAGCTCCAGTGCCGGCCATGGGATCGGCACTGCGTTGAGCGAGCGCATCAAACAGTCAGCCGACATTTACGCGTTTCTCTTTGGGCAACTCGGGATGACAGGCAAGCGGAGCGATTAGTCTCAACGGCTACGAGCGATTTTGTAACTGATCTCGGGCTTCGCCTGCTTCCAACATGCGAATGCGTTTGTCGATGAATGGCAAACGGATCGTCAGGGTAACACCTCTGCCCTCGCTGCTCTCGATGGAGAGTTCGCCGCCATGCTCGCGCACGATGCGACGTACAATCAACAATCCCAGCCCACTGCCGGATGTTTTGGTTGTGAAATAAGGTTCGAATACGTGGCTCAAGTTTTCCGCCGACATGCCGCCGCCGGTGTCGATAAATCGGACGATTACATGGGTGTCGGCTAAATCGGTGCGAATGCGCAAGGCGCCGCGGCGGTGCATGGCTTCGACACTGTTTTTGATCACGTTGTAAAAGGCCTGTTTCATCTGATCGCGGTCGAGCTGAAGCAATGGCAGGTCCGAGCGCAGCTCTTGTTTAACGACTATCTCGCGATCCTGAAGCTCAGGCGCGAAAAAGCGAACCGCTTCTTCGACAATTGTGTTTACATTTTCCGGCCGCAGTTGCGGGCGGGATGGCCGGACCGCTTTCAAGAATTGCGTGACGATCGAATCCAGTCTGTTGACTTCGGAACGGGCGACATCGATCGATTGTTCGAGCTCCGCTTTTTCATCATCGTGGAGCTTTTGCACGCTCCGCTCCATCAATTGCAAATGGATGTGCAGTGAGTTGAGCGGATTGCCGATTTCGTGTGCGACACCTGCAGCCAACAACCTCAGCGCATTCAAACGTTCCGACTCGATCGTTTGCTGCGCGTTGCGACGGCTTTCAGTGATATCGCGCATGATGATCACGTGCCCAACCTCTTCCGCTGTAGCCGGGGGCGTTGACCCCGGCCTGCCCCGACCATGGTCGCCGGTGACAATCCCGCCGGAGTCGCCGCCTCTGACTACAGTAGGTTCGCGCTGTTCCATCATCAGCGGGACAACATAGAAATTGATGAAGCGATTTTGCGGATAGAAGATTTCCATGTCGTGGCTCACCGGGCCACCGCTTCGAGTCAGGGATTCCCAATCGAGACCTGCAATGCGTTCGTCCAGCCGCTTGCCGATTGCTTCGCCCGCCTCGAGTCCAAATAAGCCGCAAGCCGCATCATTGAGGTAAGTGATTCGGCTTTTCGAATCGGTGACGATGATGCCTTCCTGGATGGCGTTGAAAACTGTTTCCAGGAAACCTTTCTCTTGCGCCAGTCGCAGAAAATAATTCTGCACATCTTCCGGCCCGATACGGCCGAGGCGTTCGATGAGTTTTTCAAGAAAACCCGCTTTCATGACTTAGGTACGATTAATTCAAAAGTCATTCCGAGGGAAATCGAGGAATCCCGTTGCATTACTTTTCGGTAGCGCCGCGGGATCCTTCGACTGCGCTTCGCTCCGCTCAGGATGACGTTTTGGTTAAACGCCTTAATGAGTCAACACTTCAACTTCTTCGTGTCGAGCTGGCACTTCTACCGTGAGCATTTCCACGCGCAAATAATTCAAGACCACCGGCGCGAGGATTAGGCCGGGGATTCCCATGAGTCGTTCGCCGAGGATCAGAGCGATTAACGTGAGCCAAACCGGATTGCGGATTCGGTCGCCGATAATTTTGCTGTTCAGCAAATACTCGAGCTTGTGAATCACGACGAGAAAGATTAGCGCGGAAATCGCCATCTTCAGGGAAATCGTTAACGCGACAAAGACGATGATTGTGTTGCTTAAAAGGTTCCCGACGATCGGCACGAGCCCGCAAAGAAAGGTGACCGCAATGAGCAGCGGCGCGTGCGGCATGTGAACGGCCGTGAGGAAGATCGCGGTCAACGCGGTATTGATGAGAGAAATGATGATCTGCGCGCCCATGACAGTCTCAAAGCTTCGATAAAAATCGCGGAACCGCCTCGCGACTTGGTCGCAGCAGATGGAGTAAAGATTATTCTTCACCCGATGCGTGCCCCGATGCGGGTCAAGCCCAGTTTTGAAAAATAGGCTCGCTGCAGCGACGATTCCAAGAATGCTGAAAACTAAATTCGTGGTCGTCGCTTTGGCTACGTTCGCCACGTTGCGCAGATAATTTGCTTCCTCACCGAGCGTGCCGATCACGACCTGCCTGAGACTATCAAAATCACTAAAAGGCAAATCGATTTGCCTCTTCTGAGCCCATGCGCTCGCCGAAGGAATCGAGGTATCCGCCACATCTGGCAACGCCAAAATGGCTGCCCGGGTAAAATAAACTCCGGCGCCCCCAATTCCGGCCACAGCGACGATGAACAGCGCCAGCGCCAGCCATTTTCTTCTGGTGAAAGAATACAGTTGGCGCAATGCAAAATATGAAAACAAGACTACCAGCAGCGGCACGCCAAGATGAAGAATCCCCGCCAGAACGATTGTTGCGGCGAGCACTGCGTAAGAAACTCGCACCGGGGTAATCATGACTCAGTCACCCTTTTACTCCATCCGTGTCAGGTATTGTCAACCAGGGCGTACAGTGCTGTAGAGTGCGCCGTCCTCAGCGCACGGGTATCTACGCAACACAAAAAATCGGAAATCGCCGCCGGGCGATCACAGGGAACCGTTTGAGACGTCGCGCTCCGCTATTGGCTCCAAAGTCTGTCCTGTTTCTTGTTCAGCTCGTTCTTTCAGCGCCGCCTTGCGCGAAAGTTTTACGCGGCCTTTATCGTCGATGCCAATGCATTTGACCCAAATCATGTCGCCAATCTTGACCACGTCCTCGGTGCGTTTCACTCGAAAATCCGCCAGCTCGGAAATGTGCACCAAGCCGTCTTTTCCTGGGAAAACTTCAACGAACGCCCCGAACTCCTTCGTCGTGACGACGCGGCCCTGATAGGTTTGCCCGATTTCGATTTCGCGTGTCATCCCGCCGATAATTTCCTTCGCGCGCGCCATGCTCTCGCCAGTCGTTGCGTAGATGTGCACTGAGCCGTCGTCTTCGATGTTAATTTCGGCGCCCGTTTCCGCCACAATGCCCTTGATGGTTTTGCCGCCGGGCCCGATGAGCGCGCCTATCTTCTCCGGGTTAATTTTTATTGTCTCAATCCGAGGCGCGTATTTCGACAACTCTGTGCGCGGTTGATCCAGCGTGCTCCGCATAATCTCGAGAATCTTCGTACGCGCTTCTTTCGCACGTTGAATTGCCTCCGTGATGATGTTGTGACCGACACCGGGGAGTTTCAGGTCAAGCTGAAAACCCGTTACGCCTGCGTCCGTTCCGCAAAGCTTGAAATCCATATCGCCATAGTGATCTTCGGACCCGATGATGTCGGTGAGCAATTCGTAGCGTTTCAATTGCCCGTCGTCGCCGGCTTCGCTGACGAGGCCGATTGAGATTCCGGCAACCATGCTCTTCACCGGCACGCCTGCATCCATCAGTGCGAGCATTCCGCCGCACACGCTGGCCATCGATGTCGAGCCGTTGGACTCCATGATTTCGCTGGAAATGCGGATGGCATAACGAAATTCGTTTTCGCTGGGCACGACCGGTTCGAGCGAACGTTCGGCCAACGCGCCATGGCCAATCTCACGTCGTCCAGGGCCGCCTGTGCGCCCGGTTTCACCGACGCTGAACGGCGGAAAGTTATAATGCAGAATGAAGCGCTTTGATTGTTCGCCTCCGCCGTACGCATCAATCATCTGTGCTTCTTCAATGGGAGCCAGTGTCGCAAGCGCGAGGGCCTGAGTTTCGCCACGCTGAAAAATCGACGAGCCATGTGTCCGCGGCAGCACGCCTACTTCGCAGGTGATCTGGCGCAAATCCTGATAGCCGCGTCCGTCTACGCGTTGCTGTTTTTCCAGAATGTTGGCGCGAAACATCTTCTTTTCGACAAACTCGAATGCCTGTGAGATCGCAAACGAATCTGCCTCGGGAAATTTTTGGAGGATCGCCATCTTTGCCTCCTCTCGCAGAGCGTTGATAGCTTTTGCGCGCGCACTTTTGCCGTCAGTGCGCAGCGCCTGTTCGAGTCGATCGCCAGCAACCTGACGGGCGATATCCACCATCTCCTGATTTACGTGGAGCAACTCAACCTCTCGCTTTGATTTACCCACTCTCGAGGCCAGCTCTTTCTGGGCCTGAATCATCTCACGCGCATGCCCGTGCGCGAACTCGAGCGCTTTCGTAAATTCAGCTTCCGGCATTTCCTTTGCCGAGCCTTCGATCATGATCACATCGTTTTCCGTTCCAACATAAACAAGGTCGAGATCGCTCTGGGCGCGCTCGTCATGTGTTGGGTTGGCAATCAACTCCCCGTTAACACGTCCAACGCGCACCGCTCCAATCGGACCCGCAAAAGGAATGTCCGAAATAGAGAGAGCGGCGGATGCACCGTTCATCGCGAGAATGTCGGGATCGTTCTGTCCATCCGCGCTGAGCAGGATGGAGATGATCTGGGTGTCGTAAAAATATCCCTTCGGAAAGAGCGGCCTGAGGGGCCGATCGATCATTCGCGAAGTGAGCGTTTCCTTTTCCGCCGGACGGCCTTCGCGTTTGAAATAGCCGCCCGGGAATTTCCCCGCGGCTGCCGCTTTCTCGCGGTAATCAACTGTTAGTGGGAAGAAATCCTGACCTTCCTTGATTGCGAGCGCTGAAACCGCGCTGACAAGCACGGTGGTGTCGCCGCACGTGACGATAACTGCGCCGTCGGCGAGCCTCGCGATTTTTCCGGTTTCGATGGATATTTCATTGCCGCCGATTTTGGCGGTGACCTTTTGTTGCATGTTTATTTTCCTGGATACGCATTCCAGGCGGTCACCTCGACTGTAGGTTTTAAACCCGTTGTCCGCCGCGGCGGACGCGAAACTAAAACCTAAAATCCAAGATGATTGCTGCGCCTGGACTGCTGATTGTCTGTTTAATTGGGTTGTGGCTTCGAGCGAACCTGCCGAATTGATCGCTGCGGCTATTTCCGAAGGTTCAGCTTCTCGATCACATTCTTGTAACGATCAGCTTCCGTTTTGCTCAAATAATCGAGCAGGCTCCTGCGTTGCGCGACCATTTTGAGTAAGCCGCGCCGCGAAGAGTGATCTTTTCGGTTAACCTTGAGGTGCTCAGTCAAATGCTCGATCCGGTGCGTGAGGAGTGCGACTTGCACATCCGCGCTGCCGGTATCTTTATCATGCAACTGGAACTCCTTCAGATCCGACGTTTGGTTGCTCTCTGCCATAACGAAGCGCCTATTGTAGCCGAAGAACCCATCTTCGCAACCGTACAAACCAGCCGCTTTTGTATCAGCGGGTCTGTTCTTAAGCCGAATGGCTTTCCCGTTTGCCGTCGTACCAAAGGCTGAGCTTTGCACGCGAACGGACTCCGCGGGGACCGCGAACAATTGCACCAAAGAATTTGCAAAGAAAATGTGTCGCTGGATACATGCGCAATTTCCGGGCTGACGTGATAACCGGTTCGCGCAGCACTTTGAAAGCGGCCCAGCTTTTTCAGTTCGAGGGAAAAATAAACTTCTTCACCTGCAAAGTACTGCTCATCGAATCCGCCGATAGCCTCAAAGTTGCGTCGAGTGGTGAAAAGAAACGCGCCGGCTCCAAGATTCAGGCCGAAATAAACCACACGAAAATCCGCGCAACAACATGCGTCCCCAAATATGGAATAAATCCGTCCATCGCCACTCGTGCGCCGCCTCCGGCATAACCAGCTTGCACAGCGGCGATCCCGCCACTCACATGCGCTCCATTGATCCGCGTATCAGCGTCGATGAAGAACAA
The DNA here is from genome assembly GCA_963825355.1 of uncultured Verrucomicrobiae bacterium. Lineage (GTDB taxonomy): Bacteria > Verrucomicrobiota > Verrucomicrobiia > Chthoniobacterales > UBA10450 > Udaeobacter. Next base: position 466,305 of record CAWGSY010000016.1, on the reverse strand, counting down.
GTACTCGCCCTGAGCAGCGCGTGCGCCTGCATTCCTGGCGGCGGCGATCTGGCGGCGATTAATTGGGATCACCTTTGCTCCCGCGGCTGAAGCAATCTGTGGCGTCGCGTCCGTTGAGGCATCATCAACGACGAGGATTTCGTATGGCTGCGTCGTCCCAGACGCGGCCTTCCGAATCGCAGTCAGGGTGTTCGAAAGTTCGTGCTCTTCGTTGTACGCGGGAACAATAAATGAAATCATTGGTCTGGTGAGGCGAGGCCATATCGCCTCGATCGACGACACGCAAGCTGCCAGCTGGCGGCGCTACTTTGTCCGGGCGTAGACAGTGAATCGAGAAGCTCTCCATCTTTGACCACATTGTTCTTGAGGCGTCCTTCGAAAGTGAAGCCGGATTTTTCCAGCACGCGTGCGGATGCTGGATTGTTTGCAAACACCTCTGCGGTGATCCGGTGGAGCGGAAAATTGTCGAAACAGAAATCAGTGACTGCTGTCAGCGCTTCATTCATCACGCCGCGTCCCCAAAACGGACGAATGCTGCACCGTTCGAGCAGAAGCTCCATCGGTCACTCGCTACTTGAAATTAATACCCGTTTTCTGCACCTCGCGATAAGGCAACAACCACACCAGTGATTCATCGTGAAGATCGACCACCTGAATGCGATTTCCCCATGGGTCGTGAAAGTCGCAGCGGAATGGCGGCTCCAATTTGAGCTTATATTTCTCGGTAAGTTTCTTTCTGACTTCCTCGAGCTGCGTTTCATCGCGAACCATGATTCCGAAATGCCGCATGTTTGCGCGCTGAACTTTGTCGACTTCGAAGATCGCCAAGAACTGATGGTCACCCAGTTTGAAGAATGCGTCGCCCTCGCCGCCGCTCATCTGTTCGAGATTGAAAACATCTTTGTAGAAGGCCACCGCCTTCTCAACATCTTCCACCTCGATGGCAACATGATTGCATCCATAAACTTGCACGCTCATATGTCAGCTTAGGCGAAAATGAAGCGGTGCGCGGGACTTTTTGATACTAAGTCAAAGAGCACTGTCATGTTGAGCGGAGCGAAACATCTCTGTTTAATTACATTTGCGGATCGGTCCAAATTTCATCCGAGATTCTTCGCTTCACTCAGAATGACAGCAGGCATTGGCTCCTAGCAAAATCCGGCTTTCGGAGATCAGTCTCGAACGGTCTTCAGCCCTTGCCGGACGATTCGCTCGATCAGTTGCGGATAGCGCCAGCCCTGACTTTCCTGCTGCAAGCGCGAAGTCTTCATCGTCAGCGAGAATGGGATTGGGGTTAGCCTCGATGAAATAGAGCTTGTTCTCAGGTGTCAGGCGCAGATCGATTCGCGCGTAGCCGTCGATTGTCAGCAATCGGTAAATCTCTTTACATTTTTCCTCAATATTCGTGAGGAGCGCGGGATCGAGGTTTTCCGCGAACTGGTTCTCCAAACCCCATCGTTTTCGATATTCTTCGTCCCATTTGGCTTTATAAGTAGCGATCTTTGGTTCGTCGGGCGGCACTTCGCGGAAGACAAGTTCGCGAATCGCAAAAACCGTCAATCGCACATTGCCCATCAGACTCACGTAAAGCTCGCGACCCTCGATGTATTCCTCGGCAATAACGTCACTGTTGTGTTTCTCGTGAATGAAACTTACGCGTTCGCGAAACTGCTCGTCATTTCCCACGAAAGACGCTTGTGAAATCCCGTACGACGCCTCTTCTTTCACTGGCTTCACGATGAGCGGAAACTTCGGCTGCTTCAGGCGCGCGATCCGCTGTCCGCGCGGAATGACCATGAAATTCGGCACGTGAATGCCGTGATAGTGCAGAATCTTTTTTGAGATGCCTTTATGTTTGCAAAGGGTCAGCCCCGTCGAACCGCAGCCCGTGAAACGCAGGCCTTGCATCTCGAAGAATGAAACAATGTTCTGATCAAATTCAGACTTGTTCCTGAATTGTTCGACGAGATTGAAAAGCACGTCAGGCGCGCACGTCTCCAGTTTTTGCCGTAGCAGATCGACATCGTCATAGATGGCCAGGTGCTCCGGTGTGTGCCCCATCGCGCCGAGCGCGTTCATCACATCCGCCTCGGTCTTCCACTCTTTCGTTTTCAGTTCGTCGCTGAAATCCTGATCAACAGTGGTAGGACTTGTGCCGTCGAACAGAACGAGAACCTTGAGCTTCTTCTTCATGTCCTATTTCAGTCCGCTGTCATTCTGAGCGAAGCGAAGAATCTCAGGTCCTCGGCTTGGCGTATTTACGGCGATATCCGAGATGTTTCGCTTCGCTCAACATGACAAATTGACGATTGATTACTTCGTCCGCTTGAATTTGCCCGTGAAAAGATAATTCATCACCAGTGTCGTGATGAAAGCGGTAACACGAAAATCCTGCTGCGGATCATCATTCGGCACATGCAATCCAAGTTCATCACATCGACGGGTAAGCCTTGCAAGGAGGTGGTTCACGGGGAATTTCTTTTCGTTTGTCCATTGGCAAACCGCATTCAGTAATCGCCGCCTTCGTCGGCGCAGATATGCGCTTGCCTTGATGCCAGCAGGCGCGGCGAAAAGCTGTCGCAGATCGGCATCATAAAAATCTGGATACGTGTCCTCATTGAGTTTGCGTTTGTGCGCGTAATACGTTTTGAGCTTTACGTTCAGACAATCATAATCGGCGACGCGATATTCCGGAGTGTGCACTGGTGGCTTGCCTGCGAGCGAGCGCATCAGTTCATCAATGTATTCCATTTTTCGTAGCGCCGGCCAGCCAGCATAATTCTTGCGCCAATCGAGCTCCGGGGTGAGCCAGACCGCAAATGTCTCGGCGAAATCCTCGTCCGGATGACTCTGCGCATACCAATCCTCAAGGTGAACGACGTAACTACGGCTGAATGGCCGTGGCCGGTAAGTGTCCGGCGTTTCCTCCCGCGATGTTTGCCCGAAACATTGCTTCCATTTTTTCCGACGCGTGAGTTGATAAGCGTACATGTAAGCGTGCCCCGCTTCATGTCGCATTAACTTCATGAACCACTCCGGCGTCCCGCCTTCCACTTCGAGCATCATCGTGCGCTCGAGTGCGCGTAACCGGTCGTGTACCAGAAAAAACGGAACAAAGATCGCAGGAACCCCAACTGGGACAAACCATTCATCGCCAATATGACACGGCGGATGAAACACCAAGCCTTTTGCCGAAAGCTCGTCATAGAGGTGCCGGATAAGCGGTTCGAGTGCCGTGCCCTCGAGCCGCAATCCGAGTGACGAGATGCGGTGTTCAAGAAGTTCCTGGTCGCTCAGTGACGCCCAATCGGCAGCTTCCATCTCGCGCACCGTATCACCGGTAAAAACGCTGTCACGCTTTCAAAGGCGGGGCGGGCCAATGGCCATGAGGTTATGCGTCAAGCAAACCGGCGGTTCACAAATAAAAACGCGCGACAGCGCCGACGCGTTGGTCACGATCGATTGACAAGTCGCCCCGCCCGTCTATACAGAGGCCGGCTCGCCGCGGTGAGTCGTTGTCAGAAGTCCGCGCGTCCCCAAGGGCTAGCGCGCCGGGGCTGTTCCGAATCCGAAGTAGAAGCTGCGTTCCTGCGGCTTTCGGCATCGAGAATTGGGTTCCACACGAGACTCGACGACATCGGAGCAACTCCAAAACACCATGAGGCTATTTTACACAGTCATATTTTTCTCATCATTGCTGGCATCGGCCGCTTTCGCGCGGGAGGAATCGATCCTGGCACGCGTCACCAGTTACTGGGCAGGTGAGGGCTCCCAATTCGCCAGTACCGGCCGACGACTACACTCCGGACATTGCGCCGTCGATCCCAAGCGAATTCCCTACGGCAGTAAGGTTGTCTTCCCGGATCGAGCCTGCACCGCGGTCGACACTGGACCGGCGGTCATTAGTCGCAAAGCGGCTCGTCTTTGCGGACGAACTGCGAACCAACTCAAGGCCATCGTGGTCGACCGATTTTTTGAAACAAAGCGAGAGGCGACCGCGTGGACGAACACGCATCCCCACTTTATGACCCTTCAGATTGTCCGGCCCGGATCTCACTCAGAACCGCCCGAGCTATGATTAATTTGAAAAATATTCGTAGTCGCTTCTCCCACGACGACAATGACTTACATCCAAAATCACGGTGCGATGCTAGACAAACATGGAAACGGCTGTACATCAAGGGCCGATGAAATTGATCGACGCGCCGATTCGCGCTGCCCGCTGGGGCGGGCGAGCGGCATAGAGGCTCGTTAGATTTTCGCCAAGTTGGAGCCCGCAATTCGCGGCACCCCAGTGGTCGAATCTTACCACGCGCGGATTTTTCGCGCCGGTATCCCGAACCCACTTCGCCAATCACATCTTAACAACATAGAAAGTTATGAAACCGATACTTCAAATTAATCACAAACAGCGAGGCTCACGTCGCGACAACCGCGCAGGGCGTAGTCACAAGAGTTTTCCCTTAACGGATTACAACTACCATCCAACAGCGGAAAACCAGGTAAACTCCTCCGCCCTCTGGCGGACAACTAAGTCGCCCGCCTTCCACAAATTAAGCAGTGAATTCCTGGGCGCAGAGACAAGCCGGGATTATGTTGCCGAGCTTTTGTTCTTCATTCTGATCACTGGCATCGCTGCCTGGCCGATTATGTCCATGCTCATCGCAGTGATTCGCATGATCAGGAATTACTGACGGCCCGGATTAGTCAGCGATGTTAGCAGTTGCCGCCGAAAATGCCGCGAATAGTTTGGCATGACCATTTATGAAAACGAAGGCCAAAACCTTCCACATCATTGTCTGGTCGATGCTGACACTGGCCGGCTTCAATCTGCTTGCAGCGAAGGAACCTCTTTACGACGGCCTCGGCTCCTATTCGCGCAAGGTCACGACCGACTCGGCGGAAGCACAACGCTATTTCGATCAGGGCCTTGGTTTCCTTCACGGATTCAATCACCGCGCGGCAATCCGCGCGTTTCAGCAAGCTGCGGAACTCGATCCCGAATGCGCGATGGCGCATTGGGGCGTAGCGCTTGCTTGCGGTCCACACATTAATTCTATGGCCGTTCCACCTCCCGCAGCGGAGCTGGCGTGGAAGGAACTTGGGCTGGCTCAAAAAAATGCCGGTAATGCGTCGCCCGTTGAGCAGGCGCTGATCGACGCACTCGAAAAACGTTACGCTAATCCGCAGCCGGAAGACCGCAGCGGACTGGATCGCGCTTATGCCGATGCTATGCGAGAAGTGTGGAAAAAATATCCAAAGGATGCAGACGTTGGCGCTTTTTTCGCGGAAGCAATGATGGACTTGCGGCCGTGGGATCAATGGACATCAAACGGCAAACCGCAGCCGGGCACGGATGAGATCATTGCCACTCTGGACAGCTGTTTTAAAACTCAATCCGAACCATCCACTGGCGAATCACCTTTACATTCACGCGGTGGAAGCATCGCCGAATCCGGAGCGTGGCATGGTTGCCGCGGATCGACTCCTTAACTTACAGCCGGGACTTGCTCACAATGTGCACATGCCATCGCACATCGACATTCGCACCGGCCAATGGCTGAAAGCCGTTGAAGCAAATGTAAAAGCAGTGGACGCAGATCAGCGTTACCGAAAAGTTTTCGGGCCACCTGAAGGTTTTCTGAACGTCTACATCGCGCACAACCGCCATATGCTGGCCTATGCCGCGATGATGACAGGTCAGCGCGACATGGCGATGAAACACATCCGCGCCATGGTCGCGGAGATACCCGCCGATTTTCTAAATGAGAACGCGCTACAAGCCGAGGGAAACGTCGCGATGCCCTTGGAAGTAATGCTGCGTTTTGGCCTCTGGGACGAAATCCTGGCTGAGCCGGAAAAGTTACACTGACAAGATGTGGTTCACGCGCGCCTTTCATCATGCTGCTCGCGCGATCGCGTACGCAGCGAAAGGTGACGTACTTAACGCGCGCAAAGCCCAAAGTGTTTTTATCGAACGCGCCAAGCGTGTGCCAAAGGAAGATTTTGTGAGCAACAACAGTTGCGAAACGCTCCTCGCCGTCGTCGTTCCGATGGTCGAGGGAGAAATTCTGATCGCAGAAGGAAAGATTAATAGCGGGATTGAGCAACTGCGCGCCTCAATCCAAAAGGAAGATGCACTTAAATATGATGAGCCACCCGGCTGGTTGATTCCAGTGCGACATTCGCTGGGAGCTGTGTTGATGAAGCAACAACGTTTTGCCGAAGCAGAGCAGGTCTATCGCGACGATCTCGCGCGTTTGCCGGAAAACGGCTGGTCCTTACTTGGCCTGGCAGAAAGTTTGCGAAAGCAAAATAAAAACGCAGACGAAGTGGCTCAAACGCAGGCGAAGTTTAAAAAAGTTTGGGCAAAAGCCGATCTGACCATCACCACTTCGTGTCTTTGTCAGCCGCAGACGTAAGTGGCTGCAGGACAGAAACCAACCTCATTTGAGGTGACGTTTTCTCAGGCCGACAAAGAAATCTATAGCTTCGCGTAAACGCCCATCAATGGGCGACGCGACGGGGTCGGTGAACGGAAGTCGCTCACGAAACCGTCCTTGGTACGAATTTCAACATGACCAACGCTTCGCGAGGTCCCATACACGAGCACCGAACCCACAGGCGCAGCGAATGGATCGGTTATCGACAGTTTTTTGAATCCGTAGTTGTTAACGAGTTCGGACGCAGCGTCTCTGGCAAGGTCGGTTTTCGGGCGGGAATCGATGACTCCTGAAGCGAGCAAGGCGTCTTTTACGTAGTGCCAGCAGCGCGATCGGGAATGCGCATGGGCGCGTTCCTGCGCTAGCGACGCAGCTTGCACCAATCTATTATCGATGCGCCGATCAACTTTCGCGTAGGGGTAAACGATTCGCTTCGGATAATAGTCGCTAATTACGGGCACAGATTCCTTTGTACCCTGCGGAGAGCTGAAACTGAAACGGCTGCCATGCTGCACCGTCTGATTCACTGTCGGCTGATTCATGGGGCGCACGGGTTCCATCGTAAAGGTTGCTCGGGAAGGCGCCTTCTCGACCGCCGGTTTTTGCGCAGCTACCCGCACTGGCTTTTCAGCGCTCGCCCGCACCGATTCTGCAAGAAGCTTTCGTGTTTTTTTGGAGATCGACGGCGCCGTTTTCGCCGTGATCACCTGGACTACATCGTTCGCGGCTTCATCGCTTCGACTGTCGCTGCCCAAGCTGGTCGGCGCCAGGCCTTGGGCACGTGCGCCAGCGCTGAACGTCACCGAAACCAATGCAGTTGCTAGTGCTAGGAAGAGTGGTTGTCTCCGCACGAGCGCGAGGTATGCCGGAAATCACAAGCCGTGGCAAGCTTTTTTTTTCGACAAAAACCATTGGCGTCTGGTCGCTTACCGCGGCCCCGATTTCAATGCGCAAGGGAATGAAGCCAGCGCTTTTTAATCGTCCGGGAAGTTATCGGACCCAAATCCGGGCGGAGGACCGAACATCTGATCACGGTCCATGTACGCCCTGTTCCGATGACGGGGCGCGGATTCTTCGCCGTCCGGTGCAACGATTGCAGTGCGCCCCGAAGGTAAACGCAGGATTAAACGGCCATCGGAGGTGATACCGGTAACGCGGCTGCGCACCGAATGAGTGCGCCCTCGCGCGGAATCGGCGGTCGAACTCCGGCTGGGGGCCGAGCGCTTAGCTGCTGAGGCAACAGTTTTATTTTTGCTCTCAGCAGCGGACCGGCTCCCGATAGCTGGCGGCGGTTCGATGTTTGCCTGCGCTGCTGAATTTGCAGCTGTGTCCGTCGAAGCAGCAGTGTCTGGCGCCGCTGCCGCAGCACTCTCTGCCGCATTCGTTGGATCGCCGTTGTGCGATTGAGCGTTGGCTATTTGAGCCTGCTGAACATCCGCCGGCGAAATGTGAAATGGATTCGGAGTCGTCGGGGCAATTGCAGGAGCCGGAGTTTCCGCTACGGGATTTGGGTTCATCGGTTGCGATGAGACAACGGCGGGAGGCGATTTCGAAGTATTTCCAGTTACTTGAGTCGGTGGCTGACTCGCCCCTGGTGAAGAGTCGGGCACACCAACCAGAATGCCAACTTCCTTTGGCTTTTGCATGCCACGAACCAGCTGGCCGATTGAGTCCGGGAAGACCAGGGGCGCGATTGCCGCTGCCAGCAACAACAGGATGCCAACCACCGCCGCGGTTCGCACCAGCCGCCGCGGCCGCACTTCTCTTGGCCGTGGAACGCTCGTCTTAAGAGGGATACCGTAGCGATCGGACAGCGTACGTCGGCGCTCGATTTTCCCAAGCGATTGGCGAATCATTTCCGTAACGACCAGCAAATCCTTTGGACGCTCATCGGGATCGCGATGCAACAATCGGCCTAACAAGCCTCGCAATGGCTTTGGAAATCCTGAAAACTTTGGACCGCGCTGAAGCGCCTCGGCTGAGAGCGCAATCCCGGTCAGCAGAAAATAGAGGGTCACACCGAGTGAATAGATTCCGGAGCGGATATCATTTGTCGGTTGGCTGAATTGCTGACTATTCAGAACCTGGTCGGCGGTGGGTTTGCCCGGCACATCTGATTCGCTTAGCTGAGGCTCGGGCTGAGGTATGAGCGCCGGCAAGCCAACGTTGGTGACTTTCACCAACGGCCAAGTGCCCTCCGCGGTCTGCCCCGGCACCAGTATAATGTCCGCAGGTCGAATGGGCGGATACGGAAGCTTATGAAAACCGGCCGAGGACAACACACTGACGATCTGTTCGCCTACTCTCAATGCAGCGTCAGCCGGCATCGGTCCATGGCTGCGTACCCATGACGCAAGTGTTTCACCCGCGAGTCGCTCCGAGACGTAAACGTAATCCTCTCCCTCGCGTCCAAAATCGCGGACGCTGCCGATATTGACATGTTGCAGCTTCTGCGCCGACGATATGTGTTCTTCAAATCCGTCACGCTCGACCGGATCGACACTCGCGGCCGGGATCAGAGTGACCGAGACCGGCTCGCCCGTTCTCTCATCCACGGCTTCGTAGCTCGTTGCGGAACCGGCACTGAGGGGTTGGTACGGTGTGCCGTCATATTGAAGACGGATGCGGTAATTTTTGAGGAATGTCGTGCGCTCCATAAACGGCCTCCCTTGGCCACGGCACAACTACGATCTGGCTGCACCGCCATTCATTCAACTGTGATTTCGGCCGCGAGTTGCTCGACGTTTACGTTCGTCCGGCATTTTGCCAATTGCGATTCGATCCAAAATGGCCAATCTAAAGTCTTCCTCTGAAAATACCCCGTGGTGTAACGGTAACACAGCGCCCTTTGGAGGCGTTATTCATGGTTCGAATCCATGCGGGGTAGCCATGTAAAAGCATCTTCGGCGCTCACGTGGGCTGCACCATCGGAAGCCAGCGCTCCCTTTCTAGCTGGAACCTTTCGAGCCGCGTAAGGCGAAGCCTTTTACGCGGTTCGCAAATCCCACGAACTGAGGTATAGTTTGGGTCCGGCTTTATGAACGAATTGAGAGTAGAAAATCTACGCGTCGCCGTCGGCGATCAGGAAATTGTGCGCGGCCTTACCCTTTATGTTCCGCGAGGCGAAGTGCACGCATTGATGGGCCCCAACGGCTCCGGGAAAAGCACGCTGGCCAAGGTTTTAGCCGGACACCCTGATTACCGCGTGATCTCGGGAAAGATTTTCATGGACGGCGAAAATCTTCTGGAGCTCGAGCCGGATGAACGAGCGCGACGCGGTCTGTTTCTGGCTTTCCAGTATCCAAGCGAAATTCCGGGTGTGACCATTGCCAATTTTCTTCGGGCGGCATTGCAAGCGCGTTTGCCGGAGGGCGAAGAGATGGAGGCCACTGATTATTACGCCAGACTTTACGAGAAGATGGAATTGTTGGGCATGGATCGGTCCTTTACTTCGCGCTCGGTCAATGAGGGGTTCTCCGGCGGCGAAAAAAAGCGGGCGGAAATTCTGCAAATGGCCATGCTCGAGCCGAAATACGCCGTGCTCGATGAGACCGATAGCGGACTTGACATCGACGCGCTGAAGACCGTAGCGCACGGGGTCAATTCGTTGCGCGGGCCGAACCTTGGGATACTATTAATCACGCACTATCAGCGGCTTCTGAACTACATCGTTCCCGACCATGTCCACGTTATGGTGGCAGGGCGAATAGTGAGGAGCGGGCGAAAGGAACTCGCTCTTGAGCTCGAGGAAAGAGGTTACGATTGGGCACGTGAGCAAGCTGCCGAACCCGTATTCACAAGGTAACAACATGAAAACCGAAACTACAGCCATCAATATCGATCGCGGCAAGGGCGATTTCTTTTACCCGGAAGCTCACGTTCGCGACGCAGGCGTGGGTTTGACCGAACGCACGATCCACTACATCGCGGATGTGAAGGAGGATCCGGACTGGGTGCGCGATTTTCGTTTGCGCGCGTTAAAGACATTTTTGGAGAAACCGCTTCCCACGCACTGGGCGAGCAAAGAACTCGAGGCTATCGACTTTGATAAGATCCGTTATTATCTCTCCGGGGGCACCGAACCGAAGCGCAGCTGGGAAGACGTACCAGACGACATTAAACGCACTTTCGAGCGGCTCGGCATTCCCGAGCAGGAACGAAAATTCTTAGCGGGCGTGGAAGCACAATTCGACAGCGAAGCAGTCTACTCCAACATCAAGAAAGCAGTCGGCGAACAGGGCGTGATCTTTGTCGGCTCGCGAGAGGGACTCAAGAATTATCCGGAAATTTTCCGCCCCTGGTTCAGCAAGGTCATTCCAGTTGGTGACAACAAGTTCAGCGCGCTGAATTCAGCCGTGTTCAGCGGCGGCTCGTTCATTTACGTCCCGCCCGGCGTGAAAGTGAAGCATCCGCTGCAGGCATACTTCAGGATCAACGCGGAAAACTTCGGGCAGTTCGAGCGCACACTCATCATTGCCGATGAAGGGTCTGAAGTGACCTATATGGAAGGCTGCACTGCGCCGAAATTTAATACGCCAACGCTGCACAGTGCCGTCGTCGAACTCGTGGCGCTAAAGGGCGCGAAAATTCAGTACATCACCGTGCAAAATTGGGCTTCGAACGTTTTTAACCTCGTGACAAAACGCGGGCTTGCTGAGGAAAACGCCGAAGTGAAATGGATTGACTGCAACATCGGGTCCCGCCTCACCATGAAATATCCCGGTGTTATTATGAAAGGTCGCAAGGCGCGCGGCGAAGTCTTGTCAATCGCGCTTGCCAATGACGGCCAGCATCAGGACACCGGCGCGAAGATGATTCATGCCGCCGACGAAACCACGAGCAACATCGTTTCCAAATCGATTTCGATCGGCAAAGGCCGCGCCACTTATCGCGGCTTGGTCCACGTGCCGAAGCACCTGAAAAATTGCAAAAACAACACAGAGTGCGACGCGTTGCTCATCAACTCGACGTCGCGCACGGATACTTATCCGGCAATCACCGTGCGCGGCACGGGCAACGCCGTACAGCACGAAGCCAGTGTCAGCCAGGTTAGCTCGGAGCAAATTTTCTACATGCAACAACGCGGTCTGAGCGAGGCGCAGGCGATGAGCTTGAGCGTGAACGGGTTCGTAAACGATCTCGTACGCCAATTCCCCATGGAATACAGCGTCGAGCTCAAACGGCTGATCGAGCTCGAAATGGAAGGCTCGGTCGGGTAAGGTAGCGCGAGCCTCTGGCTTGGGTTGCTATGGTCCCAAGCGAGAACGCATGCGGTACTCTTAATCCGGCGTCACTTTAGTCGCTTATGTCGTTAACCACTCTCGAAGAGCAGGCCAAATCAATTCTCTCGGGTCCAACCGAGTTACGCGATTTGCCCGAGTGGTTCCGCGACCAGCAACGCACGGCATGGGATCAATTCGAATCTCTGCCGCAGCCGACCCGAAAAAATCAGGCGTGGCGATTCTCGAACGTCGGTCTTCTCGATCTGGCGCCGTTCAAGAATAGTCCGCCGCTTTCTGAGGATGACCGGAAAAATATTCTAAAATATTCGCGCGGCCTCGAGCAATACGCAGGTCGGATGATCTTCGCCAATGACCAACTGGTTGAGCGTGACGTCGTTTCTGAAGACCTGAAAAAGCGAGGCGTAATTTTTCAACCGCTCGAGCGCGCCATGGTGGAGCACGCCGACCTCTTCCGGAAATATTTCATGTCCACCGAAGCGAAGCTTGGCTCAGCCAAGTTCGCCGCATTACACAAAGCACTCGTTTCGACGGGAACATTCCTGTTCGTTCCGCGCGGGCTCGAAATTGAATTGCCGATCGAGATCTTCCATTGGCTACGACATGATAACAGCTCGGTGTTCCCGCATCTGCTCCTCGTGGCCGATGAGTTGGCGAAGGTTACAGTGATCGAGCATTTCCGGTCTTGCAGCCGAACGGCACCCGGCTTCGCCTGTGGCGTGAACGATCTCATCGCCGGACCTGGAGCGAAGGTGACATACGTGTGCGCGCAGGAGTGGGCCAGTAACGTGATCGCATTGCAAATGAACTCCACGGTGGTCGACCACGATGCCTCAGCTATGAGCCTGAACTTGAATGTGGGAGCGAAGTATTCGCGGTTCGAAAGTCTGAGCCGTCTCATTGGCGAAGGCGGTCGGAGCGATCTGCTCGCTGTTGCCGTGGCGAAACATCAGCAGGAATTCGACGCACGCACATTGCAGGACCACATCTCACCGCGCACGGCAAGCGACTTACTTTACAAAAACGCGCTGGACGATCGCGCTCGCACGATTTTCGGTGGCCTCATCCGCGTGGAACCGCACGCCCATTTCACCGACGCTTATCAAAAAGTTCGCAACCTTCTCCTGAGCGACGACGCCGAAGCGAATTCGATGCCCGGCCTGGAAATCCTAGCCGACAACGTCCGTTGCACCCACGGCGCAACCTCTGGCCAGATCGACGAAGACGAACTCTTCTATCTGCGCGCCCGCGGCATTCCGACCAAAGTAGCTCAGCGCCTCCTCGTCACCGGATTCCTCGACGAAGTGATCCGACGCCTCGATCACCCGATGATTGGTGATCATCTGCACCGTCTCATCGAAGAGAAATTCGCGAAATAGGCTCTGGGGACATGCGCCAACGCGGGTTGGCATTCTCGGGGAAGATTTCTGAGCGGATCAGTTGTCCGGTTTGTCTTCGGTATTCAGTTCGAAATTGATTTTTACGTCGTAGTGATCGCCCTTGATTAGCCCCGTCGGCGGCGGATCAACCTGGCTGATTTGTTTCGCAACGGCCGCCACTGATTCATTCACTGTCGCGTTCGCTGATGGTTTGGCGATTTCGAATTTCGAAACGCGACCGTCCTTTTCGATTCGCACGGTCACGAGCGTCGAAATTTTTGCGCCCGAAGGAACGTTCGTGGTGGGTTGGATCCAGGCGCTGTAAAACCGATCATGCAACATGTTGCCGTACCAGCCAAATTCGGATCCACTGCTTCCGCCGCCCGCAGTGCCGGCTTTGCCTGTCGATCCGCTTTGCGTGCTTCCGCTCTGAGACACGGAATCCTTTCTTGCGAGCACAATTTTGTCCTTTTTCTCCAACTTGGCGTTCGCTTTCGGTGGGCTCGACTTGGGTTTTGTCGCCGGTTTTGGAGAAGCTTTCGCCACCACGATTTTCCTGGGAGTTGGTTTCGGGATTGGTTTTGGAGTTGTCTTGGCTCTTACTGCAGGAGTGGCACTCGGCTTCGCCGGTGTTGCTGTTGCCGTCGGCTTCGGAGTAGCTGCTGGCAATTCGATTTCACTCTTCGCGGTTGTTGCGACGGGCTTTTCGGTTGCGGCTTCATCCTGTTCCGACTCGCTGTAGTCGGTCGCAGTGGGTGACTGTTTTGGTGTTGGCGATTCCTGTTTTTCCGATTCGTCTGCCGAGAGATCTCCCGCGCCACCCAACCACACGACGCTCTCAGGATTCGATGAGGCCTTCGCTGCCACACTCCAGCGGATCAGTCCCGCGATCAGCACAATGTGCGCCAGCGCGATCAGGACGACGTTTACCCAAAAACGCCCGCCTGGCGTCACCGTATCTTTGCGAAGGCGGCCCTTTCGCCATTTAATTCCGGCTCTGCTTTCGTGGCGATACCGACCTTCGTGATTCCCGCGCGTTGCAATGCGTCCATCACTCCGATCAATTTTTGCACGGGCAAATCGCGATCGGGGCGAATTACGATGGCGATATCTGGATTCGTCTGTTTCAACTGCACCAACTGCGTCGTCAGTGTTTCCAGGTCCACCACCTGATTATTGAACCGGATCGTATCGTTGCGATCAATTGAGACGGTTTGCACCTGCGCCGTGTTGCTATGCGGATTCTTCGTGCCACTGGATGGGATCACCAGGTTCATGCTGCTTTCAAGCAGCGGCGTGGTGATCATGAATATGATGAGCAACACAAAAGCGAGATCGAGCAGCGGCGTGATATTGATCTCGCTCAACGTGGAGAGATTCTGGCGTTGCGAGTAACGTCTCATCTGCCCTTTCTTCGACGTTCTGAGTTGGACGTTGAACGTTCGGCGTTGAAAAACATTTGCAGAAAACGCCGCCGAACGCCCAACGCCGAACGCTCAATGCGCAACAAAGGAAGCATCCTTCTCATCTGCGAAACGTGGATTCCCGCGACCCGTGATCGACGTACTTGTGCTCGAACTCGGATGCGAGTTCGGCCGCAAAGTTATCCATCTCCACGATGATCCCGCGAATGCTGGTAACGAGAAAGTTGTAACCGAACATTGCCGGGATCGCGACACAGAGTGCCGTAACAGTCGTAATCAATGCGCCGGATACACCGGGCGCCATCGCCACGAGGTTGGGCGACCCTGCTTCCGCGACTCCGGTGAATGCGTCCATCACGCCCCAGACCGTGCCGAGCAATCCAAGAAACGGCGAACCGCTCACCGCGGTGGCGAGCAGAATCATCTGCGACTCGAGCGAAAGGGCTGTCTCGCCGACCGCTCGTTCCATCGCCGCGTTGACCGCACCCATTTGTGCCGGTGAAATCTTGTCAGCGATTTCCAGTCGGGCCCGAAAGGTATCATCCACTTCGGATGATCCGAGCAGATGGAATGTCATTTCCTCACACCCTGCGCGATACACATTGAAAACGGGGGCGCCTGGAAAGCGCGCATTTTTCTCAAATAGACGAAGCGGCTGTCGGTCTTTGTGAAAAGCAGCGAGGAAACGAGCGTTCTGTCTCCGCGCGAAACGGATCACGCGCAATTTCGTGATCATGATCGACCAGCTGAATATCGAAACGACAGCCAGAAGAGTGAGAACGATTTTCCCCGCGATTGTCGCGTGATCGAACGCAAACAGCAGACCGCCGCCGGCCGCTACAATTTCCGGAACGAGCATTCCCGAGTCACCGGCATTAGTAATAACGCACTCCGACAAAAGCGCTACCTAAAACGCTGTCATCCTGAGCGCAGCGCAGCGGAGTCGAAGGATCCCGCGGAATTAGCTGTACGTTTCACAACGGGAGTGAAGCCTGACCGCTCGACCTTGCAGTTCGCGTTGCTGCATCGGCTTTGCTCGGAATGACTATTTTCTGCTCGGAAACGTCGGGTGTCTCTTCGCCACCACGATAAACGCGGCACCAATCACAATCAGGAAAAACGAAAAGAATTGGCCGCGCGTGAACGGCCCGATCAATTCGGCATCGGGCTCGCGGAAATTTTCGACTACGATTCGAAAGATCGCGTAACAAATGAAAAACAATCCAGTCAAAACACCGTTGGGTTGGCGCGTGCGCGTTCGCACAAACCACAAAATCGCGAACAACGCTATTCCCTCAAAAAATGCTTCATAAAGCTGCGAGGGATGGCGCGGCGACAGAATCGAACGCAACGCATTCACGACCTCCGGCTGACTGCGCACCGCGCCAATGATTGCCTCCGGGCCGGTCAATGATGGATTGATTTGCGCGCATGCTGCGACTGCACGCTCCGCTTCCTGAGGATGATCAAGCAGTTCCTTCGGGAATTGCATGGCCCACGGAACATTGGCGATCCGCCCGTACAACTCGCCGTTTATGAAGTTCGCGCATCGCCCGAAGAACAATCCCAGCGGGGCGGTTACGACAAGATTGTCACCGAGATTTAGCCACGAAATTTTGTGACGGCGGGCGTAGTACAGAGTGAACAGCAATAGCCCGAACATCCCGCCGTGACTCGACATCCCGCCTTCCCAAACGCGCAAAATCGACAACGGCTCGCGCAACATTTCCGGTTTGTAGAAGAAAACGTAGCCGAGACGTCCGCCAACAATCACGCCGAACAGCGCGCAGCCGGTGATGAAATCGCTTACGCGTTGTGGCGGCAGATCGGCGTATCCGCGCTTGGACAGCCAAAGGAAAAGAAAATAGCTCGATACAAATGCAGCCACATAAGCGAGCCCATACCAGCGCGGCCCAACATTGTCGTAGATCCGGAATATGATCGGGTCGAGGTTGTGCAAGTAGTACGCGAACATTTGCGCCGCGATTGTCACTGATGTCGCTGATAGCCGCAATCAAAACGCGTTGTCATCCCGAACGAATGTGAGGGACCTCTCAACAGATGACCGGTCACGCGAATCTTTACTGCGTCACAGCGATTTCGATTGTGAAGTCCTTCACTCCGCTCAGGATGACGGTGCTGCTTTCGAACGCGGCGAGTTCAAAACTTTTCGCAAAAAAGGTGCGGTCCGGCTGACTCGACTCTTCGCGACTTGTTCCGGCGTTCCAAAAGCGACTACTTCGCCTCCATCGGCGCCGGCTTCAGGTCCCAGATCCACGATGTAATCGGCTTCGGCGATCACACTCAGATTGTGTTCGATGACAATGACAGTGTTTCCTTCATCGACGAGCCGATGCAGCACGTTGAGGAGCAATTCAATGTCCGCCATGTGCAGGCCGATGGTCGGCTCTTCAAGCAAATACAATGTCGATCCGGGCTTGCGCATTTTTCGAATTCGCTCGTCTGCGGCGCGGCTCACACCGCGTTTCAATTGCGTCACCAGCTTGAGGCGCTGCGCTTCGCCGCCGCTTAAAGTGGGACTCGGCTGGCCGAGCTTCAGATATCCAAGGCCGGTGTCGACCAGCAGCGAAAGTGGGCGGCCGATTTTCGGATGCGCTGAAAAGAATTGCGCAGCTTCTTCGATCGTCATTTCCATCACATCGCCGATCGATTTCTCATTGTAGAGAACCTCCAGCGTCTGCGCGTTGTACCGCGAGCCGTGGCAATCTTCACACGAGACATAACTGCTGGGCAGAAAGTTCATTTCCAGCTTGATCACGCCCTGGCCCCTGCACGTCTCGCAACGGCCGCCTTCAGCGTTAAACGAGAATCGGCTCGCCGAATACCCACGCATGCGTGATACCGGCAATTGCGCGTAAAGATTTCGGATCTCGTCGAACACTTTCACGTAGGTTCCCGGCGTTGAGCGCGAAGTCTTCCCGATCGGCGACTGATCGACTTCGTACACGGCTTCGATGACGAGGACATTCCGGGGAGCGCGAGCGCCTCGCTCGCTCTTTTCGGCGCCTTCGCCGAAAAAGCTCTGGGCGGGTACCCCGCGAGGCACGTGACACAGCGGGCGAGACGCCCGCGCTCCCCACATTTTCGCGTACCTGGGGCAACAGTACGTCGTGCATTAACGTCGATTTGCCGCTGCCTGAGATTCCGGTGATCACAGACAGCCTGCCGACCGGGAAACGCACATCGATGTCTTTCAAATTGTTCGCGCGCGCGCCACGAATCTCGATCCAGTTTTCGACATCCGGCAGCGAGCGGCGCGATCCGCGGATCGGGTGACACAGCTGCGATTTCAAGCAACGTGCCGTTTCGGAATTTGGATTTGCTTGGACGTCGCTCAGCGTTCCACTCACCACCACTTGACCGCCGTGAATTCCCGCGCGCGGCCCGAGATCGATGATGTGATCGGCGCGGCGCATTGTTTCTTCGTCGTGCTCGACCACGATCAATGAATTGCCCTTGTTCCGCAGCGTCGTGAGCGTCTCGAGCAAGCGCTCATTATCGCGCGGATGCAAACCAATCGTTGGCTCGTCCAGCACGTAAAGCACGCCGCGCAGATTGGAGCCGAGTTGCGCAGCCAAACGGATTCGCTGCGACTCACCGCCGCTCAATGTTTTTGCCGAACGCCCAAGCGCGAGATAACCGAGCCCGACAGTCTCCATGAAATGCAGTCGCTGTTGAATCTCGGGAATGAGACCTGCGGCGACGGTCTGATCTCTCCCTTTAAATTTTAGTTTCGCGATCGCGCGCGCTGCCTCACCCGCCGAAAGATCCGTGAACCCATCGATCGTACAGCCTTGCACTCGCACATGGCGCGCCTCTGCGTTCAAACGCGAGCCGTGACAGCCTGGACACTCGCGCGCTTCGCCCTCGTCGATCCACTCAGATTCGCGTTCGGCGGCTAGTTCGTTTTCCAGAACAGATTCGCCATCCCGGTTCGCTCCCGTTTGCACATCCTCGTCCCAAATTTCGCCGAAGCCGCCGCATTCCTCGCACATCCCGTGCGGCGAATTAAACGAGAACAAACGCGGATCGAGTTCTTCAAATGCGCGGCCGCAGTTCGGGCAGCTCATCTCGGTGCTCACAACGGTAAGGCGATTCCTTGAATCAAGCAGACGCGCTGTGCCTCGGCCTATCTCAAGTGCGCGTCGTGCAATCTCGCGAGCATTACCAATTCGCCGCCGATCGATCCCGCCCACCACCACGTCAATGGTGTGTTCCTTAAAACGCTCCAGTTTCCGAAACTGCGCGACCGAAACGAGCTTTCCATCCACGTAAAGAGTGTCGAATCCCTGGCGTTCCGCCCAGCGCGCCACGTCGGTGTGAAAACCTTTCCGAGCTTTTACTAGCGGCGCAAGCACCTTCAGCGGACCGCGTTTCGCAGCCTTCTCGAGCTGTTTCACAATGGACGCCGCACTCTGTTTTTCCACAGGCAAATCGCAGTCAGGACAAAACTGCGTTCCGGTTTTTGCGAACAAGAGGCGAAGGAAATGGTAAACCTCCGTAACCGTCGCGACCGTTGATTTGCCTCCGCCACGAGTCACACGTTGCTCGATTGCCACGGTCGGGGGCAATCCGCTCACGAGATCGACATCTGGTTTTTCGAGTTGTTCTACGAATTGCCGCGCATAAGGCGACATGCTGTCGAGAAAGCGGCGTTGTCCCTCGGCGAATAGGATGTCGAACGCGACCGTCGATTTGCCGGAGCCACTCAACCCGGTGATGACCACTAGTTGTTCGCGCGGGATTTTTAGATCGATGTTTTTGAGATTGTGCTCGCGCGCGCCGTGAACATGGATGGAGCCGTTCGTTTTTCTCTTGGGGAGCGCGGGCGCCTCGCCCGCTCCATTCGACGCCACGTCGAATGGCTGTTCAGCGGCACGTAACGCTTGTTCAACATCCTCATCTGCATCATAGCTAATCCCGTGGGTCCGAGGCGAGGCGCCTCGGACTGCGGGCGAGGCGCCCGCGCTCCCCAACACGCCGCGGAGAAATTTTCCGGTATGAGAGTTCTCAACTTTCGCGATTTGTTCGGGTGCTCCCACGGCCACGACTTCACCGCCTGCATCACCAGCTTCCGGGCCGAGATCGATGATCCAATCGGCGCACTTAATCACCTCGAGATTGTGCTCGATCACGACGAGCGAATGCCCGCGATCCACAAGGCGCTGGAATAATTGTAGCAGCATCGCCACATCGTCGAAATGCAGTCCCGTGGTTGGTTCGTCGAAAATGAACAGATTGCGGGTGCCAGAGGCGTCCGATAAATGTCCTACTAGCTTCAGCCGCTGCGATTCGCCGCCAGACAGGGTATTCAGCGGCTGACCCAGCCGCAGATAACCAAGTCCAACTTCATCAAGTACTTTGAGACCGTTGGAAATTTTCGCACCGCAATCTTCGGCGATTTGCGCGAAGAACTGGATGGCTTCGCTAACCGTGAGTTCAAGAACGTCGTGAATCGATTTCTCGTGCAGACGGACCTTCAGCCCGTGCGGTTGGAAACGTTTGCCTTCGCATTCTGCGCAGCGCACATAAAGATCGCTCAGGAATTGCATTTCGATCTTTTCGTACCCTGTGCCCGAGCAACGTTCGCAGCGCCCGTTACCGGAGTTAAAGGAAAAGGCGCCTGCAGTCAGTCCCTGCGCCATCGCCTCGGGTTGCGCAGCGAACAATTCGCGGACTTGATCAAACAAACCGAGATAAAGAATCGGAGTTGAACGCGGGGTGCGAGCAAGCAGTGACTGATCCACCATCACCACATCGCCGACTCGGTGCGCGCCGGTGATCGATTTGCACGCGCCAGATTCCTGATTTGAGGATTGTCCCTTTGCGCGCAGCAGATTCCGGTACAACACATCGTGAATCAGGGTGGATTTGCCGGATCCCGACACTCCAGTTACACACGTGAAGACGCCGAGCGGCAATTCGACGTCGATATTTTTCAGATTGTGTTCTCGCGCGCCGAGAATCTTGATAGAAGAAGTCCACTTTCGTCGTGTCTTTGGAATCGGAATGAATTTGAGATTCGTTAGGTAATCGCGCGTCAGTGATTGGGGAGCGCGGGCGCCCTCGCCTGCTGTTTTTGGCGCCTCGCCAAAAGTTTTCCCGCTGGCCCGCGAGGCGCGTGCCAGTGCGGGAGAGGCACCCGCGCTCCCCAATCGCAAACGATCGTGCGAGATAAATTCATCGAGCGGTCCGTTCCAAACCAAATCGCCGCCGTGCTCACCACGGCCCGGGCCTAGATCGATCAAATTGTCTGCTGCACGAATGATCTGTTCCTCGTGCTCGACAACCAGCAAGGTGTTGCCTTTGTCTCGGAGATTATACATCACGCGCACCAATTGACCGACATCGCGCGGATGTAATCCAATGCTCGGCTCGTCCATCACGAAGAGCGTGTTTGCCAGGCAAGCGCCGAGGCAGGTGGTGAGGTTTACGCGCTGCACTTCACCCCCACTCAAAGTGCGCGTGGACCGGTCGAGCGTGAGGTAACCAACGCCGACCTCGCAGAGATAATTGAGGCGTGCCCAGATTTCGTCGCGCAGCATCTGCGCTGTTTTGTCGTCAAGCGAAATTTGGATCGCGCGCAGAAGATCACGAGCGTCGGAAATCGAGAGCGCCTGGAATTCGGGAAGGGTTAAGGTAGCGCATGCCTCCGGCTTGCGATTTCTTCCATTCGCAACCGGGACGGTCGCGCTACTAATCTTAAAATTCAGCGCTTCGGGTTGGTAGCGACCGCCGTTGCATTTGGGACAAGTCACGTAGGCGCGGTAGCGGCTGAGCAACACGCGCACATGCATTTTGTAGGTCTTGCTTTCCAGCCAGCGAAAAAAGCCGCGCACTCCATACCAGCGATCGTCTTCATAGTCTTCGTCGGTGTATTCACCTGATCGCCTCTCTCCTTCGATGACGAAATCCTGATCGGCCTTGGGTAATTCATCGAACGGAACGTTGATATCGATGTCTTCGCGACCGCAGGCGCGGAGCAAGTCTTTCTGCGATTCACCAAACTCGGCGCCACGAAAAACGCGCACCACACCTTGTTTAATGCTGAGGCTGCGGTCGGGTATCGCCTTGTTCAGATCAATCGCGATCGTTCGGCCAAAGCCGCGGCAGTCCGGGCATGCCCCAAGCGGATTATTAAAACTGAAAAGGCCGACCGTGGGCGGGCGAATGTCCAAGTCGCACCAGGCACAGTGCCAACCGGTCGAGAACGGAAATTCGTGATCAGGGATCAGTGACCCGCGTTCGCCAAGGCTGCGGCGGACGGGTCGGCGACCGGTTCGGTCTTCGACGTTGGGCGTTGGGCATTCGGCGTTTTCTGAGATCGCAATTACATTGATTTTGCCTTTACCGAAGCGCAGCGCGGTCTCGATGGCTTCCACTAATCGCGGGCGATTTTCCGCGGTGATCGCAACGCGATCCTGAACGACCAGCACACGCGCGCCGAGTCTCTTGGTTTTTGGATTCGGACCGTCAACGCGTAGGATTCTGTTGTCGATCCAGACGCGCAGATAGCCTTGCTGTTGCAGGAAATCGAAGAATTTCTGCGGCTCCGTTCCCGAGGGGACGGAAACCCAGAACGTAATGAGAACGACCTTCTCGTTGTCCGAACCGAGGTAGGGGCGATTGACTTCAATCGCCCGCGGGCGGTTCGGTGAACCGCCCCTACCTTGGAAATGACAGAATACTTGCTCTGCAATCGATTGCGCTGTTTCCGGTCGAATTTCACGGCCGCAGTTCGGACAGAATGCGTGCGCAATGCGTGGCCAGAGAAGCTTCAAATAATCGTTGATCTCGGTCATCGTCCCGACGGTTGATCGAGAAGTTTTGACAGGATTCGACTGCTCGATTGCGATCGCCGGCGGGATGCCGCGGATATCGTCGACGCGCGGCTTGTCCATTCGATCGAGGAACTGCCTCATGTATGGACTGAATGTTTCAACGTAACGTCGCTGGCCTTCAGCGTAAATTGTTTGGAACGCCAGACTCGATTTCCCGCTGCCGCTCGGCCCGGTGATGACGGTCAATTTTCCTAGCGGAAGATCGACGTCTATTCCTTTGAGATTGTTCTGGCGTGCGCCGCGAATCTCAATGCAATCATTCGGCGCCGACGTGATACCCCGCTCTTTGTTCCCTATCTTCGAACCCACTGGAGACAGTTCCAGATCGCCGCTCGCTTCGCAAATTTTCAGGGGAGCGCACGCCGCTGGCGTGTTCCGGTCGGCGGCTGACCGAACGGCCAGAAACGCAGCAAAGTCGGTGTTGATAGTTCGGTACTTTATCGCTCATCAGAGTCTTGAGAGTTTTCGGGCAGTCGAAAACTGCACGCGGCCGCGCGCTCCCAGGAACCGGACGGCGTCTCTACAGATTAAAACCCGCGGCTAGTTGGTCGCGCTGTTTTTGCAATTCTCCCGGAACCACGCCGCCTAACGAATCGAAAAATTCTTTGTGCGCGGCGATCTCTTTTTGCCATTCCTCGTGATCGAGCCCAAGGAGTTCGTCAACGGCATTGTGGTCGATGTCGAGCTCGGCCACATCGAGATCGTGCGGGCTGGGCAGCCAGCCGATCGGCGACTTGAGTGCGCCACCATTTCCCTCGCACCGGTCGATTATCCATTTGAGCACGCGCATGTTTTCACCGAAGCCGGGCCAGAGGAATTTTCCGTCCACGCCTTTGCGAAACCAGTTCACATTGAAAATCAGCGGCGGATTGCTGATTTGCTTTCCAATATCGAGCCAATGCTGAAAATAAGCGCCGATATTGTATCCGCAGAAGGGCAGCATCGCCATTGGATCGCGCCGTATTCGTCCTACGGCTCCGGTAGCGGCTGCGGTGGTTTCCGAAGCCATGGTCGCGCCTAAATACACGCCGTGGTTCCAATCGAACGCTTGATAAACCAGCGGCACGGTATCACTGCGACGACCACCGAAAATAATTGCGCTGATCGGCACGCCTTCACCTTTTTCGACGTCGGGATCGAGCGCCGGGTTGTTCCGCATCGGCGTCGTGAACCGGCTATTCGGGTGCGCAGCTTTTTCTTGTGATTGCGATGTCCAGTCATTTCCACGCCAGTCAACCGCGTGTGCCGGAGGTTCGGCATCTTTGCCTTCCCACCATACGTCCCCGTCATCAGTGAGAGCCACGTTCGTATAAATTGTGTCATGCGAGATCGATCGCATCGCATTCCGATTCGACTTATAGCTCGTGCCGGGCACGACACCGAAATAGCCATTCTCAGGATTAACCGCGTACAAGCGGCCGTCCCGAATTCGCATCCAAGCGATATCGTCCCCGACCGTCGTAACCTTCCAGCCGTTGAAATGCGCGGGTGGAATGAGCATCGCGAAATTGGTCTTTCCACATGCGCTGGGGAATGCAGCAGCTACGTAGTGTTTGCGCCCTGCCGGCGATTCAACGCCAAGGATCAGCATGTGCTCGGCCATCCAACTTTGTTTGCACGCCAGATATGAGCCGATACGCAAGGCGAAGCACTTTTTGCTCAATAAAACGTTGCCGCCATAACCTGAACCGACCGAGATGATCGTATTGTCCTGCGGAAAATGACAGATGAACCGGCGATCGGGATTGACGTCCAGCAATGAATGGACCCCGCGGTTCCATTCCGCACTCGGATCACTGCCGAGCCGTTGCAAGGCAGTCTCGCCCATGCGCGTCATAATTCTCAAGCTGAGCACGACATATTTGGAATCGGTGATTTCGAAACCGATCTTGGCCAGCGGCGAATCCGCCGGCCCCATCATGTAGGGAATGACAAACATCGTGCGCCCGCGCATCGCGCCGCTGAGTAGCTCTCTAAGTTTCCCGTAAGTTTCTCCCGGCTCAGCCCAATTGTTTGTCGGTCCGGCTTCCTCTTTTGTTGGCGTGCATACAAAAGTACAGTGCTCGACACGCGCGACGTCATTCGGATTCGATCGATGCAGATACGAGCGCGGAACTTTCTTCTCATTCAGCGCGATCAGAACGTTTTGCTTGAGCGACTCAGCGATCAGAAACTCGTTCTCGCGCTCGGAGCCGTCGCACCAAAAAATGTTCTCAGGCTGGGTCAGCGTTGCAATCTCTTGCACCCAATCGAGCACAGCCTTGTTGGAGGGCTTTGCATCACCGATCCCCTTCGGCGGAAATATGGCGGGGGCGAGATTCTTCATCGAACGAAACTGCCCACTTTAACCACGAATCTGCCGTCGTCGAGGCTACGGCGCGACAGGTCCATCGATCAAGCGTTACAGAAATCACGAAGAAGAATAGCGGCGGAATTTGCGATGCAGAATCTGTCGTTTCACTTGCACAAGCACATTGCGAGGCATTAATTGAAAACATGTTCGGGGTGACCACGTCCGATGATTATCGGCCGGTTGCGTGGATGGGTCGGTATCCTGTCGATGTGACCACGATGCTCGTCGGGATACACGTGGCAGCTGCTATTCTCGCAGCGATTCTGGTAGCGTTCGGAGCCGGGTCTGTTTTGATTTGGCTGCAATTCGACAGCGCCGCGATCTGGTCCAGCGGCCAAGTGTGGCGGCTCTTTACGTATGCATTCATTCACGCCCCATCCGGCCTGCTTTGGTTCGCAATCGAGATGTACCTACTGTTTGTCTTCGGGCGAGAAGTGGAACGTTTTCTCGGACGGCGCGCGTATATCGCGCTCTATGCTTTTTTGCTGGTCACGCCCGCAGCGCTGCTAACGATTTGGGGACTGTGGGAACGGTGCGGAATTGCCGGTTCGCCTGAATTGCACTTTGGAATCTTCATCGCGTTTGCCACTATCTACCCACGTGTCGAATTGTTGTTGCGGATAATGGCAAAGTGGATCGCGCTGATTCTTGCCGCGGTTTACACCTTTCAATTGCTCGCTTACCACGCTTGGAGCGATCTGATGGTGCTCTGGACGAGTATCGGTGTCGCATTCCTTTTCGTCGAAGTGAATGGCGCCGGCCCAGAGCTCGCGTGGTGGAGTGACTTTAAAGCGCGCTTTGCTTCCAAGCCGAAGTATCATGTCCTCCCGAAACCACGACCGCGCACGGGCGGCAGCCGCTCGGACGCGGATGACGTTTACACTTCAATCGATCCGATCCTCGACAAAATTTCCAAGTTCGGAATCGGAAGCCTCACCGCAAATGAGCGGCGGCAGTTGGATCGCGAACGCGAACGATTGCTGAAAAACTCGGACTAATTTCTAGCCGTCGCCCTGTGGGCGACGCGACTGACGCACGTATTTGAGACGTCAGTCTCGCGCTTCGCACAGTGAAGCGGCTACAGTTCGACTCGCGATTCGATTATCTCGCAGAGCACGTGAAGCAAAAGCTGGTGGGCTTCCTGAACTCGTGCTGTTGAATCGCTTTTGACCAACAGATCGACATCCGCAATGCCAGCCGTCGATCCGCCATCGCCCCCGAGAAATGCGATCGTTTTCATTTCACGTGCCTTCGCTTCTTGCAAGGCCCGCACCACATTTTTGGATTTACCGGAAGTGGTCATGCACATAAGCACATCGCCGGGAATACCGAACGCGGCCACCTGACGGGCGAAAATCTCATCGAAACCATAATCGTTTCCAGCGGCGGTGAGAATTCCGCTATCGCTCGTGAGACAAATCGCCGGAAGCGCGCGCCGGTCTTTGATAAAACGCACCACAAGTTCCGTCGCAAAGTGAGAGGCATCAGCCGCGCTGCCGCCGTTCCCGCACACCAGCAATTTGTTTCCTGCGCTCAAACATTGATCGATGACATCGACAGCTTGCGCCAATTGTGAATCGAGGCTGGAAAGTGCGCAAAGAGTCCGCGTTGCCGCTTCAATTGCATCGCGCAATTGAGGGAGTTCAGATAGTGGCTGGAGGCTTGATTTTGAAGCGATTGCTTTTGATACAGCTTTTCGATGCCCGAAGCAAAATCAATGCAAGGCTTGCCATCGAGGCGCTCCGACTGGCCTTTTATCTTGTGTGATATTTCTCAAATCGCTAAAGATACCGGCAACACGGGCCTTACGTGAACAAACTCGCTCTAACTCATCGCATTTTCGTGGCGTCGGAGCGTAACCCGCTCTCATGCTAACTACGCTCGATACAGTGATCGCCTTCGCGGTGATCATGACGGTTCTCAGCCTGCTGATCACGCTTGTTGTGCAGATGGTTTCGGCGGCTCTCTCCTTGCGCGGCAAGAACCTGGCAAATGCACTGGCGCTTACGTTTCAAACCATCGATCCGAGTATCGGCAAGTATGCGCACTCCCTGGCCGCTCAAATCTTACGTGATCCAATTTATAGCGATTCGATTTGGCAAAAAAAGTCACGAATTCTGGATGAGAACGCACAGAAATTCATTGCAGCTGAGAGAAAGCTTCGTGATGCCAAATTGCGCAATCCGAACGATCCGAACCGCGACACTGCGATCAGCAACGCCACTGCCGAAGTGAACGTTACGAAAGCGGCAGTCACAATTCCGAACGTGGCTCCCAATCGCGAAAAACCATGGGGATTTTGGACCCCGCCATGGGGCGGCTCAAAGGAGATCGCCACCGCGATCCGGCCCGGTGAAATTTATCGCGTGCTTCAGGAGTTGAGGGTAATGACTCCTGAAGAGGCACAGTTGCTCAATATTCCGCCGGAATTGACTGAAAAAGCGCGAGGATTGGTAACAGCCCTGCACCGGTTGGATCTGCCCGCGATCGAATCGCGCGTAAAACTTAAGGATATCGCAGCGGCTGCAAAGATTTTTGCACCTGAACAGCAGAAAGCCGTTCTGGACGCGCTGGGAAGTTTCGGCGCCACGGTAGAGCGCGCCACGACTCAGGCTTACGATCGCTTTCAGCGCTGGTTCGGCAGTGCACAGGATCGGGCGGAACAATGGTTCCAAATTCACGTGCGGATGGTCACGATTGTCGCGGCGATCCTGGTCAGCGTTTTTCTCCAGCTCGATACAGTGGAGATTTATGACAAACTGCGCCACGAACCAAAGCTCGTAGAAGCCCTCGTGAAAGCAGCGCCCGGCACGCTTCAGGAAGGCGCCGCTGTCCAGGCTCAGCCCGATGCCGACGCGAGGGAAAAAGCATTTGCCGATCTAAAAAAGAACATCGATAGCACCGGATTTGAGCTGTTGCCTAACGGTTGGTTCGCTCGCTGGCCGGCCGAAAAACTGTGGTGGATCAATCACTTGTTCGGGCTGGCACTGAGCGCAGGGTTGCTGACACTGGGCGCGCCGTTTTGGTTTAACCTCCTCAAGAACCTGATGAATCTTCGCCCGGCGGTGGCGAGTCTTGTTGAAAAACGGCCTACAAGCGCACCGGCGTTACCAGCGACGCCGTTGACTCCTCCTTCTTCCAGCTAACATCGCTAATTACATGGCATGTTGAAGCGTTGCTACACGCGTGGAAGTGGTGCGCGGTAGAGGTTTCGAACCTCTGACCCCTACCGTGTCAAGGTAGTGCTCTACCACTGAGCTAACCGCGCATGGAAGTCAGAAGTGATAAATGATCGGTGATCATCAACCAGTCAAGCCACGCCGTGCCGGTCACATGTTACATCAATACTAGACAACCCGAATGCCTGAGGCGAACATCTGAGTTCCTGTGAGTAAACTCTTCTTCAAGCGTTTTCTGAAGCGTCCATTCCAGATCGCGTCGATTGTACCCAGCTCCAAGGCGATGGTGGAACGTGTCGCCAGCAAAATGGATTTCAGCCAGCCGCGAGTGATCGCGGAGTATGGACCTGGAGAAGGCGTGCACTCGCGTGAGATCGCTCGCCGGATGACACAGGATTCGCATTTGCTCCTGTTTGAACTCGACGCGCAGCTGGCAAGAGCACTGGAACGGCAATTTGCCGGCGACCGGCGCGTGCACGTGATTCATGGCGATGCGGCGTCGTTGCCGTACCAGTTGAAGCGCCGCGGATTTGCTTCGTGCGATTACATTCTCTCCGGCATTCCGTTCAGTATTCTCAAAATCGAGAAGAAGCGCGCGCTGCTGCGAAAGACGTACGATGCACTTAAGCCTGACGGCCAGTTTATCATTTACCAGGTCACCAATGAGTTGAGGCAGCACGCCACGGTTTTCCAGCGCGACGAATCGGAATATTTCCTGCAAAATATCCCGCCAATGTTTATCACGGTGTTTCACAAAACATCGTCCGCACAAGGCGCTGGACGCCCCTCCAAGAAATCGAAAAGCCGTTCGCGCCTCGCCGGCGTCGGAGCAGAGCGTTCGGCATGACCGAAAAATCGACGCGAGTCGAAAAAGATTCGATGGGCGTAATGACCGTGCCCGCGAATGCTCTCCACGGCGCCTCCACGCATCGCGCGGTTTTGAATTTTCCGGTAAGCGGTTACCGATTCCCGCGGCCATTTATTCGCGCGTTGGGTCTAATCAAATGGGCAGCGGCGAAGGCAAACCAGGATTTAGGTTTGCTCGACGCAAACCGGGCAACAGCGATCGCACAGGCGGCCGAAGAAGTTGTTGACGGAAAACTCGACGACCATTTTCCGCTCGACATTTTTCAGACCGGCTCAGGCACGAGCACTAACACGAACGCGAACGAAGTGATCGCGAACCGGTCGGCACAACTGTCAGGGAAGTCTATCGGATCGCACGACCCGGTTCATCCCAACGATCACGTTAATATGGGACAATCGAGCAACGACGTGATTCCCTCGGCGATTCATATCAGCGCCGCTGAGGAATTGAAGAATCATTTGATTCCGGCTCTGGAAAAGTTGCATGGCGCTCTCGAAACCAAGGCGAAAGAATTCTGGCACATTATCAAGATTGGCCGCACGCACTTGATGGATGCGACGCCGGTGCGACTCGGACAGGAGTTTTCCGGCTACGCGCAGCAGGTCGCGTATGCAAAGGCTCGCGCGGAGAAAGCGATCGAAGCTTTGCGTGAGGTCGCGCTTGGCGGGACCGCAGTCGGCACTGGTTTGAATCGACATATCGATTTTCCCAAAAAAGCATTGGACCACATCAAGCAGCGCACTGGGATCGCATTCTACGAAGCAAAAAATCATTTCGAAGCGCAAGGCGGCAAGGACTCAGTTGTCGAGGCGAGCGGCCACTTAAAAACGATCGCAGTAACTCTCTTCAAAATAGCCAACGACATTCGCTGGCTCAGCAGTGGGCCACGGTGCGGCATCGGCGAAATTCAGCTGCCCGCAACGCAACCAGGCAGCTCCATCATGCCGGGAAAAGTGAACCCAGTGATCGCCGAATCAATGATGATGGTGTGCGCAAAAGTCATCGGCAACGACGTGACCATCAGTTGGGCCGGCGCGAACGGAAACTTCGAGCTGAATGTAATGATGCCGGTGATGGCACACGACATCCTGGAATCGATCCGATTGTTGGCGAACGTAGTGGATATCTTCACCGAGAAATGCGTCCAGGGTATCGTGGCGAACGAGGAACGTTGCCGGGAACTGGTGGAGCTTTCGATGGCCATGGTGACCAGCCTCTCGCCAAAAATTGGTTACGATCGCGCGGCGGAAATTGCCAAAGAGAGCGCTAAGACCGGACGAACGGTCCGCGAGATTGCGCGAGAAAAAAAGATCTTGCCCGAAGATGAACTCGAGGACGCATTGGATCCTCTCAGAATGACGGAGCCCGGCAGAACGGGTGGGGGTTAATGGAGTGACGGCGTGGTGGAATTTTGAGAGCGCAATTGCGCTTTGCACGATTCAACGACTTAACGGTTTAACCCTTTAACATCGGCGAAGCCAATGGTTGCCAAACTCGAAGGGCCGCAGTTTTCCGGCGGTGCGAACATCGCGATAAAGTGCCCGAGCCACACGTACGAGCAGACCGTTGCCTTTTATCGCGACACATTAGGGCTGCCGTTGATCGAGGAAGAAAAGGACGGCTGCATTTTTCAATTCGGCCCGAATCGGCTGTGGATTGACAGCGCGCCGAATCTGAGTCACCCCGACATCTGGCTGGAATTGGAAACGAACGACACCGAAGCAGCCTCGTCATTTTTAAAAGTCCACGGCGTCTCCCGTCGCGACGAAGTCGAACAGTTGCGCGACGATTTTAACGGCTTCTTCATCTCCGCTCCGAATGGCGTCATTCATTTGGTAGTCGGGCCTGAGGAAGTGTGACGGTCGTGCATGAGCGGCCAAGACTCATTGCTGTCGGGGCGTCTTTCACAAGTTGTCATGTTTGAGCGAAGCGAAACATTTCTGATTTCGCGTTGCGGCGGACGAGCGCCAAGAAGTGAATCAGAGATTCTTCGCTTCGCTCAGAATGACAAAGGGACTCTACACCCCGGCGGCCTAACGATGCGCAGCGCAACGCCAGCGTCCGACCCATGTGCTCCAGCCGTAAAATCCCAGCGGCTCCAACAAACCTTCCGCCACTAATGCATCCACGTCCGCGCGGCTTGGTGTGATCTTTGCGTTGGCATCAGCGCCGAATATATCGTCGATCACTATCCAGCTACCCTCCGCAAATTTGTCGCGGTAACAGTCGATGTCTCTACGTTTGGCAGCATCGGCATCGAGGATTAATAACCCGACTTGATCCGAACCGAGTGCCTGGCGGACAGCGGATATCGTTTCTGGCTTAAATGATTGTCCCTTGACCAACGTGACCATGTTGGCCACACGCTCCCTGGCGAGATTGCGTTCCAAGTCGCGCAAGATATTGCGAGTGCCGAGCCTTTTGTGTTTCACGCCGCCGCCGGGTTCGATGGCGATCAATTTCTTTGCCTGACCTGAATCGCGAACGCCTAACGCTGCGGCAATTGTTGCTCCTCCAACAAACGCGCCGATCTCGAGAATCGCGCCAGAGCAAACCTTCGCGAAATGGTAAATCAAAATCAGAACGTCCCCGTGAAGCATGGAGTATTTGTGGCGGATCTTCATGAGCTTCGAATTGATTGGTTGGTGGCGGTACGCCATTAGCGTGTGCATCAGATCCAGGCAGTCGTTGTCGGTAGCCGCCTGTGCGATCGGCGGATCATGCTTGGTGGGGCCGTACGAGGAGTGGATATTCACGTTCTCGTCCTCCTCCTCGTCGTCGACTTTCTTTCAGGCGACCCTTCTCGAACGACAGCGGACGAGCTTGACGACGATGATGAATCAAAGAGGGCTCTAAATCTTTCCAAATCACAATGTTGTTTCACGGCTTTCGCTTTTTGATCGGGCCTGGCTTAACGTGGGTGAACGCGTTGGGGCGACTGTCGTGCCGGGGGAAGCGGTCTCAACCGGGGTTGAAACATGAAATGCGAACGTCGGAGCGGGCGACGGAGAAGGTGTTCCTGACGCAGTGGGCGAAGCAGACGGCGAAGGACTCGGAGTCGGGCTCGGAGTGGGGGTAGGGATAATGTTTTCCCAATGATGCAAGGGCACGCTCGCGCCGCCGATCTCCTTCACCAGCGTTTCGCAACGCGCCTGGATTTTGTTCAAGTCAGGAGGACCAAACGGCTTCTCGGCCGTTCCCGGGAAAATAATGTAACTGACCTTCAGATCGTCCACCGGCCGATTGTAGGCTGTTGCAAGTGCGTTCAGTTCTTTTCCGATGCGCAGCGACGCCTCGCCGACTTTGTCATTGGGACCAACGTCTCCGACGATGGCTGGATATATCGCATCGCCAAAAACCACCAGCGCATAATCGCCGACTTTAACCGCCTCGGGGCCATGGGTAAACGTTCCCGGTACCACGATGAATGGATCGGTCGCGCCGATCAGGAAACTAAACTTTTTTAGCGTGCCAATCTCGTTGCGCAATTCCGCGATTGCGTTGCGCAGCTCACGTTTGCGCGCGGGGGAGGTACTTGCCAGGGCGTAGTCGTCTTCTGCACGTTTCAATCGCTGTTCAGTCCCAGCGAGATACGGGTTGGGCGCATCCGTTTTCTTTTCCCAACGGTAACTAGTGGCCGGCTTGAAATTCGCCGGTGCACCGGTACCAACAGGCAGCCGATCGGAATCGGAGCCATCGGCATCAACGTCCATCTCGGCCTGAAGAAGAAGCGCTTTCCGATGGGTTTGAGGATGCTGAAGCTGTAGAACGGTCTGGCAATCGTAAAAATTATGCCGCGATAAAAGCAGATCGAGACGGCCAAGGTTCTCGCGCAGCATTCGGACTTTTGTGTCGTAAAGCTGCGTGAAAAGCGGCGAAACGGGTTCAGCTGACAACATCGAGCTCAAAGCGGGCAAAAGCCTTGGCAATTGAGGACTGACTTTCGCCAGTTCGTCGATTGATTTGTTCGGTGAAGGCACACGCGCCATCAGCTTGAGATCCAGGACGTAACTCTCGGGCTGCGCGCGTTCGGTTGCAGAATCTGCACCCGGAGTTGTCTCAACGGTGGAGTGAAGAGTGATGCCATTGAACAATTTTGCGGTGTCGAACTTTCCAGTGATGACCGGCGGCCGGGTGGCCGTCGGTGTTGGAGCCGGAGTTTCAGTTGTCTCGATGGGCGCGAAGCGTTGTAGTCGCTCGAGAGAGATCCAACGATAGACAATTGCAGCGAAAATCGAGGCGAACAGAATGAGAACCAGCCAACGCCACGTACGAAGGCGATTTTTTGCCACGCGATTACTTTCTGACCCAGGCGACAATCGCTGCAATAATCCCGATCACGCTCAGCACTGACATCATACCAGCAGGCATGATTCTGCCAGTGCGAAAGAATTTCGGCACGAACTGACCGGCCAATAAAACCGATATAATGAGCGCAGTCGCCAATCCGGCGACGCGATGTTCAGGCAAAAGAAGTGCCGCTACGAGCAGCAAAACCCCTGTGATTCCTCCGGCAATGATCGATGCCGTGCTGCCGGCCTTCACGTAGCCGATAATCCCGCCGGCGATTGTGAGCAGGCCAAAAATAATGAAATAAATTTTCGCTGTTTCCATTTGGAACGCGTCATTTGGTAAGCCAACTGGCCGCCGCTGTCCAGCTAGACTGCAGCCACGCGCCTGTGGTGCGTCAGAAGAGTGCGCGCGATCCTACCTACAGTGGCGTGCGCACGCTCGCGTCATTGTAAAATTCGATTTGCCGCCCACCGAGGCGGCGGATCATGCGCCAGCCATGATTCGTTGCAAATTCACGAAGTTCGTTCTCCGGCATCGCCCGGAGAACCCGCAACTCCGCAGACTGGGTAACGACATACTCGGAGCTGATTGAAAGTCTCTGCCCGATCTTAGTGGCGAGAGCTGGCAAATCGTTGTGCAATTGATCGTGTCTAGCGATTACCTGCGCGATCTCCAGTCGAAATCTTTTTCTGCAATGGCAGCGGTGGCGGCGGTTTGGGTTTGCGATTCAGCCTGGCTCCTAATGCGTTAACAGCTTTGCGGCCCGGCGAGGGACCACGCGAGGTTGGTTTCTCCATATCGATCTTGCCCGTCGTTGAGGGGTTTGTGCCAGTGCATACGTATCAAATTCACCCGCGGGCACAAGCGCCACAACATAGTTTCGCCTTACTAGCGCGGAGCTTTTCCCTCGCTAACTTCTGTCGATGTTTTCGGAGACGATCGAGTTACGCGGTCACATCATTGATTCGCTCATCCTGCCGAAGGTGCTCGATCAAATTTTAACTCACGGCGCTAATTTCAAGATCGGCGAGATCACCATCGGGCAAAAGCGTGCGGACCAAAGTTTTGCCCGCATTGAAGTCTCGGCGGACACAAACGACGCGCTGGATGAATTAGTTCTGAGACTGCGGCAGCACGGCGCCGAAGTCGCCGAACGCGCAGACGCGCAGCTAGCTGCCGCTCCGGCGGACGGCGTTTTCCCGCCCGAGTTCTATGTGATGACGAACCAGCAAACCTTCGTGCGCATTGATGGCAAGGAGATCGAGGTCCGGCCTACCATGATGGACACCGCAATCGCAGTGCACCGAAAAGAACGCGCCGCGCGAGCCGTCAAATTCTTCGACGTTCATAAAGGCGACCAAATCGTCGTGGGCCATCAGGGTGTGCGCGTAGTGCCTGTGCAGCGCGCGACCTCGCGCACGGATATTTTTCAATTCATCAACACGATCATCGATTCTGATGAACCGAAATCGGCCATTATTCGCGAATTGGCTGAGGAACTGCGACGCGCCCGTAAGGCCAAGGGGAAAATCGCAGTTGTGGCCGGACCGGCGATCGTGCGAACTGGTGCCGGTCAGCATTTGGTGCGTCTGATCGAGGCGGGTTACGTCGATCGACTCTTTGCTGGAAATCCATTCGCCGGTTACGACGTGGAACGGGCTTTGTTCGGTACTTCTTTGGGTATCAGCCTCGACGTGGCATTCTCACGCGGCGGTCGCGAAAACGTTATGCGGGCGGTCAATGCAATTCGCCAGGCCGGCAGCATTGCCGCAGCTGTTAAGAAAAACGTCCTGACCAGCGGGATCATGCACGCCTGCGTCCGTAACAATGTCGATGTGGTACTCACCGGCTCGATCCGGGATGAGGGATCGATTCCCGGAGCGACGACAGACGCGATCGAGGGCCAAAAAGTCTTACGCGAAAAACTCGCCGACGTGACGCATGCGTTGCTGCTAGCGAGCATCCGCCATTCGCTAGCGGTGGTGAGCATGCTCGCGCCCACAGTGAAAATTGTGTCCGTCGACATCGATGCCTCGGCGGTTGAGCGAGTCGTCGAACAACAGCCATTGCAGTCAATCGGCATGGTCACGGACGTGGAACCATTTCTGCGAGAACTCGCGGATTGCCTCACATCGTAAAGTCATTCTGAGCGAAGCGAAGAATCCGGCTCGCTTTGGTAGCGGTGCCCGAACCGGGCCAGAGCTGTTTCGCTTCGAACAACATGACAGCACTGTGTATGAGGTGAGATCTAGTGAATGCCGCGCCGTCGAGTAGATTAAAGGTCGTATGCGCGAGCTGCTTCTTTGTCCGCCTGATTACTACGGGATCGAGTACGAAATCAATCCCTGGATGAGCGTCGCCCGCGGCGCCGAAACGGCGATCGTTCAAAAGCAATGGAAACAACTGCACGCGACGCTTTCCAAATTTTGCAACGTTCATCTGATTCCGCCGCAGCCGCGGCTGCCCGACATGGTCTTTACCGCTAACGCCGGACTAACCGTTGGCCGCAAATTCATTCCCAGCAATTTCCGCCACAAAGAACGGGCCGGAGAACAAGCGTTTTTCGCCAAATGGATGGCGCAACACGGCTACGAAGTCGACTGGCTGTCGGAGAAACTTTATTTCGAAGGGGAAGGCGACGCGCTGTTTGCCGGCGACGCGCTCTTTTGCGGTTACAAATTTCGTTCCGATATTCAATCGCATCGCGCGATAGCAGAGATGCTCGGTTGCCTTGCTATCTCGGTGGAGTTGGTTGATCCGCGCTTTTACCACCTCGATACATGCTTTTGCCCGCTTCCTGATGGCGGTGCGTTTTGGTTTCCGGCTGCCTTCGATGAATACGGGCAACGCGCAATCCGGGCGCACGTGGTTGATTTGATCGATGTCGCACCAGAAGAAGCGATGCACTTCTCATGTAATGCTGTGGTGATCGAGCCGGACATCGTTTTGCCCGAAGGCGCGCCGCAGCTCGTGACGAGGTTGCAGGAGCGTGGCTACCGATGTCATGCCTTGCCAATGAGCGAATTCATCAAAGCCGGCGGCGCCTGCAAATGCCTGACGATGTTTATGCCGCAACGAGACCAGGCTTGAGCGAGGGACAGATCGTGAGCGATCACACAAGTTCCCGCGCGCTCGGCGATCGCGCCCTACCAGCTTTCGCTCGCAGTGCCTGTTCGATTTTGCTGAGCGGCAAACAATTGATCACGTCGTCTTTGGTGAGCCAGCCTTTGCGCGCGATACCAATTCCGAACCACAAATCTTGCAGTCGTTCCGTGCGGTGAGCGTCGGGGTCGATCACACATTTAACGCCTTTTTGTTTGGCTAGTGGCCACCACCGCCAGTCCAGATCAAGCCGCTTGGGCGCGGCATTGAGTTCGATCCATGTGCCGGTGCGCGCTGCCGCGTCGAGCACCGCCGGGATATCGATTTGGTATGGGTCGCGTTTCAGAAGCAATCGGCCGGTGGGATGCGCCAGTATCGTGACGAACGGATTTTCCAGCGCGCGAATCACACGCTGCGTCATCTCCAATTCGCTCAGATTGAACGCGGAGTGGACTGACGCCACAACGTAGTCGAGTTGCGAAAGCACGTCGTCGGGAAAATCCAGCGAGCCGTCGCGCAGAATATCGCATTCGACTCCGGCAAATAAACGAAATCCATCGAATATTTTGTTCAACTTCCGAATCGCGGCGACTTGCTCGAGCAACTTTTCCGCAGCAATCCCGTGAGCTTGAACGGAGCTGCGGCTGTGATCGGCGATGCCGAGATACTCCAGTCCGAGCTCCTGGGCTGCTTCGGCCATTTCTTCGAGGGTATTATGGCCGTCGCTTGCGACCGTATGACAATGAAACGTCCCTCGCAGATTTTCTTTCTCGATAACTCTTGGCAGCGAATGCTGTTTGGCCGCTTCGAATTCGCCGTAGTTTTCCCGTAGTTCCGGCGGAATGAAATCGAGATCGACCGCGCGATACAAATCGGCTTCGTCGCGCACACTGGGAATTTTACCCGGTGACTTTTTCTTTTTGGCATTCGAGCCGCTGGTAGGGGCGATTGACTTCAATCGCCCGGCTTTACCGGATGCCGCAGGCGGTTCGGGTGAACCGCTCCCACCTTCGATGGGAACCAGCGCGAGCCGGTATTCATTCAGCGTCCAGCCTCGCTGCAACGCGCGACTGCGCATCTCGATGTTGTGTTCCTTGTTCCCGGTGAAATAAGCGAGCGCAAATGGGAATTCCACCGTGGTGACCACTCGCAGATCGCACTGCACTCCAGAACGAAGCCGCACGCTCGATTTAGTCGGCCCTTGAGCGATGACGGATTCAACCAACGGATGGGAAACGAAAAATTTCGTAACGGTTTCCGGTTCCTTTGTTGCCACCAGCAAATCGAGATCGTGGACGATTTCTTTTCGGCGTCGATAACTACCAGCGATCTCAACTTGCAAAGTTGCTTCGTGCGCAGCCAAATCTGAGCGCAGCGCTTCGGCCTCAGCTGCTACCTGACCGAATTGAAACGAACCGACATGCGATGCGCGTCTGGCGATGGCCTCGCAAATCTTTTGCTGTGTTGTCTCGCCAAAGCCCGCCAACTCCGCGACGCGGCCCGCTTCGCATGCCTGTTGCAATTGCGCGATCGAACTAACGCCCAGCCTGTCGTGGAGTACCCTTGATCTTTTTCGCGCCGAGACCGGGCAGTGAAAACAATTCCAGAATTCCCGCCGGGAATTCAGCGCTCAATTCACGGAAATAGCTAAGCGACCCGGTTTCGGCCAGCTCCTTGATCTTCAGCGCAATGCTTTTTCCAATTCCCGGAATTTTCGCGACGGCTTCTTCGTCTTGAAAGTTCGATATATTCGCGCCGAATGTTTCAATGGCGCGCGCTGCATTCGTATAGGCCCGAATCTTGAACGGATTTTCGGCTTTCAACTCCAGGAGAGTTGCGATCTGCTCCAGGACGCCGGCGATTTCCTCCTTGGTCATCACCAAGACGGTTAAACCTGAATTACGCCGCCGTCGATGCGGCTATTAATTCAAATCGTCCACTTCGACCAGAGCAACTCCGACGGTGTTATTTACACCGGACACGACGGCGGTGTAGTTGCCCGGCTGCAGGTCGGCAACGATCGCGGATTCGCTTGCCGCGGTCGGGGCGTGGCCGCTGTTCTGAATATCGCTGACCTGATTGCTGGTGATGATCCCGCCGATTATCGTGGTCTGCCAGTCATCATTGGTACCAATCAGTGCTCCGCTCCCGTTGTGCAGTTCCAATCTGGGATTAGCCAAAGCATCGGGGATCCCAAATTGCGTAAGCTCAGGGCCAATCGCACGAATAATCACCCTCTTTGGTCCACTCCCCTGAACAATAAAACCGCCAATCATCACGTGCTCACCGGTTTGAACAAAGCTGCGGGTGCTGATGTTACCAAGGCTTGAACTCGTGCCCGGATTTAAATCGTCCACTTCGACCAGAGCAACTCCGACGGTGTTATTTACACCGCGCACGATGGCGGTGTAGTTGCCCGGCTGCAGGTCGGCAACGATCGCGGATTCGCTTGCCGCGGTCGGGGCATGGCCGCTGTTCTGAATATCGCTGACCTGATTGCTGGTGATGATCCCGCCGATTATCGTGGTCTGCCAGTCATCATTGGTACCAATCAGCGCTCCGCTCCCGTTGTGCAGTTCCAATCTGGGATTAGCCAAAGCATCGGGGATCCCAAATTGCGTAAGCTCAGGGCCAATCGCACGAATGATCACTCTCTTTGGTCCACTCCCCTGAACAATAAAACCGCCAATCATCACGTGCTCACCGGTTTGAACAAAGCTGCGGGTGCTGATGTTACCAAGGCTTGCCTGACTTGTTTGCGTTAAATCGTAGCCAATAACATCGAGGTTGATGCCCTCGGGTGATGACGCGGCGATATCGGAAGATTGTCCCGTGCATGAAAAGGCATTCTGCACGTAAGGATTCGCCTGCGGACAGGGGGCACTCAGCCAATCACCGAAATCGCCGTTGGGGTCCTGATTGAAACCGACGATGTTTGTGACCCCGCCGTTGATTGAAAAGTAACGCGTTCCAGAAGAAGTGATATTTCTGTGACCAGCAGATGACCAACTAAAGAGATCCTGTGGATCAAGATCGCTGCTGTTATCGCCGATGCGCGACCCGAGACCAATAACCTCATCGATTTCATGTTCGGTGATGCGTTGTGCGTCGAAGCTATTCCCGTTGACTGGCCGGCTGAACTGAAACGGGTCCGAAGAATTCAATGTAACGATCCCATCGTACGGTCCGCCCTGTCCAACCGTGCCGTTTGCGAACATCGCTGGCGGCGTATTCAATCCAACTGCTCGACCATTCCCGCTTGTCGGCCTGATATTTGGGGACAATGCATTTCCCGGCAGACTGGCGATCGCGATATTGTCGTTGCTGGTTCGCGCATCAGCTCTCAAGGCGCTGATGAAGGTATTCCACGGAATATTGGTGTAGAGGGTGCTGTCGCTCTGTGAAACAAGTCCGTGCGATAAAGGAGTGCCATCGGGTCCGGTCGTGGCGTAGCGGAACCGGATTTGAATCGTGACAGGATCGCTGAACAAGGACTCATAAATTGCAATCGCACGGTTAATCATCGCCTGAATGGCGGCCGCGTTTGGATTGCCAGTAATGGAATTGTCGAACGTCGGATGAATCGTCAGGCCGGTAGTAGGCTCAGTCGTGATCGGGGTCGTTTCCGAATAGCTTGTTAATGCGGTGGCGTAGTAAGCGCGAACCCGGTAGTAATACGTCGTGCCGCGGTCCAACCCGGTCACTGCTCGCCCCGTCACATTACCAACGTCGAGATCGTGATACCCGTCGACAAAACTGTCGAATGAGCTGCTCGTGGACACGTCCAGCAAGTAACCTTTCGCGCGCGATACGCCGAGCCACGTTGCCATAAAACTGCTTCGCGTGGGTCGCGGTGGCAAAAACGTTTCAATCTCCGATGGAAATTCGTTCGTTGTTGAAAGCTCCAACGAGGTCTGCGGTTCCGCGTGGGTCTGATGCCTGAACGATCCAATTCCGAATTGCGATGCGCCCGGCGCAGCCGTCTGGCCTGACAATCTGTGGTCTCCTGCAATGCCGGTGAGTCCCACGAGGACACAAACAAAAGTAGAGACTTTTATGTAAGACACGTCGCCCATTCAGCCCTCAACGAAGATCGCGAACTCTAGTTAGCACATTCTTTCCGCACAAGTCGAAAAAACGAGACGCACCTCAATTCCAGAATTTTGCACGCTGTCCGTCGTTACATGCGGCCGCGCCGCTGATAAAATTTGTACCGGTCGATAATCGATTCCACATATCTACGCGTGGCGGGAAAATCGATCTTTTGCAGGAACTGCCGTTCCGGTATTTCGGCCACGCCGTTTCCACCGGTCCAGCGCCGGGCACGAGTGCCGCCGGCGTTGTATTCCGCCAAAGCAAAAGGCGTTGGATCCGACTGATGGTTCCAATGTTCCATGGCGCGATGCAGATACCAGGTGCCTGCCTCCAGATTTGTCTTTGGTTCGAAAAGTTGATCCGGATTGAAACCGCCGATCTTATTTTCACGCGCCCACTCGTTTGCCGCGACTTCGGTCACCTGCATCAGGCCGCGCTCTCCATGAGTGCCACGCTTTGTTGAATCGAACCGGCTCTCACGCCAGACGACGGCTTTCACCAGCATCGGGTCCAGATGATGTTCTAACGCAACGCTGCGAATCAGACGATCGTATTGATGAAACCGCGCCGGGCTCATCCATTCGTAAAATGCGTACAGCGGATCTCCCGATTTCGCTGCGACATAAGCAAATGCCGCAGCGATTGCCAGCAACACGCAGAGAATCAATTTGAAAAGGAACTGTATCATTTACGCCATGCTACAATAGCCGATTAGAAAGTTAGGGCACGAGCACGAGCATGAATCAAGACCATGAGACGCGCTACGTTCGCGTCATTGTTGATCGGGCAATTCATCGCGAGCTCGATTATTCGTTGCCGGACAATTTAGCCCCTCGCGTCGGAATCGGCTCGCGTGTGCGGGTGCCGTTCCGCGATAAATCGGCGCTGGCGACAGTGGTTGCGGTCCCCGAGCAGAGTGATGCCAAAGGCATCCGGCCCATTGAAGCGATCATCGGAGATGCGCCGGTCTTGAGCGAGCCGTTGCTCGAGCTGGCGCGGTGGATCGGCACCTACTATTGCTGCCCGATCGAAACGGTGATGCGCAGTATGCTGCCTCAGGTGATTCGGCGCGCTGAAGTCGGCTGGAAAAAACAGCTGTTTGTGCAACCGGCGCGGGGCGTCGACGAAACGGAATTCGAAAAGTTGCGAAGACGCGCGCCGCGACAGGCGGAGTTATTGGCGGCGATTTCGAAACTCGAAAAACCAATCCGCGCGGCGGAGCTCCTGCGGCAAACGTCGCTCGATAATCAGACGTTGCGGGCGCTCGTAAAACGCGGCCTCGTTGAATTGCGCGAAGAAGCGGTCGTGCGCGATCCGCATGGCGACGAACAGTTCATCGCAACGTCGAATCTCGTTCTAAACGAAGAGCAAACGCAGGTACTAAATGAAGTCCGGCAAGCACTCGACGCACCTGAGAACGCGCGACCGATTTTGCTCCACGGCGTCACGGGTTCCGGCAAGACGGAAATCTATTTGCAGGCGATTCGCACGGCGCTCGACCGTGGACGCACGGCGATCGTTCTCGTCCCCGAAATCTCGCTCACACCGCAAACAGTGGAACGCTTCAAAGGTCGATTTGCCGAGGCGCAGGACGACGTCGCTGTTTTGCACAGTCACCTCTCCGAGGGCGAACGCCACGATGAATGGCACAAGATTCATTCCGGCCGCGCTCGAATTGTGATCGGCGCGCGCAGCGCGGTGTTCGCTCCGCTGAAGAACCTCGGACTCATCGTTGTCGATGAAGAACATGAAACCACTTACAAACAGGAGGAAGCGCCGCGATATCACGCGCGCGATGTTGCAGTCGTCCGAGCGAAGATCGAAAAATGCGTCGTCGTTTTAGGAAGTGCCACGCCGTCTCTCGAGAGTTATCACAACGCGACGATCAAAAAGTACCGGCTCGTCACGCTGACGCAGCGCGTCGATCAAAAGCAGATGCCGCTGATTCGGGTTGTCGATCTGCGGCAGGAACGACGGAAGGGAAAGAAAGCCGCTATTCTGTCGGAGAGATTGTCGCAAGCCATCGCCGATCGTCTGGAGAAACGGGAGCAGACGATTCTGTTTTTGAATCGACGGGGGTTTTCCACCTCGCTGCTGTGCAGTAATTGCGGCGAAGCGCGCAATTGCCCGAATTGCAGTGTCGCGCTCACGTTTCACCGGCATTTTCTGCAGGGTGAATCGGCTCCTTCGAGGACGATGCCCGGCCGATTGAGCTGTCATTTGTGCGGGCACACCGCCGCTGTCCCAAAGAAGTGTCCAGAGTGCGGACAAGACGCGTTGATTTATCACGGCTTCGGGTACTGAGAAAGTGGAGTCAACGGTCGCGCAGATTTTCCCCAAAGCGGTGGTGCACCGCATGGACGCCGATTCGATGACGCGCAAAGAAGCGTATCGCGAAACGTTACGAAACTTTCGCACCGGCAAGATCGATATTCTCGTCGGCACCCAAATGATCGCCAAAGGCCTGCATTTTCCGAATGTGACGCTGGTCGGAATCATTAATGCCGATCTCGCGCTGCATTTGCCCGATTTCCGCGCCGGCGAACGCACTTTCCAGCTTCTCACACAGGTGGCCGGTCGCGCTGGTCGCGGCGAGACACTCGGCGAAGTTTTCGTGCAAACTTACACTCCTTTCAGTCCCTCGATCCAATTTGCGCGCCACCATGATTTCGCCGGGTATTTCCAACAGGAGCTCGAATTCCGCGAACGCTGCGATTTCCCGCCATTCAAACACGCGGTCCTGATCGGCGTGCGTTCTGCTCACGAAGGCCGCGCGAAACTTTCGGCCGAAACCTTGAGGCGTCGCTTGAGCGAAGCGTTGCCCGAAGAATTCATTCTGGGCGATGCAACGCCCGCGCCACTGGAAAAATTACAAGGTCAATTTCGTTTTCACATTTTGCTTCGAGGCGAAGCCATCGTGCGTCTAAGCCGTCTCGTTCGTGAAACTCTGGACAAACTTCCATTCCCCGAAGACGTCAACGTGACAGTTGATGTTGATCCCTATCAGTTGCTGTAATTCCGGGGAGTGCACGCGCCTCGCGTGCTGGCGATCGCGCCCTCGCGATCGCGAACTTTGACAGCGCCTGATTACAAACGCGCGAAGCATTTCCCCATCGTCGAAATGAGGCGACCTGCGCAACTGCAGATTGACCCAGGAAAAGAAAGAGTTTCGGCCAGGGCGCCGAAATCAGCACGCGAGGCGCGTGCGCTCCCCGGAACTTCACCTATCGCGTTTCGGCTCTACGGCACGATCGCAAATACCCGCGCGGGGAAACCGGATCCGCCTTTCGGTTTGGGAAAACTGACCACGACCAGCGCGCCGGCTTCGGGAACCTGATCAAGATTCGTGAGCAGCTCGATTTGATAATGGTTCGTGCTCAGGATGTAAGTCTCCAGCGAGTAATCGTCTTTACTCGCGGCAATTCCCGGATCGGTATCGGTGGTTTCGTGCCCTGACGCAGTGATCTTGCGATCCGCGTAGAGATATTTCAGCGCGGGCAGGCTCCAGCCGGGATAATGCGCGATGCCGTTTGCATCTTTGTTTTCCATTTTTGCAGCGTCAGGCCACCGCTTCGACCAATCCGTGCGCATCGCCACGAAAGCGCCGGCGGGAATTTCGCCATGATCTTTCTCCCACTTTTTCACGCGGTCGAGTGAGAGTGTGTAGTCAGGATT
The DNA here is from genome assembly GCA_963825355.1 of uncultured Verrucomicrobiae bacterium. Classification (GTDB taxonomy): domain Bacteria; phylum Verrucomicrobiota; class Verrucomicrobiia; order Chthoniobacterales; family UBA10450; genus Udaeobacter. Next base: position 422,392 of record CAWGSY010000016.1, on the reverse strand, counting down.
TTTCGCGGATTCCTCATGCACATCGATAACGACCAGCGGCAGGAGCATTTCCTTCGGGTCGATCTGGTCGACGGTGCGCAGACCTTTAATGAAATGTGCCGGCGGATCTACGTGCGTGCCCCATTGACCGACGTGCGTGAAGAGTTCCGAGAAAAAACCGGAGCCCATCGTGTCGGAACGTTTGTCGTACCAATAAATCGTTTTACGCGTCTCATCCGGAAAACCGGGCCAGCGCGGAATTCCCGGCGCAAACGCGTGCGTAAGATCAACGTATTTCTTGGACGCGAGCACCTTCTGAATTTTCCAAAGTTGTTGGGACTCGGTGTCAGGCGCTGATCGATTGGACTCGGCATCGGCCGCGCCGGATACCCTGCAGAGCAAACCGACAAAAACTAAAATCAGTAAGGCGTGCAAAATTTTCTGCATGCCGACTTTGTTAAAGCATCTTCGAGCAATCCGCTAATAACTTTGAATAACCTCTAATAACTGCCAGCGGTTTCCAAAAACGACCGTTTGTCGTTGCAGCGCACAGATATTATCAACAACTCATTTGCATCCAATTTTACGAGGGCCGCCGCCGAGACCGATCACTGTTATTCACGTCTCTAAGAAGAAGAAATGTTATAAGATTTATTCAAATCATCTTCTAGTGATGTGAAAAACTTCTCTCGATAACGGATGAACCAGTTTCGTATTCTCGATCCAAATGTTTCCGATCGCGGCGCACGCGGTCTTTGCGCATTGGCCATCATGACCAAAGCGCCACAAGCCGGACGAGTGAAAACGCGATTAGTTCCGTCACTAACGCCGGAAGAAGCCGCGGAACTAAACAAATGTTTCTTGCGCGACACAGCCGCTGCGATTTCAAGCGCCTGTAGCAGTCGTCTTGTGGGCGACGCAAGAAAGATGCAATTCGAACACGCCGGCCCTTCGCACAGCGAAGCGGCTAGAGCCGCGTGCGGAATCGCGGTGTACACACCCGTCGGCGCTGAGTCTGTATATAGCGACATTATCCCTGCCGATTTCAGTTTGTTGCCGCAACGCGGCGATAAATTCGGTGAACGTCTCTATTTAGCGATGGAGGATCTATTCAAATGCGGTTTTGGATCGGTCTGTCTGATCGATTCGGACAGCCCGACTGTGCCGTCGGAAAATTTTCAACAGGCCGTTGAACTGCTAAGCATGCGCGAGGATCGCGTCGTGCTCGGTCCAAGTGACGATGGAGGGTATTACTTGATTGGAGTGAAGAAACCGCATCGGCAGTTGTTCGAGCAAATTGATTGGAGCACTGAACGCGTACTCAACCAGACGATGCAGCGCGCAACCGAGATCGAAATCGAAGCAAAACTTCTACCGCCCGGGTATGATGTTGATGACGCCGCGAGCTTGGGCCGTTTGAGCAATGAATTACTGGCCCATACGACGGCGTCAGATATCGCACCGCACACCCGGGCATTTCTCGCGAGCTTTGTAGAGCGAAAGAAATTGCTACACCAATGAAACATGCCCTCGTCACTGGCGCCGCGGGTCTGATCGGCTCGCATGTTGTCGATCTTCTCGTGCGCGAAGGTTGGCAGGTTCGCGCGCTGGATAATCTCGAGCCGCAGACGCATCGGCGAGGAAAGCCGCCGTGGATAAATCCCGAGGCGGAATTCATCCACGGCGACATGCGGAATCGCGATGAGGTTACTGCGGCGCTCAATGGAATCGACGTTGTTTTTCACCAGGCCGCGTACGGCGGTTACATGCCGGAGATCGCGAAATATGTGCACGTGAATTCGCTTGGGACGGCCCAGATGCTGGAAATTATTCGGGAGAAAAATCTACCGATCCAAAAAGTCATCGTTGCCAGCTCGCAGGCCGTTTACAGCGAAGGCGCAGGCGGATGTCCGAAGCACGGATTGGTCTTTCCAAGCGTGCGCCCGATCGAACAATTGCGTCGCGGCGATTGGCAGGTGCACTGCCCGATTTGCGGAGCGATCACCAAGAGTGTGCCCACGCCCGAGAACGCGCCGGTCGGAGGCGAGACTGTTTACGGACTAACGAAAGTTGATCAGGAGCGGCTTGTGCTGCTCTGGGGAAAGCAGATCGGCATTCCAACGGTCGCGCTGCGTTACTCCTGCACGTACGGACCTCGCCAATCGATTTTCAATCCGTACACCGGCGTGATTGCAATTTTCTGCACGCGTCTGCTGAACAATCTGCCGCCTGTCTTGTACGAAGACGGCGAGCAAACACGCGATTTTTCCTTCGTTGAAGATATTGCGCGGGCGAATTTGCTCGCGGCACAAACCAATAAGCTCGATGGCTTACCAGTAAACATCGGTAGCGCTTGCGGCACGCCGATTCGCGAAATCGCCGAACAACTTGCCGACGTTCTGAAAATTGATATCGCGCCTGAGATCAACAGCGAATTTCGTCCCGGCGAAATGCGCCATCTCACTAGTGACACTACCCTGGCGCGGTCCGCCGGTTATAAACCGATCGTCGATCTCAATGAAGGCATCTCGCGTTACATCGACTGGATCAGAAAGCAGTCCGACATTCGCGATTACTTCAGCGAAGCCAGCGAGATCTTGAAGAACAAAGGCATCGTTCATCGCGTGGCCAGATGAATATTGCCAGTGCGATTCCAGATTTTGACACACCGGTCCTCCAGCATGCGCGGAAGGATTTTCCGCTACTGGACGCGGACATGTCGGTCGGCGAAGCGCTGGAGCGGATCCGGCGCGAGGGCGTGGGAGAGCGCGTAATTTACTTTTATGCGGTTGATGAAGAGAAGCGACTCGTGGGCGTTGTGCCGACCCGGCGCCTGCTGACTGCGCCACTGGAAACCGCGCTGCGCGAAGTGATGGTGCGACGCGTTGTAGCCGTTCCCGCGAAGGCAACGGTGCTCGACGCCTGCGAGTTCTTCGTGCTTTACAAATTTCTAGCTTTCCCGGTCGTGGACGAACAACGCCGCGTGGTTGGAATCATCGATGCGAGTTTGTTTGCCGAAGAAATTTTGGAAGCGGGTGATACTGAGGATCAATCCCGAAGCCGCGAGGCTGTGCCGATCGGTCCGGAGTTTTTTGAGGCACTCGGTTTTCGGCTCGAACAAATCCGTGGAGCATCAGCGTGGCGCGCTTTTCGATTCCGCTTCCCCTGGCTGCTCGTGACGGTGACAGGCGGAACAATTTCGGCCGTTCTGGCGGGTTTTTTCGAGGCGACACTTGCAGGCAGTCTGATCATTGCGTTTTTCCTCACGATGGTGCTGGGATTAAACGAAAGCGTCAGCATGCAAACGATGAGCGTGACGATTCACGCATTGCGCTCAGTCAGTGTGACCCGGAATTGGCTCGCTTCGGCGTTCCGTCGCGAACTAGCCACGGCAGTGCTTCTCGGCGTTTCCTGCGGGGTCGTTGTCTGCGTCATCGCCTGGACCTGGCGCCACGATCTGCGCGCGGCAACTGTAATCGGCGGAAGCATTGCATTCTCGCTGGTGACGGCATGCGCTTTCGGTTTGGCTGTGCCCTCGCTTCTGCATTGGTTGAAGCTTGACCCCAAAATTGCCGCGGGCCCGGTCACGCTCGTATTGGCCGACTTTATAGCGCTGGCGATTTACTTCACAAGCGCGTCGCTCGTTTTGAAGTAACGCTTGCCTCTGGTTTGCGCGAGTTTCGAATGTGGCAAGCGAGGACGCTCGCCCTACCTTGCCGCTTGCCGATCGTAACCAGAACTGCGAAACCCTTCTTCGCAATGAGCAAAGTGTCCGTTGTTATTCCTGCGCTAAACGAGGAGGAACCCATCGCGCAGGTAATTCGCGAATGTTTCGCGACGGCGTTGCCGTTCGAAGTGATTGTCGTTGATAACGGCAGCACCGATCGGACAGCCGAACAGGCGCGTGAAGCTGGCGCGCGCGTCATGACTGCGCCGCGGGGTTACGGACGAGCGTGCGCGGCAGGCGCTCGCGCGGTCTCGCGGGGATCTGACATCGTAGTATTTCTCGATGGCGACGGCAGCGATATCCCAGCCTTCATACCGCAACTCGTCGAGCCGATCGTGCGAGGAACGCATGATTTCGTGATCGGCTCGCGCACACGCGGGCAGCGCGAGCGCGGCAGCATGAACTTCCAGCAGATTTTATCTGGGCGAATCGCCGGATGGATAATGCAATTACTCTACGGTGTTCGTTACACCGACATGTGTCCGTTCCGCGCCATCCGACGTGACAAACTGGAGAAACTCGGGATGCGGGAACAAACCTATGGATGGAATTTGGAGATGCAGATGAAAGCCGCGCGGGCTCGTCTGCGCATCCTGGAAATCCCGGTAAATCACCGGAACCGGACGGGTGGCGAATCGAAAGTGTCAGGCACGTTACGTGGCACGTTCGTGGCTGGGACTCGCATCATTGCGACTCTTTTCCGCGTGGCATTCCAGTAGCACCTCCAACGGAGCCGGTGCGCCCTCACCCCGCAATAGACCGGCCCGAAGGCGGGCCGTCTCCAGGCCGAAATTCCATCTGGCGATTCCGGCGTCCGTATGTAGCGTCGCCCATGGTTTCAATGCTCGATTTGGAGAGATTCCGCGCCACGCCGCTTACCCACGAGCCGTTTGAATTTTTGATTGTTCCGGAATTTGTGAAGACCGATGCGCGCGCGGCGATACACAACGACTATCCTGAAGTCGATCGGCCCGGTAGCTTTCCTTTGCGTGAGGTTACTTATGGCTCTGCGTTTGCGAAGCTGGTCGAGGAAATGCGTAGCGACGAGTTTCGCAAGGCGTTCGAGGAAAAGTTCGGCATCGACCTGACGAACCGGCCCGACATGATCACGGTGCGCGGCCGTTGCAGCGAAAAAGACGGCAAAATCCACACTGACTCGGAAACAAAAATCATCACCCTCCTGATTTATATGAATGCCGGATGGGAGTCCGCTGGTGGCCAGCTTCGATTGCTCCGTTCTGGAATCAATCTCGACGACATGATTCTCGAAGTTCCGCCGACGGAAGGAACGTTGTTGGCTTTTCGTCGCAGCAATAATTCGTGGCATGGCCACAAGCCATTTTCGGGTCCGCGTCGCGTGATTCAGTTCAACTGGGTGACTAGCGACGCCGTGGTGCGCCGCGAGCAAAACCGCCATCGCTTGTCGGCGTGGATGAAAAAAATCCGCGGCGCGCTGTCGGGCGAGAAAAAGGCGGCGTAGGCACTAAGCGCGCGTCGCTTCTCACGAAGAGAGCTGGAGACACGACGCCCTCGTCGCGTATGAAACCAGAATGGCTTCGTTCCGCGCGGGGAAAGCGGCCCGAGGGCGGCCCGTCTCCAGGCGATCTTGTGGCACTCCGCAATTTTAGCGGCAGCGATACTTGTGTTGATTTATCTTCCGCAAATTGAATTACCAGATCGAAACAACAGAGGCGCGGCCTTCGCACACCTCGGATCTGCAAACTGCCGAGTTCTCGCGGATTTTGCTGATCAAGCCTTCGGCGCTCGGCGACGTCGTGCATACGATCCCGGTGCTGGTAAAACTGCGCGCGCGTTATCCGCGTGCGCGCATTGATTGGTTGATCACACCCGAGAACGCGGAGGTAGTCCGTCATCATCCCGCGCTCTCGAACGTGGTTCTCTTTGCGCGACGCGATTTCTTGAAGCCCGGCCAGAGATGGCGCGCGACGCTGGGCTTTTTCGATCTGCTCAAACAAATCCGGCGCGCGAAATACGATCTGGTGGTCGACATGCACGGCCAGGTGCGTTCGGCTTTGTTTGCACTCGTGAGCGGCGCGCGAGTGCGCATTGGGTTTGATCGCCCGATCGAATTCTCGCGCACAATTTCAGCCGAGCACGATCTCAAGAACGTCCCGAAGCGCGGCTGGCGCGGCGCCCGCGAAGGTTCATGGATCGCGTACACTCACCGCATTCCCATTCCGACGCTCGATGTGCACGCGATTGATCGTTACCTGTGGGTCGGATCGTTGCTTGGTTTCGATGACGAACCGCCGGACCTGGCAATCCACCTCTCACCGGAAACAATCCACAACGTTGACCGATTGCTCGATGAGCACGGTGTGCCTGAGAGCAAACCGCTTGTTGTTCTTGTGCCCGGGACGATTTGGGAAACAAAGCATTGGACCATCGAAGGATTTGCAGGCGTGGCGCGGCAGTTTCTTCGCGAAGGATTTGCAGTCACTCTCGCTGGTACGAAACGCGATGAAGCGCGCTGCCACCAAATCGCCGCTGCCGCTCCGGGGACGATCAATCTTTGTGGTAAAACTACTCCAGCAGATCTGGCGGGATTGATCCAACGCGCCGAAGTGGCGGTCACGAACGACTCGGGTTCGATGCACGTGGCCGCGTCTCTCGGCAAGCCGATGGTGAGCGTGTTTGGTCCGACGAATCCGGTTCACATCGGGCCGTACCAAAGGCCGGAATCGGTTGTACGCGTGGACCTGCCTTGTTCTCCCTGCAATTACCGTCGCCTCACTCAGTGCCCTTTCGATCACGCCTGCATGAAGCAGGTCACGTCGGCGATGGTTGTGGAGCGTGCACGGAAAATTCTCGCGGCGGCGAAACTGTAGCGTGCGCTGTCTTCAGCGCAGATCGCTTGGTGCCGCAACAAAATCCGCTGGGCGACAGCCGACGCTGCAGCGCGACAAAAGCGACACGATGACGCGTGCGCATTCTCAAAGTTTCGCGAACACAAGGGTTATGAAAAATTTTCGCACGCAATGCTTTTCGAGTGCGATGCCTCTTCGCATCGCTTTTTCTCGCGTGTGTAATTTGATTCCCTTGCGGCGTTTAGCTCGTAACATCATTAGCTATTGTGACGCGAACAAAAGCAATCTCCGCCGGGTTGCTCGCGGGATTCGTGGCTGCAGTCATGATGACGGCCGCGATGTTATTGCTCGCGACCCTCGGGGTGGCTACACCCCTTGTCATCATCGGCGATCGCCTTTCGGTGTTCATTCCGCCGGGTCCGTTTCTTTCAATCATGGGCAAGGTCGGAGGTTACAACCATCTCAAGCAACTTGGCGTTGGATCGACAATCGCCGGGCAACTTGTGTTCGGCGCGATCGGTGGAGCAATTTTCGCATTTTTCGTACGGCGCACCCCCGATCGTATCGCGAAGATTTGGACGATGTTGATCTTCGTTTTGCTGCCGGTTGTCGTATTTGCGGTCGCGCTGTGGCCGGTGCTTGGCACAAGCTACATCGGCCTGCCGATTCAGGTCGCGCGACTAGTTACGCTGATCGGCTTCACACTGTGCGTCCTTTTGTTCGAACGAACGCTAGTAATTGGCTTCGGATTCTTAATGGCAGGAACGGGCCGCCAGGCCGTCCGGACATCGCACCGCGATGTCCCTACTAACGAGTTCACTCCAACCATCGGACGCCGCGCCTTCGTGCTTGGCACTATTGGTCTCGCAGCGGTTGGTGGCGGAGTTGCGCTGGCGCGGAAGCTATATCGCGCGGCTACGTTCAGCTATGACGGCACCCAATACAAAGGCAGCATTGTTCAGCCCATTACCCCTAACGACTTATTCTACTGCGTTACCAAGAACGTCGTCGATCCCAAGGTGAACATTGATGTGTGGCATCTCGAAATTGGCGGCCTCGTGCAAAACGCGGCGACCTGGCGTTTCCAGGATCTTCTGGGATTTAAGCCTACTACCCAGGAGACAACGCTGATGTGCATCAGCAACGGTTTGGACGCGGGCCTTATCAGTAATGCAGTGTGGAAAGGTCTTCCGTTACGCGATTTGCTCGACCAGGCTGGCGTGCTTTCCGGCGCCGCGCGTGTCCGCCTGCAGGGCGTCGACAATTACACTGACACAATCCCGCTGGAGAAAGCGATGGAACGAACAACGTTGCTCGCTTACGAGATGAACGGCGTCCCGTTGTCGGACCGGCACGGTTACCCCTTGCGCGCGATCGTGCCGGGCTACTTCGGCGAGAAAAACGTGAAATGGATCACGAGAGTTGAAGTGACAGACGCGAACGCGAAAGGATTTTACGAGGCACAAGGATGGGGACCCGATTTCATTGTGCCCACACGATCGCGAATCGACGTGCCGGATGATTGGGAGTTTGTGTCGTTAGGCAAACTAACTGCTCCAATCGAAGTGAAAGGCATCGCATTCGGTGGCGACCGCGGCATCTCCCGCGTCGAAGTCAGTTTCGATGATGGTCAGACCTGGAGCGAAGCGGAGATCTATTACTCCGGCGGCAATCTGGCGTGGTCACTCTGGAAAGCACACTGGACCCCCGCCGCGCCCGGCGATTACCCGCTCCTCGTCCGTGCCACGGATGGTGAAGGCGACGTCCAGAAATTTGAAGAAGACCGGGGCCCATTTTCCGGCGCGAGTGGGCTTCACAGGATTAACGTGCGTGTTACGGCGTGAGGGTCATGTCGAGCGAAGTCGAGACATTTCGCGGCATTGCCGTTAGTGGCGCTGCGGGATTCTTCGACTTCGTTCGGAATGACAGTCGTGAGATGGCTCCAAAACTTGCGCGCTGTGCTAAGTTTTATCGATGGAGAAGGTGATCATTGTTGGGAGCGGTTGCGCAGGACTCACAGCTGCGATCTATGCTGCGCGAGCGAACCTTACCCCATTAGTGCTGGAAGGCCGGCAGCCTGGGGGGCAGCTCTCCACGACAACGCTCGTCGAAAATTATCCCGGTTTCCCCGACGGAATCGATGGTCCCGAGCTGATTTTAAGCATGCACAGACAGGCCGAGAAATTTGGCGCTCGATTTTCATACGCGGAAGTGACCGATTTCGATCCGAGCGATACGCATATCCGGATCAAAGCCGACGACGAATGGCTGGAGACGCGGGCGCTTATCATCGCAAGCGGCGCCGCGGCCAGATATCTCGGACTTGACGGTGAAGAGAAATTGGTCGGCCATGGCTTGACCTCCTGCGCGACTTGCGACGGCGCATTTTACAAAAATGTGCCGGTCTGCGTCGTGGGCGGCGGCGATTCCGCGGCGGAGGAATCAACCTTCCTCACCCGGTTCGCATCAAAGGTTTATCTGATTCATCGCCGCGACACAATGCGCGCGTCGAAGATCATGCAGGACCGCGTGTTCGCGAACAAGAAGATCGAGCCGATCTGGGACACAGTGCCGACCCAATACATTGCCGATGAAAAAGGTGAGATGCGGGCCGTACGTTTGCGCAACCTGAAGACAAATGACGAACGCGAACTTGAAGTGGCGTGCGTTTTCGTTGCGATCGGACACGATCCCAACACGAAGGCCTATCGAGGCAAACTTGATATGGACGAGGAGGGCTATCTGCTCCCGAAAAACGGAGTCGAAAGTAAAATACCCGGCGTCTTCATCGCCGGCGACGTGGCTGACCGCATTTATAAGCAGGCCATTACCGCTGCGGGAATGGGTTGTGCCGCGGCATTGCAGGCGGAGAAGTATTTGAGCGAGGTACAGGGGCACTGATTTGCAATTTGCGAGTTGCGAATTGCGATTGATCAATGACTGAACGCGAGCTCCTTCGGCGAACAAAACAGTTCGCACTGCGGATTTTTCACCTTGTTGGTGCGCTGCTCCAAACGATCCAGGGTAGAGCGGTAGCTGCCCAACTGATCAGGAGCGGTACATCCGTCGCAGCTAATCACCGCGCGGCCTGCCGAGCTCGTTCGAAAGCCGAATTTGTCGCGAAGCTTGGGGTAGTCGAAGAGGAAGCAGACGAAACTGCGTTTTGGCTTGAGTTGATAATTGAACCGGAACTGATCCGTGCAGCGAAAGTGAAACCTCTGCTGACCGAGGCGAGCGAGATCGTCGCAATCATGGCGTCATCGAAGAAGACCGCAGCAAAATCGCAAATCGCAAATCGCAAATCGCAAATCCGATGAAGATCTGCGATCTCACCCAGTTCTATTCGCCGGTAAGCGGCGGCGTGAAGAGATATCTTCACGAGAAAATCGGTTACATCGAAAGGCACGCGCGACGGGACGAACATGTTCTTATTGTTCCCGGCGCGAAGACGAAGCTGAAAGCAAACGGGCGCTCGCGTGTTTACACGATTCGTTCTCCCCTTGTGTCGCGGACCGCGCAATACCGCGCGCTGCTGAATCTTCGCACAGTTGAAGAAATTTTGGATCGGGAACGCCCGGATGTCATCGAGTCCGCCGATCCCTACCAACTAGGCTGGAGAGCGTTGAAAGTCGGTCGCGCGCTACGCACACCCGTGATCGGATTTTACCACTCGCATTTTACCGAGGCGTACGTGCGAAAAAGCGCAACGCTCCTTGGGAAAACGGCGACTCATCGAGTGATGAAGCTTTCCCGCGCCTATGTTCGCAAACTCTACAATCAGCACGCCGCCACTGTTGTTGCTTCCGACGGGTTAGGCCGCGTGCTGCGCGAATGGGGTGTAGCCAACGTGCGTGTGCTGAGCCTTGGCGTTAACACGGAAATTTTTCGCCCCGACGGATCCGGAACGGAAGGAATACGCCGCTCACTTGGAGTTAATTCCGGTCAAAACCTGCTTCTTTACGTAGGTCGGCTGGCGAAAGAGAAAAATACGGTGACTTTGCTTCGCGCTTTCAAGAATTTGCAGCGAAGCCGGCCGAATGAATTTCGTTTGCTTGTGATCGGCGACGGACCTGACCGAACGCAGCTGCGGAAACTGCAATTGCGAACTGACGATGTTTCCTGGATTCGCTATTGCGCCGATCCTTGCGAACTCGCCGGGTTTTATCGTGCCGCCGATCTTTTCGTGCATCCTGGTGTTCAGGAAACATTTGGCCTTGCAGCCTTAGAATCCCAGGCGTGCGGGACCCCGGTAGTGGGAATTCGCGGTAGCTATATGGACAACGTGATTTGCCATGATCAGGAATCGTGGGCGCTGGAAAATAGCGCTGACGCGCTGGTGAATGCGATCGAAGACAGCAGCGACAGGAAATTATCAGTGATGGGCAGGAACGCCGCACGCGTTGCGCGGCGTCTGTACAGCTGGCCGCGTGTGTTTGACGAACTGTTTTGCATTTATCGCGAGCTTCGCTCAAAATACGGGCGATTTTAAATGCCAAACGATGACCCCAAAGCATACCTCATTCGTGGCTATCGCAGATCAGATCGCGAGGCGGTAAGAAAACTCTGCTGCGAGACGGGCTTCCTCGGCGAGCCAATTGATCCCGTGTATCAGGACCGGGAATTGTTCGCCGATTTTCTCACCACGTATTACACCGATCACGAACCGGAATCCTGTTTTCTCCTCGAGGTGGACGGCGAAATTTCGGGGTACCTGCTCGGGTCGCGGAAGCCCCTGCAAAATCAGCTTTACGCGCTTTATCAAAACGTCTGGCTGTTCTTCCGGGCGCTGACGCGTTATTTCCGGTACAACCAGCGGTCGCGTCGTTTCATTCGCTGGATACTCATGTACGGCTGGCGCGAAGTTCCCGCCCAGCCGCGGCGGGTCCCGCATTTTCACATCAATCTGCTGCCGGAGGCACGCAAAGTTTCGACGACGCGCGCGCTGATGAGTGCGTATCTGAGTTACCTTTATCGCTCGGGCGAGAAACGCGTGTGTGGCCAGATAGTCACGTTCGAGAGCCGTCGCGGCGAAAAAATGTTCGAACGTTACGGCTTCAAGGTTTTGAATCGGGCAGAGATCACCAAATATAAAGCGTTTCATCCCGAATCGGTGTACCTGAGTACCGTCATCAAAAATCTCGAAACGGCCGATCCGCTTTCCGCTTACTCACGCGCGCGCGAGTAAGCCGACATCGCCCGGAAGAACAGATCCGGTTGCAGCACCGGTTCTCTTCGTCAGCGAAAAAAGAGCGTAAGAGCAGACACAACTTCAGTTCGGCGGCGTCTATAACATAGATGAGCACGTCACCCGATCCACCGGAACGGCTCGCAGAAATCCTGCTGGAGATTCTGGCGTTGTCTAAACCAAAACGGACCAGCGAATCGGAGTCCGCACAATGCAGTGATCCAATCGGGTTATTCGACCCGCACCGCGTCAAAGAGCAGTCGGAACGAGCAGATGAAGGAGACAACAGCCGAAAAAGACCATAGAGCAGACCTTAGCGTTCGCGTGCTGCGTAGAGTTAACTTTTATTCGTGGTCGTCGGACGAACCTTGATGAACTCGCTAAACCGGCTTTCATATGGGCAGCGCCGGCATAGCTCAGTTGGTTAGAGCAGCTGATTGTAATTCAAGCCTAACGAGTTGCGCATCATTTCACTGCTTTGCACAGCATTGCCGACGCTAGGTAATTCGGCCCTTAGGCGTTCTCACGGCTTGTCATGGCATTGCATTGTTTTGCAGCAAAAGTTTGCCCGACCGTAGAATAGACCGTAGAAAAACGGAACCGTCCCGAAGCCAGGGCAACACGCTCACGTAAATCACGACGTTGGTCGAACCATTCTCAGCGAGAACCGCGACATCGATGGCTTTCGCGAAGGAGCACTAAGCCATCGGCGTGATAAACCTACGGGGAGTATCTTCCACCAGTATTTAGGTAGCCGGTGGGGACGTCCCCAAGTCCGCCCCAAACGATCATTTCGCTGCCAGTCCACACTGCCGTGTGCTGTCGTCGCGCATCCGTCACACCAGCAAGGGTGGTCGCAACCCAAGTGTCTGAACTGGGGTCGTATCCCCCACCAATGTTCAGGAATTCGTTGCCGGTATTCTCTCCGCCCCAAATGATCATTTCACTGCCAGTCCACACTGCCGTATGATACGCGCGCTGAGGAGGCGCGTTGGTATTGGTAGCAACCCAACTGTCCGTGCTGGGATTGTATCTGCCCCCAGTGTTTAGATACAGCGTGCCTAGCTGTCCGCCCCAGACGATCATTTTACTGCCAGTCCATACTGCCGTATGCTGGTAACGCCCATCAGGCGCACCGATCGTCGTCATGGCCACCCAGCTGTTCGTGGTGGGGTTATATCTACCACCAGTATTTGCGTAGCTGCCAAGCCCATCGATTCCGCCCCAGGCGATCAATTCATTGCCGGTCCACACGGCCGTGTGATGCTCACGCGCCGAGGGAGCGTTGTTGGTGGTGGTAGCAACCCAACTGTCAGTGCTCGGATTGTATCTACCGCCAGTATTTAGTAAGGTGGAGCGATTTCTCCGCCCCAGACGATCATTTCAGTCCCAGTCCACACCGCCGTGTGAAGGAAGCGCGCAGAAGGGGCTCCGGTGGTGGTAGTGGCAACCCAGCTGTCCGTGCTGGGATTGTATCTGCCGCCAGTTTTTAGTATGCGCCCGCCGCGGCTGCTTCCCTCTCCACCCCAAACGATCATTTCGCTGCCAGTCCAAGCCGCGGTGTGAGCTCGACGCCCCTGGGGCGCGTTTGTGGTGGTAGTCGCAGTCCAACTGTCTGTGCTCGGATTGTATCTGCCGCCTGTATTTAGGCTGGTGGTGTTGGTGCCTCCACCCCAGACGATCATTTCAGTGCCTGTCCACACGGCCGTGGGATAGGCGCGGTTATCAGGTGCGCCAACGGTGCTGGTTGCGGTCCAATTATCAACGCAGCCGCCCGCTGGATATTCAACCGGCGAGCTCGCTATCTCGGGAAGGTAGTAATCGGAGCCTAGCTGATCGGTCATCATCGAAGATTCTGTTTCCGTCATTCCCAGCGATTCAGGCGCGTCCGCTGCATTCGACGCGACACCTAGCTCGGCCACCAGCCGCTCCGATAACACCGGTCTGGCCAGACATTCGGCGATGATGAACGGATCGTTGCCCAGCGCGACGAACAGCTCCCGGAGCACTTCGGGTTGCCTGGTGTGACTGGCCATGCGGTTTATCTCAGCCTGGAGCTGCTCGGCCGTGATCGGCCGCTGCCATTGATCGGAGAGCAACTGCGAATTGCGCAAATACTCTTGAACCTTCTGCTCGATCTGTTCCTGCGATATCACTTTATCCAGCGATGGTTTGGCCCTTGGATTTTCCTTCGGCCAGATCCGGTGCTGCCAGTAAACTTCTTCCACTGCGCGCTGGTAGGCCACACGATCCGAAAACGTGAGCGTTCTTTGGGAAGCGGTGTTTGTGGCTTCGGGACGCAACGAGGCTGCTTTTACCACCAGACATCCACCAGCCGTGAAAAGCACCAGAGTGAGCAATGCGCGGGCGCCGGTAGATCGAGGATTCAAGTAATTCTGCATAGGTGAAATCTCCTGTAAGGGAGCCGCGATTTTAGCCGACTGCCAAAGAGCATGTCAACGTGCGTGGTAAGTTTTCAGAGCGCGGTTCCCGTCGCTTTACGCTCCGGCTGATTCTCGCTCTTCAGTGGCGGGTTTCAGTCGGACTTTCCCCTTACGCACATGAACGGGCACAAACAACAAACGCGCCGGACAAACAAAAAAGAAATCCAAACCCTCAACATTAGATAAACATATGCAACCTACACAATAACTAACCAACTCAATCAATCATCACGCTTCGACCGCTTCCCGGAAGAAGCAGTCATTTCTGCGCCTAGGTGCGTGGGCCTTCGTTCCCTCGGCCGTCGCCATATTGACGCTCCTGCTTTCAACAGCGAGCAGCAGCTTTGCCGGGAGCGCCACCTGGCTGCTAAGGCCTGCCAGTACGGACTGGAACAGCGCGGTCGACTGGACTGCCGGTCGCCCGCCCAATGGGCCGGCTGAGACGGCAACGTTCGCGACCTCCAATATAAGACGCCCTGTTGTCTCGCAGACTACGGAGGTCAACGGCATCGTGTTCAACCCGGGCGCAAGCGCGTTCACGATCTCCAGCCCCTTCTTCGCGTTCACCATCAGCGGCGTGGGCATCACGAACAGAACAAACTCGTGAGCGACCGATGCGCAGCATTGATCCCGTCAATCACGGCTACGACGGTTTAAAAGGGCATTGTTACCAAACGCGGACCTTTGTCGTTGGCCAGCGCTGCCGGACCATGGCGATCAGAAGTGCTCCCACCCCACAGGTGAGAAGGGCTACCGTTGCCGGCTGCAGTAACCACCGTGCCGATTACGTCCATGCAGTAGTCGTACGGTTGGCCCTCATTGGAAGCGGACGTGAAGTTAATGCCAAATTAGTTCTGGTCGTTGCCACAGGGCGTGCGCCCACGCCGTTGGTATCGCTCCGGACGGCCAAAAGTAACAAATCTGTTACCAAATGGTTCTCGATAGATAACTCCGCAAAGGAATAATGAAAAACAATTTCGCCATGATATGAAACGATCAAACGTGATAACGCGATGCACTTTCTGGCTCGTAATAGTGGCTGGGGTAGCAATCTTTTCCGTATCCGGATTTGGCGCCGGGCCCGCAATTACCATTGTCGATCAAAACGGCCGCATGGTTCCTAACACTCCGTCGTCGGCCACTAGTCAGATCTTTGATGTGGTGGTGGGACCGAACGCGATGCCCATGTTTTCGCCTAGCACGGTTACCATTTCGGTAGGCGACACGGTGCGCTGGACTTGGGCGAGCAACAACCACAGTGTTACCAGCGGCACTCCCTGCACGGTTGACGGGCAATTCTGTTCGCCGAACGATACTAACTGTGGCGCAGGAACGTTATCAAACACGGGTTTTGTTTATGAGCACACCTTTACGGCTGCCGGCACTTACTCGTACTTCTGCCACCGGCACTGCTCGCTGGGCATGACGGGCACGGTCAATGTCGAGTCGGGGAGCGCCACCTGGCTGGCAAGTCCTGGCACTGGGGACTGGAACACTGCCGCGAACTGGACTGCGGGTGGCCCGCCCAATGGGTCCGCGGACACGGCAACGTTCGCGTCCTCCAATATAACCGGCGTCTCCCTTTCGTTGAATACGGAGGTCAACGGCATCGTGTTCAATGCGGGCGCGAGCCCGTTCACGATTACCGCCAGCGCCACGTTCGCGTTGACCATCAGCGGCGTAGGCATCATGAATAATTCAGGGATCACACAGAGCTTTGTGGCTGCTACTGACGGCAACAACGGACTGATAAACTTTACAAATAGCGCGACCGCGGGGAACCTCACCGCCTTCACCAACGACGGCAGCACCGTGAGCGGCGGATTGGGCGGATCTACGGCGTTCGACAACAGCGCGACGGCGGGCAGCGCCACGCTGATCGCCAACGGCGGTCTGCATGGAGGTTTGGGTGGTTCGATTGATTTTATTGGTTCTTCCACGGGCGGCACGGCACGCGTGAAGGTTTTCGGTAACGGCAATCTGGACATCAGCGATCACGATGCTCCGGGTGTGACGACCGGTTCGATTGAAGGGAGCGGCCTTGTCTTCCTCGGAGCCAACAACCTAACCGTGGGCAACAACAACCTGAGCACGACCTTTTCCGGGCAGATCCAGGACGGCGGAATCAGCGGTGGCACCGGCGGCTCGCTCACGAAAACAGGCAGCGGCAAACTAACCTTGAGCAAGACGAGCCCCTACACCGGCGGCACCACGGTTAGCAATGGCACGCTCTTGGTTACAAACAGAAGCGGCTCCGCCACAGGCACTGGTGCTGTGCAGGTCAACAAAGGCACGCTCGCCGGCACGGGCATAATCACCGGCGCGGTGACGGTCGGAACAGGAAGCAGCTCTGGAGCAATCGTCTTACCCGGCAACAGTGCGACTGCCCCCGGCATCCTCAGCATCGACAGCGCTCTGATCTTCAACTCCCGCTCGACCTACAAATGCGCTTTGAACCGGCGTACTCCCATTGCGGGGGAAATTACCGCTCTCGGCGTGACCATTAACAGCGGCGCGTCGTTTACCTTTGTCGATGTTGGCACTGGCACGCTCATAATGGGCACAGTTTTCACGGTGATTAACAACACCTCGGCGAACCCGATTTCCGGCAGGTTCAGCAATCTGTCTGACGGCTCGGTCTTCACCAGCAACGGTAACAACTTCCAAGCGAGCTACGAAGGCGGCAACGGCAATGATCTGACGTTAACCGTTGTGCCCTAGGCATATCTCGAACACCAAAGAACACCGCAAAGTGCAGGAACAAGAAAAACGGATTGATGTGCTAACGGCGCAACTTAAAGAGCAGGCAGCGCAAATCCAAAATGTGAGCGCACAGATTGAAGCGAGCAAACCTACACCGCAAGTGGTCAACAATCGCTAAGCAGCAGCATTCACAATCAGCCGTCACGCTTCACCGTGTAACGGCTTTTTGTTTCACGCGCCGACTGCTCGCCACTCTTTGAGTTGGCCCGCGTTGGACATTGGTCGCCATGATGCGCCCCGCATGAACTGAGCGGGCGGCAGCAGCAGCTGGGTGACCCCTTGGCGAGTGGATGGGGCTTCGTCACACGGGCTGCTCAACGCTGCAAAATCTAGCACAGATCGAAGGATTTTTACGGCGCTGCCAGAAGCGAGCGAAAAAAACTGGGCGGTCGTGGCGGGTTTTACGCGGCCGCTCCGGTGTTGGCGCGCGAAATGGGATCATCACAACCCTTGATCAAGTCGCTGAAAGCAGCTTTCGTATGCGAAACGCCGGCATAGCTCAGTTGGTTCAGAGCGGCTGATTTGTAATTCAAGAAAGAGTTTTTGCGCGCGTTTTCACTGGCTCGCACACCTTTGCGAATGCTGTGGCATTCAGCCAGCTCGAATTCGCACCGCGTTGCGCAGAATTGCGCGGCTTTACACGAAAAATCTTCCGCACCGTAGAAGCTACCGTGAAATGAACTGGTCGCGCGCGTGCGCGCGGAATGGTTATCGCGGCGCGCATAATTAATCTAAGCACTTCCTTCGCGGGGTGTGTGGGGGTCATCTGGTTGAACGTTGAACGTTTTACCCTTGAGCGTAGAGTTTCTATGTTCTTCGGGCGCGTTATGCCTTGGACGTTCAGCCATCCACTAGCCGTTGTTCCGCTGCGCCGCTTGTCCGGACGATTCAACTTCACTGCATTGATCATCGGAAGCATGGCACCGGATTTCGGCTACTACGTTGGCCGGTTTCCCGTAGCTACCTTCGCTCATACTGCTCTGGGCACTCTCGCCGTCTGCTTGCCGACGGGGCTCTTAGCGCTCGGATTATTCTATCTGATACGAAGGCCTCTCTGTTTCATTCTCCCGCAGCCTCATCGAGCCGCCCTGATGCCCTTGGCATTGCGCCCGCCACCCTTTTCAGTCCACAGCTTCTTCGTCGCCGCGTTTTCCGTCTTGCTAGGCGCATGGACGCATACCGTGTGGGACTCGTTCACCCATCCAGACGGCTGGGCAGTCACCCATCTCGCCATTCTGCGTGCTACAGTAATTCACGTTGGCACTAGTTCGCTTGCAGTTTTCAACTTCCTCCAGCATGGCAGCACATTCGGCGCAGCGGCGTTGCTCGTTGTTCTGTATTTCCGCTGGCTGCGGCGCCAGAAGACGACCGCGACCGGAGACACTTCAGTCCACGACCGTTGGCGCTACTCGCTCATCGCTCTTTTCGCAGCCGTCGCACTCGCTATCGCCGTCCCGGCAGCCCTTAGTCTAGCCTCATCCTTCGAGGGGTACGTGGCGTTTCGGGTTTTCGTCTTCCGCACTGCCGTCTACTCTGTAGCAGCGTTCGTCCCACCGCTCATCATCTCTTCCGTCGTTTTGTATATCGCCGACCAACGAAACGCCTAACCAACGCTGTAGCAACGGCATCGCGTCACCCTTGCAAGTTTACTAGGGTCTCCGACTGCCTTAAAGCCGTTGGGACTCGTCCGATTGCCAAGGCTACTTTTCATATCCCTATACCCATACCACCCTTTTCTAGGGCTCTCATCTCTAGGGGAGGTAAAGGCGAGGGTGGGAGTGCCGCCCCGAGGCTCAGTCAGAGGATCATTGCGGGTGTACCGGCGGTCTCTTTTGAAACCCGCAGCCGAAAGGAGTCTCTAATGCTAACGGCTCCGCAATGACCGGGCCATCAGCTAACTGCTGCGGTCCGTAATGATAACGTGGACTACGATTGCCGCCGCGCATGCGGACTTCGCCGGGAGCTAGATGGATGATCTTTATAACCGCTAAAGCTCGCAGCCAGCGTGCAACCTGTGTATAATGAGTGCCAAGGATTTCGCCGAGCTTGCGCGTGGGTACAAAGAACGGATTTGGGCCGGTTATCTGTTGTATCTCCCGGCAGATCGCCACAAGCAGTCGGATGCGCTCGTCCGCGAAACCTTGCACCTTCGGTAACGCAGCAGCCTTTGCACGGCTGACGGCTACTTCAATCCGATTTTCATGTAGACCGATGCGAGCATAGCCATAGGCTTCGAGGAACTCTGCGTAGTAGTCGTCGCGTGTGTGGCGCCAAAACGGTCGCGCAACCACGCACCAGCGGTTGAACACGGCCTGTAATTCAGCCTCAGTCGCCCGTTGTCTTTTAGCATTTTCGTAATCCCTTACCAATCGCGCCAGTTTGAAGAGACTGGCATTGTTCTGGCCAAAGTCAGTAGGAGCTACTTGAGAAATTCTGTCTCCGCTGAAAAAGCCCTCTATTGGGCTGCAACCAGCATTAAGCTGACAGTGATAACTGCCTTCTCGACGACGAATCGATATGGCATACCGTCGGGGTGAGTCCCGCTAATGATGGTCTGATTTCCGTCCGCTCTCCACTCGCCGATGTCAGCGCCGGATACATTCTTTAGCCTCTGCGATTGAGGGTATTCGCCGTCGCATCTTAACCAGATGTTACAACCTCGGACGGCGCGTGTCCTAAGGGTATTGTTCAGCAGCGGGTTCGCGTTTAGGAATGCGGTCAGGTAGCTATCATCATCGAAATCGATTGTGACAAGGCCGTTAGATACGTCGCCCAGAGCTACGCCGATGTTACCTGCTCGATTTAGTTTGGCTAGATGGGTCATTGTTTCCATGTCTGCAAGCCGAAGATGCTTCCATTTCCGCGAGTCGCCTTTAGATCGCTCTGGCCAAGCTAACAGCGCTGCCGGCCCGAGGAGTTCGTGAAGATGCGAAATTCGATCAGTTGCTGTCGGTGTGCTCAGGTGAGTTCGCGCCTGCTTCCGATGAGTGACGCCGCCCTTCGATTGTAGGAAAACTGGAAGGCGAAAATGGACTCTTAGTATCATCACAGCGGGCTTGATTTTGCGGGCTTGTAAGTTCCTCAGCGTGAATGGGCGAATTTTCGAGTTTTCCTACATCATGACGTCTTTTTCGCCGTATGTGATCACGATTCGACTTTCGCTTCTTGTCCGCTGCGCAATCAGCGCAGTATTTTTGTCGCGGTCTTATCTCGCGCTTGTGGCACTCTAGACATCGTCTCGTCGCTTGTTTGGCTGGCGGCGGCGTGAACAGGTGCGGCCATAGCTTGTTACTTGGTCCAAGGAATCGAGCGGTATCGTCGAAATTCATGCCGCGCATTTGTAGTCAGCTTTCCGGGCGAGAAGGGATTCCAGTTCGGAACGAGGAATGAGGAGCCGGCCACAATCACTGATTGGTTTTATTCGCCCGGCGTAGATTTGCCGGTAAGCCCAAGTTGGCGACCGACCGAATAGCGCCGCAAATTCAGTGGGGCTGACAGCGACTCGCTCGGCTAACGGGATTGGTCCACGCGCAACACCCGACAGGGTTTGCGCCCGTTCTGCGTGAGATTGCTTCGATTGCACAAGTATAGAGCTATTGTTACATTTGCAACACCGATGCCGGATCGAACAACCATTTGGCGCTGGAAAAAATACGGACGACCGCGATCTGGTAGAGGGCGCCGGCTGCGCATCCAGCCAGCGAATCACATTCGCGACCGGTTGATTGGATTGGTCGCGCAATCTGAGATCATAGAGGAAAGTGCCGCGATTGAATTTGTCGATTGTTCCCCAGAAGACCCGCTAGATTTGGTTGCAGTGGTTCTAAATGATTATTTCCAACTCGGCCTGCGGACCCGCACCCCCAATTCCGTGCAACTCGCCCGCCGGTTGCAGACCGCTTATCCGAACTTAACGAAACAGGATTGCGAACAGTTTGCTGCATCCGGCGAGCCTTGGTTGGCTGAATTTACGAGGCACGTTGAACCAAGTATGACCCTCAATCGTGCGCGAGTTTTTAGGGAAATGTTTTCCGATAATGACGATAGTGACTTGGCCGCGACGCAGACGTTTTCTCACAGAGAGCGCCAACTTTGTTCAATCTCGCAGCTGTTTCCGAGCATTTCCCGTCGGATGGAATGCTATTGGCGGAAACACCGGCACTACATGCGCATCGTCAGACGCATCAGACGAATTGAAGTCCGGCAGCACAAAATTCCCGCTGAGCGGCCACTGACCGCAACTGAAGCAGTAGAAGAAGCACGTGGTTCAGGATTCGCGGACTTCATTAATCTGGCTCCGCTCAGCTAGCGGCACACGGCGAAAACGCAATGATGTCGGCCTGTGTTGCGGAAACCGCCGCAAACGTCACACGCTGCGCCTGAGCAACGCTGTGCTCGCGCCGTAAATGGCCGTAAGTTTTCATTGCCAGCGCACCCCCGTCCTTGTGGCCGAGCCAACGCGAAACCGTCGGAATGTCCACTCCCGTTTCAATGCATCGCGTCGCGAACAAATGGCGCAAGTCATGATGCGTGATGCGCTCCGCAGCCACTTTCTTGCAAGCGCTATCAAGAGCCTTTTGCGACTCGCGGACAAGGAAAACCTTTGCATCTGGCGGTTCCTGATCGCGTCGCGCTCGCATGCGCTCAAACAGTGCACGCGCATCGGGAATGAGCGGGGCACGCCGCACTTCCCAGTTTTTCGTTCCCGTCTCAGTGTCGCCGCGCACAGCAATTTCGTCGCGTTCAAATTCAATATCCCGCCATTCTAAAGCGTTTGCCTCGCTTTTGCGCATTCCGGTAAATGCCAGCCCTGCCACAAAGTCAGCACAGCTATCCGAACGGCGATGGTGGCCGGCACGAATCTCTGCGATCAGCGCGTTGAACTTGTCCGCGCTTGGCAGCGCAATATTTTTCGCCCGAATGGCGGCGCGTTTTAGCGTGACTGCCGGGTTCGCGTAAACGACACCTGCTTCGATTGCGACGTTCAGAACGTGTCGAAGGATTGCGACTGTGTTGTTGAAATTCGTCGGCGATGCAGTTTTCACATATGCGCTCGCCCATTCTTTGCACTGTGTCGGCGTAATCTTGCGGACTTCCGTTTCGTTTAGCGCGGGCCAGCTTTTGAGTAGCGCGGCGAGCCGTTGTTGCCAGTAGTGGCGCGTCCCCGGTTTGATTCTGGGGTTGTCATTGAGATTGCTCAAATGAATGTCGGCTGCTTCGCCGAACGTCATCTTTGCCGAGACTTCGCCGTTGCCATGATTGGCGACCCGCTGGCGATGCTCTTTGAGAAATTCGGCCAGCTTGGCCTTGGCCACGCTAAAATGTGATGTCTTAAGCGACTTCCAAACCTCTTTGCCGCCAGCAAAGACTCTGGCATAATAGCGTCCAGATTTATGGCGGACGAGATACTGGAGTCGCGTTGTTTCCCACGTTTTCGTCGATTTTGGCTGTTTCACAGGCGAACCGTAGAAGATAACCGTGAAAAATGCAACTCTAGTATTTCTCGTGTCATCACTTTACCTAGCAAATGCCGGCATAGCTCAGTTGGTTAGAGCAGCTGATTTGTAATCAGCAGGTCGTCGGTTCGAATCCGACTGCCGGCTCACTCAATTGCGATTGAGCCGCGCTGATGCTCTTCAGTTGCGCACTGCGTTGCGCGAAGCGTCATCGAAGTTCTGCTGCGATACGTTTTGGTGTTCTGAGGCGAGCGCGCCAGTAGATCAAACCGCCGATCAAAACGAATCCGAGCGCACCGCCAATAACTTTGAACCGAAACAGCAGAGCGTTTTTCATATCCGGCGGAGGAATCGTCGCGATAATCATCGCAAACAAGGTTACGATCATACCGCTCAATCCCGTGATCCATCCACCAATCCGTCCGCCAGGTGCCAGGACGACTTCAGTGGTGTTCTCGCTCCGTCGACGATGAACCATAAAGACGATGAATAAATAGATGTACGGGATAAAATAAATCAGTAGCTGCGTGTCGAGTAGGATCAGATAAACGTCCTCGACGTTGGTGCCTTTGCCGATAACCGAGAGCAACAGAAATATCGTCGCGAGCGTCGCCTGAACGAGGATCGCGATATATGGCGTATGCCAACGCGGATGCACCGCTCCGAAAGACTTCGGGAAATACCGATCCAGCCCAATCACAAACGCCACGCGCGCAGGCCCGATCAGCCAGGCGCCTACGCTGCCGAGATTCCCAATCGTGTAAAGCGCCGCGCAGAGCGCAGCGACCCATCCCAGTGTCGGCGAAACGTTTTCGGCGCCGGCCTTGATCGCCTGCAGAAATCCTGAGACTACATTGATATCCTTGTTCGGCAGGCGCCACAGCACTGCTGCTGTTCCCATCACGTAGGCAACGGCGATCAATGGCGCGGCGATGAAAATCGAGCGAGGGAGATTGCGTCGTGGATTTTCTACCTCGTCGGCCATCGTCGAGGCCAACTCGAGCCCCGCGAATGCGAACGCGATTGAAGCCAAGAGGTTCAATGCCGGAAGGTTGGTCAGATCGGGCTTTAGACTCGTTAGGCTGAAATCATTCGCCGGCGGAGCGGTCATCCCGCCGTGGAGACCTAGCAAAATGAGAATGAGCCCAGGAATATACGTGCCGACACCGCCGGCGTTTTGCAGCCATTTGCCCGTGCCGAGGCCGACAATGTTTATCAGAACGGCAATCCACAGCGAGCCGAGGGTCACTGGCAGCACGTACATCCAATTGTCACTCAACCCGCTCGCACTTTTACCGAACATAAAAGTCGCGATCACCGCGGCCGAAATCAGCAGATTCGGATAATAGAGAACGTTATTGACCCAGTAACACCAGCCGCACAAAAACCCGTTCCCTTCGCCTAACGCGTGTTTCGTCCAGAAATAGATGCCGCCTTCCTTCGGAAACCGTGATGACAACTCGATCACGGCCAATCCCTGGGGGACAAAGAAAAAGACGGCGGCGATCAACCACATCAGCAGTGATCCGGGACCGAATTTCGCCGTTGTGCCAAGATGCCTGAGACCCAGCACCGCGACCAGATTGAACAGGACCAGATCGCGAAGTTTGAGCGCGCGTACGAGCTTCGGGGCGGTTTGTGTCGTCTCCGTAGTGATTAGCCTCGAAAAAGGGAGATGATTGAACTACAGCGGCTCAACCCCGGGTTGATTGATGAAAATGAACAGACATTCGTATCTGCGCGTCCCGTAAATCAATTGCGAACTGCGCTCGCGAAGCGTTCCAAATAAATCCGCTGCAGATCTTCGGCGCTGAGTTTTGCCGGCCCGAGATCGAATTCTACTTTTTCGATCGTGCCTCTGAAATATTTCGGGAGTACTTTCGCATATTCGAATTTCGGGACGACAGGAAGTCCGTTGTCGGTGCCGATATCCATGCCTTCGTACGAGGCGAATCGCAACGGCACGCTGTGTTCCATTTTCGCTTCGGCTTGCTGTTTGCCGTTGATGAAAAGCTTGCTCGTACCGCCCGTGCCGAAGTTGCCCGGTTTATCAGCGGTGAATTCGTAACGCACGTTGACTTTTCCGGCGGGCAGCGCATCGCGCGAGCTGATGGTGTCCAGCTTCAATCCAAGCAAGCTGTAGGTGTGCTTGAGATGGCCGTTCTCGACGTAAAGCGAGAAGCCGCCAAGGAAACTGGACTCAGCCACGATCACACCGGCTACTCCGGGACGCAGCCCAAATGTGCCGGCACGGCCTGGATTATCGAGATCGGCGCTGATGCTGTAGGAACGATTGTAGATCGGCGGGATCATGCCCGAAGAAATGTTTTCAGTTCCATTGTAATAAGTAAACTTTGTCCGATCCGGTAAGCCTTTGGGAGATCCCCACACCGTCGCCATCTCTCCAAGCAACGGCAGCACCTGATACTTCTCCGCCTCCGACCAAAAGAGAGCGGTTAGTTCGCGTACTTTGTCGGGATATTGATCTGCAACGTTGTCGGCCTGTGAGAAATCCTCGTCGATGTTATACAACTCGCATTTGTCGTTATCGGGATTCCATTTGCCTGGCGCGAATCGCGAGAGCGTCTCGGGATCGAGCTTCCACGGAATGCGGTCCAGTCGCCAGCATGCCAGCCAGCCGTCTTTGTACATCGCGCGGTTTCCGAGAATCTCGAAATACTGTTGGGTGTGGCGGGAAGGCGCTTTGGCGTCATCAAACGTTGATAGAAAACTCACGCCATGCATCGGCATCTGAGCGACGCCATTGACCTGTGTTGGTTCGGGCAAACCGGCCGCTTCAAGAATAGTCGGTGCGACATCTGTGCAGTGAATGAACTGACTGCGCATACCCCCTTTGTCTTTAATGCGTTTTGGCCACGAGATCACCATTGGGTCCCGAATGCCGCCTAGAGCGGAGGCTACCTGTTTTCCCCATTGAAACGGCGCATTGCCAGCCCACGCCCATGCCGCGGCGTAATGAGGTGCCATATCCGGGCCGCCCCATTTTTCGAGGCCGCCGTACGCTTTGATGGCTTTCAATTGTTGGTCGGCCGTGAGCGGCACACCGTTGAGCGTGGTCATCTCATTGAAGGTTCCGGTCTCCGTTCCTTCCATGCTCGCACCGTTGTCGCCGAAAATGTAAATGATGAGAGTATTATCGGTGAGTCCCATGTCACCGAGCGCTTTCATCACGCGACCAACAGCGTTATCCGTGTTTTCCTGGTAACCGGCGTAAACCTCCATCTGGTGCGCGTATAGTTTTTTCAGGTCTTGCGGGACGCCGTCCCACGCTGGAAATGCAGAGTCACGCGGCGTCAGTTTCGCATTTGCAGGAATTACGCCGAGCTGTTTCTGGCGTGCGAACGTTTCTTCGCGCAGTTTGTCCCAGCCCTGGTCGAATTTGCCTCTGTATTTATCGCTCCACTCCTTCGGCACCTGATGCGGCGCGTGCGTGGCGCCGGTCGAAAAATAAAGAAAGAAGGGTTTGTCCGGCGCCTGCGCTTTCTGACCGCGAATCCAGGAAATCGAGTGCTCGACCATCGCGTCATTGAAATAAAAGTTTTTGTCTGTCGGCACGCCGACAATGCTGTTGTTCTCAGTCACAACCGGATCGAACTGGCCGGTTTCGCCTCCGAGAAAGCCCCAGAAATAATCGAATCCGAGCGCGTTTGGCCAGCGATCAAACGGACCGGCGGGTCCCTGCTGCGAATCCGGCGTAAGATGCCATTTGCCGATGGCAGCGGTGTTATAGCCATTGAGCTGAAGAATCTTGGCGATCGATGCGGCGCTCGTCGGCCAGTTTGTGCTGTAACCCGGCCAGCCGCCGGCCAATTCACAAATCGATCCGAATCCAACGGAATGATGATTCCGCCCCGACAACAAGGCTGCGCGCGTCGGAGAACAAAGTGCGGTGACATGAAATCGATTGTAACGAAGTCCCTCGGCCGCGAGTTGATCGAATGTCGGAGTAGCTACAGGTCCGCCGAACGTGGACGGATTTCCAAATCCCGCATCATCGATCAACACGAGTAGAATGTTGGGCGCATCGATTGGCGCTTTAACAGGTTGGGTAAAAGACGCTACAGACCCTTCCAGTGTCCGTTTCGTAACCCCTTCAAATGGCTGCGCCGGACGCGGTAGAACGGTTCGATCCCAGTCCGTATCTGAAGCCGCGACTGCTATTGATTGAGCTGTGACTGCTGCCAACGTTGTCGCAATGAAGAAGATGATCTGTTTTCGCATCCTGATTCCCTCCTGAACCGCAAGGATATGAAAGGGTTTTTGAAAGCACACGCCAAAACGCGAAGCAATCGCAATTTGGAGAACCCCGCGGCTCTTGCACTGGGGCGCGCCGAAGACGCTGCTTTATTCGTGCATCTGGACGATCTCGCCGCAGTGATCCAACACGCGGATAATTGCGCGTTGTGACCGGAAGTGAGAGCGATACTTTGCGTACGCGATTGCGTTACGGATGGCGTCGGGTCCGGCATACCAGATCGGGCCGTATCGAAACAGCTCACTGATTAGATCAAAGCCATCTCTGTCCTTGCGCGGGCGAACCTCGTATAGGTCGCGGCTCCCCAAGCCCGGGCTCCTCTGTTTGGGATACATGGTTTCCATACGTGTTATCCTTCCCTGTTATCTTTCAAACGAATTTGCAGGGATAAAAGAGACAAATCTGTTACTTTTTGTAACGAAGGGCCCAGTCGCCCTCCACGCTTTTCGAGAAGATGGCCTCTCTACGACTTTTTTTAGACCGAAAGGTCCTTCGGACTGTACGCGGAGTCACTGGAAGTCAGGCAGCTTGCCTGACTCGGCTGGCAGGCTGCCAGCCTGCCGAGACAACCTGGCAGGTTGTCTTCCTAATCCTTCAGCAGCGAGAGGAACTCGGGGCGACTTTGCCGGCGAAATGCAGATGTTCGAGAATCTCGCTGCGGAAGCGTAGAAATGAATCGCTAGTGCGATCACGTGGACGCGCGAGGTTGATGTCGATCTCGCGATCAATTCGCCCGGGCGCCTGGGTCATGATCAGGATGCGATCGCTCATGTAGATCGCTTCATCAATGTCGTGGGTAACGAGCAGCATCGTGGTGCGACGATTTTCCCATAGCCTAAATACTTCGTCCTGCATGCGCATCCGCGTGAAAGCGTCGAGCGCGCCGAGTGGTTCATCGAGAAGCAGAACCTTGGGATGGTTGATGAGGGCGCGTGCAAGCGCAACACGCTGGGCCATGCCACCGGAAAGATGATGCGGATACGCATTCGCAAACGCTTCGAGCCCGACTAACCGCATGAAGTCGTCCACTTCGTTCTGTTTTTCGCGCAACACTCCACGCGCAGCGAGGCCGGCCTCAATATTGCGGCGAACAGTCAGCCATGGAAACAAATTTGGATCTTGAAAAACGAGGCCGCGCTCCGCGCTCGGTCCGACAATTTTTTCGTTGCCGACAAGTAGCTCACCTGAATCCGAAACATCCAAGCCTGCGATAAGTCGAAGCAATGTCGACTTTCCACAACCGCTCGGCCCGACTAACGAAACAAGCTCGCTTGCGGCAATTGAAAACGATATGCCGCCGAGAGCAAGCCGGCTTGTGCCAGGCGCGTCGGGCACTGGAAAACTTTTGCAGATTTCGTGCACGCGAACGCCTGACGCGTCAGCAATATTCGTCGTCACCACTTAATTATTCCCTTCTGCCAGACCAGAACTCGATCGCGCAGTTTGAACAGCAAAGTCATCACTGTGGAAAAGAAGGCTGCCATGATAATGAGCGCGGCGAAAACTTTGCCGTACTCAGCCCAGCCTTGAGCCCAACTAACATACCAACCGAGACCGGATTTAACTCCCACAGACTCGGCGACGACCAGTGTTAGAAATGAGGCACCGAGTCCCATGAACAAACCGATGAAAATATTTGGAACTGCGGCTGGTATCGCGACTCGAAAGATTAGATAGAAGCGTCCTGCGCCGAGGGTTCGAGCTACGTCAAGGTAGGATGCGCGTGTGTTGGAAATCCCAGACGCAGTCAACATCGTGACCGGGAACCATACCGCCAGCGCAATTAACCCCGCTGAAGACATGATTGCCGAAGGAGATACTACCATCGCAATTGGGATCCAGGCTGTTGCTGGAATCGGCCCTACAACTTTCAGCAGCGGCATCCCCCAGTAGCGCACCGAACTCGACCAGCCGATACACACCCCGCTAACAAGTCCGATGATCACGCCAAGTGTGTAGCCACTCAGGAGCAAAACAAGGGAATGCCACGTGCTATCGAGCAAAATCCCGCGATCGCTAATCAAGCTGCGTAAAATTGCTGCAGGTCCGGGAAAATATGGCAGCGGAAGCAAGTGCAAGCCTACTGTGATCACGTCCCAAACACCGATTAACAGGATCGCAGCGGTAAAAATCGGCCAGATGTGGCGCATCCATTTGCGCAGCGCTGGCCAGAAATGTTGCGCGATTGAGAGAATAATTGAGACGCCGAGAATTTCCCAAAAAAGGAGCATGTAAGAATGTGTCTCGAGCGGCGGCGCTCTTGGTGCGATCAGCAGGTGAGTTCCGAACGTAATTAAACTCGCGACCGGAACAGCCAGCTGCATAGGCCAGGGCAATCTCGATAGTTTGTCCTTGAGCGGCTTCGAGCTGTTATTATCTGATCGATGTCATTTGAAGGAAGAATCTCGGATTAATCGCGGCGATACCTGCTGATAATCAGACAAAGTGTTTCGTCACTCAACATGACAGCGTGATTGTCAATGGTTTTGCCGCCTCGGTTACTTCTGCCAGCGACCATGTTTTTACCGAAGACATGGCGCATCGGGATCGGCAAGATTCGGGGCATCCTGGTCGGGTTGATCGAACATTTTTCTTCGGCAACACGAATCGCCGCTGTCCTTTTGAATTAATGCTGCGATCAGCCTGATATCTTCGTCGGGTGAAACCTGGGCGCCTGCAATTTTTTCCACCTCGATGGACTTAATCCATTCGTCCGTCACGCCGGGAAGATGCATGAAAGCGCGTTTCGCCAGGGCTTCGGTGTCAGTCTCCGGCGAAAGCATCTTTGCGACCTTCATTTCCCGCGCGGCAGTTTGCACGGATTCCTCGGCTAATTGAACACTTGGTATATAGCGCAACCGCGCGAGCGCGACAGTGTTCAATTCGGGCGTGGAAGCGAGATACTTTTTCTCCACGGCCATGATCGCCGCAGCCCTCGGATTGGTCTCGACCCACTTGGCGCCTTTTAACAACGCACGTGTTGCTTTAGCCGCCGTGTCGGGATTGGCATCCACCCATTTGCCGTTCGCGATCACTTCACAGCAATACTCGTCCCTGTAAGGCGCGTCTGTTATCTGATCGGCAATGTTTCTCACTTTACCCTCGGCAATTAAGAGGCTTCCGATGGGTTCCGCGTTAGCAACTGCGTCTACTTCGCCTTTATCAATCGCCAGACCTAATTCACCTGCCGGAAAAACTTTCCAGGTAATATCTTTGCCCGCGTCGATTCCGTGAACGCCGAACACGCGATTTGCGAAAACGAACGGAGGCGTCCCCATTCCGGGAACACCAATTCGCTTTCCTTTCAGGTCTTCAATCGTGTGAATATTCGTTTTTACGCCTGCTTGAACGCGCAAACATCCGCGGTGAATTCCGGCCAAGAATCTTACGTCCAGGCCCTGCTCAATCGGCTTCAGAAAGTACATCACCAAATGATGAGTGATGTCGTAGCTGCCAAGAGCCAGTGAATCCTTGTAAGTTGACCAGCTGCACTTTACCAGTTCCGGCTCGAGTCCCTCCTCCTTGAAGAAGCCCTTTTCGTAAGCCGCGTAGATTGGAGCCTCGCAGGTTAAACCAATATACCCGACGCGGACTTTGTTTGAATTCTGAACGCTCGATCCGGACTTCTTGTTGCAGCCTGCCAAAAACAGAAGGCTCAGCGAAATGCCAACGAGAAGAAGCTTAGCGGTCATTGCAGTGTTCAAAGGTTTTGGAAATGGCGCGATAAGTTTTGCCTATGCAAGCAGAATCTTGGCCGGCAATCAACCCCGAACGCATTCGGGGTCAAGCTCCTGATTGCATTTTGCAAATCGGCCGAACAATATGCTTCTCTCATGTCGGAGCCTTTGGACATTCGCCATCTCCGGTATTTTCTCGCCGTTGCCGAGGCGGGAAACTTTAGCCGCGCGGCTGACCGGCTCGGAATTTCGCAACCGAGTGTTTCACAACAAATGCGGGATTTGGAAAAGAGGTCTTCGTGTACCTCTGTTCCAGCGCCGCGGGAAGCGGATCTTGCTCACTCCGCGAGGTTTGATTTTTCAGGAGCACGCCCGGTCGCTCCTTCATCAGTTGGAGAATCTTCTCCACGAACTCAACGGTGAACCAGGAGAATTGCGCGGCGCATTGCATATTGGTGTTATTCCAGTGCTGAATGTGCCGCTGGTCCCGCAACTTCTCGGCGCATTTGTCGCCGATCATCCTGCAATCAGCGTTACCGTCGAAGAAATCTCGTCCACTGAGATTGAAACGGCGCTTGAAGAAGGCCGCATGGATGTTGGCCTCGGTTTTCTGACCCGCCATTCTCCGAATCTTAGTTACGAGCGTCTTTGCACGGATGAATTTGCCCTGATCGTGGCGCAGAACCATCCGTGGGCGAACCGGCGCGTCGTCGATTTCCCCAAATTAGACCGGCAACGTCTGCTTCAATTGCCCGACAGTTTTGTGATGCGCAAAATGTCAGACGAGATTTGTCGCAAACATCTGGTACGCCCTCATATGATCGCTGAGATCAATGCTATTGAGACCCTGCTTCGGTCGCTTGGTCCCTCGCAAGCCGGGGCGTTGATGCCAAAGATCGCATTACGCGGTCGCGAAAATCTCAACTTAAAGCCCATTCGTTTGCGTGGGAAAAATCTCGGATTGGATATCGGTTTGTTGCGGCTGAGCGACTCAGCAGCAAACACCGCGGTCGCCGCGTTTACGAGCCTCGCAAAGGCGACCGTTCCGAAACTGGTGAGAAGCCGAATAGCAGCAGAGGCTTTTTGTCATTCTGAGCGAAGCGAAGAATCTCTGATTTGTCTGCGGAGCCAGTCTGACACGCGCTAGGCAGAGATGTTTCGCTTCGCTCAACATGACAGAAAACCTAGCGCGAATCGGGGCGGCGCAAGTAGAGCGCTTTGCCGCCCATGTCGATCACAGCGAAATTAGTCGCCAGATAATCCTGGCCCAACACGCCGGCATTGGATTCGTCCGCCGATTTCGAGAGCAGAATGTCGCCCGACACGTGCGCCACGACCACCTCGGCATTTGCCAGTTTAAAATTTCCGATCGCCAGTTCCTTCACGGTGGCGCGATTCACTCCTTCGACCAGGCCACCGGCCCCGCCAACGCCGTAGCCCGCAAGCGCGGTCACACCCGTTCCGAATTTTACCGCGACTTGCTTGTCGATCAGCGTCGTTGTCGAGCCGGTGTCCACGATAAACCGTGTCGCGTGTGCGTTCAGCCCGCCTTCAACATCGAAGTGACCATTCGCGTTAAGTCGCATCGGGACTCGGGTAAACCCGCGACCAGCCAGGAAACTCGCGAGACTCTGGCTCACCGCAGAGCTTCCACCGTTGGGATTGATGTAAAGCATCTGCCGGGTGCAATCGATAATCATCCCAAACTTCACCATCTCGCGCGCGCCGAGCACGCCATTGAAATGTGCCATCGGTTTGGATTCCGATATGTGGGATCCGGTAGCTGTAGCTTCGCGGTCCGGATTCAGGCTGGATAAATCGGCGATTGCCACAGGAACATTTGTTACCATGCAATTGCCCATGGCGATGCTTTTCACTTTGCTCGTCCCGTAACGTTCCCAGGCGCGGCCAAACAAACCGCCGACACTTGAATCAGTCTTTTCCACGGTAAGACCGAAGGTATTCACGCTGTTGCGGTCGATGAGTGTATGCGGCGATCCTGTATCGATCATCATCGCGGCGTGCCGATTATTTATGGAAACCGGAACCAACAGATGATTGCCATAGCGTCGCTCCAATTTCGCGCCAGCAAGCCCCTGGCTGGCGAGCGTGCTAGTGAGTGTGCCGCCGGATTGCTGTCCTCGTGCACAAAATGGCGTCATTGATGCGAGCAAAAGTATTGGGACCAACTTTTTCATCCGGCGGTTTTAGAACAAAGCTGTCGGGTCGTCCAGTCCCTCTCGATGCCCTCCACTTCGAACAGAAGCGCTAAACCAGCAAAGCTGTTGAAACAGCTTCCATGTCTCAACGTTTTGTGACACCGGCTTGAAAGCCGGTGTTAATAAGATTGGCCGCGGCAGGGTCGCCGGATGGCAATGTCTGGACTCGCATGCTGATTAACACCGGGCTTCAGCCCGGTGAGTGTGCTATAAAAGCATAAGCCGTTTCAACGGCTTTGGTCGCGTATTATCGGCGCCGAGGAAATGCAGCGACACGTATGGCTCATCGCCAATGACCCAGCTATCGTGCGGCACGGGCGGAACATAAAACAGGTCGCCTGCGTGAAGCTCAATTACGCGACCATCATCGAATGCAACTGTCGCAGTTCCTGAAAGAACAAGCCCGACATGTTCAACGGGGCAACGCGTGGCGCCCACACTCGGACCGACGTGCTCGCTCCATTTCCATCCTGGTCATACGTCGCACGACCAATTGTGATTCCCCCAGATGGACTAACTCAAATTTCCCTTTCTGCATCACGCGAACTTCATCCGGCGCGTCGAACGATTTCAAAATGACCGCTATTTGCTTGCTGTTCATTCGTCACCAACGTCGAAAACTTGCTCGTGAAATCAAAAGCAACTTTTCGCATAAGTCATCGCCAAAATAGCGAGAGACGTTCCCATAATATGTAACGAGGCATTTCAACCGGCGGAATCCTGCCAGTCTCGCCTAAACAATAATATTCCTAACACGGCGCACCAACCGAACCAGGCAGCGAAAAGGGCTCTTTGTGCAAGCCCATGAACGGGCTTCACATAAGCCCAAACCGGTGCGGCAAATGGGCTTAAGTTCAAAGCGATTGCTCCCCATATCAGGACAAAGAAGATCCACGAGATTCCAACAAGAGTTTTCGCGCGTGGATCATGTCTCCATGCCAGGGCGAAGGCGAGCGGTGCCTGGTATCCAATCAGTTCCGACATGCCGAAGAGGTTGTGAGCCGGGTGCGGATAGGCGAACACTCCTATTCCTGCAGCCGGCAAGGCCATGAATCCTATTAGATATGCGGTAAATCGAGAGTGATCGGCCGCAACTGATACGTCACGAACCGCCGAGGCGAAAACCAAAATGCAGGCCGCAACGCAACCTAACATGATGGCGAACGGAACTCTGGCCGGAGAGCCAATTTCTCCAATCTCGCTCACCGTCTGACGCACATGACTATAGTCGGGTATCAGCAGCGCCAGGGCCGCTACGCCAAAAACAAGAATGATTCCCGCCAGAGGTCCGAACAGTAAGCGATAATTTCGTGTCATGCGCTCGATGGAAGAGGTCTTCGTTCTAATGAGATGGAGATGGGGTTCGATCTTTGAAAGGGATATTGCACTGACGTAGTGGTTAGAACTCATCTCAGAATAGCGCTGTCATGTTGAGCGAAGCGAAACATCTCTGTCTACGTCCGTTAGTGATCCGTCCGAATTTGATCCGAGATTCTTCGCTTCGCTCAGAATGACATTTACGAGATGGCTTTTAAGCGAAGCGCATCAATAGCACGAGCGATATCACGGCCAACACGATCCCGATCACCTCAAAGTAATTGGAGACTCGTGGAAGAGCACCACGCCGATCGTGGTAAGCAGTAGCACCAGGGAAACAGAGTAAAGGACGCTGATGGTCGCGAGCTTCAGGTGTTTCATTACGAACACCCAACCGAAAGCGGTCGACGCAGACAGGACGAAGCCAAGATAAAACCAGCTCGTCCGCAGCGGTTGCTCGCGCGCGCTTGCGAGCTTGAGGAAGTAGTCACCCAATACTCCAATCACGCTGAAAGCAATCGTAACAAGCACAGCGAGAGTCCTTGTTCCCATTGTGATTACAGCGGGATTATGCATGAGACGGCTCGGTTTGCGAATAGTCTCCGAAATTCGCCGCCTAAAAGAATCCGCGTAGGAATGCTGCGGCTTTATCGGAGATGCCAATGATTTTGTTCGTTGCCTGGCGATAGAATTTGAAATTGAGTTCGGTCTCGGGTCGACCGTCGTTCCAGTCGCGAAAACGTTTCAGCTCGCTGCGCCCGAGGCGCCGCTTGGCGAGCGCAGTGCGTCTGACAGTGATGCTGACCCGAGGCGTTTGCCTGGCGACCCTGGGTTTCTTCGCGATCGCTTTGGCCGAAGTGACGACGCCGCTCGCAATGAGACCTGGCCCGCCTTCGTTCTCGCTCGCGAAGACAAAGATAGTGTCCCCGTGGCGATGTGCTTGCCGCCGTACATCGTCTTCTGGTCGCGAACACGAACGTTCTCGCCCGCGAATCGATAACCGCGGCTTTGATCGCGAACGTCATTTTTGTCCGGCGCTTACCAGCTCGCGGTATTCGAGCCAGAACGTGGAGACGTTTTTCAGACCGGAACTTCGAAGCAGCTCTAAATCCTCAGCCATGGTGAGTGGTTGATCACGCTCGTTCTTTTCGAGATCAGCAAGGAAACGGCGCGTCGATGCTAGATCAACGCACCGCTTGTCTGAGCCACGCGCGCGTTCCACAATTCCAGCGATACGAAGTTCCTGTAAATGGCTCTCAAGTTCCGGTGAATCCGCCACAATCAGATCGGCGTTCACGAACCAACCGCCAGGCACAAGAAGCTGAACCACTTGTCTCAACACCGTCTCCTTGTCGCGGCGACTAAGGTGGTGAAGCGCGTACGCAGAAAATACGACATCGATCGAGCCGGCGTCGGGATCCAGTTCTTGCAATTGTCGAAAATCACCGATCACGAATTGGACTCGCGAAGCTAATGACGTGAGGCGTGCCTTCGCCAGCTCAATCATGGCCTGAGCTCCGTCAATGCCGAGGACACGGCTGTTCGGAAAGTTATTGAGAAAGCGCTCGGTGAAGTAACCCGTACCGATTCCTAAATCGATTGCTCGAAGAGCAGCTGCTTTCGGAAACGGCAACACCTCAAGAGCGATTTGGACCATCTTTTGATCGATTCGGGTGCATCAATTCCATATCGGCGTCGTAAGTTTTGACCCGCTGCGATACGTTGCGTAAGCCGCGATGCTTCGTTCACTCATCGATACCCTGGGTGTTTAATGCGCGATCACGATCAGTCAAAATCACAAGTAGCTCAAACCGAGTGCCGGATTAGATCGTGCGGATGGAATTATTCCACAGCGTGAAGACAGACCTCATGCCAGATACCGGGAACGCCATCGAGATGATAGAGCGCATCACCTCCATGATAAAAGCCAACATCTCTTACCCGCGCCGTGCGGCCAGCGCATGAGAGCTGCTCTGCTTCCAGCTTGTGGTGGAACTGCCACTCGCGTCGGAATCGTTCCAACTCAGCACGCTCGGCAATACGAACGGTCGCGCCAACCGGAAACTCTTCCTGATACGGCTTCATCGCTGGCCCCAGCGCTTGCTCACAGCGAGCCAAGGCACGGCGCAGTAGGAGTCCGCCACTACCCAAGCACCTGCCGTCAACGCCCAAGAGTCGACGAACTCGCTCCATTGGAAAGCGCTAGGGCCGGCCGCCACGATAGGGACCCACACAAGCAGAGTGAACAAGCCCAGCTGCAACGCCGAGAGCACGGCTGCCGGCCGTGCATAGACATCGATGAGCACTGCTACGCCCGCCGCGATGAAGGTGCAGCCGGTGAAATAGGCCCAGGCCACGTGCCATGGCAGCCAGCCGGGCACCACCGCAATGGTCTCTTTGAGATAGGTAAAGTGGGCTAGGCCGAAGGGGATCAAACCCAGGCCGTAGAAGACCCTCGCGATGCGCAGACCATTGTCGCCTGTGGCGAAACCGAGGTGATCCCTGTCCCAGTCAGAGGCGAACCAGACGTACAGAACCCAGGCGGCGGCCACCATCACCGCGCTCTCACCGCATGCCCACCAGGTATCGGTCGCAGTGGGAGCGAAGAAAATGTGAGACGCCCTAAATAGTAGTAGCCAAACGACGAGATAGCGCGAGCAGGACGCGGGCAGCGACGACGGCTGTGCGCTGCCAGAGCAGGGCGATGCCAGATCCCAGGGATATGAATGCGCAGAGATAGGCGAGTACCTCGCGGGCTGGCACACCTTTCGGCACGCCACTCCATATCGGAGTGAACTCGCCCTTGATCAGACCCAGGACTCCGAGGCCGATCATGGTCGCAGCAAAGACCGCGCGCCCCAAGCTTGCGCTACGCGGTAAGCCACGGCAGGCGGCGGCGCGATCTATCTTCATTTCAGCCTTATAATTCATCCTGGTCCATTTCGCCGATACCGCCCGAGAACGAGTTCCGGAATGCAGCTGAGCACGATCGCGCCGATAATTGTTATGTTACCAATCCATTTCCATCCGGACGGCCCAAATGGTAGCAGCCCAATACCATAACCCAACGAAGTAACAGCACAGAGTATGAAAAACGGGCCCATGAAGTAACAGTGAATGCGACCGCACCGCGAGGCATTCAGCAAACATAGTGTGCCCATGAACCCAAGTGACAAGGTCCACAAAATCGTTTTCAACCCAGCCGATACAAAGAAGCCGAGCGCAAACGCAAGCGACGGAAGACACCAGAAAAGGAACATCTTCGTTCCGCTGCGTAACAGGTCTCGTGGCTGTTGGTCGCGGGCGCTGGGACTTTCTCTCATCGTTGCCAGAGTTTAGCTTAAGTGGTTATCCTGATCTCGATCACATCGCCATCTTGCAAGCCGAATGATTTCTCAGACTAACGTCAGCGACGATGTTCAGCGAGCCGGGGATTACAGACATCCCTAGCTTCTGGCTATAGGCGGCATTAAAAAGCTTCAACCAGCGAGCAGCATCACCGAAGCCAGCCTGGACCTTGCCTACGAAAAGTTTACTCATGCCGCCTAACGGGTCGGCTTCGCTGGGGCGCGGAAAGCTCACTAATCGTGACATAGTATCCGTCCGGATCCCGGAGCGAGAACTCCTGTGTTCGAGTATTCGGGTTCACGTGCGGCTCCTCTTCGAGCCGGGCGACGAGAGCGCGTGCCCTTTTCAGCGCCATATCGAAATCGTCGACGCGGAAGAACAAGAGGAGCCCGTTGCCAGGTGTCGCCTGGTCCCGGCTCATCAACGACGGATGCTCGTGCGCGCCCCACTGGTGGAGGCAGAGCAAGACAGTTCCATCCGAATCCAGGATCTGACCAAAGTAGGCATGGCCCGGTCGTGTCTCGGGCTGGCCGAAGAGCGACTGGTACCATTTGAAGCTACTCG
Source organism: uncultured Verrucomicrobiae bacterium (assembly GCA_963825355.1). Lineage (GTDB taxonomy): Bacteria > Verrucomicrobiota > Verrucomicrobiia > Chthoniobacterales > UBA10450 > Udaeobacter. The sequence continues at coordinate 384,609 of CAWGSY010000016.1, read as the reverse complement.
GCACATCGCTTACGCCGATGATCGTCCATGTGCGTTTCATCGCATCTCCGCTGTCGGCCTAACGAAGATCGAGCAGATTGGTAATCTACGCGATGGACCGGATGGCCCTCGAGGGCGAATGAACCGGGAAGGTCATGAGTCAAACAGATAATCCCCGGCAGGGGCCATAGCTAGATCAAACGTCCTACATCGAACATCAAACATTTCGTTCATTGGCGTCATCAACTGGTTACATACTGGATTCGGCGATGTTCCTGGTTTTGCTCCGCAAAAGAGCGCCCGCGTCCCTTCAGGCTAAGCTTTGCGGCACCACGCCCCGACAGATGCAAACCAGCACGCAACAGTCTTCGATTCTGCAACCTCGGCTTGCAGTCTGTGCACCAGGGTCTCAAGGCTACCCAACGACTCGATGGGCAGACGCATCTGCTCTATCTGCGGTCGCAAACTGCATAAGGTATCGTAATACCACTGTGCAAGGTAGGACTCCTTTCCCATAGGCAGTTCCATGCGCATGGTGGGTGGAGGCAATCCAGCTTCTACGAATGTGTGGTAGAGCTCCGTTCCCATGTCGTGATTGGCGGAGGCGCGCATTGCCCTATCAATTAGAGAGACCGTTGCGAACCAAAGAGGTAGCGACGCCAAATGCGCAAGCACTGGGACCCAGCATGGTTCTTGAAAAACAAACACTCCTCCCGGTCGCACCACTTGTGAAATCGAGCGCAACGTTGCAACCGGATCGGGAAGTACATGAGAATAAAACGGCCCACCGCTGCATCGAAAGGCTTCTCGTCCAGGATCTCGTTCACATTCGACTCATTGAAGCTCACGTTGTGAAAGCCGGCCTCGGTCACGCGAGCACGGGCCTTGCAATGGCCTTCGGGTCCCGCTCGATGGCCACAACCTCGCCCGTAGGACCCACCAGTCGGGCAACTAGCATCGCCACGTCTCCTACGCCCGACCCGAGATCCAGAACGCGTTGCCCAAGTCCAATGCCTGCCTCGCGAAAGAATCTTTCGGTAATGGGAGCAATACGCGCAGCTTGCCGGATTAGGCGCTCATGCTCAGCGTCGGTGTTGCCCAGCGGGTAGTTAGCGGAGCGATGGCTCATAGTCATCGTAGCGAGGATGTTACCAACTTTAATCTCTGTATCCCTATTTATTTGCTTCGGTTAATGGCAATGGTCAAAATTTCGCCGGTACAGTCTTCCGATGTACACGGACGGAGCGTCGATGGATCGCTGGAGTCGAATCGCCGATTCTATTCTAAAAATGCACTTAGCTTTTCACCCGCACGCACGATAAAACGTTTCCGGTCGTCGCGATGCGCGTGAACAATCCAAATTGATAGCCTCGCCCATGGGCTTGCGGTTTCAGTTCTGAGCGACTTTTTTTTTCTCTGATCATCCGTCGCTGCGTCGTAGCAATAGCCGCAACACCCAAAGTGGTCACATCGAAATTCGCCAACTGGGCATTGTGCCTTTGCCACATCGGCGTTTTAGGAAGGGAAATTCAACTAAGGAGGCAATAAACATCATGAAATCAAAACACATACTCAGCAGCATTCTGGCAGTTCTATTCGTGTTCCCGTTGATGGGGACATTCGCTCAGCAAGCAGCAGAACTCGGGCTCTATCGAAGTCATCACGACTTTTGATTATCCCGGGGTCGGAAATTCGACCTTGCCGCAAAAGATTAACGAAAGAGGCGACATCGTTGGCGAGTTCATCGATTCGGCCGGGGTGACGCGAGGTTTTGTTCGGTTCAGCGATGGTAGCTTTAGCGATCCGATCGTTGACCCTAACGATACCGTCGGTTTTACCGAAGGACGCGGCATCAATAACTCACGCACAGATGGCCGGTGACTACGTCATCAGCGATGGCACCGTTCACTCGTTTTTCCTGTCGGGCGGCACCTTCACGGAATACGATGTTCCCGGCGCGGTCCAGACCAATCTGCTTTGTATAAACGATCCCGGCGAATTTACCGGCGCGTTTGATGACGGCAGCGGGATCTTCCAGGCGTTCGTCGGCCGTGGCGGCACCTTAACCGTCGTGGAGCGTCCCGGGAGCTGCTCTTGACCCTTGCTTACGAGATCAATAATAACAAAAAGTTAGTGGTAGGATATTTTGTCGACAGCCGCAGGAATCCTTCACGGCTACTACCGGGACGCCAATGGGGCGCTGCACTTCCCGATCGATCCTCCGGGCTCCACTGCGACAGTCCTGTTTGGACTTGACAATAAGAACGAGGTGGTGGGCAGATATGGGGACACCTCAGGCGCGACTCATGGAGTCTTCTTTGTCCCGCCAAACAACTTCTTCACCTTCGATTATCCCGGCTCAACCTTCACATCGCTTAATGGAATTAGTCCGCAAGGGAATATCGTTGGTCGTTACGTCGATGCTTCCGGCATTGCCCATGGATTCCTAGCTCGTATCAAAGGCACACCGCCTACAACTCCGGCATGGAAATGAAGGCGAATCCGCTCAATCCGCCGTCGCTGGTCGCTCCACTCCGCCGTCGCCCTCGGCGTGGGGAAGTGCAATGCCGGCGCGTTGAGGTTGGCGACCTTCATATTGCCGTTCAAGACGCAACGGCGGACTAACCAGGCAGCGTTGTTTGCGAAGTGCGCTGCCAAGGGCGTGAACCTCCCGGCGGATATCGCCGGGAGGTTCATCACGCCTGAAAAAATGCCGCTTACTTAACACCCCAAAGGACTCGCTTGCCAGAATGCCAATCGATTTTACCATGTCATGACGACTTAACCCGAAATAACTGCCGCATGTTTGCCACGACCCCTTGTCGCGGCTTATCTCTTTCTCGTTAGGTCGTCTCTTCCGCCGATGGATAGCGGATCACAGTTGCTCAGGAGAAGGGACTTATGAACATTGCCGGACTTCGTTCGATTGGCTTCGCGGTGCTGCTTGTTTTGCTCGCCGGAGCTGGCTGCAATCGGCCCAAACGAGCGTCGTCAGAGTCGAGCGCCGCGCCGACACCCCAGGCGGTCTCGCGCGAGCATCACTGCGCACGCGCCAGATGCATTCTACGATCCGCCGTCGGACCTGCCGCACCAGCCTGGCGCGTTACTGCGGAGCGAGCCGCTCAAAGACGTGATACTGCCAGCCGGCATGCGAGGCTGGCGCATCCTTTATGCAACCACTGTGGACGACAGCACGCCAGCGACGGCAGTCGCGACCGTGTTCGCGCCGACCGATCCTCCCGCAGGCCCACGTCCTGTCATCGCATGGGAGCACGCCACGACGGGCCTGCTGCAGAAATGCATGCCGTCGCTTTTGTCGGCGCCGACCAAGGGCATCCCCGAGCGCGACCGGATCGTGATGGCTGGCTGGGTCGTGGTCGCGACAGATTACTCCTTCGCAGAGAAGGGTGGCCCGCATCCGTACCTGATCGGCGAAGGCGAAGCGCGCGCGGCGCTCGATTCGGTCCGTGCCGCGCGGCAGATGTCCGAGCTTACGCTCGACAAACGCATGGTGGTATGGGGTTACTCGCAGGGCGGGCACGCAGCGCTTTGGACCGGCATTGTCGGGCCGCGCTACGCGCCGGATCTCGAAATCCTCGGCGTCGCGGCAATCGCACCGGCCGCGAACATTAAGAACATTCTCGCGATGAACGTCGCGATGGACAAGCTGTTTGGACCGTATCTCGCGCTAGCGTACAGCCGGTTCTACCCTGACATCACATTCGAGCAAGCGCTTCGGCCCGAGGCGCTCGATGCTGCGCGTCAGATGGTAAACTTATGCGACTTCGTCCCGCCCGAGGATCCGGAACGCATCGAGGCACTGGCGGCGACGTTCGATGGTCCAGCATTGGCGACGAGTTCGAACAAAGCGCTTCAAGCTCGGCTTGAGCAGAACACGGCGGACGGTCCGATAAAGGCTCCCGTCGTAATCGCGCAAGGCCTCTCGGACAACGTCGTGCCGCCGTCTGCCACCGACGCGTATGTCGAAGAGCGCTGCGCTGCTGGTCAACGACTCGAGTATTGGACATTCGCTGGGCGCGACCACTTCACGATCATCCAGCCCGGTTCGCCGCTCGAGGAGCTGCTCATCAAGTGGACGACGGCGCGCTTCGCGAATGAGCCGCAAGCGAGCGGTTGCGTCCGCAAGTCTTTCTGATTGTCGCGTGGACTCGAAAGGGCCCGGCTGTTTTGCTCAATCCAATTTCGTTAGGCAGTTAATTTGATCGGACAGTTGTCGACGGCCAGTATGAACTCGTAGCAGGTGAGAAAGGGCGGATTTGAAACGATGAACCGTTTCCCGCGCCACGCTGCTTCAGTTGTTTAACCGCCGATGCTAGTTTTGCCAAACCTTGTTCAATTTGCGCTTGCGACCAGGCCGCAAATCCAAAGACGAATGCCGGATCCAACTGAGCCTTGATGCAGAAGAAAGAAAGAGGCCGGGGCCAAACGCCGGTTTCCTCGACGAGCACGCATGAATAACGGCAAATCTTCCTTGCGCCGCAGCCAGGCGACGAAGTGCAAACCGGCCGGCGTTACTTCCAGATCGAAATAGTCGCCCAGCCATTTTTGGAATTGTTCGATAAAGAATACGCGTCGCTGGGCATAGAGTTCGCGGATCCGTTTCACATGGCTGAGGAAAAATCCTTCGGTGATGAAACGCGCCAGGGTAGCTTGATCAATCGCCGGGGAGTGCTGGTCCATGACCGCGCGCACCTTGACGAGGGTGTCGACAAGTTGTGGCGGTGCGACCAGAAAACCGAGGCGCAGCGATGGGTAAAGGATCTTGCTCATCGTGCCGGCATAAATCACCCGGCCGGCATTGTCCAAACCTTGAAGACATGGCAGCGGCGGCCCATCGAAACGAAACTCGGAATTATAATCATCCTCCAGGATGTAGCCGTCGCGCGACTCCGCGAACTCGATCAGAGCTTTCCGCCGCTTCAGGCTCATCGTCACACCGAGGGGAAACTGATGCGACGGTGCGACGAAAATGAGTCTGGGAGAATTTTGCCGTGAGCACTTCCCGATTACCAGCCCCTCACGATCGATCGGGCGCGGGACTATTTTGGCCCCGACAAAAGCGAGGACATTACGTGCCTGATGGAAGCCGGGATCTTCGATCCATGCCACTTCACCCTCATTGATTAACGCGAGCGCGCACGCCAGCATCGCCTGCTGCATGCCGCCCACGACTACGATTTGGTCGGCATGACAATTGGCGCCGCGGAAGTCGCACAAGTAAGCAGCGATTGCCTTCCGTAGTTCGATCTCGCCACGGCTCGAGGCATAACGCAATAGGTGCGCTCCCTTTTTTGCCAAAACCTGCTCGCGCAAGCGTTCCCAAATAGCAATCGGGAATTCATCCACGGCCGGCAACCCCGCGACGAATGTGACGCTCGGCGGACCGCCAATGCCGACATCGAGTTGTCGGCCGCTGCGAAAATCGGTCATTCTGGTCACCCGTCGGGCGACACGCGGGGAATGCTCGGTGCGCGCGGTCGTCGCCTGCCTGGCAGCCTTCAGAAAAGTTGCCGGTAAATGATCGGCGACAAAGATACCAGACCGTTTCCGGGCTTGAAGATAGCCCTCTTCAAGCAGCTTTGAGAACGCCTGGTTTACGGTCGGTCTCGAAATCCCGAGAGTTGCAGCGAGAACTCGTGAGGAAGGCACACGGGAAGCGCTTGAATCAAAACTGCCGCTCTCAAGTTCTTCTCGAATTTGACGATACAGTTGTTGGTAAAGCGGCTCGGACGACGCGCGATCCAATCGCACCATTTCGAATGACATGACTAAACGACGCCGGCGCTGCTTCGGAACCGATGAAACTGTCCGCCCATAGATCGCGCCATTCATCTTCACGAAACGACCTTGCATCCTGAGAATTCTTTCTCAAGGAGAGATGCAGCCATGATAGCGGACTTTTGTCGGGCTAATGAGGCGCAATTCTCCGATGCGTCGTAGCTCAGAGTCCTTGGTTCCCGCGAAGCGAAACTGGCCACCCTTTTTCGCGCGATCTGGTCATTGCCAGCTTCTTTCCAATGAATGACAAAAACGAATTATGAAAAATACTGTGTCGAACACTCCTACCAAAATCTTTAAAGCTGTTTGGACGTCGAGCGTTTACCTAGGTCTAAGAATGGCGCTTTGCCTGGTGCTCTGCACGTTGGGGCTGGTCCTTTCCCGTGAATGCTGGCGGAAACAGACCGAGCATCACCAAGTTCGATGGGGGTTCGGGGTTAGGCACGATCACCGAGTTGATCCCAGGGCTCCGTATTTACTAGATCGATATGTGGGTGAGATCACGGGATTCTACGTTGACGCCAGCGGTGTGGGTCACGGCTTTCTGCGCACTCTCGGCGGCACGATCACGACGTTCGAGGCCCCGGGCGCGGGCACAGCGGCATTGGCCAGGGCACCATTCCGTTAGACAACAACAACCTGGGAGCAATCACGGGAGAGTATATTGACGGGGGGAATGTAGTACACGGCTTCCGTGTGGAAGGCCTGTAAGCCTACCCGGAAGTGGATCTCTATATTAACGCCGGTCCGATTGAGATTTTCACTATGGAGAGTTCGGACCATCGCTCGTTTGTGAGCGCTCGAGCGAGTTTGCGAAATGACGGCAGCTCAAAAAGCCCGCGACCGACAGAACTCCGACCATATAAGCGAGCCTCCGTCCGTGCCACAGACTGGCAAACCAATCATTAAGACCAGTAAACAGGACGTAGCTCTGACCGCCCATCTTCTCCAGCTCAAGCAGGTCCCGCTTTGTGTACCTCTCACCGCTAAGTAGTCCTGAATCATCGCTCGGGTGCGCGTAGTCGAAAATAACGATCGCCGCGAGCAGACCAGAAATCAGGATGACCATTCCGATTGTTCGGAAGCGTTTCGCGGTGGGCATATGAGATAGCTTAGTCTCTACCTGTTAGTCGTGATGGCTTATGTGAGGGGTGTAGAGGCTTCTTCATCGGTTAGATGACATGTAAAGCGTGCGGCAAGTAGTTAAGCTCACCGGCACTTACGCATCGTATTAATAATACTGAGTTGTCCTTACTCGCGGAAACCCTGCTGCCAGTGTAATGGCGGCAGATGCGCGATCAAGGTTGGGATTGTTGTGCATCAGGAGTTTTACGTGGTGTTGATGCAGGAGGCGGTGCGAATCCCAAACCGGCGCATCGATTCCACAAGCAAATCTTCCTGCACTGGGCGGTGAAAAAGCGCTTGAGCGTTCTGGCCCCGCAGGCGCGGGGTTCCCGCGCCACCGGCGGCAACGCAAAAAGGCCATTGTCGCTGTGGCGCGACATCTGGCGCTCGATCTGTGGCGTGTGCACACCGGCCGCAACACCGCCGCCCAGATCGGCCTAGCTATTTAACAATTGAGTTCGAGAGGAACAGTTTGGAACGTAGCGTGTGTCCGGTGTCTAACCTGGTCCGATCGTCGCCCGTGTGACTCGCACCGTCGCTTTAGATTGGACCGCGCCCCGTTCCGCTTCATCGAGACGGGATAAGTCACATTGCGCTGTCGCAAATAACATCGACATGCGCGGATAGGAGTATCAGCCGCTGAAGAACCGAAAAGCGAGCAGTGGAAGCGGAAGCGTTCCGAAATCACCACCAACCTCAAACCTAACAAGCCTATGTAACCACCATCCTAAAACTTACCGTTGACACCCTTCATAGGGGTTAGACCTCATACTAGCGAGGCCGGGCACCGCATGGGAAGAAATGAAATGCCATCGACGCTCTGCGTCGAACCCGCTGGAACAAAGCCGAAGCTGCGATAGACCGGGATTGCCAACAGGCTCGAGTTGACCGTGAAAACTCCTTCGCTGTTTGGAGTGCATAACTCCCGCAATGCCTGCTGCCACAACAGCCGACCAAGACCTTGTCGCTGATGTGCCCGACCGACGAACAAGTGAAATAGATGGGAACCGTCTCGTATGGCGATGAAGCCAGCTAACTCAGAGCCGGAGAAAGCCAAGAGGTAACGATAGCGTGCCGAAGCCAAGTATTGGCGTTCGGTCTGCGCAGAAACGGAAGCAGAAAGCGCTCAGCACCGGTACCGGATGGATCGTCGGTGAGCTCACTCTGGAAGCAAGCGATCAGGCCGGCGACCGCTTCCGCATCAGACGGCAAACCAATGCGAATGTCCATCTCAGACCTAACGAGAACAAGACGAGCGACGGCGGACGAGGACGCGCGGCGCTCGGATTGGGAGTGTGGAAGTCATCTCAAAAGTGGAGCGTACGGTAGTCCGCCGTTCGCTCCATCGCATGGTTAGGCCGCGATAAACAAAACTGCACCCAACGCTGCAAAGCAAAGGCATCAGAGCGTTGGCGAGTCTGCGCTCCCTTTTTGTTTCGCGGGTCGTCGCCAGGATTAATAAAGGTCACTCCGCCGGGCCCAATGAAACTTACCTGCAGAATAGCCTCTGCATCTTCCGTCCACGTATAGTGTGGGTGTCCGGCCGGAAGCACGAACACACTTCCAGGATGCAGTTCTACTCCTTTGTTTTTATCAAAGCTCTTCCCGAATGAATTCCAGTAGGTTCCGCTCAGTACCGTCACTACTTCAGTATACGGATGCGTGTGCGGCGGTACTTTATAGTGCGGAGGAAATTTCGTCCGCTGCACTATCATCTCAGCCTTCGTCGGATCCCCAACCAGGATCACCGTTTGGGCGCCCTTGAACACAGGATGCTCGGTCCAGACCAGGTCTTCCACCTTTACCATCTTCATCTCCTGGCCGAATGCACTCCCGACCAGCCAGAGCGCCGCTAAACTAATAAGTGTTCGTTTCATTCTATTTTGCTCATTTGTTACCGATTCTTGAGAAAACGCTCAGACTTATCAAGTCTAACGAGACAGAGCTGAGCCTCCGCGAGCAAAAGCGCACATGGCAGCAAACAAAGTGTGAAAGATCGACATAAAGCTAGACATCGGAACGGCTCGCGGTTGGCTCCAGCGCTTGGTTAAGCCGCTTGCGAGCGAAACAATCGCGCACCGGCGGCAGAAAAGACATCGCAAGAATCGCGCCGGTCAATAGCAGCATAAGTACAGCGACCGTAGGAACGAAAATCGGCGGCGACGACAGAGAATAGTGATGCGCTCGGAACGGGCTTGTGAGCAACGCAAGGGCAAGAACAACAACAAAGATCAACCGCGCCCACCGCTGAAAAAACCACATACCTGCCAGGATGGCTACCCAAAAAGAGACAGTGATAGCGTCCGCGGTCAGTGCGGCATACGGATGAGTCGACCTGAACAAGCTGACGTGCGAGTAAATCCCCCAGCCGAGGAACCATTCGGCGAAAATCCAGCAACCACGAAGAGCGATGAGGCCGCGATAAACCTGGGTGGCGGTCATGGGCCTAACGACAGGGAGCTGAGCGACCGCTGGCGGGAGCGAGCCTGGCAAAAACGGAGAACTGTTTCATAAAATTAAATACAGACTTCACGACGGCCAGCGGTTGGCTCCAGCGACTGGTTAGGCGGTTCGACTTCCCTTGGCCAATTTACCCGAGTGAGCGGGCCGGTAAGAAATACCCACGAAGCGCCGCCCACGAGTGTCACGGTGGCCGCGACAACAAAAGCCCACCAGAATTGTCCCGTTCGATCGACCACGAGGCCAGTCAAGGGTGCAACGATGACGCCCGCCAGGTTGCCAATCGCGTTCTGCAGCCCAGTCCATCTCCCAGCCACCGCCGGGCCGGCAAGGGTCTGTGCAAAGACGTAGATTGTAGGTCCGGTGAAACCGCAGCCGAAACCCATCACCAAAAGGCAGACGAATGAAGTGCGTGCGCTCGCGACCACGCAACCAAGGAGAGCGACTGCGATCGTCAGATGGCCAAGGCCCATCCAGAGCTTGCGCACGAAATTCGGGCTGGCGCCGGCACGAATCCAAGCATCAGCCATCCACCCCAGAATCGGTGAAGCGATCGCATACATAAGATAGAACAAAGCGCCTTCCCGGGCCATCTCCTGCATCGAGAGATGCCGCTCGCTGACTAGAAAATAAGGCATCCAAACGATCATGAGGTAGAGCGAGTAGTTCGTGCAAAGGTGCCCGAGCGCCGCACCCCAAAAGGCCCGCCGGCGAACGATCTCCCCGATTCCTGCCGGACAAACAAATCGCTCCGAGGTAGGCGCCGCTTTCGGCATCCAGTAAATCCACGGCACTAGCCACAACAGGCCGACGAACCCCAGCACAATGAAAACCGGCCGCCAGCCGTAGGCCGCCATCAGGTCGCCACAGAAGAATGTGCCGAGCGCCGGACCAAGAGTCATCCCGCTAACGATGGCTGCGTTGGCCACTCCGCGATGTCCTTGGGCGATGGAACGAGCGAGGATTTTTCCGTAGGCCGGGAAAGCCACTGATTCGCCTGCGCCGAGTAAGAGCCGACAGGCCATTAGTGTCGCAAAGCCATGAACTAGACCGGTCAATCCCGTGGCCAAACACCAGATCGCAAATCCGCCAGCCAGCACCCAATTCACATCAAAGCAGTCTATCAGCCAGCCGCTTACGATCATGAAGCTGACGTAAGTCCAAAAGAACGCGCCTAAAAGTAGGCCGAGATGATAGGCGGAAAGATGAAGCTCGCCTTTCAACAACGGCGCGGCCACCGACAGATTACCGCGGTCGACATAGTTAATGAAGACCGAGAGCGCCAGGAGGAAAAGAAGCGTCAAAGTCCTGGGGTCGATGGATTGCCGATCACTCTGCACGTTTGAAGTCATAGGTTACGTGCAGGTCAATCGCACAGTTAACGCCTAACGAGAAAGAGATAAGACACGGTGGGGTGTCGTGGCAAACACGCTGAACTTGCTTCGCAATGGGGCCGTTGGCTTCATCGAATGGTTAGATGTCATGGCTACCTTCCAAAGATCACTGAAAGAAAATCCCCGGAAAAGTAAATCAAAGCACAAAGTCCGGCTAGGAGCGGAGGAAGCCCAAGCCAACGGTAACGCTCGTGCCGAAAGATTGCGATGACACCACAGGCGAACGCGCACAGTGAAATAACGAAAATGCTGGCGATTGCCTCGTCGATGCAAGGGAGCCATTCTCCACGCGCGCGACCCGCGGCGCTAGCAGCTCTCAGTATGAAATATGCGCTAAGCAATGCCACGCACGGAAGGATCCAAGACGCAACGCCAAAGATAGGCTTCCTCCGGCGACGTGACCGATTTGCAACGTCGCTCGCAGCATCTTGTGACTCCGTCATCTAACGAGACAGAAGTGAGCTACCGGCACTGAAGGCGAGCATGGCTCGAAGCGGAAATATTGTAGTTATCTGAAATGTAAACACGCGTCGGGCGGCGGTTAGCTCCACTGATTGGTTAGGCGTTGCACGAGACTGCTAGTGTTGATTTAGCTTTTGCTCGATCTTCGGAATCTCCTCGGTCTTTTTCTGCAGGGCATTCTCCTCGAGGCGAAGGAGCAAAGTCAAATAGGCGACTTTTGCCTGCACCTCCGAGGTAACAGTAATGAGTTCCTCAATGTCCCGCGGCGTGAGATTTCCGTCCGCTGATCGCCGAGCAATGGCACGGGCCACTTCGATGCGGGCCCCCATTTCGGACGATTGTTCCATGATGATGGCAATGTCCTCGTAGGTGTAGACGTAGTAATGCAATTCATCGTGCGCCATAAGACCGAGCGACCCGTTCTGCTTTACGGCCTGCCATGTCGCGTCTTTCGGCCAGTAAAAATTACCTAATCCGTAGACCAATTTCGAGCCGATCGGCGCGGGCGATGTTTGCGCGGCGTGCAGCAACGCCATGTTCGCATCTAATTCAGCCGTCATCTTTTGGACCGCGTCCAGGTTCTTGGCTAGAACGCGGCGGTTATCTTCGAGTTCCGCTGTCAACTCACGCCGGGCTTCCTGCAGTTGGTGACGATGATGAAAATATACGACCGTCTGTTCGAGGCCGATCGCAATCAGTAATCCGATCGTAATGGCCGCGATGTGGATCAAAAATTGTCTCCACGTATGAACGTTCTCGTGCGGTGGATGAACCTCTATCATTGATTTAGACGCCTAACGAGAAAGAGATAAGCCACGGCAGGGGGTCGTCGCAAGCACACTGAGCGTATTCCGTAATGGGGCCGTTGGCTTCATCGAATGGTTAGACCTGACACGCTAATAAGCCGGGTGAACTAACACGACACTGCCAACGTTCCACTTGCCTTTGACGCGAACCATCGAGGTATAGTTTGAAGGAGCATGATCTTGATAAATGCGGACCTCGTCACGGCTGATCACTTCAATGTCTCCGTATCTCGCCGGCCCGTGCCAAACCGAAGCTTGGAAGGCTGCCACAGCGGCTTGAATGTCTGCGAGCGGAACGTCTTGGGTGCGTCCGAACGTGCGTGCGCCCGCAACACGAAGTGGAGCACTGCACGAGACGCAAAAAATGGCCATCGCTGGAATAAGGCAGAAACGAGGGGCTGCGCGCATTGGGTCTAACGAGAATTAGACGGTTGCGGTGTCATGCAATGTGTTCAGCGTCTCTCTGTAATTTTGCAGGCCGGCGACTCCGGCTGAAGCTCTGTTCGCAGTCTCGCCCGAAGGAATAGTGGAATGCTTTACTCTGCCGCGCCAGTCAAACTCCGCAATGAGTGGGCCACGGGAAACACCAATGCCGAGTGATGGGAAGCGCGAATCGCCATCGCGCAAAGTCTCTGCGGCAGAAACGAGGTCCAAGACCGAATCAAGGCTGCGATGAGAAGGTAAGAAAAAGCTTATGACTCCAAGATGCGTGGAGAGATGGGCGTCAGGTGACGACGACTCGACTAGTCGCAGAAGGATCGGAAGCGTGTGCTCGTCGTAGCCGTAGCCATCTCGGTCTCCCAGAGCGACAACAACGAATTCTTTGCGTGCGGCTCCCATCGTGGACTCCGTCTAACGAGAATTAGACGAAAAAGTTTCGTCTAACTGGGAAAGGGAATGATTCCGGCAGCTCGACCGTTCCTCATCCAACGGGCTGCGGATGGCCAACCCCGGTTTGTTCAACACATGGGTATAAATCATAGTCGTGGAAACGTCCTTGTGACCCAATAGTTCCTGCACAGTACGAATGTCGTAACCGTTTTCCAGTAGATGGGTGGCGAAGCTGCGTCGCCGCGTGTGGCAGCTGGCTGCTTTGGATGATTGGGCGAGATAGCTACAATCGAATCTACTCGGCGGCCGAAAAGCAGAGCAAGATGCTCAGCGGCTTGCGCAGGTCGTTGTCTGACAAGTAACCCTCAACTCTCAGCCAAAGACACTCAACCGCCGTTACGCTGGTGCGCCGCCGAGGGCGCCGGGGAGCGGCGGGGCGACGTCGGGAGCGATGACTTGCTTTGGCGGTTTTTCGGGCGCCGGTTTTTTGCTGGGTGATCCGCCGATTCCGGGTGGCGGATTGATCAGGCGGCCGTGCTCGAGGATCTCTTTGATCTGTGAGCCGTCCAAAGTCTCGAATTCGAGCAACGCTTTTGCGATGGTTTCGAGTGTGTTGCGATTGCTGATCAGCGTGTGCTTGGCTAGTTGATAGGATTCGTCGATGAGCCTGCGGACTTCCTGGTCGATTTGTTCGGCAGTCGCTTCGCTGTAGTCGCGCGCACGAGAAATGTCGCGCCCAAGGAAAACGTAATCTTCGTGCTCACCGTATTCGACCATCCCCATTTTTTCGCTCATGCCCCATTCGCAGACCATGCGACGCGCAATGGCTGTGGCGCCTCTGATGTCGCCGCGTGCGCCGTTGGTGATGTCGCCGAAGATAATTTCTTCCGCGACGCGGCCGCCCATGGCGACTGCCAGACTGGCGAGCAATTCGTTCTTGCGATTGGTGTATTTGTCTTCCTCCGGCAGCCACATGGTCGAACCAAGCGATGGTCCCCGCGGGATAATGGTGACCTTGTGCAACGGTTCAGTGTGCGGGAGAAGCACGAGCAACAGCGCGTGACCTGCTTCGTGATACGCGGTGTTTTGTTTTTCTTTCTCACTCAACGCGAGGCTTCGGCGTTCTTTGCCCCAGCGAACTTTGTCGCGCGCTTCCTCGAGTTCCGCGAGCGTGATTCCTTTTAATCCGCGACGCGCCGCGAGTAATGCGGCTTCATTGATGACATTCGCGAGCTCCGCTCCGGAATAACCGGGTGTGCCGCGCGCGATCACAGCAAGATCGACCCCCTCGGCGAGCTTCACCTTTTTTGCGTGCACGCGGAGGATTTCTTCGCGGCCTTTAACGTCCGGCAAATTGACGGTGATCTGCCGATCGAAGCGGCCCGGTCGCAACAGCGCTGGATCGAGAACGTCCGGCCGGTTCGTGGCTGCGATGATGATCACGCCTTCCTGCGTATCGAACCCGTCCATTTCCACGAGCAGCGCATTTAACGTTTGCTCGCGCTCGTCATGTCCTCCGCCCACGCCATGGCCGCGGTGACGGCCGACCGCGTCAATTTCGTCAATGAAAATGATGCACGGCGCGGATTTCTTTCCTTGTTCAAACATGTCGCGGACGCGCGAGGCGCCGACACCGACGAACATCTCCACGAAATCTGAGCCGCTGATGGAAAAGAACGGCACGTCAGCTTCACCCGCGATGGCGCGAGCCAGTAGCGTCTTGCCAGTGCCGGGCGGGCCCACCATCAGGACGCCCTTGGGAATGCGGCCACCGAGTTTCTGAAACTTTTTCGGATCGCGCAGGAACTCGACCAGTTCCTGTACTTCATCCTTGGCTTCCTCCACGCCCGCTACGTCGCGAAACGTGATCTTGTTCTTGTCACGTGCGAGCATCCGCGCCTTGGATTTGCCGAAATTGAGCGCGCCTTTGCCAGCCATGCGGATCTGCTGGCGAAACAGGAAGTAGAGGACCAAAAAGAAAAAGCGCGATTGGCAGGAAACCCACCACCGTCTGCGCAAGCATGTTTGATTCTGTCTTGATCGCGGGCTGCATGCCGGCGTCGGAGAGCTTCTTCTGCAGATCATTAGTGAAATTTAAATAGACAGTGGTGTGGAACGGCATCGGTTGTGAGGGCGCTGCGCCTGCGCCCTGCCGGATATATGCGCCGCGCAGCGTCTGCGTGGGGCGGCCGTCCTCGACGACCAACTGCAGAGGATAATTTTTGTCGCTAACGATCTGCTTGTTGTCCAGCAGTTCGAGAAAACGGTTATACGGCACGTCTTCAACCGGTTGCATCCCGCCCCGGTAAAAGAGCATCGCCATCGCGATCAAACTGAAGGCGATGACAATGAGAACAACGCCGCGCCAATTAAAATTCGGTTCGCTCCCGCGCTGTTTGTTCTCTCTTTGCGAGTTGCGATCAAGTTGAGGCATAAAACAATTTACGTGGGGAAAAGGTTATCATGAACGACTTTGCAATGCAAAACGACACACCAAGCTGATGTACTATGGTTCGTGAATTGCGAGGTGCGCGGTTGGGTGACTGAAAAGACGTGCATGAATTGGACGTCTCGCCCCTGGCAATGGAGACGGAGGGAATAGTCGACGCTTCGCACGGCTGATCGCGGCGGGCGCAGGCTTTTGGGGGAATGCGCATACTGAAAAGTAGATGTTAGTTAGTTTCCTTTCCCGGCTCCGGCGTTCGAAATGACTTGGCCCCAAAGATCCGCCGTCTAACACCGCCTCCAAGACCGTTGCTGCTCTGCGTTCAGCAAAATTATTATGAAATTAATTGCCGGCCGCTTGCTCCAGGTGCCGCAACGTTTTTTCCAGTTCGGTCAGCCCCTCGATTTCCGCTACGGTACGCTGCAATGATTGCATCGCCGCACCGACGTGCTTGAGGAAATGTTTGTGACCCTTGACCAAACCGAGAAACCCGTAAGCACCTAATGCTTGCATCAGACGTTGCATGGCGCAGAGCCGCAACTTGAGATCGAAATCACCATTAATTGCGACACCGTTTTCGAGCTGATGCCCGCGATAGTATGCGGTCAACTCTGCGCGTTCGTCTTCTGCGAGATCGACATAAGGATCATATAGCAGCGATGCGAGATCATATTCCGCAAGACCGGGTCGCATTCCCTGGAAATCAATGAGATGCGCCTGACCGTTTCGGATGATGATGTTCTGCGACTGAAAATCACGGTGCACCAAAACTCTCGGGAATGATGCCAGATGATCTGCGATTTCCTGCAATGCAGGCAGGGACGCCAACTGCGCGAGCTTTTCTTTCTCGATTGTGAATAAACGGCCGAGGCAATTCTCGAAAAAGTAATTCTGTTCCCACAGGTAAAGCTCAGAATTGAATTCGGCCGGCAGATGCTGCTTCATCTCGATGCAAATCGACTCAGGCAACGCGTGCAGCGCCGCGATTTGATCGAGGGCCGATTCGTAGAAGGCGCGGCGCACCAACCAGGGTTCGTCGCAATAACTGTAGAGGTCGCGCTCGCCCAGGTCTTCCAGCCAGATCAAACCTTCGTCAGGATCGTGAAAGTAAATCTCCGGCACATGAATTCGGTGCTCGGTAAGAAAATTCGCGATCGTCACGTAATGGCGATTTTCTTCCCGCTCTGAATTGTATTTCACCAAAATGAGCGCCTGATCCGGCGAGCACCGTATCCGATAGAATTTCCGGTCCGAACCGCCTTTTTGAATCGGTGCGATTTTTATCTCGCCGACATCCAACAGCGGAAAATGCTTCCGCGTTCGTCGAACAAGCAGGTCGGTTCTCATAAATTCAGATGTCGATATCGCGATGGATCCCAGTGACCTTTTTTTGGGAGCGGACAATACAAGCCTTCAACTGGCTTTGGGAAGCAATTTCTGCATCTGCCCACAAAATTGTGTCTTCCAGGATTGCATCCGCGCCCACGCGGCAGTGCGAACCAACCACAGAACACCCGCGAACCTGCGCGGTCGGATCGACATTGGCGCTTTTCGAGACCGCCTCGGCCCAATCGCGCGTTTTCACGTAGGCCGGTCGCAAATGTTTGTTCGAAATCAGGCGGTGGACATCGAGATATTCCTTGCGCGACCCAATGTTGAACCAATTCCCGTCATCCAGCGCAATGCCGCCGATCCTTCCGCCTTGGTTGATCCAATCAATCAAGATGGGGATGAATGAAATTTTCCGGCCGGCGGGAATACGGGCAAAGATTTCCGGATTCCAGACGGAAATGTTCGCGTAATCGAAGTTTTCCTCGGGATTGGATTTTTTTGAAATCTCGACGATTCGTCCTTCACGCATGATCACGCCGGCGCCGAGACCGGTATTCCGCCGAAGGGCGAGCGTTACATCATTGCCGGAGCGAAAATGTTCGGTAATGAGCGGCTCGAGTGCGACGTCCGTCAAAATATCGCCGCTGTAGACGATGAATGGTTTTCCCCCAAGAATGCCTTCCACGTTTTTAATGCCGCCGCCTGTTTCGAGCAGATCCGGTTCGTGAACGAGCGTGGTGGGAAATCCAGCGTACTCGCCTGTGGCAAAGAAGCTTTGGAACAAAGCCGGATGCCGGTGCGTGTTGATGACAAATTTCTTCACTCCCACGCCTATCAAATGATCGAGTGCGAAAGTAATAAGCGGCTTTTGGAAGATCGGAATGAGCGGCTTGGGCAGTTCGTCCGTTAATGGACGCAAGCGCGTGCCAAGACCAGCTGCCAAAACGAATGCCTGAGTGATTTGGTTCACGAGCAGAAAATCGAAAGATTGCTCCCGGCTAAGCTAAACCTACGGCGCGTCCGGCGACTTCATTCACGATAGATACAGACAGTGCGACGTACGCTTCCTATCTGAGATAAAGCGTCCGCGTGCCGAAGTCGATGATGCCGTGGTGCCGTCGCAGCGTTTCTGCGCCGAGCAACCCTGCGACCGGTGGCGATCCTTCCAACAATCCGTCGTGAATGAGTCCTTCGAGGTCTATGACGCCTACGTCCTTCCCCATGATATTGACCGAGCCGACGGTCAGCTTGCGAATGTTCGCCACACGCACGCCGCGCTCTTTAAGGTTTACAGCCGAGGAGCTGTATGGGGTCTCGTGAGTGGCAATTCGCATCCGGCGAACGAACGAACGGTGCAAGAGTGTGGTGAACGAGCCCGTATCAACCATAAGTTTCGCCGCTGTTCCGTTCACTGCTCCGTTTACGAAAAGATTGTAACCATCGCTGACCTGAATCGGAACAGCGCGTAAGCCACGCCGACTGAAACCGGGGACGCTCCCAAGGACATTCGGATCGGTCTTCAGAATCAGTAACTGCTTTTCACAATCGAGCACCGCTTGTGTCGGGAAAAGAATGTCTGCTCCGATGATTCCGTCGATCTGTGGTTCGTGCGCCATTCGCGCAGCGCGCGCAGAACCGCCGAGATCGACTGTAACAACAGGCTCATCGACCAGACTCAGTCCGCCGATTCGCAGTTCGCGCGCGATTGCCACATTGTTGAATGCGCCGTTGATTTGAACCCGTGCGGGCAAACTTGATTCGGAGGTGATCGGTTTGAGGTTGAAATATTGCCGGCGATTCAGGGCAATCGCGCTCACGGGCGCACCGCTATCGACCGTCAGCCAGGCGGGTTTGCCGTTTATGAAGGCACGCAGTAACAAATGATTTTGTCGCGAACGGACGAGCGGCAATGCTTCAAACTGCGGCACTGGTCGCGCGACAGCCCCACGCGACGTAGCAGCAAATTCGATGACTAAACCAAGCGCAGCGCCGCAAACCCACAGCAAGCGTCGTGCGCGCAGCAGATGATTTGAGGTCATCGGTGGCGGGGAGACTACACGCTTCCTTTTTTTCCGCAAAATGATTTGAGCAGCTTTTTGGCATTGCCCCAGACACGCGGTTGATGATTAACTCGCCGCCAACCCCAAGGATTCGAAATGGCAAGCGCAGTTACCGAAGCACCTATAGCCGAAGAAAAACTCGTTAGAGGACTCGGGTTGTTGGACTCCACGATGCTCGTAGCCGGCTCAATGATCGGCTCGGGAATTTTCATTGTCTCGTCGATCATTGCCCGTCAGGTCGGTTCGCCGGGATGGTTACTCGTTGTTTGGATCGTGACGGGGTTACTCACACTGACAGCCGCGCTATCGTACGGCGAACTCGCGGCGATGATGCCAAAGGCCGGGGGCCAATACGTCTATCTTCGCGAAGCATTTTCTCCGCTCTGGGGATTTCTTTACGGCTGGACGCTTTTTCTTGTAATTCAGACCGGCACGATTGCAGCGGTCGCAGTTGGATTCGCACGCTACAGCGGCGTGCTTCTGCCCTGGGTGTCGGAAAGCAATTACATTATCTCGCCAATCCGACTTGGCGGATACGCGTTGTCGCTTTCTACGGCGCAACTCGTCGGCCTGGCGCTCATTGGGTTTCTAACATTTACGAACACGCGCGGTTTGGAAATCGGCAAGCTTATCCAAAATGTTTTTACGACTGCAAAAACTGGTGCGCTGCTCGCGCTAATCGTGCTCGGAATCATAGTCGGATTAAAGTCTGGCGCCGGCGCGGAAAACTTTAAGGATTTCTGGACCGTGCGCGGGGACTTGCAAGACGTAGGCGCAGGTTTAACCGCTGCGGCCGCTTTCGGGCTCTTCGTCGGCATTTGTGTGGCACAGACGAATTCTTTGTTCTCTGCTGATGCGTGGAACAACATCACTTTCACGGCCGGTGAGGTAGTGAATCCCCGACGCAACGTGCCGCTTTCCCTCGCATTGGGCACGTTTCTGGTGATCGGACTTTATTTGCTCGCCAATGTCGCCTACCTCGCGACCCTGCCATTCCACGCAATCCAGAATGCGCCGAGTGATCGCGTCGCCTCAGAAACGGCGAATGTAATTTTTCCCGGCGCTGGCGCTACAATTATGGCGATTGCCATCATGATCTCGACGTTCGGTTGCAATAACGGGCTGATCCTTGCCGGCGCTCGCGCGTATTATGCCATGGCCAAAGACGGGCTTTTCTTTCGACGGGTCGGCGAGTTAAATAAATGCCGCGTGCCAGCGTGGGCACTCGTTTTCCAAGGCATTTGGGCTAGCGCACTCGTTCTGCCGCGCACGGTTAAAACAGACGCAGCCGGCAACGTGACCGGTTACGGCAATCTCTACGGCAATTTGCTCGATTACGTTATTTCAGCCGCGCTGATCTTCTACGTCCTAACAATCGTTGGCATCTTTCTACTGCGTAAAAAACAGCCGAATGCGGAACGACCTTACAAAGCATTCGGGTATCCAATCATTCCCGCTCTGTACATTGTCGGCGCGACCGTTATTCTTGTCGTGCTGTTCGTTTACCAAACGGCGACGACGTGGCCGGGGCTGATCATTGTGTTGACCGGCGTGCCAATTTACTTTCTGTGGAAAAAAGCAAATCGAAACCGAAGCGAAGCCACCGCGCTGCACGCTAGCTAGCACAGGATCCACAACGCATGGCAGGTTTATTCGCAAAAAAACCGTTGGAACGGCTGATGGCCGAGGGACAGGAGGTTGGCGAACATTGCCTCAAACGTTCCCTTGGGCCGGTGAACCTGGTCATGCTGGGTATTGGAGCAATAATCGGCGCGGGTTTGTTCGTGCGAACTGCCGCGGCGATCGCCGATCGTGCGGGTCCTTCCGTCGTGCTCGCATTCATTGTCGCAGGAATGGGCTGCGCTTTTGCCGGCCTGTGTTATGCCGAGTTTGCGTCAATGATCCCAGTTGCGGGCAGCGCCTATACTTATTCCTACGCAACGATGGGCGAACTCGTCGCATGGATCATTGGGTGGGATTTAATCCTCGAGTATGCCGTCGGCGCGGCGACCGTGGCGATCGCATGGAGCGAATATGCAAATCGCGTCCTCGATTGGTTCGGCATGCGCATACCCTATCAATGGTCCCACTCGCCCTTTGAACACGATATCAACAGCGGTGTTCATGGCATTTTGAACACGCCGGCCGTGTTCATCCTGCTGCTACTGACGTTACTGCTGATTCGCGGTACCAAAGAATCGGCATTCGTAAATGGCATTATCGTCGTTTTGAAGGTAAGCATCGTGTTGCTCGTGATCGGCATCGGGTGGGGCTTTGTGAACCCGGCAAACCACACGCCGCTCATCCCAGCGCCAACCACGTACGTCACACCGCAAGGCATAACGCACGCGTATGGAGGAATTCTCGGTATCCTCGGCGCGGCAGGCGTTGTGTTTTTCGCCTACATCGGGTTTGATGCCGTCAGTACGGCGGCGCAAGAGGCACGAAACCCTAAACGCGACATGCCGATCGGCATCCTCGGTTCGCTGGTAATCTGCACGGTCCTCTACGTACTGTTTTCCTACGTCTTGAGCGGCGTAGCGACCGTGCAGGACTTCCGCACCCATGGGCGTGAAGCATCCGTCGCGTTCGCGATCACAAAGTACATGCCCGGGTATGAGTGGTTATCGAAGTCTGTGACAGTCGCGATCCTCGCCGGCTTCTCATCTGTGATTCTCGTCATGCTGCTGGGCCAATCACGTGTTTTTTATTCAATGAGTCGCGACGGACTGGTCCCGAAAACGTTTTCCGACGTGCACCCGAAATTTAAAACCCCGTACAAGTCGAACATTCTTTTCTTTTTGTTCACCGGAGTCTTCGCCGCGTTCATTCCAGAGGACATCGTCGGCGAGATGACCAGTATTGGAACGCTTTTTGCCTTCATTCTTGTGTGCGCCGGAGTTTGGATCTTGCGCTCTTCACGTCCGGATCTCGAACGTGCATTTCGAGTACCGGCGGTGCCGGTTGTTTCCACGCTCGGCATCATCGTTTGTGGAGCGATGATTTATGGTCTCGGCTGGACGAATTGGATGCGGTTGCTTGTTTGGCTTGTGATTGGACTGATCTTTTATTTTAGCTACGGCAAACGGCATAGCCACATCGGTGCGCCGCCACCGGAAATGCCCGAAGGCATTCAACTGACGCGTTAAGCCATAGCACAGACTTAACTCCAGCTACTTTCGCTTCGAATCCACGTGCTGGACCGTTCGCGACGAATGGAAAGCATTGCGCGAGTACGCCGCGCGAGCTTTTCGGTATCGATCTTTCTAAAATTGCGCTCTGCGGTTGCTATTTCAGGCAACGAGAGGTTCAGGCTGCTAAGAATTTGTGTGTCGGATGGCGCTACGTCGTTAGGCTTGCGGCAGGTGAGGACCCGGTTTTGTAATTCCGAGACTAACCTCGCGACCGAACAGGCGTCAGGCGCTCCAAGGAACTTAGTGAGCTGTTGGAAACTGAGGTGAAATGGAATGGTCGCCACCTCCACGTCAGCGAGCTCAACGCTTCCCTGCGGCCGCATTTCAACGTCACCCGACGTCGCGATAAAATGCCAGGTGTCGGATGGCTGAAAATAACCGATTTCTACGCGATATGAACTGTGCAATCCGGATATGGTCACGTACTGCATCGCGCTCATCGGCTCTACGGCGACTCTTGTTTCTATGATATTCCCTTCTCTAATCACTCGAAGATGGACTTGCCGATCCACGGGCATCGCCTTTTCAAAGACGGATCGCCAATTAATGTTCCAACTGGCGAAGATCGTGCGTGGATCACGAGCGATGGCGAACAGAAATGGGTGGCCACAAACACGCGTCGGTCCCATCCGATCTGGGACATCAGGCGGTGATGCGACTTCGGCGATATCTACCACGGGACCCTGGCGGATTTTGAAGCCGCGGTGGGTCAGCGATCTTGCTGCGTTGCGTTTTGTTTCTCTTTTCGTCATTCTTGCAAGACCGTTGCGTAATCAGTTAAAGGCGAACTGCTATCGACCCGCAATCTCAAAATCAGTGAGAAAGAATGAGTTCAAAAATCGTCGAGCTTGAAGAGCTTTCCAATCGCTGCGAGCAGTTGCGGTCGGCTGGAAAGAAGATTGTAGCCACGAACGGATGTTTTGATCTGCTGCACGTTGGGCACGTCCGGTATTTGCAGGCGGCACGAGCACTCGGTGATCTTCTGGTTGTGGGGTTGAACGGTGATCGTTCTGTCCATGAGTTGAAAGGAGCAGGGCGCCCGATCACATCCGAGGGTAATCGCGCGGAGATCCTCGCCGCGTTAGCATGCGTGGATCTGGTCACGGTTTTTCCAGAACGCCGGGCCACGAAGTTTCTCGCTGCGGTTCGCCCTGCTGTTTATGTCAAAGGCGGCGATTACACCCCGCGGACGCTGGATGAAGAAGAGCTTACAATATTGAAGGAAACTGAAGCGGCGGTTCGGCTTATCCCATTTGAGGCAGGGTATTCAACTTCCGGATTGATCGACCAAATTTGTAAAAGCAGGAGTTAAACAACAACCCATTTAGAATGAAACGCCTGCCAATTGGAATCCTCGGATCGGGAAAGGGAAGTAATGGCCGCGCGATCCTCGAGCGCATCCGGTCAGGCGATCTCGCTGCGGAAACGCGCCTCGTGGTTTCGGATGTGCTGGATGCACCGATCCTCGATCTCGCGCGGGAATTTGCTGTCGCCAACGCGTATTTGCCGCCGGGCAGATTTCGTTCGCGTTTGGAGCCGGCAATAGAAGAGCAGCTCGTGAAAATGTTGCGTGATGCCGGTGTCGAACTTGTCGTTCTCGCCGGTTTCATGCGCGTCTTACATGAACCAATGCTGAAGGCGTTCCCCCGTCGCATTATCAACATTCATCCATCGCTTCTGCCAAAATTTCCAGGACTCGAAGCATGGAAACAAGCTCTCGTCGCGGGCGAAACAGTGACCGGCTGCACGGTGCATTACGTCGACGAACAGATCGATCACGGGCAAATTCTCGCACAGAAAGAGGCCAGAATTTTGCCTAACGATACCGCGGAGAGCTTGCACGCGCGGATTCAAGTAATTGAGCACGAACTATACCCGGCAGTTCTCGGTGAATTCTGCAAAAGATATGATGAAGCGTCAGCAAGTTGGTCGGCGAGATAAATAAGCTGCGCGGTTACGCCTGTTCAGGCTTCGGCTCGCGCTTCAGCAGTTCTTCCAACGCAACAGCCGGTTGTTTTTGCTCATACAGAATCGAGTACACTTGATCGGTAATAGGCGTGGTAATATTTAAGCGCCGCGCACATTCCCAGGCGCTTTGTGCGGTCGGAACGCCTTCCGGGACGGTTTTCATTGAGTCTATAATTTCCGGCAACGATTCACCTCGCCCGAGACGGTGCCCGAGGGTGTGATTCCGGCTGCGCTGGCTATAGCACGTCAAGATCAGATCCCCCGCGCCGCTTAGGCCATAAAAGGCATGCGCCGTCCCACCCATAGCTACGCCAAACCGAACGAGCTCAGCCAATGATCGAGTGACCAGTGCGGCTTTGGCATTGTCGCCAAGTCGAAGACCGTCACTGATTCCTGCCGCGATAGCGAACACGTTTTTCAATGCACCGCCGAGCTCAACCGAGATCACATCCAGACTGGTGTAAACACGAAAGCGTGAGCTTCCCAACACGGTTTGCAGACTCGCAGCGCAATCGCCGTCGTCACATGCGATCACAGTCGCGGTGGGAAGACCTCTGGCGACTTCGGTCGCGAGATTTGGACCTGACAACACCGCAATGTTATTCTCTGGGAAAATCTCGCGCAGAATCTCGGTCATCCTCATCCCGCTGCCATGTTCAATCCCTTTTGTGCAACTCAGCAATATTCCATGAGTGCGGCCAATTACTTTCGCCAAGCACGCCGCGATGTTCCGCAATGCGGTAGATGGCGTCGCAAGGACGATCAGGTCGGCATCGGCGCAGTCACTCAGTTCCGCGGTGATATGCACTGAATCATGAAGGTGAAGCCCGGGGAGGTAATCGCTGTTTTCCCGGGTCTTTTGCATTCGTGATATACGATCCCCGTTATGGCCCCAGAGAACAATTTTACGATGACCGTTTGCCCACAAACCAGCTAGCGCTGTTCCCCAACCACCAGCACCTATGATTGCTGTGTTCACAATTCTCGTTTCCGAGTAAATCGCGGTTCGGTGCCGCGCATCAGTCGTGAAAGATTCGAACGGTGACGCCAAATGACAACTGCTGCGACGCAGGCTGAGGCATAAACTAACGGTTTTGCGTTGTTTTGATCATGTGACCTGATCACGAGAATCACGATCGGTAGGATGATCGCGGCTGTGATGGAAGCCAATGAAACATACCGCGTTAGCCCAAACACAATTATCCAAATAGCAACGCCTATGAGCGTGGCGGCAGGCGTCAACGCCAGGAGCGCTCCCGCCGACGTCGCAACGCCCTTTCCTCCCTTAAACTTGAGCCATGGCGGGTACAAGTGCCCGAATACGCTGGACATCGCCGCGAGGATTCCAAGTATCTCCGGCGAATTCCACTCCGACGGCTGTCCGGGCGCTATCAGCTTTGACATCATTACCGCCCCGAAACCTTTTAAAACGTCTAGAGCAAATACCGGGTAACCATATTTTCTGCCCAAGACACGCACCACATTCGTAGCGCCGACGTTGCCGCTGCCGGCCGTTCGGATATCGATTCCTACAATTCGACCAGCCAGATAGCCAAACGGGATTGATCCCAAGAGATAGCTGCCGATTAAGACCGCGGCCAATGTGCCCATCGTAGTCCAGCTATTTTACTTGTGGAGTGTCCGCGTGTCACCACATAAGAAATTCCTACTAAGCCAAATGTGTAAAATAGAGATATCCGCTGGAGTAATTCCACTGATCTGCGCAGCTTGGCCGAGCGAAGTCGGTCTGAAGCTTGATAGCTTCTGTCTGGTTTCTGACCTTAAGCCAGCAACGTTGTCATAATTGAGGCCGTCTGGAATCTTTTGATTTCGTTTGCCGTTGAGCCGTTGATTCAGCTCAGACTGGCGTGCGGCATATCCTTCGTATTTGGAATCTGTTTGAATGAGCTCCCAGATCGACAACGGAATACGGGATAACATGTCATCAGGCAAGGTTCTCACGTCAAAATCGGGCTGCTTGAGCAGTCGAGAAAGAGGAGCTCCGTTTATCTTGGTTCCCGCAGCTGTCGTGCGGGCCTGTTCCAAAAGGTGCATTTTCTCTTGGAAGCTGCGAAATTTTGTTTGACCAACGAGACCTTTGTCAAAAGCACGCTCCGTCAGACGCTGATCGGCATTGTCCTGTCGCAAGGACAATCGGTCTTCAGCGCGGCTGGTAAACATACGATAGGGTTCTTCTGTTCCTTTGCTGACGAGATCATCAATAAGGACACCGATGTAAGCTTCTCTTCTATCCAATATCAAAGGCGGACGGTTTTGGCTCTTCAAAGCCGCGTTCGTCCCAGCAATCAATCCTTGTGCTGCTGCCTCCTCGTATCCTGACGTGCCATTGACTTGGCCGGCAAAGTAAAGGCCGCCGACAATCTTTGATTCAAGCGTCGGCAGAAGTTGTGTCGGGGGGAAGTAGTCATATTCAACCGCGTAGCCAGGCCGCATGATTTCGGCTTCCTCCAAGCCGGGTATAGAATGCAAGAACGCGAGTTGCACGTCATACGGCAGACTAGTGGAGATTCCGTTCACGTAGTATTCACTTGTGTGGCGCCCTTCAGGTTCCAGGAAAAGCTGATGCGAGGCTTTATCCGCGAATTTGACTACCTTATCTTCAATCGAGGGGCAATATCGCGGACCCACCCCGTTTATTCGACCAGAGTATAACGGCGACCGGTGTAAGTTGGCTCGGATGATTTCATGTGTCTTTTCGGTAGTTTGGGTAATCCAGCAGGGCAATTGTTCCACGTGGAACTGACCGTCACGAACGCGGTTCAGTGTGAAGATTTCATTGAGACCGCCGCCGATTTCTTCGGGATTGAAGGAAAACCCGCACGGAGGTTCGTCGCCCAGTTGAATCGAGCACCGTGTGAAATCAATTGACCGGCTATTCAAGCGACACGGTGTGCCTGTTTTGAAGCGACCTACTCGAAATCCCATCTCCTGCAGACTGGTGCTCAAGTTGGAACTGGCATCCGCCATCCGTCCGCCTGGCTTGGTGTTTTCGCCGACATGTAAGAGTCCTCGCAAGAACGTCCCAGAAGTGATTACAGCGCTTCGAGCGGCAATTGCCACACCCATATCAGTTTCGACGCCGATCACTGCTCCGGCCTCCTGCACGACACGCGATACAGTTCCTTGTTTCACGTCAAGGTTTTGCGCCTGCTCCAAAATTGCTTTCATCCGAAACTGATACGCTTTCTTGTCGCATTGAACCCTGGGGGCACGTACCGACGGACCCTTTGTACGGTTCAACATCCGAAACTGAATTCCGGTCGCATCAGCGTTAAGTCCCATGGCACCTCCCATGGCGTCGATTTCACGAACAATATGTCCTTTTGCCAGTCCGCCGATGGCGGGATTGCACGACATCTGCCCTATAGTATCCAAGTTTTGGGTCAACATCAGCGTGCGGCAGCCGATCCGAGCGGCCGCCAGCGCCGCTTCGATTCCCGCATGTCCGCTCCCTACGACGACTATGTCGTAATCGTTAAATAGTTTATACACAAGTAGCTTACTCGTAAATGGTTATCCTGATAACACGCGCGACTCCAAACAATCTTCCGAGAGTGTGTTCGACCGCTGTTTTAATGGCGTTTGGATGGCCCGACGCGCAACACGGCCAAGTACAACCAACAGCATTACGGTGGTGATAAATGCGCTGCCCCAAATCCAATACTCCAGCGTTTGCGGGTAACTTTTGCCGCGCATGATGCGCACTGCAATCTGTCCTAACGTTCCGATGTAGGCGTAAAAGAAAAGGCCAGGTATGCGCCCAATCGAGGCCCAAAGCATGTAAGTGCTAAACCGTATTCGTGTCAGCCCATAAAAGTAATTCAGCAGGCTGGTCGGAAACAATGGATGCAACTGACTCAAAAGGATGATCTTCCAACTCTCGCGTTCCACAGCAGGCCCCAGTGCCTTCAACGTCGCGTTGGCCGAGAGCTTTCGCCGAAACCATCGTCTCGCGACGAAGCGACTCAGCGAAAACGAAATTGCCGTCGAAACGATGTTTCCTACAAACACGATCAAAAATCCCCACCATGAGCCGAAGAAAAAACCGCCTCCAACGGCGAGAATACCCCCCGGCAGCAGAAGGATATTGCAAGCTGCAAACAGCAACGGATAGCAAATCGCGGCCCAAGCGCCCCAACTCATAACACGCTCTTGCAAAGCTCCCATGAAACTGACAACTGGAAAGAAGTGGGAAAGCGTTACCGCGAGTCCAATGGCAGCCACGACTGCTGCACCTTGCCAGAAGATAAAGCGGCGGACATTCAACACGGGAGAGTGTGCGCACGCCCCGCCTCTACGCAAATGTTAGTGGCTGGATGTAAACGGCTCGAAGCATGGACAAAAGGCACGCATGCCACAGAAAGCGCAACCGAATCGTTTGCTCCGCTAGACGCTCGAAGTTTGCAATTTCCCGAGACGCGGGATGTCGAGGCTGTCAAAAATCATCCGGGTAGCGTCGGATCTGTTGAGCGTATAGAAATGAATGCCGCTGACGTTGTTACCGATAAGATCCTGGCATTGTTCCAACGCGTATTGAATGCCAGCCCGTCTGACCATCTCCGGATCGCTTTGGCAAGGCTGCAGAGCGCGTAATAGCTTCGCAGGAAAACGTGCGCCGGCAGCCAGATCGGCCATGCGTTTCAATCCGGCGATGGAGATAATCGGCATGATTCCAGCGATAATCGGGATGTGAACGCCCGCGAGCGCACAGCGTTCCCGGAAGTCGAGAAAATCGCGATTATCGAAAAACAATTGTGTGACAATGTAATCAGCGCCGGCGTCGACCTTTGCTTTGAAATAATCCATCTCAGCCAATCGATTTGGCGTGGCCGGGTGTCCCTCGGGAAAACCAGCAACTCCGATCCCGAAACCACGGCGGTGAGGATGGCCGCCGGATTCGTTGAAGCGGCGAACAAATTTTACAAGGTCGATCGCGTGTTGGAACGAGTCGCGCGCTTTGTCGTAAGCCATTCCAGTCGGTCGATCCCCGCCGAGCGCGAGAATGTTTCCAATCGCTGATTTTGCGTATCGGTCGAGAATCGTTCCGATTTCCTCTTCGTTGTGGCAGACACAGGTAAGATGCGGAATCGGGTCCAGTTTTGTCGTGTGTTGAATGCGCTCGACAAGATCGTGGGTCAATTCACGGGTCGAGCCACCGGCGCCATAAGTCACGCTGACAAAATCCGGCATGTATGACTCAAGATCGCGAATCGTTTGATAGAGCGTCTCCGCAGCCGCTGGCGTCTTTGGGGGAAAGAACTCGAACGAAAACGTAGGAGAACGTCCCCGCATGATTTCGGTGATATGCATGAGTCGGCACTTATCTTCGTTCCTGCCGCGACTTCCGGTCAAATCGTCCCGAAACGCGACATCGCGCTACAGCCGCTGCAACAAACAAAGAGAATCAAAGGTGAAGCTGGTGGTGGACTGATTGTTCGGGGAACGCTGGCAGCAACGGGCGACTAGCTCGTTTCCAGCGGCAAGCTGCGCCCGCCGCCAACATCGAGCACAATGCGTTTTGCGCGTCAGCCAGGATTATTTCGGCGAACGCAGGTCGGCGTGGGTTTTTATTTCGTGGCGTTGCTTTTCCACAATGCGACGCAGCTCGCGCTCCATGGTTTTAAATGCGTCGTGGATAACTTTTTTGAGGGGTTCGTGAGTCCCGTTATCCATCTGCTTTTCATCGGCCACAAGCTCGTGGCGCGGCGCCACGGTCACGTCGATGCGGCATCGGTATGGATTGCCTTTGTGATGATTGTGATTGGTTTGCTCAATTGCGACATCGCAGCGGTTAATGTGATCACAAAATTTCTCGAGTCTTTCTGCATAATCCAAAATGACATTGTCGATCTGGTCAGATTTTTCCAGACCCCGATACGATATCTTAACAGGCAATTGCATAATTACTTAGATACTAGGGCGCTATTCGCCGTTGAGGGAACAAAAATCGCGGAGCCACCATTCCATTTAAATTTGCCGCAATGATCGGAAATGGCTGATCAATCTAGCCGGTTCGACCTTCACCAAGTCCGATTTGACGTGTTCGACAATCCGCTGTCGCACATCGCCAGGCAACAAATCAACGATCGTCGCGTGGATTTCCGCAGGCGCTGCAAACGACCAGCCGTTCTTTCCATTTTGCGAAACAATTTTTGCGATTTGGTCGGCCAACTCTTTTTGAATTCGCCGGTCAGTTTCCAGGGCCAATTGCGTGCGCTCGCCAATTGACGCTGGCCCGCGGTGCGCGCCTGCGCCTTCGGTTACCGGGAACCGTCCGGCCGAGTCGCTCACCTTATCGATGAGTCTTCCGTGCGCGTCAGTGATATCAAATGCCTGCACGAGCTGCAGGCTCGGCCCGCGTGTCGGTGTTTCGTTTACCCGATAGGCTTTCAAACTGCCGCGATCAGTGACGATCACAAGAGAACTGGGTGTCATGGCAAATCGCTCGCGGCGCGCGTAACCGCGCACGTGTCTGCTATCCTATAAATAAATCGTCGGCCGTTGCAACATTGCGCTTGCTCGAAAACTTGCATGCTCCGGACCCGAGCGCGTCGGATTAGCCACTGCGTCTCTCACGTTCTTCCTCAGCGCTGAACCGGGGAAATTCGACGTGCCGCTTTTTCCAGGACTCTTCGCGCGCATGAGCTTGCGTGCCGCGGACAAGTTGCAGCAAACAGCAAGCTCGCCCGGTGAGATCGACATCATCACCGGAGGCAAATCTTCTCGGCTCCGCTACAAAACCCGCAGCGTCGCTCGTGTCGAGAATCAATTGCCATTCGAGATGTTCTTGGCCAGGTAAGACAAAGGCGATGGGCTCGTAATGTGCGTTGATCAATAGCAGAAACGTATCGTCGCGGACTGATTCACCCTCGAAGTTGAGCACATCAGTTGCATCGCCACTCAACAACATGCCGACACATCGCACGAACGGCGATGTCCATTCTTCCTCCGTCATCTGGTTGCCACCGGGATTGAACCACATCACATCGCGAATCTCCGAGCCGCGAATGCGAGGACCCTGTAGGAACTTCGGCCGCCGAAAAACGGGATGTTCTTTTCGGAGTTGTATCAATCTTCGCGTGAACTCAAAAAACTGGTTCTGCTTTTCGTCACCTTCCCAGTTAAACCAACTGATCTCGTTGTCCTGACAATAGGCATTGTTGTTCCCCTCTTGCGTCCGACCCCGCTCATCTCCGCCGCAGAGCATCGGCACCCCCTGGGAAAGAAACAGTGTCGTGAGAAAATTGCGGCGCTGCCGGTCGCGCAACTCATTAATTTGCGGATCGTTGGTCGGACCTTCAACGCCGCAATTCCACGACTGATTATTGTTGTCGCCGTCACGGTTCTTGTCGTTGTTCAGCTCGTTGTGTTTTTCGTTGTAGCTGACCAAATCAGTCAGCGTGAATCCATCATGGACGGTAACGAAGTTGACGCTCGCGTAAGGCCGTCGGCCGTCATGTTCGTAAAGATCGGGGCTTCCGGTAAGTCGATACGCCATGTCACCAATGCGGCCTTCATCGCCTTTCCAAAAAGCGCGGACCGAGTCCCGATATTTCCCGTTCCATTCCGACCACGGTGAGGGAAAGTTGCCCACCTGATAGCCGCCTTCTCCGACATCCCACGGTTCTGCGATCAACTTCACCTGTGAGAGCACTGGGTCCTGGTGAATGACTTGGAAAAATGGATGCAGCGTATTGAAGCCCGAATGACTGCGCGCTAGTTCGGTTGCGAGATCGAATCGAAATCCGTCCACGTGCATTTCCTCCACCCAGTACCGCAAACTGTCAGTCACCAATTGTAGCGTCCGCGGATGAAGCAAATTCAAACTGTTCCCCGTCCCTGCGAAATCGAGGTAGAACCGTGGATTCTCAGGGTGCAGCCAGTAGTAGGAGACATTATCAATCCCTCGAAAACAGAGCGTTGGGCCAAAATGATTTCCTTCAGCGGTATGATTGTAAACCACGTCCAGAATTACTTCGATTCCGCCAGCGTGCAGGCTGCGCACCATTTCTTTGAACTCGACGACCGGTTGGCCCATTTGTTTACTGCTGGAATATTCAGCATGCGGAGCGAAAAAGCCGATCGTGTTGTAACCCCAATAGTTCGTTAGGCCGTTCTCAACCAACAGTTTTTCATCGATGCGGGCGTGGATCGGGAGCAGTTCCACTGCGGTCACACCAAGCTTCTTTAAATAGTCGATGGCTGGCGGACTACCGAGCCCCGCATAGGTGCCGCGCAAGTGCTCAGGCAAGTTCCGCCAAAGTTTGCTGAAACCTTTCACGTGCACTTCGTAGATCACGGATTCGTGCAGTGGAATCGCCGGCCTCTTGTCATTCTGCCAGTCGAACCCGCAATCGATCACGAGTGATTTCGGGACGCGCGACGCGTCGTCTCGAAAATCCGGGGACAAATCTTCCTTCACACCGCCGATGACGTAACCGAACATTTCATCCGCCCAGTTCGCCGCTCCGACGATCGCTTTAGCGTACGGATCGAGGAGGAGCTTTGAGCTGTTGAAACGCATTCCTCTCTCTGGCTCGTAAGGGCCGGATACGCGAAAACCGTACAATTGTCCCGGCCGCGCATCGGGCAAAAAGACGTGCCACACTTGGTCAGTACATTCCTTGACAGGGATCCGGAGGTATTCTTTCGCGTCTTCCACACTCTCGAACAGGCAAAGCTCAACTCCACTGGCGTGCTCGGAAAAAATAGCAAAGTTCACGCCGTTACCCATCCAGGTTGCGCCCAGCGGATACGGCTGACCGAGAAATGTTCGTACCTGAGTCATAAACGCGCCGCGCATTTATCCGGCATTGGTAACGCGTTAGCAATGAGGAATGGCGGGCCTTATGAATCCTGATGCCGGTGTTTATGATTGAAACGCACTCGCAACCTCAGCACGTGAAACTCACGATGATATTCACTGTCTTAATTCTGATTTGTGCTTTCGCGATTTACCTCTACGCGCATCACAATTGGAATTTATTGCCAGCCGGCATCACGATCGATCGGATCGTTGTGGAAAAATCGGCGAGGCGATTGTCGGTGTTTCGAGATGGTAATCAGATTAAGACCTACCAGATAGCTCTGGGTCGGAGGCCGGTAGGTGCAAAGCAGGGGGAAGGCGACATGAAAACGCCGGAAGGGATCTACAACATTGATGGCCGGAATCCGCAAAGCAATTTCCATCTGGCGCTGCACATTTCTTATCCATCGGATGAAGACGACAGACGTGCGGCTGCACACGGAGTATCGGCGGGTTATGACATCATGATCCACGGAATTCAAAACGGACGCGGCTGGATTGGCGCGTTTCATCGGTGGAGCGATTGGACCGCCGGTTGCATCGCAGTGACCGATGAAGAGATCGAGGAACTCTGGCGGCTTACGCCGGACGGTACCGAAATCGAAATCCGTCCGTAAGTGGCGAGGCAGTCGCAACGCCGGATAATCAGACGTTTTTCCGCTGTCCGGCCACCGAATCGACGCGTCGCCTTTCGTACGATCTTTGGCGTTGAACCTTGGATGTTCGGCGTTCTGGAGTAAGAAAATTGAATAGAATTCCCGACGCATGACCACACTTACCCAGCCTGCTATCAAGTCTGCATCGCCCAGGCGGACGATCGGCTTCGTAACTGCATGCTCGATCGTGATCGCCAACATCATTGGCACCGGGATCTTCACGAGCCTCGGATTTCAATTAAACGATATTCAATCTGGATTCACGCTGCTGATGCTCTGGGTGGTCGGTGGACTCGCCGCGCTCTGCGGCGCGCTTTGTTACGGCGAACTCGCGGCGGCAATGCCGCGTTCCGGTGGCGAATATCATTTTCTCTCGAAAATTTATCATCCAGCACTCGGGTTCATGGCGGGATTCATCTCTGCTACAGTTGGATTTGCAGCGCCCGTTGCATTAGCAGCGATGGCGTTTGGCCAATATTTCAACGGAGTTTTCGGTGCGGGTTCGCCCGTTGTTCTGTCATTCGTGGTTGTTTGGATAGTCACCATTTTCCATGTGGGAAATCTACGAGTCGGAAGCGCGTTCCAAAATATTTCGACGCTCGTGAAATTGCTTCTTATCGCCGCGCTAATCGTCGCAGGCTTTTTTGTTCCATCAAAACAGCCGATCAGTTTCTTGCCTGCTCATGGGGATAAAGCCGCGATATTCAGCGGCGCGTTCGCGGTCGCACTGGTCTACGTGATGTATTCCTACTCCGGCTGGAACGCGTCAGCGTATATCAGCAGCGAGATCAAACAACCTGAACGAAACGTGCCGCGCTCACTGCTCATCGGCACCAGCTTGGTGATCATCATTTACGTGTTGCTTAACGCAATCTTTCTCGCGGTTACACCTGTTGAGGAATTGAGAGGGCAGCTGGACGTGGCATTAATCGCGGGTAAACACATTTTCGGCGTGAATGGCGGCCGATTTGCCGGCGCTATCATTTGTCTCGGTCTGGTTGCCGCAATCAGTTCGATGACGTGGATTGGGCCACGGGTGACCATGTCCATGGGCGAAGATCATTGGTTGCTGCGATGGCTCGGCGCCAAAAATGAACATGCTATCCCTAGAAATGCCATGTTCCTCCAACTGTTCTTCGTGAATCTGCTTCTGCTGACTCGAAGCTTCCAAAACGTGGTCCGTTATACGCAATTCAGTTTGCTGCTTTGCTCGTTGCTTGCTGTGCTGGGCGTGATCGTGCTTCGTTTCACACGTCCAGAAATTACACGACCATACCGCGTTTGGCTTTACCCCATTCCACCTGTTGTTTTTTCGATAATCACGATTTGGATGATGTTTTATCTATTGCGCTCGCACATTGCGGAATCGCTGGCCGGTTTGGCAACTGCGCTGTCGGGTCTGCTGCTGTATTTCTGCGCGCAAAAACGCCGTAATCGTTCACCATGAAAACAAATTGCATCCCTATATCGATAGCTTTCGGCCTTGTGAGCGCGCTGATGGTTTGCGCGCAGGAAAATCCTGAAGTTGCGCCACGAGCAATTCCGATCAACACCGGTCCAAATGAGGTTGCGCGCTTTCTTGCCGGAATGCCGGTGTCCGAGAATTCACCGCTCGCGCCGCTGACACGCGATCCAGCCTGGCAGGCGCATTCCGCATTTTTTGAAGAGCAATTCTCAAAAGTAAACGTCAGACAGCTCCAGAAATTGCACGGATGGCAGGCGACATATCTGCCCGAATCAACTCAACCAAGACCCGTGGTGTTTTACATGTTCAGCGGACCCGATTTTTTATATGTGGATCAATTCTTTCCAAGGGCTGCTGTGTACGTGCTTTGTGGAAAAGAAGCGCTGGGCTCGCCACCGGACCCATTGCGCATCCCGAACTTGTCCGGAGCGCTGGGAAATCTGGAAAACGCAATGAAGTCATCGCTCAACACGACGTACTTCATCACGAAAGATATGAAGGTCGATCTGCACGAGCAGAACCTGAACGGCGTGCTGCCGATTCTTTACACTTGCATCGCGCGCGCGAACAAATCGATCACTAACGTCTCTGTCGGAGCGCTCAGCGGCGGCGGCGTATTTGAAGAGGCCGCCGCCGGCAAAAAAGGCGGTAGTACTCTCGGAGTGCGTATTCGTTACACCGACAACGAATCCGGCACCGCACAGACGCTGTATTATTTCACGACCGATATTTCTGACGGCGGCATCAAAGCAAGTCCTGGTTTCCTCAAATTTTGCCAACGCTTCGGCACAGGCGCGAGCTTTCTAAAATCGCCATCGTATCTGTTGTTCGAAAACGGTTTTGCCACCATTCGTAATTTCATCCTCGATCATAGCAACATGATCGTGCAGGACGATTCAGGGGTCCCGCTCGTTTACTTGGATCCTAACAAGTGGAATCTGCGTTTCTTCGGCGTTTATCTCGGCCCCATCGATGTGTTTAAACAATATTATCAGCCCCGGCTGCAGGAACTCTATCAACAAACCAATCCTCAGCCGCTCGATTTCGGATTCGGTTACCGATGGAATTACAAGGAAGCGAATCTGATCGTCGCCACGCGCAAGTAATCTGTCGTCTCGAGCGCAGTCGAGAGATCCCGTTGCAAACTCCATCCGTATGTGTCGCGGGTATCCGTCGACTCCGCTGCGCTGCGCTTGGGATGACGCGATCCCTTAAAACCTGCGGAACCACGAATAAGGAAAAGCGTCGCCCGGGCAATCCGTGGGCCAGCGCGGTGGGTTGATGTCGCGGTGTGGCTTCACCGGTATCGGGCCTCTTTCGGTTTTGCCGCAACGGTCCCGCAGATAACGAATGAGTTCCTCGCATGCGTCGAGCTGTGCGCGCGTCGGCTGGTCCCGATTAAAATCGCCCACCAGACAAATGCCCAGCGAGATGTTGTTTAGATAATCGCTGTGCACGTGACCGCCGTTTATCTGACGCCGCCATCGATCGCCTATTTCGATTTGGCCGTCGCCGGTTGATGTGCCGTTCCCGATAACGAAGTGATAAGCGAGACCGTTCTGCATCCGGCGAACGTGCCTGTGGTAATAATCAAATACACGCGCATTGCCCTGCCGTGTACCGCTGTTGTGCACGACTATGAACTGCCAGCGACGCCGTTTCACCGGCGCGCGCCGGATCGCGTCGATCACCGAACTTGTTAGGTAACGGTAGCTGACTGAGCGACTCCACGGCCAGAAACCTCTGCGCGGCGGCGGTGACGGCGGAGGCTCGAATCCCTGGTCCTCAATGCCTGACTTTTCGATCACAACCTGAGGTTGGCTGCCCGCTGAACCTGCACGCGCAGGCTTCGGCTGTGGCGAAGGTGCTGGCGTTGGCACAGCAAGCGCCCTTGCCGGCGTCGCTACGGGTTCGGACGCGGCGCGCTGTTTTTCTGCTTCCGGCGTCGGCGTTTTTCGTGGCTTAGGCGTCTCCTCGTTTTGTGCCGACTTCGACTTGCCGCTTTTTTTCGCGTCGGTTGTCTTTTTTGCTGTTTTTGGTTTGGGGGTTGGGGTGTGGTGTCGCTTCGCTTTCGGTGTTGGAGATTTCTTTGGTTTCGGAGTGGAGGCCGAACGCGTCTCGCTCTCCTCGGATTGATCGCGATGTTTTTCTTCGTTGACCTGCGCGCAAAGGAGACCCGCGATCAGCGCGCCAAATACGAGCGCAATTGCAAGCCAAATGCGGAAGCGCGCCACTGCGATCGACCGTAACAGAGCCCGCGACTCGATCAACGGTTACAGCAGCGATTTGTGAAAAAAGTTACAAAATGCACAAAGAGCTCCGTCTTTGCGCCGTCGTTACCGGCATCTTTACGTGTTCGTCGATGAGGCGAGTGGCGCTGCAGACGCAGGCGCGACAGGCCGGACGACGCGCATCTTCTGACGCTCGCGCCGGATGATGGCGTTCAATTTGCCTCCCAACAACAGCAGCAAACAAGTCAGATACATCCACGTGAGCAGCACGATGATCGACGCCAGTGCGAGATAGGTTGGGTTATAACGATCGTATCGCGCTACGTAGAGCTGGAAAAGTTTCGTGGCGATGATCCAGCCGACTGCAAAGAAAATTGCGCCTGGCAGCGCCTGACGAACGGTCAAATAGTTTTCAGGGGTGAGGAGGTAAAGCGCGAGCGCGAGCCCGACTAACGCCAGGCCGGTCAACGGCAGATTCAAGCCGGCGATCCACGCCTGGAGCGGAAATGAGAGTTGCCAGTTTACCTCCGCAATGCCGGCCAGTCTTTCGCCGAAAACGACGGCGTTGAAGCTAAAGACGATGACAATCCCAAACCAGAAAAGCATGAAAAATGAGATGATGTATTTGGACCACCAATGGCGATCTTCCTGGACTCCGTGCATGTGGCTCAGCGCGCGTGAAACTGTGGCGATGAAAACGGTACCGAAATAGATTCCAAGAAGGATGCCGGCGTTCGCGAGCAAACCGCTCGTGCCTGTCACCACAACGCTCGCCATGGCAGAGTCCAGAATGTCCTGCACCTTTGGATCTGGTGGCATGAAGCTCTTCAAGAGAAGAAACATCCGATGCAACTTGTTAGGATCGGTGCCGAACAGGCCCAAGAGATGCCAGAAAAATAATGTTCCGGGAGCGAGCGCGAAAAGGAGCAGATACGCCATCTGCGCCGCCAGCCCGGTCGTGTTGTCTGTCGCAGTTTGCCAAACCAGCCGACGCGCAATGCGCCAAATCAATCTGAGATATTTCATCTCCGCAGGAGTTTACTTTGTCGGCCACAAATATCCATTACAGTCCAAATGCTTTCGCGAGTGAGTACCCTCTGTGTATCCTCGATCGTAATCCATGTCGCCTGACGACTGATGAAAAAGAAAATATTGATTCTCACCGCCGGTTTCGGAGAGGGTCATAATAGTGCCGCCAGAGGAGTACGCGATGGACTGACTCGCGTCGCGTCGGATCAGGCAACGGTGGAATTGCGGGATCTGTTTGCCGAAGCCTACGGGACGATCAACGATATGGTGCGACGAAGTTATCTGGCGCTGGTGAATTCTGCGCCACGCGCCTGGGGATTCGTTTATCGTTGGCTCGACCGCAAGACGGATTACACCAACGAATTTCGCCGACTGACCAGATTGAAGGCGCAGTTTGGTCCCGTGCTCGACCGTTTCAAACCGGACGTCGTCGTCTGCTCTTTTCCAGCCTACGCCAATGTGCTCCAGGAAATCTTGGGAGCCGACAGAGTCTGTAAATGTGTAGTGGTTGTCACCGATTCGATCACTATTAATTCATCGTGGTACCGAAGCCCTGCGGATTATTTCATCGTTGCAAACGAGCAAAGCGCGAACGTCCTGCGGAGCGGCGGCGTCGCCCCTGAAAAAATCAAAATATTTGGATTCCCAGTCAGTCCGAAGTTCGCAGATTTCACTGAAGATCGCCCATTGCCTTCCACGAATTCCAATCGGCGGGTTTTGTACACGATCAACGCCGCAAAGCGTGGCGCGGCAGATCTGGTGCGTATGCTCGCGAAGCTGGATCTGGATCTCACCGTCACGATTGGTCGCCATGATGAACTCCGAGCCGGCATTGACGCGGCCGCAGATGGTCATCCAATCAAGATTATTGGCTGGACGAACGAACTTCCTCGTATGATGCACGAGAACCATTTACTCATCGGCAAAGCCGGCGGCGCGACAGTGCAGGAAACGATTGCTGCCAAATGTCCTATGATCATCAACCACGTCGTCGCCGGTCAGGAGGAAGGCAATGCCCGGTTAATCGTCGAAACAAATTCAGGCGTGATGGCCCACTCCCCAGGAGAAGTTGTCGCACAGGTGCAGCGCGCGTTCGATGACGGCGCAAAGCAATGGCGAGAATGGGCCGGCAACATCAGCAAGCTCAGCCGTCCACGCGCGGCTCTCGACATCGCAGAATTTCTGATGTCGCTCTGACATTTCATTAACGCCGCCGCTTTAGCCGGTGTTTGGTAGCCGCGTGACCCAGCCGTTTCGACGGCTTACATCCAAAAGACCGTCGGAAACTGGTTGGTGCTTGCGGTGGGATGCTTCTTCACCGGGCTGAAGCCACGGTGTTAATGAGGCCAGATTTGTTCACCGTGATGGTACGTGCGGACTACATCCAGCTGTGGCGATAACACTACCAGATCGGCGTCCGATCCGACGATAAGGCCACCTTTCGTTTCGAGAGCGATAGCGCGCGCGGGATTTTCCGTCGCCATCGTGATCGCTTCATTCAATGGAACATTCACCTCGCGCACCATCATCCGCACGAGATGGATCATGCGTGCGGCGCTGCCCGCGAGCCCTGAACGATCGGCCAGGCGGCAGACTCCGTTTTCCACGATGCAATCCTTGCCGAAGAGGCCGAACTGCGATCCGTCCGGCAACCCGGCGCCAGCGGTCGCATCGGTCACGAGACAGATTTTCCGTGGGCCTTTCGCGCGATACAACATTTTCATCAGCGTCGGCGAAACGTGATGACCATCGGCAATCAGTTCACAACTGATATCTGGTTCACTCAACGCAAACTCGAGCAAACCGGCGACCCGATAAACACCTCGGCGACGAGAACTCGACATGCAGTTAAATGTGTGGGTCACACTGCGCATACCGCGATCGAATGCGCCCCGTGCCTCTTCGTCCCAGGCATCGCTGTGTCCGCCGCTCACGTTGATCCCGTGAGCATGAAAGATTTCGATTGCTTCGAGAGCTCCAGGCAGTTCCGGCGCGATCGTCACACGCTTCAGCACGTCTCCGTATTCGAACAACTGGCTCACAGCAGCCTCTGACGGATCCTGAATGAACTCGGCGCGTTGCGCTCCGGCTTTCGCCTTCGAAATGAACGGCCCTTCGACATGAACACCGACAACAGGAGTGAGGGCTGATCGCGAATCGCGAACCGCTTGCAAGACCTTCACGATTTCGCTCAGAGGCGCCGTAGCTGTTGTGGGGAGGAGCGATGTCGTGCCGCCACTCGCGTGAAATTCGCAAATAGAGCGAAAGGCTTCAGGCGAAGCTTCCATCGTGTCGCGGCCAAGAGCGCCATGCACATGAAGATCGATAAAACCGGGCGCAAGATAATTTCCATTGAGATCAACGACCTCACGTTCCCCGTGCACCGGGGATCGCTCGCAGATCGCCGCGATTTTTCCGTCTCGCACGACAACTTCAAGCCCGTCGCGAATTCTATTGGGCATAATCAAACGTGCGTTCGTGAAGATCATCTGGTTATGCAGTCAATCCTGCCTTCACCGTATTGGAGGCTCAACCGAAATAGTCGCTGTGTTCGCGGCACTAGCACGCAGATAGTGTTATCTGCGTCACTCGATCCGCTTGCTCTGGAGCGGTATAAAGGTCATCCTCTTCGGGCGATGAATTTCGATTACGACGTCGTGATCATCGAAAAAGGGGCTGCGTTCGTTTACGACGGATTTGTTCCCGACACACGCCTGCGCACACAAATTTTCCGCGGCGTGCGTCGCTGGTGTAAGTGCGAGCTAATCAATCTCGGCTTGATGCTGCGCAGGCCGCGTGCCGCTGTTGCGGGCGTCGGCTTGTCCGCCGTAACCTCGACGAAGGCGGATGCTCCCGGCAACGTTTCGCGCGCAACCGCGTCCATTGGCGCCGGCTCGTCCGCGCTCTCATAATTCAGTTCGCCTTCGCACTGCCGAATCGGCCAACGGCGTTATGGACTAAGCAGCGTTCCGTACCAGCGCAGAACGATTTCGCCAAAAAACATCCACGTCAGTGCGCCGAATGCCAGATACGGTCCAAAGGGTAATTTAGCTGACCAAACAGGTTTTCCGGCGATAAGAGTCACCAAGCCGATTACTGAACCGAGAAGTGATCCGGCGAACAAGCTGAACAACACCGCGCGCCACCCGAGGAATGCGCCGATCGCGGCAAGAAATTTCAGATCACCGCGCCCCATTGCTTCGCGCGGAATGACCAGCTTGCGCGTAACGCCGGAAATGTGCGTTACATCATCGAGCATGAGTACGTCGCCATCTACCTTCACGCGATCGTAACGAAAATCGAGCGTCACGTTTCCATAGTCGCGATCGTCGATCCGAACTTCGTCGCACTGAAGCAGCAGGCGATCTTTTTCGCGGGCAAAATATTCGCTCCAAAGACTCTCTTCGGTGCCCACGACGAAATCGGCGTCGTCGTCGCGTTTTTTCCATGTGAACGTCGTCGGCGTGTCGAACTCGATTCGTTTTCTGCCAAACGCAATCTTTCCCGCTTCGAGTACGATCCAAAGAATCACGTAGCCGAGTGCAGCCGCCAGTGCCGCGCGAACACCGGCTGCGACTCGCGAATTGGTCTGCATCAAAGCTGGAACAACAACACTGCTAGCCACGCCTGCGATTGTTCCGCCGATTGTTACCCGGTCCGGAATGATGAAATGCTCAAAATCGATAAAGGTTCCGATGATCAGGAAACAAACGAAAATCCAGTACGCAATCGCCATCTGGGATGGGAATCTTTGCCAGATCGCTAGAAACAGAATTGCGGTAACAAGTTCCACGGCGAAATAGCGGAACGCAATTTTTGCGCCGCAATTTCCGCATCGGCCACCAAGCGCGAGCCAACTGATCAACGGAAGATTGTGATGCCACGGAATCGGTTGTTTGCACTGCGGACAAAACGAGCGACGCGGCCGGTTGATGGAGAGATCGACCGGCC
This sequence comes from uncultured Verrucomicrobiae bacterium, assembly GCA_963825355.1. Taxonomy (GTDB): domain Bacteria; phylum Verrucomicrobiota; class Verrucomicrobiia; order Chthoniobacterales; family UBA10450; genus Udaeobacter. The sequence continues at coordinate 342,594 of CAWGSY010000016.1, read as the reverse complement.
AGCGGTAGATACAAACGTTCAAAAATGAGCCCACCGCCGCGCCGAACACGAAGGCAAAGGCACTAAAGAGGAGATTCTGAGTCGAATGCTGCACGCGATTAACTGGCGAGTCGTTTCGATGCGCGGCGCTCCATCAGCCATGCGATCCAGATACAGCTTTCGTATAGCAGACACATCGGCAGCGCCATGGCGATCAAAGTCAGAATATCAGGCGTCGGCGTGATGATTGTTGCCAGAATAAAGATGAGCACGAGGGCATAAGGGCGGGTGCGCGCCATAAATCGGTAGGTGATCAGCCCGAATCGAACCAGCGCCAGCACGACGACCGGCAGTTCAAACGCCAGACCAAATCCGATCGTGAATCGCGTCACGAACGAGTAATACTGCTGCACCGTCCATGTCGGTGCCCAGCCGAGCGATTCGGTGTCGCGAAAGAAAAAAAGAATCGTTTTCGGCAGCAACCAGAAATAGCAGACCAGCACACCAAGCAGAAACAGCGCGAAACTGACGGCAATCGCTGGAAATATAAACCGTTTCTCCACGGCGGTGAGCGCCGGTAAAACGAATTCGGCGAGAAAATACAGCAGCAGCGGGAAAGAGAGAACGATCCCGGCGTAAAACGCCAGATGAAATGAAATCACGATCGAATCTGTGATGCCGAGCGCCTTAAGCGTTCCGACTTGTGACCCGAGATGGTTAAGCGGCGCCTGGATGACGCGTACCAGTGTCGAGCGAAACGCGAAACAAACCATCATCGTGACACCCATCGTTAGAGCCATCTTCACGATGGTCCAGCGCAAGTCTTCCAGATGCTCAAGAAACGGCTTGGACGTTTCGGTCTCCGGTGGATCACGAAATTTAAAAATGTCTCGCAGCGCCATAGAGTTGTTTTTGTGCGGATGCCTGGCGATTTCTCATTAACACCTGGCTTCAGCCAGCTGCGGCAAACTGAAAGAACGACAAACCGTTTTAACGGTTTTAAACTCAAACAGAAGTCGTTGAAACGGAGTCATGGACGTGGTGCGAGCGATAAAAGACCGCGAGCAGCGAGCGTGGCGCAAATGCCAAGCGTGTTGGCATCGCGAATTTCATTGTCCGCAATCATGCGGCGAATCTCTTCACTGACGAATCCGCGACAATCAAGAATCGATTCGCCTTCCTCCCTGTCTGGGCCCTCTGCGCGGGGTTGAACCGGGCGAGCCAGAAAGAAGTAACCGCGCTCATCTGTAAACCCCGGTGAAGAGAAAAAATAGCCTAACGAAATAAGCTCGCCGTTTGGAGCCAATTCATAACCGGTTTCTTCGCGAACTTCGCGCAAAGCTGTGTTCTTAATTTTATCTTCGCCGCCATCATGATCGTCGATCTGACCTGATGGCATTTCCCAAATCGCCTGCTCGATCGGGATGCGTTCCTGGCGAATAAGAATGATTTTTCCATCGCGCGTCATTGGTGCGATCACGACCGCCGGTTTGCGATGGACAATCGTCCAAGCTCGCGCATCGGGCCGGCCTGGTGTTTGCACACAATCCGTCACAACTTCGAGATTCCGGTTGGCGAAGTGCCGCTCGCTCGAGATCGTTTTCCAATTACCGCCTTTCATCCATTAATTGTAGTTGCCGCTGTCTTCAGCAGCAAACTGGTAGGGGCGGTTCACCTGAACCGCCCGTGGCGATTGAGGTCAATCGCCGCTACCTCACAACAAGTCCGCTGGGACAGCGGACACTACAGCCAGTGCTGCGCGTGTTCGTTTTGATTAGTTCTCCGTGCGAATCAACCGACGGATGCAGTTCGGCTGACGGTAATCGAAACATATTTTGCGTCTTGTAACGCGAACTTTCGCAGTTCGATCGTTACCTTTCGAATTGGAAAATTCTTGAGCAAATGACTTGCGAGCCCGTCCGCCAGTGTCTCGATCAGCTTCACCGATTGATCGCGCAAAAAATTCTTCGTCTCTTCCGCCACAGTTGAATAGTTCACTGTCCGTTCAATGTGGTCCGCCAGATCGCTTGTCTGCTGATATGGCCAGAAAGAAATGCTCACGGTCAACCTTTGCGGATTCGCACGTTCTTCCTCTGGCACTCCGACGCGCGTGAAAACGTCAAGCTGCTCGATGTGAACTTTGTCCGGGAACGGATGCGATTCGTTCGGCACGCGCAAATCTTAACCACGAACACGTCTTGGCCAATCACGGTCTAACAATTCAACGCGGCGCAGCGATTCGCGTGATTCACCGGGTTCTGGTAAATTTGTCGCGCAATGAAAACGGTCTGGCGCGTATTTGCGTATCTAAAGCGGTATCCCTGGTTGGCTGCGGGAACGCTCACGTGCGCGATCTTCGGCACCTTGATGGTGATCGTGTTTCCGAGTGTGACCAAATGGATCATTGAGGACGTGGTGCGCGCGAATCGGCCGGACAAATTGCTGCCGCTGATTTTGCTCGCCGCAGTGGCTTTTGTTGTTCAGCACATTTTCAATTCGCTCCGGATCATTCTGAACAACACATTCGAGCAGAAAGTCATTTTCGATCTGCGCAGCGATTTGTATTCTCACATTCAACTGCTTCCGCTGCGCTGGTTCGATAATCGGGCGACGGGCGACCTGATGACGCGCGTGATTGAAGACGTGAACTCGGTCGAGCGCGTGTTGATCGACGGAATCGAGCAAGGCGTCGTCGCGGTTTTACAAATCGTAATCGTAGTGGCGGTGATGTTTTATTGGAATCCAAAGCTTGCATTGCTTGCGCTCGTGCCGTTGCCGCTGCTGATTGCGGGCGCGCTCGCTTACACGCTCACCGCGCACCGGCGGTATCGATTACAGCGGCGCGCTGCGTCGAATATCAACGCGCTGTTGCACGACAATCTTGCCGGTGTTCGTCAGATCAAAAGCTTCGCCCGCGAACGCGAGGAACATGCGCGTTTCAATCGCGCTAGCGATCAATTGCGGCACGCCACGCTGGTGGTGATGCGGACATGGGCGATTTACTCGCCGTCGATGTCGATGTTCGAAGCAATCGGCGCGTTGCTGGTACTGGGCTTTGGTAGTCACGACGTTTTGACCGGCAGCCTGCAACTTGGCGATCTGATCGGAATCCTGATGCTCATGGCATTTCTGTACGATCCCATCAGCCGGTTGCATCAGCTGAATCAATTGGTGCAGGCCGGTCGCGCAGCGGGCGAACGTGTCTTTGAGATTCTCGACGAAGACGCCGAGCCGGGCGCTGTAACGAAGATCAAGTTTGTAGGGAAACCTGACAGGTTCTCCGGTCTCAAACACGGTCACGGACGGGAAGCTGTCAGCTTCCCCTACAAGCCTGCGCAGGCGATTATCGGCGACATCCGCTACGACGATGTGAGCTTCAGTTATGTCGACGGGTTATCTGCGCTTCGGCACATTTCATTTCACGCAGCACCGGGCACCACGACTGCGCTCGTCGGCGCGACCGGCGCGGGAAAATCGACGCTGGTGAATTTGCTCGTGCGCTTTTACGAGTTCGACTCGGGCCAGATTTATGTAGATGACAAGCCCGTTCGAGAGTACAGACCTGCGGACTTTACGCGAAGGCGTCGGTGTTGTGACGCAGGAAAGCTTTCTCTTCAATGGATCGATTCGGGAAAATCTTTTGATGGGCAAACCAACGGCCAGTGAGGCGGAACTATGGCGCGCGGTGGATGCCGCGAATGCGCGACAGTTCATCGAGCGTTTGCCGCGGGGATTGGAGAGCGTGGTCGGCGAGCGCGGCGTGAAATTGAGCGTTGGCGAGAAACAACGTCTCTCGATTGCGCGGGCGCTGCTCAAGGATCCGCCGATTTTGATTCTCGATGAAGCAACTGCCAGTGTGGACACGGCGACGGAACGTTTAATCCAGGAGGCGCTGGAACATTTGATGGCGAATCGGTACGTCGATTGTGATTGCGCACCGGCTTTCAACGATCGTCGGTGCGGACCAGATCCTGGTGCTGGATCACGGCCGCATACTCGAGCGAGGCACACACGAAGAATTGCTCCTACTGGATCAAAAATATGCGCAGCTATGCCGGCAGAGCCTGTTGGACTCATCGCCTCAGCGCGAAACAGACTCCGAAGAGGAAATTGTCACCTCAGAAGTTACGGAACCGGAAGAGCAGCGATTGTCGGTCTAACAAGTTACCACACAAAATGAGTCAGGAGAGATCGCGCAGCAAAAGGTCCTGATATTTTCGCTCTAGTTCGTCGTAACGCTGCTGGCTCTCGGCAAGCGCGCGGCGTTCTTCCTGGAGCCTTTGCTCGAGATCGCGAATTCGTTCCTGAAGACGGCCGGACATTTTCGCTACGCCCGGCCCGACCGGATCGCCGAGCTGAATTTCGAATTGATTTTCGTCGGGCTCCGACGGCGCGGTCTCCCACAGATCGGGCATTTCCCGGATCTGGCGACGAGTACCGTCGCAGCTGTTTATCACGATCGTTTCGCTATTGATTTCGCCGAGCCGAATAAATTCCCGCAAGGTACCGAGCGTAGTCGGTCCATAATAATGCTCACTCGTTAGCTCAACGAGCCAGTCCATGTTCAGCTGCGGTACCATCGGCGCTCTGATCCACGTCTGGCCGTCGCTGGACAAAGTGTCGTGCGGCGCGATCTGCGCCGCCGCAGCCCAACGCGTGATCTGGTCGAACTGCACCGGCCCGAAGGTGCTTCCGTCCTCGTGTTTGCGAAGAAACCACTTTTGGTTCACCGGAGATTTCCTCGTCCGTTAAGGCGATGGCGAGCCGGAAGCGGCAGGCGATGCCGTCGGAATAGTGATGGTTTGGCCCGCCTGCAATTTACGGCCGTCCTCGATGTGGTTGGCCTTTTGTAAATCGTCCACGGTCACTTTGTACATCTTTGCGATAGACGTGAGCGTTTCTCCGCGCGCAACAGTGTGCGAGTTGCCCTCGACCGGGGAATGTGATGCAGACACGCCCGGAGCGGCGGCGGTTGCTTGAGCGGGTTGAGCTTCTCCGATCATTACCCCCGGCCGAGCATGCGAAAGTTGTTGCTCGAGTTTGAGGATCTCCTGAGAAAGCGAATCGATCTTGACGTTTTGTTCGTCAATCTTTTTTGCCAAAGCTTCAAGCTGCGCGGATTCCGCGAATTTTCGTTCGTGCGGGACGGGACTTTGCCCAGAAACAGTCGAAAGCGCGAAACAGGCTATTACGCAAAGAACCCCGATTACTTTCATCTCAGTGAAATTTTGCCACTGAGACATTTATCTGACAAGCGGGTTCGCCGCGCTTAAGCGTTGTTTCTGCAAGTGTTAACGAATGTACTGTATTCGTGTAATGATTCTGCGCGGCCCACAGCTTGCGTTTCGAACTTTTGCTCGTACGTTTTTTCATGCCTGAGCGCATTCAAAAGCCGGCGGAACCGGCTCCGTGGGGACCGAAACAAGGCGATGGCGGTGGCCCGCGTTCACCGGACGTTTCGCGACCGGACACAAAGGATCTGTTAAAGAAAATGCGCAAGGTTGATCCCAATCAATCCAAGCGCTACCGGCAGCGCACAGGTCAGTAATGGACCGTTCACAGTTGGGATTTGACCAGAACTTTTCTGGTGCCGCGGATGACTTTCCGTCTCTGCTGCGGCGCAAAGGTCTGCTCGCTCCGACTGCCATCGGTCCGAAATCGCAAAACATAACGCCACAACTGACATGGCAATCAACCGAGGCGACGACGATCCTTGCTTTCAAATTTTCCGGAGGGGTTCTGGTTGCGGGAGATCGCCGTGCGACTGCGGGTAACACTGTCGTCTATGACCGTGCGGATAAGGTTCTGGAAATCGACAGCCAATCCATAATGGCCATCGCCGGTGCGCCTGCGACCGCGTGGGAAATGGCGCGCGTGCTGGAGCATTCACTCCAATATTTTCGGCGAACTCAGCTCCAGGAGATGAGTGTCGATGGCAAAGTGCGAGCGCTTTCGAAGTTGTTGCGCGACAATTTCGGGTTCGTCATGCAAGGCGTCGGTATTGTTGTCCCGATATTTGCGACTTACGACGGAAATTCGAAACCCGAGGCGCGCCTTTATTTCTATGATGCAATGGGCGCGCAATTTGAAGCGACCGATTACGCGGCAACAGGATCCGGGTCGCCTGCCGTCCGCGGCATTCTGTATTATGAAAATACGTGGGGCGCGAAGCGGCTGCATACGTTGAACGAACAGGAAGCGGTATCGCTCGCACTGCGAGCGCTCGATACGGCTGCGGAATCCGATACGGCGACAGCGGGTGTGGATCGTAACGGGAAGATTTTTCCCATAATCAAGATTGTGTCGCGCGAAGGCATTACGACTTTGCCCGAGAGCAAAATCGGCGCGGTGTTCAAAGAAATGGTTGCATGATCGAAGAGCCGTATCGTTGGGTCGAAGCCATCGCCAACCGGCGCGAGTACATCGAAGGGCAGCTCGCCCCCGGTAGTCCCATTGCGGCACTGGGTTATCGAGAAGGCATTCTGTTTGTTACACTTGGTCAGACGCGCCAGAAACTTTTCGAGATCTACGATCGCATCGGCATGGGAGCGATTGGGCATCCTGGCGACATCGAGCGATTGCGAATGGCCGCGATTGAATTGGCCAGCACCGAAGGCTTCACGCGCTCGGCTGGGGATGTTTCACTGCGGCGGCTCGCGCATTATTCGCTCAGTCCTGTCATGAAAAGCGCGTTCGAGCAGATCTACGGGCCACCCTATCTGGCGCGGATGCTTTTCGCGGAGGTCGGCGCACGCTCCGAGGACGATTTGTTTTTGCGAGTGGAATATGACGGCGAGATCGCGAGCAACGGCGCGACCTACGCGCGAGCGCGACAAGATTTCGCCGTGCTCAGCGGCACGCGCCAATCAGTCGAAATGATGGAAGCCTTTCTCAAAAGCGAGCACAAACCAGATGCCAGCTTTGAAACGGCAGTAAAATCGGCGCTCGACGCATGGAGTGTCGGGCACATGTTGTTGCAGGCCGGCGAAGCAAAGGAGCTGCCAGCGCCCGACGCCGTCGCGCAACATCGCCAGGAACAACTTAACGCTGCCGCAATCGAAGCAGCAGTGCTGAACCGCGATGGCGCCAGGCCACTTCGTTATCGTTCGATAACAGATAATGAATTGCGCTCCATCATTTCTCGGTGATTAGGTTGTGAAGGAAGGTTTTCTGACAGGGACCACGAATGAAACTAGCCATCCGCAATGTGCTGGGGGTCGCAGGCTTGTTGTTGATGATCGCCTCGCTTCTCTGGATTTCATTTCATCAAGGGAAGCGTCCCGCGGTACGTAAAGAAGCAAACGCGACTCAGTCACAGACGTCCAAACCATTCGCAGTAGTGGTTCTTGATCCAGGCCATGGAGGTAAAGACTCCGGCGCAATGTGTGGCGGCGTCATGGAAAAGGATCTGACATTAGACATTGCGCGCCGCGTCGATCGGCTCCTGGACTCCGAAGGTGTCGCCACATTGATGACGCGAGTCGGGGACAGCTATGTCTCACTGGCGGATCGTGCAGCGTTCGCGAATCGGGCGAAAGAAAGCATTTTTGTCAGTATTCATTTCAACGAAGACAACAAACCTGTCGCGAGCGGCGTGGAAACTTACTATGCTGCGCATCAGATCAACTCCGACTCTGCTTTCGCTTCGTGGCTGCCGTTTTTTTCGCAGCCTCCCTCCAATTCGCCCAAGCCGGAAAGCCAAAGTCTCGCGAGTTTCATTCAGGAAGCGCTGGTGGTGAGGACCCGCTCCGTCGATCGGGGGACGCAAGCCAAACAATTTTATGTAATCGCAAATGTGACTTCTCCTGCGGTGTTGATTGAAGGCGGCTTTATCACGAACAAGGACGAACTCTCGAAACTTGTTAGCGAGGACTATCGCGACCAATTAGCGGCAGCGATTGCCGACGGCGTTCTGCGATATCGCGACGCGTTGAGTCAGCGGAAATCAACAGTGGCAGTCACAGCTCCGAAGAGCACTGAATAGACGAAGGGCGTCGTCGTCGAATGACCATGAAAATCACAATTGCCGCGGTGATCTTCATGGGATCGATAATGCTGATGCGAGCGGACCAACTCGTTGAAAGCGTGCAACAGGCTCTAAAGGACGAAGGATTCTACTACGGCGAGGTCAACGGCGACATGAATTCGAATGTGACTGCAGCGATTCGCCGTTATCAAATTCGCAACGGTCTGCAGGTTAGCGGCGAGCTCAATGACGAGACATTGCGATCGCTCGGGATTAAGTCTGCCGGGTCGTCGTCGCGCTCAACGACCAAATCTGCATCACCAACTCCTGCGGCGGGAGGAGTACCCGCTGAGGCCCCTCCCGAAGAGACCGGGACCGGAAGTCCCGCCCCTCCGGTTCAGCCTTTCAGTAACGCGCCACAAGACCAGCAGGTTTTTCCCTCAGCTCCAACAGGGCCGGCCGCTTCACCGGGGACAGTTTTTGCCGATACGCCGTTTCAGACCGCTCCTCCCGATGTCCAACGCAATGTGATTCTCTCGGCGCAAATCGTGCTCGCCCGGTATGGATTGTATCGCGAACAAATTGACGGAATCTACGGACCCGCGATGGGATTCTCCCTGCGTGCCTATCAAGCGCGAGCCAGACTGCCGGTGACCGGCCGGCTCGATTTGGAAACACTCGCGGCATTGCGCTTATTGCGTGGACCGCGCCAGCAGTTTTCTAATCCCTATCGCCAGCCTATGCGTCCCATGCCTGGACCGCCGGTTCGCGGTCAATGGGAGCCCGACTAGCCTTATCTTGGATTATCGAAACGGACCGACTGCAGTTCTGCGAAAACGGATCCCACGAAGATCTGCGCGTCGATGCGAAGGATGAGCCGCTCGGCGTCGTCGGACACCCAGATTGTGGCACCGCGAAATTTCTTGTGCGGTTCTAATTCGAGATGTTTTCCGACATGTTTGAGTCGCAAATCAAGCTTGATCGCGTAATAAGTGCCGGCCCGCACCGAGATCTTTTCTCGTCCGATTACGGTCACAGTGGCCAGGTAAGCGTTTGTTGCCGCGTAAATAGGCAGACGATAAACGCTTCCTTGTTTCAGCGGCTGACTGCGCAGGTAAAGCGCCGCAGAATGCAAATCGAACAAGTTAGCCAAGGCAAACTCGCGCGTGGTTGTCTTGGCGGCGGCGCCTTCGCCTTCGGTTCGTACTCGAGTCACTCCGCTATTGGTGAAAGTGAGATGGGTGGCGGTTCTTTTTGACCGGTAACTTTCAGTTTGCTGCGTTTCAATCGGAGCCAGTGTTTGGGAGTTTGCAGCGGCGCGATACGTGGCGTCCAGTTTCCACAACGCCCGAACGAAGCCCGTGGTTCGGCCGGTGCCTTGGAGTTGAAACCGGTCGTTCGATGGCTTCGTGAAGTGAAACTCACCGGAGGCTGCGGTTACACCCGACCAGCCGAAGCGATAAGACACCCGCAGAGGGCGCAACTCAGGAAAATTGCCAGGCGGCTCTTTGCTGAGTGTTGCCTGCCAATCGGCGGCGAACGAACCGGTGCCGGACGCGAGAAGGATCGTAATCGCGGCTATCGTTATTCGGAGTCGAGATCGAGAAAACATTCCTTGGAGGTTCGCAACTGCGCACAACCATCGACGTGCCAATCAGTATTTTCATCCGTACAAAAAAATACACGCGAGTTTAGCCCGCGTGTATCTCTTTGAAATTCTAGGCGACCTCAGGGCTTCGTTGCTCTTGCTGCCGCCGGGGTAACGGACGCGCCTGCTGCAGGCCTCCTGGCTGAAGCTGTGGCGCGACCGGGTTTGTTCAGTGCTTCGATGATTTCGTTCGTAAAATCAACGTTCTCCGGCGCGTAGAGTACCGATAGGAACCCCGTTGATGCTGGCGCCCGATTTATCCAACACAAAATCGAGGTTCTTGGCTTTGACTTTTTCCAGGACGACATCTGTAATTTCCTTCACGATCCCCTCGCGCATTCGCATCAATTGCTCCTGCAACTGATGCTCCCGCGTCTGACGAAAGTCGCTGATCTCGCGTTCCATGCTTTTGATGTTAGCGATCTTGTCATCGCGCTCCTTGGCCATGCCCGTTTTTTTGTCGGCGCTTAATGCCGGAGACTCAAGCTGCTTGTTAAGATTGTTGATCTCATCGAGCGCCTTTTTGTAAGCTTCCGCCCGGTCATCGTATTCCTTTTTGGCGGCGTTTTTGGCATCGTTGATTTTTACCTCGGCATCCTTGGTTTTGGTATAATCCTTGAACGCGCGCTGCATATCGACTGTTCCAATTTTGGCTGTGCCCTGTCCGAAGACCATAATCGGAGCAACTAGCGTCAGCGCAGAGAGTATTAACAGAGACTTTTTCATAAAAACAGAGGATATGGTTGGACGAATCGGGTTAGAGTGCAACCACATATATTCGTTCAAAATTGATAGCCCACGTTGAAGTTGAAATGGCCGCCCCCATTGTATCCGTCACGCATGATCGGATATCCGTAATCGAGGCGTAGTGGACCGATCGGCAAATCAAGCCGGAGTCCGACACCGATATCCGAAGCAAGGTGATTGAAGCCGAAAGACCACGCAGAGCTATTCACGAAACCCGTGTCGTAAAAAACTGCGCCCCGCGCTTTTTCTATGATCGGAAAAGTCCATTCAATTGTCGTGCGCGCCATTGATTGACCGCCAACCGGCTCGCCGTTTTCATCCTGTGGACCGACTTCTCGGAACGGAAAGCCACGGAGATTGTTCGAGCCACCGAGGAAATACCTCTCGTAAATTGGTACCTGATCGCCGCTACCCCACTGGCTCGCCGTCGCGATTTCGCCGTTGATGAGCAGGATGGTATCCCAGGGTAAACGAAAATATTGCGCTGCCTCCAAATCAAACGCGTAAATCTGGACATCGCCTCCCAGAAAACCGCCCGCGATCATAGGTGAAAATGTGATGCGTTGCCCGCGGCGGGAGAGCAACGGATTGTCGCGCGTGTCAAAGACGAGGCTTGCGAGGAGCTTGCTTTCAACGGTCGACCCCCCCTGCGACTGAATGAATTCGGACGCCGCGGGGTCCACGTTAAAGATGTCCACTTCCTGCAACATATACCCCAGGGTGCCGTACATGTACGTGTTGATTGGCTTGCGCAGTTCGAATGAGATTCCGTAATTGCGCTGATCGTATACGGCGCTCAAGTAATTCGCCTCAGTGTAAAAGGCCTGGCCACCCAGCGAAAGACGTCGATCGAGAAAGTAAGGTTCGGTGATCGCCAGAACAAAATCCTTTCGCTCGGTTCCATACTGAAGACGTAAACGGAATTTTTGCCCGGCACCAGTGAACGAAGGCCAGTTGAACATATCGAAATTGCCCTGGGTGAGTTCCGCAAACCCCACGAGTTTATCGACCGTGCTGAAGCCACCTCCAAAACTGAGTGAACCGGTGCGCTTTTCCTGGAGCAGAACCGTTAGATCTTTCCGACCCGGAATATCCGTGTCTTCCGGATAAGTTTCGACCTTTGCAAAGTAACCCAGGTTCTCCAAACGCTTCTTCGTGGTGTCTACACGCACCGTGTTGAAGACATCTCCCGGCGCAACGAGCACTTCGCGTCGGATAACCTTGTCCTTCGTGCGCGTGTTCCCCTCAATATTCACCCGATTCACAAACGAGCGGGGACCCTCTTCAATGAGGTAATGCACGTCGATGAGCGCAGGGCCAGCCGGCGTCCCTTCGGGTGTAATCACGAGATCGACGTAGCCGCCGCTGCCGTATGCGTCGGCAACAGCTTTGGCGTCGTCGCGTAGCTGCTTTGGTGAATAGACGCTGCCCTCTTTCATTTTTAAGAAGGCGCGAACTCGTGCATCGGTGGTGTGCTCGTAACCGGTGATCGACAGTTTGCGGACGTGATATTGTGGACCTTCCGCGACCACGATCGTGATGATCATCGGACCCTTTGGAGTGCGATCTTTGCGCACTTCTTTTATTTCCACATCGATGAAGCCGTGGTTTTGGTAGTACTCGCGGATCTTGTCCAAGTCCTGTTCCAACTGAACTTCATCAAGTCGACCTGTCTTATCCATGAAATAGATCAGCGTTCTCCCACGAGTTTTCATCTGTTTGCGCAATACCTTTTGGCTAGCGTGGGCGTTGCCCTCAAAACGGATCTCGCTTATGGCGCCTTTAACTCCCTCAGTCACCGTGAAAACGACACGCGCCGTTCCGCGTTTCTCGTCGATCGGTTCCACGCGGTATTCAACGCTGACGTCGTTGTAGCCCTTCCCCTGATAAACTTCGATTATTTTCTGGCGCGCTTCTTCGAGTGCCTGCTCATTCACAGCCTGATTGAGCCTTATCTTCATCTCTTTGCGGAGTCTCGTCGGTTTTACACGTTCGGCGCCGTTGATTACGATTTCGCGTAAGACCTCCTGGGTTTGCACAGCAACGGTCACCTTCACACCGTCGCCTTCAGGCTCAGCAAATATTCGGACGTTTCGAATGTAACCGGTTCCGTAGAGTGCCTTGATGTCGTCCTGCACGATCTCGTTTGAATAAAGCTGGCCAACTTTTGTGCGCATCTGCGCCAGAATGCGTTCCTTGCTGATCGATGCCGGGCCCACGTATTGCACCTCGATGGAACGGATGACAGGAGGCCCCGGAGGTGCTGCGGGGGCCTGCGCCCCGACAGTGACAGCCGTCAAAAGCGCACAAAGCGAGGCGATCCAAATCGCAATCGGCCGGGGGCGCATCCATCCATAAAAAGGTTGCATATGCTAGAAGCGCAGCCCCACGCGACCCAAAGCGACGCAGGACAGGCGGCTATATCGGAAATAAGACCGCAATCGTCAAGGCGAGATTTTCATTGAACGTTGCGGTTCACCTCTGATTCATTGCGCACTTTCTTGTTCCGCGAAACAGAACCGCACAAGTTTATTGGGTGTGCTCGTGTTCTCAATGAGGTTTTCTCGCGCTGGCGTTTACCCGCATTGATCTCCATATAGCTGAAGGAAAAGTTTCCAGCTTCTGCTTCATAGTTTCGTCCGGCTTTTCTTCGCGACCAGTGGGAAACCGCCGATTGAAACTGGGTTGCACCGCTCCGATCGTAGTTCCAGCGCATTGCTGCAATATTCGCCGCCAGCGTGACAAAACAGCCTGCGCTGGCATACGAAGCCGCAGTGATCGCCGGAGAAGCCACCTCGCTGAAGCGCCGTGTTAATGAGAGGACCCCGAATAAATCCGGTAACGCTAAATGCGAGCGGTTGCCCAATCAGACACCGCCGCTAACCGCCTCTCGCGCGAACGGATTGTGTATACCTAAATGCGAAGCTTGTGGGAACGATTATGACAAGGCGTTTGAAATCGTCATGGACGGAGAGCGCCACATCTTTGATAGCTTCGAGTGCGCAATCCACGCACTCGCGCCTGTTTGCCCGCATTGCAATTGCCGCATCATGGGCCACGGCGTCGAAGCCGACGGACAAATCTTCTGTTGTGTTCACTGCGCACGCGCGTCCGGCACAACGCAGTTGAAGGACCGCGCTTAAGGGTAGGGCGATCACTCCGTGAACGCCGTTCCTTTGGCGTGCAGAGGACCGCACGCCCTACCTCTGACTTAACCTGCGGCTTTGGTGGTTACGGCGTGATCACTCGAACATTAATGCGACTGGACGTGCTGACCCGTGCGAAATACAAATGCTGACATGAACTTTTTCAAAGCTTCCTTCATCGGGCTGGTGCTTGCATCGTTCGCAGGTTTATTTGCGCTGGCACAAACACCCGTGGCGAAATCCGCGGCGTCATCAAAAGGCATCTCGGTGCTGCATCCCACCGCAGGCAACAAAGTGAGCGGCACCGTCACATTTACTCCGGGCGCCGATGGCGTGCAGGTCCACGCGGAGCTAGCGGGCCTGACGCCCGGCAAGCACGGCTTTCATATACACGAATTTGGCGATTGCAGCGCGGCCGATGCAAGTTCCGCAGGCGGACATTTCAATCCCACGAACCAACCGCACGCCGCGCCGGATGCAGCCGCGCGGCACGAGGGCGACATGGGTAACGTGGAAGCAGACTCTTCTGGCAACGCGAAGTTGGATTACGTCGATCATCAGATTTCCCTTGGGAACGATGCGAAATCGGCGATTGGCCGTGCGGTCGTCGTCCACGCGAAACCCGACGATCTGAAGACTCAACCATCCGGCGACGCAGGCGGCCGCATCGCCTGTGGCGTAATAGGCTGGGCAAAATCCCCGTGAGGTGAACTATAAAGTTCACGTGTTGTAGTGTGCGCTATCCCCAGCGCACTCGTATCGAAGCAAGTGATTCGACTCTCCGCTGAGGACAGCAGACGCTACAGACAGTTTCGGAAGACTGTAATCTCTTTGCTCGACAGAGCAGATTTCATCTGATCAAATTACTGGAAACCCACCGCCCCTGCACGCTTATGCCACGACTATCTAAAATTGAATTGTCACCCGATAACGGGTGCGTGATCGACATGAAATGGAGCCTCGGCTCGCTCGGCTATCGCTCTTCCGGTGCTGGCAAGGTCGAACTTGAACCAAACAAGGAAATTACTCGGCTGCCTGAGCTGGTGCTTTACGATCACATTGGTTTCAAGGGTTCCTACGCCCGCACGAATTTGAGTTTCCATTACGTGGGCGATTACTGGAACGACCGGATGAGCTGCGTCATCGTGGTCAGCGGCGTCTGGCGATTTTTTCGCGACGATTATTACAAAGGCCCGCATTGGGACCTCGGCCCCGGCTATTACGAAAGTTTCTTCTCCGAAAAAGGCCCCGACGACGTCGTCAGCTCATTTCAGTGCATCGCGTTGACGTAGGGTAGCGCACTCCTCTCGTCCCGCGCCTGCGGGAGCGAAGCCGTCCTCGGGTTCGCGAACTTGCTGTTCGAAGGTTTTTCACCGAAACCCGATTATTTCGGCCCGACGTCGAAACCAACACACATGACACGCACTAGCTAGACGAAACGGCGAGTTCGCGAACTTCACGCGCGCAGCCCCAGGAGAGAGTGAAACCGGCGCCGCCGTGACCGTAATTGTGAATGACGGTGCGTCCGTCGGCGAGGCGATTGCGTTCGAGACACACTCCTGATTTTCGGAACGGGCGCAGACCGACGCGCTCAGCGATGACGGGCGGTTTGTCAATGTTCAGCACACGGCTGCATTCGGCGACGATTTGTTGTGTCGTTGCGGGATCTGCAGCCAAGTTGTTACTGAGATCGTTGGTTCCACCGAAGACGCAGTCGTTTGCGCGTGGGATTGCGTACATGAGCGGCGCGTCATCACAGACAATCGCGGCAGAGAGACCTTCGACTTTCGGCACGATTGCGACCTGGCCGCGATGCGGCTCGAGATCAGCATCACGCACAAGCTCGCGCGCGCCGATTCCTGCGCAATTGATGACAAGGTCGAATTCGGCATCGACGTCTTCGATTTTTCCTAAGCGGACGCTCGCATGGATTTCACCGCCAGCCTTGTGAAAGCGCGCGGCGAGGTAATCGAGATAGATTGTCGTGTCCATCAGCGGGACGCGCAGTGAGAAACCGCTGACAAAGCAGTGGTCATCCTGAGCGGATCCCGCGTACGCGGGAGGAGTCGAAGGATCCCGCGGACAAACCTCAAACGCTGCGCATCGAGATTTGATTCGCTCGCTTCCCGCTCGCTCAGCCTCCGGCCTTCCCGTCCATGTCACAACTTCCCCAGCCGCTTCATTCTCGACTTCGCTCGTGATGACAGAAGCGCCAAGAGGAATCGCCCATTTTGGAATCTCAATTTCACTGGTCCGCAAAAACTGCCGCGATTCGATGATCGAGACACCGCTCTCGGGAAAGCGGGCGAGCTCGTGGAGCACCCGGTAGGTTTCGAGCGCCAATGGGATCACTCTTTCCGCTGGCTCGACATGGTAGGGAAACCAAACCGCCGCAGCGACGCCGGATGTTGTTTGTTCGACCCGATTCCTTTGCGAAGATCGCAGTGCGATAACCGTGCTCGGCAAAAATGACACCGCAGGTAAGGCCGGCCACGCCCGCGCCAATGATCCCAACGTTTCGCGCCATTCCCAAATGGTAGGGACGGATCGCCGAGCCGTCCGCAAATTTGTTGCGATGCGTTGCGACCACGGCGCGTCCGGCGGTCGCGCCCTACCACAATCAAGGTACGTGCGAAGTTACGTGGCAGCGTTTACTATTGCCGCGACATGGTTTCACTCAATCGAGATGCGCTCACGGAGAAAATTTTAGAGGGCGCACGGATTTCCACCGATGACGCGCTGGAATTGTATCGGTGGCCGCTGGAAGAATTGGCGGCGGTAGCGAATGCGCGGCGCGATCTGGCAAAGGCGAAAAGTTACGGCGGCCACGGCCGCGAGATCGTGACCTATATCGTCGATCGCAACATCAATTACACGAACGTTTGCAATGTTTACTGCAAGTTCTGTGCGTTTTATCGGACCGAACGGGACGAAGATCATTACGTGCTGAGCTTCGAGGAGCTTGATCAAAAACTGGACGAGCTCACCGCTGCAGGCGGAGTGCAAATCCTGATGCAGGGCGGGCATCACCCGAAATTGCCGTTCCAATGGTACATCGATCTTTTACAGCACATCCGCGAAAAATATCCGCACATCAACATCCACGGATTCAGTCCGCCCGAGTTTCAACATTTCGCGGAGACATTCCGCATGCCGCTACGGGAAGTAATTTCGGAATTTAAAGCGGCGGGGCTTGGGTCGATCCCGGGTGGCGGCGGCGAAATCCTCGTCGACCGGGTAAGGAAGAGGATCGCGCCTTTGAAAATTAACAGCGACCAATGGCTCGAGGTGATGCAGATGGCCCATGAGCTTGGCTTAAAATCGAGCGCGACGATGATGTTCGGCCACGTCGAGACCATTGAAGATCGCGTCGAACATTTGCAGCGGATTCGCGATCAACAGGATCGAAGCGGTGGGTTCACAGCTTTTATTTGTTGGACTTTTCAGCCGCAGCACACCGTGTTGAAAGTGAAGCAGCCGACCGGCGTCTCCGAGTATCTGCGAATGCAAGCGCTCGCACGGATTTTTCTGGACAACATCGATAACATCCAAAGCTCGTGGGTCACGCAAGGTCCGAACATTGGTCAGATCGCGCTCAGATATGGTGCGAACGATTTCGGCTCAGTGATGATGGAAGAAAATGTCGTTAGCAGCGCCGGCACGACGTTCCGGCTGGATGCCGCGCAAATCGAATCGCTTATCCGAGGCGCAGGATACGAACCGCG
Source organism: uncultured Verrucomicrobiae bacterium (assembly GCA_963825355.1). Lineage (GTDB taxonomy): Bacteria > Verrucomicrobiota > Verrucomicrobiia > Chthoniobacterales > UBA10450 > Udaeobacter. The sequence continues at coordinate 325,383 of CAWGSY010000016.1, read as the reverse complement.
CCGGCGAAATAATTGGTACGAACTGTTGAACTGAAGCTCAACCGGGCCGCGTAACTCGAGCCGAGCCTCTGTGAGCGAGATGGCTGCCATCAGCCGACGATTTTGGCGATTTGCTGGCGAAAGAGTTTTGCGCCGCCGGATGCCGGATGACGAACGCGGTCCGCCTTAACACCAAGTTGCTCAAGCTGCGCGGCGGCAATTTTTCCCAATGCGACGATTTGGTCGCAAGCAAATAATTCAATGAAAGCCTTCAGCAAAGGGCGACCGGAAAGTTGCTCCGACTTGTTAGGCATACGATTGCTCAACAGCCCGCGAAACGGATCGAATGAATGCCACGGAAACGCATTCCATAAAACGAACTCTTCCGGCAGCACGCCAATCTTTAGCAACGTGCCCCAGACGATAGTCGCTGTCGGTTCCGAAAAACCTTCCGGACACAGGTTCGATTTGCTCGTGCGACGTGGCTTAATACCTGAAATAATCTGTAGCGGCGGCCTGTGACCGGCGTTTCCAATTGCTCCGTTAAGATTTCGGCGCTCACAGACCGCCGCTACAATCTCTGTTTTTTTCCCAAGCAGCATGCGCTCCGAAGTCATCGCAATTCCACTGAAATGACCACCACGATAACCGAGCGCTTCGCCAACGATCGCTAGCCGCGCCTTGCCGAGCCGTTCGCCAAAATAGACGGCTAAATGTTTTCTGCGAATGACTGGACAGTGTGAACCGATATCGTTTTCATCATCGATTTGCCACCACGGATTGAACACCGCGCCGGAAGGCGAAACCTTTAACAGTCGCAGAAACTTATGGAGTTGGTCGCGGGACATCACCTGAACTAAGTGCAAACGTAAGCGCGATGCCAGAGCTGCCCGAAGTCGAAATATTCAAGCGATATTTGGACAGCACGTCATTGCATCAGCGGATCACCAATGTCGAAGTCCGTGACGCTTATATTTTGAAACACGTTTCCGCGCGTGGGCTGGCACGTCGATTGAAAGGGCGCCGCTTCGAAAACAGCCATCGACACGGCAAACATTTGTTTGTGCGAGCCGATGATGAGCTCTGGTTGCGACTGCATTTCGGCATGACCGGATCGCTTGAGTACCTCAAACACGATGAAGTACCGCCGATAACCGCACGAGTGATTTTTCGTTTCGCCGATAACAGCCGCTTGGCGTTCGACGATCAACGGAAATTTGGCGAGATCGAGTTGATCGAGGATCTAGCTGAATTTCTGCAATTGCGCGGTCTTGGTCCCGACGCGCTCGACATAAGTCTCTCGCAGTTTCAGGCAGCTCTCGGAAAACACCGCGGTGCAGTGAAAGCGATCCTGTTGAACCAGCAGTTGATCGCAGGGATCGGCAATCTTTACGCTGACGAAATTCTTTTTCGGGCACGCATGCACCCCGCCACCGACGCGGCCAGATTGAGAGACAAGGATCTGCCTCAATTGTTTCGTGCAATGCACCATGTGCTCAAGAAAGCAATTGCGTTGAAAACCGATTTCAATCGTTTCCCGAAATCCTGGCTGCTGATGCATCGTGGAAAAGGAGGCATTTGTCCGCGCTGCGGTCGCGCGTTGAAATCAGCAACGATCGGTGGCCGTACTTCATGGTTTTGCGCGCACTGCCAGAAACGAATCTGATTAACACCTGGCTTCAGCCAGGTGGTGTCGCAGCAGATGAATCGTGTTGGGTTTGTCCGCGAAGCCGTTGAAACGGCTGGTTGGGTTCACTTCGCGACTGTGCTCCCGGTCTGAAGACCGGTGTTAATGATATTCGATCAGGGAAGATTGTTCTCCGTCGTCAAGGTTTTTTCAGCGCAACATTTTCAGCAGTGTGAGAGCGTTCTTTGGCGCAGCTCCTTCGGCGTCGTTATCGAAGTAAACGTGCACATCGCGATTTTCTTGCAGCCAGCACTCAGCTCGTGCTGCCCATTTCGTAAGAGCAGACTTACTATAGCTGGATGCGTATTTGCGGGTGTGCCCATGTAAACGGATGTAAACCAAATCCGTCGTCACCTGATCCCACATCGGCCAGTCCGGCGCGTCGGACATACAAACCGCGACTGCATGTTTCGTGAGGCAGTCGGCTACCTCGTCATCGAACCACGTTTTATGGCGAAACTCGATAGCGTGCCGCGTGGTTCCCCAACGCCGTAGCGTTTGTAAAAATTTGTCCAGTCGCTCGATGTTCTTTTTGAAAAATGCCGGGAGTTGCCAGACCACCGCAGCCAATCGGTTGCCGAGCGCTGATGCAGCATCGCGACAACGAATCACCGGTTCTTCGACGTCGAGCAGCTTTTTGTTGTGAGTGACGTAGCGATGCCCTTTGATCGCAAACGCAAACCCGTCCGGCGTTTCGTCCCGCCATTTTTCAAATGTGCTTTGCGGCTGGAGCCGGTAAAACGTGCCGTTCACCTCGATGGCGGTAAACCGTTCCGCGCAGAACCGGAGCCATTGTTTTTGAGGCGTGTCGCCGTAGAAATGAGCGCGCCAGCTTTTGTAATTCCAGCCACTGGTGCCGATGCGTGCTTTGCCAGACATTGCAATAATGTGGGAGGGGCCTTAGCGCCCCGACCGAATTTTATTCTTCATCAAGCAACCAAGGCCAAGGGTCTGTCACTAGCTCTTTTCGGTTTGCGCTGCTGGCAACCCATTCGTGAGGTATTTCAACGAGTCCCTTCACGACTGGATTTTGTTCGATATAGCGACTGACAAACTCAAACTGCTTAGCGGTCTTCACGCGAGTGTCGTAGTAGCTGTCTTGCCATGATGTTTTGTGATGTGTTAGGATCGCGCTTGTCCTGCCTCCAACGAAACTCATCATGTGGTGCATGAATTCCGGCAGAGTCCACGGATCACGCAAAGCAAACAAAGCATGCCAATGATCTGGCATTACGACGAACGCGCGAAGATAAATTCGCTGCTCTTGAACAGCGAACGCAAACGCTGAAACGATTATTTCGCGCGTCCGTTCATCTAAGACCGGTCTTTTCGGAAGCAGCGACTTTGTGATGAAGAATGCTGCTGGTGTGTCGCTGAGTCGATGCAGGCGAAGGCTGCGGGAGTGAGGATCTGGTCTCATCAGCGGTCGGGGCACTAAGGCCCCTCCCACATTGGCAGATGCCCTACACCATCGGCCGGAAACGGCCGACGACTTCCTGCAAACGGCCTGTGATCTGGCCTAACGAACAGACTTCGGCTGCTTCGAGGAGAGCGGGAAAAATATTTTCGTTGTGCTCGGCAGCCACAGCGAGCTTGTCCAATGCGCCGTTCGCTTTGTCGGCGTTTTTCTTTTTGAATTTGCGGAGCCGATCGACTTGCAACTGCTGTTTCGCTCGCGGCGTCCGCGCAAGCTTCACTTCCGGAGCTTCATCATCGCCGTCGCGATACTTGTTCAATCCGATGATTGGCCGCGTGCCGTCGTAGATTTGCTGTTCGTACCGATGCGCTGCATTTTGGATTTGGCTGCGCTGGTAACGTTCTTCCACTGCGGCGAGCACGCCGCCGAGCCGTTCGATTTCGCGGAACTCTTCCAGGATCGCCGTTTCCACAGCGCGCTCGACGGCTTTCATGCCGGGCGAACCGCTCAACATGTTCATGGTGTGTTTAAAAATGCCGGATTCCTCGAGCAGGATTGCCTGTCCGTGCGCCGCGAGCCGGATCCATTCTTCACTCGGCGTCGTGAACGGTTCGTCTGCGCTGTTGGAGTGGGACGAATTCGTGGCGTTCATGTACGATAGGATCAGTTCTGCGGCCGTCCGAGTGAGATTGTTTTTGAATTCGGCGGCGATTAACGAGCGACCACTGGTTTGCGTGTGCAATTTGAACAGCTGCCCTCGCGGACTTGCACCGAACACGTCGCGCATTCCGATCGCCCAAATGCGGCGCGACACGCGCGAGAGTGCGATGTACTCCGCGTCGAGTCCGCAATCGAGAAAGAACGAAAGGCGCGGCCCGAATTGATCGATTGGGATTCCGCGCGCGGCGAACATTTCGGCGTAAGCAAAACCGTTCGAGAGCGTGTAAGCAGCCTGTTGCACCGGCGTCGAGCCGGCCTCGCCGATGTGATACCCGCTGATCGAGATTGGATACCAGCGCGGCATTTCGCCGGTGGTGAACTCGACCATGTCCGTCAAAAATCGCAGCGATGGTTCAATCGGGAAAATCGTTTCGTTCTGCGCCTGGACCTCTTTGAAAATGTCGGCCTGAACTGTGCCACGTAATTTCGGAACGACTTTCGGACCGAACCGCCGTTTAGCCGCGGCGATGTACATGGCCATAATCATCGGCGCCGGACCGCTGATGGTCATTGAGGCGGAAAAATCCGGTGATCCAAGATCGAATCCGTCGTAAAGCCGCACCATGTCTTCGACGGTGTCGATCGCCACACCGCCTTCGCCAATTTTTCCGAAAACGCCGTCGGCATCGCTATCCAGCCCGTAAAGTGTCGGTCCATCGAATGCCGTGCTAAGGCGATGGGTGCGTTGGTGGCGGGTTAGATAGTGGAACCGCTCGTTCGTATCTTCAGCCAGCATGAGCCCGGAGAACAAACGCGTGGGCTCTTCAGGTTGCGTAAGCTTTTTCTCCGGCGCGCCCGGCGGTCGCGCCCTACCACTTTTCTTTTCGAAACTCTCAATCTCGCGAACCGGTTCGAGATACATTTCGCGATACGTAGCGTTGAGGTAAGGGAATTCGCCCGGCAAACCTTCACCGAAAATGTAACGCGCAATCTCGCCCGGCTCGTCGATCTCAGGCAACGCGAGACGCGGCAGAGGCAAACCAGTCGGTGTACGAGTAAACGGGATTTTAGCTTTTGTATCGTTCCAACGTCCCAGCAAATCGCGGCCGAATTTTTGATCGGTGCGCGCGCGCTTGACCTGATCGAGAACGAATTTGTTATAACTTTCGACCGATTCGACGACTTGTCCGAGCTTGCTCATACAATTTCTCCGCTATTGGTAGTCCGTTCGGCGCGCCCTACCGAGTTCGTTTTGAGATTAACTCAAACAATCGGTCGACGCCAGAGTCGCGGTGCCGTTTTGCAACCGTATCGACCAGTAGCTGGTCGCGGGCGCCTTCGGCGAGGCTACGGCGGGCCGGTCGATTTTGTTCGAGACGCTGCTCGATTTCCGTGTGCGCAGTGCGCGCCCGCTGGAGATCGCTTTTGTTCACCACCACGATGTCAGCAAGATCGAGCATCACGATCTTTTGCAATTGCAATCGGCTGCCGTAGTCGGGATTCATCACCAGCACGGTTGAATCGACAATTCCATTTTCCTGAAATGGCATCGCCTCCTGGCCGGTGCCCACCGTCTCGATAATAACGTAATCGAAATCAGACTGCGCCAGCAACGCGAGACAATCATGAGTCGCGGGCGAAAGTCCGCCCGCTTGTCCGCGCGTGGCCATGCTGCGCATGAACACGCGATCATCCTGCGAATTGATCATCGTGGCGCGGTCGCCCAGCAAGGCGCCTTCGCCGACTACGCTGGGGTCGTGCGACAGAATCGCGATTCTGTCCTTTGGATTGGCATGAAGGAACCGCAGGACGAGCTCGTCAATCAACGTTGTCTTTCCCGCGCCGCCTGGCCCGGTGAAACCGATGACTTTCGGGTTTGCGATTTGCGATTTGCGATTTGCGATTTTGACACTTTGCGTTCGGCGTTGGGCGTTCGGCGTTCGACGTTTTCCTTTCCCAATCCCGTAGGCCTCTTCGATCTTACTAAGGTGGTGCGCGAGTTCCTGATCAAAGGACTTGGGTCGCGGCCGTTTCGCTCGCGGTTTGCCATAACGCCGATGAACAAATTTCACCATGTCGTCGAGTGAAGTGCCGGCAAAGAAGATCTCGTCTACGCCTTTGCGCCTCATCGCCGCGGCATCCTGATGCGTGATGGTGCCGCCGCCGCCCCCGAAGACCTTGATATCGTCTGCGCCTTTCCTCCGCAAAAGATCCACAACGGCCGCAAAAAATTCGACGTGCCCCCCGTTGTAACTCGAGATACCAATCGCGCGCACATCTTCCTGGATGGCGGCACGGACGATGTCGGCTACCGGACGATGATAGCCGAGATAAATCACTTCAATCCCGTGACGGATGAATTCCAGGTTGATCGTATTGATCGCGCTATCATGGCCATCACAAATCGGGACTGCGGTGAGAATTCGAATGGGCGAAGGCATTTCTTCTAACAGATAACAATAAATCCGGAATCCAGGACAACAGGAAAAACCGAAGAAACAACTATCCTGGCTTCTTGGTTTCCTGATTCATGTCCACAGATTTGCATCAACTAGTCTATTGTCGCCACGATTGTTTCTTTGCTTCCTAATTTTCTGCTTTCCTGAGTAAGGTCCGCCGAATCGCATGAAAAACTCCGGGGCGTTTCGTGCAATCTTAACTGCCGGTCTGATCGTCGGTGTTTTGGACATTTCATCCGCGTTCGTGATTTGGTGGCAACGCGGTGTAGGATTGCGCCGCGGGTTGCAAGGAATCGCCGCTGGATTGCTGGGCGCGAATTCGTTCGAAGGCGGATTGGTCACGGCTGGGCTCGGTCTGGCGCTCCATTTTTTCGTGGCGTTTTTGGTCGTATCGGTTTTTTACCTGGCCAGCCGGCGAATTGAATTTCTGACGATTCATCCTGTTGCGTCCGGTGTGTTGTACGGGATCGGCGTTTACATCGTGATGTACTGGTTCGTGTTGCCGACGGCGTTTTCAACGTTTCGACACCGGATGTGGAACGAGTTGCTAGCTGTTGCCATTCATATTTCGTTGATCGGATTGCCGTGCGCGTTGATTGTGCGCCGATACTCGCGACAAATGCGCCAATCGTCATGAAAGATCCTCTCGATTTCACCGGGAAAGTTGCGCTGGTTACGGGCAGCTCGCGCGGAATTGGCGCGGAGATGATTAAAGCCTTCGGCGCACGCGGCGCGCAATGCGTGCTGAATTATGTCGCCGACTCGCAGGACCAAAACAAAGCCGATGCTCTCAGTGTAGCGAAGGAACTGATCGACCCCTTGGTAATCGCGTGCGACGTGACGCAACCAACGCGGGTCGAGGCGATGATGAAACAGATCCAGGATCAGCGCGGCGGCCTCGATATCCTGGTAAATAATTCCGGGGTTATCCGCGATCGCACCATGAAGAAGATGGCTCTGGATGAATTCGAGAGCGTTATCCGCGTCAATCTGATCGGCACGTTTACAGTCACGCAGAAAGCGGCAGCGGTTCTGCGCAACGGCGGACGAGTGATCAACATGTCGTCCGTGAGCGGACAGATTGGCTTGTTCGGGCAGGCGAATTATTCCTCGAGCAAAGCGGCAATCATTGCGCTTACTAAAGTTTCAGCACGGGAGTTTGCGCGGCAGAACATAACCGTGAACGCCATTGCGCCTGGATTCATCGATGTAGGAATGAGCAAAGGCATGACGGAGGAGGTGACGCAGAACTTCATCAAACAAATCCCGCTCGGTCGCCTGGGCGAAGCTCACGAGATTGTCGATGCCGCGCTATTCCTGGCGTCGCCGATGGCCAGTTACATCACCGGACACGTGCTCAACGTGAACGGCGGATTTTACCTGGGCTAAGCGAGCGTTTGTCCGCCGCAGCCTTGGCGAACGCGGGTCAGTCCAATTTCTGCACGAGCAGCCAGACTAAACCTGAAAGTACCGCTGCGAATGTCGATAACACGAAAGTCGCGCGCTTCGTCTGCCGTATTTTGAAAGCAGGCTTCGGAATATCGTCATGAATCTGGCTGGCCTCGAACAGTTTCATCAGGGCAAAGGCGACGACAAAGCCCACCGCAGCCCACTTAAGGCATCCCAGAGTCAGGTCCACCGTCGAGAGGGTAGCGCAGACGACCGGCCCGCTCAAGCCCGTGCTGAGATTGGGCTCAGGGGGCGCGGCCAGTCCGAGCGTCTCCGGACTTGGATTGACTGTATTCCGTTCGCCTTCTTACGCTCGCGCTATGATTACAAAGATTTCTCCTCTCATCGCTGTTGTTGGATTTGCCTGCATTTGTATTTCACACGCACAGTCGCCGACGCCCGCCGAATCGCCTTCTCCATCGCAAACGCCCGCAAAGCATCGCGCAATGAAGACACCCAAAGCGACGCCCGCCCCGGCGACTCACCCCGCCCCATCACCCTCACCGAGCAAATTTAATCTCGGCGATTTGTTCCAACCGAAGACTTCGACAACAGCAGCCAGTCCCGCCGCAAGCCAAGCCGCAGCGAAAGGCACGAACACTCACGCAGCGATGAAGGCGCCTGCGCCTGGCGGAGGCCACGGAAAGGTGTGGGTTAACACTGAGACACATGTTTATCACAAGGAGGGCTCGCATTTCTACGGCACCACAAAAAAGGGGAAATACACAACCGAGGCTGAGGCAATTAAGGAAGGCAACAAAGCTGCGCAGCATTAACTCGCCGGAGGATCAATTTTCGCTGCGATATTTTGTACCGCATCGGCCAATGTCTCGAACGTGGTGATAGTAACCTCTGGTCCATAATGGAATTGGGACAGAATGTTGAGACCGATGTCCTTATGCGGATCAGGCATGATCCGCGTTACGGAAGCGACGTTTTTCTCGGCCAGGGCGTCCATGATCTCGGCGATGTGCGGCGCCGCTGCGGAATCCATTGACTCAAGTCCGCGGAAATCTGCCAGAACACGAAAGCCGGGAGCAACATCCTGTAACACCTCACCGATCCGTTTCGCGACCATCTTTGCTTCTTCGTCCGTGACTTTTTGCGAAGCGCTAATCACCAGCAGGCGTTTCGACCGGTCCAACTCAACCGCATACATGCCTGGTCTTCACACGAAGCGCGCCTGGTCGCAAGTGTGTCACCATGCACGAGTGACCGGCGCGACAGTCGACGAAAACCGTTACACCGCGTTTTGGAAGAAAGCGTTTTCGAACGTTGATTGAAACGCGCCGGGCTCGGTGTCGCCGATCCGAAATCGGGGACTGATCTCGAATTGCGCTGCGCAATAAGTTTCAACATCGTTCCTGCCGCACTTCTCGAGCGACGCGCGCACCGTGTTTAAAGCGAGCGCAGGCGTATTGCAATCGCGGCTGAGATGCCCGAGCACGACGCGCTCGATTTTTCCGGGCAGCAATTCCTCAATCACTCCCGCCGCAGCTGTGTTCGACAAATGACCGTGCCGCGATTGGATGCGCTGTTTCACCGGCCACGGACGGTGCGTGTCGTTCTGCAAAAGTTTTTCGTCGTGATTAGTCTCGACGACCAGGGTTTGCACCTGTCGCAGACGTTCAGTGATCAGTTTGGTCACGTAACCGAGATCGGTGATGAACCCGAGACTGCCTGAGCCGGCGTGAAACACGAACCCCATCGGATCCACCGCGTCGTGCGGCACAGGGAACGTTTGCACGGTGATATCGCAAATCGAAAACTCAGTGCCAGTCCCAAACAATCGCCAATTCCGACATCGCTCCGAGAGATCGCTGGACCGAAGCGCCTCGGCCGTGAGCCGGTTGCAGTAAATCGGCAGATCGAACTTGTGACAGAGAACTTCAAGACCGCAGATGTGATCGGAGTGTTCGTGTGTGAGAACAACGCCGTCGAGTTGCTCGGGCATCACGCCACATTGCTTCAGACGCAACACGACTTGCCGCGCGCTCAGACCGCCATCAACGAGAATCTTGCAATGCTCGGTGGCGATCAGCGCACTGTTCCCCGCGCTCCCGCTGCCGAGCATGATCAAGCTGAACACGGGTCGTAGGATAGCTGCGTAACTTCATTTCACGCAAATGGAAACAACGAGAATGACGAACGATATAGAAAATATATTTAAAAACCGGAGCGACTATTTCTGTCGGTTTCGATCCATCGCGGCTTTGGCAACGCGTTCTTCCTCGCGAGTCAGAGAGATAAGCTTGGCTGTGTTCTCTGGCGTGAGATTGTACCCTGCCAGGGTTGCGCCGACGATCAACGTGTCGTGCAACGCGCCAAGGCCGATGTGCGTTTCTCCCCCTTGGGTCACGGTTCCGACAAACGCGTTTTGGCCGAGATTCTCCGTGGGAACTGGCTTGAAGCCCGGAACAGTCTTGCTCTTCTCCACGGCTTCCTGATAGGCCGACGACGCATCACTCGCTGTCGCATATTCGTCCACGCTGATGGTCACTTTCTTGGAGCTATCGCTATTCGCGTAGATGACGCTCCTTGTCGCTTTGGCATTGGCGACAGCGGTCAAGTTACGGCCGGTACTCGCTTCGCCGGCTACTTCGGGAAAGAAACGATTAACCACACTTATCGGGATAACCACCTTGCGAGGAAGCGTGGAGTCAGACGCCTGTGCAGAACCGTTGGCAGGCGGCCGCGATTGTCCGTTGGCGTTCAGCGAGAGAGCTTCAATTGCGACGATGAATACTGGTACGAATTTTGTCAGCGCTAATCCGTTTCGCATCTCGCTATCTTTACGCTCATACATTGATGATTTGCCAGAACATATTCAAGACCAGCGGACGCGTGATCACGGAACGATCATGGCGGTGCGTAAGCGATAATCGTCTTGCACAGGCACTGTGTTCTGATTGAGAATCGGCGTCCTATCCCAAAAAAACGAAAGGATCACTTATGCCAATTGGAGCCTCTCTCCATATCGGTCTCAACGCCGTCGATCCAAAACAATATAGCGGGTGGGGCGGACCACTCACCGCGTGCGAGTTCGACGCAAACGACATGCAAGCACTGGCGAAAACCCAGGGTTTCACCAAAATAACCAAACGCCTAACGAAAAAGGCGACTCGGAATCGGGTCCTGGCCGACATCAAATCCGCCGCGTCGAAACTGAAACAGAACGACATTTTCTTTCTTACTTACTCGGGGCACGGCGGCCAGGTGCCGAACACAGGGAACGATCTAGAGCCTGACGGCTTCGATGAAACGTGGTGTTTGTATGATGGCGAGTTGATCGATGACGAGCTTTACGCCGCGCTAAAGCAATTCGTTAAAGGCGTGCGGATTTTTGTTCTGTCGGACAGTTGCCACAGTGGCACGGTGCTGCGCGCAATTCAGTTTTCTGCGCTGGGCGTGAAACCAGTGCGCCCACGGATGATGCCGCGCGACGTTGCGCTGCGGGTTTACATGGATCACCAGAAGTTCTACGACAAAATCCAGCAGCGCAGCTCCAGTTCGCGCACACGGATGCACGCGACGGCGCTCTTGATTTCCGGATGTCAAGACAACCAGACGAGCGCAGATGGCGATCGTAACGGTTTGTTTACCGAAACTGTGCTTACTGTTTGGAAAAACGGAAAGTTCAAGGGCGACTACCGTGGCTTTCACAAGTCGATCGTGAAATTGATGCCACCGACGCAAACGCCGAATTTCTTCACCATCGGACCGGCCAACTACGCGTTCGAAGAACAAGAACCGTTTACGGTGTGATCGGATGAAAATTCTCCTGGTTCACGGAGTCGGACACCAGGAGCGTCCCGAGAATCAGCCGTGGGAACGCCCATGGGAAGAGGCGATTAACGCCGGGATCCAGTATTTCGATTCTGCATTTGCGCCGACTTATGAGCGCTTCGACTACGACAGTTTATTCTCGGGAAAAATTAATCTTTTGACCGACGTAAGCGCAGCGGCACATCTCGGCTTTGCGCCAGTCGGAGCAGCCATTGAGGATGCGGCTCAGACCGTGTCCGGCTGGTTTCGTCCCAGACGCGGGTTGTTGGATTTGGCAAAACCCGTGGCCGAAGCGGCCGACGGCTGGCACGCAGGCATGGTAGCGGAGTGGGACCAGAACGCCGCGTTGCGCAAACGTTTAGTCGAGCGAATCAAAGCGTTCAACCCTGACGTGATCATGGCCCACAGTCTCGGGAGCATCGTTTGCTACGACGCATTTTTGCATGAAGACAAAAACGCGTGCGCGGGCCGCTATCTCGTGACGTTCGGTTCACAAATCGCCAATCCGTTCCTTAAAGCCGCGCATTTCGATAACAAGATCATCGGTGTTAATCAGAAGTATTGGTTTCATCTGTTTAACAAAAGCGATCCGGTTCTCGCTCATCGGATTCTGGATCCTGTTCCCAATTTCGAGGAGATTTCGTGGGACGACCCGGTTGCTGGCCATGATGCCGTTGTCGATTTGGAAAAGTTCCCCGATCACGCCGGTTATCTCCAACGCGATTTGACGTGGCAACATGTTTATCGCGTGCTCGCGCAACCACCCGGTGTGCGCGCCCTGGCCAGCCGAAGCGCGCAATTCCAGAGCACAGTGCAACAACGCCGTCGGCGTGCATTGCTCGTCGGCATCAACAATTATCCTGATCCGGCGTCGCGGCTGGAAGGCTGCGTGAACGATGCGTTTCTCATGAGCAGCGTGTTACAGGAAATCGGGTTTGACGCTGAAGATATCCGGGTCGTGCTTGACGAACGCGCCACTGCAGCGGCGATCCGCGAGCGGATTGACTGGCTGCTCGACGGCACGGCCGACGGCCACGAACGCGTGCTCTTTTATAGTGGCCACGGCGCACAGTTACCGGCCTACAATGCGGCTGAGAAAATCGATCATGTCGATGAATGCCTCGTGCCATACGATTTTCATTGGACAAAAGACAGCGCTATTACCGATGACGATTTTCTGCGCTACTACAGCGCGCTTCCTTACGCCGCGAAATTTTTCGCCATCTTCGATTGCTGCCACTCAGGTGGCTTGACCCGGGATGGGGCGCGAAAAATTCGCGCCATCACTCCCCCGGATGACATCCGGCATCGAATGTTGCGCTGGAATAAAGCGGAACAAATGTGGGAAGAGCGCGACCTGCGGAACCTCAACCCCGATTTTGGTGGTAGCCGTGACCTCCGTCAAAAATACATGGGGTGCAACGGCGTCACAAAAAAACTGGGCACAGCTATGACTCTTCGTGAGTACCAAACTGCGACGCAGTACCGAAAAGCGCCGCGCGAACGGCGCGGCCCGTACATGCCGGTGGTGCTGGCTGCCTGTGAGGAGGGCGGGTATGCGTATGAATATCACCACGGCACGATTGGGTATGGTGTGTTCACCTACGCGCTGGCCAAGGAATTTCGCAAAGCGCAGGCGGCGCGTGAGACCGATGTCTCGTTCACCGAGCTGAGCGAACGCGTGAACGCGACGATGAAGACGTTACGCTACGATCAAACCTCTGATGTCAAAGGGCCGAAAGCAGGATGTAGCGCGCCTGTGTTGGGAGCACCGGCAAAAACGGGCTCTCGTTAGGCTGTATCCGTGTCGCTGTGCGAGGGGTAACAGCAACAGCATCTATCACGGTCTCATAGAGGCGCGGCTACAGTGCCTTCTATAATTGGATCGCTTTCATTGCGCCTAACCGATTATTTACGGAAGTAACAAACTGAGGACACTCTTATGCCATTAACTCGCCGCAATTTTCTCATCCGTGGTTCATTGTCCTTGGCTGCGGGAGCTCTTGCGCCGGTTCTCGTCGAAGCTAAAACGCAGGAAAGCGCTCCTGCCGATTTCAAAGACTGGGAATCAGTGCGCCGGCAGTTTGAGCTGGCTCCTGATTACATTCATCTCGCATTGTTTTTTCTGGTCTCTCACCCAGGACCTGTGCGCCAGGCGATAGAGCAATACCGTGCAAAATTAGATGCAAATCCGTTGCTTGCCGTTGAGGGCGCGCTTTTCGGGCGGACTGAGGAGAACATCCCGTTGCAAGTCTGCCGCGCGCTGGCCAACTACACTGGCGGCGACGCGCAGGATATCGCGCTGACGCAAAACACGACGACAGGTTTGGCGCTTCTCTACCATGGCTGCCGTTGCGTGAGGGTGACGAGATCCTGACCACTACGCACGATCACTATGTCCATCATGAATCAATCCGGCTTGCTACAGGGCGTTGCGGAGCGACATGGCACAAAATTCCGCTCTTCGATTCTTACGACTCGATTTCGCCGGATGAAATAGCCGAACGCATTCGCAAAGCGATCGGACCAAAGACCCGGGCACTCGGCGTGACCTGGGTGCATTCCAGCAGCGGCGTGCGCCTGCCGGTTGCACGGATCGCTGAGACGTTGGCGGATGTAAACCGCAGCCGCGATGGAAAGGATCGTGTGCTGCTGATCGTTGACGGTGTGCACGGGCTTGGCGTGGAAGATCCAAAGATCACGGCGCTGGGATGTGACGCGTTTGCGGCCGGCACCCACAAATGGTTATTCGGTCCGCGCGGTACCGGCTTCGTTTGGGCAAAGCCAGAGGTTTGGAAGGGAATGCGTCCGGTGATTCCATCGTTTAGTTCGCCGGACCTTTTCGCCGCGTGGGAGGAGGAACACGAGCCGACGGCGGCGGCAAGAGCGGCGTGGTTTTCACCCGGCGGGTTTCAAGCGTTCGAACATTTTTGGGCATTGCCGGAAGCCATTCGTTTTCACCAAAACATCGGACCGGCGCGAATTACCGCACGCATACACGAGCTCAATGCTCAAATGAAAGAGGGACTTGCAGGCATGTCCCGTGTCCAGCTCTACACACCGCGTGACGAAAATCTTTCCGCGGGCATGGTCTGTTTCGACGTGAAAGGGACGAAAGCAGAGGAAGTAGTAAAACGTCTTCTCGCTCAGCGCATCGTCGCTTCCACCACTCCGTATCGCGTGTCGTATGCGCGTCTGGCGTGCAGCATCGTCAACACCCCAAAAGAAGTCGAGACGGTGCTTCGAGCCATTCGTGAATTGGCGTAACCGTGTGTTGCCGTCTCAGTGAGACGCGGCTACACGGTCTCGGTCGTTAACGCTTCGACGAATTCGCGAGCCGTCTCAGCGCTGAGCAATCTCGAGCGGATGATCTCATCATTCACCAGTCGCGCCAGCGTGCCGACGCAAACCAGATAATCGCTCACCAAGCGTTCGGGAACGCCGATTACGAAAATCAGGTGTGCGCGCTGTTGATTTTCGCCGAATGGAATTCCGGCGCGGCTTCGCCCGATTCCGATTACAATTTCATCAACCAAATCCGTGCGCGCATGTGGAAATGCAACACCGTTTTCGACTACGCTCGGATGCCTTTGTTCACAGGCGAGCACTTGTTCGAGAAAAGCTTCGGACTTGGCGATTTTCCTGCCGCTGACGTCGGATGCGAGCACGTCGACAATCTCGCGAATCGCATTTGTCGCTTTTCGCGAGCTTAACCGGAGGATCACCTGTTGTTCCGTGAGCAGATCTGCGAGGGCAATAGGCATTAAGGGGTGGAGAGATTTATTGGAGTATGCAGCAAACGCAGTTATCCAGTAAAATAACAAGTTGTGGCGACTAAAGATACAGCCGTAGGACATAAAGAGGAACGTACAGTTTCGTTGCAGCGGAGCATTTACGACCCGGGCTACGTCAATGCGATGTCGCATTTTTATCGGGGCGAACTGGGGCGAATCATGGTGTGGCGGCAACGGCTGGACATGACGACGAACTGGGCGATCACCAGCAGCACCGCGATTATTACAATCGCGTTTTCGACCCGCGGCGTGCCGCACATCATTTTCTTCTTTAACCTGGCGATCGTTGCTGTGCTGCTCTGGATCGAGGCCCGCAGGTACCGTTTTTATGACGCATTTCGCGCGCGCGTTCGAATGCTGGAAGCGCATTTTCTTGTACCAATGGTCATGGAAAATCGCGAACTGCTGCAGGGGGAATGGAAAAAGCTCGTATGCGAAGATTTAATTTTGCCCTGCTTTAAAATCACGAAATTGGAAGCGATCGGGCGCCGGATGAAACGCAATTACATGTTTATTTTCATCCTGATCTTGATGGCGTGGCTGACCAAAATCTTCTTGCACGCCACCGAGCCGATCACCGATGTCATATCGTTTTATCACGCGCTGCGCATCGGGCACATCCCGTCGTGGTTCGTGGCGATGGTTGTCGTGGGCACCTTTATCAGTGTCATCTCCATCACCATTTACGTTAGCAAAAGTACCTCCGGCGAAATCTCCGAGTTTGGCACGCATCGCTCGCTCTGGCGCATCTAAAGCGTTCGAACGCGAGAGCAGTCGTGCTACAACGAATTTATGAGGAGCTTGACGAGACTTATGCAGCGCCGCCACGTTTCGCCCTGTCTTGAATGTTGCGGATGCCCTGCTCTCTAAACCGCATCAGCCAACATAACTAACCATATCGTGTTATGACTTTTGTTGGTGCAGCTGAAGCCGTAGTGCGAATGTCAGGCGCAAAAAGAGAAGAGACTTCCATGACCTTCCCGGCACGAGTAACACGCCATGGAACCAGGCGAAGCTCTTGGTATTACGGTCTGTGCTGGGAAAAATTACTCCGCCGGTTCGGTGTCATGAAGTCGGTTATAATCAACGGTGAGCCGCCCGCCGCCATGCTCGGTGTAGATTTCGACAAAGCGGTGGCCGAATTGAATGTCGCGCCAGCTGTAATCCTTTTGCGTTTGAACCGCCGCTGCGAGGACCGGGTCGATTCCAACCACTGATACTATGAACAGCGCACGGCTGGCTTCGAGAGACTCAAGAGTCGCATCAAAAAGCGGACTCTTGTCGTCGAGTGTATGCCGCAGAGTCAGTGCCGCGGGGAAAACTGTCAGCCGATCGAAATGGAGTTTGAGAACATAGAAGTAGCGGAACTCTCCGCCCTCGACCAAGGGTTCGTCGCGCGAGAACATGATCCGGAACTCGGCCTCGACCATGCTGTGTTGATTTTCGTTGCCGATTCGCACCATCAGCGTCGGCTTTCCATTCAACGGCGCAATGACCATGGAATTGCTGAACGCAACGCGCGCCATCGGGCGCGAAAAGCGCACGAAAATAAGTCCGGTCATAGTCGCGAGTAAAAATATCCCGGTCATGATTTCGACGGTGCTGATGATATGACCGTACAGTGTTTGCGGATACATGTGGCCATAGCCAACCGTGGCTAACGTTTGCACGCTGAAAAAGAAGCAATCAAAAAACCGGCTTCCGCCAGTGCTGCCGGCGATGCTGTCTTGCTGGAGACGGTAAAGCGCGGCGAAAAAAAGATTTAGCCCGATGTAAAGACTACCGACAAAGAGGGCGAACTGCGGCCATCTTAAACCCAGAAGCCAGCGATAGACATCGCGCCATCGCCATGCGTCTGTTCCGACTTTGACGAATTCTACCTGACCGGAGCGAATGGAAACCTGACTCGGTTTCCGCTGCCGCTTCTTTTTCATCTTCTCTCGTGAATTAAAACTGTAGCTGATGTAGCCATGGCCCAGTGGGTCGTTTCACTTCCTAAAGTAACGTATGGGTCAACCGGTCAACGAAATATAGCTATGGGGACGGGACGCCCTCGTCCCGAGAACGAAAATATAACCGCGCGTTCGGCCCGGGGCAGGCCATCTCCAGGCGATCGCAATGAAACCGCGTCTGTTTCCTGCCTGGACTGCAACTAGTTCAACCTAACGTGGAGACAAACTTCGAGATCGCTTGCAAGATTCGTTGGTCGACCTCGTCCTGCGTTTCACCCATTGCCTGGAGTCGGCGCTTCGCCACTCGCAGCGAGTGATCGCCGTCCTCAACGACGTGCAAAAAGTTTGGGGCTTTCATCTCGCCGCGCACCCGCTCCAGCAGATCCAGCGGACACAACACGTCGCGCGTGCCTTGCACAAACAGAATGGGCGCGGTCAGTGCGCGCAAAACTTCATCGCGAAGCTTTGTGCGATCGCCCATGGCGCAAAGCGGATACCCAAGGCAAACCACGCCATCGACCTTTTCCTCCAGCGACACGTGACATCCGACACGGCCGCCCATGCTTTTGCCGACGAGCAAGACGCGCGCTATTGGGGGTTCTTCGCGATTCACGCATATCGATTCTCGATTCACGAACGCTTCCAGCGCCGCCCGATGCGCTGAGATCAATTGTGGCAACGAATCGGGCCGTTTCCGCCCCGCGCGCATGTAATCGTAGTCGAAAGTCTCGACCTCGCCGATCTCCGACAAATGCCGTTTCCAATTTTTCATCCACGGATGCGAAGAAGACGCACCCGCTCCTGGAGCGAAAAGAATCAAGCGCCGGCTCACGAAAGTGTTCCTGTGGAAAAACTCAGTCCAACACAGCTGTCGCCTCGATTTCGATCAGAAATTCTGGATTTGAAAGGGCCGAGACGCCGATCCAGGTACTTGCCGGCGGATTCTGCGAAGAAAAGAATTCCCTCAAGGCAGTGCCCACCGCTGTTCCGCTCTCGGCCTGATAATCCACAACGTAAATCCGCAGAGCAACGATGTCTTTTAATATGCCGCCAGCCGCTTCCATCGCTTTTTCAAGATTACGGAACGCTTGCCTTGTCTGCTCAAGAACGCTATCTCCGCCGACGATGTTTTTCTCTGCATCCCAAGCCGTTTGTCCAGAGATGAACACCATCCTTTTCCCGGTGGCAATTACCACTTGAGAGAACCCATACGGCAAGCTGTTGAACAAATTATCCGGATTGATGTATTCCTTCGGCATAAGTCACGCGCGATTGAGCCAGCTTGTTAGATCATCGGCCTGATCTGCGGACGATCGGGGCATAAGGGGATCGACGCAATCGTGTGAGCCTTTTGCCGCAGCCCTGCCTAACAAGATTAGCGGTGACATCATTCATCTTACTTCTAGGCGAGTTCGGCAAGCGTGGCATCTAGCGACGTGATGTGTGCGAGCGCTGCTGACCCATCGGAGAGCATCTCGAAATCTTCGAACTCGAATCCGGGAGCAACGGTACATCCCAGGAGGCTATACTCTCCGAGGGGCTTTGCTGCTTGCCAACACCCAGCGGGCACGACACACATTGGATGAGCGTTGGAAGTGTCCGTCCCTAGCACCTCTCGATGTACGACGTCTTGGCCATCAATCCAGTAGACCTCCACTGGATCTCCTTCGTAGAAGTGCCAGGCCTCGTCGGATTTGACCCGGTGCCAACGCCCGTGCTCGCCCTTAGTGAGCAAGAAATAAATTGTCGTCAGCGCGGAACGGACTGATCTCTTATCCAATGGCTGCACTTTGTGCGCGGATTTGAAAATTTCCCGGAAATACCCTCCTTCCGGATGGGCCTGCAAACGGAGGTCATTGATCAGATCCTTTGCGCGTCTATGCATCGCTTGGACTCGCCTTTACATATCAACGACAAACAGATAAGCCACGGTAAGGCGCCATGGCAAACCCGTTGTTTAGATTGGACCGCGCCCCGTTCCGCTTCACCGAGACGGAATAAGTCACATTGCGCTGTCGCAAATAACATCGACATGCGCGGATAGGAGTATCAGCCGCTGAAGAACCGAAAAGCGAGCAACCTATGTAACCGCTATCTTAAAACTTACCTTTGACACCCTTCATAGGGGTTAGGCGTATTAACGTGGCAACCACAAATCATCTCGCTCAGAATCGCACATCAGGCAATGCGCCGCGTGCGTCGAAGTCGGTCGACACGCTGATGTCTCGCCAGTGCTCTGCTTCGGCTGCACGCGTCGCCTCGGCCTCGCCGGCGTTCTTTGCCGCGTCGCTGCCTAGCAGGAGATGTGCAGGCAGGCGATCGGCGGCAGCTAATCGAAGGATGACCTGCGCGACCTTGACTGGGTCGCTGGTCTCGTGGCCCCAGTAAGACTCCAGAGCCTTGACGACTGAGCCGACGGACGGTTCATAGTCCGGGAGCAAGTCCGGAGTATCTTGGTTCGCGCGTGCACCCCAGTTGGTCCGCATGCCACCGGGCTCGAGCGCACACACCTTGACGCGAAAGGGAGCCAATTCCTGTGCGAGGGACTCGGTGAATCCTCCCACCGCCCATTTGGCCGCGTGATACGGCGAATTGCCGGGCCGGGCGAGGCGGCCTCCGACCGATGATATCTGAAGGATATAGCCGCTCTTCTGCTTTCGCATGATCGGGATCGCCACCCGACACACGTTGACGACACCATAGAAGTTGGTGTCGACCACAGCCTTGAATCTCTCCGCGCTCAACTGTTCAAATGGCGCGATATCGGCGTAGCCCGCGTTATTGACGACGACATCGAGACGCCCAAACGCGTCCACCGCTGCCTGCACGGCGGCGTACGCCTCCCGCTCATCGGTCACGTCGAGGGGAGCGGTGCGGATCTGATCGCCATACTTCTTTATCAGGTCTTCGAGGCGGCGAGGATCGCGGGCGGTGGCGACGAGTCGATCACCGCGATGCGAGCACCGCTTCTGCGATGTTGCGGCCCAGTCCGCTTGCGCTGCCGGTCACCAACCAAACTTTGGACATAAAAGGCCTCCAGTCTTTTTCTTGTACTTATGCGGCTTGGCGCCAATCCGGGTGCAGCGACGGGAATCAGACAGCGCGTCACTGGCCACCCGCTCGGGAATGCTAGGATCAAAACGGATCGTTGCTCTGGCCATATTGTGGTTACCAAGCCGCCTAACGAGAAAGAGATAAGCCACGGCAGGTTGTCGTGGCAAACATATTAAACGTATTTCGTAATGGGGACGTTGGCTTCATCGATTGGTTAGATGTCGTCGTGCTATTCACGCCAAGGAAACGCGTCTCCTCTTCGCATATAGTAAACGCCTCGCGTGCTCCAGACGAAATCCGTGGCCGTCAGCAGTATGATCGTCTCCGGCGAAGCATCCGTATTTGATTGTCCCTGGCTAAACTGGTTGCCTTCGACGTGCCAGATCCCGTGGGTCGTCTTCTCACCGTCGATGAACTCAGGTAGCATGGTCCAACTGCGGTCCGCACGATATAGATACTGGTGACGAGGAGAAGTCCACTTGCCGACTATGAGCTTCGCTAACTCGTGCGAATCAGACGGCGTGGGCATTGGATGACGCATTATTTCTTCGTCGATCGCAAGCATCTTGTCCGCGTCTTGACGAGTGAGGCTCTCGCGCAAGCGCACCAGCTGAGTGATGTAACGGACACGATCGGCTTCAGTAGGCTGTTGCAACGAATCGAACTTGCCACGGGCATCCACTAATTCCTGCGGTTCGGCTGCGGTGGTCGCCGACACTATTCCGATCACGAAGAGTAATGTCGCTACACGTAACATCTAACGAGACGGAGCTGAGCCACCGCTGGCGAGAGCGACCGTAGCAAGCGTGTGAAATGGTTCCATAAAATCAAACGTGCGCATCGCGACGGCCAGCGGTTGGCTCCAGCGATTGGTTAGCCCTGTGCGAGGCAACACGACTGATCCAATAAACGAGGAAAAGAATCAGCGCGAGGAAAACAGCATCCGCGGCGAAGATGAAGAGCGCGAAACCAACGCGGAAGAAATACGTAGGCCAAAAGCCCAGGAGTGGGAGAAACGCCACGGCTACCCCAAACGAGAGCAAAGATGGAATCCGAACCCAGTGCAGGCGCCAGAGCCGCAGCAACGAAACGGCGATGGACCAAAACAAGAC
This sequence comes from uncultured Verrucomicrobiae bacterium, assembly GCA_963825355.1. Taxonomy (GTDB): domain Bacteria; phylum Verrucomicrobiota; class Verrucomicrobiia; order Chthoniobacterales; family UBA10450; genus Udaeobacter. Next base: position 304,034 of record CAWGSY010000016.1, on the reverse strand, counting down.
TACGGCAGCCAGAAAAGCAGGGTAAGCCAGATGCCCCATGAGCCACCGTAATACACTGCATAGCCGCACCAAAACAGGAGCGCTCCTATAGCATAGCCAGCAAGGGACCAACCGACCGAGCGCATGAAATTGGAGAACGGCTTCAAGGTCTAACGAGAACAAGCTGAGCGACCGCCGCCGAGAGCGACCGTGGCCGCGACTGAAACTGTTTTAATCATCTGAAGATATGGACATGCACCGGGCGGCGGTTCGCTCCAGCGCATGGTTAGATCTCCGATGTTCAAACGCCATGCGTAATCTCCAACACCCGCCCATCGCGTTGAGAAATGACAATGTGGAAGCTCCCGCCCGCCATTCCTGCCGGTGGAGGTGCGCCGTCGATAATCCACTTGTCGCGCACGTGTTTAACGATGTAGGGTCGCTGCTCGCGAACGGCCTTATCGCCGTACACATGGAATAAAACCGCTTCAGCAATGGCGATTGCTGTCTTTTGGTCCGACACGACGCCGTTCGGAAACTCGCGGTTAATGTTCTGAGCCGTTGCAACTGCCATCGACATCAGAATGGCAACAGCTGCGACAGGAAACACGTGCATAGATCTAACGAGACACAAGATCAGCTACCGCTGGCGAGAGCGAGTGCGGCTGCAGGTTGAATGTGGAAGGCACGTTGAGCGGGAACTCGGAGCGGCCAGCGGTTAGTTGCATCGTCTGGTTAGATGTATCACAGACTTCTATTTCCTTAGTGGGGCTTTTCTAGTTCAGGCGGAGTAGCCGATTCGGCCTGTAATAGCTCGCGAACCGGATTCCGCGAATCCGAGTACGCCTTCAGCATTTCGTCCTGCGAAAACGAACCGCTTTCGAGCACAGTTTGCATTGAAGTCATGCGTCCCAGAGACGTCAACACCCACCGCGCAGAAGACGCTTCCTCCGCAATGATTGCGGAAAGCTGTTCAAGCTGAGCAGGTGTCATCTTCGCCACGTCTTTTAAGCGTTGCACGCCCTGACCGAACCTGATCTCGATCGCCTCCTGCTCGCCCATATTGGCAAACAACTTGCCAATTCTGTCTCCAAGAATGTCCAGAATATGGTAAACGACGGTATAAGCCTGTGCTTCATCGCGCGGCAGCAGCGCCACAGCGCCGCTCTCGCGCGCATGATCCCAGACCGAGCGTCTAGGGATAACGAACGGCAACTTTGGCCCGCTCTCGTATTTCAGCGTTGAGATTGTATTCGCCTGCACTGCAGCCTGGATCGCTTGTGATTCCCGGACGGCCCATTCGTAGTGTGCATACACCGCTTTGATGTCGTCGCGCAGATAAGGATCATTCAACCGGATTTCTGCGCGAAGGTCTTCCTCGAGTTGACACCGGCTATTGTAGCGATGCAGCCATTCAACTGATTGCTGCGCGGCCAATGCCGTGACTACGCCGAGCACCACAATGACATATTCTGAAAAAACCCACCTCCACTTGTCGCGTCCGGCAGACTTTTGCGCTTCCACAGGTGTTAACTGCCAGCAACGCCGGAGCTATCTCGCAAAGGGGCGGCGGGGTTCATCGATTGATTACATCTAACGAATAAAAGATGAGCCGCCGCGTGACTTACGAATGGCGTTCATGAGCACGGAAATCTGGGCATAAGAACGGTTCGCGATTGGCTCCATCGCATGGTCAGGCGTTCATGTGAAAAGTCCTACAATCCGGGTAACCGTTAGCGCCGCCAACCCAAGACGGTGAACCAATCGTTGCTGCCAGGCAATGAGTAACACTGGAATGCCCAATCGAATCACAACGGCAACCGCGATGTGAGCATACGACCAACCAAAAACATTGCCTCGAACGAAGTTGGAGCAAAGGCTGATCACAGGCGCAACCAACAGGACACCGACGAGCACTCGACTGTGCGCCATGTAATAATCCTCCAAAGAAGCCCAGGTGTCTTGTTCCCGCGGCACCATTGCCTGGCTGACGAAGACATAGGGCAAAGTGATGCCGATAGAAACCAGGATTGACCAGGGTCCAATGGTCAAGACGTTACGCGCTTCCCAGGCTGACATCCATTGATGGGCGGCACTGAACAGGATAAGCAACCCCAATAAGATGGGCGATATTCCGACGACCATATCCTTTCGCCCGCGCCACATATCGGCGAAGCCCGTCGCCACCCTCGCAACCGCGAGACCCAGTAAGAGGCTCTGAAAGGAGAAAAGGAAATCGAACCCGCTCATATCTCTCTATCCGGACCGCCTAACGAGAAAGAAGTGAGCGACCGCCACGGAGGGCGAGCGCTGCTCGAAGTGAGAGTGGTTTAGTCATCTGAAATGTGAACACGGAACGGGTGACGGCTAGCTCCACTGACTGGTTAGATGGTCGCGTCCCATGCAACCTACGCAAGGCGCTATGTTCCATAAGTGTTGAATGGGAGGAGAAAGCTCAAGCAGAACGAAAGAACCGTGAGCAGGAATGCTCCAACCCACGGCGGAATGATGCGAACCGCTCGAGCTCGCAGCAAGAAAAAATATCCGGAGAAGACGAGAATCGCGGGTAGAGCGAACAGAAGGAAATCCGACGACCCAATGGCTGAGTGTGTGAGTACGCGGGCACGGTAGAAAACGAAGCTGTATGCCGCGTGTGCGATCGCGAGAGCAACGAGACCGCAGATAAGCGGAATGGCGCTTATTCGGGGTGGCGGAGAGTCGATCGTGCTCACCATCTAACGAAACAGAGATAAGCCACGGCAGGGTGTCGTGGCAAACACGCTGGACTTATTTCGAGTTGGGCACCTTGGCTTCATCGATTGGTTAGATGCAACGGATGGAATAAATCAGCTATCGCCTGATTTCGCTCTAATCGGCTTTGCTGAGATTGTCCACGCTGATTTCCCATCACTTCATTTGACGACTTCGTTTTTATCAGCGGATGAATCTCCCAAACAACGTAATCCGGCATGTACTTTCGACGGTTGCTTTGATCTTTAGGAGCATGGCCTACATTTTAATTGTCTTAAACCTTATTGGAATATGTGACCGACTCTGTACTGGAACGTTGTGTTTTGTGGCAGGACTCCACTGAGTGCTATAAATCGCTTTAACAACAACAGCTTCTAGACTCTGGTGGATGGGTGGCGAAAACGAAACTGCTGCCACACTACCGTTTGCGTTAATGGTAACAGACACCATCGTGCTGCTGTCAGCGATAGCAGGCCGGACACGAAGATAGGATGGATAATAGACTTTGGACATCAATGTTCGCATTCCTCCGACCGGCATCGCCCCCGTATCGACTCCTTTTTTGTGCTGAATGGCATCACTGTAAATGATTGTGCTGTCGCCGTGGTGTGCGGTGCCGCCTACCGCCGATGTAATCACTGAAAAGCAAACGAGAACCCCGAACAGGCGATAGGTGGTGAGCGTCGGCATCTAACGAGACAGAGATAAGCCACGGCAGGGTGTCGTGGCAATCTCGCTGACCTTATTTCGCCAGGGGGCCGTTGGCTTCATCGATTGGTTAGACCCTTTCGGCTTCAAGCTGTCGCTCTGAATGATATTGGAATATCCGTCTGGCACCGCGAAGCAGGAAGCCGACAACGATGATGCTGAGGATCGTGCCCGCGGGAGAATGCGCGATGAACCACGCATAAAGCTGGAGGAGGACGATAAAGATGAGCATGGCGACAACCGCGAATCGACTGCGACGAAAAATCAAAAACGCGAGAACGCCGGAAATGCCAGCTATGATAACGCTGAACGCGAGAGCAACTGCGGTGATGAACGGCGTGTGCTGAAGGTACTGCCGGGAAACGAAGTCGTGGCTAATGAAACCGCCCGTGCCAGGCCTGTGGTAGAGGAAGTATTGAAGCCACGCGAGCAGGCCGGTAAACAGGTTGATGACTGCATACGCAATCGCCGCATAGCCTGCATGTTGAACGCTCTTGTCCGAGTAGTCGTAGAGAGACGCGCTGCCTTCTTTCGGATAGTCCATGGCTGGCTAAGGTCTAACGAGAAAAAGCTAAGCCACCGCTGGCGAGAGCGAGCATGGCGAACATGAGGAACTGTTTCATACAATTAAATCTGTGCATCGCGACGGCCAGCGGTTGGCTTCACCGATTGGTTAGGTGTCTTGTCTGACAAGCACATCTGATAGTTTGATCTTGAGGGCATCGCTGAACGCACAAACGAATCCACTGGTCACAGCGGCAGCGGCCACGATCTGCTTGGTGCGTTTATCAAGAGCCGCCAGCGCTGAGGCGTATGAGTCATCGTCGCTGAACGCGTAAATGTTCCGTGTGAAGAAATGATGCGTAATGTAGTTGCGGGCATCAAGCGCGTCTCGCAGCGTGTCGGCAGCATTGCCATCTAGGTCACCATGCTTCTTTAGCTTCTGAATGAGCTGTCCTAGTGTGCGAGGGTCATTAGCAAGGATAATCTGTCGCTCGTCAATTTGTGCATGGAAACGCTCGTTCAGTATCGCGATGAGAGCGCTGATGTTCATCTCCAGCGTCTGAGCGACATGGAGTGCTTCACCGACTTCTCGATAGAGGAGGTCCTTGTCCATACATCTAACGAGAAAGAGATAAGCCACGGCAGGGTGTCGTGGCAAACACACTGAAGTATTTCGCGAAAGGGCCGTTGGCTTCATCGATTGGTTAGATGTCATGGCTACCTTCCAAAGATCACTGAAAGAAAATCCCCGGAAAAGTAAATCAAAGCACAAAGTCCGGCTAGGAGCGGAGGAAGCCCAAGCCAACGGTAACGCTCGTGCCGTAAGATTGCGATGACACCACATGCGAACGCGCACAGTGAAATAACGAAAATGCTGGCGATTGCCTCGTCGATGCAAGGGAGCCATTCTCCACGCGCGCGAGCTGCGGCACTAGCAGCTCTCAGTATGAAATATGCGCTAAGCAATGCCACGCACGGAAGGATAAGACGCAACGCCAAAGATAGGCTCCCTCCGGCGACGTGACCGATTTGCAACATCGCTCGCAGCATCTTGTGACTCCGTCATCTAACGAGAAGTGGGCCGAATTATTCGGCAATTAAAGGCGGAAAAATTCGGCCTAATCCGCTTGCCTTGATACTGAAGGCAGGAAAAAATGGCGTTCATGAGCGCGATTCTATCGCCACCCCAGACGGCAGACAAACCGAAACTGCTCGATCAAGCGCGTGACGTGATTCGGCGCAAACATTTCAGCATTCGCACTGAGCAAACTTACGTCGACTGGATCAAGCGCTACATTTTCTTCCATGGCAAACGTCATCCGAACGAAATGGCGGAAGCGGAAATAACCGCGTTCCTGACGCATCTCGCTCGCGCAGGCAAAGTTGCCGCTTCAACACAAAACCAGCACGTAAAAGCCTTGCTCACGTGCCAAGAGCGCTGAAAACAACAGCATGCACTACGTTTATGTGCTCCCGTCGTTAGGCGATGACGGGTTTTACATTGGCTACTCGTCGAATCTGCGAACACGATTGCGACACCACTCGGAAGGGAATTCATTTGCGACCTTATACCGAGGTTCTTGGAAGCTCATTTACTATGAAGCTTAGTTGGAGCAGGCTGATGCACTAGGTCGTGAGAGGTATCTGAAGAGCGGGGCTGGTCGACGTTTCCTTCAATCACAACTGAAGAGCTACCTCAGAAAACATCCCTCGAAAGAAGCCGCGTGAGCGCAGCTTTTACGCGGATTTATACGCACGTGCTGAATCGGCCGGGTCTCGGCGTGCGCAGTCCGTTGGATTGAAACCGTTTTAATGCGTCGCATCAGGAAAACAATTTCGGCAGGACGTTAGCGACGAAATCAATCAGGCCATGGCCGATCATGTTGGCCGCCAGATCGCGGCGCCAGAGATAGAAGCCGGTCAGAACCAAGCCTGCTGCGAATGCGATAAGAATGTTGGCTGCGCCGCCGGACCAATGGCCAAGCGAAAAGATCACCAGCGGAATCGCGATCGACCAGAAGCGGCCGAGACCAATCATCTGCAAGCGTTCGATCGCGTAGCCGCGATAAAATAATTCTTCCACCACTCCGGCGCGGAAAACGATCGCAGTGATCAACCATAAAGGTAGTTTCTCGAACGCGGCAGAGCCGGGGCCGTGTCCGTAGCCGGTGAGATAAGCGAGTCCGCCAACTGCCACTGCCGAGACGATTGCGACGATGAAGCCCCATAAGATGGATTTCCACCAGCGCGCGGTGCCGAGCCCGATGGTGCGCATGGGCAAATGTTCGCCGCGCCGGATGATCACAATGAGAGCCAGCGCGCTCACCGAGATCAGAGATTCCTTTAGAAGTGCCGAGCCAAAGGTGGTTTCAGGGACGAAGAACGCGATTACCTGGCGAATCGCGAGCATCGCAAAAAGCGAGATGGCCAGTCCGGCCCATGTTGCGCGCGAAACTTTCGTGGGAACCGATGGCTGGTTTGCGGCAAATGGGAACGGCGCAGCGAGATTGTTTGTTTCCATAGATCTCCATTGAGATGCCGCGACGCAGCAGTTTGGATTTGCGAAAATACGAGATGGTTTGAGCGATAATGATGTTCGCGTGTTGTGAGTTGGCGCTAGCTAGGTCGCCTCGCCCTTTTCAAGGGGGGTGGAGGGATGATTTCAAGCCGGCCAGTACGCGGTGTTAAACGCCGACCCCTCACCTTCATCCTCTCCCCTTCAGCAAGGGGAGAGGCGACCGAACCACTGGCAGGCGAGCGCCGGCCTACAACACTAGCAAGCGGGGAGGCGAGGTAACCGCCGAAGCTGCGGCGCATCCGGCGGTCGCGCCCTACCACTAAGATTTCTGCTTCCTGCCTTCTTGATTAACTCGCGATTGGAATTTCGGAGTTGCCGCGCGCCCGGCGGTCGCGCCCTACCAGTTCAATACACGTGTCCGTTATTGCACGGTCACGAGTGTGCCGACTGGAATTTCGGAGAAGAATCGGCGCGCAGTATCTTCTGGCAACCGAATGCAGCCGTGCGATGCCGGGTAGTTCGGCACATAACCAGCATGCATTCCAAAATCGAGACAGCTCAGCCGCATGAAATATGGCATGTCAACGTGGTAAATGGTGGAACGATGATTGCGTTCCTTGTTGGTGACCACAAACTCGCCCCGCTTCGTGGAATAGCCCGAACGACCGGTGGAGCATCGCGAGTGATATATCGGTTTGCCGTCCCTGAAGAGAGCGACGCTTTGCATCCCCAGAGAAATTTCGACCCGCAACTTCTCCGGCGCAGGCCCGCCCCCGAGAAGGATTTGTGCAGAACGCCAGTGTCCGGTCTCCGCGGCAATATCCAACGCCGACATTTTGTTGCGGGTCGTCAGGCGGGTCCGGTTTGCTCTGGCATCGATCAAGGCCTGCGAATAATCGACCTGGCCCAGACCCGAGGCGAGCATCAGCACCGTGACGTTGTGATCGTCTTCAACGTAGCTGCGCAACCCTTTTGGCAGGAGCGCCAGAAAATCTTTGTCGCAATGCGGAGGCAACGTCGTGTTGGAATCTGCTCCGCAACTCAAGAGCGTGTTGAACAGAGACACGTTGTTGCTGGCGATCGCATACGCAAGAAACGGCACATTTTTTCCTTCGGGTGTCGGTGGCGCCGATTGCTTGCTGAGCAGCAACCGGATTTCATCGTTCTTGCCCGCTTGTAGAGCTCTGGACAAAGCGCGTCGCGTGCTGGTGGTCCATTTCGGCGCCGTCGGCAAATGCTGCTCCACAGTCTTAATGATCTCCGGATGCCCGCCATCGAGCGCAAAACTCAGAAGATCTTGTCCGTCTGCAGTCGGTTTTTCCGGTTGAAGATTGGTTGAGCGCGCCAGAAGCAACTTGAACATGTCCACATCTCCGTGCATCGCCGCTGCCATGACCGGCGTAAATCCATTCTTGTCGGCGAGATCAACAACGGCTCCGGCGTCGAGGAGCCGGCGCGCCGTTTTCCAATCCTGTTGCGACGTCGCGATCAACAACGGCGTGCGGCCTTGCCCGTCGCGGCCGTTTGGATCGACGTGTTCCATCAGAGCCAAATCGATGAGCGGTTCGCGCTGAATCGTGACGGCCCGCACCAGTTCGTCCGGCGAAATGATGACGCGCGAAGGAGGCTCCGGGCCGATGGCGATTATCCACAAAGCAATCAGAACCAAGGCTGCGACGCCTGCGCGTAAAATAAATCGCCGGTGAAAGATGCGCATATTGATGGCGGGGCCGCCAATCATACGATTCTCGTCAAGGAATCTGGCACGGCTATCGTGGAACTGCGAATCCGTCTTTGAGTCGGGCGGCCAGACGACCGCTTTGCCCCGGCGAACCGCTATTGGACGCAGCGGGTTGAACGTTGCATGTTGGCCGCTGTCAAAATTCCAACTTATGCGTTTGTCCATTTTCGCACTTTGTCTCGCGTTCAGTACTTCGTTTGCGGCGCAACCGGAGGTCGTGTCGAATGATGCCGCCCCTGTAAATCCATCCGCCGCTGAAGCAGGCAAGGACGTCGTTCATCAATTAAATAACGCTTTCGAAAAAGTGTTCGAAAGCGTTGCGCCCGGCGTTGTGATCATTGAGACATCGAAGAAAAGTGAAGCCAGCGAGACTTCGCCACTCGACGATCTGTTCTTTCAAGGGCCGCCGGACGAAAATCGATCACGCAAGAATCCCGGCACGCCGCGAGCGGTTCAAAGTGAAGGCTCCGGTTTCATTATTCGGCCTGATGGCTACATCCTCACGAACGTGCACGTGATCGAGGATGCGGACAAAATCGACGTGAAGCTACAAGATGGCCGCGAATTTCCGGGCCGAGTGGTCGGCGCGGACGAGAGGACGGACATTGCGATCGTCAAAATCGAGGGAAAAGATTTGCCTGTCGTTCAGCTCGGTGACAGCGACGCAGTGCGCGTCGGGCAATTTGCTTTCGCGATCGGGGCGCCGTTCAAGCTCGATTACACTTTTACTTATGGCGTGATCAGCGGCAAAGGCCGGAGCAAATTGCTGCAGTCCGGCGCCTACTCCATCGCAGACTATTTGCAGACCGATGCGTCAATTAATCCGGGGAATAGCGGTGGGCCACTGTGCGATATCGACGGGAAAGTGATTGGCATGAACACGCTGATCAATGGAATGAACCGCGGGTTAGGCTTTGCGATTCCCATTAACATGGCCAAGGAGATCGGCGGCGAGCTCATTGCTGGACACAAAATCGTGCGACCCTGGCTGGGCATTCGGATCGAAACGCTCGGCGATGACCCGTCGATCCGCGATTTCTTTAAAGGCGCCGACAAAGGCGTGGTGGTTCGCACCATTGAAGCGGACGCTCCGGCCTCGAAGAGCAACCTGCGCCCATTCGATGTGATCACGCAAGTCGATGGCAGTGCGATCACGTCCGACTCACAGTTGCAGCATGAAATTTTGAAAAAGAAAGTCGGCCAGGACGTTGAGCTCACGGTGTGGCGCAAAGGCCAGGCGATAAAAGTGCCGGTGAAGACTGGCGAATTGCCAGATGACGTCACCCGCGCGTCAAATCAACCGGTCCAACCAAGCGAACCCAAACCAAGCGACCTCGGCAAATTTGGATTACAGGTGCAGGAACTGACGAAGGATGTCGCGGAGCGTCTCCATTTATCGTCGCAACAGGGGGTAATCGTGACGGACGTGGAAGAAAACAGTATCGCCGGTGCTCAGGGCATTGAACGCGAAGACGTGATTACTGAGGTGGACGGCAAGACTGTGACGAACGTGCAATCATTCCGCGATGCGCTTAACAAGGCGGATCCGAAGCGTGGCGTGCTTCTTTACCTTGACCGCAAAGGCAGCAGAACTTTCGCGGTATTGAAAGCCGGCGGCTAAAGACAGTAGCGTCCGCTGTCCTCAGCGGACAGTGGGTAGTTCAGCTCTGGCCGTTGTCGAAAGAGGATGCGCTGAGGACAGCGCACACTACAACACCAAGGCCGCGCCCCCTTACGAAGTGTTCCGGCTGCCGACGATGACCAGCACGATTCCGCCGACCAAACAAATCCCGCCTAACACCGGGGGGAACGGAATGGTCTTTTGCTTTTCAGCTGTCGCCTGGATTGGGCCGAGATCCAATACCTTTTCCCGCTTCGTGTACGTGAACCCGCCATACGCCAGAGCGATGATGCCAATGACGATCAGAACGATGCCGATAATTCCGGCCGGCTTCATCGCTGCGACGCTATAATGCCCGGCGTCCTGATAGCAGTTGGATGATCAGCACCACAATCGCGATCACGAGCAGGATGTGAATGAACCCACCCAGCGTGTACGAGCTAACTAATCCAACCAGCCATAACACCAGCAGAATAACGAATATTGTCCAGAGCATAGAATTTGTTCCTTTCGGTTAAACATACCTATCTTCGCACGAGCCACTTCCGTTGCGCTTATCCGGAACAGATATTTTTAAGGTTTGTCCAGCGCTGCGCGTAAATTCCAGCCGTTCGCCTCGAGCAAGCCCCGGGCGGATTGGTAATCGCGCTGGGTCACTTCGGCCACGATCCGAACGGCGCGGTCGCGCAATTTTGTGCTCGTGGTGCGCAGATCGATCATCAGATTGCCGTGCACTTTTCCAAGTCCGATCATCGCGCCCGTGCTGATAATGTTGAGCGCGACCTTTGTGGCAGTCCCGGCTTTCAGTCTCGTGGATCCAGCCAGGATTTCCGGTCCGACAGGAAGCGTGATTAGCAGATCGACATCTGCAGCCGCGGGCGTTGACCGCGACCGGGCAGAAGCACCAATCTCACGCGCAATTCGCGGATGTCCGGGGTCATCGCCCCCGGGTACAACGGGATTGCAGGTAAGCAAAATTGTTTTCGCACCTAACGACTTCGCTCGGGCGAGCGCGCCGCGTACAAAAGGTGTCCGGCCGCTGGCCGTGATTCCAAGCACCACATCAGCGGGTTTCAACCCGCGAGCATCCAAAGCGGATGCGCCGGCGCTCTCTTCATCTTCAGCACCTTCCGCACTCCGATGCAACGCTGTAACTCCGCCGGCGATTACTCCCTGCACAAGATGCGTGGGCGCCCCAAAGGTGGGCGGGATTTCGCTGGCGTCCAGAACGCCGATGCGTCCGCTGCTCCCCGCGCCGACATAAAATAGCCGACCACCATTTCGCAATGATTCAGTCACTGTTTCAATTGCGCCAGCAAGTTCGGCGGTGGCTGCCCGCAAAGCGTCTTGGACAAACTTCTCCTCCTTCACAAACAATTGAACCAGCTCGTGAGCGGTCATTTTTTGCAGATTTTGCGAGCGTGGATTGCGTTGCTCAGTTAACGCCGCAGCCAAACCATCGATCTCGCCTTGCGACGGCTGCGGCTGAAACATCGCGTGGTCGTGCGCTTCCGCTGCGAGCCACGCCGCGCCCAGCTCAGTCGCCCGTTCGGCAGTTGTTACCCGAGCATCGGGAAGATTCTTCTTCAGCCGCCTGCGAAACGCGTGCGTGTAGATCGAGTCGCGATAAAAAACGCCACCGATGAGAACGACCTTTGGGGCGAGCAGATGCAGCCGGTCAGCGACCGCCTCAGTGTATTCGCATAGCACGCGCGCGCCTTCTTCTATGATTTCCATCATCCGCGCATCGCCTGCGGCGGCAGCCTCAAAGACGACCGGAGCGAGCAGGGCGATGTCCATCTTGTCAGCGGCCTGAACCCAGCGAACAAGTTCATAAAGATTGTTTAACGAAAGCGCGTGCAGGATTTTCGCGGTGAAATCCATTTCAGAGCGATGCAAATCGTGTTCGCGCAAAATCAGGCGGAGCGCCTGCATGGAGAGGGAATAACCGCCGCCGGCGTCCCCCAAAATGTGGCCCCATCCGCCGGCTCGCTCAATCCTCTCCCCGCGGCGGCCGGTTACCGATGATCCACTTCCGGCGTTCACGACGATCCCATCGCAATGATCGAGCGCCGCCGCGAGGCCGGAAGCGCGGTCGCTGCCCGTCACGATTTTCGCTTTCGGCCAGATATCGAGACAGATTTGCCTGAGCGCGTCACGGTCTTCGGCTGTTGCGCAACCGGCAAGGAAAACTCCAGCGCGATCGATTTGCTTTGGCAGTTCCCCAAGGATCGCGTGCAAACGTTCGGGCCCGGTGAGGCGAAAATTCGAGGCCGGCAGTTTTCCTTGCTCCAGCATGCGAAATTCCCAATCGGCATTTCCAACCCCCGCTACGGTTTCGACCAGCGCCCATGCGGTTTTCGTGCCGCCGCCTTCCACCCCGAGGATCCGCTCACACTGCTTCACGATTGGTTATGCATAGCTGCTTCCAGGCAATTTGAAAGCTCGTTGCTCTTCGAGCGCTGTCATCCTGAGTGGAGCGAAGCGGAGTCGAAGGACCCCGCGAAATTACTTTCCGTTTTGCCACCAGATTTGATTCGCTCACTTCCCGTTCGCTCAGCCTCCGGCCTTCCCGTCTATGTCACGGCTTCCCAGCCGTTCCATTCTCGACTTCGCTCGGAATGACAACGCGTTCCAGCTTTGCCGAGCTTTCGCACGCTCGTATCATGCTCAACTTCAATGGACCCGACCGAAGCCGAGAAAAGCATCGCGCACCTGCGAGAGGAAATTCGCAAGCATGACCGGCTGTATTACCAGGATGCCGCGCCTGTCATCAGCGACCGCGAGTACGACCGGCTTTACAAGGAGCTTATTGATCTTGAAACGCAGTTTCCTGATCTCCTCACGCCCGATTCGCCAACTCAACGCGTCGGTGGAAAACCGCTCCAGGCGTTTGCGCAAATCCGGCATCGCGCGCCGATGCTTAGTCTCGACAACACCTATTCGGAAGAAGAGGTCGTGAATTTTTACAAAAGAATCGCGCGTTTGTTACCAAACGAAAAAATCCCCGTCGTCATTGAGCCAAAAGTGGACGGGGTCGCGGTCTCAGTGATGTACGAAAAAGGCCGGCTGAAATATGCCGCGACGCGCGGCGACGGTCTTGTCGGCGACGATATCACGCAAAACATCAAAACAATTCGCTCGGTGCCGCACCAACTCCATGGCGATGCGCCGGATATTTTCGAAGTTCGTGGCGAAGCTTATCTCGACAAGGCTGGCTTCGAGAAATTGAATCGTGAACGCAAAGCCGCGGGTCTTCCGCTTTTTGCAAATCCACGCAACGCTGCTGCCGGTTCGCTAAAACATCTTGATCCGAAAGCGGTCGCGCAACGTCCTCTGGGAATTGTTTTTTACGGTACCGGCGCAATTGAAGGCGCGGACATCGATCTTCACTCAAATATTTTTCGGCTTTTCGACAAATTCGGTCTGCCAACCCACGAAGATTGGTGGGTCGCCGATTCGATTGATGAGATTCTAAAAGCAATCCGCAATCTCGACGACATCCGACACAATTTTCCCTACCAAACCGATGGGGCCGTAATCAAAGTGGACGCGCTCGAGCAGCGGGAACAGCTCGGGTTTACTGCGAAATCGCCGCGATGGGCGATCGCTTACAAATACGCGGCCGAACGTGTCGAGACCCGCTTGCAAGAGATCATCATTCAGGTCGGACGCACCGGAATCCTCACACCTGTAGCGGTGCTGGAGCCGGTGCTGGTAAGCGGAAGCACCGTCGCGCGCGCCACCTTGCACAACGAGGACGAAATCAAGCGCAAGGACATTCGCGTCGGTGATACCGTCGTGATCGAGAAAGCGGGCGAGGTCATTCCAGCGGTGGTTGAAGTTGTGAAATCGAAACGGCCGCGAGACACGAAGCCGTTCGATTTCGCAAAACACATTCATGGGAAATGTCCTGTTTGCGGCGGTCCCATCCGGCGCGACCCTGAATTTGTCGCGTGGCGCTGCGAAAATCTGTATTGCCCGGCACAGACGACGCGGCGCGTGGAATTCTTCGCCGCGCGCGGCGCACTCGATATCGAAAGCATCGGCGGAATTGTCGCGGACAAACTGGTTGAGCGCGGTCTGGTGCGCGAACCATTGGACCTTTTCCAGTTAAAGGTCGAGCAACTCGCGAAACTGAATCTCGGGACAGAGGACGCGGCGCGCGTTTTCGGCGAGAAAAACGCTACCAAAGCAATCAACACGATCGAGCGCGCGCGAACCTTGCCGCTCTCGCGATGGCTTTTTGCTTTGGCGATTCCTGATGTGGGAAAGACAACAGCAACCCAACTCGCCCGCTTCCATGGCACGATCCATGACGTTTCTAATTCGCAGTTGCTCCGCGACGTCGTGGATTATCACGAAAAGCGCGGCGACAAGAAATCTGCCAAAGAAATCGCCGAACGATTAATCAAATCGGGATTTGCGAAACCGTCGAAGAGCAAGGCAGCCAAGGACGGTATCGTCACCGAAGTCGGTACCGTAGTGGCGCAGAGCGTCCTCAATTTCTTCGCGTCGTCGGCTGGTAAAAAGATGCTCCGGCGACTAAAAGAACTCGGCATTGAGCCGAAGAGCGAAAAAATCTCGGCCAAAAAAACAGCCGAGCTGCCGCTGGCGGGAAAAACGTTTGTGCTGACCGGCACGCTGCCATCAATGACGCGCGAAGAAGCCATGGAGAGAATCGAAGCGCTCGGTGGTCACGTGACCGGCAGTGTGAGCAAAAAAACCGATTACCTCCTCGCCGGTGCCGAACCCGGCAGCAAATTCGATAAAGCGAAAGAACTCGGCGTAGAAATCATCGACGAGGCCAAGTTCCGAAAGATGTTGTAGCCGCGTCGCTGTGCGACGCGAACTGCATGGCGCGTGATCTCTATGGTGAAGGCGTCGCGTCGTCGTCGAGCGACATGGGAATCACGCCAGGGATTGTGCCGGGCGAAGCGAGGAGCATACCGGTTTTGGCGGCTGGATGCATCGTCGCTTGTACGTCGAAAGTCATTTTTTGATCTCCGCGCATCACGGTGATCGGGACAGTGTCCCCAGCGGTGATGTAGAACGAAGCGTCAAATACATCCTCTGGATCGCTGATCTTTTTCTTTCCCACTTGCAGCAGCACATCGCCTTCTTTAAGCCCGGCGCGTCCTGCCGGCGCGTCCTCTGCCACCTGCGTTACCATGGCTCGCGAACCGCCAAGTTGTTGGGACGCGGACGAAACATTGTTTACCCCGATCCAGCCGTGGCGAGCCTCGCCAAATCGAACAAAGTCGCTGCGAATTTTCTCTGCAGCCTCAATCGGCACAGCGTAACAGGCGGCATTATTTTCTAAACCGCTAACGACAATTCCAACCACTTCCCCTTTCATGTTCAACAGCGGAGCACCAGCCTCGCCGCGCTGCGTTGGAGCGTTCACGCGCAAATGGATGGTCGAGAAATAGCGGCCGAGACATTTCCGATCGAATCCAGCAATCCAGCCCAGGTTCGGTGTCTTCGGCAGATCCAGAGGATAGCCGATCGATATGACAGGGGTCGCCATTTCAAGTTCCTCGGATTTCCCAATCGGCAGCGCCGGCGTGGTCTCGTCCACCTTCAAGATGGCTGTCCCGCTGCGAATGTCCGCCACGAGTTGACGCGCCGGATATTTCCGGCCGCCGAATTCGACTGTGAAATTGCCCGCATCGCCTCCGACCGTGTATGCAGTGTAAAGTGTCCCCGTCGGGTCGACGAAAAATCCGGTGCCGCAGATCTCGCTGTGTTTATCTACGCCATGAATCTTAACCACCGCTTTGGCGGCGCGCTCGAAAACCTCCCGGACCTGATGGCTGATCGTCGCCGTAGCGGATTGGTCCTGGGCGAAAAGCAAGCCTGCGCCTGAACAGAAAACCACCGCGAACGCTACGATGGCGCGGCGCTTAGAACTTGAAAGTGGGCTCATAACTCACGGGGACGCTATCGAGCACGTAACGTGGCGGTGCGGCTCGGTGAGTCTGGGCGCTTTCACGAAAACTGCGAAGCGGCTGCGTCCTGAAAATCTGCGTGGAGACCGGATATCCAAGATTCAATTCTTGTTCGGCATTCACTGGTACCGATAAAGTGAGGGGACTCTGAGCGGCGACGCGAGCCGTCTCAGGTTGCTGATAAACCTTCAATGAGAAGATAGCTGCGCAAACGAGCATTGCGGCGACCGCAGTGGGATACGAAGCCAGCGATCGGATATCCAGCTGCAACATGAAATTGTGTGCGCGTTCCAGACAAATGCGCCAAAGCGGCTGGCGCAGCAATTCGTCGCGTTGGCGGCGATGAAATTCGTGCAGGAAGTTGTCGAAATAACCCGGAGGCGGTTGCTCGTACCGCTTCAGCCGAAGCAGCCTTGCGATTTCGTTATCGTTAAATTCGTCCATGTTTGCGCCGTTACGAGACAGGATTTTTTCGAAATTCGTCCAGGTAATTTTGCAACTGCCGGTTCGCGTAAAAGAGCCTCGAACGTACCGTTCCTTCGGAGACACGCAAGATCTTACTGATTTCGGCGTGAGGCATTCCCTGAATGTGGAACATGGTGACGACTGCTCTGTGATCT
Organism: uncultured Verrucomicrobiae bacterium; assembly: GCA_963825355.1. Lineage (GTDB taxonomy): Bacteria > Verrucomicrobiota > Verrucomicrobiia > Chthoniobacterales > UBA10450 > Udaeobacter. Next base: position 287,641 of record CAWGSY010000016.1, on the reverse strand, counting down.
TCAGACAACTTCATCATGGCCTCGTTCAATCTTCGCTGCAGCTCCGACAGGTCCGCTTCGCGCACGGGACTGCTCGTGGCAGTGGCTTCCATGAATTCCTTATCGTTTTGAATGCTCGCGTCCACATCATCCAGGCTCAGTTGAAATCGCCGGCTGCGTTTTTTGAGAAAATTCAGGGTCATGTTCACGGCGATGGAATGGATCCAGGTGTAAAACGAGGATTTGCCGCGGAACCCGCGAATCGCTTTGTAAGCTTTGGCGAAAATGTCCTGTAAAAGGTCGTTCGTGTCCTCGTGATTGGACGTCATGTTGTAGACCAATCCGTAGAGACGCGGTGTGTATTTGACCACGAGATCGTCGAACGCGCTGACCTCGCCCGCCTGGGTGCGCGTTACCAACTGCTGGTCTGGGTCGCTTCTTGGCTGATCCATCGCCTGGCGCTTAGCATTAACACGCGTCTGAAGACCCGACGATAACAAATCGGAAATTCGACGAGCAGGTAAAGCGAGGGCGTGGTCCATTTTAATTCGAGCGATCGTTCAGCGCCGGTCGCGAATCGACATTAACCAGAGCAAATTGCCGAGTGCCGCAATGAATGCCGCGATGTAAGTAAGAGCCGCGGCGTTCAGCACCTTGTTCACGCCTACCGCTTCTTCGCCCGGCTGTATGATCCCCATTTCGCGCAAAATGATTTTTGCGCGTCGCGAGGCATCGAACTCCACGGGCAACGTAATCAATTGGAACACAAGCAGAATTAAATAGCACCAGATACCGACCGTAATCAGACCGCTGATGCGAAAGAACAAACCACCGATAATGATGAAGGGCAGCATCTGTGACGCAATCATTGTCACCGGAACAATCGCCATCCGCGCCTTCAGTGGCGCGTACGCGCGGGCGTGTTGGATCGCGTGCCCGCACTCGTGCGCGGAGATGCCCAATGCTGCCACCGAAGGCGTGCTATAAACGTTGCTCGAGAGGTGCAGTTGTTTCTTCGTCGGATCGTAATGGTCGCCGAGAAAATCGTTTGTCTCCACGACGTCGACATCATGGATCTGCGCAGCCTGAAGGATTTCGCGTGCGCATTCGGCTCCGGTGATATTGCCGGCCGTGCGCACCTTGCTCCAACGGCTAAACGCGCCGGTCACTCGAATCTGCGCCCAAATTCCAATGATCAACGGAACACCGATGTAAAGCAGCCAGTTAGAACCCAAACCAAAACCGACTGGGCTGCCGATGTACAGCAGGTAGCTGGATCCCAAAACAAAACCCAATAAAGGATACATGTAGGTATTAATTTACCGCCGCGAGGCGACTTGTCACTTCGCTGGGTTCGAAATTAGACTCCGATTGCCATTGTCCGTTCATTTCGAAGGTGGATCGGCTTCTCCGAAGACGACGCAACGTTCGCGAGGCGAATCCACAACAACGCGTTGGGGACAACGCGTTCCACCTAAATTTCTAATTGCTTTGGAAAACGCGACAGGATTCGGCAACCTGTTTTCGTGACAACCACCACATCTTCCAGACGCGTGCCGCCCACGCCGGGATAGGTACAGACCCGGTTCCACCGTGAGCACCTGTCGATCCTGCAGGACAACTTTTTGCAGGCGCGGATGCTCATGAATTTCGAGACCGAGACCGTGTCCGGTGCCGTGGAAAAATCCGACGCGCCGGCCGTCACGCACTCCGGTCGTGAAACCGCGACTGGCGAACAATTCCTGAATAGCTTTGTGAATCGTCATGCCGTCAACGCCGGCCTTAATTCTTTTTAGCGCGAGGGCTTGCCCTGCTTTCACAGTTTCCCAAAGTTTCCGCTGCGCTTCGCTCGGGTGCCCGCGTAACACCGTGCGGGTCATATCACCGAAGTATCCGGTCTTCGCGTCGCGCGGGAACACATCGAGAACAACCAGTGAATTCGCATAAAGCGGTCCATGGCCGCGCTCGTGCGGGTCGCAACCCTGATCGCCTCCGGCTACGATCGTGCCGGCCGGAACGCCGCCTGCCCGTAAAACGGCGGAATCAATTTCAGCGCGCAGCAATTCGGAAGTCAGCGTTTTGCCATTCCAGCGCAACCGTTTAGCCGAACCTGGTGTTGATGCTTTCAACACTTCAATCGCGCGCTTCAGCCCAGCTTCTGTGATTCGCAGGGCGCGTCCCATCATTTCAATTTCTTTGTCGGATTTTGCCTCGCGCTCCGGCCAGAAAAATCCGTCGGTCGCGCGAACGCGGATTTTATTTGCCGCCAGTTCCTCCGCGTAACCCAGCGGAAAATTTGCCGGCACACTAGCCGATCTCACGCCTCGTTTTTTCAGAAAATGGGCCAATACTTTTTCGTAACGGGGCGCCTTTTTCGATTTCCCCTGCAACTCGCGCTCGAGATCGCTGAACATTATAAATTCATCGGCGTCAGCTTGCTTGCGGCCGCGATCGATTTCCAGATCACTCAAGACCAATGTCCGTTTCCCGTTCCGCTGAAGAAAAATGAATGGATCAGGCGCCCAAAACTTCGTCGCATAAAGCATGTCGGCATCTTGCTCGCTCGCTGCGACGATCAGGCGTGCAGGTTTAGTTTTTGTTTTGCTCATTAGGCCTCTATTCTTTTCCGATGATGTGGTCGGAGCAACTTCTCATTAACACTCTGCTTTGGCCGGGTTCCCAATGCGAAGTTAGATGTGAAACTCCTTCAGCAGTTTTTGGGAATCGGGCTAAACCGCTAAAGCGGTTAGCACGGGTATTACAGCCCAGGCACCGCGTGGAGCGCGGTGTTAATGAGAACGCCGGATCACGTTCTGCGCACTTCCAGTTGTTTTCGCAGGATGAAGTGGAGCACGAAAAGCAGGATGAGCGTGGACACGATCAGCACCACGGTGTCGAAGGTGAATACGCCGAACGAGATTCCAAAATAACGTTTCTCGACACCGAAGAACACGTTTGGCTTATTGCCGCGGCGATAGTCGGTCTGCTCCATCTCGGCTCTTGAGATCAGGTCTGAGACCTTCTGGTTCACGTACAGTTGGTCCGCCGTGACTGGTCCCTTCGCGTCTTTAAACAACGAGCGATCGAATCTTTTCTTCCCCGCAATGACCGGATCGACCAGCTTCAGATAATGATCGACGTCCCGGGCGGTCGGTCCTTCCAACCCTGAGAGCAGTGCTAACACATCTTTCAAATCATTAAGATGCGCTCGTTGCTGCGGCGAGTCAGCCTTCGGTGCGAGCTTTTGAATTTCGTCATGAGCGCGGTCCTGGCGCTTGGTCAGCGGATTGAGCTTGGCCTGGGCCACGATCATTTCTTCGTACGACCAGCGCATGGCGATAAACTGGCAGACAAGTGGCACCTGTAGCTTGCTCTCGGTTTTTCTCGTCTTTTCCGAGTTCGGATGCTCGGAAAACCAATGCGAAAAGGAATAAACCAGGCCGAGGTTTCGGTTCATGTCCTCGTATTTGATGAGCGCGCCACCCATAATGATCTGCGGAATCAAAACCAGCGGGACAATATTGGACGCTGTTTTCGGGTCGGCCACGAGAGACGAGATAACGAGACCGAGCGCTACGCCGCTCATCGCCGTTAGGAACATTATAGCCGAGTCGAGCCAGAACATGCCCCGGATTTGCAGGACTAAATTGCCGATCAGCACGAAAAGAATGCATTGAACGAGCGCAAAAAACCCGAGCGTGATGGTCTTGGAGATTACGTAGTAGGACAGGCGCACCTTAATGTTGCGCTCGCGTTGCAGCACTGGCCGATCTCGGATGATGTCATCGGCGCTGTTTGTCAGCCCGAGAAACATTGCGACGATCAGCCCGAGAAATAAAAACGTCGGAATATGATAAGCCGAATCAAAATCGTATGTGCCGGTCTCCGAGTACCGCAGAATCGTTCCGATCAGCAACGCCAGCACTGGCGAGACACCTATGGTGATTACGAGATTTGCCCGGTTGCGTAGTTTGCTAGTGAAAGCACGCTGCAGCACCGTGCGGAATTGCGTCCATTGATCGCGCCATCGCACAGGCAACCGCTTCCGTTGCACCGGTGCGACCGGCAACGGGTCTGCCTCTTCCTGTTGCAGCGAGACTTGCTTGACGTCCTGGATCAATCGGAACGCTTCATATTTGTCGCGCCAAAAATCCGGTGAGTAACGGCGCGACGGGACGAGCTGGCCACGGCTGTTTTCCTCGTAGATGACGTCACCGCTCAAATCGCGCAGCGGTGTCTCGAGCACATCGAAGATGAATTCCGGCCGGGTAGTTCCACACGATGGACATGCGCCCAGTTCAGCACCGAATTGATGTTGATGTTCCGCCTCGGCGAAATACCGCAGGGCGTCGGAAGGCGCGCCGAAAAAGACGAGGCGCCCACCCTTGTCGAGCAAGATCACCTTTTGAAACATCTGAAAGATCTTCGAACTCGGCTGGTGAATGGTAACGATGACGATCTTGTTGTGCGCCATGCTCCGAATGATTTCGATTACGTGCTCGGAATCTTTCGACGAAAGACCGGAAGTTGGTTCGTCAAACAGATAAACGTCCGACATTCCGATCATATCGAGCCCGATGTTGAGCCGTTTTCTCTCGCCGCCGCTTAATGTTTTCTTCTCGGGAATGCCGACGACCGCGTCGCGACGCTCGCTTAAACCGAGTTCGATCAGCTTTGCGTCCAGCCGCCGGATGCGGTCGCGCGTCGAGAGATGCGGTGCACGGATCGCCGCCGCGAACTGCAAATTCTCACGAATGGTGAGGTGCTCGTCGAACGCGTCCTGTTGCGGCATGTAGCTGACGTACTGCTTCAGAACGTCGAGGTTTCGGTAGAGGGATTGTCCATTGAGCAAGACTTCACCGCTCGTCGGCTGGAGCTGTCCGGCAAGCACTCCCATCAGCGTGCTTTTGCCAGCACCACTTGCGCCCATCACGCAAACAAGCTCGCCACGCGTGATGCAGAAGGAGATTCCATCGAGGCCAATTTCGCCTTTGCCAAAACGGTGCGTTACTTCAATCAGCTCGAGACTGCGAATGATGTTTCGCTCTTCCTCGATGATGCGCTCCAAAAAATTGCATCGCAGAACCTGTCCGACATCGATTCGAATGATGTCGCCGTCCTTGAGTTCCGCGGTCCCGCGGACAGGATCGTCGCCCACCATGATTCGACGGTCCGCCTCAATGACCTCAAGCGTGCCGATTCGCCGATCGTAATCGCAAAATATTTTCAGCAGCACATCTCCGGCCGTACCGGGAGAAAGCAGGATATCGTCGGCTTGGAGGCGGCTCGGATCATTCGACACCAGGTATTCCGATTTCGAAGCTTTCAGTTGGAATCGTCCGCCGAGTGCGCGGGCGCGCCGGCGCAGATCGTTCAGATCCAGCTCGGTGTCATTGTGGAAAATAATTTTGTCTTCCAACGTCGTGTCGACCTGAGTGCCGGCTTTAAGGCGAACTCCCTTGAGCTCCGCATCGATATCGCGCAATGCCTTGACCCGCACTTTGAGTCCAAAGGTGACTCGCAGCGCGCTTTCACGCGTTCGTGAACGCTCCAACTGCACTTGCTCCGCGTCTTTGGTTACCCGGATATAGATTTCCGGCAGTGAAACGTTCTTTTTGGCATTGAAATATTGCGCCAGCTCCTGGTAGCTGAGCACCTGGTCGCCGATCAAGATTCGTTGGCCGGGGTAAATTCGACAGAACCCGCCACGCACTAAAGGTCTCCCGCGCACGGAGACATTCTGGCCACTGTAGTTTTTCAATAGAATCAGGTCGTGATAGCGGAACGCCATTAGCCGATCTGTTTCGCCGAGATTCTTCAGGATGATGTCGGACTTGCTCTCCCCTCCGAACGAGAGCGATTCCAGCGGCGACGCGCCATGCTGGTAAATCGAGGGGTCGGATTCTTCTGATGCGTTGAGTTGATAAACGATATCAATCGCCTGCGCAGCCATGCCCATCTGCGACATGAACGAATAGAACGCGACGACCTGTTCCTGCTTCAAGCCCGCTTGCGAGATGAGATCATACAGTTGAACCCCGAGCATGATCTTGCGTTCAGTGCTCAATTGCAGCCCGAGTTTTTGCGCCATCGCCGCGAGGTCCTGCTGCTCGTAAAGCGCCTGGCGAAACAATTGTCGTAATTCGGAGTAAACGGCTTCCGGATAGTCATAACGCAAAAAGCCGAGGCTTGAGTCGATCTCTTCCTCCATGATGACGCCGTCGGCTTTGGTGAAGCTCGCCAGCACTTGGATCAACAACGGCAGGAGGTTCGGACCTTCCGAAACACTGCGCGGCTTGCGCAGTGCGCGACGCACGAGCCGGCGGCCAGTTCGTCGCACCCGATACGCCAGCGGGATCACCCGCTGCATCGTGCGGTCGAACTTATCGGCCATTGTTGAAACCAGCTCTGTCATGATGATTTTCGGAGGCGAATCTTACGCGAAAGCGCGAAGAGACGCAATGCAATGCGGCTCCGACTGAAGCGCGTACGCTGCGCGAATGTTTGGTCGATCATCCGCTGACGGGAACGGCCGCGACGGCATTACGCTTGCAGAAGTTACAGCACCTGATCCCACTTGCTCTGGTCTTTGAGCATGATCTCTCGGAGCAGACGAATGGGCGGCATGCCATGGCTGAGCAATTCGTTATGAAATTTTTGCAGAGAAAAATCGGCGCCCTGTTGCGCCTTGTAGTCGTCGCGCAATTTCAGGATCTGCAATTTGCCAAGGGTGTAATTCAGATAACCCGGATCGAATGTGGCGCGCATAGCTTCCTGGCGCGCCGGCTTCTGTTCGTAATAACAATTGTCCTGAAAAAATTTGGTTGCTTCATCAATCGACATATTTTGCGTGTGCACTTTGATCGACACACATAAGCGGCAAACACGGAGCAGCGCTTCGTCAGCCTGCGCCATGCGATATTTTGCCGCGCGCTTCACATCGTCTTCGCTTGGACTGGAGTTCGACGGGCTGCCGAATCCGTCGTCGATCATCATTTTTTCGCAGTAATGCGCCCAGCCTTCGATGAAGGCATAGCTGCCAAAGATTTTTTCTACTTTGCTGGCAGGCGATGCATTCAGATGAAGGAATTGCACATAATGTCCGGGATAAACCTCATGAATGGATACAATGTCGGAGGTGTAATAATTAAATGCGGTGAGCCATTCCTCTTTTTCTTGCGCCGGCCAATCCTCTTCCGTCGGTGTGACGTAGTAATAAGCCTCGGTGGCGCGCTTCTCGAACGGACCGGGAGTGTCCATCGAGGCGAAGGAGGTGGCGCGCAGATATTGCGGAGTCTCTTTTACTTTCGCCCGAACCTCCGACGGAACTCCGACTAAATGACGGGTCACAACGTATTTGCGAAGCTTGTCCAGGTCTTTGGCAATGTCCGGGATCAATTTGTCCGAAACCGGATGTTCACTCTGGATTTGCTTGAAAACCTCTATCGCAGGTTTGTTGGGGTCGATCTTTTTCGCTGCCTCGGCAAATGCTTCCTGTTCGACCTTTAACTGCGCCATGCCGATCTCGAGAACCTTTTGTGGCGGAAGATTCACCAGTTCCGTCTGCGCGAGAAAACGGCCGAATTTTTCTTCGCCGAGAGCGAAATCAAGCGTGGCTTTGGGAAGTTTTTCTCGTTCCAGCCACGTTGCGTAGTCACTGAGTGCGTTCGCCGCTTTGCGGTTGGATGTCTGAAATGCAACGCGGAGCTGTTCGTCTTTGAGGCCGCTCACAGCCGCAACGAGATCTTTTTTTAGAAAATCGGCGGACCCTTTGGCGATCTGGATGGCCAGCTCGATGAACGGTTTCGGAAGTTTTTCATCGAGGTTTGTTCGCCCTGCAATAAGGATGTTTGGAATTTGTGATTCTATGGCGACGAGGCTGCGAACGCGGTCCTCAAGGGGCGCAAAATTTCTTTTGATATAGACATTCACGTCACCCGCCCGCGCATAGACCATCGGGTTTCGTTCGAAAATCGACATATCCTGAATTTCAAACAGTTCTCGATTCACTGCTGTCTGCAGAATCCTGAAGTCGATCGATTGCCGCGGACTCAGTTTCGCTGGATCAAACTTGGCCAGCCGATCATCGAATCGCCTGAGGCGGGAGAGTTCGGCATCAAGCGCGAGGCGACTATAATCGCTGATCTTGCCATCGTACTCGTGAAAACCGAGAGCGGTTCCCTGGAGCGGGTGAGCGGCCAGATACGTCTTCACGTATTCCTCAGCTACCCCTTCGAATTCGGCGTCCTGCGTTTGCGCGGCGAAAACCGCGCTGGAGAGCGAGAGCGCCAGCAGAATCACGAGAAGCCGCAAAGCTTTCCGCGCAGTCCTTTCATTAGCACCGCGCTTTAGCCCGACGAAAGCACACGACGCCGAATGAAACCGTTTTAACGGTTTGCAGTCCGCAGGAAAACTTTCTTGGCGTCCGCGTGCATCCGGCTGATGTCGGGTGTTAATGAGATTACAGATGGGGGTCCTCATCCTTAGAGTTGTAACTACAGACAATGTCCCGAGTTGGGCGTTGCCAAAATTTGCTCATGAGCGATTGTCACACCGTTCGTGGAGGTTGGGCAAAACATGAGGCGGATCGTGCTAATCATTCCGTTGGTGGCTTGCGTCCTGTTCGGCGCTATTCCTGGCGTTTTCGCGCAGGAAGTGCAGCCGCCAAAGACTGAAGAGGATAACGGCTACTCGCAGATTGCCATTTTCGCAAAAGCTCTGGAGCTCATCCGGCAGGATTATGTCGATGAAAACAAGACGAGCTATCACGAGCTCGTCACTTCTGCAATGAAGGGGATGCTTTCGTCACTGGATCCGCACAGCCAGTTCATGGATCCGAATGATTTTCGAGACATGCAGGATGACACACGCAGCCGCTTCAACGGTCTCGGCATCGAGGTTTCGATGAAAAATGGTCTGCCTACAGTGGTCACGGCGATGGAAGACACGCCTGCCGCCAAGGCTGGAATTCTTTCCGGCGACCAAATCTTGCGAATCAATGGCATGTCGACCGAGAGGATGGATCTTCAGGACGCTATCAATGTTCTGCGGGGCCCAGCAGGCGCAAAAGTCAGTATGACGCTGTTGCGACCGTCCACGAAGGAAATTAAGGAGTACATGCTTCAGCGCGCAGAGATAAAGATCCAAAGTGTTAAGGGAGAAAGATTGCTGCCTCCTGAGCTTACCGGCCAATTTAGGATTGGTTATATCCGGCTGATCCAGTTCAACGAACCGACAGCCGAGGAACTATCTAAGGCGATCGATGATTTGCAGAAGCAAGGCATGCAGGCGTTGATACTCGATCTCCGGAATAATCCAGGCGGGTTATTGAACAGCGCCGTCGATGTGTGCGGTCAATTTTTGCCGTCCAACACGAAAGTCGTTTCGACACAGGGCCGGGTTCCTTCTCAACAGCATGATTACTCTACTTCCGCCGTAAGTAAGGCTCGTCCGAATTTTCCAATGGCGTTGCTGATTAATGAAGGCAGCGCGAGCGGTGCGGAGATCGTTGCCGGTGCCCTTAAGGATTTGCGTCGGGCGGTCCTTGTTGGTGAAACCACTTTCGGAAAGGGGTCCGTGCAGAATGTTCTGCAATTACCCGACGGGTCAGCGGTGCGTTTTACCACGGCTAAGTACTACACGCCCAGCCGACAGGTCATTCAAGGTAATGGCGTGACGCCAAATATTCGCGTGGGTATGACCGCTGAACAAGAGCGCGCTCTATACGCGCTGCGCAACGGAGGGACTGTGAAGCCAGACGACGAGATGAACATTATCAAGACGAAGGACCCACAAATGTTGCGGGCCATCGACGCACTCAAAGGCGTGATGATTTACGCTCAGCAAAGCGCGCCGAAAGCGGAAGCGGTAAAGAAATAGGCCCGATTTTCTCGGGTCGAATTGTAGGGCAACCGCGTCGGTTGCCGAGCTTGGCAGGCGAAGCGCCTGCCCTACAATCAGCTTGTGACAGTGCTGGCATTAGAGACCTCCTGTGACGAGACGGCAGTAGCGATTTTGCGCGGAGACCGTTCCGGCCACGAGTTGCTTGCGAGCGAAGTCGCATCACAGGTCGCCGCCCATGAGAAATATGGCGGGATCGTGCCGGAGATCGCGTCGCGCAATCATCTCATCTACGCTCCGCGGCTACTCGATCGGGCTGTGAGCACAGCGAACATTCCGTTGTCACAAATCGATGCTTTCGCCGCTACCAGTGGCCCCGGGTTGGCGAGTTCGTTAATGATCGGTGCCTCAATTGCAAAAGGGTTCGCAATCGGCTTCGGTAAACCGTACCTGGGTATCAATCATCTCGAAGGGCATTTGCTCTCGCCATTTTTTGACGTGGAAAAAAATGGCAACGGCGACATTAAGCCAAATGTATCGCTCATCGTCAGCGGCGGGCACACAATGCTGGTTGTCGTTAGTGGCCTAACGAATTATCGACTCATCGGCCACACGGTTGACGATGCTGCGGGAGAGGCATTCGACAAAGTCGCCAAAATGCTCGGACTCGGTTATCCCGGCGGTCCGGAAATTGAAAAGCAAGCGCGCGGCGGCGATCCGAAACGTTTTGAATTTCCTCGCAGCATGCCTGGCTCGGAGAATTTCAGCTTTAGCGGACTAAAGACTGCCGTTCGTTACTTGTTGCCAAAGTTGCATGTCATTCCGAGCGAAGTCGAGGGATCCCGAGACAGTGACCACAGATGACCTTCAACGGGGTCCCTCGACTTCGCTTCGGTCCGCTCGGGACGACAAGTTATTGGCGGATGTTTGTGCATCTTTTCAGCAGGCGATCATTGACGTGCTCGTGACAAAGGCAATCGCAGCCGCGCAAAAGTATCGTGTGGATCTCGTGACGATAAGTGGCGGCGTCAGTTGCAATCAGGAATTACGGCGCCAAATGCGCGACGCGAGCAGCCGCAAAGGAATCGAATTTAAAACCGCCGAGCCGTGGTTGTGCACCGATAATGCCGCGATGATTGCGTTTGCCGGATTGTTGCGTTTGGGCGTTGGATTTGAATCCCAAGTAACAGAGGAGATTGATCCTAATTTGAAAGTAGCGTAATCGTCCTCGCTTTCGCCGCCAAATATTCGCAACCGGGACGGTCGCGCTACTTCAGTATTTGCGATCGAGTAAATAATTCGCTAGCGCGTGCAGGGTTTCAGCGTCGCAATCACTGAAAATCGATAAGGCATTGTGCGCTTCGCGCGTGAGCCGTTTGGCTTCGGCGCGCGATTTCTCCAAGCCAATGACCGCGGGATACGTCGCTTTTTTTGCCGCCACATCTTTGCCGGCGCTTTTGCCAAGGATTTCCGAGGTCTGCGTGACGTCGAGAATGTCGTCGATGATTTGGAAAGCGAGGCCCAGTCGTTGGCCGAAGCGTGTGATCGCAGAAAGCTTTCTGGCATCCGCGTTGGCGCTCATCGCGCCCAGACGCACCGATGTTCTCAAAATCGCAGCGGTTTTATTCTCGTGAATAAACTGCAACTCGCGGCGTTTGACGTTTTTGCCTTCGGCCTCGAGATCGGCCACCTGGCCGGCGATCAGTTTTTGGCTGCCTGCCGCGGCGGCAACCTCGCGCAACAGTATTGACATATCATAACGTCGCTTCGGTTTTGCGTGTGAAACAATTTCGAACGCGATGGTTAATAGAGCGTCACCCGCGAGCACGGCCACGCCCTCACCGAAAACTTTATGGCAGGTGGGACGACCGCGCCGGAAATCATCGTTATCCATGCTCGGAAGATCATCGTGCACGAGCGAATATGTGTGGATGCATTCAAGCGCGCATGCCAGCGGAAGTGCATCTTTGATCTTGCCGCGACAAGCTTCAGCCGCAGCCAGACACAGAATCGGCCGCAAACGTTTTCCCCCGGCAAACAGACTGTAGCGCATCGCCCGGTGAATCGTCGTGGGCTTCGCATTTGCCTTCGGTAAATAGCCGTCCAGTGCGCCGTCGATCAGCTTTTGGCGAGTGACAAGATAGTTTTTGAGATTCACGTGGCAAAAAACAGCTACTGAATTGCTCGATTCTTATACTCGATAATCCAACCCCGCACAGAGTGTCCAGTAGCATCAGAATCAACGTAGTTCCTTGTTAACCACATTTGATGATCGCGGCCTAAGTTTCTTCAGAGTGGCGTGTCTTCCTCTTTGGAGGAATAGACATGAATCCCGCATTTCTTTACCGACGGAACGGCCGCTCAATCTTTTGGCTCGCATTTTTTTTCGCGCTTGCGATCCACCTCGGCGCGGTTGCGCTCGCAAAAACCAAATCACCGAGTACCTAAGCTGCAAGATTTCAGCCTGTTGTCGGATGTCGAGGTTATTGATACTGCCGAACCGGAGCCTGCGTTGTTGGAAGAATCCACCCCGCCTCCGCCTTTACAGGACATCCATCAGGACCCGGACAGTTTCACGGAGAAGAATCTCACGCCGCCATCGATTCGCGCGCATCGGAAGCCACGGTCACCGTCCCTTCTTGGAGGAACCACGGCGTCATTGCGCTCGGTGAAAGCGACGGTGGCGTACGCGCCGCGCCTGGTATATCCGTACGCAGCGCGCCGCCAACGAGTGACAGGATCTGGCGTCGCGTTGCTCACGGTCGATCAAAACTCAGGGACTGTGACTGATGTCCGGATGGCGCAAAGCTGTGGCAACGTCATCCTGGACAATTCAACACTCGATGCGCTTCGAAGATGGCGTTTCAAGCCCGGAGGCGTAACTCAGGTCGAAGTGCCGATCACGTACACGCTTATGGGCGTTTCGTATTAGCGTTGACCATTGGCGGATGTGTTATCCTCTGCGCTCGTCGGAAAGACATCATATCCGATGCGAAGTGGCAGAACACCTAAACGCGAGGAATTCGAGGAAATCGTACATCGATTCGAGATTCCGCTTTTTCAATACGCTCAACGCATAACTGGTGACAGGGAACAGGCGAGAGATGTTGTTCAGGAGACATTCGTCAAGTTTCAACGTAACGGCACACGACGGCGGGAGGATGAGCCGGCAACCTGGCTGTTTACGGTTTGCCGAAATGCGGCGCTCAACGTGTGCCGAAAAGAAAGGCGCATGACGTACGTCGACGAGGAAGTGATTGAAGCGCGCGAAAGCGAGCAACCCATGCCGTTTGACCATCTCGAACAAAAAGAAGCGACTGGATTCCTCTTGCGAATTGTCGGCACCCTGCCGCTGCGCCAGCAGGAAGCGATTCAACTTAAATTCCAAAACGATCTCAGTTACCAACAAATCGCCGAGATTATGCAGACCACCGCCAATAATGTGGGAGTACTGCTTCACACTGCACTGAAGACGTTGCGACAGCGTTACGCTCAAGTCGCCGGAGACTTCATCCCATTTAAACCAAAACCAAACGAGTAAGAATGAATGTTGATGACCCGCAATTGACAGCATACGCGCTGGACGAAGTGGCCGAGCCAGAACGATCGGCAATTGCTCGTGCAACTGCCGATTCTCCGGAAGTGCAGCGCCTGGTCGCCGAGACACAAGATCTCTCGCGCGCATTGAGATCACAGTATCGGGTCGAGTTGCAGCGAGAACTCATCGTGCGGGAAAAACTCACGGCTATTCGCGGCGATGCTTTTTGGTCGAACGCCGCGCCGCTGGCGATTGCAGCGCTCTTCGCGGTTTTAGCTGTGATTGGGGCTGTTGTCTTCAGCAGCAACGAGTCGCATATCTCTACCACAAGGGATTCGTCTTTGTCGCGTGGCTTAGCTGGGGAGCACGCGAAGCAATTTGCTCCAGTCGAGGCAGAGGATGCTGCAATGCTTAGTCAAAATGAAAAATTCGAGGCTGACGCTGGTCCATACGCTTTTACTGGCGAGCGGCCGTTTGTTTCAGTGATGAGCAGGCCCCGATCGAGTGTACCGCTCGTAGTGAATTCATCTTCTTATCTCGATGTCCAACGTTCGATTAATGCCGGTCAGCTTCCGCAGCGGGAGTCGGTGCGCATTGAAGGAATGATCAACCATTTTCCGTACGAATATCCGCAGCCGATCACCGGCGAACCATTTTCGCTCAACCTCGATGCTGTGACTTGTCCCTGGGACCCAAACCATCGGTTGGTCCGGATCGGGCTGAAGGGACACCGAGACGTTCCTGTTCGTGTGGACAGCAGGATCGAGGTCCAATTTAATCCGAGGCGAGTGGCATCGTATCGATTGATTGGGTATGACAGGCAAAAAACCGAGACGCAGAATTCGAATGAGGACGACGTCGGTTCGCAGCCGATGGCGGCTGGATACACTTTGACCACTTTCTACGAAGTTGTGCCGCTGAAGGGCATAGCCGCTGCGGCCCACCCGCAAATGCCGAGTGTCGCCAGAGAGGCATCCGAACCGCTGTTGACGGTAGAACTGAAACTCAAGACGCGGGGCGCTGATGCGACAGTCGGACGCATCCAGCGCACTTTGAGCGACACAGGATTTGATTTCGCAGAAGCTCCAAGCGATTTAAAATTTGCAGCAGCGGTCGCCGAATTCGGAATGATCCTGCGCGATTCCGAATACAAAGGAACCGGATCGCTCCAGCAAGTGCTCGAGTGGGCGCAGCAAGGAAGGGGTGCGGATATGAATGGCTATCGCGCAGATTTCATCGAGCTTGTGCGCAGAGCACAGACGCTCAAGAGGAGTTAAATATTTTCAGCTGTTTCTGCGGTGGCGATGGGCTTGGTTCGCATGGCAAGGAAGGCGCCGATAAGCAGAATGCCGGCGCTCCAAAGCTGGGCGTGCGTGAGTCGTTCGCCAAAAAGCCACGCAGATAGCGCCATCGCGATTGCCGGGCAAAGGAGTTGCAGGCTTTGAGACAGCGCGATGCCGATTTCCCGAATCGCCACGTAATACAAAACGTGGGCGAGCGTGATACACGTTACCGCCGAGACGATCAGAATCAGATTTGCCTGCGCCCCGGCATGAAATGGAGTTCCGATTTTGCCAAAGGCGAGGGTGAGCGGAAACAGTAGCGCTGAAGTAATAAAACTGACGAGACCGAAGCTACGGATCGATCCAAGCTCGGCTGATGGGCGTTTAATCAGGACCCCGTAAAGCGCCCAGCAGAAGGTGGCTGTAAAGGCAATGAACAGTCCGGGCAACGCGATATGCTGATCCTGCGAGTTCGCGTTCGCCTGAAACCAGATTACGCCGAATGCGCCGATTAATCCGAGCAACGTGCCAACTTGGAATTGCCATTGCCGTATAACGACGCGTTCCTCTGGAAAGAATGCCAGCGCCAGAAGAGCGGTGAAAATGACTGAAGCTCGCGTGAAAATCGTATAGACGCCCGGCCCAATATAGAAAAGCGCCATCACCTGGGTGACTTGATGGACCACGTTTGGCAAACATGGCAGCAAACAGAGTTTCACCGCATGCATGTCGATACGTGGGCCGCCGCGGCGAATTTGATAAAGCAACAACGGCGCAATTGCGATGCATGCGACCGAGTAGCGATAGAAATTTTGTGCCCACGGATCGTAATACCGGTTCAGGTAAAACATGAAAAGCGACGGCGCCGACCAGATGAACACTGTGGCAAAAACCGCGGAATACCCTTTCGAGAGATTGGCACTCGGCCGCGATGCAGCATCGCTATGCGCGTGCGACATTTTATAATTCATATCGAGTGTGGTCCGGGCACGCTCAACGGATGGAACATGCGCTGTCCCTGGCGCATTGGATCCATGTGCGGCGCGCTAGGCGGTGGTCCGCTGAGACTACAGCATCTCCAACGCCAGCACCCCAAAAGTTTGGGATGGCTCCTTGCATAAATTTTCTCGCCAGTCACTGGTAAATCGCGCAAAAAGTAAGCAGGAGGAGAAACACATATGTTGAACAAGCAATCACTCACTGTCGCCATCCTATTGATTCTTGGTTGTGCGGCTGTTCAGGTGCACGGAGCGAAACCGGCCAAGGGCGGCGGCGGCGGAAATCATATTCAACGCGGCATTCAGCTCGCCCAGGAAAAACATTACGACGCGGCTGCTGACGAATTCGGCAAAGCGATCAAAGAGAACCCGAAAGATGCGCGCGCATACGCAAATCGCGGCACCGCTTATCGCCAGGGAGCACGAACTGCCACTGAGGCGGGAGATTCCGAGGGAGCCTCCACCAGATATCAAGCGGCATTGGCCGATTTTGCAAAATACATCGAGCTGGCGCCGAAGGATGCCTCCGGCTACACGGAACACGGTCAGACCTTATCTGAGCTCAAACAGTACGACGCCGCCCTTACGGATTTCAACAAAGCGTTGGAAATGAAGCCGGACGACATCAATACAATTAAGTTTCGCGGCTTCGCCGAGATCGGGCTCAATCAGTGGGATAAAGCGGTCGCCGATTTTACGGTGGTACTTCAAAAGAAACCCGACGATCTGCAGAGTTATGATCGCCGCGCGTTAGCGTATCGAAGCATGAAGAATTACGACGCCGCGATCGCCGATTACACATTTTTGATCACGAAAAACCCGAACGACATGGAAGCGACGACCAAGCGCGGGTACACGTACAGCCTGGCGCAGCAGTACCAAAACGCGATCACCGATTATCAAGCCGAACTGAAGGTCAACCCGCAGGACAACGACACGTTTCAGCGAATGCAATATGCGCAATCGATGCTGGCTGCGAAGAACGCCTCTCCCTCACCCACGCCGCCCATTCCCAGCCCAACGCCTGAAGAGGCAAAGGGGCTGATGGATAAGATCAGTCCGCTGTATATCGGAGTTGGTGTCGTTGCCCTGATCATAATTGCTGTGCTCGTCCGCCTGCTTACGCGTGGAAAGGCGGAGCCGACCAGTCATCGAATTCGTTAACGCAAACAGTCCAAAATTTCTTTGACACTACGGTGCGCACGGTTAGTTTGCGGACGCTTTTTGCCGGACGAGGCGATCCCATGGTCGTTCAAATACAAGTTTGACGCGACTTTGGGATTTTTGACTCTCTGGTGGAAGGCGCGGCCGGTTCGCCGCCCGGGTTCCCAAGGGAGGCGCTGGGTTGGCGCTGAGCGCCCATGTAGCTCAGTTGGCAGAGCACGTCCTTGGTAAGGACGAGGTCACCGGTTCGATCCCGGTCATGGGCTCAGTGAGCTTGCGACCGGCAAGAAAAATCAAAATTAAAGAGGTAAAAAGAAAACGATATGGCTAAGGAAGCTTTCAAACGCGACAAGCCGCACGTAAACGTCGGCACAATCGGTCACGTTGACCACGGCAAAACCACGCTCACGGCAGCAATCACGAAGGTGCTCGCTAAAAAAGGCATGGCCGAAGTGCGCGAATACGATTCTATCGATAACGCGCCAGAGGAAAAAGAGCGCGGAATCACCATCAACACGGCGCACGTGGAGTATTCCAGCGACAAACGTCACTACGCACACGTCGATTGCCCGGGTCACGCCGACTACGTGAAGAACATGATCACTGGCGCGGCTCAGATGGACGGCGCCATTCTCGTTGTCTCCGCTGCTGACGGCCCGATGCCGCAGACGCGCGAGCACATCCTGCTGGCGCGACAGGTGGGCGTGCCTTCCATCGTTGTTTTCCTCAATAAGGTCGACATGGTGGACGACGCCGAGCTTCTCGATCTCGTCGAGATGGAAGTGCGCGATCTGTTGACGCAATACGAATTTCCAGGCGACAAAATCCCGATTGTAAGAGGCAGCGCGCTCAAGGCGCTCAACGGCGACGCCGACTCGGAGACGCAGATCACCGCGCTCGTGGAAGCGATCGACGATTACATTCCCGTGCCCGAGCGGCCAATCGATCAGCCGTTCCTGATGCCAATCGAAGACGTGTTCAACATTGAAGGCCGCGGCACCGTCGCGACCGGTCGTGTCGAGCGAGGCATTTTGAAGAAAATGGGCGAGGTCGAACTTGTCGGCGTTCGTCCAACGGCGAAGACCGTGGCTACGGATATCGAAATGTTCCGCAAGCTCCTCGATGAAGCGCGCGCGGGCGACAACGTCGGCGTGCTGTTGCGCGGTCTGAAAAAGGAGGAGGTCGAGCGCGGACAGGTAATCGCCAAGCCCGGCTCCATTACGCCGCACAAGAAATTCAAGGCGGAAGTTTACGTCCTGAGCAAGGAAGAAGGCGGACGTCACACTCCGTTCTTCACCAATTACCGGCCGCAGTTCTATTTCCGGACGACCGATGTCACCGGCACCGTCAAACTGCCGGATGGCGTGGAAATGGTCATGCCTGGCGATAACATCTCGATCGAGGTCGAATTGATCACGCCGATAGCGATGGAGAAGACCATTCGGTTCGCAATTCGCGAAGGCGGCAAAACCGTCGGCGCGGGTCGCGTGGGCGACATTCTGGATTAACAGTCTTCCTCTACCTCCTCCTTTGCGTCTGATATGTTGAGGTCAAGGCGAGGAAGAGGAAGAGGAAGAGTAAGCGGAAGAGGAAGGTTAAAAATACGCCAGTAGCTCAATTGGTAGAGTAGCGGTCTCCAAAACCGTCGGTTGGGGGTTCGAGTCCCTCCTGGCGTGTGGCTAATGAATCACGTAGCGAAGCAATGATGACCAAAGTCAAAAACTTCTTCAGCGAGGTGAAAATCGAGCTGCAGAAATGCTCGTGGCCATGGGACCCGAAGGAAAAAGGTTTCCGCCGCTACAAGGAACTGGTGGACTCGACGATCGTGGTTGCCATTGCGATGCTGTTGCTCGGCGGCTATGTGGCGTTGTTCGATTTTATCCTGGTGAACGTTGTGCACTTCTTCACCCGATTGCACTGATTTATGGCACAAATACTCGCAGCGAAAGATCAATGGTACGTGGTGCATGTGCTTTCCGGACAGGAAAACAAGGTGCGTGAGAACATTGTGAAACGCGTCAAAACCGAAGAGATGGGCGACATGGTTTACGACGTGCTGCTTCCGACCGAGCGCGTCTCGGAGATCAAAAAAGGGAAGAAGACTGAAACCACGCGGAAATTTTTCCCCGGTTATCTGATCGTTAACATGCATCTGCTCGATGAAAACAATCAGCTGATCGGGCGCACCTGGTATTTCATCCGCAATACACCGGGCGTGATCGGGTTTGCCGGAACCAAAGACAAACCCATCCCGATGCGGCAATCGGAAGTGGAAAGCATGCTCGCGCAGATGAAAGAGCGTGAAGAAAAGGTAAAACCAAAAGTCAGCTTCGAAGTTGGCGAGAGCGTGAAAGTCGCCGACGGTCCCTTCCAAAATCAGACCGGTATCGTCGAAGAGATCGATCCCGAGCGTGGCAAGCTGCGTGTTTCCGTTACGATTTTCGGTCGCGCTACGCCGGTGGAACTGGAGTACTGGCAGGTGGAACGCGGATAATCTTTCGATTTAACAATTCAAACGAGTAACGAATTACAATGGCCAAAGAAGTAATCGCACATATCAAACTGCAAATCCCGGCAGGACAAGCTAACCCGGCGCCTCCGGTAGGCACCGCGCTCGGTCCACGCGGCGTCAACATCATGTCGTTCTGCAAGGAATTTAATGCCGCTACACAGAAGCAAGCCGGTGATATTCTTCCAGTTGTGATCACTGTCTTTAAGGACAAATCGTTCACGTTCATCACCAAGAGCCCGCCAGCCGCCGTCCTGCTCAAAAAGGCTGCGAACATCGCTGCGGGTTCGAAAGAGCCTAACAAGACGAAAGTTGGAAAGGTCACTCGCAAACAAGTGATGGACATCGTCAACACCAAGCGCAAAGACCTGAACGCGCGCGACGACGAAGCCGCTTTCCGCATGATCGCGGGCACGGCACGGCAGATGGGGCTCGAAGTCGTCGAATAAGACCTCGCTCTGGTGGCGATTTCATGCGTTGGGGAGCACACGCGTCTCCAGTGCTGGTTTCGGTGCCTCTCGAAACGAACTTCTACAAAGCTGCAGCCCGGCCACTTCTATTTTTGCCAGAAGTATTCCTGCTCCTGCAACGCGATCGGTACATTTCCGTTTTTCCAAACGAAATCGTGGAAGGCGCGTAGATTGAAATTGTCGCCTTCCTGCATGCGCGCGTCGGCGAGAAATTTCAGGATTTGTAATTTCCCTATCTGATAAGTCATAGCTCCCCCGGGGTTGGTGGAGAAAGCGATGGCTTCCTGGCGCGCGGTCTGTTCGTCCATCGGGACTTTTTCGTGCAGATATTTTGCAGCTTGCTCGAGAGTGAACTGGCCCAGCGCAAGTTTCACGTCCACTTCTACGCGGAGGGCACGTAGCCGCATGAAGTTGTAAATGATCTCGCGTGTGTGTGGGCTGTCATCGAACAACCCGGCCTGCAACATCATTTCTTCAGCGTAAAACCCGATCCCTTCATTGGCACCGGAATCGTAGTAGTGACACCGAATCGGGTCCTCGTTTTTCCACGAAAGGGACAGCTGGAAATAATGGCCGGGAATTCCTTCGTGTACCGTGATCGGCCGCGGATCCATTGCGGTCGCGCGCCAGAAGTAGCCAAGTTTTTCCGAAGGCTCAGGCACGTAACGAATGCAATTCTCATTTAGTCGTGCCGGCGACGTAAAATCGTCGTGCTCAGTAAACTCAAGCACGCGCAAATATTCTGGTGTTGGCCGAAGCGTGTAATGCTGGACCCACTTCGGCACGGTGAGAATGCCGCGCTCGTCGAGAAATTTTCGGATTTGAAGTTCTTTGTCAGCCGCATCTTTGATCCACGCATTAATATCGGTCGCGATTTTTAGCGGGGTACATCCTTGTTGCGGTTCTTTTCGTAAGCCTCAAACGCGACGGCGCGATTCCATTCCTGACGTCCCATGGCCAGCAGTTCCTCCGGCGTGAACGGCACCAGGGCGATGTTTCGCAAAAGCCAGATGTACGCGTCCCGACCGAGTGCGGTTTGTTGCGGTAGCCTCGGCAGCTCATTCCTAAGCTGCTGCTGAAATTTTTCGAGCGCATCTGCGGCGCGATCCGCCGCGGCATTCAACTCTTCCGGTTTCAGAGTGGTTAATCCCACGAGGGCGTTCGCCATCGTGCGCAGACGGTCGCGAATGGTGTCTAGACTCTCGGTCGCGACGGTTGCGAACGGCGCCGGCGGATTCTCAAGGTTTTCCGAGCCTTGCTTAAGGATCGACGGAATGTTTTCGATTCGCGCGAGAATTTCCCGGCTGCGCGTTTCATCGTAGGGGGCCGGGATTGTAAGCGCTTCCGCCAGCGCGGTCAGCGTCTGATCGATGTAAAAATTTGGGTCGCGTTTCCACCGCGGATTCATTTCGAGTTCCCAGCGAACACGCGATAAAGCTGACCCAATCAATTTGTAATCGATCTGCTTCGGGACCGGCCATTGTGCGGGATTCAATTTCTTCCAGCGCGCTTCAAAGGCGGCCAAATCTCTTCTTCGCTGGTCGATACTCGATCGCGACCAGTCGCGCATTCCGCCGTGCCGCTCGAGACGATTGACGTCGTCGCTAGTGAATGGCGCATATTTCGCTCGCCACGCCCAGAAATCCTTCGCTAATTGTTCTAGGGAGTCGGGCTGCGCCGGGACGGCTGCGGAAAGCGTGGGCGAAATCAGCAGCAAAAGCGGAGCGAGGACACGCACGCACCCGAAAAGCTTAAAGGAAAAGAAACAGGCGCACTGTGTTTTGCGCGAAGCGCTTTTGGAGGGCGACGCGTCCTCGCATCGCCTTCCTCTTTCGCGCGGTTGCACCGATTCTGTTCTCATTCCGAGCTCCGGCGCAAGGTGATCACCGCCGGTATTAGCCCCGGCCGATACATCGATGCGCCGTAACAGCGGGCGGCGGATTTTTCGCGCGCATAACGAATCTCATTCAGTTTTTCGTCCCAGTGTTCCATGTAAGAGCAGTTAGCCGTTTTGTTGCTGGCAGGCATTGGCACATAACGGTTTTCCGTAAACGTGAGAAAAGCCGCCTCTCTTGGCAACGCGATCGGCATCGCCCAATTCGGTGAAAGGCGGACGAATCGCGGCCCGCTGAAATCGAGCGCGAAGACCGTATCGCCGTCGGTGCTGTTCAAATGCAGATCGAAAAACGCGACGCGCAATGATCCATCGAAAAGGAAGTATAGGTCTTTGTCTTCGCTGTTGTGCAGCAATCCAGCTGCACCATAGAATCCGGGCACTTTACTGAATTCTGTCTCCGTTCCGATTTTAAGATCGCGGAGTAGGTAATGCTTTCCATGACCCGGACCATTGATCTGGTCGTCCTCCTCATTCATATCCAAGCGCAACACCAATTCGACAGAACCATCGGGTGACTTATAGCTGGCGGGTACCAGTGGCGCGGTTGAAGCGGATTCTGCGGGCGAGCTCGTCGCTGTTGCCGAAGCTGGTTGTTTCGGCTCGACGTTTGTGAAATAGGGCGAGCTTTTTGCCTGCGCGTACCAATCCGGCGCAGCATCGAGTTTTTTCAAATCTGTGCCGCCTGGCTTAACGCTCCAAAATTCGCGCACGTTGTTAGGTTCTTCGCGCGTGAAAACGACTATCTCGCCATTGGGCGAGAATATTGGAGCT
Source organism: uncultured Verrucomicrobiae bacterium (assembly GCA_963825355.1). Classification (GTDB taxonomy): domain Bacteria; phylum Verrucomicrobiota; class Verrucomicrobiia; order Chthoniobacterales; family UBA10450; genus Udaeobacter. The sequence goes on along the minus strand of CAWGSY010000016.1, from coordinate 265,192 downwards.
GAGTCTTGTCCCGAGTCGTCCTTTGTTAACTGGCGCAGAAGTTTTCCGTCTTCGCGATACAAATAGAGGTGCGAGTGGCTCGTTCCCCGCGCGCGCAAATAGCGAATCGCGATTACGATTTCCGAATCGGCGCAGGCAATCGTCGCAGCAAGGCAAAATACTCCGGCGAGCAATAGGATTTGAAGTGAGGAACGCATCAGCGCAACGGCAGTTGAATTGCGCTTGCATGCTCGGCATCGTGATAAACCTGCACGTTGCAGGTGTGCGCGTCCTTAGCTGTTTCTTCGGCCACGATTCCGTCAGAGCAATAATTTTTTTGCCACGAGATTGAGTTCACAGCAGTAACGACGAGACGCAAGCGGCTGCCTTTCATCAAACGGCGGGCTACGAATAAACCCGGATTGAAATTGCAGCGCACGATTTCGCCCGGCGTCACAAATTTCGCTTCACGCAACGATTCACGGTAACGCAACCTGCGCAGATCGCTCCACAGCGCGATACTCGTGCCGTCGGGTTGGATTTCGTATAAGTCACACTCGAGATCGATATCAGGCGCATCGATTGATAGCCACAGACTTACGGCCGGGCACCCGACCAGCAGAGTTTCGTTCGGTAGCGAATCGGTGTGATAAACCAATCCGTCTTTGCCGATACTCAACGCGAATGTCTGATCGATTACGGCGGTTTTTTCTTTTGGATCGATTCCCTCCACGTTTTCGCCGCGTTGTGTGTCCAACGGATCGTAAATAAAAGAATCCGTTCCATCGTTCGGTTGTTTTTCGTTTAGTGAGCCAGAGCGAAAGACGCCGTTTGCGTCGCCGTTCTTCGAATCGAGGTAAAAGGTTTTTGGATTCGCAGTTAGCGTTTCAAAGGTGTCAGCATATTTCCATTCGCCATTCGCGCCGGAGTTGCCGGGCGCGAGCAAATAATACGCGACCTGATTTTTGAGAAATGCCGGTTTCGGTCCGGCTTTCATGGTCCAGTCGTACCACTGGCGATGCAGATCATTTAAATCGACGATCGCTCCGGGGCCAAACTTTACGCCCGCTACGTCGTCCATTGGCGTGCGAGTGCCGGCATGGTCCCACGGGCCGATGATGAGAAAATGTTTGGCGATTGCGTCCGGCGAGGCGTTCGTCAGATGATCCCGGTAATATGTGAGCGCGCCCAGTTCGTCGCCGTCGTATTGACCTGTGATCGTGAGAATCGGCAGCGCGATCCTTTGGAACTGCTCACGCGTTGGCAGCATCGCATCGTAATAAGCGTCTGCCATCGGGTGCTTGAGTATGCGCTGGAAATTAACCGATGGATTTCCCACGAATGAATCGAGCGATTTGAAAGGAAGGTGCTTCTTGTAAGCGTCCAGGAATTTTGTGCGCCAGAATTTTTGGTCGCCGAACAAATTGTCTTGAGCGGTGTGTCCGCTCGTGAGCGTGAACCATTGCACGTCGTAAGTCATTCCGATGTTATTGTAGGACGGATAATCCAGCCCGGGATGCGCGGCCGCGGCGGGCACGATCGTCGCCAGATGAGGCGGAAATTCTTTCGCCGTTGCCCATTGATCGAATCCCGCATACGAACCGCCCCACATGGCCACTTTGCCGTCGCAAAATGGTTGCTTCGCCAGCCACTCAACCACGTCGTGTCCATCGCGCGGTTCATTCGCGAACGGCTCGAACTCGCCGGCGGAATTCCCGCGGCCGCGAACGTCGACGAGCGCGACCGCATAACCGTGTGACGCGAAGTAGGCGCCGCGCGCATGGTACGTGTCCGAGATATACGGCGTCAGTGTAAAGATTACCGGCGTCTTCGGCGGCGAGCCGTCTGGAGTTTTTGGCAAATACAATGTCGCGTTCAGTTCGACTTTGTCGCGCATTGGAATCTTGACGCCCCACCGCAGGTCGTAGTCCGAAGGTGGCTGCGCGGGGGAAGGCGCCGGAGTTGGTGATTGCGCGACGATGTTCGTTGCGAAACCCGCGCACAAAGCAGCGGCGAGAAATAATGATTTCATATTCGTGGTGATTGAAGCGAGCCAAGTAGAAGAGAACAAGGTTGTTTATTGCAGCTGACGCTGCGGTTCTCGCATCGCTTTGATGGTTTGCAGCCACGCCAGTTTGCGAGACGATAGGCAAATGGCGCGTCGACCCGCTAGCAACATCCAACGTCAAAAGGCTACGAGGCCCGTGCGCGAAGCGCATGGCACGAGGCCGTTCTCCTCTCGAGAGGAACTGGTTTGCGCGGGTGCGGTGTTTCTTGCCGCGCTGGTTGTATACAGTTGGACGCTCGCCCCCACGGTTACTCTGACCGATAGCGGCGAGTTAATTTTGGCCGCTTACGCACTGGGAGTGGCGCATCCGCCGGGTACTCCGCTATGGGTCATGCTCGCACATCTCGCGTCGCTTGTGCCGGTCGGAAATGTCGCCGTGCGAATCAATTTCTCGTCTGCTGTGTTTGCTGCGCTTGCCTGCGCCATGCTTACTCTCGTCGTTGCGGAATTACTCATTACGGCGTCTTGCTTTGGCGCACCTCAGCGAAGGAATAAGACTGCGCGAAAGGGCAGCAACCTTAAGAGTTCAAACGCCAGTGGGCTTTTGATTTTCGCGCCCGCGGTTGGCGCGGGACTGCTAATGGCGTTTTCCCGCACGCTTTGGACTTACGCGACGATCACCGAAGTGTACTCTCTGAACGCGCTGCTAGTCCTACTCGTCTTCTTTTTGGTTGTTCGGTGGCGTCGGCGAATTATTGAAACGCGAGCGGATTCCAACGCGGCCGTCGCTACATGTGACACATGGATTTATGCCGCTGCCTTCGTATTCGGCCTTGCGATGGGTGTTCATCACGTGACCGTGGCGTTAACGCTTCCGGCCATCGCTGCAGTCGTTTACAGGACAGAGGGTCTGAAGTTCTTCACCAGCCGACGCCTTTTATATGCTGCGCTGATTTCGGTCGGCGCGTTGATCCTTGTCTACAGTTATTTGCCGTGGGCAGCGTCGCGCTCGCCCGCGATGAACTGGGGGAATCCGCGTTCGCTGCAGGAAATTTGGTGGCATATCACCGGACGGCAGTATCGCGTGTTCTTCTCTTTTTCGCCCGCGACCGTTGGAGCGCAGTTTGTTGAATTTTGTCGAATGGCCGGCCGTGAGTTTGGCTTTGCATGGTTGCCCTTGGCGTTGTTTCTAGCGGTAGCCGGGCTCGCGAGCGCATACAAGCGTGACCGCACGGTTTTTTGGTTTTTGCTGCTGATCGTGCTTGCCGACCTGGCTTACGCGCTGAGTTACGAAATTGCCGAGGACAAGGACGCGTACTATTTGCCGGCATTCATTTCGATCGCGATCGCTGCCGGACTAGGTTTCCGCTGGTTAGTTCAACTTGCTCCTTCGAGGCGTTCGCCGATGTGGACGCCATACGTGGCTGCTGCGACTGCGATTGTCCTGACAGTGACTACGGCGTTCGCTGCGAACTGGCCATTCAACAACCGCAGGCATTATTTCATTGCCGATGATTATGTTGAGAACCTGTTCAGCACGATCGCGCCCAATGGACTGTTGCTCACGCAAGATTGGCAGGTCGCGTCGCCTATGTTGTACGCGCAAGAAATCGAACAGCGTCGCGGCGATGTGAAAGTAGTAGACATCAATCTGCTGCGTCGGTCGTGGTATTTCGATTATCTGAAGCACGCGCATCCGGATATGATGGAACGGTCGCGCGAAAAGATTGATCCGTACGTGGCGATCCTAAAGCAATGGGAGCAGGATCCTGCGGCTTTTTCCCGGAGTCAGGACCTTACTCAAAGAATCAGCGTGGCATTCCTGGAGATGATTCAGGCAATCGTCAGGAATGAAATCAAAGTCGAGCCGGTTTACATCACGAATGATGTGCTGATCGCTAACTCACTGAACAGCTACTTGACCGGATGGATCCCTCAAACCTATCAACTTGTGCCGCAAGGGCTGGTTTTCAATCTCACCACGGACCAAAGCTTTCATGAATCCCCTGAGCCGCGTCTACGGGTGCGGGGATTGGCTGATGGGACGGTGCGTTTTGCAAAGGATGATGTTGTAAACCTCAAAATTTTGCCGGCATATACTAGAATGCTGACCAATCGTGGAAAGTACCTGGCTTCTGTCAATCAACACGAGCGAGCCATCCTCGCTTTTAAAGAGGCGTTGGCGCTCGATCCTGGACTTACCACCGCACGAGAAGGACTTGAACAAAGTGCGGCCAAACTGCGCAAGCCTTGACGCTGCATGGCAATTTGCCTGCCACGTTTGCAAATTCCTTTCTTGCTAGCGTAGTACATCGATTCTACACGAGCGGTATGAAAATCACGTCTCGCATTTTTCTAGTTTTTCTATTGTTCGGCATGGCGGCGCGCGCAGCCGATCAACCAATCGTGCTTAAGGCTGCACGGATGTTCGACGGCAAATCGAACGCACTCGTGCAAAACGCCGTCGTTATCATAGACGGCGACAAAATTGTCGATGCGGGAACCAATTTGGCGATCCCAAACGGCGCGCAAGTTATCGACCTCGGCGACGCGACACTTTCGCCTGGTTTCATGGATGCGCACACGCATTTGACTGCCGACTTTTCGGGTAATTACGCCGAGCACCGACTGCAAGAACTCGATATGAACGTCTCCGAACAGGCGATCATTGCCACGGCGCACGCACGCGCCACTGTCGAGGCAGGCTTCACTACCGTGCGCGATCTGGGAAGCCGCTTCGTCAGCAGCCGGGAATTTGTCGATGTCGCCCTGCGAAATTCGATCAACAAGGGCGTGATCGTCGGCCCGCGAATGCTGGTCGCCACCAAAGGCATCGGTGCCACCGGGGGTCATTTTGATCCCACCAGCGGGTTTCGCGATTTTCTTTTTGGACGCGAACCGGACTACACAGACGGCATCGCGGATGGCCCGGATGAAATTCGAAAAGCGGTGCGGTTTGAGGTTAAGAACGGGGCGGATGTCATCAAGGCCGCGGTTTCTGGCGGCGTACTTTCACTCGCCGACGAGGTGGACACTCCGCAGTTGACGCCGGCTGAAATGGCGGCACTGGTCGATGAATCGCATCGCTTACGCAAAAAAGTGGCTGTGCATTGCCACGGCGATGAAGCCGCCCGCGAGGCCATCGAGGCGGGCGTCGATTCGATTGAGCACGGTTCGTTCATGAAGCCGGAAACGCTTACGATGATGAAAAAGAAGGGAACCTTCCTCACGCCGACGCTGATGGCGTCGGAGTGGATCATGGGTAAACTCGACAATTATCCTCTGGCGTTGCAGGCGAAGGCGAAAGCGGCGACAGCGGCTCGTTCGGAAATGTTTCGCAATGCGATTAAGATGGGCATCAAAATTTCGTTTGGTACGGACGCAGCGGTGTTTCCACACGGACAGAATGCAAAAGAATTCAAGTTAATGGTCGATCTTGGTATGACTCCGATCGACGCATTGAAATCGGCCACGGCGAACGACGCCGAGCTTCTGGGCATCGGGCAAAAAGTCGGCACGCTGGAAAAAGGAAAACTGGCCGACATTATTGCGATGCCGGGCGATCCGACTTCTGATATCACTGCGACCGAGCGGGTCTCATTCGTAATGAAACAGGGGAAAATCATTCGAAACGGCCCCGCGACGGCAAATGTCGCGACATCGATAATGGTTCAGTAAACCATCGACGCGGCGGCGATTGCGGTCCAACACTGCCCATCGCCACCGCTGCAGAAGAGTCCGGCCTCGCCGTGATTGCCGACATCGGCTCTCCAGACTGCTAAAACAACGATCCGGATTGATGCTTGAAAGTAGCGGTGAGTTCCATCTCGCAATGTCGTCCGCTCGCGAATTTTCGGATAACAGGTTGTTTTGACAACACATCAAATACCGCTACGTTCCGTGTCCCGCTTGCTCGACCGAGCGGGGAATAATTAAGCAGGAGCCTCGCTATTAAAGTAGTGAACGGCGTTTGAACTGCACCGAATAATGCAAACAAATCGAAGCAAACGTTATCGCGCGGCGGCGCAGCAACTAGATCGAGCGAAGGACTACAGTCTCGCCGAGTCGGTCACCACGTTAAAGAAATTCTCACCCACTAAGTTTGATCAGACCGTGACGCTTTCATTTCGCCTTGGGGTTGATCCCAAGCAATCCGATCAGATGGTGCGCGGTACTTGCCCGCTTCCACACGGCAGCGGAAAACAGGTGCGAGTGCTCGTTTTTGCAGAAGGCGAAGCGGCAAAGGCGGCCACAGACGCCGGCGCGGAGTTCGTTGGCATGAAAGATTTGATCCAGAAATGCCAGGAGGGTTTTCAGGATTTTGATGTCGCCATCGCTACACCCGCCGCGATGGCCGAAGTGAGGAAGCTGGGGAAAGTGCTCGGTCCGCGCGGGCTGATGCCCAATCCGCGGACGGGGACCGTTACCGAAGACACAGCCAAAGCGGTGCAGGAAGTGAAAGCCGGCCGCATTGAATTCAAGCTCGATAAGAATGGCAACGTTGCCGTGCCGGTTGGAAAGTTTTCCTTTGACGAAAACGCGCTGGTGGAGAATGCAAATGCGGTGATTGAAGCTGTTGTGCGAGCTCGCCCCCCGACCGCTAAGGGCCGCTTTCTTGAAGGTGTGACAATCAGTGCGACTATGTCCCCCGGCGTCCGCATCGATCCAAGTCCATATTTGAGCGGAGTGTAGGACCGCAGTAATTAGCTCGACAGTATGCGACCAGAAAAAGCCAACATTGTTTCAGAGTTGTCCGAAGCGTTGAAACGCTCGCCTTTCGTGCTCGTTACCGATTATCGCGGAATGAAGGTAGCCGATTTCAGCGAGTTGCGACATCGACTGGCGCCCGCCGGCGCCGAGGTGCACGTAGTGAAGAACAGTTTTCTTAAACTCGCGATGGTGGATTCCGGTTTCCCCGAAGCTAGTGACCAGTTCGCGGGGCAAACAGCGGTGGTTACGGGGGAAGCAGATGTAGCCCCGGTAGCTAAGATTTTTAAGACGTTTGCGACCGAGTTTAAGCTGGCTGCACTCAGGGTTGGTTTTGTCGATCGCGCAGCCCTGTCCGCTGCGGAATTGCAAACTTTGGCGGAATTGCCGAGCCGCGACATTTTACAGGCACAACTGTTGGGGCTGCTGTTGTCCCCGGCAACGCGTCTGGTGAGTCTGTTCAATCAACCGGCCGCAGCGTTAGCGCGGCTGTTGAATGCGAAGGCTGAAAAGGAGGGCGCACCCGCGGCATGAATTTTGTTCGGCAGGCATTTCGTCTATCGGACAAATCCAACATAAACGAAATTGTCCGAGCTGGTGGCTACCGGCTTTAATTCTTCGAAGGCTTTTGGAGGCGGCAACTGGAGGAAAACTAAAAATGGCAGATACAGATAAAATAGTAGAGCAACTCAGCAACCTTTCGGTCCTGGAGATTGCGGGATTGGTCAAGCAGCTGGAGGAAAAATGGGGCGTCAGCGCCGCTGCGCCAGTAGCAGTCGCAATGGGACCGGGTGCGGGAGCACCTGGCGGAGCAGCAGCTCCAGCCGCCGAGGAAAAGACGACGTTTGACGTGATCCTGACGGAAATGGGCGCAAACAAAATTGCGGTGATTAAAGAAGTGCGGAGCGCGGTTCCGGGACTCGGCCTTGCGGAGGCGAAAGCGCTCGTAGAAGGCGCGCCCAAAACGATCAAAGAAGGCGTGACCAAGCAGGAGGCGGACGAGATCAAGAAAAAGGTCGAAGCCGCAGGTGCAAAGGTCGAAGTCAAATAAATCAATCGAATTTAGGCGCTATCGCAGCACAAAATCTGTTGCGCGGCGCGACATCCATAATAAGGTTAAAACCCACTACAGTTCGCCAGACGTATTTTTACCCCGGCGCTAACAAGGCAAATACATTACCGGCTACGAGACGGAGGTCGTCAATTTGACAGGTCACCGTTTTGGTGGCATTTTTACGCTCTTCGCCTATCCCAGAACGGGTAAATCTGCCTGCGTCGGTCAGCGTTTGGTGGAGCTGGTGTGAGGTTTTAGCTCGTAAGCTTAAGCACTATGTCGGAACGCATCTACTTCGGAAGTATCAAGGAAGCGATCGAACCGCCCAACCTCATTGAGGTTCAGGCAAATTCATACGTCGATTTTCTTCAGAAAGACGTCCAGTATTCGAAGCGCAAGAATCAGGGGCTTCAGGCTGTTTTCAAGGAAGTCTTTCCTATCGAAAGCTATGATGAGAAGGCGGTGCTTGATTTTAGCCACTACGATATCGGCGAGCCAAAATTGTCGCCGCTTGAAGCGCAGCGCGAAGGGCAAACCTACAGCGCGCCTCTTCATGTGACGTTCCAGCTGAGGGAAGAGAAAGGGACGAAGGAAGAGAAAGTGTACATGGGCGAGATCCCGCTCATGACCCCGCAGGGTACCTTCGTCATCAATGGTGCGGAGCGGGTTGTGGTGAGTCAGTTACATCGTTCTCCCGGCATCGCGTTCGAATCCACCGTCCATGTCAACGGCAAGGTGCTCTATAGCTTCCGTATTATTCCAGACCGCGGCTCGTGGATCGAAGTGCAGTTCGATACGGCTGACCTGCTTTATATTTATCTCGACCGACGCAAGCGCCGTCGAAAATTTCTCGCGACGACTTTCCTGCGCGCACTCGGCTATGGGTCTGATGAGGAGGTCATCAAACTTTTTTACAACATTGAGACCCTTAAACTGAGCGACAAACTCGATGAAGAACAACTCGCCAGCAAAGTGCTCACAGCAGATATCCGCGATGGCGAGGTGACGGTCGCGCGCGCGTTTGAACCCCTGACTCTGGCGACCGTTCGCCAGATCATGGCGCTGAATATCCACGAGGCCAAAGTCATCGACATTTCGAACGACGATACGATCGTGAAGGCCCTTAGAAAAGATCCGGCGCACGATCAGGAAGAGGCCCTCAAAGATATTTACCGCCGTCTTCGTCCAGGTGATCCGCCGACCGTAGCCAACGCCCGCGCCTTGCTCAAACGACTCTTTTTCGATCCGAAGAAATACGACCTTGGCCGAGTGGGCCGCTACAAAATCAATCAGAAGCTCGGGATTAATGTCGATTCTTCCGAGCGGATCCTGACCGACAAGGACTTCATCGCAGCGATCAAGTATTTGATCAATCTGCGACGGGGCGAAGGCACGCTCGATGACATCGACCACCTCGGCAGCCGGCGAGTGCGTACCGTGGGCGAATTACTGGCTAACCAGTGTCGGGTCGGTCTTGCTCGCACCGAGCGTCTCGTCAAGGAACGAATGACGCTGTTCGATATCAATGTCGATGGGATGACGCCACAAAAGCTCATTAATCCAAAAGCGCTCAGCGCAGTCGTCAGAGATTTCTTCGGGCGATCACAGCTGTCACAGTTCATGGATCAGACAAATCCGCTTGCAGAATTGACACACAAGCGACGTTTGTCCGCTCTCGGCCCAGGAGGCTTGAGCCGCGAACGCGCCGGCTTCGAAGTGCGCGACGTTCATCCGTCGCACTACGGCCGCATTTGTCCGATTGAGACGCCCGAAGGACCAAACATTGGCTTGATCAGCTCAATGAGCACCTTCGCGCGCATCAATGAGTTCGGTTTTATCGAAACACCATATCGCAAGGTGACGAACGGCCGGGTCACCGATGAGATCGACTATCTAACTGCTGACCGTGAAGAGAACTTCCTTGTCGCGCAGGCAAATGCGCCGATCGATGGACGCGGTCATTTCACCGGCGAAAAAGTATCGGTGCGTTATCGCGGCGATTTCCTCGAAGTCGATCCCTCGAAAGTGAACTACATGGATGTTTCCCCGAAACAGTTGGTTTCAGTAGCAGCCGGTCTCATCCCATTTCTGGAACACGACGACGCAAACCGCGCGCTGATGGGTTCCAATATGCAACGCCAGGGCGTGCCGTTGATTGTTTCCGAAATGCCATTGGTCGGCACCGGGCTTGAAGAAAAAGTTGCGCGTGATTCGCACGCAGTTGTTCTGGCGACCGACAGCGGCAAGGTCGCTTCAGTCACGGCTGACCAAATTATCGTTACGAAGGACGGCCATTTGCCCGAAAGCAAAAAGAAGATAAAAACCGATTCCGAGTCCGGAATCCACGTTTACGAGCTGCGGAAATTCATGCGGTCAAACGCCGGCACCTGCGTGAATCAGAAACCGATTGTTCACAAAGGCCAGCACGTGAAGCGCGGCCAAGTCATTGCCGATGGGCCGAACACCGATCGTGGCGAATTGGCGCTAGGCCGCAACGTGCTCGTCGCGTTCATGCCGTGGAACGGTTACAACTTCGAGGATGCTATCATGATCTCGGAAAAGGTCGTGAAGGAAGATATTTACACCTCCATTCACATCGATGAGTTCGAGATTGGCGCGCGTGATACAAAGCTCGGCCCCGAAGAAATTACTCGCGACATTCCCAATGTAAGCGAAGAGGCTTTGCGCAATTTAGGTCCGGATGGCGTCGTGCGGGTCGGTGCGGAGGTGAAGCCGGGGGATATCTTGGTTGGGAAAATCACGCCGAAGAGCGAAACGGAACTGGCTCCGGAAGAGCGGCTGCTTCGGGCCATCTTTGGAGAGAAAGCCGCCGATGTAAAAGACACGTCCTTAACCGTGCCTTCTGGAACGTACGGCATTGTAATGGACGTGAAGGTGTCATCGCGCCGCGAAGTTTCACGCGAGAAACTTACCCCGGCGGAAACGAAACGGCAGCTCAAGGGCATTGGCGAAGATCATAAGCGCAAGAGAGAAGGACTCATTGAGCAGCTCACGGACTCACTTTCCAACGTTCTGTTGGGCGAAAAAATTCCTCTCGACGTCGTGAACGCCAAGAGCGGCGAAATCATTATCCCGGCTAATCGCAAGATCACGAAAACGCTTTTACGAAAATTGGCGACCGCTCACGATCACATCGAAATTGATCCCAGCCCGATTCGGAATCGGATCCGCGAAATTATTGGTGGATACGAACACAAGTTCGCGGAGCTGGAGCTCGAAAAGGATCGCGCAACCGACCGTGTTGAAAGCGGCGAGGAGATCGAGCCAGGAATAATCAAGCAGGTCAAAGTTTACATCGCCAGCAAGCGCAAGCTCAGTGTTGGCGATAAAATGGCGGGCCGTCACGGCAACAAAGGCGTTGTAGCGCGCATCGTGCCCGAGGAAGACATGCCGTTCCTCGCAGACGGAACACCGGTTGAGATCGTGCTTAATCCGTTAGGCGTTCCGAGCCGTATGAATGTGGGTCAGGTCTTGGAAACGCACCTCGGCGTTGCTGCCAAAGCGCTTGGATTCAGCGTGGCCACTCCGGTCTTCGATGGAATCAAGGAAAAACAAATTCGCGATTATCTGCGTGAGGCCAAAAAGAAGGAGGGCTTCACCTGGGTGCAAGAGAACGGAAAGGCCCGTCTATTCGATGGTCGCACCGGCGATCCGTTCGACCAGGAAGTCGTAGTTGGTCACATCTACATGATGAAGCTCGGCCACCTTGTGGCGGACAAGATTCATGCTCGGGCGGTGGGACCGTATTCGCTTGTGACTCAACAGCCGCTCGGCGGAAAAGCGCAATATGGCGGCCAACGTTTCGGCGAAATGGAGGTCTGGGCGCTCGAGGCTTATGGGGCTGCCTACACGTTGCAAGAATTGCTCACGGTTAAGTCCGACGACGTGCAAGGCCGGACCCGTATCTACGAGTCAATTGTTAAGGGCGACAACTCGCTCGAAGCTGGAACGCCCGAATCCTTCAACGTGTTGATCAAGGAAATGCAGAGCCTTGGTCTCGACGTGAAGGTCGGCAGTCAGGCGCCCACTTTTCTTGAAAGCGTCGCATAATTTTTAGTTTGACACTTAATCGGAGAAATCATGAACGAACATTCCTGGCGTGAGTTAGTGGGCGAAGAACGCCCAGTAGGTTTTGATCAAGTCGCAATTGGCATTGCCTCGAGCGACACCATGCGCTCTTGGAGCAAAGGCGAAGTTAAGAACCCGGAGACAATTAATTACCGCACGTTTAAACCGGAGAAGGGCGGACTTTTCTGCGAGCGAATTTTTGGGCCGACTCGGGATTGGGAGTGTTCGTGTGGAAAATACAAGCGCATAAAGCATAAAGGCGTGATCTGCGACCGTTGCGGGGTGGAAGTTACACTCGCGCGCGTCCGCCGTGAACGGATGGGGCACATAGAGCTGGCCGTGCCGGTATCGCACATCTGGTTTTACAAATGCATGCCTTCGCGGATCGGACTCATGCTGGACATGAGTGCCCGTCAGCTTGAGCGCGTGATTTACTATGAAGACTACATCGTCATCGATCCGGGTAAGACGCCATTGCAGAAAACACAACTGCTGAATGAAGTCGAATACCGTGAGGCGCAGGAACAATATGGCGAAGATTTCGTAGCCGGAATGGGCGCTGAGGCGATTAAAAAACTTCTCTCCGAGATCGACCTCAACAAGCTCAATAAAGAGCTGGAGAAAGCGATGGGAGCGACGAAGAGCAAGCAGATTCGCAAGAAACTGGCGAAACGTACGAAGCTTGTTCAAGGGTTCCAGAGCTCACGTGCGCGGCCGGAGTGGATGATCCTCGAGGTGCTGCCGGTGATTCCGCCGGATTTGCGTCCTTTAGTTCCGTTGGAAGGTGGACGTTTCGCCACGTCCGACCTCAATGATCTCTATCGTCGCGTGATCAATCGTAACAATCGGCTCAAGAATCTGCTGATGCTGAAGACGCCGGATGTCATCATCCGAAATGAGAAACGCATGTTGCAGGAAGCCGTCGACGCTCTATTCGACAACGGCAGACATGGTCGCGCAGTGACTGGCGCAGGCAATCGTCCCCTCAAATCGCTGAGCGACATGCTCAAAGGCAAGGGCGGCCGCTTCCGTCAGAACTTGTTAGGCAAACGCGTTGATTACTCGGGCCGCTCGGTGATTGTCATCGGTCCGGAGCTAAAGCTGAATCAGTGCGGGCTGCCGAAAAAGATGGCGTTGGTTCTTTTCGAGCCGTTCATCATTCGTCGGCTGAAAGATCTCGGGTACGTGCACACGGTACGCAGTGCGAAAAAGATGATTGAGCGCCAGACTCCTGAAGTCTGGGACATTCTCGACGAAGTAACCAGGGGCCATCCTGTACTTCTGAATCGTGCTCCGACTTTGCACCGTCTCTCGATTCAGGCGTTTGAACCGCAGTTGATCGAGGGTGAAGCCATTCGCATTCACCCGCTCGTTTGCACCGCGTACAACGCCGACTTCGATGGCGACCAAATGGCAGTACACGTTCCGCTGTCAGTCGAGGCGCAGTTGGAAGCGCGCATGCTGATGCTCGCTCCGAACAATATTTTCTCTCCATCGAGCGGTAAACCGATCACCACGCCCAGTCAGGACATCACGCTCGGTTGCTATTACATAACGCAAAATCCGAGATTGCCGAAGAAGGACGGACGGCATCTACCGCTATTTGCGGAGGCGTACGAAGTCGAATTCGCGATGGCCGAAGGCACGATCAAAACGCATGACCGGATTTTGTTCAAGAACCCCGATCGCTGGGGTCAAACTATTTTTGGAAATTCTGATATCAACGTTATCGAGACAACCGCGGGGCGCGTCATCTTTAATCAAATCTGGCCGAAAGAACTTGGTTTCTTCAACAAACCAGCGGGCAAGAAACAACTCAGCGACATCATTTGGCGCTGCTATCAAATCGCCGGTCCCGCAGTTACCGTTACCACGCTGGATAAACTGAAAGAGCTTGGGTTTAGAGAAGCGACTCGGGCTGGTATCTCGATTGGCATCGAGGACATGATCATTCCAAAACGGAAAGAATCCGAGGTGGAGAATGCAAACAAGCAGGTCAAACAGGTGGATCAGCAATATCGCCGCGGCATCATCACCGACGGTGAGCGGTACAACAAGATCATCGATATTTGGACGCACGCCGGCGATCAAATCTCCAACGTGATGTTCCGCGAGATCGAGGAAAATCAGGATCGCAAAGAGTATAATCCGATCACTTTAATGGTCGATTCCGGTGCGCGCGGCAACCGCCAGCAAGTGCGGCAGCTCGCTGGCATGCGCGGTTTGATGGCCAAGCCGAGTGGCGAAATCATCGAGCGGCCGATCACCTCAAATTTCCGCGAAGGACTCACCGTGCTCGAGTACTTCATTTCCACCCACGGGGCGCGCAAAGGTCTTGCCGATACAGCGCTAAAAACCGCGGACTCCGGTTATCTCACCCGCAAACTCGTGGATGCGGCACAGGATGTGATCATCGTTAAGGACGATTGCGGAACCGTAAACGGCATCGTGGTTCGCTCGATTTACGAGGGCGATGAGGAAGTCGTCGACCTTGGCCAACGCATTATTGGGCGCGTGAGCTGCGAAACAATCGGCGACCCGGTGGATAAAAAGAAAAAGATCGTTAAGGCAAACCAATACGTCGACGAGAAGATTGCAGCCGACTTACAACGCATCGGTGTCGAGCAACTCAAGATCCGATCGGTGCTCACATGCGAGTGTGGTCGAGGCGTCTGCGCGATGTGCTACGGTCGCAACCTCGCCACCGGCGACTTCGTGAAGCTCGGTGAAGCTGTCGGTATTATCGCTGCGCAGTCCATCGGCGAACCGGGAACGCAGTTGACGATGCGCACGTTCCACATCGGCGGCACGGCCAGTCAGACATTTAAGCAGCCGATCATTAAGGCGAAGAACGACGGCACAATACAATTCAATGATTTGCGAACCGTGCAGGCACTCGACGGGAGTTGGATCGTGTTGAACAAGAACGGCTCGATCAGCGTGCATAACGAAGAGGGTCGCGAATTGGAGCGCTACAATGTCGTTGTCGGCTCAGTGATTTCCAAGGAGGACGGCGCGTCCGTGAAGAAGGGTGAAACGTTTGTGCAATGGGATCCGTACAACGTGCCGATCCTCACCGACAAAGGCGGAAAGATCGAATTCCGCGACATGATTGCCGGAGTAACAATTAAACGCGAAGTCGATGAAGCAACCGGCCTCATGGGCACCATGGTCATCGAGCACAAGGAAGACCTGCACCCGCAAGTAGTTATCGTCGATGACAAAAAGGAAGTGCTCGCAAGCTATTCAATTCCTGCGGGCGCTCACGTCATCGTAGAGGAAGGCCAAAAGATCAGGGCAGGCGCGTTGCTGGCAAAAACCCCACGCAAAGTCGCAAAGACAAAGGACATCACGGGAGGTTTACCGCGCGTTGCGGAATTGTTCGAAGCTCGCCGGCCAAAGGATGCGGCTGAGATTGCCAAGATCGATGGCATCGTCGAGCTGGGCGGAACCGTACGCGGCAAACGCAGTTTGATTCTGAAAGACCCGGACACGGGCGCTGAGGAAGAGCATCTTATTCCGCTCACCAAGCACATCATCGTATTCAAAGGCGATTTTGTTAAAAAAGGTCAGCAATTGACCGAAGGACCTGTTGTGCCGCACGAGATTTTGGAAGTGTGCGGACCGCAGGAGTTGCAGGAGCACCTGGTGAACGAAGTGCAGGAAGTGTATCGACTGCAAGGCGTGGAGATCAACGATAAGCACATCGAGATCATCGTGCGCCAAATGTTGCGCAAAGTGAAGATTACCGATCCTGGCGATACCTCGCTGCTCTGGGGCGATCAGGTCGATAAACTCGACTTCGACGGAGAGAACAAGAAAGTCGTGGAGAAAGGCGGCAAGCCTGCGGAGGCTGTTCCGGTGCTGCTTGGCATCACTAAAGCTTCATTGGAAACCGATAGCTTTATTTCTGCGGCTTCATTCCAGGATACGACGCGTGTGCTTACTGAAGCGGCGACGCTGGGCAAAATCGACAGGCTGCGCGGCTTTAAGGAAAACGTGATCATGGGTCACCTGATTCCCGCCGGCACCGGGTTCCCTGAACATCGGCAGCTCAAGCTGGTGGAAAAAGGCGAACCGGTGGGCGCGCCAGTGATGGAAGAAGCTGAACCGCAACCGGCGATTGGTTAGCTTTATAATTTTCGGGCGTGTGTACAAACGCCGTTCAACCGGCGCGACCAAACCAAACGCCTACAGTCTGGCTTCATGTCCATCGTCACCAAAACTGGGGACAAAGGCGAAACGTCGCTGATGTACGGTCGGCGCTTGTCAAAAGCCGATCCGCGTGTCGACGCCTATGGATGCGTTGATGAGTTGAACGCTGCGCTTGGTCTCGCCCGGTCCGTGGCGGTCGATAATTTCCTTTCGGATCAAATCCTCGCAGCGCAGCGAGATTTGATCATCGTGATGGGAGAGCTGGCTACGGCGCGATCCGACCACGAACGCTACATCAGAGATGGCTTTCGTCTCACAGCAACAGAGATGGTCGATCGGATCACTGCGATCGTTTTTGACCTTGAGAAGGATAAATCGCTCTATCCCAACGACTGGGTCGTGCCAGGGGGGACGCCGGTTTCTGCCGCATTGGATTTTGCTCGGTACAATATGCCGTCGTGCAGAGCGTCAGATTGCCGAATTCGGTGCAGAAGCAAAAGATTCGAACCCAGAGATCTTACGTTATCTCAACCGACTTTCAGATCTCTGCTGGATCCTTGCGAGGTACGCCGAAAAACATACGCAGCCTTCCAGCTAGCGGCCTATTGGTATGAGGAGGCTTGAATTGCGCTGCAATTTGTCCTCCGATATACTTTTCACGTCCTAGTCTGAAAACACTTAGATGGTTACGATTGCCTTCGGCGGGGCCGGAGCGGCAAGCCGATACGACGGACACGATTGACCGCGGTTAGCCACTATGCGGCAGGCTCTTCCCCAGACATAGTTAATTCTAACCAATTCGCCGCAAGCGCGATCACCAATTCGAGTTCGAGAAACGCAGTCAGCTTTCATCCGGGTTTACAACAAACCCTTTACATCGTCGTAAGAAGGCGTGCTTTTTCGTCTGAACTAAGACAGATCAAACAGACGTCCATTGCTTTGGAAGTTTGAAGGCCGCTACCCCTGTTGACGGATAACATTTATCCATTAGCCTTCCGTTTTCTGCAGCCTCCATTATCTAAATTCAAGCGGCCCGGAAATACCACGTTATGAGGCATTTTATTCTTGTTGTCAGCGCATCCTTACTTGCATTGCCACTGTTCGGGCAAGAGAACTCATCACAACTGAAAGACTGGAAGGACAAGGTACAGCTACAACATCGGCATGCAGCTCGGATCGAGTTTGAGGGAAAAGAAGGGCGACCTTAACCCTGACAAGGTCGCTGCTGGCATAAAAGACGCCATCACCCTGAGCGACGACCAAGTCAAGGATGTCACGGCCCAACTTCAAAAAGACATGGCACAACGACAGAAGGAATTGGGTGAGAAAAACAAGAAAGACGGCGCAAAGTTCCTCGAGGAAAACAAAAAGAAACCGGGGGTAAAAACAACTGCCAGCGGGTTGCAATATAAAGTCGAGAAAGAGGGAACAGGAGCGCAACCCAAACCGACTGATATCGTGACATGGACTTATCACATCAGCTCGATTGATGGCACTGAGTTCGACGCGTACAACGCCGGGCGACCAACCGCTTTGGCGGTCAACAGCAGCATGAAAGGATGGACGAAGGAGGCCGGGAAAGCATGGGGGAAGCGCTGCAGCAGATGAAAGTCGGATCAAAATATCAGGTGTTCGTTCCGTCGGATCTTGCATATGGCGAACGCTCCACGGGTGAAATCGGCCCCAATGCGACTCTGATTTTCGAAATAGAACTGCTGGACGCTAAGCCGCGTCCTACGCCCCCTCCGCAGGGAGCGCCGACAACGATTCTGCCGTTTGCGTCAAAAGCTTCGCCATCGCCGAAGTAAATCGATTTGGCCGCCAAACCTGTGCGAAGTCGCTCTCGATCTCGCGCGCACGACCTGCCGCCGGGCTGAGCTTCGCGTGGCGGTCACCGAAGCAAATCCTGAGATCCTTCGCTATTTGAACCGTCTTTCCGATCTTTGTTGGATCCTCTCGCGTTAGGCGGAAAAGACGGCCCCGCACAAAAACCATCCTGATTGCAGCTGCAATTGATCGCTAAAAATTAGCAACGCTCCGGCAGCGAGCTTTGTTTTGTTCCGTTAGGCTTCGAGCAATGAAGCTAATGCTCACTGTTTGTTGCGCCATTCTTATAGTCGTCAATTTATCTTTTGCTGAATCCTCCTCTGATCAACAAACAGCTGTTAATGCCGAATTACTCAAAGAAATGAAAGCGCTCGAAGCGAAAGTCGCTTCGCTTGAAAAGCGGCTTCAGCGTTATGAAAATGGCGACGTCCGAAGCGAAAAAATGGCTGCGGTCTCCACCACAAAAAAATCCTCCGATAAGACAATAGCAATTTCAGACGAGAACAACGCCGTCGCCACCGGCGAAGGGATCACTTCGTCATCGAGCCAGCCCCTTTTTGGACTTGGCTATCGCAGTCACGCTGTTTTGAGCATCGGGGCTTATGGCGAATTGAAATTCGGCGGCAACGAGGCGCCGGGCGGATGGAAGGACGGATTTGATGCCGGACGCATTGTGCTACTGCCGACTTTGCAGGTAACCGACTGGATCATTTTTAACGCAGAACTGGAATTCGAGCATGGCGGGATAGCGGAAGATGCCGATGATAAACTGACCGGCTCAGTCGATGTCGAGCAGGCTTACGTCGATTTCAAATTCAACGATCACTTCAACTGGCGCGCCCCCGGTGTCGATGTCGTGCCTTTCGGCTTCATCAACCTTTTTCACGAGCCGACGCAGTTCTATAGCGTGCAACGGCCGGAGTTAGACAATGGATTGATCCCTACAACCTGGTTCGAAGGCAGCACCAGCATCTACGGAAAAATCGTTGATAATCTTAACTATCAATTCCAAATCAACACAGGGTTGGAAGATATCGGTCAAAACGGCGGCGTCCCTGATGATGGCTCGCCTTACGACGCAGGAATCACCGGAACCGAAGCGCTCGGTCTCGCTCGCACCCCGATCGGCGACTTCAATCAAACCAAGAATGCGCCTGGCTTCGCACTGCGTCTTAGTTACACGCCACCGTTTGTCCCTGGCTTAAGTGGAAGCTCGAGCGTTTTCTTTACCCCGAACGTCACGCCACGGGGAGCGTACGGCGATGACGGCAATTCGTTAGGCCATGACAGCGTGACGATGCTTGATACGGAGGTGCGCTACCGTGTGCCGAGAACCGATTTTGAGTTTCGTGGTGAAGTGGTTGACGTGATCATCGGCACGCCGAGTAATCTCCGTGCGAACAACGATGGTGATCCGGAAAATAATGTGGGTAAAAACCTCTGGGGTTTTTCGCTGGAAGCGGCATATCACATCGATCTGGCCGACCGTATCCGCAACGGCTGGGAGCTTGTGCCTTTTTATCGCTACACATACGAGAACTTACAGACTGGCGGATTCGCCGGAACCGATGACAACTTGCCAACCGGTCAAGGTCAGCGACAATTTCACACCTTCGGGCTTGCTGTTTTCCCCACGCCACAAATTGTCTTGAAAGTCGACTACCAATTCGCGCTCGACAATGCGCCGGACTCGCCCCGCGCGGACCACCTGCTGGGCGCGGTCGGTTTCTTTTTCTAGAATCGCGTTCGAATACTCCAGATAATGGACCAACTTCCACGCTGGATCTTGCCCGCTGCGATCAGCGTCACGGTGCCGCTGCCTTGCTACGCGGTGCAATATCTGACGGTTCCGGCGGCGCAAAAACTGTGCTTCCCCGATTGTGATCGCTTCGCTGCAGCACATGTGAAATTCACGCCCGAGCAAATTCGAGCGATCGAAGCCGCCAGCGGGCAAAAAGAGTTGCTTCGCGGCCAGGAAATTTGGCGGGCGACGCAAAGTGGCAAGTTAAAGGGCTTCTTCATTGTCGATTACGTCATCGGCAAACATCTTGTGATCGATTATGCAGTTGCGCTTTCGCCGGAGGGAACGGTTAAGCAAGTCGAAATCCTGAATTACCGGGAAAGTTATGGCGGCGAAATTCGCAATCCTGATTGGCGAAAACAGTTCGTCGGCAAAGGACCGCGCTCCCGGTTCGCTCTCAACGAAGGCATCAACAATATCAGTGGCGCGACGCTTTCCTGCCGGCACGTGACCGAGGGCATTCGCCGCATCCTCGCAACCTATGACGTCTGCCTTAAATAGAGTACGGCGTGCCCGTCCCTCTCTCGGCACATTTGTAGAGATCACCGCTCGAGACGGTACCGAAGCAAAATTGCACGACGCTATTGATCACGCATTCGATGCGGTTGCCAGTGTGGAGCGACAAATGAGCTTTCACCATCCGGCCAGCGATATTTCGAGGATCAATCGTGAAGCATTTCGGCGCAAAGTGAAAGTCGCGCCCTGGACATGGCGCGTTTTGCGAGCAGCACAAAAATTGGCGCATGAAAGTGACGGCCTTTTCGACATCACGATGGCGCGGAAACTAATGCAGTGGAAGTATCTTCCGCGACGATACCGAAACGTAAGCGAGGGCAACTGGCGCGACATAGTTCTCGAGAAGAATTGCACGGTTCGATTTCGACAGCGCGTGATTGTCGATCTTGGCGGCATTGCTAAGGGTTTTGCAGTCGATCGCGCGGTCGAAGCTTTAAAACGCTGGGGAGTTACATCTGGAGTTGTAAATGCCGGTGGCGACTTGCGCGTTTTTGGATTGAAATCGGAACTCGTCCATTTGCGCCATCCGGCGGAACCGATGGTGGCGGCCGGCGCGATCAAATTGCGTGAGCGTGCCCTGGCGACGTCCGGAATTTATTTCGCTCAGAAAAGGTGTGGCAGGACGGCGGTCAGTTCGCTGCTCGACGGCCGCACATGTCGACCTTTGCGCAAATTAATCAGCGTCAGCGTAGCAGCATCTGCTTGCATGATAGCTGATGGTTTGACCAAAATTGTGTTCGTTCTACGGGAGAAATCTGCGCCCTTGCTCGCCCGCTATCATGCCGACGCGTTATTGCTTGAGCGCGATGGTGCGCCATTATGGAAGTTCCATTCACCATGCGACACCCGCGACCGGACTCGATTCGACTAAAGCGCTTGCAGAGATATTTTCTCTACGCCGTTTTGGCACTGGTTTTTTTCAGCGGAGCAGCTTGGGCTTATTGGAATTATTTTATTGCGTCGCCCGGCGATTTTGAGCTGAGCGCGAAAACCTGGGCGATGAAGGTTCATGGCGGTGCGGCGATGGCAGTTTTAGTGCTGATGGGAATGCTATTGAATGAGCATGTGCGATTCGCGTGGCGTGCGGACCGCAATCGAGCAAACGGATCGGTTTTTTTGAGTGCGTTCGCGTTTTTGACCGTCACCGGCTATGGCCTTTATTACGCGGGCGGTGAAAGACTGCGTGCGTGGACGAGTTGGATCCATCTCGCCATAGGTTTGGTTTTGCCAATTTTGTTGTTGATCCATATCCTGTTAGGAAGGAGGACGCGTCCTACCATTCGATCCTCAAAGAAATCGCGCTTCGCGGCTGGAGGCGTCGAGGAACGACATCAAAAATCCCGCGATTATGGGCCCCCACGTCGCCCTTAATGAGGGCGGTAGCAAAGCCGAATTTAAAGTTGCGCATCTACGCGGCCTATAGCATCTTCACGGTCCCACTCTGGGAGCATCTCGCCTTCGGGAATTTTCGCTTATGGCAGAAACAACAGAATTAGTGCCTGAATTATTGGAAGCTGGTGTCCATTTTGGACACCAGACCAAGCGTTGGAATCCAAAGATGAAGCCGTTCATCTTTGAGCAGCGCAATCAGATTTACATCATCAATCTTGATGAAACGGTGAGGCAGCTCCGGCGGGCAACCGATTTCCTCCAGGAGGTTGCGCGCCGCGGCGGTCGGATCTTGTTCGTCGGCTGCAAAAAGCAGGCCCAGGAAGCAACAAAAGAAGCCGCATTGGCGTGCGGGCAATTCTACGTGAACCAACGCTGGCTGGGCGGCACGCTGACCAATCTTACCACGATCCGCAAAAGCATCGGCCGATTGAAATACATCGAGCAGATCGAGCAGTCGCCGGAATACAAGAAAATGGGCAAGCAAGAGCTGGCGGCGCTGAATCGTGAGGCCGCCAAACTCAGGCGCAACCTCGAGGGAATCCTCGAGATGTCAGCACTACCCGATGTGCTCGTGATAATCGACACGTTACGAGAGGAAAACGCCGTCAAGGAGGCGCGTCGCCTTGGAATCCCGGTGGTCGCCATCGTGGATACCAACGCCGATCCCGAGCTCATCGATTATCCGATTGCGGGGAACGATGATGCCATCCGTGCCATCCGGGTGATTTTGCAAAAACTGGTCGATGCGATTGTTTCGGCCAGCAGCGAGGCTCGCGTCCGCGAACAGGTGGAAATGGCAGGCGTATCAGCCTGACGCTAGCCTGTCTCGCGGTCTAACTCTCTGCTCCTACCACGATTCCAAAACCGATGAACGCAACAACTGAAATCGATCCAAAACTCGTCAAGCAACTCCGTGAAAAAACCAATGCTGGATTTATGGATTGCAAGCGTGCTCTCGTCGAGAGCGCTGGCGACCTGGAAAAAGCCGAAACGATCTTGCGCACAAAAGGCATTGCGACTGCCGCAAAAAAGGCCACGCGTGCGACAAAGGAGGGAATCGTCGCCTCCTACATTCATCTGCAAGGCAAGGTTGGTGTGCTCGTGGAAGTAAATTGCGAGACTGATTTCGTTGCGAGAAACGAGAATTTCCGTGAGTTCGTGAAAGACATCACACTGCATATCGCCGCAGCACACCCGCTCTACGTGAGCCGTGCCGATGTGCCTGGCAATCTGATCGAAGCGGAACGCGAAATTTACAAGGCACAAGTCCAAGGCAAGCCGGCGCACGTTGCGGATAAAATTATCGACGGCAAGCTCGAGAAATTCTATAGCACCGTTTGCTTGCTCGAGCAGGGCTTCATCAAAAATCCCGACGTAACAATTAGCGATTTGCTGACTTCCAAGGTTGCCGAATTGGGCGAGAACATCATCATTCGTCGCTTCGTCAGGTACCTCGTCGGCGAGCCGCTGCCTAACGACGCCTAGGTTGCCTAACTGCTGCGGCTTCGCCTTCTGATATGTGCGACGTCGGCGGTGAGCTGGCGATCGTCTTCGCGACAAGCCGATCCACCAGGTGCGGATCTTCCGCGTTGAAGTCCGTGCTATCCACGTGATCCGTGGTTTATTTGGGTGGAATGGCGCTGACGGAATACAAACGCAAACGCGACTTCAAAAAAACCAGCGAGCCGGCTGGCAAACCTGCTCCAAAAAAGGTTAAGGGCGCGTCGCGATTCGTCATTCAAAAGCACGCTGCGCGCCGATTGCATTATGACTTCCGTCTGCAAATGGAAGGCGTGCTGAAATCGTGGGCGCTGCCGAAGGGACTTCCTTGGAAGCGCGGCGAGAAACATCTTGCCGTCGAAGTCGAAGACCACCCGACTGAATATGAAGACTTCGAAGGAGTGATTCCCGAGGGACAATATGGCGGCGGCACCGTCATGGTGTGGGACCGCGGCACCTACTACGTTTACGGTGAGCAGCCGGTAAAATCGCTACGGGAAGGTAAGCTGCACCTTCTTCTCGATGGAAAAAAAGCGAAAGGCGAATGGACACTCGTGCGGATCCGCGGCCGCGACGGCGAAAAGAATCAGTGGCTGATTCTAAAGACCGGTGACGACGTAAAACCGATTTCAAGCAAGCTAGAAGATGAATCCGTCAAGAGTGGCCGCACAATGAAACAAATCGCGGACGCACGCGATGCCGAGTGGCAATCAAATCGAGTAGAAGACCAAAGTGCGGCCTCGAAATTCAAGGCGCGAATTCGCGAAGCGGTTAAAAAAAAAGTAAAAGATGAACCCGTAGGGCGCGACCGCAGGGCGCGCCGGGATACTCTTCCAGCAGATGCGCACGGACGGCTCGGCGAGCCGTCCCTACCAGTTTTGCCTTCCGCAAAACCGCGTTTTGTCGAACCGATGAAAGCGAAACTGGTGGAGAAACCGCCACCAACTGGCGACTGGATTTATGAGCTCAAGTTCGATGGCATCCGGCTGATTGCGATCAAAGAGCGCGGAAAAGTTTCGTTGCTGTCGCGAAATCAAAATGATTTGAGCGCGCGTTTTTCCGAAATCGTTAACGCCATGAAAAATTTACCCGCAGATGAATGTGTGCTTGATGGCGAAGTAGTCGCGCTTGACGAGCACGGCCGCTCGTCGTTCCAGCTGTTGCAGGCGCGCGAGATGGAAGGACGAAAATCGCCTGTTTATTTCTATGCCTTCGACCTTCTCCAACTCGACGGCAAAAGTCTTGTCTCGGTACCGTTAGAAGCCCGGAAAAACGTCTTGGAGAAACTATGTGCCGGCGCAGACGACCCCATGATTCGATACTCCGGGGCGATTGGTGGAGATGCGAGCCAGCTCCTCAACGAGGTGCAACGTCACGGTTTGGAGGGAATCATTGGCAAATTGTGCCAGTCCGTTTACGAACCCGGCCGGAGAAGCGGCGCATGGATCAAACTCAAATGTGTCAATGAACAGGAATTCGTCATCGGCGGATACACCCCGCCGCAAGGGGCTCGCAAATATTTCGGCGCAATTCTCGCCGGTTACTACAAAGGTCGCGATCTCGTGTTCGCCGGAAAAGTCGGCACCGGATTTACAACGAAATTATTGGCCGCATTGCACAAGAAATTCCGCGCCGAAGAACGTGCCGACTGTCCGTTTGTCGATCTGCCGTCAAAGCAAAACGGCCAATGGGTGCTAGGCATTACACCTTCGATGATGAAAAAAATACAGTGGATCAATCCGAAGTTCGTGGCCGAGATCAAATTCGCAGAGTGGACGCGCGACGGAAAATTGCGTGCACCGGTTTTCATGGGTTTGCGCGAAGATAAAAAGGCGAGCGACGTTATTCGCGAAACGCCCGGCTGATAAATTGGCGCCCCCAGCAAGAAGAAATAATCTGTGCGCGCGTTTTCGTTAGCGTACTCGAACATAAAAAGCCGGGAATTGATCGCGAGGATCGAAGGGGACTGATAACTGCCTCTGGTATCGACGCGGATGATTTGACCCGGTTGCGCTGGGTCGAAATTCGAAAGAGGAAGGCTTATTTTGAGTATAAGAATTGCACAAGTGGCACCGGTTCATGAAAGCGTGCCGCGGAAATATTACGGAGGAACTGACCGCGTGGTGTCGTGTTTAACGGACGAACTGATGCGACAGGCCCATGAAGTGACGTTTTTTAGGAACGGAGATGCGGCGACTAATCCCCAGTGCCACGTCCGCGGCCGTTGCGTTTGGATAAGTGTTATCAGGGGCGAGGGTGCGAGAAACCAAGAAGTTTCGGAGGCCGCGTAATGGCCAAGGGAGAAGTGATTCGTGTTCGGAACGAGTTTTATATTCGTTCCTCTTCAGCCCGCGTGGACGTGCGCACGCGGGTCCTGAAACAGGGAGACATGTACGCTGTTTTCGATCGATTTGGCGATGTCGACACGTTCGGGACCGGCGAACTCGGATTGTTTTACCAGGACACGCGATTTTTATCCCGGCTGACTTTGAAGCTCGGAAAGGATCGGCCTTTGCTCCTAAGCTCGACGGTTCGGGAGGACAACGCCGTTCTTGCTGTAGACGCTACTAATCCCGATGTCTGGCGCGACAGCGAGATAGTAGTTCCAAGAGGAACAATACACGTATTTCGCTCAAAGATTTTGTGGGACAAAGCCTGTCACGAGCGGCTTCGTATTCATAACTACGGACGCGCAGCTGTCGATTTTGTTTTATCGATCGAATTCGATGCGGATTTTGCCGATATTTTTGAACTGCGTGGGATGCATCGCGAGCGTCATGGTCGCCGCTTGGAACCTGAGATCACTAACGATGGGCTAGTACTCGCGTATGAAGGATTGGACCAACGGTTTCGCCGAACGCGGATTATTTTCGACCCGAAGCCGTCTCGGGTGACCAAGTCGGTCGTCAGCTGCCAGGTCCATTTGGAACCCGGCGAGAGTGCCAATTATCAATGGGCAATTGCATGCGAGGTGGATGGCGACTCGCATGGCGGCAGCGAGTCTTACGAAAAGGTCATGCACGACGCGACCGCCGCGCTCGAACACACCCGTGCTCGGGAACCGCAGATTTTCGCTGATAATGAACAGTTCAACGACTGGTTGAACCGTTCGCTGGCCGATCTCCACATGATGCGAACTGAGACACCTCATGGCCCGTATCCTTACGCTGGCGTTCCCTGGTTCAGCACTGTGTTCGGGCGCGACGGAATCATCACGGCATTGCAGAGTTTGTGGTTCGATCCATCCCTCGCGCGCGGCGTTCTGTCGTATCTTGCCGCTAATCAAGCTGACGCTGAGAAGCCCGAGCAAGACGCGCAACCCGGTAAGGTGTTGCATGAGTTCCGCGATGACGAAATGTCGATCTTGGGCGAAGTGCCGTTCAGGCGTTACTACGGGAGTATCGACGCGACGCCGCTTTTTGTGATGCTAGCGGGCGCGTATTACAAGCGGACGGGCGACCGCGCTTTCGTGGAATCGATTTGGTCGAACGTCCATCGCGCGCTTGAGTGGATCGACCGCTATGGCGACGCAGATGGTGACGGTTTCGTCGAATACCGCCGTAAATCGAAACACGGTCTTATTCAGCAGGGTTGGAAAGATTCACAGGACTCAGTTTTTCACAGCGACGGCGTTCTTGCCGAGGCGCCGATCGCCCTTTGCGAAGTGCAGAGTTATGTTTTCGCCGCGAAGCTCGCGGCGAGCGAGCTGGCTGCGCTGTTAGGGGATCTCACAGCCGCACAAGAGCTGAAGAACCAAGCCGAAAGCTTGCGTCGCCAATTCGAGGAAGCCTTCTGGTGTGAAGACATTTCTACTTACGCCATTGCGTTGGATGGCGACAAGCGGCCTTGTAGGGTGCGAACGTCGAATGCTGGTCATTGTCTTTTCGGGGGGATTGCAACGGAGGAACACGCGCGGCGCGTTGCGACTACACTGACCGACGAAACATCCTTTTCAGGATGGGGAATTCGAACGGTAGCCAGCAGTGAGGCCCGCTACAACCCAATGTCGTATCACAATGGTTCAATCTGGCCGCACGACAATTCGCTGATCGCAGCAGGATTTGCCAGGTACGACCTTAAGGAATCGGCTGCCATGGTGCTCGCTGGTATGATGGATGCGAGCATCTTCTTCGATTTGCATCGGCTTCCGGAACTTTTTTGCGGCTTTCCGCGACGGCCCGGTGAAGCACCTACATTGTATCCGGTTGCCTGCGCTCCGCAGGCGTGGGCCTCTGGTGCTGTATTTCTTGTGCTGCAAGCATGTCTCGGCCTCGAGCTGTTTGCTCCAGAGCGAAGGCTGGTGTTTTCAAAGCCATTGTTGCCTCAATTTCTTCCGCAAGTCAG
Source organism: uncultured Verrucomicrobiae bacterium (assembly GCA_963825355.1). GTDB lineage: Bacteria > Verrucomicrobiota > Verrucomicrobiia > Chthoniobacterales > UBA10450 > Udaeobacter. The sequence goes on along the minus strand of CAWGSY010000016.1, from coordinate 237,820 downwards.
CATTCGTGATCTAACAGTGGGAGACGCAAGCGTTGACCTTTTGCTCACGAGACACGACGAAGGAGATGTAGGCGTGAATGTTCTTCGACGGAACGGCAGTCTTGATGTCGTGGTTTTGAAGTGATGACAGTGATTGCGCTTGTCGCCGCAGGTTGCCGCAATATTGTGCCGTGATGAACGCCAGGGTGATCGTTATGCCAAAAGCTGCCGTGCTGGATCCGCAGGGAAACGCGGTGCGTGACGCGATGCGCCACTTAGGGATGCCCGAAGTGCGCAGCGTCCGAATCGGGAAATACATGGAGATCGAGGTCGAAGGGCAAGACGGCGAGCTTGAATCGCGACTGCATCAGCTTTGTCGCGATTTGCTGTCCAATCCGGTCATCGAAGATTACGAATTGCTGAAAGGCGAATCAGGAAACAATAGGGAGAGGAAGACGAAAACTGAGAGGAAGACGGAGACGTTGTAATGAAAGCGTTACGATATTTTTTCTGCGTGGTATTTCCACCGCTTGCTGTGCTGATGACCGGACGTATCGCGAGTTTCTTTCTAAGCATCATTTTGACGTTGCTCGGGTGGATACCGGGAGTCATCCATGCGTGTCTCGTCGTAAACGACTATCATGCAGAGCAACGCGCCCGCGCGCATTAAACACATGATGAACTTTGCCGTCATCCAGTTTCCCGGTTCCAACTGCGACCAGGATTGCGTCGCGGCGATTAATGGACTCGATGGATTGAAAGCCGAATACGTCTGGCACAAGGAAACGTCGCTCGATCACTTCGACGCAATCGTGTTGCCCGGTGGATTCGCATACGGTGATTACCTTCGCTGTGGAGCCATCGCTCGTTTTTCGCCGATCATGAAGGCCGTAATCAGCGACGCCCGCGCTGGTAAGCTCGTGCTCGGCACGTGCAACGGCTTCCAGGTTTTATGCGAAGCCGGCCTTTTGCCAGGCGCGTTGGTGCGAAACCGCTCACTCCGCTTTGTTTGTGACATGGTCACTACGCGCGTTGAAGTAGACGATTCGCCGTTTATGCACGGCTGCCCGAAAGGAACACTTCTGCGCCTGCCTGTGGCACACGGAGAGGGCTGTTTTTTTGCTGATCCACAAACGCTGCATGAACTGAACGCCAATGAACAAGTGATTTTGCGTTATGCAGACAACCAGGGGCAAACGGTTCCCGAAGCGAATCCAAACGGCTCAATCGAAAACATCGCTGGGATTTGCAACCAGCCACGGAATGTTTTTGGTTTGATGCCGCACCCGGACCGCGCCTCGGATCCGCAGCTCGGCAGCGGGGATGGCGCGAAAATCTTTCTTTCGATGATGGAGACAATTCGGGCGACTTGCGCAACTAACCGCGCCGAACGCATCAGACAGGTAGCGTGACTTTCGCTACCTAGGAGAAAACCGGATAACCTTGGCAGCCAAGGTGTTGCGATCGTTACAGAGCTGTAGCGAAAACGAACACTCCTTCCGGTTATCGCACCTCAATTCGCCCACAAAAGGAGTTGGCATCGTCGTTGCTTATAAAAGCTACGAAAACCAATTAGACCTATGCTCCTAGAAAAAACGTTACACATGAGTCAACCGGTGGCCGAGTGCAAAGCACGTCTGGCCAGCATTCAATCTTATCGTCGTCAGTTCTTGATGGTGACACGGGCGACCGTGACATCCTCCAAGACCGTCGATTTCAGCTTTCGCGGGCCTTTCGGGTTCGAGGCGCGTACTGTGCTGCTGTCGGTAGACGGCGATTCACCCAACCAATATGCGTTCGAATCCGTCGGCGGAAACATTTGCCTGATGGGCATCGTTGATTTCGCTGAGATCCGCGAGCAGTGCACTGAGATTACGCTTGCGGTTCACTACGAAATTAAAAACAAGCTTTTCGCCTGGCTGGATCGCCGTCTGCATTTTGTGGACAGCTTTGTGAATGCCGAGTTGCGAAGCATCCGCGCGCATTTCGAGGGCATCAGGTCAAGCTATGTGGAGCGCCCACGCGTCATGCCGGTGCTCCAGCCCGCTCACGCCTGACCGAAGCGCATCTGTACTACGGCAGAAATTTTTCTGATCGGGGGACTTTGGGTCACCTGGGCTAGGCAATTCGAACGGCACGTTTGCGGTCGAGGCGAAGGATCTGGCCCGGGTGAAGGGCAATTTTTGCTTTGGGATTCCGGACTTTCTCTCCATCAATTTCCACACTTCCCTGTTTGATCAATCGCGAGACTTCACTGTGTGATTTTTCTGACTCGAACATTTTCCGATAAACATCTGAAACGAGAGTGACAGCCGTGTAGTCTTGTTCAGCCAGTGAAAACGACGGCAGATCGGCGTTCTTCAGGTCGCGTTTGGTAAATCGCGTGTTCCATTCATTTACCGTTCGTCTGGCCGCATCCACTGAGTGATAAGTCTGCACAATTTCGAACGCGAGCTGCTTCTTGGCCTCGACCGGATGCATGTCTAGCGCCGCTGGGCGTCGCAGGAGCAGCTCGTAATAGCGCGCCATCAACCTGTCCGAAATGCTCATCAGTTTTCCGAACATTTCTGAGGGGGACTCGTTGATCCCGACGTAATTACCCAGGCTTTTGCTCATTTTTTTGGAGCCATCCAAGCCTTCGAGAATCGGGAGCAGGAAAACGACTTGCTGCGGCATGTTTTCTTCTCGTTGAAAATCGCGTCCTATAAGAATGTTGAAGAGTTGGTCTGTCCCTCCGAGCTCTACATCCGCTTTCACCATCACCGAATCCCATCCCTGCATAATGGGATACTGAACTTCATGGACGCGGATCGGGTGTTTTTCTTCGATTCGCGCTTTGAAATCTTCCCGCTGCAACAGCTGCTGCAACGTCACGCGGCTATTCAATCGGATGACGTCTTCGAAAGACATGGCTCGAAACCAGTCACCGTTGCAGACCGTTTCTGTGCGCTCCGGATCGAGAATTTTAGACGCCTGCTCACGATAAGTCGCCGCGTTTGTGATTACTTCCTGATGCGTCAGGTGCGGCCGCGTAACGGACCGGCCGCTCGGGTCGCCGATCATTCCGGTGAAATCCCCAATGATGAGAATCGCCTGATGCCCAAGGTCCTGAAACTGTCTCAGCTTTCGTAAAACAATCGTATGACCAAGGTGAATATCCGAGGTCGTCGGGTCCACCCCAAGCTTCACCCGCAACGGCCGGCCTAGCGAAAGCTTCTCGCGAAGTTCGCTCTCATTGATGATTTGGGCGGACCCTTCTTTCAACAACGCAACAGCTTCGTCCGGTTGCATGACCCGTCCAGAATAGCGCACCCGTCTCGGCTGGACGAGTGCTACTTGTTTTTGTTTAACAACTCGCGGACCTGCTCGATTGTGAGCGGCTCGTTTTTTCTGCTGAGCGACTTCTGATTTGTGCCTTCGTCCAGAAAGGGACGATTACCGGCGTACGCATGAGAGGCGACTTTTTTCCCGGACTGAGGTGCGTCGCGAACGACGTGGGCGGTCTGACTTCCGTAGATAGCCTTTGAATTTGCAAATGTCTGCTGTGATGAAACGTCGTAAGCATTGCGTCCGCCGCGGTACGTTTGAGAATAAAACTGCGTGGTCGAGAAGTCTTTTGCTCCGGAATAATTTTTCGAGGCCGGTTTTTTATGAATGAAAAAGGTGCCAACGTTTGCGCGTTTGTTGATCGACGCGGAACCATCTCCGCCAAATTTCTTGTTTTGCGCATCGTTCTGCAGGGTCATATCCGGCTTGAGGAGCCGATCGACCAACTTTTTCTCTTGGTCTTGGGCGTGTACGCAGCACAACGCAGCTGTTAGCAGAAACAAGACTGCAGACGATGTTCGCACGACGAGAAGCTGCCGGAACGTCTGTTGAATTGTAAAGCAAATTCGCCTTTAGATGATTGCGCGCTCAGTTCTGCCGAGATGACTTTTTATTGTTTTCGCCGGCCGTGCGGCAGACAATGCGCTCATGCCTGAACACGTTTACAAGAAAATTGAAATCGTTGGCTCATCGCCAAATGGAATGGAGGAGGCGGTCCACAATGCCCTGTCACGCGCGAGCAAAACGATTCGCAATATGCGGTGGTTCGAGGTAATCGAGACCCGCGGTTACATCGATGAGGGCAAAATTGAGCACTGGCAGGTGACCTTAAAGATCGGATTTACGCTGGACGAGTAATATCTCTCGAGTCTCGCTCGCGCCGCTCAGCGATTCGATCGCTTCAGCCCTAGCGCGGGAGCGCTTCGCCTTCCTGCGCCGATCGGTACAATTTGGCTGCACCGTAAATTAAGATCGCGGGCTTTAGCGTTACAAAGAGCAGACGAAGAAGTCCGGCAAGCACTCGACCCACCGGCAGACGATTCAACACGTATCCAACCGCAAATGCATAAAAGAGAGACTGTGTCGGCTTTTCGCGCACGTACTCACCGGTTTCACTGACCACCGTCTCGACTCGGTCTTTCACCCATTGCATTCCGCGTTCGGGAAACTCAGCAACGATTTCAGGAGATAACTGATCCATGACGCTAATGATTCGCATTTTGAAGCCAACTTGCGCGCATCGAATTGTCACCGCAAAGCGAGCCAGATCGAGCTTGCGCCGGTGTCCGCTGGGAAATCTGGCAACGGCAATGGCCGGTGAAATGCCGCGGCTCGACGGGTTTCTTTCAGGCAATAGCGGGCCATCACCTTTAGTGTGCGCTCGCCTAATGCAGAACAATTCGTCGAGACCAAGACGTGGGCGTCGCGATCCGTCAATGCAAGAGCGCTGATGAGCAGGTTCTCGAAATCGTCTTGCACTCGAAACGTTTTTCCTTTGGGAGAGCGCGCAAAGGTCGGGGGGTCAAGGATGATGGTATCGAACTTTTCACCTCTCCGGGCGAGGCGCGGCAGAACGGATCGCACATCGTCTGTGATAAAATGTTGATTGATCATCGAGAGGTTGTTCAGCGCGAAATTCTCGCGTCCCCGGGCGAGATATTTTTTAGAAAGATCGATGTTGAGAGTGCCCGCTCCGTTACCTGCCGCATACACGGAAAAGGAACAGGTGTAAGCAAAACAATTCAGCAGTCGCTTTGGCGCGATATGACGCACATAACGGCGATTCTCCCGCTGATCCAAAAACAAACCAGGCGAATAACCTGTGCCGAAGTCTATGCCGAATCGCAGATACGATTCGCTGGCAACGGTTTGTAAACTCCCGCTGGGATCGCCAATGATTAGAGCCGGGGATTGGCGACGTTCACCTTTTGTCGGAATCAGCCGCGCAAAGACGCGTCGCACTTGGAAGCCGACCGAGTCGGCCCAGGTTTGGAGTTCTTCCAGCAGCAGTTTGCGGACTGATACTCTTTTGAACGAGATCAGGACGTCGCTCCCGAAACGCTCGACCCAGCCATCCTCAACAGTGCACAGCCGGTGCGCGTCTGTGCCCTCCGCGTCGAAATCGCGGAGCAAGCCTGGATCAATCCATCCCATAAACCATTTTCCGTCTGTGCTCCAACGGGTAGTTCGAAATCAGCATGGCGTAACGGATGGGTTGCTCGGAAACGTGGTGTTGCTACACTGCCGCGATCACGTTCGCGGCGTCGCGTCAAGGGCCGCGTGTCGGCGGCGTAACTATGCAACAAGTCACCGTTCGTGTCCCCGCAAGCACTTCGAATCTCGGACCTGGCTACGATTGTCTGGGGGTCGCGCTCCGACTTTATAACAGCGTTACGCTCATGCGCGGCAAGGCGCCTCGATCTTCTCATCCACGAATTGTGTCTGACGCGGCAGAAAGGTTTTTCGAGCAAACGCGAAGCCGTGCGTTCTCGTTTTCGTATTCAATTGTGGAACGAGTTCCCCGGTGTCGGGGGCTCGGCAGTAGTGCAACGATTCGCCTTGGCATCCTGCTTGGCCTAAATCATCTCAGTGCCAAGCCCCTCGATCGATTAGCCGTGTTCCGATTATGCGCCGAAGTGGAAGGACATCCTGACAACGCTGCACCGGCCGCGTTCGGCGGCTTCACCGTTGTGCAAAGTAGCGCGAGCGTCTCGCTTGCGAAGGCCGAGCGAGAGACGTGCGCTACCGTGCAGCGGTTCGATGTGGCAACCCGCTTGTGTTTCGTTCTACTTGTCCCCGACCTCGAAATAGAAACGGCGTGTGCGAGAAGAATTTTGCCTCCAAAGATCTCACGCGTTGCTGCGGCTGAAAACTGTGCGAACGCGTGCACACTCACCGCGGCGTTTGCATCGCACGATTACGAAAAACTGCGTGGCAGTTTTTCCGATAACCTTCATCAGCCATTTCGCGCGAAACTGATTCACTTTCTTCCACGTGTGATTGAGGCCGCTGAGCGAGCCGGCGCGCTCGGCGCGTTTCTTAGCGGAAGCGGATCCGCGATAGCGGCTATTACACTCAAAGCGCCGAAAAAAATCGCAACTGCCATGATGCGCGCCGCTCCCGCTCCCGCTCACACGATTATCACACACGCCGATAACCGCGGCGCGCAGGTGTTGCCCATCCGCCGCCTGCCCTTCGGAACCGATCATTAAGATGGGCCGCCGACTTGAACAGTTAGAGGAATTCGGGATCGACGTCGTCCTTGAACGACGTCATGGCGTTCGCGCTTCTGTCCTGCGCGGAATCCTTTACGCGCTCTCGTTCGTCTATGACAGGCTGGTGCAACTCCGGCTTTATTTCTATCGCAAAAGAGTTTTCCGCGAACGCACGCTGGGATGTCTCGTAATTAGCATCGGCAATCTTACTGTCGGCGGAACGGGCAAAACGCCGATCGTCGAGAAGTTTGCCCGCTCATTGCAGGCGGGAGGGCGGCGAGTAGCGATTCTTAGCCGCGGCTACAAAAGCGTTCCGCGCAGACGCGATTGGCGGAGCCGGTTCCGCGGAGATTCCGAGCCTCCGCGAGTCGTTTCCGATGGAAAATCACTGCTGCTCGATTCGCTAACCGCCGGGGATGAGCCTTACATGCTGGCTCACAACTTAAAGGATGTGATCGTTCTGGTGGACAAAGACCGGGTGAAAAGCGGTCGGTTCGCCATCGACAAATGGCAGGTCGACACACTTCTGCTCGATGACGGATTTCAATATCTTCATTTAAAGCATCGGCTTGATATGGTGCTCGTCGATCGACAAGCGCCTTTTGGCAACGAATTTCTGCTGCCCCGGGGCACGCTGCGGGAGACGCCACGCAATCTGCGTCGCGCCAGCTACATCTTTATTACCAAGAGATACGGGCGATGCTAATTTGGAGTTGATGCGACGAATCCGGCGTTACAATCGCACAGCGGAAGTTATCGAATGCTCACACAAACCGCTTTACCTGCAGAATGTTTTCACTGGCGAACAATTGCCGCTCGAGGTTTTGCGCGACGCATTTATCGGTTCGCTGTGCGCCATTGCTGCTCCTGAAAGTTTTGAGGGGGCGCTTATAAAACTCGGCGCGCACGTCGATTTGGCCAAAAGCTACATCGATCATCATTATTACACTGAAACGGAATTGATCAGCTTCATCAATCGTTGTATCCGGCGCGACCTCGCGATGATTGTCACCACCGAAAAAGACTCGGTGCGCATGCCGCGTCTTCCCGATGCGGATCTTAAAGTGCCAATTTATTTTCTGCGTGTGGAAATCGACATTCTGAGCGGACACGAAAGCTGGGAACATTGTGTCGCCCGGATTTGCAAACCCAAGCCGGTGCTGCCACCCGAGCGCTTCTTTGCTTGATCAAGGTTCGCACCACGATCACAAAGATCATTAAGTGTAAGAGAAAATTAGAACCTTTGCGTCCTTTGCGGACGTTGTGCGAGGATTAGATCGATGGCCAAAAAATCGGAACTCATCGTCGACGACCGAAAGCTTCAGGTGTCGAACCTGGACAAAGTGCTTTACCCGAAGGCGGGTTTCACGAAGGCAGACGTTATCGATTATTACATCCGAATCGCGCCGGTGCTTTTGCCGCACTTGAAGGATCGCCCGCTCACAATGAAGCGTTATCCAAATGGCGTGGAAGGTGAGTTTTTCTATGAGAAGAACTGCCCCCTGCATCGGCCAAAATGGGTGCAAACGGCAAAGGTATGGAGCGAGGGAAACCAGCGGATCATGCATTACTGTCTTGCCAACGATCTGCCCACACTCGTCTGGGCAGCCAACCTCGCCGATCTGGAACTGCACACCTCGCTCTCGCGCAAAAATAAGGTCGAACGTCCATCGATGATGGTATTCGATCTCGATCCGGGTGCGCCTGCGGACATTGTGCAATGCTGTCAGGTTGGGATCTGGCTGCGCGAACTGCTGGATGGAATGAAATTGAAAGCGTTCGCAAAAACCAGTGGCTCCAAAGGCTTGCAAATGTATGTGCCGTTGAACACGGCAGTGACTTATGACGACACCAAAGGTTTGTCCCGCTCGTTAGCCCAACGTCTGGAACGCGAACACCCTGATCGTGTCACGTCGAACATGTCCAAGGCAGTGCGTAAAGGAAAAGTTTTCGTCGATTGGAGCCAGAACGACGAACACAAAACCACCATTTGCGTTTACTCACTTCGCGCAAAGGAAGAGCCGACTGTTTCCACGCCAGTCACCTGGAGTGAGGTCGAGAATTGTTTGAAGAAGAAACGCGCGGACCTCTTAAAGTTCCGTTCCGATCAAACGCTGGCGCGCGTCGAAAAGCAAGGCGACCTGTTCGACCAAGTGGAGACGCTGAAACAAAAACTGCCGAAAAGGTGGGACACATAATCGAATCGGTGCCAAAACGTTCATTTGCTGCATGAATAATCACTTATGGTTTGATACGATTGGATGGGTGGGAGCGGCAGCTCTGCTTGTGGCCTATGCAATGGTCTCCGCCAGAAAATGGGAAGGACATTCCCCTGCGTTTCAGTTCCTGAATGTCGGCGGCAGCCTCCTTCTGGCCGCGAACACAATCTTTTATGGATCGTACCCCTCTACATTTGTGAACATCATTTGGGCAGCCATTGCCATCTTCACAATCGCCACGAGGAAGCGAGTTTCGCCTCGTTAGTTAAACGTTTTTTTCAAATGCGAAAGATCAATGTCAAAGATGTTCCTGAGCAGGAAAAAGAATCGCCGAAAGGAAAGTTTCGCCGAATTACCAAGAACATCTCGATTGCACTGGGGCGCGAACCGGAGTCGCTCGATTTGTCGAAGCGCCATCCGTTTGATCTCGCATTAGTGCGGATACCGAAAGGCAAATCACTTTGCCCTTATCACGCGCATGCGGCGGAATCGGAACTTTACGTCGTCGTTTCCGGTCGCGGGCAAGTTCGCGATAAGAACGGAATTACTGAAGTCGAGCCTGGCGACGCGTTTCTGTTTCAACCTGGCGAACCACATCAGCTTAGTAACGGCGGCAATGAGGATTTTGTTTATTACGTGATTGCCGACAATCCGCGGAGCGGCGGCGTAACCGGCGACTCATGTTATTATCCGGACAGTGGCAAGTGGGCCGTGGCGAGGGAAGGATCTGAAGAGCTGATCGTGAAAGGAAATGAAACCGATTACTTCGATGGCGAAGAATAATTTTGGTAGGGGCGGTTCACCGAACCGCCCGCGGGCGATTGAGGTCAATCGCCTCTACCTCGCGCAATGAAGAAGGTAAACATCACGGAAATCAAAGAGGACCCGTGGCAATCGCCAGGCGGAAAATATGCCGTCTCCTTTAAGGGAATTTCTGAAGCGCTGGGACGCGAACCGGCTTCGCTCGACCTTTCCAAACGGCACCCGTTTGATTTGGAATGGAGCCGAATACCGGCAGGAAAGTGCAACTTCCCGTACCACGCGCACTCAGCCCAATGGGAATTGTATTTGGTGATTTCCGGCAAAGGCACCGTTCGCCATAAGGATGGCAGGACCGAAGTGGTGGCCGGCGACGCGTTCATCTTCGGCCCAAATGAGCCGCATCAACTGATCAACTCTGGCGGCGAAGACCTGACGTACTATGTCGTCGCCGATAACCCGATCGGCGAGGCAGGTTATTATCCCGATAGCGGTAAATGGAAAGTCAACAAGTCGTCAGCAGCCGATCGCGTCGTTATCAAAGGTGAAGAGACGGATTATTTTGACGGAGAAGAGTAACTCCAGTTTACCGCAGAGGACGCGGAGAACGCAGAGCAGATGTAGTAGACGTTTTTCTCGGCGACCTCTGCGTTCTCTGCGGTAAAATTGCATCATGGCTTCGCAACAAGACGTCGAAAAATTTCCGTACAAGACGTACCTGAACATTCTGCATGGACCGCTTGAGGTCATCGACGTGCAAGAGCTCGCTGATGCTTGCACCGACAAATGGTACAACCAGTCGCTGTGCAAGGTGAACGATTCCGTAGTCAGGATGGCGGTCGTTCAAGGTGAATATCACTGGCACGAACACCAAGATATCGATGAATTCTTCTTCGTGCTAGATGGGCGCTTGCTGGTCGATCTCGAAGATCGCGTCATTGATCTTGCGCCGCGACAGGGATTCGTCGTGCCGAAAGGTGTGCGCCATCGGTACGCGCGCGCCTGAACGAACGGTAATTCTCATGATCGAGCGCGCCGACATTGTTCCGACAGGCGATTAAATGTCTCACCAGTTGTTTGTTGTCATTCCGAGCGAAGCGAGGAATCTCTGATCGCTTCGCCCAGGGACCGCATGTGCAACTAGCCAGAGATGTTTCGCTCTGCTCAACATGACAGGGGCAGCACGAGGCTAGACCCACTGAACAGATCATACCAGTTGCTATAGCGAAACCTTTGAAGATCATTTCGGGCGGTCAAACAGGAGTGGATCGCGCCGCGCTCGACGTTGCGCTCAGGCGCGGAATTAACTGCGGCGGATGGTGTCCGGCCGGACGACTCGATGAATTCGGCAAAATTCCGGATCGCTATCCAGTCCAGGAATTACAAATCGGCGGTTTCAACGAACGCACGTTGCAGAACGTCAAAGATTCCGATGGAACGATCATCGTTCACTCGAGAGAACTTCGCGGCGGCACCGAGCGGACCGTTCGTTTCTGTGTTGACCTGAAGCGACCGTACCAATTGATCGATGCCTCAAAGTTTTCAGCTGAAGATGCCGCTAAGCCGATTGCCGATTTTGTCCGCGAGAATAAGATCGACGTTCTGAACGTAGCCGGCCCGCGCCAAAGCGAATGGCCGGAGGGATACGACTATGCTTCCCGCGCGTTGAGTGCTTTTCTCAAGTTGTAGCGCCTCTACAGCGTCACTCGTAACGCAGTGCTTTTACCGGATCGAGCCGTGCGGCGAAGTACGCAGGGATCAGCGCCGCAAACGAACAGATTAGGAAGGCACTGATACAGATGATAGCAACGTCGTGTGGAATGACCTCCGCCGGGATCGACGAGAATTGATAGACCTCTCGCGGGAAAATCTCGATGTGCAAAGTCGATGCCAGCCACCGGCTAAACTCGTTACGGTAACGGATCAATGTCATCCCGAGGCCCAAGCCAGTGATTGTTCCAAAAAGCCCGACAATTGTCCCTTGGCCAAGGAACACCCAGATAATTTGCGCAATGTTCGCCCCGAGCGCTTTCACAATCCCGATCTCATGCCGCTTTTGTACCGTTACGGTGATGAGGGTGCTCATAATTCCAAAAGCCGCCACGATCACGATGAAGAACAAAAGAAAAAACATCACTGTGCGTTCCAGCCGCACCGCCTCGAAATATTGACGATTCATATCGATCCACGTCTGGGCGTATTGCGGCGGCACGAGGAATTGCTGGATCTCCTGTTTCACACGCTCCGCGCCGTAGGGATCGTCAGTCTTCACCGTGATTCCGTGTAACGCGTCGCCTAAACCGTATAGCTCCTGGCCGACGTAAACGGGGACGAGTAGAAATTCGGAATCGTGCAGGTAATGACCGGTCTCAAAAATCCCGGTGACAGTCAGTTCTTTTGGTAGAATCACATCGCGCAATTCATCGACGGCTTTTTTTTCGTCGTCGCCCTTCGCGTTCTCCAGTTTCTTAATGCTGTCGAGGATCTGGCCAAGATTGCCGGGTGAATAAATTGTCACCTTGTCGCCGACGGTGACTCCGAGTTTTCGCGCCAGCTCAATCCCGAGCACCGTTGATTCTCCGTCCAGATCGAGCTTGCCGAATTTAATGAACTTTTGGAGTGGAATGACTTTCTCTTCCTGTTTGGGATCAATACCGCGAATCAGCGGTGCGAGTCGACGGCCGTGGAATTCCACAATCACCGGTCCTTGTACAAAAGGGGCTGTGGCGACTACGCCTGGCGTCTTATCGATTTTGGCTTTGAGCGGGCGCCACTCTCGGAACACGTCCTCGGAAGTGACCAGAATGTGCGCATCGAAATCGATGACTTTCTGTCGCAGCTCGCGATCGAATCCGGTCATGACCGCAATCACAAGGATCAGCACGGTCACGCCGAGCATCACGCCAAGGACCGAGATCAAGGTGATGATCGAGAGAAACGTACGCTTCGGTTTCAGATACCTCAGCGCCAGGAAAAGACTAAACGGGAGCTTCAATTCGTCGTTAGCGTGGAGGCAAACTCAACGGGATTCAACCGCGGCCGGTTTGCGGAATTTGTTAGGCTTGCGTTACCGCGTGCGCTTTTAGCTCCTCCAGCGTAACGAACTCCAGCGCCGAAGCATGCGTTGCTTCCAGATCCACAGGCGCCGCGCGGTTGTGATCCAGCGCGCTTTTCCAGCGGGTGACGCACACACACCATCTGTCGCCGGGCTTCAATCCAGGAAAACCCCACTCCGGATGAGGCGTGACCAAGTCGTTTCCATCAAGGACGGAGAAATCCAAAAATTCCTCAGTGACTTGCACGCATACCGTGTGTTGCCCCACGTCCTCTGGACCCGTCCGGCAATAGCCGTCACGGTAAAAACCGGTCATCGGATCGCGACAACAACATTTCAATTCCGTTCCCAAGACATTCGTCGGCATACCGCAAGTTCAGCCAATTCTACCCGCTGTCATGTTGAGCGAAGCGAAACTTTGCAATTTTTTCCAACAGAGCGATCCAGAAATGATCAGAGATTCTTCGCTTCGCTCAGAATGACATCGGCAGATCGATTGTGATATTTGTAAGCTTGATCTAGGAGAAAAGAATGCCGATCCGCGCGAAATATGTGCACACCAATCTGATTGCCAGAGATTGGAAAAGGCTGGTCCGATTCTATTGCGAGGTGTTCGAATGCAAACCGAAAGGTCCTGAACGTGACTTGTCTGCGGCATGGCTTGACAGAGTGAATGCAGTTCCGAACGCCCGTCTTCGTGGCGTTCATCTGCGACTGCCTGGATACGACGATGATGGGCCGACGCTGGAGATCTTCAGTTACGATCGGTTGATCGAACGCGAACTGCCGAGAGCTAACGAGTGCGGATTCGGTCACATTGCATTCGCGGTGGACAACGTAGATGACGCGCTACAAGCAGTGATCGCAGCCGGCGGCGGCGCAGTGGGAGAAGTCGCTACAGCTGAAGTAAATGGCGTAGGACTGATTCGTCTGGTTTATGCGCGAGATCCCGAAGGGAACATTGTCGAGTTGCAGAAGTGGAGTTGAACCAGAAGCCGTGATCGTCTCGTGACCAGGGAAACTGTCATTGCGTACTGGCTTATCCCGTCCGAGCCGGCACACAGCTTCTTTCAGCGGATCATCAACGATCTCGCGCGACGATGCGATGCGCTTGTTTTCGAGCCGCACCTGACGATTCATATTGGAGCAGATAGCGTCGATCCGGCTAAGACCGCGGTCCGAGCCGCAGCGCGCGAATGCAGATTCATCGGGCTAAAACCGCTTGGAATTGATGAATCGGATGAGTTTATCAAAACGCTCTTTGTGCAATTCGCCCCGACTGCAGAACTGTCGAAAATCAATGTCACCATTCGCGAGGCGGCGGGCGATTCGTCGCAGTACGAACTAAAACCGCACTTGAGCTTGCTTTACAGAAACCTGGCAACAGCAACCCGGCGCGAACTGGCAGCATCAATCAACATTCCCTTTTTCGAAGTGACTTTTGACGCAATTAAAGCTGTACGCTGCACTTCGCCTACCAATTCGAGAGCAGACGTCGAAGCCTGGCACGTTATTGCAGCAGCTTCTTTATCCGGTGATCGAATGTGACACAGACAAGCTACAGTTCGACAATTCGATACGGCTTTCCGATTTTGTGCAGCACTGGCGCGGCAACGTTGTAAACCGGAATGCCGCTCGATGTTTTCCCATCGCTAATCCCGTTGTGTGCGTGACCATGGAAGACTGCGGTCGCGCGAAATCGGTTGATCGGTTCTTCGAGACGACTCGAACCTAGGAAGGCAAAGATTTCAGGATCCTCTCCTTCCAACGTCGCTCGAATTGGGGAGTAATGCAGAACCACTATCCGGTGCTCAGTTTGCAACTTGACCAGGGCCTGCTCGAGGCGAATGGCGTGGCTAACTGATTCCTGCACGAATTGCTTAATCAGCGGCTCGCCCCACGCGTTCAACATTCTTCGCCCAAAACCGCCGCCGAACCCGCAGATCCCCGCGAATCCAACCCCGCCGATTTCGACGGCTTCCCCGTTGAGCATGGTCACGCCGGTCTGATCGAGAATGTTCGCGATCGTTTCCGGATGTCCGGATTCGTAATCATGATTCCCAACGACGCCGATACACGGGATTCTCACTGCACTGCGAATATCAGCCGCAAGTTCCTCCGCTTCTTCGGGAAGTCCGTACTCGGTGAGATCGCCGCATAGCAATAGCACATCGGCATTGCTCGAAATCTCGGCAAACGCATCCTGCATCTTTCCACGCGAATGCTTGGCATAATGAAGATCCGCGGTCGCGGCAATACGCAACGTTCGATTTGCCATCGCTTTAAGAAACGAAACGGCCACTAAGGATGGACGTTTCGCGTAAGGAACACACCCAGCCATGCACGCATGGCGCAGTTCAAGTGCGTAATTGATGAGTAATGACGGCAAACACAGCCACCGCGGTTCGAGCCAAACACGATGAAGACCGCCGCGATGAGTTTCATCGCAGATCAGTGGCAGCGTTGTATGCTGCCGGGGTTCCGTTCCTGATCGGCGGCGCGTACATGGTGGAAGTGTGCGGAGGCGTGTCGCGAAGCACGAAGGACTTCGATCTCTATATTCGGCCAACTCATGTGAAGCCTGCGCTCAGTGCGCTGGCGCGCGCAGGGTACAAAACCGAGCTGACATTCCCGCACTGGCTAGCCAAGGGGACGTATGAAGGAGAAATGCTTGATCTGATTTTTCGCGCCGGCAATGGATTGTGCGAAGTGGATGATTCGTGGTTCGAACGTGCGCGGGATGCAGAATTGCTGAGTGTGCCCGTGAAACACTGCGCGCCCGAGGAAATGATTTGGATGAAGGCGTACATCATGGAACGCGAGCGGTTCGACGGCGCCGACATCGCGCACATTCTTCGCTGTTGCGTGGAAGAGATCGATTGGCCGCACTTGATTCGGCGGTTCGGTCCTGATTGGCGCATATTGTTCAGTCATTTGATCCTGTTCGGGTACATTTATCCCGGGGAACGTGCGCGAATTCCGGCGACGATCATGGAAGATTTGATTGCACGGCTCCAAGGTGAAGTGAGGACTCCCGGGCCGGAACGGTTATGCCGCGGCACGCTAATTTCGCGGCAGCAATATTTAGTGGACGTACAGGAGTGGGGATATCGGGATGCGCGTCTGGAAGAGCGTGTTCAGATGAATGAAAAAGACATTGCCGATTGGACAGATGCGATTGAGAAAGAAGAGTGATCGCTACAGCGTTGTAGCGTGCGCTGTCCTCAGCGCATTCCGATTGCTGATCCGCTGAGGACAGCGGACTCTTACAGCGGTGGTGTTGCGCTCGGCGACGGCGACTCTGCCGACGATGAAATTGCAGATGCAGCGATGAGGTTCGTCTTCGCTTCTTTGAGCAGGTTTTTCTCTTCCCGGTAAAGTTTACCGTTTTCGGCGGCCTCTATGTATTCCTGCGCTCTGCCCAGTTCGTTTCCGCCGACGAACACCAACGCGACATAAACGGCTACGTGCGCATCGTGCAGCCGCGCCGACGGCAAACTCTGGATAATCGCAAGAGCCTCTGCGTTTCTGCCGAGGCGTTGAAGTGAAAACGCGTACGTTACCGCGCAATTGATCTCATTCGGCGCGCGGTCGTATGCCTCTTTCGCGAGTTGATGTGAGCTTTCAGTATTTTGGCCCAGGTTCAGGCCGAGCCTCGCCAGGTCTGCTGTGATGGGTGCCTCGTTAGGCGAACTTTCGTGAAGCCGTTGGAGAACTGCGTATAGCTTGGTCGTTTCGTCCTTGGCGCGATACAGCTGTCGAAGATTGTCTAGCGCTTCACGGCGCATCGTTGGATTTTCTTCGACGCGAATCCAGAGCTCTTCCGAATCGGTTGCCAATTGCAATTTTGTGGCGAGTCGGGCGAGCATAAGTTCATGGTCCGGCACATCCCGTGACAATCCAGCGGCAGACTGCCAAAGCGTTTGGAACTCGGATTTCGTGTCGTTGTCGGAACGCAAATGTCGCTCTGCTATTGCTCCGTACGCCAGGCGCAAATATTCGGCGTCGCCCCAATTTCCCGTCCCCGTCCAGCGTTTCAGACGCGACCAATTCTTCACAGTCGCATAAGCATCGGCGACTGCGACAGACGCAGGCGGCGAACTCAATTGTGCTGGCGGCAATTTGTCGGCCCACTTCACAACGTCCCCAGCGAGGCCGTTCTGATTCATCCAGTCGATCAGTGATGCGAGATCAGATGCATTACGCGCCGCGAACGGTTTCACCTTCTCGAGGACCCGCCGGAATTTCTTCTCGTCTAACTTTTGATAAAAATTCAAGCAAAGCAGGTAATCGCCGAATGTGACTTCTGGCGACATTTGGAGCTGTTGCGCAAAGCTATCCGCAGCAGAGCGGTCATTGTGTTGCACAGCGTCATTGAGCAATGCTCGCAGTGCGCCACTGCGGTACGGCGCAATGGTGATAAGTCGCTCGAGCGTATCGCGAGCGTTCTTGCTCTTGTCCGCGTCTTTGGAACGAATTTGCAGTGCTGCGAGATTAAATTGATAGAGATCGTTGTTTGGTTCTTTCTCTACCGCAGCCGCGAATTGTTCCTCCTGCTCGGCAAAATTACCTTCTGCGCGGGCCAGCCAACCAGCAACGACATGATAGGGTGCGCTGTCGCGATCGTTCGGAGAGACGCGATTAAGCGCTTCGCGGGCCAGATCGAGCTTCCCAAACCGAAGCGCAGCAGAGGCAAGATTAAGCTGACTCTCCGGGTCTTTTGGCAGCAACCGCGCGATGCGCTCGCGCCATGCAACGGCCTCTTCAAGATTTTGTTTCTCCGCTGTGTCCGCCAGGATGGAGAGCGCTGCGAGAGAATTCGGATGGCGGCTGGCGAGTTCCTGCGCCATTTGCGCTGCTTTGCCGAACTCTTCGTCGTGTAAAAGTGTCGTTGCTTTTTCTAGCAGACGGCGGTCGCGCCAGTTCTCATATAGTTTTGAGCCGTAACTAACGAAGAAAACGCCCAGCAAAAAAAAGACCGTTAATCCAGCGATTGCAACGACCAAGCGACCTCTCCTGGGCTGCCGCTGAAAGTTCGAGTGTATGTCGCTAGACGATTGCCACGCTCTCCCCTCCTTAACGTGCTCGAGTTGAACCGAGGTTTGCTGCGTTGTCTCGACGCCCGTCGATCCACTTTTCCCTTTCATGCGAACTGATGGCTGCGCTAACGATGAGTCGCTACTTCGATGTCTTCAACCGCGAGGGCGGATTCGATCGGCAGAGATTGTTCCCGCAAACTCCGGCCCCAAACGTAACGCCCGAAAAGCACCTTCACTGTTGCAGTAAGCGGCACGGCAAGGAGCGGACCGATGACTCCGCCAATGATCAAGCCCCAGACAAAAATCGACACAATTACCGTCATCGGATGTAAGCCAACGTAGTTTCCGACAATTCGTGGTGCGTAGAGAAGGCCTTCCAGATTTTGAATGCCGATAAAAATCAAGGTCACGATCATCGGGTGAGTCCAATCCCCCCACTGGAATGCGGCGATGAGAACAGCCGGCACCCAGCAAATGATGATCCCGATGTATGGAATCATAGTGAGGATCACTACCATCGCGCCGATGACCGCCGCAAAGTTCAGGCCGAACAGCGTCAAAACGCCGCCTATGAGAATTCCATCAATCAGACAGACAAGAAGCTGACCGCGAAAGTATGCGACGACGTAAGAGTTAATTTGAAGTATTACATCGGCCACTTCGTTCTTCAGCGGCGACGCGCGCAATGGCAGGTAATCTGTCCATCTTTCTTCAATGCGCGGCTTTTCTTTGAGTAGAAAAAACAGATAGACGGGGACCAGGATAAGACTGAGCAAGAAGCCGGTTACGCCGAGAAATCCACCGATGCTTGTTTTTAAAATGTCCCACAATTTTCCGAGTAGCATCGGCAGAGCCTCTTGTAACTTGGGCATTTGTTTTTCGACGTACGCTTGAATGCGCTGACGTTCGGCGTTGCTGAGTTTGGGTTGGGTAGGGCCGATGACTTGCGTGGAGGGCGGAGTGGATTGCGGAGATCCGGCCGGACTCGCCGCCGCCTGTCGGTGAGGAGGAGATGGTCCGGGGCCGATCAGGAAATTGGTCAGATTTTTCGACGCGGATTTCGTCTGTCCTGCGCCCAGCAAACCGAATGTCTGATCAAACCGATAGATAAAATCGACGGTGTAATCCCGAGCCCGTTCGGTGTACGACGGGATCTGTTTGGCAAAATTCGCGCTTTGGACTGAGATCGTTGGAACGAGCCATGCTGCCAATCCGCCCAATGCAAAAAACCCAATCGCGAAAACCAGCGCTATGGCCTTGGTGCGAGTAAGCGTTCCGCGAGCCATTTTCGTCACCAGCGGATCAAGCAGATAGGCGAGAATCGCCGCGATCGCCACTGGGATCAGAATCGGTTGGAGAAAACTAATGATGCTGGCGCCGGTCCAGATCACAGCGGCGATGATGACGACGAGAAGAACGACGAAACAGGCAGTCAACGCCGCCCACATCATCTTGCGCTGCCACAATGTGGGGTAATCCTTCATTTCTCAACATTATCGAAATGTCGGTGTCGGATGTTTAGTATCGATATCCGATGTTCGATGTCAGCGCATTCGTTAGGTAGGATTGGTCTTTTCCTGTAAATCCTTGCCGATGGTCTTTTTTGTAGTCTGGATCTTGTCCGCCAGATTTTTGTTTTTCGGATCGAGCGAGAGCGCTTTCTGCCATGCTTCCAATGCTTCCCGGGTCCGATTCAATTTTAGATACGTGTCACCGATATGCTCAAATACCACCGGATCTTCGCGCTCTGCAGTCTTCGCAGCCTGAAGCAGGTTATCCAACGCTCGATCAAACTGTCCTTTGCGAAATTCCACCCAGCCAAGACTATCGAGGTAAGAAGCGTTGTTAGGTTCGGTTTGCAACGCGCGTCTGATCATCGTTTCAGCTTCGTCCAGATTCATGTTGTGATCCGCCAACATGTAACCCAGGTAATTGGAGGACTCGGCTGAGTTATCAGGGTCGAGAGCGATGGATTTACGCAGCAAATCAGCCGCCTTGTCGTACAAACCCGCCTGTTCGGCAGCGGCTCCATAATTGAAGTAGAACTTCGCATTTACGAAGTCAGCGTCTTCTTCGAGTTGCGCTTCGTGCAGCGCCTCCTCAAATGTGGCCACCGCTTGCTGGCTTTGCTTTGCTTCGCGTTGAGCGATGGCCAGGTAGTAAACGATCTCCGGAGCACCCGGAAACCGGCGTCGAGCGTCATCCAGCAGTTTGACTGCATGGTCGGGGTCTTTCAACGTTCCCAGCAGCAACTCTGCCAGACGCACATATGTGCCGGCATGGTTTGGATTGATTAAGAGGCTTTGCTCGTAGTTGGCAGCGACCTTCGCGAACTTGGCTTTCGCTTCCTCGAGGCGATTCGCCCGCTGGAGCGACCGCGCTTCTTCATCCAGTACTTGGGCAAGTAAATCGTACGGCTGATATTTTTCGGGGTGCTCTTTGATAATTTGCTCGAGCATCTCAACCGCCTTGTCTCTTTGGTTTGTCAGGACAAAGCCGGTTGCCAATTTCTCCTGTGCATTTGCGTCGTCCGGTTGCAGTTCCAGAACACGCAAATAAAGCGGAATGGCTTCCTTCAGTTGTTGCGACGCCGCGTAGTAATCGGCTACGTCCTTAAGAATGCCCGGATCGTCCTCCGAATTTTCCGCCGCTCTTTTGAATACCTCGTTAGTCTTTTTCAGCTCGTCGGGCTTCGGCTGTGAATCAGATTTAAAAAGAATGGCGACGTATAGCTTTCCGAGGCGTATCCAAAAGTTTGGATCAGTAGTATGAACTTTGAGGGCGCGATCCAGAGCATCGAGTGCCCTTCGCTCTTGCCCGGCGGCAAGTTCGATTTCAACCAGGCGCTGATAACCTTCAATATCTCCGGGATTCAGGGCGATGGCACGATTGGCGTAGTCAATCGCCTGATCCGTTTTCTTGAGATATCTAGTATAGATAAAAGCGAGTTGTTGATATGGCTCAGCGTTATTCGGATTTGCCTTAATTGCGTCCTTCAGCACGTCGATTGCCTGTGGGAAATCATCTTGCTGTATCAGCAGACCAGCTACGCGCGAGGCGAGCTCTGACTGGCCCGGATCAACATTGAGGACTTTTCGATAGGATTCCAAGGCGCTCTCCATCTCGCCGTTTTCCTCGAACGCCATTCCTTCAACGAAACGTGCGAGCGCGTCGGCTTTGTGCGTACCTTGGGGACGCAACGCGAGGTCTGCGGCCGGTTTCGATGCAACCGAATCATCGTGGCGCGCGACTGTTTTTCCCGTATGGCCGCGAGGAACTTTCACAGGCGAAGCCTTGGGCACCTGCGCCTCCGCAAGCGTTGCTGCAACCAGAAAACTTACCGCGAAAACAATCTTTCGGCAGGCGCACCAAACGCAGCACTTTTTTGGCTCCCTCACGCTTAATCTTATCGTTCTGGCGCGCCTTCGGCAAACCGACACGGGCGGGAGCTTCGTTACCAAAGGCAGATGAGACCGCGCCTTACAACTTGTACCGCAGACGCTTCTTATGCCGGTGCGCCTTCATGCGTTTGCGGCGCTTGTGTTTGGCGATTTTTGCTTTCCTGCGTTTTTTAAGCGAGCCCATTCAGATTTTTGGTAATTGCGAACTCGATTGAATCATCTAATTCGCCGCAGCGCAAGCGCAGTCGCCGATTCGTTATCTGGTTTCTTGTGATGGGCCGGGAGCAGGTTTCTTTTTGTCCTGCGCGCCAATGCCGATTTTCTTGAGGAACGGTTCGATCGATTGTTTGCGGCCGAGGAATTTTTCGATCGACTCGTTTACATCACGCGAATCGCCGGGCTCATAAATTTCGCGGCGCAATTTCATTCCGGCCTGTTTGTCCAGATAACCATCCTTTGCCTTTTCAAAAACGGTTGCCATGTCGGCGGCAATCGCATCCGCCCAGGCGTAGCCGTAATAACCAGCATCGTATCCGTTCAGATGACCAAAGTAGGAGACGAACGTTGTGCTCGGATCAATCGGTAAAAAGACCTTTTCCAGGATCGGGTTCGATATGGCCACGGAATCGTATGGCATTTCTTCGGGATGTGGATCATGCAGAGCAAGATCAAGTGAGGCGAACGCGAACTGGCGCCGATAAAGGACCCCGGCATCTGCGAGCTTCGCATCATTGAGTTTCTTGACGATGTCTGCGGGAATTTTTTTCGACGGATCGCGATAATCAGCAGCGAAAGTATCCAGCACTTTCTTGTCCCAAACCCAGTTTTGCAGCATCTGCGATGGCGCTTCAACAAAATCCCCGGGGACTTGCGTTCCCGCGAAGCGGCCATACTTGGCGCGTGTGACAATGGAATGCAAAGCATGCCCAAACTCGTGAAAAAGCGTCTCCACGTCCTGATGCGTCATTAATGATGGAGCATCGCCACTTGCCGGCGGGAAATTGCAGAGCAATGCAACAGTTGGCCGCTGATATTTTCCATTCGGCAAGAGCTTGCCGCCGATGATTACGAATTGCGCGAAGTGATTGAATTTTCCCTCGCGCGGGAACATGTCGAGATAAAACATCCCGAGCGGCTCGCCCGTGGCTGAATCGGTGACGACATACAGCTGGAGATCGTCAACCCATTTGTACGGTGCGACAATTTTTTCGAATTTCAGACCAAAGATGTTCTGATAGATGTTGAACATGCCGTCGAGGACTTTTTGGAACGGGAAATATGTCCGCAACGCTTCTTTATCGACGTCGTATTTTTGCTTGTCCCGCTGGTTGCTGTAGTACCGCCAGTCCCACACCATGATTCTGGCGTTAGGATCATTGGTATCGGCAGCCTTCAACTTTTGCAGTTCCGCAATTTCACTGTCGAATTTAGGCTGAATGCCTGCGACCAGATCGTTGATGTACTTTTCCGCATTCATGCCGGTCTTCGCCATTTTTACTTCGGTCTGGTAATCGTCCCATGACTTGTAGCCGAGGCGCAGAGCAATTTCGTTTCGGAGCTCCAGCATCTGGTTCAAAAGCGGAACGTTTTTGTCTTTCGCGAGCGTTTCGCGAACGATGTACAGCTGTTTGCGCGTCGCCTCGTTTTTGGCGTTTTCCTGGACTGTGTTGAATTGCCACGTGACATTTGCCATCACGGTATAAACGTCATCGCTCGTTTTGATGCCGGGCGATGCGAAAAAACTTTCCGGAAGCCCTTCGAGATCGGCTTTGCTGAACATCACCGGAGCGTTGGACTTAACGATGTTGGTGTCGAAATCTGTTCCGAGCTCCGACAGTTCCTTGCGCAGATCCTCAACTTCCTTGCGTTTGTCGGGTGGCAACTCCAAGCCGGCGCGGCGATAATCGCGGAGCGTTTCCTTGAGCAGCTTTTCGTCTTCGCCGCTGAGCTTCGGATGCGTATCAGCAAATGCCTTGATCGCCTTGTAAACGTCCTCGCGATAATCGATACCGACCGCCCAGTCCTGGAACGCTTTCACGGCGTTCTCCGCGGCAGTGCGCATGGCGGGATTCGTGTTTGTCTCTTTGATGAGAGTGGCCCTATTCGCCGCCACACTCGCCTCGTAAGTGATGTCATCCAGGGCGACCACAGTGCTCTTGAAAGTCACGTTGCTGGGGTCTTGAGCACCGATCCGGTCCAGTGATGCATTGGCCTTCGCAATCGCATTTTTCATTGCAGACTCAATCGCCTGCGGTGTTTTTTCCCAATCGGGAATCGTCAACACGGCGTTCGCCTTCGCCGCGGCGGAGCGAAAATCGTCGACCGTTTTCATTTCGGCAGCCGAACCGACTGAGCTCGAAGCCAGCAGAAGAAGAGAAATGGAAAAAAATACAGCTTTATTGGAATCGTTCGACATAGGGGTGGAAGAGAAAATAGGTCAAAGGATTACACAGATTTTAACAGGCGGCAGAAGGAATTTTGATGAATCTATATTCCATCTGTGTTGATCTGTAACGCGAACAGCGATTTAGCTAGACGCGTAAGGTATGGCCCACAGATTTTTGGTTGCTTTTATCCCGACTTTTGTCGCGATAGATCCTATTGGCTTGGTCGCCGTGTTTATGGGTCTGGCGGGCGACACTCCGCGCGAACAACGGCAGCGAGAGGGTTTCATCGCCATTTTCACGGCGCTCTGTATTTCGGTTGGGTTTATATTTCTCGGGAAAATAATCTTTACCGCACTTGGCATCACCGTAGCGGACTTTCAGGTGGCAGGCGGCCTGATCTTGCTTGGCTTAGCTGGCCGAGAATTGCTTAATGTCGCGCCGGCCAGCCGCGAAGCTACGGCCGACTTCGGTGTCGTCCCGCTTGGAATGCCTTTGATAGCCGGGCCGGCATTGCTCACAGCACTGCTCGTCCTCGTCGATACCGTTGGCCTGGTGTTTACGATCTCAGCGCTTCTGGTCAACCTCGCGCTGGTGGTGATCGCGTTCTGGAATGCCGATTTTGTTGCGCGCTGGATGGGCAGACAAGGGTTACGAGGTGTGTCGAAAATAGTGGCGCTCCTACTTGCCGCCATCGCCGTCAGCCTAATCCGCCGCGGTTGGCACGGCGTGTGAGTGTCGCGAACGAATGAACTGTATTTGGGCGTCAACGTTCTCGACGCTTCGCTGCCAACTTCGCTGGGTGTTTAGAAGCCTGAGTCGAAACGGCCGCCGCTGGCGATGTGCCGGCGCGCTGAAGGCCAGAATTCCTTCAACTCTGCGCTTTTATCGCCATGGTCATAACGCCAGTTCAACTCCACTTCGATTGCTTTGATCTCATCTTGTGAGGCCGTCGCTTGCCCGTGATAAATATAAGCAGGCACGCCCTCGCGAGTCTGGGTGAGCGGGTTCATCCCGTAAAGATCGAGGCGACGCTGTTGCAATTGAGCCGTGCTCCAATCCTTATAGGCGGGGCTCCGATGGCCCCATACGTCCGCGGTAAAAGCATACCGGGAATAAGGGTAGCTGCCGGTCACGGCCGGACCGGCCGGTGGCGCGGGTTGGTTGGCACAGCCAATTAGTCCGACCGAAAATGCTGCTAAGAATAGTCTTTTCATATGCTTAATTCCTCGATTGATTAGACTCTCACCTCCTTCAATTTAACCACACAAATCCAACGTAGTCGCAGGTTTATTTGCGGTTCAGGCCCAATACGCTAAAGTCCTAACCCAAATCCAAACGACCGCTGCAGGCCGATTCACAGTACAAACGGGCCGGCTGATTGACACCCCGACGGCCTCCCGGTAAACTCCTCGCTTTTATGAGATTTCCTCTTCCGCTTACAGCGAAAATCGCTGCCTACGTGATCGGGCACAAGCTGCGGGGCACCAAGAAATTTGCCACGGTGCTTCAGCTCGAGCCGTTGCATACGTGCAATCTTACGTGCACAGGTTGCGGGCGGATTCGCGAATACTCGACGTCGCTCAAGGACGTGATGAGCCTCGAGGACTGCCTGGCTGCAGCTCAAGAGTGCAATGCACCGATGATTTCCATCTGCGGTGGTGAGCCGCTGGTCTATCCGCATATCGAAGCGTTGGTCGAAGGAGTGCTCGCGCAGGGACGGATCGTTTACATCTGCACCAACGCGGTGTTCATGCGGAAAAAGATGCGCGAATGGCTGGCAAAAGAATTGAGTAACGCTCAAAACGGGAGCGGCAAAAAATTCGAGGAGAAGATCGATGTGCTCCTTAAGGGCGGATTGATTTCGGAAAAAGACGCCGCTGAAATCCGTAAGGGGCCGAAAGACCCGGCGAAGCCGACGATCGCGCCAAGCAAATGGATGTACTGGAACGTGCACCTTGATGGCCTGGAGCGAACACACGACCTGATCGTCGAGCGCGAGGGTGTTTTCAAAGAGTGCATTCTGGCAATTAAGATGGCGAAAGTGCTCGGCTACCAGGTCGCAACCAATACGACGGTCTACAAAGAGACTGATATGCAGGAAATCGAGCGAATGTTCGATTACCTGTCAGATCTTGGGGTTGACGGACACACTATCACTCCTGGCTACGACTACGACGCTGCGAAGCGAGACATGACCTCACGGCTCAATTTGCGGCCGGAAGATTTCTTCCTCACCCGCGCTATGACCGTTCAGAAATTCCGAAAAATCGAGAACTGGATGAATCGATACGCATTTTTCGGAACACCGGTATATTTTGAATTTCTGGCTGGCAAACGCGACCTGACCTGTTCGGCTTGGGCAATTCCCACGCGCAACATCCGCGGCTGGAAGGCTCCTTGCTATTTGATGACTGACGGCCATTACTCAAGCTACGCGGAGTTGCTGGAACGGACCGACTGGAATCGGTACGGAGTCGTCAATGGGGTCGCGCGCGACAGCCGATGCGAAAATTGCATGGTACATTGCGGCTACGAGCCTACAGCAACGCTCGGATTGCAAGCTCAGCGCGGCGATACTTGGAAAACAATTAAGTTCAATTTTGGTGCGAAGCCGAAGGCTGCTGGACGGGGCAATGAAGTGCTCGCGTACAACGGTGTCAGCTCGGGAAATGGTCATCTCACCGGCAAGGGCGCTGAGCCAGCCGCAAAAGCCTCTTAAGCGATCGAGATGCCGTCGCCCCAATTGAGAGTCTTACCAAGGTCGCCCGATGCCTCGGACTCCGACTCCGCGGCGGACCAAGAGATTTCGAGGGCGATTTCCCTCGCGCAGGAAAATCTTTTGCGGCAACAAAAAGCTGACGGGCATTGGTGCGGCGAGTTATTGGTCGATAGCACGTTGTGCTCCGACTACGTCGTGTTTATGCATTGGTGCGGCGAAGTGAACGCGCAACAGCAGCGACGTTGCGTTCGTCACATTCGTAAACGCCAATTGCCTGAGGGCGGCTGGAACATTTACCACGGTGGACCGAGCGAGATTAACGCTTCGGTGAAGGCGTATTTTGCTCTGAAACTTGCCGGTTGTTCCATGGATGCGCCGTTTATGCAGGAAGCGCGCGCGACCATCATGCGGCTGGGCGGAATTCCGCAGATGAACACGTTCAGCAAGCTTTACCTGGCATTGCTCGGCGTCGTTCCCGTGGAAGTATTTGCCGTCGATTCCTTTGGAGATGGTGCTCCTGCCGAGATGGGCTCCTTTTCACATTTACAAAATGTCGTCTTGGAGCAGGGCGATGCTCATTCCGCTATCCATTATCAATCATTTTAAGCCCACGCGGATTTTGCCCGGCGAAAAGCAATTGCACGAGCTATATCCCCTCGGCACAGAGCAGGCCGATTTGCGCCTGCCACGCAGCGAAAAATTCTGGACCTGGCGCAATTTCTTCCTTCGCCTTGACGACACCTTCAAATTTCTACAACCGCTTCGAATTGGCTTACTGCGGCGACGCGCGTTGGAGAC
This sequence comes from uncultured Verrucomicrobiae bacterium, assembly GCA_963825355.1. Taxonomy (GTDB): domain Bacteria; phylum Verrucomicrobiota; class Verrucomicrobiia; order Chthoniobacterales; family UBA10450; genus Udaeobacter. The sequence goes on along the minus strand of CAWGSY010000016.1, from coordinate 210,922 downwards.
AGCGGAGCGCTGGATGCTCGAACGAATCCGAGAGGGTAGTGATGGTCTTGCTGCGGTTTATCCCGCGATGCTGAACTGCATGATTGCTTTGCGCTCGCTTGGCTATTCAAAAACACATCCAGTTTACGTTAAGGCTGAAAAAGATTTCAATGGCTTGTTTGTTGACGATCCAGACGATTTTAGAATTCAACCGTGTCTGTCGCCCGTCTGGGATACAGCCATCACGATCATTTCGCTCGCAGACTCTGGTATTTCACCGGAACATCCCGCGTTGCAAAAAGCGGCCGAATGGTTGGTCGACAAGGAGGTGCGAATCAGTGGCGACTGGGCGATCAACAATTCATATCCCGAAGCGAGTGGCTGGGCGTTCGAGTACAACAATGTTCATTACGCCGACACTGATGACACTGCGATGGTGTTGATGGCACTGAGGCTTGTTCAACCGGAAAACGCACAATCACTGAATAATTTGTTCCGTCGCGCGCTCGGATGGCAGCTCAGTTTCCAATGCCGCGACGGTGGCTGGGCGGCTTTCGACAAGAACGTGACGACTCAGTGGTTGGAAGATATGCCGTTTGCGGATCACAACGCGATTCTCGATCCCACCTGCAGCGATTTGACTGCTCGTACGCTCGAGTTGCTGGGCTACATCGGTTTCGATCGGAATGCGAAATGCGTTCGCGACGCGATCCGATATTTAATCGCTACTCAGGATGACGATGGTTCGTGGTACGGACGCTGGGGAGTGAATTACATCTACGGCACCTGGCAAGTGCTGCGCGGCCTGCGGGCAATTGGTGAAAATATGACTCAGGACTGGATTTTGCGCGGACGCGATTGGCTCGAGAGCTGCCAAAATAACGATGGGGGCTGGGGTGAAACGTGTGGCACGTACGAAAATCCATCGACGAAAGGAATTGGTCCAAGCACTGCATCGCAAACTGCCTGGGCTATCATGGGCATCTGCGCTTGCGGCGATCTGGACCGGCCCAGCGTTCAACGTGGCTTGCGTTATCTTCTCCGCTCGCAAAAGTCCGACGGCTCCTGGGATGAAGATGAAATCACCGGCACCGGTTTCCCGCGCACGTTCTATTTGAAGTACGACATGTATCGCCAGAATTTCCCGCTCCTAGCGCTCGCGACCTATGTGAATTATCGCAGCGGAATCGGGCATCGCGCGGGGTTTTATCGCTGCGAGTGATGCTGTAGCCACGGGCGGCAGGCCGATGGCTACACTGCTTCGCCCCGGCCGAAAATAAAACCTGTCGTTCGGCATAATTCGACCTAACAGTAACCATTATGGCTTACGAACTACCTAAATTACCCTATGGATATGATGCCCTTGAGCCGCACATTGACGCGCGCACAATGGAAATCCATTACACGAAACATCACCAGGCTTACGTCGATAACCTGAATAAGGCGGTTAAGGGCACTGACTTGGAAAACAAAACTGTAGAAGATCTGATCAGCGATCTAAATGCTGTGCCGGAAAACATTCGCACAGTTGTGCGCAACAACGGCGGCGGGCATGCGAATCACTCGTTCTTTTGGAACATCATGGGACCGAACGCCGGCGACGAACCTAAAGGCAAACTCGCCGATGACATCAAATCCGCGTTCGGCAGCTTCGATCAGTTCAAAGAAAAACTGAGCACTGCTGGTGTAGGCCGTTTCGGCAGCGGGTGGGCGTGGCTGATCAAGAAGAATGGCGGGCTTGAAATAATCTCCACCCCAAATCAAGACAGTCCTCTGATGGACGGCAACACGCCGATCCTGGGCGTTGATGTTTGGGAGCATGCCTATTATTTGAAGTATCAAAACCGCCGTGCCGACTATCTCAAGGCATGGTGGAGCGTCGTGAACTGGGACGCGGTGGCGAAAAATTACTGAGCGCCGGCAATTCGCAAATCGGTAGGGCGCGACCGCCGGGCGCGCCGAACGAAATGGACGGCCCGGCGGGTCCGTCCCTACCACGATGGCTTATCTAAACGAAAATTACCTGAAACTTCAGGCGGGCTATCTTTTTCCGGAGGTGGCGCGGCGGGTGCGCGAATTCTGCGAAGCGCATCCTGAAGGCGCCAGGCGCTTGATCCGCTGCGGGATCGGCGATGTTACCGAGCCGCTTCCACCCGCAGCTATCGAAGCAATGAAGCGTGCGATCGATGAGCTGGGACACCACGAAACTTTTCGCGGCTATGGTCCAGAACAGGGCTACGAGTTTCTCAGATCAACGATCGCGCAATGCGATTACCGCGATCGCGCTATTAAAATTGCGGACGACGAAATTTTCGTTTCTGACGGATCAAAAAATGATTGCGGTTACATCCTCGATATTCTCGGCGGCCAAAACAAGGTAGCGGTGCCCGACCCGGTGTATCCGGTGTATGTGGATACAAACGTTATGGCAGGCCACACCGGCCCATCACGGAAGGACGGCGGCTACGAAGGCATTCATTATTTGCCTTGCACGTCGGAAAACAATTTCGTGCCCGAGCCACCTGAAGAGCATGTCGATCTCGTCTATCTCTGTTTTCCAAACAATCCAACTGGTGCCGTCGCATCGCGCGCGCAGCTCGCAAGATGGGTGGATTATGCGCACGAACACGATGCGCTTTTGCTCTTCGATGCGGCGTATGAGGCATACATTTCCAATCCTGAAATTCCGCATTCTATCTTCGAAATTCCGGGTGCGCTTGAGTGCGCGATTGAATTGCGAAGCTTTTCGAAGAGCGGCGGCTTCACTGGTGTGCGCTGTGGATTCACGGTGGTGCCGAAATCGGTGCTCGCGCAAACCGCTGACCGACGACGGCTTCCGCTGCATCCGCTTTGGCACCGTCGCTGGAGCACGAAATCGAACAGTGTTGCTTATCCGGTGCAACGCGGCGCCGAAGCGTTGTATTCCGCTGACGGCCGTAAACAGGTTCGTGAACTCATCGATCATTACATGGGCAATGCTAAAGTTCTTCGTGACGCTGCAGCTGACGCTGGCCTTGAGGCCTTTGGAGGAGCCAACGCGCCTTATATCTGGGTGAAAACGCCGAACGGAGTGACAAGCTGGCAACTGTTCGATCGCATGTTGCGCGAGCTCAATGTCGTCATTACACCGGGCGCGGGTTTTGGCGCACAAGGTGAAGGTTACTTTCGCATCTCCGCATTCAACAGCAGGGAAAACGCCGACGAAGTGGCGCGGCGTTTGAAAACTCTGCGACGCTCGTGACGCAGACGACGTTGTCTGCTAACCAAATTCGCGCACGCAGGATTGCCTGCGTCCCCCCGGTCACGTAAAGTGCGCGAAGTTTTTCGGGGACCATCTCGCGTGCCGGAACGAAAACAAAATCTGCCACAGCTTTATCGCTTTTGTTTCCTGATGCTCGGCGATTCGCGGAAGGCGCAGGAAGTTTTTCACGCGACGTTGCGTGAGGCTGCGATGCGCGCCGCCCGAAGGGAACTGCCGAACGAACCCTTCTGGCTGTTTCGCGACGCGCGATGGCGGTGCTTGGAAGCGACCAAAACTGATTTGCAGCCAGAGTCGGTTGAGATGGATGAGCGCGATATCGCTCCAAAGGCTGAATCGCAAATTCAGCGCCTCGATCCCGTGCAGCTGGCGATTTGGATTTCAGCTGCCCCGGACCCGCAGCGCAGCGCGCTGGCACTCTTTTATCTGGACGAATTCGACTACCGACAAATCCTCGATATCTCCGAACTGAAGCTAAGCGAGCTTTCGCGTTTTCTCGCCAAAGGCCGTCGGCAATTGCAGGCATGGCTCGACTCGAAATTTTCTCAACCGAGCAACATATGAAGCTACTGTCGTTGATACGGCGGCAACGCTCTCTTTTGAATTGCGCTCCAATCAGCGCGCGTCAGTTGGCCGATCGTCGAATGCGCTCGGCGATGTCTGGTGTCGAGGGCTCTGCCGAATTTGTCGATCAACAAAATTTCGATCGCGCCGTTGCGCGCGTTGTTCGTCTTATTTCCATTCCGGCGGAGTCTGCCGAATGGTTTTCGGAAAAAGACCTGGTCCCCGTTTCGAAGCGCACTTGGAAAAGCACGCTGCGCAACCCCGCGGTGCTAGCGATCAGCACCGCCGTTGTGGTGATTGCAGGAGTGTTCGTCTTTAATTTCGTAAGTCACTTAAACGATTTTCCAGGATCGGCGACAGCTCGCAAGTTGTTGGCGGTCGCTGCTTCGACGCGACCGGTGATGCTGGACCCGGTGAATACTGAAGCAGGTACATTAAGCGACTTGTTTTTCATGAAACACGGCCTGGAGCATTACGATGTTCCGGAAGAGTTCGCCGATCTTGACACTATTGGTTGCCGCGTTTTTGAAGACGACGAGTCACGGCGTATCGCTCAAATTTGGGTCTCGGAGAAACGAATGCAATTCTTTCTCTTTCCAGCTGAGAGAGACAGCAAAAGCGGAACAGTGCTAGGCTTTCCCGGCTGGCGTTATGTTCATCAGGAAGGCTGGACAGGTGCGGTGACGGAACATAGCGGCGTTTGCTTCATGGCCGCCGTCCGCGGCGCGGACAAGGATTTACAGCCATATCTTTCGCAACCAGCGAGCAACTAGCCCCGCCTTTCCGTGCGTTGACACGTAATGTGACGCATTGGACTTTCTTCTCCTTCGCTTGAACGTGGCGCGGTGATATCGACGCGCCCGTCGGCAGAGACTCGTTAGGTCAGTACATTCGTTAAATGCCAGGGTAGCTCAGTGGTAGAGCAGGGGACTCATAAGCCCTTGGTCGGGAGTTCGACTCTCCCCCCTGGCAATTTTCAATTTATTCGGCATTGGACGTTGGGTGTTCGGCGTTCGACGTTTTTCCCGTGAGGCCGCATGAACTGCGAAATTTGGTCCAAAGGTTCTTCGCGCTGGGAAATTCCTATTGGCTGGCCCGATTTGTCATTCTGCGACTGCTTGGATTTGTCTATGCCGTCGCATTCTTGGTCGCGGCAAACCAACTCGTCCCGTTGATAGGCGAGCATGGGTTAACGCCGGCCACGCATTTTCTAAACGAGATTCAAACGCAACTCGGTTCGCGAAGCGCCGGTATGTTTCGGGTGCCTACCGTGTTCTGGTTCGGAATTTCCGACAATGCATTATCGATCTTCTCCTGGGTTGGGCTCGCACTATCGCTCATTGTTCTTGGCGGGTACGCGAACGCAATCCTGGTGGCTGTCCTCTGGGCGATGTACATGTCGATCGTTCACATCGGCCAGATTTGGTACGGCTACGGCTGGGAAATTCAGCTGCTCGAAACGGGATTCTTATCGATCTTTCTTTGTCCACTGCTGGATGGTCGGCCCTTTCCCAAGTCGAGGCCGCCGATCCTGGTGATCTGGCTTTTTCGGTGGCTCGGGTTTCGCATCATGTTCGGTGCGGGCCTGATCAAATTGCGGGGCGACCCGTGTTGGCGCGATCTCACATGTCTTTACTATCATTACGAAACACAGCCCATCCCGAACCCGATCAGTCGTTATCTGCATTTTGCCCCGCTTTGGTTCCACAAATTCGAAGTGCTTTGGAACCACTTCGTCGAGCTGATCGTGCCCTGGTTTTCTTTCGGCCCGCGGACGGCACGGCACATTGCCGGTGTGCTCCTGGTCACTTTCCAGATGTTTCTCATCATCAGCGGCAATCTTTCCTTTCTTAATTATCTCACGATCATTCCGTTCCTGGCGTGCTTTGATGATAGTTTTCTCGGGCGTTTTCTGCCGTTATCACTCGTGAGACGCGCACAACGCGCGGCGCAGGATTCGCAATCGTGGCGCTTCAACAACGGTATTGCTGTTGCATTAGCGATTATCGTGATCTGGCTCAGCGTACCAACGGTGCTCAATCTCGCCTCCGGTCGGCAGTTGATGAATTACTCGTATGATCCGCTCGATCTCGTGAACACTTACGGCGCGTTTGGGAGTGTAGGCCGTGAACGCGACGAAATTGTTTTCGAGGGAACGAATGATGCGCTCATTACAGGCGATACGAATTGGAAGGAGTACGAGTTTAAAGCCAAGCCGGGCGACCCGAATCGCCCGCCGCCATTCGTCGCGCCATACCAGCCGCGCATTGATTGGCAAATCTGGTTCGCCGCGATGTCGTCACCTTCCGAGTATCCCTGGACATTGCATTTTGTCTGGAAACTTCTGCACAACGATCGTGGCACGCTATCGCTGATTGCGAACAATCCGTTTCCCGACGCGCCGCCCCATTACATTCGAGCGCGACTCTATCGGTACCAATTTGCGCCCCTTGGCGACAAACCGTGGTGGAAGCGCGAACCGGTCGGAGAATGGCTGCCAGTAATCTCCGCTGATAATCCTCGGTTTCGTAGGTTGCTTGAATCGATGGATTGGCTTGATGAGTAATGCGTAAATGTTCGCCCGTACCGAATGAGGACCAACCTAGCCCGGGCGGGATGAGATTCTGCTCTGTTTGTCAGCCCGAACTTCCTGGAGCGCTCAAGGATCTTCGAGCAAGCTTGGACTTCTTTGGAATCAGCTGACTTTCGTTAACACCGTGCCTTTAGCGCGGTGCTGTCGTTCGGCTAACTGTTAAAGCCGTTTAACGGCTTACCGCAATTGCAGGTTGGCGCATCACCTGACTGAAGCCAGGTGTTAATGACGACGAGCCGATCAACAAATATAGCGTAATCACAAATCACCGCGTTGCTTCAGGTGCGCGATCGTCTCCGGCATCATGCGATAACCGAAATGTCCTTGTCGCACGTATAACAGTTCCGAGCCGCGCCATGTTTGGTGGATCGCTTCGATTTCCGCTGGTGGAGCAATCGAATCGAATTCTCCGGCGACGAATAGAATTCGCGTGGGATCGCATATCGGACGGCCGTGCAAAGGCGAGCTTAGGTGAAAATGCCTCGCAACCAGCTCGCGCTGGATGTTTGCCTGGACCAGTTCGCGCCGAATACGACGTGCTGCCGGACTACGCCAGATGGCCTGCTCGATGTTCACGATCGGCGACATTAACGCCACAAATCGGAAATCGCTCTCCACGAGCGTCAATAGCGCGCCAATCCATCCGCCGTAACTGGTGGCCAGCACGCCGAACTCGCGGCAGCCGTGTCCCCGCAATGATTTCATTATTTGCCGCAGTTCGATTACGCCCTGGCGCAATCCTTCCGCGTTCCGAATCAGATCCGGTGTGATCGCCAGTTCGCCATTCCTGTAACCAATGGGAACACGCGAAAAATGGTATGGCAAATGAACGAAACACGTGTTCCAACCGAGCTCATTGAATTTCTCTGCCCAGCGGTAATAACCGGTCGGACTAGATGACATCAGTGCGTGCAGCAGGAACACGGTCGGCGCTCCAATCCATGTGCGTGGATTCGTTCGAAAAAAATCGACGCGCGCGGTGTTGTTTGCTGCAAAAGCTGTTTCGATTGGACTGCGCCACGACAGTGTAGCCATCCCTGAATCGCGCACACCATTCACTGTCGGCTTTGAATTTGAGGAGCCGTTGCTACCGATCGCTTGCGGAGGGACATAGTATTCTTGCGGCGAGAGCCGCTCGCATGCGGTCAGATAACGCTCCATCTCTTCTCGACTGCGCCCATTCAGCGGGTGACGTCGATGAAGCCAATTGATCGATGCGCATAGAAGCGAATCGACTGTTTTTGCGCTCGCGCGCCGCAAAGCGTCATGCCGAGTGGAGCGAAGCGCCATCGAGGAATCCCGCGGCGTTGACTTAGAGTGTTGCAACGGGGTCCCTCGAGTTCGCTCGGGATGACGAGCTGTTTTGTTCATTCGCTCTTGCGGCGACCTCGGCAGATCGTCTGTCGTAAGGCAAAATTTTTCGCGCAATTCAGCGTAAAGATTTTTGAAAACGGCAGCCAGTTCAGATTCGATGCGTTCGCGTGCCTGAGATTTTGGCAACTCTGGAAAACATGAAATAGGCTTTCCAAAAGCGATCCACACCGGCGTGCGCCGGAACGGCAGCCACTGCTTTTTGGAATAAAACCGATCTGTGCCGAGAATCACGCAGGGCACGACCGGCACATCGGCAAGCTGCGCAAGTGTGGCTGCACCGGGACGAAGCGCCGCGCCTTCGAGCAAAGACTCCGCACCATCGCGAATGCCTCCTTCAGGAAAAAGACCCACGGTGCGTCCATCCTTTAGCCGATCGATTGCAGTGCGAATCGTTTTGAGATCAGCGCGGTCCCGCTCTGCCGGAAACGCGTCGATTGAACGCAGGAGAAAACCCAGCGCAGGTGGCCGAAAGAATTCGGCCATAGTCATCCAGTCGATCTTTCCTCGAACAGGGAGCGAAACTAGAAATGGATCAAAGTGACTGATGTGATTCGACGCCAGCAAAAATCCGTTGGCGCATCCTGCATTTTCCCGGCCAATTACGTGAATGCGCGCGACACATCCAAACACCAATCTCACCAAAAACTTGCCAGCGTAATACCCGGCTCTTTTCATCTTTGCGCTTCGAGTGTGTCGCGGCTTGTGTGCGACTGAAAATTTATTTTTTCAGGCTGATTGAATTTTTGAACGTGGTATTGTGTTGCTGTTCCAAACCAGTTGTCGGTCAGAGTCTATGAAACCGAGGAGTCCTACCAGGGGCGGTGAGAGACGCTTTCCGCAGACGGATTATTTTTTTCATTCCGGTTCTGGTCAATGGCGCGGCCATTTCTGGTCTTCCGACGGAGAAGATCGATCTCGCTTTCGAAATCTTGTCAATCTAGGACGAGAATACCGTATCGAAGCGGCGCGGGAACGAGCAAGGGAGATGGTTGCTTTCGCTGTGATTGTTCTCACCTCAGCCTGGCCGGTGGTCTACATGATTGTGACGGTGGTGAAGTTGCTTAGCAAAAGCCGGCCGCTGAACTGATCATCCCGCTGTTCCGGCGGTTACTTTCGCCGTTTTGGCCAGAGAAATTCGTCGCGATACTCTGGCGATTGTTCTGGAGCGAACCCGTGACGGCTTGTGTTTTCGATCACTACGCGCGGCACAAGAAAGTTCAGAAGATAATCTTCGCCACCGGCCTTGGTACCGCTGCCGCTCATTTTGAATCCACCAAACGGATGGCGGCCGACGATCGCGCCCGTGCACGAGCGGTTGATGTAAAGGTTGCCGGCTTCCAAGCGGGCTTTCACCCGCTCGATATTGTCGGGGCTGCGCGAAAAAAAGCCGCCCGTCAACGCGTAGTCGGTTCCGTTCGCGACCTCGATCGCCTCGTCGAGATCACGCACTTTCAAGACGCTTAGCACTGGCCCGAAAATCTCTTCGCGCGCGATGCGCATATTCGGTTTTACGTCGGTGAAAATTGTCGGCGGAATGAAATAGCCATGCGGCGGAACTTCCTTTGCCTGGTAAGCGAGTGTGGCCTCTTTTTTTCCAGTCTCGATGTATTCCAGAATGCGCCGGTAAGCGGGTTCATCTATAACCGGGCCGACCATAATGCCTGGTTGCTCGGGATTGCCGACTCGCAGACTGGCTGCGGCCGGAATTAAACGTTCCATCACGCGATCGTAATTCTCCTCAAGCAGAATCAGACGCGACAAAGCGGAGCACTTTTGTCCCTGAAATCCGAATGCGGAATAGATGGAATACGTAATCGTCTCATCGAGATCCGCGTCCGCATCGACGATCATTGCATTTTTGCCGCCCATCTCACAAATCACCCGCTTCAGTTCGCGCTGACCGGGGCGGGTGATTCCGGCCGACTCCCAAATTTTCAGTCCGACTTCACGCGAACCGGTGAACGCGATTAAGTCGACGTCTTTATGGTCGACCAAATGTGCTCCAACGACGGAGCCGTGCCCCGAGAGAAAATTCAACACGCCCGGAGGAACGCCTGCTTCTTCGAACACTTGCATGAGCATGGCGCCGCAAACAATCGATTGCTCGGACGGTTTCATGATTACGGCGTTTCCAGTAACAACTCCGGCTGACGCCATCCCGCAGAGAATCGCGATCGGAAAATTCCACGGCGCGATTACGAACGCCACGCCTCGCGGCCAGTAATGGTGATAACTCTCTTCGCCTGGCACCTGTTGCGTGAGTTTTGGGCGCCCGAGTCGCCGCATTTGCTGCGCATAGAACGTGCAGAAATCGATCGCTTCGCGAATATCGCCGTCCGCTTCCGACCATGGTTTGCCGACTTCGAAAACTTCTACTGCCGAAAGTTCGTAGCGTCTGCGCTCCAGAATTTCGGCGACGCGTTCCAGCAACTGCGCGCGTTCCTCGACTGGCGTCCATCTCCATTTTTCGAATGCGGCACGGGCAGCTTTAACGGCACGCTCTGCTTCGTCGATCCCAGCTTCGGTTCCATAACCGACAATCTCGGTCGGCTCGGCTGGATTGACCGAAGGCGTCATATTATCGGACCAAATTTTTTCTCCTCCGATGTAAAGTGGGTACTTTTCGCCCAAGCGCTTTCGCACTTCGCGCAATGCGCTCTGCATCTTGTCCTGGCTGTCTTTGTATATGAAACTCACAAGCGGTGCGTTTCGGAAACTATGGCCAACTGTTGCGTGAAGTGAAGCGCCATTTTTTTGATTCGATTCATTTATCCCGCCGGAACCGGCGGTCCCGGCTGCAGCAGACTTGATGAGCTCTCTTGGATCGCGAAGCAATTCTGTCGCCGGAACGTTCTCGGAAAATTTCGCCCGCAAAAATCCTTCGTTCGAGGTGTTCTCGAGCAGGCGCCGAACCAGGTAAGCCATGCCGGGCAGTAACTCGCCGACCGGACAATATTCCCGGACGCGATATCCCATCTCGACGAGCGCGCGCTTGATCGGGCCGGCCATTCCGTAAAGCAGTTGAAATTCAAACCGGCTGCGATCAATGCCGAGCTCATCCGCGACCGCTTGCGCATGCGCGATGCTGCGAACGTTATGCGACCCAAACGCAGGCGTCACAACCGAATTATTTTCAAAAAGCACGCGCGTAAGTTTTTCAAAATTCGCATCGCTTTCGGGCTTTTGTTGAAAGACGGGAGGAGTCGATCCGTTTTGTCCCGACTTCATTGTCTCGTAATCCCAATATGCGCCTTTCACCAGTCGGACTGCGAAGCGAGTGCCGCGTCCGCGACCCCACTCAATCAAATCGCGCAGGTCGCCCTCGGAATCTCGCAAATAAGCTTGGATGACAATCCCGACATGGGGCCAGTCTTTGAACTCCGGCTCTGCTAAAATGGTTTTGAACAGCGCGAGCGTCGTATTTTTGAGCGCGTAACTCTCCATGTCGAAGTTAATAAATGCGCCTAGCTCCCGCGCGCGGCGGAGAAGCGCGCGGAGTTTGGTGCTGAGATGAGCGATCGCATCCGCCGGAGCGGCCGGACTGATTTGCGAATACAGCGCAGAGATTTTGACCGACAGATTTACAACCGGGAAAAGCTCTGGATTTTTTCCGAGCGGGTCGGTCCAGTTTCTTGTTTCGTGCGTCAGTTTCTCCAGTAAATCGCCGTAAATCGCTGCGTATTCATCCGTCTCCGCTTCGCTCACAACGGCTTCGCCGAGAACGTCTACGGTGAAGCCGATTTTTTGTGCGCGCCGCTTGCGCAGTGTCGCTATGACTTCATGCGAATTTCGTCCGGCAATAAACTGGCGAGCCATTTCGGAAACATTCCACCGCAGAACAGGAGCGCTTATCCAAGGGATCAGGCGCGCTACGCGAACCCCCATGCCAACGAGCGGGGAGAAACCATCGTTGCTGCCGCTAAAATATTCTTCGAGATGCTGAATTATCTCATCTGACCGTCGGAGTGACGGCAGGACGGCGACAAAGCGAAACAGTTGCGTCTTGAATCGCTCGTCATGCATCGAGAGTGCCATTAAGCGCTGATAAAATCCGGCCTTGCTGAAAAGTCGCTCCGGATATTTGTCGACCAACTCGAAAATACGCGTGCCCCGCTGCTCGACGTCGCTCTGGAGCGATCTCATTGGCGAAGGTTAGTCTGCCACCGCGAGTTAGGCAAAATGCAACGAAAAGGGATGATCAAGTGCAAAAATTGACTAGGAAACACGGTCACTCGGCAGGCCCTCTTCGAAGTACAAATGAACTGCTGAACGCAATTCGAGGAGCATGTAGCGTTGGTGATTTTGCCTGACAGAATCGGAGGCCCAGGGCTCCGCTGTCAGGCAATCTCTTGTGCTGAATTGTCAGGGGACGAAACTCGCGTAATAGAGGGCCGATGCCCGGCGACACGATCCGTCATCAGTTTGCCAGCGACAACACCGCGGCGATTTGTCCCGAGGCGTGGAAAGCTTTGGAGCAGGCGAACGCGAATTACGCTCCGTCTTACGGCGAGGACGAATGGACAGCGGCGGTGTGCGAACGCATACGGCAATTATTCGACGTCGATTGCGATGTTTATCTCGTGTTCACCGGCACTGCCGCGAACGCGCTCGGTCTCGGCCAAATTTGCCAATCCTTCCATGGAGTGATCTGTCACGAGCGCGCTCACATCCAGACGGACGAGGCCGGCGCCATGGAGTTTTACACCCGGGGCGCCAAATTGTTTTTGACGAAAACGAATGACGGAAAGATCGACTTGGGCGGAGCGGAAAAATTCATTGCGCAACAGGTCGAGCTGCACGGGCACATGATGCGCGCCATAAGCATCGCACAGGCGACGGAGCTCGGCACGGTCTACACGACGGATCAAGTTGAGGCGATTGGCGCCTTTGCGCGGGCGCACAGAATGTTGCTTCACATGGACGGTGCGCGCTTTGCCAATGCCGTCGCATCACTTGGATGCGCGCCGAAAGCGATCACATGGAAAGCGGGCGCAGATGTACTCAGCTTTGGCGGGACGAAAAATGGTGTTGCGGCGGGCGAGCTTGTCATTTTTTTCGACAAGACAGCTTCGCGTGACTTTCAATATCGGGTGAAACAAGGCGGGCACCTCGGCTCAAAAATGCGCTTTCTCGCTGCGCAATGGCTGGGACTGTTAGACGGAGATGTCTGGTTACGAAACGCGCGACACGCGAATCAGGCGGCGCGCGAGCTTGCGCAGCGCCTTAGAAACGAGGCAGAGCTGGAAAACGTGTTCCCGGTGGAATCGAATGCGGTATTCGTTCAATTGGACGATCAAATCGTGCAGGGCCTGCACACGCGCGGCTGGCGATTTTATAAATTTGCGGAGCCGGACATTTATCGCCTGATGTGTTCATGGTCCACCACAGACGAGGAGATATCGATGTTGGTGGGCGATTTTGTCGCGATTAAATGATTGAACAGATCGCGCCGGCAACGATCTTACCATCGAAATGAACCTACATGAACGAGTTATGGTGTTAGGGGCAGTGTTACTCGCCGGCTGCGGAACTACGCGCAACGTGGCCGTGAGTTCATACCATGTAACGCGCGATGTGGCAGTTGGTTCTTATCGTGTTGCGACCGCGCCGGTGCATTACGCTCTGCGGCGCCATAACGAACCAACCATGGTGGGAACGACGGATGCAATCGAATCCGATGTGACCCAGCCCGGTCACCCTGCTGCGTCGACGCAGGTGGCTTCGGCACAGCAGCCACGGCGAAAGACTGAGACGACAAGATCTCAAAAGCCGGCTAAAACAACTCAGCCTGTCGCTCACACCGACACCACGCAGCCCGAACCAAAACCGGCTGCGGCGCAAGCGTCCTCCACCTCGACGACATTCCCAACGGCCAAGGCGGTTCCCGACAAGCCGGGATATGTTTTTAGTCCATTTGATTCGAGCGGCAGGTACGTTGACGTAAGCGGTTATACTCCGGGGACCAAGGTTAAAGACCCCTGGACTGACAAAATTTTTGTCGTGCCGTAGATGCTTTAGCCGTCGCCCGGTGGGCGACGCTTACCGGGTGAATACCGAGGGTCGGCTACAGTGCGCCGAATTGCCGTCGAGTGCAGCGAATGTTACCTAATCCTATGCGAATTGCGGTGAGATCGTCTGTTTATTCGCTGCTTTGCTGGCTGCTTGTTGCTGTTGCGCCACATAGTGTTGCGCAGACCTATCAGGGAAAACAACTTGTTAGGCCAGAGCTGCTGGCCGACACAAACGCGGTCGTTCCAGGCAAGCCGTTCATGGTGGGGCTGTTGCTGCGAATGGCCCCAGGTTGGCACACTTACTGGAAATTTTCTGGCGACGCAGGTTTGCCCACGGAAATGAAATGGAAACTGCCGCCCGGCTGGAAAATCGGCGAGATCCAATGGCCAATTCCGCTTAAAACCAACGATCCCGGCGACATTGAAACGTATGGCTATGAAAATGAAGTCCTGCTGATGCAGGAGATCACGCCCCCGGGAAAAATCGACAGTTCGTCGGCGAACCTTTCCGCCGAAGCAAATTGGCTCGTATGCGAAAAAATTTGCATCCCAGGTGGCGGAACATTGCAGTTAGATCTGCCTGTAGGCTCGACGAGCCAGCCGGCGAACCCGGATGTCTTCGCGCGTTATCGCCGTTTGGTTCCGCAAAATCTTCCGGGACCTGATATGGCGCGTGCAGATTGGAGCCGGGTTGGAGCCGACCTTCGCTTGAAAATTACCAGCGAAACTTTGGCGAAATATCCGGCAGTCGATTTCTTTCCGTTGCCGGGGCAGGATACCATTACCGGGCATCCTGCGGTTCAATCGCGGAACAATAATGAAATTGTATTTCGCATTCCGCTCGAGTCGGCGCCGAAGAATCTGTCGTCGATAGCGGGTCTGGTGGTGTTTGCGCAGCAACCGAACGGCGATGATCGCGCGGCGTGGCAGATCACGACCGGGCCGGCTGTTTCTGCCAGTCGTCCGGCGCCGGCGCATGGAATTTTGGTGTTTCTCCTCTTTGGTTTTATCGGTGGGCTCATTTTGAATTTGATGCCGTGCGTGTTGCCGGTGATCTCGCTGAAGATTTTCGGCTTTGTCCAACAAGCGGGACAGAGCCGCCAGAAAATTTTGCGTAGCGGTATTGCGTTTAGCATAGGAATTTTTGCGTGGTTCATCGCGTTGGCGGTCCTGCTGATCGTCCTTAAAGGCGCCGGGCGTGATGTAACCTGGGGCGGTTTTCAATTTACGAATCCGTACTTCGTCCTCATTTTGAGCGTAATTGTGCTCGTATTCGCGCTGAATCTCTTTGGCGTGTTTGAAGTTTCGTTACCACAATCGGTTACGCGCAATTTGCTTTCGACGAGCGAGCGCAAGGATCTGCTCGGCTCCTTTTTCCAAGGCGTGTTCGCGACTGTGCTGGCTACGCCATGCACGGCGCCATTTCTCGGCACCGCTCTCGGCTTCGCGTTCACGCAGTCGGCCGCGATCATTCTGGCGATGTTCGTCGCCATCGCTGCTGGAATGAGTGCGCCATATCTCCTTTTGAGTGCGCAGCCTGCGTGGCTGCGCTTTTTGCCAAGGCCGGGGCCCTGGATGGTGCACGTGAAACAGTTCATGGGCTTCCTGCTGTTGGCGACGCTACTCTTTCTGTTTTATGTGCTCGGCGCAGAACGCGGCTTGGAAGGAGCAATTTGGGCGAGCTGTTTCCTGCTCGTGATCAGTGTCGCCTGCTGGATGAAAGGCGCGTTCGTTGTGCCAACAGCGTCAACTGTGAAGCGGATCGCCGTGCTAGCGCTGATGCTCCTCCTCGTGATCGGTAGCGGCGTTTATTTCATCGGCGACAAATTTCAGTCCGCAAAAATTGCTTCCGCAGATTCGCAGATCCGAGGTGACTGGCAGCCGTTCACGCCCGAACGCCTCCAAACCGAACTGGAGCAAGGCCGGACTGTCTTTGTCGATTTCACCGCCGCGTGGTGTCTTACCTGCAAATTCAATGAAGCCAGTGTGCTTGAGGCTCACGATGTGCGAGAGGCGTTCCAGCGCCACGGGATTGTGAGATTGAAAGCCGATTGGACCAACGGCGATCCCGTGATCACAAAATTATTGCAGCAGTTCGGCCGCCCGGGTGTTCCACTCTACGTGCTTTATCCTGCGAAAAACGAAGAGCCGATTGTTTTTCCGGAAGTGCTCACCAAAGGCATGATTCTGGAAAAACTCGAGACAGTCGCGCGCAGGGTAGTTTCAAAATAAATGTAGGAATGCCTCGAGTGTTCGTGAGTCGTGTGGTTGACGCGCCGGCTGGAAAAGTTTGGACGATGATCCGACGGTTCGATGCGGTGGCCGAATGGCTTCCGTTTGTAAAATCGAGCCCGATTGAGGATGGCGGCGACCCAACTCGCGTTGGATGTGTTCGGATTTTGACTCAGACAGACGGAGAGGTGTTTCGCGAGGTCCTCCTTGCGCTCTCGGATGCCGAACGTTTTTATTCATACACATTCGTCAGCTCGCCAGTTCCCGTGCGTGACCATCGCACGACGTTACGTGTGCTGCCGATTACCGACGGCGATCGGTCGTACGTTGAATGGTTATCGAGATTCGATATTGACCCGAAGTACGCAGCGCAACTCGTCGATTTGATGAACCGGAATTTCGTGAATGGGCTTCGGAATCTGGCAGCGAGGTTCGGCGAATAGCAGTCGCGGCGCGCCCGGCGGTCGCGCCCTACCAATTCCTACAAATATGTTACTCGCGAGAATTTGAACTATCTTGGAAGCCATGTTTCTAATGAACCTATGAATACGAAAATTATATTGAGCCTTTTGACATCATTGATCGGAACCGCAGTCTTTGCCGCCGATGCGCCGGCAGTGGGCAGCGCTGCGCCGGACTTTTCGCTTCCGGATGCCAACGGCAAGACGCATTCGCTGTCGCAGTACAAAGGCAAGTACGTCGTGCTTGAATGGTTTAATCCACAGTGCCCGTTCGTGAAAAAGCATTACGGCAGCAGCAACATGCAAAACCTGCAGAAAGAGTTCACGGACAAAGGCATTGTCTGGCTGACCATCGATTCCAATGCGCCCGGCACAGAAGGAAATCTGACGCCTGAGGAGGCACAAAAGATCGCGACTTCGTGGAAGACACATCAGACCGCGCTGCTGCTCGATCCCGAAGGCAACGCAGGGCGCGCTTATGGCGCGAAGAACACCCCGAATATGGTGGTCATCAACCCAGAAGGCAAAATCATTTACCACGGCGCAATTGACAGCAAAGCTACGCCAAATCCGTCTGACATCCCTGCTTCGACGAATTACGTTAAGGCGGCACTGGATCAATCGCTGTCAGGCAAGTCCGTCGCGACGCCGGAGACGAAGCCGTACGGCTGCTCGGTTAAATATAAATCCTCGTAGAATTCCTGTTCTGACAGGATTCGAAAGTTTCAAAGCGGCGGTTGCAACGCGACCGCCGCTTTTCTTTTTGGAGATGATCTGAAAGATAAAAGCGTCGCTTTTTGCGGTAATGATTTGATGTGCAAACTTTCGCGTCGTTGCTTGTGCTAGGCAGGCAGCTTTCGATGGCGTCCGCAGAATCAAAATCGTCCAGGAATGAGAAGCTTCTCATTCTGCTGTTCTGCATCGCGGCTGCACTCCGCGTTTTCATTTTCTCAGCAGCATTCCCGTTCTTCAGCAATATTGATGAAGATCTGCATTTCGATCTGATCACGCAGTATTCACATGCTCGAATCCCGCGCGGCTTTGATCGACTGAAAGAAGAAACGCTAAACTGGATTGTTCCTTATGCTTCGCCGGAGTTCCTATCTCCGCCGGAGCGTTTTCCAGATGGGAAATTTCCGGCGCCGCTATGGAAACAGCCGTGGTCGAACGTGGAACCTGAGATTGCGGCAACAAGAGCGGCGTGGAACAGCGAAATCAATTTCGAATCGTCTCAGCCGCCGCTTTACTACGTGATTGCGGGCCTCTGGTGGTCCGATCGGGAAGCAGATTGGGTTAGTCGGCATTCAATCGTTGTATTGGATTCGGTTCCTGAATGCCGCGCTCATGGCGATGGCGGTTTGGTTGGGTTATGTGGCGGCGCGAACAATTGCGCCGGAGCGCGCCGAGGTGCGTATCGGCGTGCCGCTACTGGTGGCTTTCATTCCGCAGAACGTGTTCTACGCGATGAACAACGATGTTCTCTCGCCGCTGTGTTTCGGCGTCCTGTTTCTTTGCGTTTTGCAATGGCTGCGAACGGATGCGCCGAACTTATTGCTTGGTGCAATCACAGGCGTGGCGATTGCGTCCGCGTACCTGACTAAGTTATCTAACTTGCCGCTGATCGTCATCGCGGTTGCGGTCATCCTTGCCCGACTTATTGGCAATCGTTCGACGGAAGCGACGTGCAGGGTTAATCGCGCTTGCCGCACTGCTCTTGTGCGCCGCCGTCCCAATTTGCAGTTGGATGGTTTGGCTGAAACTGCAGTTTGGCGATGTCACCGGATCAACGGCGAAAGTCGCATTCCTCGACTGGACGCGGAAACCATTCATTAACTGGTGGCAGCATCCGATTTTCAGCCCTCACGGGCTTTGGATTTTCTGGTCAGATTTAATCGCAACCTTTTGGCGTGGCGAAGTTGAGTGGCACGGCAGACGGTTCGATTGGCAAATGGCAGATTGGCTGTACACGGTTTCTTCGCTGGTGTTTATTGCGGCAGCGCTCCTTGGATTGAGAAAACGATTTGCACTTTCCGCATTTCAACGACAGGCCATCGCCGTAGCAATTGCCATGGTCGCAGCGGGAATCGCTTTCCTGGGATTCCTCTCAATTCAATTCGATTTTGGGAGGTGCGTTAATCCGTCTCGATCGCATCCGTATTTCACGTCGGGCCGCTTGCTGAGCGGCGCGATGATTCCTTTTGCGCTGAGTTATGTCTATGGGGTTTCATGTTTGTGCCGGCTTGCGACTTCAAAAGTTCGACAAACTCGCTGGATCGACATCGCATTGCCACTCGTCGTGCTCGGCGCAATCGTTGTGTTTTCGCAGGCCGCGGAAATTTTCGTCACTCACCCGGTGTTCGCGAGCGAGCACAACTGGTTTCACCGTTAGCCTGGCATGCGGCCTGTGCAGGCGACATTGTTGCTACACAACACCGCGCGACCTCGGTGACATGCGTGCTATCCAGCGCAGCACTGGCATCGGCATCAATCGAGCGAGAAGCATCAACAGCTTCATTGCGAGTCCCGGAACAACGAGCGGCCGATCCGCTTCGAGTGCCGCGAGCGCCTCGCGGACGACTTGATCGACTTTCACAACAATGAACTGCGGACCGATATCAGGCTTCATTCCCTCCCGCTTCGCTACTTGCTGGAATTCCGTCACCACCGGGCCGGGGCAAAGCGCGCATACGCTCACGCCCGTTCCGCGCAGCTCGGCTCTAAGCGCTTCAGAGAAACTTGTTACATACGCCTTCGTCGCAGCGTAAACAGCGGACCCGGGGATCGGCAGAAAACCAGCCGACGAACTGACGTTAAGAATGGCGCCACGATGCTGTGCGATCATTCGCGGTACGAAATGACGAGTAATCAACGTAAGCGTCTCGACGTTTACGACGGTCATTTCCTTATTCCGATCAGGATCGCTCTCCGCAAAAGGACCGCTGTCGCCGAGTCCGGCGTTATTGATCAAAAAATCTACTTCCAGTTTCTCCCGATCAATTCGCTCCAGAAAAGCCTCCAACTGTCCAAGATCAGCGAGATCAACCTTTCGAATGTGAACAAAAAGATTCGGATGTTCTCGCTGCAGTTGCTCAGCCAGCTCCATCAGCTTTTCATCACGTCGTGCGACCAAAATCATCGAGCGCGCACGCCCGGCGAGTTGAAGTGTAAATTCACGACCGATGCCGGCTGAAGCACCTGTGATCAGCGCATTACAACCTTCGAGTTTCATTGCTGAGAGCGGAGCTTCCTGCGACCCGGCGGCCGACTTTGCGGGAGCTCGTCCTTCTAAAGATTCGAGCTCGCGTTTTGTCAATGGCCGCCAATGGCCGTGCGGCAAGTCGCCAAGCCGAAGATTAGCGATGCGAATGCGAATGAGCTCTTTGACGTGATAACCAACGGCTTCAAACATACGGCGAATCTGGCGATTGATTCCCTGTCGTAGCACAACGCGCAGCCGGACGGGCGATACGGAGTGGAGTCGCGCAATCCTTGTTCGTTCACCATTGAGAAAAATTCCGCGCAGCAATTTCGATGTAAATTCGGGGTTCCATGGGCGATCCAATGTCACTTCGTATTCCTTCTCAATCTTGTAACGTGGATGCGTTAGGCTTTGAGCGAGATCTCCGTCACTTGTGAGAAGAAGAAGACCTTCGGTTTGTGCGTCCAGGCGCCCAACGTTGAACAGCCGCGAGAATTTTGCCGGCAACAAATCAAAAACAGTATCGCGTACGTGTGGATCTTTCCGGGTCGAAACGAACCCGGCGGGCTTGTGCAACATGATGGTGAGTGGCGGCGCGACGTGAACAAGTTTGCCATTCACCTTGACATGGTCGCTGGCGTCCGGTTGCGCGCTGAAGTCAGTGCAGGTTTTGCCGTTGATGGTGACCCGGCCCGCCGCGATCAATTCGTCGCAATGCCGGCGCGATCCGATACCTGCAGCGGCGAGGAAGCGATTAAGGCGCATGGCGCTCTGTTATACCAGCTGTCATTCCGAGCGAAGTCGAAGCCCGCGGCGAGATCCAGAGATAAATCTACGGGATCCTTCGACTCCGCTTCGCTCCCCTCAGGATGACCTGATTGCTAAACGTCGGGCTTTGTCTTCGGCAGGCCGATCACTTTCTGACCGTCCTTCCACTGTCCACGTTTCTTGAGAACCTCGACGCGCTCGAAGCGTTTCAGCACATTGCGTTTAGCTGCAATCGTGCTGGCGCCTTTTAAACTGCGATGTTGCGACATGGTTGCGGTTAAAACGTTAAACAATTAAATGGTTATAACGGAAAGCGAGCGGCCACATTAAGCCACCGCGGAAGTTTTTCAAGAAACACACAGAACCTTTTTAACGCTTCAACGAAGCGGGGTCCGTTACAGCTGATTGCTGAGCACAACGTATGTGCCAGATGAGGTGACCTGGTGGTAAGCGTGGAACCGGCTGACAACTCGCTTTTTCCAGTAGTCCGCCCGGCTTTGCTCCACAATCAGGTAAACTCCATCGGGTTGAGCCCATTTATCCAGAACAGCTTCTTCGGTCAGAAAAATGTCAGTAGCGGGTGAGCCGATCGGAGCTTCTTTTCGGGGGTTTTGGTTAACAAAAAAGAATCTTCGATTGAGATAAAAAATAAGGCTGCTGCTGTCGTCCAGCGGCCCTTCAAACATTGCGTGGCCTCCTGTCTCCAGCCGCGGATTAAGGTATCGGGCGACATCGGCGAGTGAGAAATAGGGTGCGGTTTTCGCCACGCCTATCACCATGCTCAACCCGGCTGGGATCATCGAGGCAGCCAGAGCAATGGCCGCAAGTTTCGCGTGTTGTTTGAAAATCAAGTAGAGCGCTATGATCGAGAAGAAGACAAATGAGACAGCGGTAATCACGAGCATGGGTCGCAATGCTACCCATGCGGATACAGGCATATCATCCAAGGCTCTCCAGGCGGTCCAACGCGCGTCCATCACTCCCCAATTTCCGTTCAAAGCACGCCCGGCACGCGATGCGAACAGTGCTCCGCCTGCAAGAATGAGGCCGATCATGCCCACCGCGATCGCGCCCGCGGCGCGCAACGATTGCGGGCTCCGATCCCAAGCCATGGCTGCCCAGAGGGCGAACGCGCTCCACATGCTCATCGAATAGTAATCCTGTCGCTGTCCCAAAAAGAGCAGCGGAATGAACACCACGCTCATCCAGCAAAGTAGTAATGCATCTCCGAAATTGATCTCCGTCGGCCGTGTGACGCGACGCCAGGCAAACATGACGCCTGGCAGCAGCGCGATCGACCATGGAAACCACCAGGCTACATGCAGGATCACAAACTGATAAGCAGGCACGCCGAGGAAATCGTGCGTCTCATCCGTGAGCCCGCGCAAATGTCCCAGCCATTCGGATCTGACATAACGAAAATAATGCGGGAAATGCCACTGTGCCCAGACGTGCCAGGGCGTCACGATCAAAAGAAAAATCACCGCATATTCCCAGCGCAGAAGCGCGCGAAACCGTATCCTCGCTTCGCGATAAAAGATCGAGAGCAAAATAAAAACCATAGCGGGATAAACGATGCCGAGGACCCCCTTCGTTAGGCACGCCAGCGAAACGAAAACCCAGACACCTGCGAACCACAGTCGTCGGTGGCGCTTTCGCTCATAGCCGGATATTCCGCAGAACATCGCGCCGGTCATGAATGCCGTGACAAGCGGTTCTGGCATGACAATGCGCGCGAGAAGAAACGTGCCGCAAAAGCTGAGATAGATGAGGCCCGCGATGAAGCCGCGCCAGTAATCCGACAGCTTTTCGCCAATTAAAAAAATAAGTGCAACGGTGGCTACGACGGCCAGCGCGAGCGGCAGCCGCGCCGCTGCCTCATTCACGCCGAGAATTTTATACGAAGCAATGATGACCCAATAGAGCAATGGCGGTTTTTGCAGGCGCGGTATGCCGTTGTTCGTTGGAAGCAACCAGTTATGGCTCGCCACCATCTCGCGCGCGGCTCCAGCGTATTGGCCCTCCGTCTCACTGTAGAGATCCCCGGTACCGACGGTCACCACATGTAACAACGCTGCGAGCGCAATCAGAATTACCAGGAGAGCGTGGCGCGTGGGCGGTGGCGGCAACGCACGCGGCTCCAGCAGCGTTTCTTCGATGCTTAGGGTGCGAGCGCTCGCAGTCATTGCATACAATCTCCACCGCGAGTCGTTCCGGCTTGAGATTCGCGTTCGCTACGTTCGCTGGATTCGACCTTGTCGTATGTTTTCCAATGCTCGGCAAACGCAGCAATTTTCCCGTCGGCATCTCGATCAACGCGAGCATCTGGCGGCACTCGGCGATCAACGTGTTGTCCTGGGGACGCGTGATGCGGAATGCGCACCAGAACCGCGCTCGCTCTGCGCGATCCAGCCAGCCCTCGATCACCAGCCGGTCGCCGAGCCTCGCCGCGCGTCGATAATCGATCTCGGTGCGGACCACAACAGGATACGTTTCCTTTTGCGCCATCTCCACGAGGGCAGCCCGAGCTCCTCCGCCAGGTGTGTGCGCGCTATCTCGATGAAACGCAGATATGCGATATTGGATACAACGCCTCCGCAATCGGTGTCGAAAAACATTACCTGCACGTTTGTGCTAATACGGGGGGCCATGGCCAATTTCACATTTTCAATCTAAATTAGATTTGAGCGGTCCGTTCCGCACGTTTTTTGAATACGAAACAGTATGATCTTACGAGGTTCCCAACATCGTTTGCGGTACTCGCGCCCGACTAATTTCGTTCCTCGGGTTGATCCTAGTACTCCACGCGGGTTCGGTCGGAGCAATCGCAGGTTCGTCGACATTCGCCGGAGTCGCTTTTTCTCCGGGTTCAACCGTCAAAGCTAACGTTCCGTTAAGCGCTCAGGAAAAATCGTTGGCTAGCCAAGGCGGGAATGTTGTGCCGCCGAATGCCATCGCGATGCTCGCCACTCCTTCGAATTTTGATCCACAAAAAACTTGGCCGGTATTGGTCGTATGCTCCACCAGCGATTTCAAACGGCAGAATCGCGATGATCTCGTCCAGTTTTATCGCACGAGTCGGACTCTCTGAACGCTGGGTGCTTCTGGCCGGAGACGGGCCGCAGCACGCGCGGAACGATACTGCCGCCTGGCGTGGCGCAATGACGCTCGCGGCCGTGGATGCGCTGCATCGCAGTTTTCCCGGATCGGACAAATGGCCGGTTGCGTGTGCAGGGTTTTCAGGAGGAGGAAAAGGGGTTGGCTACATTGCGCCTCTGCTCGCGAGGAATGGCTGTCGCATTGCCGGCATCTACATGACTGGTGCGAATGAAGATCACCTAAGCGATGGATACGCGCGGATCCAGCCGGGCGGGAGTTTTCTTAATACGCCAATTTACATCAGCGCTGGCCACGATGATCGAATCGCAACCGTGGAGCAGCAATACGCTGTCGCCGGTTCAATCAAGCGAACTGGGTTCAATCGAATGCGAATCGGGACTTTTCGTGGCGGGCACGAAGTAAATGATGGGCAAACTTCGGTCGCTTTAGGTTGGTTCCGCGAATTGGCGAAATAAACGCGTTCCGCTTTCAGTGACCGCGTTGTCCATCGGTCGGATTTACGAGCTCAATTGCGCGCGAAATGCGTGCTGGTGTAGCGCCTGATTGCATCGACGAGCCCGTGAGGATCATCAGTACCGAGCGCGAAGTTTCGGCCATCTCGTAAGGTGATCGCTACAGCTTCAAACCCGGAAACATTATACAGCCAGCCGTACGGCGTCAGATGAATGCCCCAGCCATGCCACCAGCGAATGCGAATGGGCTCGCATTCGACGATGTTCGCAAGCCGAACTCTTTTGCGGATAACGCCAATACCAAACGAGGCACAGAGAGTCTCGCCGTCGATCGCAATCCTGAGTCTGTAGAATAGGACGAGGCAAACCAGCAGGATGATCGAAACGATCACCGGCGGCTCGCGATGGAGCGGTGATCCTATCAATCCGCAGCTAGCAATCAGAATGATCGCAAGAACGGACCAAATAATTACGTGACCGATTTGCGTGTGTTCGTAGCGCCTCACAGAAGTTTGTCGGCATCAGTCGTTCTCCCTGTCTGCTGAAATTTTTCCAGCGATTTCACCAAATTCCCGGGCAACGGCCGCACGCGATCAAAGATGCGCGAGGCCAGCGGTTTGGCTGTGGTGTAACCCGCGGCGAACATTTCCAGACGCGCATCCAAATTGTCGATGTAATGAAGCGCCATTGCTTCGGGCGTTTTTGGTGCGACAGGCGAACCAAATGCCGGCTCGCCATGATGAGCGCCGATCAGGTGCAACAGATGCATTCGCACATCTTCCGAGGCCGGTGTGAGATTTTTCCACGCATCGGCGTTTTCGACGCTCAACCTCCTCCACAACGCATTTACCAATTCGAGTCCGATGGAGATGTGCCCCATCAATTCACCGAGCTCGTCGTAACTCATTACGAATCCATTTTCCGGCAGCGCGTTCTCCCAGAGTTTTCCGGAATCGTGGAAAAGAATTCCCGTGACTAACAGCTCGAGGTTTAACTCAGGATAAAGCGGGGCGATTCCTTTAGCCACACGCATCATTTGAGCTGTGTGCTCGACCAGTCCGCCGCGCCGCGCGTGATGGTAATTTCGCGCGGCTGCGGTGCGCCGGAAGCGGTCGCCCCATTCGCTGAGGAAAGCTTCACCTAACGCTGCCAAGCGTGGATCGCTGATTCCAGCCACACTTTGCCTGACAAATTCGAAGTCGGACGCCTGTTTGGCCCGTAACTCCGCGGGGCCTTGGAGTAATTCGTTCTTTTCCTGCTGCGTCAGCGGCCGCACCGTCCATTTGCGAGCGTCGAGTCCATATTGCGACTGGTAAAAGTCCGCGGTGAGCTCGACGAAATCCTCATTAGTTAATGCGCTACACGTTTTGTACGCAGGATGATCGCTCCAGACGCGCAGCGTCATCCGGTCGCATGCGTCGGCCAACGTAAGCTCGCAATACGGCTGCTGTTCGCGCGTGAGCTTGGGCGTCGCATTTTCCACCTGCACGTGCAGGCGTGCAGACGTCGTCCCATTCTGCGTCGCCCGGCGGATCTCCGTCAGCGTTAGCAAATTCATTTCGTTTTTAATCTAACACGAGTCGCAAGCGGCGCTCCGTGGAAGACAGGACTGCCAGCCTGTCGAATCGGCAAGCTGGCAGCTTGCCGTCCGAGTCAGGCAGGGCTGCCTGACTTCCGTTTCGACCCACGGGGCGCGTGCACTCGCTGGAAATGTACGCTCCATTGCCCCGATGTTTCTCAAGCGTCTTGAATGCAGCGCGTGTGGACGTGAGCACGAATGGTCTCGGCTGCAAAACCTTTGTGTCTCGTGCCACAAACCGCTGCTTGCGAGAGTGGATCTTACAAAAGCAGGACGAACGCTAACGCGCGAAAATCTGGCGACGCGGGAAAAATCGTTGTGGCGTTATCGGGAAGTGTTGCCGTTGCCATCGGATGTTGACCCAGTCTCGTTAGGTGAAGGTGGAACACCATTGCTGCGTGCACTCAAATTCGCGGACGATGTTGATCTTTGGATCAAAGACGAGTCGCTCAATCCGACGCAGAGCTTCAAAGCGCGCGGAATGAGCGTGGCCGTTTCAATGGCAAAACATCTCGGCGCAAGCAAGCTCGCCGTGCCCAGCGCGGGCAATGCCGGAGGAGCTCTTGCTGCGTATGCCGCTCGAGCCGGTGTGGAGGCGCATATCTTCATGCCGCGCGACACACCGCGCGCAAACATTGTCGAGTGTCGCGAGCTGGGCGCTCACGTCACGCTGATCGACGGATTGATTACCGATTGCGCTGCGGAAATTGGGCGGCGCAAAGCAGATGAAGGTTGGTTCGACATGTCCACGCTCAAAGAGCCGTATCGAGTCGAAGGAAAAAAGACGCTCGGTTACGAATTAGCGGAACAACTCAACTGGCAATTGCCGGATGTGATTCTTTATCCAGCCGGCGGCGGCACTGGGCTCATCGGGATGTGGAAGGCGTTCGACGAAATGGAAGCACTCGGCTGGATCGGCAAAGACCGACCGCGCATGTTCGCGGTGCAAGCTGCCGGTTGCGCGCCGATCGTTCGCGCGTTTGAAGCCGGAGAAAAAAATGCCGCAGAGTTTCCCGACGCGCACACGATTGCTTCCGGCTTGCGCGTTCCAAAAGCGATCGGCGATTTCCTGATTCTGAAAATTCTTCGTGAATCCAATGGCGCCGCGATTGACGTCGATGACGAAGAAATGATCCGCGTTGCGCGTGAGGTCGGAGCAAAAGAAGGTCTCTTTATCTGTCCCGAAGGCGCTGCTTGTTTCGCAGCTTTGAAATTGCTTCGTTCAGCAGCGAAAATCGCATCTGGTGAGCGCGTCGTCATTTTTAACACCGGATCGGGAATCAAATATCTTGAAGCTTATGACCGCGATGCAAGGAGCGGCGGTCTCTAGTCCGCCGCATTTTGTTTTGCTTCGGCTGCGTCGTTCGTCTCTTTAAGATCTCGCGAACTGGGCAAAAGCGGGCGACAAATTTTCCAGTGAACGTTTAACGAAAAGTGCTGGCTGCTCGCCAAAACTTCTGCGGCGGACTGGAGACCACCGCTCCTTGTTACGTTACGTTCGTTTGTCGGCGAAGATGGAAATGCGTTTGGCGAACGCTTTAGATGGCTCGGCGTAGAAACGCCGTCCGAGTTCAAGCGCATCGCGGCGCAGTCGTTGGCAGCGTTTGCCAATCAATTTCTGAAGACGCGCCAGTTCGTCGGCGAGCGCTTTATCACCGCTTTCCTTTTGCAGCCGCGCGCCCAGAAAAGATAGATCGTGCTCAGTCCCTAGCAATTCGCCAAGCACCTCCGCGTCCAGAGCCATCTCTTCCAAGACTGTTCGGTTCAGTGGCTGTAGAATTCGCAGCTGATACCAAACATCTTTCACCCGCTTGCGCCAGGCGTGAAAGTTTTCCGGCTCCGGAGCGTCGATCGTCCTGGCGAGCGCGCGCTGACCGCGCCTGTAAGTTTTGCATACTGCGCCGCAAATCTGCTTCCAATTCAGATCGTCAAGTGGCCACGCCATCAGACGCGTTTTCACGTTTTCCAATTGCGGTATCGCTTCCTTTTGCCAGCCGGCGAATGCCGCAGAAAAACTTTCGCGTTCGAGCACCAACAATTCCTCCGTTCGCGGAAAGCACTCTCGTCCGGAATTTTTTCCCGCCTTATCGCGCAGCTTAATTAACGTCTGCAATCGTACCTGTGCATCGCGCAAGTCTGAGACCAATCGTCCGATCTTGCGCACGCAACGGTCCTCCTTCGAGTGACAATTTTTGCCGACCTCGCCGATTGCGATCCGCATTGCGGCGCGCAGCTTTTTGAGATGCTTGCGAACCTCGTGCACGGTGACGCCACGTTGTTTAGCGGGGTTTTGGCACGCGTGGAGAGCAGAATCGATTTGCTCGCGCAAAACGCGTTTCAGTCCTTCAGGAAGGGGTTCGCGCAATTTCAAGCGGAAGCCCATGGTGTTTGCTATTTCAGAGCGAGCCGCACGTTGCTGTAGCGTTTCTCGCCAGTTACTTCCCGCCCAAACCACCAGGGCGCTTTGAATCTGCGGCAGCTGGCGCTATCAGGGAATTCCACCTCCGCCACGACAAGACCTGCATGTCGGCCGCGATAAATATCGATTTCGATCATCACATTGTCCCATGGAATTTCGTGACGCACCTTTCGCAGTCTCCTCCCGACCGTGCCAGGCCACAGCGCTGCGAACTGTTTTTGGCTCAGTTTGATCTCGCGTTCTTCGCGATGGCTCGTCCGGCCGACTTTAAACGTGAGGGAGGCTGCGCTTCCCGTCTTTCTCAGCCGAACCTGTCTGCCAGCCGATTCGGTTGCCAGGTAACCTTGCTCGATAATGAAATGACGCGCCCGCTTGAAATTATCCGGCAGCCATTTGACTAAAAATTTCCGTTCAATTTCGCGATTGTGTCGTGATCGATTGTCCCGTCGCACAAGGTCAGCATCCTAAACACATCATGTGTGCTGTCGAGATTTTCGCGCTCGATGCTGTAGCCGGTGACACTGACGCCGGCACGTTACGCTCACTGTTTGCAAGGTAGGGGCGGTTCACCTGAACCGCCTCCAGGCGATTGGGGTCAATCGCCCCTACCTCGCGCCTCGGTCATGCTCGGCAGCAGGTAGGCCGGCATCACCGATGCCGGCTACAGCTTGAGTTCAGGTTCACACCTGCTAAAGGAATGCGCCGACTGCGTTTACGGCTGCCAATACCGGCCATGCAGAGACTGCCACGATTATGGCAAAGAGCAGCGCTTCCATTGCGAACTCCAAAGTCTTTTCTCGGAAGAGGTAAGACCGGGAAAGTTCGCGCAACGATTGGCGCGTTGCCGAACTTTTGGCGCGCGTTCGTCTGAGGATTGTTCGCTTCACGGTAATCGCGTTCATGACAGGACCGATAAAGCAGAAGCGCGCAGCGTCAGGTTACGAATTGTTAAAACGCGGCGACGACTTAGAAACACGCGGGCCGAAGCGGGATCGGAAGAATTGAAGTGTTGTAGCGCTCGTTGCAGGGCGTTCGTGTCAAACGCCGCGGCATCTCACAGAATGGCGCCAGCAGGCGCTGAGCGATATGGACGGGCAGGCCGGAGGCCGAGCGAGCGGGAAAGAATGAGTCAAACGACCTACATTCTAATTGCTCACGAAAGTCTGCTTCGGTCGCGTGGAATCGATCGTCGGATCTACCGCACCCGCACTGGAAGAGAGCGAATGGTAATTAACCAATGAGATCATGCCATCGTCCCCTTCGACTAGTGCCGTACAGCTTTCCACCCAATCACCGCAGTTGTAATAAGCAACTCTGCCGAATTCGCGGATCCCGGCGCTGTGAATGTGACCGCACAACACGGCGTCCACGTGATAGCGCTCCGCGTAATGCGCCACAGCGGCTTCGAATTTGCCGATGAAACTCACGGCGTCCTTTACCGTTCGCTTGGCATACGCACTGAGAGACCAGTAGCCCAAGCCGAAATGCCGCCTGACAAAGTTAATTAGCGGATTGAGCGACAGGAGAAATTGGTAGCTAACGTCGCCTGCGAATGCGAGCCACCTCATCCGGCCACTGCCGGACACCACCACGTCGAGTTCGTGACCGTGAATAATCAATATCCGCTCGCCTGCGGCGGTCACGTGGATTGCGTTCTCCTTAATCTCGATATTCCCGTAGGAACCACAGAAGCTCGTCACCAGTTCGTCGTGATTTCCCGGGATGTAAATTACGCGTGTGCCCTTGCGGGCTTTGCGCAGAATCTTTTGGATGACGTCGTTGTGTTGCTGTGGCCAGTAAATTGCGCGACGCAGCGACCAGATATCAATCAGATCGCCCACGATGTATAGCGTGTCGAAATCGGTCTCGCGCAAAAAGTCCAGAAGCGCAGTGGTGTTGCAGCCGCGCGTGCCCAGATGCGTGTCGGAAATCCACGCAGCGCGATAGTGTTTCGGTCCTGAAACTTCCTGCCGCGATGCGCCAAATGAGAAACGCTGTTGCTGCGCGTTGACGGCGCTGGTTGAATCGCGTCTGGGAAGAGTCAACGCCTGCATGCGTGATCAGGTCAAAGGTATGAATTCGCAGACGAATCGGCAAAAGAATTAGCGTTACATTTGTGTGGCAAAACGACGTCGCGAAAATGAGCGGGCGCCACGGAAAACTATCCAGGGCGCCCGACTCTGTTTTTCGTGCCTTTACCTAACCTTCCGAAAATGTTCACTTAAGTTGTGTCGGGTAGAAGAGGTGTCCTCACCGTTGCACGGTGCGGTGACAACCAGATGACGATTGCGAAAATACGCGGTGACATGTTATTGCCAACGTTGCGAACTCTTCGCGGGCAGGCGAGCTCTCACTTGCTAGGGCCCATTTACGCCTCAATGATATAGTTGAGTGAAAAGACTTACCGCGGCATTCACTATTGTAGTCGCGCTTGCTGTTGCCGGATGCGGTCTGCTGGGATCGGGTGAGGCTGTTAAACAAGAGTCTGGCCGAACTGTCTATCGAGCCGCGGAAGATTCTCCGGACCAGCCGGACATAGCCTCTGCCCAACAAGAGGTGCCGGGAGAAAAGCGGCCACGGAAGCCCTAAGTTTCTCCGCTGAGGACAGCGGACGCTACAACTCTGGCGTCACAGAAACGTAACATTAATTCCACTGCTGGTTTCATGGCCAGCAACAGCGTTTGTGCGTCGCGCGCGCTCTCGCCGTTGAACCAGAAGTGGTGTTAATGGACGAGCCCTGCTCGGCTTTGGATCCGATCGCCACGGCAAAAATCGAGGAACTGATCCAGGCGCTCAAGACGCAGTACACAATTGTGATCGTCACTCACAACATGCAACAGGCCGGACGCGTTTCCGATTTCACCGCGTTCTTTTATCTCGGCAAACTCATCGAGTTCGGACCGACGGTGAAAATCTTCACAAACCCCGGCGAAAAACAGACCGAAGATTACATCACCGGTCGCTTCGGATAACTCCCTGGTCCGGATTTCGGCGCCTTCGCTAAAGTTGCGATGGTGATGCCGATCCTTTCGCGCAGTATTAACTCAAGCCGGGGAGTAGACGCAAACTTTGGGTATTTGTCTTGAAAGGCCCAAAATTGGGTCGTCACCGCTCTATCTTTTGTCACCTGGGAATCCCAGCGGCGAACCATGCCGCATTTCCAGCGGACCGGATGAGAAGCACTGGGCTAGTGCAAGGATTCGGAGGCGCAGGCGAAAGCGTGTCGTCGATGCGAAAATCGCCATCCACTTCAAGCGGGACGCCTGCAAGATTTGAGCTGTGTTGGATATTCCCGTCATTTGCGCAGAACAGCGTCGCAAAAACGCTCTGGTTGGCGTTGCTTCCGACGGAATTGCCTGAGGCCAGAAGGAGACCCCGGCCGTCGAGTCGGATCCTCCCGTCCTGCTTCACGTCGGCTGCAAGATCCTGGATCCTCCAGATCTGGCCAGCGGCTAGGACGGTTCGCACTGTGGTATTTGTTGAACCAGTGGGAATAACGCCGACCCCTCCATTGAAGCTGACCAAGTTCTGGGCCGAGGCCGATTGAGCAACGGCTACCATGACTAAAATTACGCCTCCGACAGCCAATGACGTGCCTAAAAAGGAACGGCGACCGATAGCGCGTTTCGGCGGTTTCGGATGTGATGTCGACATGCTGGATAATGACGCTGAGAATCTCTTCATAGTGTTCATAAGCCGGAGAGTCGCACCGATGCGGAAGAGTGGCCGACTAAATTAAGTTACCATTTAGTTACTTTTCAGTCTCCGGATTACTGAACGTTTTCGGGGACTAGCATGGCATTAGGTTGCTTCGGCGTTTCCTCCGGCGAGAAAATCGCGGACACGTGGGTTGTTCTTTGCCGTTTCTCTTGCGGCGATGACGTTCGTTATTTTCATGGGTGATCCAGCATCTCCTTAGAACCGCTCACGTCGAGTACGACCGCGGTATTTGCGGCGCTCGCAAAGCGCCGCTACAGAACGAGCATGAAAATTTTACGGTTGTTACTCGCGCTCTTTTTTTCCGCCGCGGTGTCGCTCCTTGGAAATGACGAATTGAAAGAGCGTTTGCAGCCGGCGCTTGAGGCGATCACGCCGGACGGTCTGCTCGCACACATCAAAGTTCTCGCATCGGATGAATTTGAGGGGCGCGCGCCTGGGTCAAAAGGTGAAGAGCTTTCAGTCAAATACATCACCGATCAGTTCAAAAAGATCGGACTTAAACCGGGAAATCCCGACGGGACATACACACAGGAAGTTCCGCTCGCCGGGATCAAAAGCGAACCGCGAATGTCGTTCGTCGTTGGCGACAAAACGATGGATCTGAAAAATCAGGATGATTTCGTTGCTTCATCGGCGCGGCTCCAGCCGGAGATCAAGATTGAGAAATCGGATGTGGTCTTTGTGGGATACGGCGTCGTCGCGCCGGAGTACGGCTGGGACGATTACAAAAATGTCGATGTGAAGGGCAAGACGTTGCTGATGCTGATCGGCGATCCGCCGGTTCCCGATCCAAAAGATCCGTCAAAACTCGACGACAAAATGTTTAAAGGAAAAGCGATGACGTACTACGGCCGCTGGACCTACAAATACGAAATCGCAGCGAAAAAAGGCGCGGCAGCGGCCATCATCATCCATGAGACAGAACCTGCCGCTTATCCCTGGCAGGTAGTGAAGTCGAGCTGGAGCAAAGAAAACTTTGAGCTCGATAATCCAAACAAGAACATGGATGCGGTCTCAGCGCGTTCGTGGATCACGCTCGATGTTGCCAAAAAATTATTCGCCGATTCCGGACAGAATTTCGATGCGCTCAAGAAATCTGCGATCACCAAGGATTTTCGACCTGTGGTCCTGAATGCCAAAGCCAACATTGAGATCAAACAACAGGTTCGCTCGTTCAAATCGCACAATGTCATCGGCAAACTCGAAGGTAGCGATCCAAAATTAAACGGCGAATACGTTATCTACACTGCGCACTGGGATCATCTCGGACGACATCCCGAATTACAGGGCGATCAGATTTTCAACGGTGCAATCGACAATGCGTCAGGCGTTGCGTCCGTCATCGAACTCGCAGCCGCCTTCACCAAAATAAATCCGCCACCGAAACGGTCAGTGTTATTTATGGCCACGACCGCCGAAGAAGCGGGATTGCTCGGAGCCAAATTTTATGCTGAGCACCCGCTTTATCCGCTGGAGAAAACGCTGGCGGATATAAACCTTGATACTATGAACGTCTGGGGCAAAGCACGCGATATTGAGGATCTGAGTCTTGGTTTTTCCACGCTCGACGATCTTCTCGCTGCCGCGGCCAAACAGCAGGGCCGCAGCGCGATCCCGAACAGCCGCCCTGACAAAGGCATGATTTATCGCGCTGACAATTTCGAATTCTCGAAAGCCGGCCTGCCCTCGCTTTACATCGGTAAAGGCCAACATCTTCTCTCCCGTCCCGAGACCGCGCCACTCCGGTCCGACGAATTTGACTCGACAGATTACCACCAGGTCACCGACGAAGTTCGTCCCGATTGGGATCTCTCTGGCGCCGTACAAGATGTTCAACTTCTGTTCGAAGTTGGTTATGAAGTAGCCAATGGCGATAAGTTTCCTGAATGGAAACCGAGTTCCGAATTTAAAGCCAAACGCGATTCAATGCTGAAGAAGTGAGTCGATTAGACGACCTTTGTCGTTTGATTCTCGTTAAGCCTATGCTGCGTAGCTGGTGTCTTACGACATGTTTTGCAGGCGCTCTGGTGGGGTGCTCGACAACGGAGGTCTCAAACAATGCGATAGAGATTCCCCTCGCATGTCGGCCATTCATCTCGCTGCGTGATGTCGAAGAGATCCGCGCCATTTTGCTGAGCCGCCCTGACATTCGCAAATCGTTTTGGGGAATTACTTGCGGTCACGATTGTGCGATCGCCCAGAGCGGTCCTCATCGTAGTGGAGACATCTCCAATTTCGTTACGCTTTGTCACAGGCACGGCAGGTGGCAGATCACCAAAATTGAGGAAGGTCCGGTTGTTCTCGTAACGCAGTGCCTTCCCAATCGGGAACCCGCGGGCCGTTGCAATAATCATCTTTCAATGACCTCAACATTCGAGTCCTCAGCAAAGCTCGCTCTCGCCAGCGGTGGCTCAGCTTCCTCTCGTTAGGCATTGCTGCGGACCGCCAAATGTCGCGATACAACATACAAGAAGACTTTGAGATGGGACTTTCACAGATCACGCCTTTCTTTGATGCGCTGGGATTTTCAACGACTCTCGTCGAGCCCTATCGCGACAAGGAAGGCACTTATTATTCAGCCCGTTTCGCGCGACCTCCGCGTTCCGTGGAGTTCACCCATCTCTACAGTCTCGGCCCTGTCACTTACGCTATTGGCGAGTTTTTTGTTGAGCACACGTGTTACATGAAGGCGCTTGGCGTTACCGCTCGTTATCCGTCATTTGAGAATGACTCCGTCTCGGGTTACTCGGCGTGGCTGCACGACTTGCAGACCTTGCGCTCATCTTTCTTTACAGGACCTGAGCAGGATCGGCAGCAGTTTGCGAATGACACCCGCGATCTCAATTATCGCACCGCTCAAGAGCTACGTCTTAAGGCGCAAGCTTGGAAGCTCTTTTTTCGGGGACGCTACCATGAGGTTGTTCTGCTGGAGTCGCACATACGGTTTCCTGACTTGCTCTCAGAGTCAGAGCGACAGCTTTTCGCCCTCGCTCGAAAGAGAAAAAAGAAATTATGAATCCCAAGGTTGATGGATTTTTGAGGGAAGCCAAAAAGTGGCGGGAAGAATTTGAGAAATTGAGAAAGGTCTGTCTCGATTCTGGACTGACCGAAGAATTGAAGTGGGGTAAACCTTGTTACACTTATCAAGAAAGTAACATAGTTCTGATACATGGATTTAAGGAATACTGTGCACTCCTGTTTATGAAAGGCGCCTTGTTAAAGGATGCGAAGGGTATTCTGGTCCAACAAACGGAGAACGTGCAGGCGGCGCGTCAGATTCGGTTCACCAATGTTCGAGAAATCGTTGTGATGGAACCCACCCTGAAAGCTTATATCACGGAAGCCATTGAAGTGGAAAAAGCCGGTTTGGAAGTGCAATATAAAAAGACTTCAGAATTCGCAATCCCTGAAGAATTCCAAAACAGATTGGATGAATCTCCTGCCTTGAAAACTGCCTTTGATGCATTGACGCCCGGGCGACAAAGAGGATACGTCCTTTA
The DNA here is from genome assembly GCA_963825355.1 of uncultured Verrucomicrobiae bacterium. Taxonomy (GTDB): domain Bacteria; phylum Verrucomicrobiota; class Verrucomicrobiia; order Chthoniobacterales; family UBA10450; genus Udaeobacter. Next base: position 175,692 of record CAWGSY010000016.1, on the reverse strand, counting down.
TTTTTCCGCCGCCAAACAATCTAAAACCCGAGGGGCAAGGATTGAAAAATGTTTGCAGCAAATTCTCGATGGAAAGGGATTGAATGACTGAAGCTACGAAACGCTCGGTTTTTCGCTGGATTCACATCGTCTTCGCCATTCCGATCATCGGTTACATTTATAGTCCCTTTAAAGAGCTTCCAAACTACGCCCCTGTTGTTCGGTTTGTCGCCTTTCCGGTAATCGCCTTATCAGGAGCGTGGATGTGGAAAGGCCATATCCTTCGACGACTTGTTTCGAAAACTCGTTAGATGCAATCCGACGTCGTTCACGGAGCTAACCGCGCAGCTCGCAAAAAGCGCAATCCTGTCAATGACACCAGGCAAATGACCAAAACCTCGATCCGTTTCAAAGCGAAACTCCTCCGGCCGGCAATGGAGCCGGCCCGCCCTCGGGCCGATCAGCGCGAGAAGGGCAACTCCTGGACTTTTCTCATCCTGCCAAAGAATGCTAGTGCGAAGCTTCCTTCGCGAGGCATCACGGCTATCGAAGGCACCATCAATGGCTTCGCGTTTCAAGCGACGCTTGAGCCAGACGGCCAAAAAAGCCACTGGCTCAGAGTGAACCGAAAGCTGTCCGAAGCTGCCGGCGCAAAGGCAGGCGAGATCGTCACGCTAGAGATCACACCCGCGGCAAAGGAAACGGAACCAGAAGTGCCGGCGGATCTTCGAAGGGCGCTCGCGGCTGCCGCCCCGAAGGCGAGGGCGTTGTGGTCGGACATTACGCCCAACGCACGCAGAGATTGGATCCATTGGATCACCTCTGCCAAGCAGGAGGAGACGCGCGCGCGGCGAATCAAAAATGCGTGCTCGATGCTTGCAGCCGGGAAACGACGCATTTGCTGCTTCGACCGCTCAGGCTTCTACAGTAAGAGCTTGAGCGCTCCGAAAGCGGCGAGTTAGAAGATATTAGTTCGCTGTGTTAAACAGAACCCCAGCGGGGTCGACTAACAAATATTTGCGGACCAGGAACCGGGATAAAAGCAAAGCAAGCAGCGCGCGGGAGATGATCTAAATTAGAACCCTTATGATCACTTCAATTCATACGTTGATTTACTCGGATGATGCTAACGCAACGCGGGCGTTTTTGCGTGACGTGCTCGGGTGGAAGTACGTCACCGAGGATTTCGATGGGGATTGGCTCATTTTTAAATCTGGGCCAAGCGAGATGGGTGTGCATCCGACGCATAGCATCTGGGAAGGCAAAACTTATGATTATCCGCGTCAACACTCGATTGCGCTAATGTGCGACGATATCGAAGCGACCGTTGGTGAGTTACGGGCGAAAGGAGCACAATCCCGGGGTGCTATCGAGCAACTCGAGTACGGCCGGGTCGTCGTGATGATCGTCCCCGGCGCTGATGACATTCAGCTGTATCAGCCGACTCACAAGCTGGCGTACAATCTTAAATAGGCACAGTCGATCCGGAGACGGACGGCTCGGCGATCCGTCCCTACCATTCGCTCGGAATGACAACTCAGAGCGGGGGGTTCAATCTGTTTTCGCCAGTAAGTCAGGTTCTTCCGGCTTAACGAAATCGTGAATCTTTTGAAGTGTAATCACGACGTGTGTGCCGATGTGGACGCGATCATAGAGGTCGATGATATCGCGCGAGCGCATCCGGATGCAGCCGAAGCTCGCTGGGTTGCCGATCCGGCGCTCCTCCGGTGTTCCGTGAATGTAAATACACCGGTCGCGCGCTTTTTGATTTTGCGCTTCCATTCCTCGCAGCCAGATCACGCGCGAAACAATTGCGTCGCGTCCCGGCGCATCTACGCCCACCATTTCACCTGTCGGTATTCGATTTTTAATGACCGCGCCCGCAGGCAATCTGTCACCGACTTTTGCTGAAACGAACAGCGTACCGAGCGGTGTGCGATAGCTGGCAGCAGAATCGCCTGTTCCGAACTTCGAAGTCGAAATTGAGTAACGCGCGATCAATTTCCCGCGATCTACCAGCGCCAGCACTTGATCGGGCACGCTTACAATCATGTCGGCACTCAGCGGGGTGGCGTGGGCTGCTGAGGCACCGAGAGTTGCGAGCAAGAGCATGAGCAGGAGTAAGTCCGTGACCGGAGACAAACTCCGTTTCATTTGGAATCACTCTTATCCGCGCCGGGTCGCGCGATTGACTGCAGGTCTTGAATCAGCGAGTCGAGCTTGCGCACATCTTTGCGCCGGCCCTTTTCGGGTTTCAACTTGCGCTTTCGCATCATGATCGTCAGATCGCGGATGTCGTGTAGTCGTTCCCGCGACAAGTCTTCGCCGCGCTTGTAACGGTTTACGGCGGCAATGCTTTCGGCGAGATCGAGCTCCAGACGCGCGGCGTATGCGCGAATTGTTCGACGCAAATCGCGTCTCACCGAGTCCAGTTCATCGGTTAGCATCGTGACGGGAGAGACTTCCCGCTGCGGTTTCTTTTGCCGTTGTTTTTTTTGTTTCACTGATTGCAAGTGAACGACTAACAAAAAGCCCGTCGAGGCATTCTATCCCCGACGGGCTTCCGTTAACCTAACCACGACCGATTCATTTGATCGGTACAAATCCAACTTGTGCCACAATTTTCTGGCCACCGGGTCCCACTGTGAAATCGAGAAACTCCTTGGCCAATCCACTGGCGTCGCCGTTTGTGTAGTAAAATATCGAGTTTGGCGCCTGCGTGTCGGAACCTTTGACTAGGCGATCGGCATGCGCGTCGGCAGTGCCTGTTGCCATGAGCGCAAGGCTAAGCGCGACGTGTTTGATTTTCATAGGCGTTAAAATGGTTCTCGTTTCCAGTGCAAACATCTCAGAACTTCACGCTCATATCCGCCTGAAAGAGTTGATATTGATCAAGCGGATTGACCTGGATATCGCCTACGCCTCCAGTGCCAAGAGCGCCATTGATGCGCCAGGCATAGGCATATGTGAGATTCAAGCTAATGGCGTCGGCGAGCAGGTACCCGGCTTTCACAGCTACGCCTTTCTGGTTAACGCGGCTATCGAAGATATCCGAATCAACCAGGTTGGGATCCAGCGCATATTGTTCGGCCCATTGATACCAGGCCCGGAGCTCCCAATCGCCCTTCTTCTTTAACTGGCCAATAGCCCCACCGATCATCCAAGCGTAATGCTGGCCGGTGTGAGCTTCAAATCCCCCCAGATCTGCGGCCGCGTGTGCGCGATCGTGACCCTCGATATTGTCAGCGAATTCACCGAAGATGCGCATTGGCAGCCCCCAGGCTTTCCAGCCGACTTCCGCTGGTAGATCAAAAACCAGCAGGCTGTTGATGCCGGTCTGGTTTGTGGCCAATGAGGCGCTGTTGGACAAGGCCGGGTTACCGCCGACGTAGTGGATGTTAAACGTGTCACCGTTACCAGTGTAGTTATAGAGCGTAGGCGCCAGCTGGACGTAGATGCCGTCCGGGGCAGTAAGTCTTGCGCCTGCCTGCCACGCGAGCATGAACGCGTCGGTTTGAGGGACGAGCTGAGGGCTTCCTGTGTTATTTCCGGTCGTCGTCGGCCTGGGCCCTATCGGATTCTCTGGATTCGTATCGTCATAAACGTATTGGGCGAGGTTTACGAACAGGTCGAGTTTCCACGGCGACGGTGGCTTCGGAGCCACCACGGCCTTGGCATCTTTACCATCCTTGCTATATACGGTCGGCGGGGGCGCTCCTCCTCCAAACGTGAACGTGTGCTTCCATTGCTCCGCGAGGCCTTCCGGATTGATATCGTCATCCCACAGCATCGACGAGACTATGAGCGGCTGTGGCATTTTGCCGCCTGTCAACTTGAAGTCCGGGAAACCTGTGTAACCGAAATATGCCTGACCCACAAAGACTCCGTCGTCGACTTTGGAGAATGGACCGGGAGAGTCTGCTCCGAAAGTCACGTTCGTTGAGCGGTTGCTGTTACTCGTTTCTAATCGAATCCCAAAAAACCAATCGTCAGCGAGTGTGCCACGGAGGCCAACGCGAAGACGATAACGCTCGCGTTCGCGCTCATACCAATCATTTGGGTTATCAGTGTGGTCGCTGGGAGTTCTGCCACCTCGATATTCGTAACGGAGACGCACATCACCGTAGAGCTCAAGCTCGGTAATGGGGGCCGACAGCTTCCACTTTCCAGCTGCCGTGGTGGCCGACTGCTTCACCAGTTCGGCTCGCACTTCTTCGGCTTCCTTATCACTGATGAGCCTCTTCTTGACCAGCAAGTCGAGCAGCGCCCCATCATCTTGCGCCCGGGCAACAGTTCCGCCCAGCGCAATGCAGAGAGCGGCAGCGGCCAGTGTTAATTTCTTCATAAAGATTGTGTTTCTCCTTGGTTGTGGCCCCGAAGGTTTCCGGGACGGGGTGTTCGTTGTTTCGCCGCGAACAATGAACGGCAATTGTTACAACCGTATGGCGACGAGGTAACAATTGGGTGAACTCGAAAATAATTTCACTACACCGAGGCATGCATGGTGAAGTGCAGACTGGACGATGAGCGTGTCGTCCTTAGAATCAGGTAATGCGAATTGCGATTACGCTGGCGGTTACTCTTATCACCACCGTTCAGCCATGGCGGATGCGGTCAGTGTCACCAGCCCGAATCACGCGCGAACCTACGCATACGGCGCAGTGACCTGGCACCAGCTTTACCTGGAACGAACGCGCGGTGAACTCGCCGCGCGGATCACATTCAGTAATTACCCCTTCGCGGACACAAACGAGCCACGCACCGACCAACCATTCGACTTCCGGTTTCCAGGTATCCATGTCGATGTGGCACAGCATGCATTTGTAGCGACCGGACGCCGCGGCGAATCCATTCCGGTTGCCTGGTTTCGCGGCGATCCCTCATGTGGATGGATTAAGCTGGCGCCTAACGCAAAGATTTATCTCCTCAAGGAGAGCGGTCGCGTGACTGCGACGGTAACGGCGACGAGTTACCCGCGTGATGGAGAGCGCTGGATCGAGTTGGACAACAATTATTCGCTTCAGAATCTGTTGTACGCTCTTTTTCGCGAGGTGCGCCTGGGGCCGGGCGGTTGATGTTCGGCCAAAATCGTCAGCTTGTCGCGAAAGAGTTGACATCCAACGGCGGCGCGGATTTACGCTACTACTCGATTATGCAAATGCGTTTCCTTTGTGCTTTTGCTCTTCTGGGGACAATCGCCGCATCAGCGTCTGCTACTTCATTCCGCGACGATTCGCGCTACGTCGCGCGCGGGCCGCGCACCGGATATTATATTGTGCGTCCTGGCTCAGTGTTGATGCAGCATCTGGGTTTTCAAGGCGCTCCATTCAGGGATACGTCGGACCCATTGAATCAAGGACGAGGAACTGACGTGCTTGCGTTCCGGTTTAATACCGCTGCTGTGTTATCTGCGGCACCTGCTTACATTGTGCAGGGCCAGCCTAACGACTTTTACATGAGGCGCCTCGGTTCGGTCATCCGTGGACGCACCAACTCGCATGAGGTCGAAAGTTTGTTTGGAAGTCCGAAGCAGATCGAAAAACGGCGGGACGGTTTCATCGCTTATTATACGATCGAGGTTTACAACCCATTCGAAGAGATGTCCGGCGGGAGACGCTAGTCAGCCACACGCTAATCGGACGAAGCCTGCCAACACAAAAACAGTTAGTTACTTTGAAAGGTCATTTCTATCCATGGATACCGGTTCTGCCAGACAAATACTGATTGTCGAAGACGAAAGCGACGTCGCGGACCTGCTAGAGATGACTTTGCGCAAGGCGGGCTTCAAAGCCGCGACAGCGGGCGACGGCGCAAGCGGTTTGCAGAAGGCGCGCGACAACCGCCCGGACTTCATCATTCTTGATTTGATGTTGCCAAAAATGTCCGGACTGGAGGTCTGCAGAATTTTGAAAGGCGACGCGGCAACGTCTCACATTCCGATTCTGATGTTGACCGCAAAAGCAGAAGAGATCGATCGAATCGTTGGTCTGGAATTCGGAGCTGACGATTACGTGACGAAGCCTTTCAGCCCGCGTGAAGTGATGCTGCGAATCCGAGCAATTTTGCGACGCGGCGAGAAACCAGAGGAGACGCTCAAGGCCGGTTCCATCTCCATCGATCCTGCGCGCCATCAAGTGCGTGTGAACGGCAAACGCGTGCATCTCACCAGTCTCGAGTTCAAGCTGCTGCGAACGTTGATTCAGCGCAGAGGCCGGGTGCAGGATCGCGATAAATTACTCAACGACGTCTGGGGCTATGAAAGCGTGATCGACACCCGCACGGTGGATACGCATGTGCGCCGGCTGCGCGAAAAACTTGGCAAAGCCGGCGACGTGATTGAAACAGTGCGCGGCTTCGGCTATCGGCTCCGCGAATAGAAAATCGGCCGGCCGTGCTGTAGCGTGCGCTGTCCTCAGCGCAGTCTTTCCGAGCGAGGGCAGTCACATGCGCAGATCCGCCTGAGACAGCGGACACTACAGCGTTGAAGAGCCGCCGAAGCGCGTGAATCTCAAAACCAGCGCGAAGAGGAACCTGGCCTAACGAGTATTTCGACAGTACTTTCGCATTGCGAAACGTTTTCGCACCCGCTTTGCTGCGAAAAGCATTTAGAACAGAATAAGAATCTTGTGGCCTGGTTTGTTATCGTCCTGATTTACGTCGCCTTCGGCGGCATCGCCTTCATTGTCTGGCGCAAATGGATCGCGCCATGGGACCAGCTCGAGCAGGTCATAACACAAATCGGCCGTGGTGAACGGCCGCGGACATTTTTAATGGAGGGCAGCGTGCCTGCGCAACGCATCGGGTTCCAACTCGAAAAGATTGTTAATGAGTTGGAGCAACTCCAAAAACAGATCGCAAAACGCGAATCCGGGATGCAAACCATTTTCTCGGCAATGCACGACGCGTTGTTGGTTGTCGATTCCAACCGCCAGGTAATTTTGACCAATCAGACGTTTCGAAAATTGTTCGACGCTCCCGAAATTTCAGTAGCAACGCCGCTGTTGGAGATCGTCCGCGATCCAACACTCGATCAGCTGCTAACCGATGCGTTCCGTGGCGACGGCCCGGTTCGCTGCGAGTTGGCTCTTGATGGTTCACAAATTGAACTGCATGCGGTTGCGACCAGGAACGAATCCGGCGAGATCACCGGCGCACTGGTTTTGTTTCACGACATCACGGAGCTCAAAAAGGTGGATCAAGTGCGGCGCGATTTCGTCGCGAATGTTTCGCACGAATTGCGCACGCCGCTGTCGATCCTGCGCGGCTACATTGAAACATTGCTCGATAGCCCCGAAACGTCGCACGAGGAACTCTCCCGAATTCTCCGAGTCATGGAACGTCATTCCAAGCGCCTCGACCTGCTGGCCGAGGACCTGCTTACTCTCGCGCAATTGGAATCGGCCAATCCCCATTTGCGATTGGCTGACATCGATCTATCGACCTTCTTGCGAGACGTGATTCGCGATTTGGAAAAGAAGCTCGCGAACAAACAGCTCCATTTAGCTTGTCGATGTCTCGCCGGACTTGCCACCGGTCCGCGCAGATCGTCCGCGGCTCCAGGAGGCTCTTTACAATTTGCTCGATAACGCTGTGAAATATTCGCGCGAGCATGGCGAGATTCGGCTGAGCGCCCGGCAGCGCGACAGTGAAATCGAGCTGACTGTGAGCGATGATGGCATCGGTATCACCAAAGAAGATTTGCCGCGTATTTTTGAGCGCTTCTACCGCGCAGATAAGGCCCGCGGCCCTGATAAGGTCCGCGGAACGGGCCTCGGCCTGGCGATTGTAAAACACATTGCACAGTCACATGGCGGGCGCGTAGAGGCGGAAAGCGAACTAAACAAAGGCACGACGATTAGGGTGGTGCTGCCAGTTGATATCGTGGCTCGCTGAATCGTTGAAAAGTACAACGGCGCCCCTTTAACGCTTTAGCGGTTTAACGTGTAACACGGCGAAGCCCGCTGTCACACAAACGTAACAGTAAAGCTTTTGACCGACGGAATCGGCGTGCGGCACTTTCGTCACATGATGAAATTCCGCAGACCAAAGCTTCTTTCACTGGCAATTGTGCTCGGATTGAGCGCAAGCGCTTCGGCGCAAATGATGATCAACGGGGCGGGCGCGACCTTTCCGTATCCCATTTACTCGAAATGGTTCGATGCATACGCGAAGGTCGATCCGTCCGTACGTTTTAATTATCAATCCATTGGCTCGGGTGGAGGGCAGAAACAAATCCTCTCTCAGACTGTCGATTTCGGCGCATCCGATGGGCCGATGAGCGACGAGAACCTGGCCAAAGCGCCAGGCAAAATCCTCCACGTTCCAACGGTCGCGGGAGCGGTGGTGATGGTCTCCAACCTCCCAGGCAATCCAGCTCTGAAGTTCGATGGAGAGACAATCGCCGGAATGTATCTCGGTCAGATCAAGAAATGGAACGATCCAAAGCTGACGGCGTTGAATCCGGGCACAAAGTTGCCCGATCAGGATATCGTAGTCGTCCATCGATCGGATGGCAGCGGCACAACATTTATCTTCACCGATTACCTCAGCAAGGTAAGTCCAGAATGGAAAAGCAAGGCTGGCAATAACACCTCGGTCAACTGGCCAACCGGTATTGGCGGCAAAGGCAATGAAGGCGTGTCGGGCCAAGTGAAGCAGACGCCCGGCGCCGTCGGGTACGTAGAACTGATCTATGCGATCCAAAACAAAATGCCGTATGCCGAAGTTAAAAACGCAGCGGGTGAATTCGTGAAACCGACGATCGAATCGGTAACCGCGGCACTCGCAACTGCCCAAATCCCGGAGGATTTCCGGTTCTCGATGACAAACGCACCGGGAAAAGATGCGTATCCAATTGCTGGTGCGACATGGCTGTTGGTTTACCAGCAACAGAAAGATCCGGCGAAGGGTAAAAAGCTCGTGGAGTTTCTGAAATGGGCGGCGAAAGACGGTGAAAAGATAGCCAAGGACCTGGATTACGCGCCGTTACCTGAAAACGTACAAGAGCGCGTCTTGAAGGAGGTCAACGAGATCAAATATTAAGAAGATCCAACCGCTAATCGAAATGTTCCACCGGCCGAGAGTGTTATTTATTTGCGTGCACAATGCGGCGCGCAGCCAAATGTGCGAGGCTCTTCTCAAGCACTACGGAAGCGATCGCTTCGAGGCGCAGAGCGCAGGGCTTGAGCCGGGCGAGTTGAATCCGCTGGCAGTAGAAGTGATGGCGGAAATCGGGATCGACATTTCGCAAAACAAAACCAAGAGCGTGTTCGAAGTCTGGAAAAGAGGCGAGGCTTTTGAATACGTTGTCGCGGTGTGCGATGCGGAATCGGCCGAGAAATGTCCAATCTTTCCAGGAGTGACAAAACGTTTGCATTGGCCATTTCACGACCCTTCAAAGCTCACGGGTACGCACGAGCAGCAGTTACAGGAGGTCCGCGAAATTCGCGACGAGATCGCAGCAAAGACTCAAGACTGGTTGGCGTCTCTTCCGGTCGAACAACCAGCCTAAAACATGTCGACCATTACTATCGAGGAGGCAGAGACGATTCGGCCGGCACAGGCGCGAATGGCCCGGCCGTCGCGCTTTGGCGATAAGGCATTCGAATGGCTCACACTGGCAATGGCCTCCACCGTAGTCGTGCTGGTCATCCTGATCGGGTGGGAGTTATGGGTTGGATCTTCACTGGCCATCAAAAAATTCGGTTTTCACTTCCTGGTTACGTCCACTTGGGACCCGGTCGAGGAACAATTCGGTGCGCTGCCGTTTATTTATGGGACGCTGGTTTCTTCGGCGATTGCATTAATCATCGCTGTGCCATTGGGCATCGCCACGGCGGCATACCTCACAGAACTTGCGCCGTTGTGGATTCGGCAGCCGCTCACTTCGCTGATCGAAATGCTCGCGGCTATTCCAAGCGTAATTCTCGGGCTTTGGGGCATCTTCGTGATGGTGCCGTGGCTTCGCGATTATCCATTTCCATTCCTCAAACAATACTTTGGTTGGATACCGCTGTTCACCGGGCCGATCTACGGCCCATGCATGTTTGCTGGCGGAATCATCATAGCCATCATGATTCTGCCAATCATCACGTCGGTCTCCCGCGAAATTTTGCGCAGCGTGCCGGACTTGCAGCGGGAAGCGGCCTACGCGCTGGGCGCTACGCGATGGGAAGCGACGCGCATCGCAGTGTTGAGTTATGCGAAGAAAGGCTTGTTCGGCGCGGTCATTCTCGGTCTTGGGCGGGCCCTTGGCGAAACGCTGGCGGTCACGATGGTCATCGGCAATACGCCGCAAATTGTAGCATCGCTCTTTAAGCCCGGGTATACGCTGGCCAGCGTGGTGGCCAATGAATTTACGGAAGCGACAACTGACATTTATCTTGGGGCGTTGTTCGAGATTGGGCTGGTCCTTTTTGGAATAACCATCGTGGTGAACCTTCTCGCCCAACTGCTGCTGCGAACGATTACGACAACATCGGCAACACGCGCCGTGCAATAGCCATGCGTTCCAAAAGAACAGACAACCATAGCTGGCGGAAAATCAAAAGCGCGCTGGCATCGACGACTGCTCTTGTTTCCGCGATTCTTGTGATTTTGCCATTGGGTCTGGTGTTCTTTCACCTGCTCATTAACGGGATCTCTTCGGTTAACTGGGATTTCTTCACCAAGTTACCGGCGCCTGTCGGTGAGCCGGGCGGTGGCATGGCGAATGCCATCGTTGGTTCGCTCGAACTAATGGTTCTTGCTGGCGCAATCGGCATTCCCGTTGGCGTTCTGGGCGGAGTTTACTTCGCCGAATACGGCTCCGCTCGGGTTAATTCGGTGTTGCGATTTTTAGCTGACGTCCTCAACGGAATCCCATCGATTACCTGGGGTGTGGTCGTTTACGGTCTGGTCGTATTGCGATTCAAAAGCTTCTCCGTCCTTGCTGGCGGTCTGGCGCTGGCACTAATCATGATTCCGCTCATCCTTCGCACGACCGAAGAAGTCGTTTTGCTGGTTCCCAACGGCTATCGCGAAGCTGCGCTCGCCCTCGGTGTCAGCCGGTGGAAAACAATCGTTCACATTGTAATGAAGACAGCATCGAAAGGCATCATCACCGGCATTTTGCTGGCGTTAGCGCGGATCGGCGGCGAGACCGCCCCGATTCTTTTCACTGCTTTTGGAAACCGGTTTTGGAATCACAGCCTTTTTCAGCCTATCGCCGCACTGCCGTTGCAAATTTACACCTACGCAATTTCTCCCTATGACGACTGGCATCGTCAGGCCTGGGCCGGCGCGCTAGTGCTCGTTACAGGAGTTTTTTGCATTAATATACTGGTAAGATTTCTGACCCGCGGGCGAGGGGGATCGGTTGCTTAGAACATTCACAAATGGATAATCTAATTATGGCGACACCCGAACAAAGGGTTACGGAGCGTGTCGAGGGCGCTGCCCAATCGCTCGTTAACGGCGATCCGCCGCCGAAGTTAACTTTTGAGGCGAAGAATGTATCGATCTGGTATGGGCAAAAGCGTGCCATCGAGGACGTGAGCCTCGACATCATTTCCAAGGCCGTGACAGCGATTATTGGGCCCAGCGGTTGCGGAAAATCAACCTTCCTTCGGGCTCTCAATCGGATGCACGAGCTAACGCCGAAGACGCGCATGGAAGGCACGGTCCTGCTGCACGGCGAAGATCTCTATTCCAAAACCGTTGATCCCGCGATTGTTCGCCGCCGGGTTGGCATGGTGTTCCAAAAATCAAATCCGTTTCCGACCATGACGATTGGCGAAAACGTGATCTGTGGCTTGCGACTGAACGGAGTGCGCAATCAAAAATTTCTAAACGAGCGTTTAGAAAAATCACTGCGCATGGCTGCTCTTTGGGACGAAGTGAAAGACGATCTGCACAAACCTGGAACGAGCCTTTCTGGCGGGCAACAGCAGCGACTGTGCATCGCGCGCGCACTCGCCGTAGAGCCGGAAGTCATCTTGATGGATGAACCGTGCTCGGCACTTGATCCGATCGCGACGGCGAAGATTGAAGAATTAATCGACCAGCTCAAGGCTAAATACACTATCGTAACCGTGACACATAATATGCAGCAGGCCGGCCGCATATCGGATTACACGGCTTTCTTTTACCTTGGCCGGTTGATCGAGTTTGGGCCGACCACGAGAATTTTCACCAATCCGAACGAGAAACAGACGGAAGATTACATCACTGGGAGATTTGGATAACACTATGGCATTGTCATTCCGAGCGAAGCGAAGCGAAGTCGAGGAATCCCGCGGCACAACCGAAAGTATATTCCGCGGGGTCCTTCGACTCCGCTCGGGAGGACGGGAGGAATTATGGTGATACCGAAGCATATTCTTGGAACATTCGATGAAGCGCTAACATCGCTGCGCAACGACCTGCTCATGATGGCTGGCCTTGCTGAGCGCAGCCTGGATCGAGCACTCAAGGGCTTGTTCCAGCGTAATGACGATCTCTGCACACACGCGATCGCAGATGACGAAGAGATCGACCAACTGGAGAAGCAGATCGACAAGGACGGATTCGAGCTTTTGCTTCGATTCCAGCCCGTGGCTTCAGATCTGCGGCGGGTGATTTCGGCAATTAAACTTTCGCCAAACATCGAGCGCATCGGCGATCAGGCCACGAACATCGCGAAACGCGCACGCAAGTTGAATCGGCATCCGCCATTGCCCGAAGTGCAAATGATTGTGCCAATCCAGGCGCACGCGATGTCGATGTTTAAGGACGCCATTAACGCGTACGTGCGGGAAAATATCGAGTTGGCGCACTCGGTCTGCGGCCGCGACAAGCAACTCGATGATATGAATCGCGATGCAAACACGAAACTAACCGCCAAGATGATGGAGGATAGCGAGCAATTGCGCGGATATTTTAACCTGATCCTGATTTCACGCGCTCTGGAACGCGTCGGCGATCACGCAACTAACATTGCCGAGGACGCCGTTTACACTGCGGTTGCGGAAGACATCAGGCACAAGAGCGTGACGGCCTCCGTCTGACAGGCGGCGTTGCGTATGTGTGGCTGATCGGCAATCGTTAAACATGCCGCAAGCCCAGGCCACTCCGCGCGCTGAAGAGAAAAGCGATACGGCTGCTGTTCCGCAGGTTGTCCAAACCCTCCACGACCGTTTTGGCGATCCGAAGAATTTCATCAACCGGGAGCTGAGCTGGCTCGCGTTTAATCAACGCGTTCTCGAGGAAGCGCAGGATCCCACGCAACCGCTCATTGAGCGGGTTAAGTTCGTCACGATTTTCAGCTCGAATCTCGATGAGTTTTTCGAGATTCGCGTAGCCGGAATCAAACAACAGATTGAAAGCGAGACGAGCGACGTTGGTCCTGACGGATTAAGCCCCACGGAATTGTTCGACCGCATTCAAAAGAGGGTGCGCGAGCTTGTGGCGACGCAGTATGCGCTTTGGAAAAACGAGTTGCTGCCCGAACTTGGGAAGAACGGGATCTATGTGCGCGAGATCGCGGAGTTGTCCGCCAAACGCACTGCCTGGGCAAATCGCTACTTTCAGCAGGAAGTTTTCCCGATGCTGACGCCGCTGGCCGTGGATGCCAGTCATCCATTCCCGCATCTGTTGAACCGCAGTCACAATCTGCTGGTGCGCGCGAAAACGCGCCGTCGTGGCGAACCGCTTCACGCCATTGTCCAGGTGCCGCGCGTTGTGCCGAGGCTTATCCTCATGCCTCGAGGCACCGGTGCGGACGAGCCGTGGGAATACATTTATCTGGCGTCGCTAATTAAGCAGCACATCGGCGAATTATTTCCCGGCTTAATCCTGGACGGCGTGCACGCGTTCCGCGTCACCCGCAATAGCGATCTCTACATCGACGATGAGGAAGCGGAGAATCTTTTGCGAACGATCGAGCACGAACTGCGACGGACCAGCCGCGGAAACGCCGTGCGGCTGGAAGTGGAAGCTGATTGCCCGAAAGATTTTCTTGAGCTACTCCTCGAGTTTTTCAGTTTATCTGAGGCGGACGCTTACAAGCTCGATGGCCCGTTGACGATGACGCATCTTGCTCCGCTGGTTGCCAACGACGCGTTTGCCAAACTGAAAGACCGTCCGTTTCAACCGGCCCGCGACCCGGCGTTGCCGCCACACGCTGATTTCTTCGAAGTCTTACGACGGCAAGACGTGTTGCTGCATCATCCTTATGACAGCTTCGAGGAGGTTGTCGAGTTGGTTGAGACGGCCGCAAAAGACCCGCAGGTGCTTGCCATTAAAATGACGCTGTACCGCACAAGCGGCGATTCGCCCATTGTGGAGGCGCTCATCGACGCGGCTAACGCAGGAAAACAGGTCACTGCGATTGTGGAGCTGCGAGCGCGTTTTGATGAGGCAAGCAACATTCAGTGGGCGCGACGCTTGGAGGAAGCCGGCGCGCACGTGATCTACGGAGTGGTCGGTCTCAAGACGCATTGCAAGGTGTTGCTGATCGTTCGGCGTGACGCCGACGAACTCCGCCGCTACGTCCATCTCGGCACGGGAAATTATCATTCGAAGACTGCGCGCATTTACACCGACTTCAGTTTGCTCACCAGCGAACCGCAGCTGAGCGAAGAAGTGGCGACCGTTTTCAATACTCTTACCGGCCTCGCTGGTTATCCCGGATTGAAAAAATTGCTGGTCTCGCCATTCGACATGCACAGCCGGTTCATGAAACTGATTGAGCGGGAGCGCGATAACGCGCTGGCAGGCAAGCCTGCCCGGATCGTTGCGAAGATGAATTCGCTCGTCGATCAGGAGATCATTGAGAAGCTTTATGAAGCTTCGTGCGCAGATGTAACTATTGATCTGGTCGTTCGCGGGATCTGTTGCTTGCGTCCGAAAGTTCCGGATCTCAGCGAAAACATTCGCGTCATCAGCATTGTTGGCCGGTTTCTCGAGCACAGCCGGATCTTTTATTTCGAAAATGCCGGGCAGCCGCGGGTTTTTCTTTCCAGCGCGGATTGGATGCCGCGGAATTTTTACCGGCGCATCGAGCTGGCTTTCCCGATCGAGACACCGGCGTTGCGGGATCAAATCATCAATGATGTTATTCCCGCGTTTCTAAACGATCGCGTGAAGGCGCGGGAGTTGCAGCCGGATGGCACATACCGCCGTTTGACACCCGAAGGCGAAGAACCACGCCGGCAGGCGCAGTGGCAATTTCGAGAAGTATCACGCGAACGCATTAAAAAGGTTGGTGGCTCGACGAAAAAAGCGCGTGCGGACCGGCTCGTGCCGATTGCCGTTGTAAAGGAAAGCGGCGCGACCGGATCGACCAAGTCGGAGACGAAGTGAAGAAAAAAATTCTCGTCATCGATGTCGGCGGCTCGAACGTGAAAGTGATGATTTCGCGTGCGCAACGGCGAAAATTCAGGTCCGGTCCGCAAATGACACCGCGCGAACTGGTGACTCAACTCAAGTCGCTGTTGCAGGATTGGGCGTTCGACGCGATTTCGATTGGGTTCCCAGCGCCGGTCCGCAACGGTTGTATCATGACCGAGCCGAAGCATCTTGGAGCGGGGTGGAGACGGTTCAATTTTGAGAAGTCGTTAGGCAAACCCGTCCGCATCATCAATGACGCCGCGATGCAGGCGCTCGGCAGTTATCGCGGCCGGCGAATGTTGTTTCTTGGATTGGGCACCGGACTTGGATCCACCCTGATCTGGGAAAATAACGTGCTCCCGCTCGAGCTCGGGGATCTGCCTTATGGCAACGAACACATCATCGAGGATTACCTCGGCAAGTCCGGACTGAAAGAGCTCGGCGAAAAGCAATGGGAAGACGAAGTCCTTCGTGCGGTCATGTTGTTGAAGAAATCGTTGATTGCCGATTACGTCGTTCTCGGCGGCGGAAGCGCGAAGAAATTAGATCAACTGCCGAAAGGGATCGAGCTGGGACATAATCGAAATGCTTTTCTCGGGGGCGTCCGGCTGTGGCAAACCGATCCGCACACTCGTAGAGCGAAGTGGCAAATTTTATAAAGTCTGTCATGTCGAGCGAAGTCGAGACATCCCGCGAAACCACCTTGAGGTTGTGCTACGGGCTTTCCCGACTTTGTTCGGAATGACTATCTAGAACATGCAACTCTATTTCCTCAGACATGGCGAAGCCGATTGGCCGGGCTGGACCAAGCCGGATGATGAACGGCCGCTCACCGATTTTGGCAAAAAAGAAGTACGGCAGGTAGCGAAGTTTCTCGACCGTCTGAAAGTGAAACCGGATTTAATTGTAAGCAGTCCGCTGCCGCGAGCGTTGCAGACGGCACAAGCCGCAGCGGAACAGCTCAAAGCAAAGTTGTGCCAGGACGAAGCGCTTGAGCCGGGATTTGGAATTAGCGAGTTGAGCACTGTGCTAAAGCGGCACGAGTCCAAAGCTTTGATGCTGGTCGGTCACGAGCCGGACTTTTCGAGTGTAATCTCCGCGTTGACCGGCGGTTTCATCAAGATGTCCAAAGCCGGTGTGGCCCTCATCGACATCGATCCCGAGACTGAGAAAGGCAGGCTGCTCTGGCTGTTCCCGCCAAAGTTCGCGCGCAAAGCGAAATAAGTCTCGCCGGTTAATCCTGCTCTAGCCAGCGGCCTGCCTGCCCCGGCGCAGCGGGTCGCCGGTTGCGTTTGCTCGTTGAGTCCGTAAACGGCCCACCGGGCCGTGGCTATAGGACAATATTCCCGCGAGAACTGGCGGCTATGATTTTGGCGAACCCGTCGGTTCTGCGCTTGCAGCTGGAGAAACGGCGGGCGACGCCTGCGCCGGCGTCGTTACAGGTGAGGCCCCTGGCGATGATTGCGCTTTCGCAGGCGCAGGTGAGGTTTGCGCGGGCTGGTTTTTCATCAGTTCGCGACGGAAAGCACTGCTGGCTACGCTGTGGTGCGAATAAAGGACCGACAGCGCGAACGTGAGCGCAAAGAATATTCCCGCCAACCACGTGGTGAACTTCACCAGCACATTGGTGGTTTGCGCGCCGAAAATGTTCTCCGTGACGCCGGCGCCAAATGCTGCGCCAAGACCTTCACTCTTCGGCCGCTGCATCAGGATGACAAGAATCATCAGGCCGGCGACCAGCACGAAGAGCACCAGGCAAAAGTTGATCAGCAGGTTCATTGGGAGGCGAAATATGGCGAAAGCATCGGGAGAAGCAAACGCCGAACATCCACGGTCGAGCGTGGAAGTCAGAGACATTCAGCCTGGGGCGTTCGACGTTTTCTTGATCTGGTCCCAAATCGCATCCAACTCGGCCAACTCCACTTCGCCCAATTGCCTGCCGCGTGTTTTAAGTTCGTCCTCTAATCGATTGAACCGCGCAACGAATTTGTCCGTGCCAGATTGGAGCGCGGTTTCTGCGTCGATTTTGCACTTCCGTGCAAGGTTTACGACGGCGAACAGCAGATCGCCTATCTCGTCTTCGATGCTTTCCTGTTGTTGTGAGGAAATCGCGGCCTTGGTCTCATCAAACTCTTCTTCCACTTTAGCGATTACGTCGCGCAACGATGTCCAGTCGAAATTCACCCGGGCCACTTTGGATTGCGCTTTTTGCGCGCGCACCAGCGCGGGCAATGCTTTCGGCAAACTGCCGAGGAAATGGGAGTCAGCGTTTTTCTCTTCGCGTTTGATCGCTTCCCATTGTTTGAGCACCGCGCCGGCGTCGCGTGCTTCGCTCGTGCCGAACACATGCGGGTGCCGCCGGATGAGTTTGTCCGACACCTGCTCGATGACGTTCTCGATGTCGAACCGGCCGGTTTCGCGCGCGATTTGAGCGTGCATTATCACCAGCAACAAAAGATCGCCAAGTTCCTCGCGAAAATGCGCGTCGTCTTGAGCGCGCGCCGCCTCAGCGGCTTCGTAGACCTCCTCTATGAGTGCGGGCAATAACGACTGATTGGTTTGCTCGCGATCCCATGGGCAACCATCAGGAGCACGAAGTTTCGCGACGATGTCGCAGAGGTTCGCGAAGTTCTCGCTGATTTGCGATCGATTATCAGGCATAACGGAATCCCTCCCGAACGTGCACTTCTCCACGGGGCACGGATCTAGTGGGAGTCCAAGTTCCGGTTATAACGAACGCACTTTGTTCTCTGCGCGATAGTTGGGCGTTTAGAGCCCCACGTTCCGTGACAAGCGATGAGACGGCCGATTTTTAATACTGAGACTGATTGATAGCATCCATCAGTGGCCCATGGTGCCTTGTGTGGCTTCGCGGACTTGCTGGGCCCGAAGCTGCTTCAGTTTTTGGTATTGCTCAGGTGAGAGAATCGCCTTCATCTGCGGATCGGTTTGCTGATGAAGAGCCCTGACTTCTTGCATTTTCTGCATAGTTGAAACCGAATTGTCGTTTCTGATGTGTTGCAGTTTTGGTACTTCGGATGCAAGAATGGGCAGGATTTTTTCCTTTTGTTGAGGTGTGAGGCTAAGCTGTTGTGCCATAGCCTGAGCTTTTGACATCACTTCCCCTTTTTGAGCGAACGAAGCAGGTGCCAGCAATGCGCAGATCGCGACGGATAAAACCGTGATCACGAGGTGAGTATGGTTCTTCATATTTTCTCTTTTGATTTCGTGCGCATGGTGATGAGGGCGGTTCATTAAGTCAAGCCCAATTGCGGCACTCGATGGCTTCGACTCGAAAATCGCTCAGGGACGTTCGACGGTTAACACGCGGGCGATTTTACAGAGCCTTGAGCGATATCGGCAATGGACCCCGCAGGAGTACGGGTAACACCGCTGAAGTAATAACAGCGCCGGTAATTGTGAATCCGGTGCCCCCAGCGTTATGGTTTAGGCCGTCGGTGACGGCTCCGTCCGATTACCTCTGTACTGCGCCTTGGGTCGTTTTGTGAAGCGTTTTCGTTGGAGTGGGTGACGCCGATACCGTTTTAGTCGCGGTCGTTCCCTCCTGCTGACAAGAAGCAATAAATGCGATCGCAACGATGGCACCGAGCAAACACAATATGTAAGTCTTCATAGATTCTTAGCTTTCAGATCGCTTAGCGTAGAATGTCAAGCTTTGTTTGGTTGGAAAAGGCGAAGGCGAGCACCCAAATAGCAGCTAGAACCCGCCGCTTTCGTTCGACCCCAGACGTTTCAGTTGGTCGTGCGTTTTATTTCTCGTTTCGCGTCCGCTTACCAATACCGATAATATCCGGGGCGCCCGCTGACGCCGACAACCCAACCGCGGTGCCGATAGTAGTGGCCGCGATATTGATATTGGTAGTAATGCCCTTGGTAGCGATATCGGTAATAATGGCCTCCGTAGGAATATGGGTAATACCGTCCATGATAACGATAAGCCGAGGCTGGCGCCGGAATAAAACAGGCGATACCGATCACCACAGCAAACAATAGCGGAAGAAGATTTTTCATAAGTTTCCTGACTATTAAACGCGCCGACTGCGTTGTCGTCGCGAAATATTTTCTGCGGCTCTGTTGAGATCGCCATCTCGCGGCTGCCACGGCTATTATAGCCCTAAAGTCTTATAGGTTCAGGTGCGGCGGAGAATCTTTCGGCTTACGCTGTCGGCGTCATCGCAGCCTTTTGGCTGATCGAATGAACTCTTAGCTTCATCGCGTGAAGTAAAACAACGCCGATAAGTTATTACATACACCGAAACAAGCTGTTGCATTGGCTGGAACGTAGCAGGGTCGGCAGGAAGAAACGCCGTCCTTGTTAACTAACGTGAATCTCGAGCCTGCGTTTTGCGCTACAACAGATGCCACTTTAGCTCACGCGAATTGCGTTTGATTTCCCACAAACGGATTCCCCCGAGGAATGCATTTTCGTTCTGACCGCGAACGATTCCCTTCGGCAATCGACCGAACTTGTGTACCAACCCGCCCCCAAGGACAACGTAATCGGCGATGAACGCGCGTTTTAATTGGCCGATGGCATGGAGGACTTCACGTTTCCATTTTCTCTTTCCCAATTCCTCCAGGCCGGGGACACCGAGATGGTTCTCAATGATTTTTCCGTCCGGGTAGGGGAGGTCACCCAGTTCGAGTGACATAAGATTTCTATCCCACACCAGCGCGGATCCAAGACCCGTTCCAAGGCCGAGAAAGAGCATTCGGCCGTCTCCACGATAACTCCCGAGCGCTTGCATGGCAGCGTCGTTAACAATGCGCACCGGTATTCCCAGCGCTCGCCCAAAATTAAAGTGAACCCAATCTTTACCCAAGTGCTTCGGCTTTCGAAGAATTCCTCCTTCGCGCACAGGCGCCGGAAAACCAATTGAGACTACGTCGAATTTCCAGCCTTTCGCGGTCTCCTTAAATTTGGCGACAAACTGTTTTGGAGTCATTCGTGGACCGGACGCGAATTTGCGCTCCACGCGCTCGGACATGAGCAGTTTCACGAAGCTACCGCCGATATCGACGACGAGAACTCTTCTCTTCATGAGCGCGCGTCGACAGGGGCAAAGCCGCCTTAGCGGCCGCGCCCGAACAGTCGCCCCATGCCGCCCTTCGGTTCGGTCTTCGGAGCTATGCTGCCAGGCCAACACTCGACGATTTCAAGCGCTACGAACCGGAAAAGCAGCTGCCTGGCAGATTTCAAATCGAGCCGCAGATTCTTTGCAATCTGTTGCACGGACCGGGCGCCATTGAACTGCGAGCCGAATTGCGCCTCATCCGGAGTGAGTTTCAACTTTTGCACGCGATCGAAGCCTTCTCTCGTGTAAGACGGGATCGACGCCGGATCGAAACCTCCTTTTTGCTCCGGATTCTGCACGAGACGCAAAGTTTCCAAAGACCAGTCGTCCACGTCGGGATCGCCGGTCACATCGCCAAAGCCGCCTAACAGGTCAGTGTTCTTTTCAAACATGATCCAAACATTTGGCGCCGACCAGAGTTGCGAAAAGAGGAGTTGGCCCTGATGGCGAATCAAATCTAACGCCGGCTGCCGTTCGATCGACTCGTTGCGGGCAAGACTTAGCAGAAAAGGAGTTCCGTTTTCTTTCTGTTGATCGCGGGCGTTGGCAACGACCTCTGGATCAATGTCTGCGACGATGGATGGAGTTTCCGCGCAATAGAGATCGAGGTCGCGGGTTGTGGCGAAAAGAATCTCGCCGTCACGGGCGAGAACGTCGATCGGTTCCTGGTCCCAGCAGGCCCGTAGCAATCCGGTCAGGTTCTCTTTGCCGATGGCTCGTATCGCAACGTTCAGCGGAAACAGACTTGTGCGGCCGCAAAAATAGACATCGGCCGTGCCGGCTTCCTTCCGCTGCCCGACTTCTGTGGCTGCAGCGTTTGAGACTGGCTGGGCCCAATCGGACTCAGGCGCGGATGCCCGCCACCAGTCGTCGGACTGGAAAGCCTCGGAACTCGCGCCAGGCTCGGACGCTCCCTCGTCCTCGGCTGGGATGGGTGGCCGGTCAATCTGCTCGCGCTCTTCGCTGTTCGAACGTTCCATTTTGGAGCTTTAGTAGCTTGTGTTTGCGGGCCGCTGTCGCCCTAACTGTTGTGTCGCTGTAAGCAAAGCCCTTATCAAGGCTTTATCAAGAGGCCAATGTTCGCAACGTAGAACTCTCATGCCCCTCGGAGAATTGCCGCGCCAGGTCGCGTCTGCTGATTTTGCCGCGTTCGTTCGTTGGAATTATATCGACGATAAAGATTCGTTTCGGCACCTGCCATCCGCTCAATGCGGTGCGGCAAAATCGTAAAAGATCGTTTTCGGTGACATCCGGCGATGCCAGCACGCACGCGGCGACTTCTTCATTTCGTAATCCTGCCCCTGTGGAACGGCCAAACACGACCGCCTGCCGCACTCCCTTAAAACGCAGCAGATGCGCTTCTACTTCTGCCGGATTCACTTTCTTTCCGGCGACATTGATTACGTCCGAAATCCGGCCCACGATCTTCAGCGCGGAATCGTGTCGCTCGAGCAGATCGTCCGGCAGAAAAACACCGTTGCCAAGCTTGTGATCGTCGGGATCGGGAAAATAGCCGTCGCTCACCGCTGCGCTGCGAACGCGAAGCTGGCTGACGGACTCCGTGGGATCGACAAGCTCAACTTTGACACCCTGCATCGGCTCCCCGACAAAACCGTCCTCGAACGTTGTGCCATGGCGATCGTAGCAAATTCCGCCGCACTCCGATGCGCCATAGAACGAATGAATGGGCTGTCTGAATTTCTCGAGAAATTTTTTCGCGATTGCGCTCGAGAGCGGCGCGCCAGCAGAAATGCACAGCCGAAGTTTTGGTAATGCGGGCATGTCGCCAATATCGCAAAACGCCTGATAAAACGCCGGCGTGCCCGGAAAGACCGTCGCGCCGGTGCGCGCAAGATCCGCAATGACGGCTCGAGGTGTTCTATCGCGGCTCACAACCATTGCTACACCGCGCGCGATCAATGGTGTAAGCAAATTGCTAAATCCGTACGAGTGCGAGACCGGGATTACGCCAAAATTCAAATCGTCATCTGAAATGCCCATACTGCCGCAAATCTGATTGCAATCGGCTAGCAATTGATGGCTGCGAAATCGAATCGCGCGCGGCGCTGCGGTTGTGCCCGAGGTGAGTTTTAAGAGCGAGGGCACATTTTCACCCCAATCCGCTGTAGTGTCGGCTGTGCTCAGCCGAGTAATCCGGGAACAACCACCGCTGGGGACAGCGGACACTACAGCGCTCGCTCTGCAAATCTCTAACGCTGTGTCGCGCTGCTGCTCGCCAATGGACTGATCCAGCGGCAGAACAACCAGCTGTTTGCGTAGACACGCAATGAAAACCGCAGGCCAATCTTCGTGGTTGCCAATCTGCACAGCCACGACCTCTCCGGGGTGCAACTTCTCCATCTTGGTCTCAAAGGCACCTGCGTGCTCTTCGATATCCCGAAAGCTCTGCGCGATCCTGCCATTTGAATCAAAAATCGCGGCGTTATCGCCTTTGCACGACATTGTCGTCTGCCATGCGAGCAGCAGTGGATCGCCATCTTTCATCGCTTGCAAAAACCCGAGGTCGCGAATACATTTCGCGCTCCATTAAGAAGATGAAAGCAGGCATTCATCCAGAATATTATGAGACTGATATGGTGTGCGCATGCGGCACGGTGTATCACACTCGCTCCACGAGTCGCGATATTAAGATCGGCATCTGTGCCGCTTGTCATCCCTTTTTCACCGGCGAACAAAAGTTTGTCGATACCGCGGGCCGCGTCGAGAAATTTGCCCGCCGTTACGGCAGCACCAAAGCTGCCCGCGCCGAGAAGAAAGCTTAGCTCCTTGTAGAGGCGTCCGCCCGCGGCGAGCGCCTTTTTTGTGGTGACACAGCCGCCACTACGGCCTCATGGACTTAAATTCCCTTATCCAACTCAAACGCGAACGCTTCGAACAGCTGGAGCGCGAGATTGCCGATCCGCACCTGTTCGATAATCGCAAACGCGCTGAGGAGATTATGCGCGAACACGCGGGTTTGAAGGATTTGTTGGAAAAATCGCGCGCTCTTGAATCCGCGCGCAAGCAATTAGACGACAATCGCGAGCTCGCGACGTCGCGCGACGTCGAAATCGCCGCCATGGCTGACGATGAAATTCCGGAGCTCGAAAAACGCGTCTCTGATCTTGAACGCAACGTTCAAATCGCGTTGGTGCCGGCGGATCAAACGGAAGAGCGCGATGCGATCGTGGAAGTCCGCGCCGGGACAGGTGGAAACGAAGCCGCGATCTTCGCCGCCGATCTTTACCGAATGTATCATCGCTATGCCGAAGCGGCGGGACTGAAGACGGAGGACCTTGAATCCAGTCCCTCGGAGCTTGGTGGATTCAAGGAAGCGATCTTTCGGGTTTCGGGCGAATCGGTCTTTCGAAAGCTTCGTTACGAGAGCGGTGTGCACCGTGTGCAACGTGTTCCTGCCACGGAGGCTCAAGGCCGCATTCATACATCCACGGCAACCGTGGCGGTATTGCCGGAAGCGGAAGATATCGACGTTGAGTTGAAATCGGACGATCTGCGGATCGAAGTCTCGCGGGCGGGCGGTCCGGGCGGGCAAGGCGTGAACACGACCGACTCAGCCGTGCAGGTAATGCATATTCCGACTGGCATGATTGTTCGGTGCCAGGATGGTCGCAGCCAACTTAAAAATAAGGAGCGCGCCTTATCAATTTTACGGGCGCGGTTGCTGGAGCACAAGCAGCGCGCGGAAGCGGAGAAATACAGCGCACAACGCCGGGGGCAGATCGGTACCGGCGGACGCGAAGAAAAAATTCGCACCTACAATTTTCCACAGAACCGTGTGACCGATCACCGCATCGGCCTCACGCTTTACAACCTGGATCGGTTCATGGATGGCGATCTTGGTGACCTAATTCAGTCACTGCAAGCAGCAGATGTCGCTGAGCGGTTGAAGCAATCAGCCGCCGCAGCATAACCTGCTCAATTTCGTGAAGGGCGCTTGACGTAACCGCGGCCCTTTGTTGTACTCCGCGGCTGAACGGCAGTCGCGTCAATCCTATGGCTGAATCTGATCGGCGAGGGCAAGAGAAAGACGAAATAAAGCGGTTTGATCCGCGGATTCTCGATCGCAGTGTTATTGCGATTCCACTGCTTGAGGAAATCAATAAAGACGACAATGAGGTTCACGCCGTCATCATCGATGTGAATATTGATTATGATGAAGGTCGCGACGCAGGCCGAATATGGATTCGAGAGGCGATCGAAAAGGCCAAAGACGCGGTCGGATCGGCCGACAAAAACCAAGGTGTACGGAAAAAAACCGAGCTAAGCAATCAATACATCTTCGCGCGTCTCAGCGGAAAAGTTATTCGTGAACTCGTCCGACTGGATGCCGAGCGGGCTCCTACTCCAGTCAAAAAAGCCAAGAAACCGCGCGAATCGAAGAAACGTGGAAAGGCCCCAACGCAATCAGGTACAGCAGCGCTATATGGCTTGCGCGCCATCTATCGTATCTGGCCCGACTTCAAGATTTCACCATGCATTACGAAGTCGCTCGCCACGGTGAAGGCAGATGCGGCGCAAACGTCATTTTGCGCCCATGGTATTGACATCACATGGGCTATCATGGACTCGGGCATCGACGCGAATCATCCGCATTTTGCCCTGCACGGGAACGTTGATCCCGCTTCTCCCCTCCACGCGGATTTTACTGATACGGCCAATGTTCCGAATGGCAGCAAAAGTGCGCTGATCGATGGTTTTGGACACGGTACACACGTGGCCGGAATTATAGCGGGAGAACAAATGGCCGATGGCACGAAACGGCAGGCGCAAAAAATGCGCGCCGTGACCCGTTCGGTTAAGGGCTACGAAGAGGGGAACTCGCCTGCAGTAGAGACTCATGAGGTCCTGCTCACTTCCATTCGCGGCATGGCGCCCCGTTCTCGCCTCGTTAGTCTGAAGGTGCTCGACGATGAAGGTAACGGCGAAGTCAGCAACTTGATTGCGGCAATCGCGCACATCCAGGAAAAGAACGGACACGGTCGTTTGAATGTGATCCACGGAGTTAACATCAGTCTCGGATACGATTTCGACCCGCAATGGTTTGCGTGTGGACAGAGTCCGCTGTGCGTTGAAATCAATCGCCTCGTGCGATCGGGCGTGGTGGTCGTAGTGGCCGCAGGCAACACTGGCTATGGTGCACTCGCAGCGCAACAGCGGACAACGAATGCTGGGATGCCGGTCACAATCAACGATCCAGGCAACGCCGAATTAGCCATTACCGTCGGGTCGACGCATCGCGACATGCCGCATGTGTATGGCGTTTCCTATTTCTCCTCAAAAGGTCCAACTGGCGATGGACGAATGAAGCCCGACATCGTTGCTCCGGGGGAGAAAATTCTCTCCGCCGCCACGGGAAAATTGTTAATGGATCGAGCGGAAGGAAGACAATGCGAATACGTCGAGGACAGTGGGACCAGCATGGCTGCCCCGCATGTCAGTGGTGTGATTGCGGCATTCCTGTCCGTGCGACGGGAGTTCATCGGCGAACCGGAACGGGTAAAGGAGATTTTTCTGGGGGCAGCTACCGATTTGAAACGGGAGCGCTCTTTTCAAGGCGCGGGCTTGATTGATCTCATGCGCGCCATTCAGTCTGTGTAGAAACATGATGCAAGAAGTTTATGAATGATATCGCAGGTATTCCTTACGCGGCCGCTCACTTCGATAAAGACGGGGCGGCTTTAGACAAACAAAAAATGACGCTGCCCGACGGAACGACGGACGTTATCGTCGCGGCGCACGGGTGGAATAACACCGAAGAGCAAGCAGAGCAGCTTTACATCCCGTTGTTCACCAACTTTGCGGCAGTCGCGTCGGATCGGCTTCAGGAGAAAAAGATGGCAATTGTGGGAGTGATCTGGCCCTCGAAGAAATTTACCGATGTCGTTGACGCCGCTGTTGCGGAACAAGGGCCCGGCGGTGGCGCGGGATTCGGAGGGAGCTCCACGGCGGCGGACGAAACCATCAAGGCCAAGCTCGACGTCATTGCCACAATGTTCGACAAGAAAGCGGCGAAGAAAATCACCGCTGCCAAGAACCAGATCGGCAAGCTGGAGAGTGATCTCGATGCACGGCGAAAATTTGTCGACGAGCTGCGGAGCTTACTCGATGACAGCGCTGCGAACGAGGAGGATAACTCCGCGCTCTTCTTCAAGCTCGATGGATCGGTGATACTCGAGAAGTTAAAGATGCCAACCCCGCTTGTTGCTTCGGGCGGAGGAGGTGGAGGCGGCGCTGCCTCGCTTGGCGCTCATCGGACAACTACTTCGGTCGGCGGCGCGGCTGGACTGGGCGATATTTTTTCTGGAATCAAATCCGGGGCGATTCGGTTTCTGAATTATTTGGCTTACTACGAAATGAAAAAGCGCGCCGGAACAGTCGGCCAGGTGGGCGTGGCGCCACTGCTTGATCGGCTAGCCGATCATGTGCAGCGGATCCATCTGGTGGGCCACAGCTTTGGCTGTCGCCTCGTGACTGCGGCCGCGGCGACATCTACGACAGACAAATTACAAAGCATGTCGCTTTTGCAGGCTGCTTTCTCGCACAACGGATTTTCGAAATCGATGAACGGATTCTTTCGCAGCGTGGTAGACAACCACCGCATCAAAGGTCCGATCATTCTTACTTACACGCCGAACGATCGCGCCGTTGGGATTGCTTATCCCGTTGCTTCGCGATTGTCCGGCACGGTTGCATCAGCTTTTGGCGACGCGAATGATAAATTTGGCGGCCTCGGCCGAAATGGCGCGCAGAAAATGGAGGCCGGCGAAGTTGTGGAGGGTGTCGATCGGCTGCTCGCGGTCGGGGGCACCTACAGCTGGCAGCCCGGTCATTTTCACAATCTGGAAGGTAGCAAATACATCGTAGATCCAAGCGGCCGCGATGCGCATGGCTTCGTCACGGGCAAGGAAGTTGCCTGGGCGATCAGCCGCGCCATGGCGTAGCTACAGTATTCCCCGACTGCAGAAGGCAACGCTCTTCATTGGATCCTCTTCGGAAGGATTGGCGACGGCGCGCGCAATTAAAGAGCAACTCGACCCGGAGATGGATGTGACCCTTTGGAATGAAGGCGTCTTCAAGCTGAATACCAGTACGCTGGAATCATTGCTGCGCGTTGCCAACTTCTTTGACTTTGCCGTGCTCGTGATGACACCGGACGATGTCGTGACCAGTCGAGGCAAGAAAAAATCTGCGCCGCGCGATAACGTTATTTTCGAGCATGGCTTATTCCTCGGAAGATTGGGACCGAGCCGCGCCTTCATAGTGTGCGAGGAACAAACCAAGGTCCTTTCTGATTACGCAGGCATTACGATTGCGCTGTATCGGAAGCGCGACGACGGCAATCTTGTGGCTGCAGTCGGAACGGCTTGCAATCAGATCCGGAGAGCGATTGAAGAGGAACAAAAGCAGCCCGAAATCGGAGTGCTCCCTTCCACAGCGCTGGCGGTGGGCTACTTCGAAAATTTTGTGACCAAAGTTGTGCCGGCTCTTTGCGATAAACGCGGGCTGGCCATGAAGCGAAAGATCAAGGACGGAAAAGGCGCCGAGACCGTGGAGCGCACACCACTGACCTACGATTCCTTTGAGCTCCATATCGTGATTCCGGACAAGCTTTCCGAAATCACAAAGGAGAGTTTGCAGTTGAACGTGCGCAATCTGATGGAGATTGCGATCGAAACACCGTTTCGCGATTTCCCGTTTTACATTCGGGCAAAAGACTACAATCAGAAACCGAAACGTGCGCTCTCCGCATTCGACATTCCGACTACACTTCTGGCTTCCCGGAACGCCATTGAGCTGATCCTTGGCGGTCGCTCAGTTGGCCTAACGACAGATCAGGAACAACTGGAACAACGGGAAATTCGAAACTTCGCACGCACCTTGCGGCTGTTGATTAATAAGCAATACGGGGAGGACACTCCGTGCGTCAAGATTGACAACATGGAGTATCTTAGGTCGGTCTAACTGCGCAAAGGGCGTCGCGAACAGTTCGCGGGCGAGCAACTCTTTCGTAGCTAAATTGCCGCATGACTGTGCTCGAGGTCCTCTCATCGACAACGGGCTATTTTCAGAAACGCCACATCGACAGTCCACGTTTGAACGCCGAGCATTTATTGGCGCACGTAATGGGCCACAAACGGATGGAGTTATATCTGAACTTCGAGCGCCAGGTGCGGGAATCAGAGCTTGCTCCGTTACGCGAATTGGTGAAGCGTCGCGGCTCAGGCGAACCACTTCAACATCTGCTCGGCACCGTCGAATTCTGCGGCCGCAGTTTTCGTTGCGACAAACGCGCACTGGTGCCGCGTCCTGAAACCGAGCAGCTGGTTGAGCTGCTGATTTCACACTTCAAATCCGAAATTACATATTCGCGCATCATCGATGTTGGAACCGGCAGCGGTGTCATCGCGCTCACTCTGGCCGCGGAATTTCCAAAAGCCGAGATCATCGGGGCCGATGTTTCCGAAGATGCTCTGATGCTTGCTCGCGAAAATGCCGAGCGACTCGGCCTGGCCGATCGCGTCCGGCTCCTGCGAAGCAACTTGCTTGAAAATGTGCAACCAGGCTTCGATCTGATCGTCGCGAATCTTCCTTATGTTTCGAACGAAGACCGGCAGAATCTTTCTCGGGAAGTGTTGCACGATCCCGAGATAGCACTTTTCGCGGGCGCGTGCGGGGACGAGCTGGTGCGGCAATTGATTGCGCAGTCGCCGTTGTGGCTTCGGCCGGGAGGAATGCTGGCGATGGAGATTGGCATCGGTCAAAGTGAGGCGCTTGTTGCTGCGCTGACGGAGAAAAATTATCGCGACATTTCGACGGAAAAAGATTACTCGGGTGTGATACGTTTCTTGTTCGCGAAATATGGATAAAATTCTGGTTCACGGCGGCCGCCGGCTTTCTGGTTCCATTAAGGTTAGCGGTTCAAAGAATTCCTCGCTGCCGATTCTTGCTGCCACATTGTTGACTCGCGAGCCGTGTATCGTTCACGGCGTTCCCGACCTGAGCGACACGAATTACATGCTCCAAATTCTCGCTCATCTCGGTGCGCAAGTGGAACGCGCGAGCGGCACGGTGACTGTGACTGCCGGGAAGATCCACTCTGTCGCGCCTTACGATGTCGTTCGGAAAATGCGGGCGTCCGTTTGTGTTTTGGGACCGTTGCTGGGCAGGTGCAAGGAAGCCAGCGTCGCGTTGCCCGGCGGCTGTGTCATTGGTGATCGGCCGATTGATCTGCATCTGAAAGGTTTTGAAGCCCTCGGCTCCGCGGTGCGCGTGGAAGGCGGCGATATCAAAGTTTTTGCGCCTAAACTTCGCGCGGCACAAATCGACATGAAGGGAAAATTCGGCCCGACTGTGCTCGGTACAGACAATGTGATGATGGCAGCTGTGTTAGCCGACGGGGTGACTGTCATTGAAGGAGCAGCGTGCGAACCCGAGGTCGTGGACCTGGCAAATTTCCTCAATAAAATGGGCGCAAAGATCGAAGGCGCCGGGACGGAGCGGATTACCGTCGAAGGCGTTCCTGAGTTGCATGGCGCGGAACACCGCGTTATTCCGGACCGAATTGAAGCCGGCACGTTTCTTGTCGCGGGTGCAATTGCCGGAGATGGAGTGACGGTAAAACGCGTTGAGCCGGAACACGTGCGTGCGGTCACTGATTCGCTAGCAAAGTGCGGTTACGCTGTGGATGTCGCAGGCGATTCGATTTCCGTCCTGCCCAATGGCCAAGCCGGCGCGTTGGAAATCGTTACGGAACCGTATCCTGGTTTCCCGACCGACATGCAGGCGCAAATGTGCGCATTACTTTCGACCAACAAAGGAACGAGCTTAATTACCGAAAACATTTTTCCGCAGCGTTATATGCACGTGGCTGAGTTAAAACGCATGGGAGCCAAGGTCCAGCTGGAGGGCGCCACGGCGATGATTGAAGGAGTGGACAGCCTTCTCGGTGCGCCGGTGATGGCAAGTGATCTTCGCGCGTCCGCCGCGCTGGTGTTGGCCGGGCTAAAAGCAAATGGCGTCACCGAAGTCACTCGTGTGTATCACATCGACCGCGGCTACGAACATCTTGACGAAAAACTGCAGGAACTCGGCGCGCATATCGAGCGGGTGAAGGCGGAGTAGCGGGAATTTTTTTCTGCCTCTTCTACTGGCGAGCAACCTGTCCTTGAGCGAAAGGTTGCGTATGGATTTACAACCGCCGCCGACCCCATCCACTTCCTCCAGTGTTCGAACCTGGTGCGTTTTATGTCACGCCAGCGCATTACTCGGATTGTTCTTTCACTTTCTGGGTCACATTCTCGGCCCGCTTACCGTATGGCTGTTAAAACGCGGCGACTCGCCTGAGATTGATGCGCACGGAAAGGAATCGTTGAATTTCCAAATCTCGATGCTGATTTACGACGCGATTGCCGCGATTCTGTGCATTTTCCTGATCGGAATTCCGATCTTGATAGCGCTCTGGGTGGTGAACACCGTGCTCGTCATCATCGCATCGGTTAAGGCCAGCGAAGGAAAGCTTTATCAGTATCCGTTTACCATCCGGCTGATCAAATAGCTCAGCGCTGTCATCCGAGCGAACTCGAGGGATCCCGGAATTACTCTCAGGCAGCGCCGCTGGATTCTTCGACTCCGCTTCGCTTCGCTCAGAATGAGCACTTGCCTAAGACTGCCGCGCTTGCGCCAATCGTTGCAGCGTTTTTAGGTTCGTCACGTCCTCCGCGAGGTCTTTCCCTTTCGGCGTTTCCAGCACTTTTGGGATTTTGCGGAATCGCGGGCTTCGCATGATGAAGCGGAAAGCGTGCAGACCAATCTTGCCTTTGCCGATATGCTCATGTCGATCCACTCGCGAACCACGCCCTGTCTTGGAATCGTTTACGTGAATCGCAACGAGACGATCGCGACCGATGACGCGATCGAATTCCTGAAATGTTTTCTTCACGCCTGATTCGCTGTCGATCTCATAACCTGCGGCGAACAGATGCGCGGTATCCAGGCACACACGCAATCGCTCCGGCTCGGATACGTTCGCGATTATATGCGCGAGATGCTCGAATCGATGACCGATGCAGGAACCCTGGCCGGCCGTAACCTCGAGCGCGATTTTCGTTTTCACTTTTGGAATTGTCCGAAACACTTCGTCCACTGAATCGACGATCTTTTTCAAACCTGCTTCTTCGCCCGCGCCTAGGTGCGCACCCGGATGCAACACCAAAAACGGGAGTTCAAGTTGATCTCCCCGCACCAGTTCTTCGGCGAGCGCTCGAATAGAATTAGCGTGAAATTGCGGATTGGTCGCAGCGAGGTTGATCAGGTAATTAGCGTGCCCGAACGCCGACAACAATTCACCGCGTTGAACATGATTGAGAAAAGCGCGGATTTCCTCGCGGGTCAGTGGTCTGGCGAACCACTGCATGTTGTTTTTCACGAATATTTGCATCGCGGTGCAGCGGATCGATCGCGCGCGCTCGATGGCCATGCTCACCCCGCCGCGGATGGACATATGCGCGCCGAGGAGAGGTTGAGACGGCGAGTCGGCGAATCGGCGATTCGGGGCGGACGCCGCTTCGCCGGTTCGCCGTTTCCCCGTTTCTTTTGTTGTCACTGCTCTTTTTAAAACCGCTTCGGATGCCAATCGGGTTTCTTGAGGCTCCCTTCCCCGGCGTATTCGAAAAGTTTATACATCGGCAGGAGCACTATGCCGGGCCCTTTCATGTCCAGCCGCAGATTGAAGTCGAGTTTGTCGTCGAGGAAATGAATGTCGCCGTTGCCGAGCATACTGAAGAGAGAACCACCGGCCTCGAAATCCTCGGTGTGAATAATGCCGTTTCCCACGGTGAACCCGGCGTTTGCCTTGTGGGCGATGCTGTATCCGCTGCCGGGCACGATGTGATTCAAAATTCCCGACAGTGGACCAAAAATCGGTATGGCGAAAACGTCTCCGTCGCTTACTTCAACTTTCCCTTTGCCTCGCATCGTTCGCCAATCACTGCCCATGCCGTTGAAATCATATGTGCCGCGTAACAGCCCGTGCGCAGTCTTATAATTGAAATACAAGTCAGTCAGCCGAGGGAAATTGATTTCGCTTAGGGATACACTGGCGCGATAACGCGGATCGTTTCGCGCTAGCGAGATGTCAGCAGTCCCGCGCAGCGTGCCGTCGAGGAGATCCGCGCGAACATCACTAATTTGCAAATGATCGTTCGTGAAAAGCAATCGCGCCGAGACACGATCGAACGGAAGCGTTTTGCCCAGAAAGACATACTCCATTCCGCTTGAGCCATCGACCTTAACTTCCAGCCGTGTGTTCTTGCCGCCGTGGAACTGGTAAACACCGTTGGCGACGACATTCGGTGGACGGCGAAATTTGTAGGGAGCGATAGTTTTCGACGTCTTAGGATCGATCCAGAAGATTACCTCTGCCGGATTCAACGAACTGCGGATGTTCGAGATCCGGACCTCGTGCTTTTTGAAATCGTACGTGAAACTGCCGGAACCGGTGCCTTCGTCTCGCGTGACCTGAATATCGTCGCAAGCGAGCGCGCCGTCGGCGAAATGAATCCGGGTGTTGGCGCCGTTCAGCCACGTTCCGCGAAAACGGGTGCGCCCCAGAGCAATTGTGCCGTCGCCCCGCCAACTCGCAGGATTGCGATTTGTGCCGCGAATTTCCAACCGAATTGCAGGTGAACGTTGCCACTGCCATTCGCGCAGAAACCCGCTTGTCTCGGCCGGAACGAGCGGATGCACTGCCTCTGGCGATATGCTGCTCTCAAGGTTTATCCGAAAATCGTTGGGTGCATCGAAGAGATCCGCTCTCAGCAGGCCAGTCTGATGATGCACACGCAAGTCTCGAACGAAAGTGCGCTCGCCGTCCCATGAAAAATCCGCGCTAAACTCAGAGAACGGCACCTTTTTGTACGTGAACTGTCCAAAAGCAGCATGTCCAATGATGTTCGGTTGGAATTGCTCGGCGCCGGGATTAAACGAGCCGGTGATCTCGAGTAGAGGCGGCGACTGAAATTCTACGTCTGCCATCGGTTCACCAACGCCGAAAGCGTCAAGAAAGCCTTTCAAATTCAGAGTGCTGTGAATCTGGAATTTGGCGATGTTTGTTTCTCGATTCCAATCGCCGCGACCCGCGAAGACGCCTTTCCCGTCGCTCCATTCACAATGCGCGATATCCAATCGCTGGTTGTTCCATTCGGCTGCAGCCGACAGATAATTAATTTCGTAGCTACCTCGTTGCAGTCGGTCGCCGCGTAGCGTTGCCTCGACCCGGGTATTTTCGAGCTCTGCCATGTCGCCGCTGAACTTCAATTGCAAAGAAGGAGACCCTGCGGGGAAACTGAATTTTTGCAGTTCAGCCACGACACGCTCGGCAAGCGATAATCGCTTTTGCCATTCTTCCGCTGTGAGTGACGCCGCCGGCTGGTAATCGGCGCGCTTGATTAATTGTCCTCTGGCTGAAAGTCGAATCCCACAAAACGTTCCTTCCGCCTGGCTGACGTAAATTTGCTCCGGCGGAAAATAAATGTGAGCGCGAAGATTAGTCAGTTGCGGGCGACTGGCTTTTTCTTCGGCAGCCTTGATTGGAAATCTTATCTGCGCATCGCGCACATCCAGCGCATTAAGAAACGGTTCGTGATGGATGAGGGCCGCGTAGTTAATATCGAGAGAGACTTCGCTGATCAGGGCCAATATGTTTTCGCGGTTTCTATAATCGAAAATCCTTACGTTTTTCGCAACCAGCCCGCGGAATGGGTCCAGCGTGAGTCGTCCGATCTGAGCTTCGACGCCGCGTTTGTGTAGCTCTTCCACGACGCGGGACCGCCACTCACGGCCAAATCCCCGTCGCGCGAGATAATAAGCGCCTCCGAAGATTGCAACGAAGGCGGCGAAAATTGTCAGACGGATTGCAATTGCAACAACGCGGCGCGTCCGCTGCAATCGTGGCGTTTGCGGGGAGTGATGAACCTGAGGTTGTTCCAAAGCGACAGGCATGCGTGAAACGTTAAATGGTTGAATCGTCGGAGCGGCAATTAGTCATCCTGCGCGGAGCAAAGCGGAGTCGAAGGATCCCGCAATGCTACTGAGAAGTGATGCAAAGGGATTCCTCGACTTCGCTCGCAATGACATTTTAATTTTAACGGTTCAACGCTTCAACGTGATTTCAACCTCCGACCTGCCCGCTCTCAACGCCACGTTTAATCTCGTGAGCACAATTTTTATTTCCATTGGTTGGTACTTCATTCGGCGCGGCGCCTGGCGCCGTCATATGATGTGCATGATCGTGGCTCTGCTTTCATCTGTCTGCTTTCTGGTTGGCTACATCACTTATCATGCGCGTATTGGGGAGAAATCTTCGGGATACACCGGCTGGGTGGCAGGGGTTTACTTTCCGATGCTGGCCTCGCACGTTCTACTGGCGTTTGTGACGCTGCCGTTGGTGATTTTGACGCTTGTTCCGGTTTTTCGGCGCAGATGGGACCGGCACAAGCGTATCGCGCGTTGGACGATCCCAATCTGGCTGTACGTGTCGGTTACTGGCGTTCTAGTTTACTTAATGCTCTACCAATGGTTCCCTCCACCCCCTCATTAAGCGATGTAGCGTCCGTTGTCTTCAGCGTACCGCTGGCAAATCAGTCCGATGTCAAAGTCTTGCGCTGAACGGCGATTTGATGTTTGATCAGAGCGATATGCCGCCGCGCATCAAGGAGAGTTTATGGTGACCATTGCCACGTTTAATGAGCCCGCCAAAGCGCGTCAGCTTAAAGGGCGTTTTCAGGATTCGGGAATTAAGGCCGACGTTCACAATGAGGGGCCCGTGCAGCAGTTCGGCTTCATGTCCAAACCTCAAGCGAACGCCAAGGTCATGGTGGAGGACATCGATTTCGAGAAGGCGCAAAGTCTGATGATCGAATGGGAAGCGACTGATCCAGACATCTCCGCTGCGCTAATTCGCTGCCCACAATGCAACTCTTCAAATATCGAATACCCGCAGATGACGCGGAAATTTCTAACGCCTGCTCTCGTCGGCGTGCTTTGCGCGCTGAAAATTATACCGAAAGAATTTTACTGTCAGGATTGCCACTTTACCTGGACAAACCGGGAAGAGCCTACAATTGGACGCCTTTGGCATCGGTTCTTTCCTGGAAGCGAAGCTGAACGGGGCGAAAGCACAGCCATTAAGCGTTGAACCATTGAACCATTGAAGCGTTAAAGCGGCCTATGGCGCAGTGACTTGACGCTTCAACGTTTCAACGCTTTCAGCGCTTTACTCCATCCAGATCATGAAATGGCTTTTCGTCCTACTTTTAGCCTTGGCGATCTTCGGCGGAGCCGCCTGGTTTGGTTACAACACTTTCGTCAAAGAAGAGATCGAAGTGCAAAAAGAGCAGCGCGGGGAAGTCACTCCGCCGCCTGCGGTCGACGTCAGCCTGCCGGATTTTGAGGCGGCGGTTAAACTTCGTCAGGATGGAAAACTCACCGAAGCGCGTGATGCGCTTGTCGCTGTCATCCAGAAATATCCCGCCGGAAAACACCTCGATGAAGCCCGCGATATCCTTGGCGAGGTGAACACTGCAATCCTGCTGTCGACTCGTCCATCTCCGGAAAAGATCGAATACATTGTGAAGCCCGGAGACGTGCTGGCGAAGATTGCGCGCAAGTTGAAGACGACGCCCGAGATGATCATGCGCATGAATAACATGAGCGGCACCATGTTGCGGATTGGCGACAAGCTGCTGATCTCACATCCCGATTTCTCCATGATAATCCACCGCAAAGCGAAGCTGGTTGTGCTGTTAAACCACGGCGCTTTTTTCAAGCAATATCACGTGCGCGAGGCAAAGCTGCCGCAGAAACAGCCGGCCAAAATCCAGGCGAAAGTTGCTGAAACGATGGCTTGGAAAGGCGGCAAACGTGTTGGTCTCGGCAGCAAGGAATATCTGGGCAGCACAAAATGGATCAGACTTGCTGGTGCACCTGCTTATACGTTGTATGCGGTGCCGGATGTTTCACATCCCAATCTCGATCAACCGCCGCCGCCGACCGGTCTCGGTCTCGGCGCGGTTGATCTCGAGGAATTGAGCACGCTTGTAAACAAAACAACCTCTGTGACGATTGTTGACTAAGCTCGTTGAAGCGTTGAACCGTGATGCGTTGAAGCGTTTTCCCAGTTGTCATGTTGAGCAGAGCGAAACATCCCTGATATGGGCTTGCACAGGTCGACCGACGAATAACCAGAGATTCTTCGCTTCGCTCAGAATGACAAAGAACGGATTCCACTTTAACGCTTCAACGCTTTAACACCCATGGAATGGCAACCGCTCGATTTTGAGAAGCCGATCTTCGAATTGGAACGGCGGCTGCAGGATTTAAAAAGCCATTCCACAAAGCACGACGTCGATCTCGGCTCGGCGGTGAAAGAACTTGAGGCGAAGCTCCGGGAAATGCGCCGTCATGTTTACGGCAATTTGACGGCCTGGCAGCGGGTCCAAATAGCGCGACACACTCAAAGACCATTCGCGCTCGATTACATTCAACGCTGTTTCACGAACTGGGTTGAGTTGCACGGTGATCGCCGCTTTGCCGACGATCGCGCAATGCCATGTGGAATGGCGATGCTCGGCAGCCAGCGTTGCATCGTTATCACTCACCAAAAGGGGCGCAATACCAAGGAGAACGTGATGCGCAACTTCGGTTGCGCGCACCCGGAGGGCTATCGTAAGGCTCTCCGGTTGATGCGCCTCGGCGAAAAGTTCGGCATGCCGGTGATTTCCCTCATCGATACGCCAGGCGCTTTTCCAGGTGTCGGATCGGAGGAGCGCCATATTTCTGAGGCGATCGCGGTGAACCTTCGAGAGATGATGAAGCTGCGCGTCCCGGTCATTGCCGCAGTAATTGGTGAGGGTGGCTCGGGAGGCGCGCTCGGCATCGGAGTCGCAGATCTCGTTTTGATTTTCGAGAACGCCTACTACTCAGTGATCAGTCCAGAAGCTTGCTCCGCGATTTTGTGGAGAGACCGCCGACACGCCGCTGAAGCCGCTGAGGCGCTCAAATTGACAGCACAAAATCTTTTGAGACTTGAGGTGGTTGACGAAATCATTGCCGAACCGGAGGGAGGGGCGCATCGCGATTACGGTTCTGCTGCTGCGAATCTTGGAGAAGCGCTGCGCCGGAGCCTGGAACAAATTTCTCAGATTCCGGTTGCGGAATTATTGGAGAGACGATATCAGAAATTTCGCCGTCTGGGTGTGTTTTCGGAAGGAAAAACGGTCACGACCCCGGCTCGCGTTTGATGTGATGTTGGGGATCTGCGGCAAATCCGTGTGGGCTGCGTGGCTGGCTGTTTTTGCCGCTGTCGCGTTCGCGCGCGCAGACGTCGCCGCGTCGGAATTTCGTTTTGATCGCGATACGTTCGCTTTCGCTAATCAAACGGTGTTCGAGTATCACGAAGGACACGCTTCTTTGCGAAAATCCTCAGCGACGAAGAAAGACGCATACAATCGTCATTGCTTTGTGATGTCCCGCACGGTCTCCCAGTTCAAAAAATTCGCGCGGTTTGAGCCGCGAAGCGCTCCTCTGGACGATGCGTCACTGGCCGCTCGCGTTCGCGATGTAACACGCCAGCCAGCGTGGTCGGCCCCGTTGCCGGAAAATCAGCGAATTGTTTTCCCGGGTTACAGGAACCTGAAAGAAATGAGCAAGGCCCGTCGCGAAGTGGTGCAATTAAGCATCGGACATGGTTGGCCGAGTTACTTTCGAGTCAGCAATGCAAGGATGATCTTTGAAGACGGTAAGGGCTACCAGGAACGGACTCACGCCCAACTGAATTCAGCTTTGGCGCGCGGCAAGTTGTTCGTCGCATTTCTTACAACTTATCCCCGGTTCACCATCAATCACTCGGTTTTGGTTTATAAACTAAAATCTTCATCGCCGAATCCCGGGGTCGACCGCTATCTCGTGTACGATCCAAATCATCCGGAGTCGCCGCGCGACCTTACCTGGTCGGCACATGATCGTGCTTTCTCGTATCAGAAGGACTGGGATTTTATAGGCGGCTTTGTTCGGGTTTATCAGGTTTACGGCAAACCGCTGCAGTAAAAGCGATTCTTTAACGAGCGTTCGATGCCAGAAATTCCGTCTCCGCCCAGACCAAGTCCGACGCCGCCTGTACCGCCGCCCGAACCGTTGCCGCCGAATCCGTCGCCTGTGCCGCCGGGCAGCCAAATTGTAGCTGTCGCCCTATGGGCGACGTAACATCGGCCTCACGCTTCCCACAGGGAACCGGCTACAGTTTTATTTCGATCGCGAAAATAAGAAGCGCATCGCCGGTTCGACTCTCGCTGCCCAGGATGCTTCGCTATGATCGGCGTGATCGGCTTCCATGTATAGAAGGTCCTTGCCGGGTTTCCATCCCTTCTCGACGAGTCGCTTGCATAGCTCGCGAGTTTGTTCCCAGCCCGGTTCGGCCGTGCCGGTGTCGACCCAAATTTTCAGCGGCGGCTTTCGTTTAATGGAATCGACGAGCCGATAAATAGCGAAATCATCCCACCAGATGGAGGGCGACATCACCATGAGCCGGCGGAATGCGTCCGGGTTCAAAATTCCAATCGCCAGTGTTGCAAGTCCGCCCAGGGAGGATCCACCGAGGCCGGTGAATTCCGGATCAGGCTTGGTCCGGTATTTTCCGTCGATGTACGGTTTGAGTTCTTCCATGAGAAAATTTCCGTAGAGACGCGCCAGACCGCGGCTGCGTTTCTTCCTTCTTGCCTTTACGTCGATCACTCCTGGGGTCGGCGTGTATTCATGGATCCGGTCTTCGCCGATGTTTGCGACTGCCACGACAATGACGGGCTCGATAATTCTAGTGCGGATGAGGCGTTCGGAGGTCTCGTCGACGCCCCATTCCACGCCCCCAAATGAAGTCGCGGCGTCGAACACATTCTGTCCGTCGTGCAGATACAAAACAGGATAATATGTTCGTGAAAAGCGGCGATAACCCGGCGGCAGATACACCCAAATATCGCGCCGGTTCCCCAGAATTCCGGACCGAAACCCGCGGTGCAATTTGATGTTTCCCGTCAGCGTATTTTTGGGCATCGAATCGAAACGCTTCGTTGAAAAACAAAGCTGGCGCAAGCGTCTCGATTGCTACGCGGTGAATCTCTGTGCCGAACTTGTCATTTCTGGCGGCCCAAGCAAGATGCTCGCGCGACTTCGAAATGAACGAACGCGGGATCCCGGAGCGCGACCGTTCGGTTGCTCCGCGGGATTCCTCGACTACGCTTCGCTCCGCTCGGAATGATACAAATAATATGAAACTGGTGATCGCCGCCACTGGTGCAAGCGGATCGATCTATCTGCAACGCTTGCTTGAGCAAATCGATTGCGCGACGCACGAGGTGCATCTCGTGATGAGCGCGTATGCGAGAGCGGTTGCAAAGCAGGAGCTGAATGATTTCAAAATTCCTGCAGAAGTTTCGCACCATTCTGAAAGTGACATGAACGTGCCATTTGTGAGTGGCTCCGCGCGTTTCGACGCCATGGTGATCGTCCCTTGTTCGATGGCCACACTGGGGCGAATAGCTTCCGGTTCCAGCGACAGCGTTCTCTTGCGCGCCGCCGATGTGTTCCTGAAGGAACGACGGAAATTGATTCTCGTTCCCCGCGAAACGCCGTGGAATCTGATTCACGCCCGCAACGTCGTCACTTTGCTGGAAGCTGGCGCGGTTGTGCTCCCAGCGGTTCCTTCCTTCTATAGTCGGCCCGATTCTCTCACTGCCGTGGTCGACACAGTGGTTTGGCGCATTCTCGACCAAATTGGGTTACCAAACCCGGGTGCATATCGTTGGGCTGAAAAGGGCTCGGCGAAAATGTCGCGCTACAAAAGTTGAAGATCGAAGGCCGGCTTGCGCGATGGCTGATCGCGTTCGGAGTTTGGTTGTTGCGGGGGTGGGAGCGTACGCTGCGTTATCACGTTGACGATTGCGCAGGCATCATGGGGAAACCTGTGACGGAAAATTACATTGGCGCGCTCTGGCATAATCGCTTGCTGATTTTCCCGTTGGTGTTACGACGATTTTTTCGAAATCGTCCCGGAGCGGCGCTGATTAGCGCCAGTCGCGATGGCGATTTGCTGACGGATGCCATTCACCGTTTTGGCTACGATGTGGTTCGCGGCTCCAGTTCCCGGCTGGGCGCGAGCGCAATTCTTCAGCTTACAGAGGAGCTTGCGTCAGGGCACGATGTCGTCATTACGCCTGATGGTCCGCGCGGCCCGGTTTACGAGCTTGGCCCTGGAATCGTTTTTCTCGCGCAGAAATCGGGTGCGTCGGTGTTGCCGATGAATCTGGAATATTCGCGCTGCTGGCGGTTGGGAAGCTGGGATCGCTTCATCATCCCGCGACCATTTTCCAAAGTTCGCGTGCTGATCAGCCGACCGCTTCGCGTCAACCCGACGAGTACACCCGAGGAATTCGAGGCCGAACGTCTGCGCGTCCAGGACGCGATGATGTCGCTGGTTGAAATGCGCTAGCAGATCCTATAGCCAGTTGCCTGTGGCAAGCGCAGATGTTTGCCATGCTTGCGTTGCGCGTCCCACAGGGGCGCGGCTACACCAAAGCGCGCTTGCGCGGCGCGTTCTCGCTGGCAGGATTATCGCTTCCCATGCCAAGACTTATTGATGGCCGCGCTGTCGCGGAAAAAGTTTACGCTGATCTTCGCCATGATATTGCAGAACTGAAAGCAAAGGGCGTAACGCCAGGTCTTGCCGTAGTTCTCGTGGGAGATAATCCAGCTTCGCGCGCCTATGTGCGTTCGAAAGACAAAATGTGCCGCGACCTTGGTTTGCACTCGGTGAAACTGGAGCTGCCTGCTTCAACCACGCAGACTGAACTGCTGGCGCGCGTCGACGAACTCAACGGCGATCCGGCTGTTCACGGGATTCTTGTTCAGTCGCCGCCGCCAGAGCAGATCGACGAAGCAGCAATCGTGCGCGCGCTGGACCCGCGGAAGGATGTGGACGGATTTCACCCGGAAAATGTCGCCAAACTCGTGCTCGAGGACGCGAGCGGATTTGTGCCGTGCACACCGCTTGGCGTACAACGTTTGCTTCTGGAAAGCGACATCGAGATTAGCGGCGCCCATGTTGTAGTCCTCGGCCGCAGCATGATTGTTGGGAAACCTTTAGCTCTACTGCTGATGCAGAAAAACAAAACCGGTAACGCGACGGTGACCGTTGTGCATTCCCGCAGCCGCAATCTCTCGGAGATTACGCATTCGGCCGACATTGTTGTTGCGGCGATTGGACGAGCAGAATTTCTAAAATCCGATCACATTCGCGAGGGCGCTGTCGTCATTGACGTTGGTATTAATCGCGTCGAAGACGCCGCAAAGGAGCGTGGCTACCGGCTCGTGGGTGACGTTGCATTTGATGAGGTGTCAAAGAAGGCAAGCTCGATTACACCTGTGCCGGGAGGCGTTGGACCAATGACGATTGCGATGCTGATGGCGAACACGGTGAAAGCGGCGAGACAAGCCGCTTCCGGATGACCGTATTCGCCGCCTCCGTGGCCTCTGTAGGGGAAGCTGACAGCTTCCCTGGAACGCTGTCAGTTTCCCCTACAGTTTTCCAACGATCTTTCCGGTCAGAAACTTCATGGTTTCGGGACGAATTCGCGCGACGTGAACGAACAGCGAGCCGAGTCGGGGTCGCAAGACGGCCTCGCGTGCAAGGCGATTTATCCACAAACGTCCGCGATACATGTCGGAGTGTGCACGAATAAAATTGCGCAGTGCTAACTGCGGATTCTCGCCGGGATGAATTTTGGCGGCCGCGTTTGCGGCCAGTTCGCCCGAGCGCATCGCGTAATAAATTCCTTCGCCTGTGAACGGTTCGACAACGCGCGCAGCGTCCCCGATGAAGAAAAGATTTTCATGGGCGGAGGGAACCGGCGAACGCGTTAGCGGCGTGATCGTACGCCAGGGTTGATCGGCGGGCAGTTGAAATTGGTGTTCCGCCCACCGACGCAATTTGGAAATGGTCGGTGGTGTGCCGACGAGGCAGAGATTCAGCTGAGTCTCGTTTACTGAAGCCTGACCCGAATACCCTTCGCGCAGAAATTGTAGAACGATTCGGTTCCCAAAGTCTCGCGGCAGCGGAATATGCGCCTGTAACGCCACACGTTCGCGCGCAGGACGCGGCAACAAATTGCACAAATGCGCCACCGTAGAGTTGCGCCCGTCCGCACCAATTAATATCCGAGCCCGAAAAGAATCGCCGGAAGAAGTTTTAATTTTCCAGTAGCCGTTTCTGCTTAACCCAGTCACGGTAGTTCGTTCCTGGACGTTCGCGCCGAGCTCACTAGCCCGCCGCAAAAGCAGGTCGTCGAAGAGGCTCCGTTTGACCGAAATCTCACCATCGGCGCCCGATGGAAGATCGACAGTCACTCCGCGCCCATTGATTGAGATGAACTCGACCGAACATAGTTTCGAATGTGGCAAATCCCGCACTCGATCCGCGAGCTTCAGCCGCTCCAAAACGGGCCAGCACGACGGGTTCAAACAGTCGCCGCACACTTTCTCGCGCGGGAATTTTTCGCGTTCGAGTATGAGAGCTTGCAAACCGGCCATCGCGCAAAAAGCGGCGCAGCTCGAACCGGCGGGGCCGCCGCCGACGATTGCAACGTCAAATGTTTCCATTCCTATTCGATTCCGTCATTCGGAGCGAAGTCGAGGCATCCCGTTGCATTATTTTCAGGTTTTGCCGCGGGATCCCTCGACTACGCTTCGCTCCGCTCGAGACGACAAACGTCATTGGGCACCGAATCAGCGCTG
Organism: uncultured Verrucomicrobiae bacterium; assembly: GCA_963825355.1. Lineage (GTDB taxonomy): Bacteria > Verrucomicrobiota > Verrucomicrobiia > Chthoniobacterales > UBA10450 > Udaeobacter. The sequence continues at coordinate 132,412 of CAWGSY010000016.1, read as the reverse complement.
GCGCACCACTTAATCAGAGAGGACATTAATTCGCGTGGGCTGGTCGATTCCAATTTTTCGTGTTGTTGGGATTCAATTGCGGATTCACATCACGTTTCTGCTGCTAATCGCGTGGCTCGCATTTGCCTATTATACGCAGGGCGGCTCGTCCGCAGCGGTCGGCGGCGTCTTGTTCATTCTGTTGTTGTTCGGATGCGTGGTGTTGCACGAGTTCGGCCACGCTTTGGCGGGGAAAGCTTTCGGAATCAACACGCCTGACATCACGTTGTTGCCGATCGGCGGTGTGGCGCGATTGGAACGTATTCCGGACGAGCCGGTGCAGGAACTAGTCATCGCGGCAGCAGGTCCCGCTGTGACCGCGCTCATCGCGCTCGGCGCGTTCATCGGTGGTGGTTCATGGGATTATCCGCCGAGCACCGAGACCAGTATTCCTGATCTCCTGTTCACAATGAACGTTGTGTTGCTTCTATTTAATCTGCTGCCGGCGTTTCCAATGGACGGAGGTCGGGTACTACGCGCGCTTCTTGCCACGCGCATGAGTTATCCGCGCGCGACGCAGATCGCCTCTACTGTCGGACAGGGATTTGCGTTCGTGTTCGGCTTCATCGGCTTGGTCAATCCGAACTGGTTTATGTTAATCTTCGTTGCGTTATTCGTTTACATAGGCGCGTCGCAAGAGGCAGCCCTCGCGCAGATGAAAGATGTCTCGCGCCGGTTTCCAGTTTCCAGCGCAATGGTGCGGGAGTTCCGCACGCTGGCAGCAGATGCCACGCTCGAGGAAGCGGTGGACGCATTGCTTGCGACTTCGCAGCACGATTTTCCGGTCATGGACCCAACCGGGAATGTCGCCGGATTATTAACTCGCCATGATCTGATCTCGGCATTGCGCAAAGGCGATCCCGCGTTGCGTGTGGGTGATGTGATGCGGCGCGATATCCCGACGATTACAACCGGCACTCGATTCGAGGATGCCTTCCGCATCATGCAGGAATGCAATTGCCCCGCCGTGCCCGTGCTGGATCGCATGAAACGGCTGGTTGGTTTGCTCACTCCGGAGAACGTCACCGAATTGATGATGGTACAATCGGCGATGCCGCGGCGTCGCGTTTAGTGAAGGACGCGGAATGCGCTGAGGACAGCGCATACTACAGCAGAGGTGTGTTAAGGATCGGTGCGCGTGTCACGAGCTGATGCGCATTGGCATTATGACGTAGAGGAATGGTGTTTGAATTTTCACAACGCCGGGGCTCATCTCGTCGATTAGATCGAGAAACACTTCGTCCTCCGTGAGCGCTCGCAGCGGCGCCATGAGAAACTCCGGATTAAACGCGATGGATAACTCACGCCCCTTATAAGGCACGGCCAGTGACTCTTTCGCTTCGCCGACTTCGGGCGTGTTCGCGGTGATATCGAGATTGTTCTTGCTGAAATTAAGTTTCACCGAGTGCGATTTGTCGCTGGCCAGGAGCGAAACGCGCCGCAGCGAATTTAAAAACATTTCGCGTTCGAGTTTGACCCGCTCTTTCGCCTCGCCGGGAATCACTTGGCGATAGTTTGGATAATTGCCTTCGATCAATTTGGAGACGAGCAGCGTCTTGTTGAGATCGAATGCAATCTGGCCATTGCTCATGCTCACCTTCACATCGCCGTCATCGGTCAGCAGACGCTGCAATTCGGTGACCGCTTTGGTCGGAATGATCAGATCCGATTCGTGGCTCCGCGGGAATTCCAATTCAATTTCCGCCATGGCGAGGCGCCGACCATCGGTTGCTACCAGCGTTACTTTGTTGTCCTTAAAACTGAACAGAACGCCGTTGAGCACGTAGCGGGTTTCATCGGTCGAAATGGCGTAGGAAGTTTTGCGCAAACCGTCGCGCAAATCTTTCTGCCGCATCGTGACGACTTTGGCGTCTTCGAATTTAGGGAGCGGCGGAAATTCGTCCTCTGGCAGACCGAGGATCTTAAAGAAGCTTTGGCCGCTGCGGATCGAGGCAGCATTTTTTCCATCGATGTCGATCTGAATTTCGCTCGACGGCAGCTCGCGGATGATGTTGAAAACGCGCCGCGCGGGCAGCGTTGTCGCTCCTGCTTTGTCCACGTGCGCTTCGCAAGTGCCGCGCACACCAACGTCCAGATCGGTGGTAGTCAGATGCAATTCCGTCTCGTTAGCCTGTAGCAAAACGTTGGAAAGAATCGGCAACGTGGTGCGAGTGCTCACGACGTTTTGCACCTGTTGCAGGGCTTCGAGCAGTTTCTCCTTGGTAACGCTAAATTTCATGGTGACCAGAAAGCAGGTCTAAGATGTAAAGCCTTCGATTTTATTCGGCAACCGCAATCTCTCATGTGAGCGCTTCGGAGGCTTGCACGCGTTGCGGCTCGCTACCGCTGAAGGGAGCTGTCGATGTACGAGATCGTCTGGCGAATGTTGTCCTGTTCGGCTATTCGTTTCCTCACCAGCTTGCAGGCGTGCAGCACAGTGCCATGGTCGCGCCCGCCAAACGCGTCGCCGATTTCATTCAAGGAAGCTTTCGTAAGTTCGCGGGCCAGATACATCGCGACCTGTCTTGGAAAAGCGATGCTGGCCGGGCGGCGCTTGCTCGTCATATCCGCAAGTCGCACGTCAAAGTGTTCGGCGACGCGCCGCTGAATTTGTTCGATGGTGATCGATTGCCGGCCTTCTTCCTGCAGGATGTCCTTCAGCAGATGCTCCACCGTTTCGTTCGTCAATTCCCGGCCACTCAGCGATGCAAAGGAAGCGACACGCATGAGGGCGCCCTCCAGACGACGCACGTTTGTCCGGATCCGGGTGGCCAGGAATTGAAAAACGTCCTCATGCAATTTGATCTGCATGGCGTCCGCTTTTTTTCGCAGAATGGCAAGCCGAGTTTCGATGGCGGGCGGCTGAAGCTCGGCGGTTAGTCCCCATTCAAACCGCGATACCAGACGGTGTTCCAGATTCGCGATTTCTGAAGCGGGCCGGTCACTGGACAGCACGATCTGTTTATGTCCGTCAAAGAGCGTGTTGAACGTATGGAAAAATTCTTCCTGCGACCGCTCTTTGCCACCGAGAAATTGAATGTCATCGATCAAAAGAAGGTCGGCCTGGCGATAACGCTTCCGGAATTTTACCAGATTACTGTGTTGGATTGCGTCAATGAATTCGTTGATGAACAGCTCACTCGAGACGTAGAGCACTTTCATGTTTTTTCGTTTGGCCCAGACGAATTGCCCGATGGCTTGCATGAGATGCGTCTTGCCCAGGCCGACGCCGCCGTAAACGAAGAGGGGATTGTACGTTCGCGCCGGCGCCTGCGCGACAGCGAGACTGGCCGCGTGGGCGATTTCGTTGTTCGGGCCGACGACGAACGATTCGAATGTATTTCGCGGATTCAGTCCCGGAACAGTTGAGGCCGGCCGCACATCCACTTGAGGCGCAGGCAGCGCTTCTTTCACCGCGGCCGAATCTTCTGCAGATGTTTGCGGGCCAGCCATCGACGGGCCGCTAAACTTCACCGAACGCGGAGCGCCGAACGTAACGGTGATCGCGTTCTGCAATGCCGGCATGTAATTACTCTCGATCCAGAGCTGGTAAATATTGTTTGGAACAGTAAGCGTGATCGATTTTTCCTTTGCATCCACTAACTCGACGGCAGAAAACCAGCGTTTGAAACTATCCGCGCTAATCTGTGGCTTGAGAGCGGCCGACAATCGCTGCCATAGTTGCGCGCATTTCTTGTCCATAGAGAGAAGTTGTTAACAGTGTTACAGAAACGCCACATGGGCCTGTAGCGTGGGAAATCGCCCGTGGCACCTGGCCAATAATCGAGCTGTTCCCGAGTATAATTCGAAGGTCAATAGTCCAAAAAAAATGCCAAAAAGCCGTAGATACGAGGCAAAACGGCTTGAGTCGTCGTGCAGTGTACGTTTGCTACGACGCTCTCGCGCAGGCGCAATCAATCGTTCTGGCGAGAAGCTTTCGTTTTTGTTCATTCTTGCTGTCGGAAATTTATCAAACATGTTCACAAGTTATTCACACACGCTTTGCGGTCGTCCTCGCCAGCGGGCTTGAGACTAGAAATCAGTCGCGAAAACGACAAGGAAAAAATGAATTTTATTTTCAATTTCGCCCAAAAAAATTTCTTGACTGAGAAATTGAAGCGCGGATGTCGTCGCGAAGACAAAAAACAATGCGTTGGAAAGATTTCTTGAGCCAGCCGCCTCAGATTTTGAATCAACGCACAAACACTTCGCTGCTGATTGGTTGCGCATCCCGAGTTGACCGAATACATCTGTGCGCGCAATTTCTCGCCTCTGCGAGCGAAGCATAAACGCTCAGCAAGTTGTAGATGCAGGCAACCGATACCGATACCACCGGGCGTGTTTCGAGGTGCGTTACTCGTCCGAACCAGCCGATGATCCGCCAATTGTTTTTAATTGGCCTGATCACCTGTTTTGTTTTTTTTGCGCAACACTCACGTGGCGCTGAGGAATTGGTGCCACCGTTCGGGTTTCGTTGGAACGATTCGATGGCTCGGGTGGAGGCAGTGCTGCACGGCGCGAAAGCCAAATTAGTGTCGCGTGAAAAGAAAGAGAACCGCGAGGTTTGGACTGTGGAGGGACTGATTCATCCCGGACTCAAACGCACGGTGTTTACGTTCAAGGAAAGAGCGCTCGTAGCAGTAGAGCTGCAGTACCGAATATCCCGACTGGTCCATTGAACGTTACAACACTCGGATGGGAGAAATTCGTAAATACTTCGACGAAAAATACGGCACCGGTAAACTCGTGTCACGTTCTCGCGATCACGACACCGACGTGATCCAAACACTGGTCGGATATCAATGGATGGTCGGGACCACTATGCTCGAGCTGTATTATTTCTCAGCCCAACACGATAACCTCGTTTACCGGACGATTTCTGTGGATTACAAGGCGCTGTGAACCCGCAACGCATCTTGCAGCGAAGCCGCGATGCCAATCGAAGTTACTGAGGCTACGATAAACCGTCGTACGTCTCCACGACGATACCATCAACAACTGCTTTCATGTCCTGTGTGCGTTCCCACGTAGCGAGCTGCCGGTCTGCGCCGGTGCCTTCGCGGATAATTCGCTCGATATGCGCCATTTCTCTCTCGCTGCCGAGTTCCTTCACCTCGGTCGAGACGAAGTCGAGCAGTTCGTTTAACAGACTGCGTTCGTCCACTTCGGCTTCCTTGCCGAAGTCGATCATTTTTCCTTCGATACCGTAGCGCGCGGCGCGCCAGCGGTTTTCATCAAGAAGACGCCGCCGATAAATCCGAAAGGTGATGTTTTGGTGCAACAGTTTATAGAGTTTTGAAATCACGGCCTGGATAAGTGCCGCGATCGCAAGCGTGTCGTCCACGCGCGATTGCGCATCGCACACGCGCACCTCCAGTGTGTCGAAGAACGGATGCAACCGGATGTCCCACCAGATCTTTTTGGCATTGTCGATGCAACCGGTCTTAACCAGCAGCTTGCAGTAATCTTCATATTCAGACAGCGACTCGAACGAATCCGGAATGCCAGTGCGGGGAAAACGCTCGAATACTTTCAGGCGATAACCTTTCAGTCCCGTGTTTTGACCCACCCAGAACGGTGAGTTGACGGACAGCGCGTATATGTGCGGCAGAAAATAGCGCGCTTGATTCATCACGTGGATCGCCGTCTCCCGATTGGGAATGCCGACGTGCACATGCAATCCAAAAATCAGATTCGCGCGCGCCAGCGATTGCATGTCCTTGACGATTTCCTGGTAACGCTCGCCTTCAGTGATGAGTTGATCGCGCCAGTGCGAGAACGGATGCGTCCCCATCGACGCAATTTTTAATCCGCTGCGCCCAGCCAACTCTGCCAGTTTCGTGCGCAGCGCGATGACGTGATCGCGCGCACAACCGATCGAATCGCAAATTTCGGTGCCCAGCTCGACGACGGACTGGTGCATCTCCGGTTTGATCTGCTCTTTGAGCGTGATTTTTCCGCCTTCGAGAATCTCGTGAATATGCGAACGCAGCTCGCGCGTCTCGGGGTCGATAATCGCGAACTCCTCTTCGATCCCTAGAGTGAATGTGTGGTCTTTCATGCGATGATGTCGGCGAGGAAATGTCCCTCAAAAACAACGCACTGTCATCCCGAGCGCACTCGAGGGATCCCGGTGTGAAACTCAACGGCCAGATCGCGGGATTCTTCGACTCCGCTTCGCTCCGCTCAGAATGACATTCGGCCTCAGGCGAGTTCGTCCAATGAACGTCGCGTCACCGCAGCTTGAATGAACTTGCCCCAGCTTAGGTTATCCCGACCGGGGACGTGTTCGCGCGCCTTGCGAATGGCCATTTCGGCGACCGCTTCCACGACCCATTCGAAGTTGTGCTCACCGATCCACTGCGCTTCGCAATCAGGCGCGGGATTGCAAAAATCGATCGCAACCGGAACGCCATCGCGAATGGCGAATTCCACGGTGTTAAGGTCGTAACCAAGATATTGATTCAATCGCAGGACGCCTTCCTCGACCTTTTGCAGAATTTCCTTCGGCGCCTGCCACTCTGTTCGGTAACGCAAATGAAACGGGTTCCGTGGCTCGTACGGCATGATCCGGACCTGACGCTGATCAATCGAATAGCAGCGGAAATACATGTCGAACTTGACCTCCTCCTGCAGCATCATCACCAACTCTCCGGTATCGTTGTAAGCGCGGAAGAATTCCTCGCGATTGTGCAATCGATAGACGTTCTTCCAGCCGCCTCCTGCGAATGGTTTGAAAAACGCGGGCCACCCGACGTAACTGAAAATCCCTTCCCAATCGAGAGGATAACCGAGATTTCGAAACGACTTGTCGCTGGTATCTGGCGGCGGCTGATGTGACGGAAGCAACACTGTTCGCGGAACGGCGACGTCGATCTTGGTCGAAAGCGCGTTATTGAAAAATTTTTCATCTGCGCTCCACCAAAACGGATTGTTCACCACGGCGGTGCCGGTTAGCGCAGCGTTTTTGAGCCAGGCGCGATAGAACGGCACGTCCTGCGAAATTCGATCGATCACCACATCGTATCCGCACGGTTCGCCCTGAATCACTTTGTCGATCTTCACAAACTCTGCGGCAATATCTTTGCCGCCGGTTTTTTGATTCACCCGATCGACAAACGCGGGCGGAAAACTCTGTTCCTGTCCAAAAAGTATTCCGATTTTTTTCATAAGTTATTATGTCTTCCGAGCGGAGCGAAGCGTAACCGAGGAATCCCATGGAGTCACGTTTGCGTAATGCCGCGGAATCCCTCGACTTCGCTCGGTAGGACGAAGAAACCCGCGGGATGGACTTTCATTGACACCGCGGCTATGAGCCCGATGCACTCGCGAGGAGCGCAATGAAGCGGTTTTGGCTGCTTTGTCCAGAGGGGCTGTTTGAATCGACCCGCTCAAGCAATAAGATAAGATCATGGTCAAAAAATTACTGCACACGCGCTATCGCGTACACGACTTGGAAAAGACCATTTCGTTCTACAAGGACGTGCTCGGTCTGCAGGAGGTTCGTCGCCATACCTCCGGGCGCGGGTCGCAACTCGTCTTTCTGAAAGCACCAGGCAGCGATGAGGAAATTGAGATATGCAAATTCGACGGAAGCGGCCCGATCGTCGTCGGCCACGATCTAACGCATCTCGCATTTGAAGTCGACGACTTGGACAAGTTCGCTAAACACGCCGCGGCAAAAGGTCATGCGCTATCCGACGGACCACATTCGACGAACGGCGGTAAAATTGCCTTCATTGACGCGCCCGAAGGGTACGAGGTCGAGCTCATCGAGCGCGGTAAGAGATAATACGTTTCAAGCTGCCGAACGCTCAGACGGCAAGGCATATACAGCGCAGGCACTTGCGCAGGTAGGCTTTTTCTCCATACTTTTGCGTTCATGATTTGGCGCAATCGACTTTGGTTTCTTTGCGCACTGATCCTGAGCTCAGCTCTGAGCGGGTGGGCCCAGGACGTCGTTGATTCTGATATTGCCCGGCCAAGCGGCGTTAATGGGCCTGTTCGGAAAGCAAAGGCCGTAACGCAAAAAGATTCGGATGACGAGGCCGAATCCGATGCGCCGAAAGCGAAGAAATCAAAATCGAGTCATGCGCGGTCGCATCGGGCGCGCGCAAAATCGAACGAAGAGCCGGACACAATTGCCGCGCCTACCGAGTTCACACCTGAGGGCATACCGAAGACCAGCGCGGCTTCAGTGATCGTCGTCGACGCCAATAGCGGGAGGATCTTGTATGAGAAAAACGCTGATCAGGTACGCCAAGCGGCAAGCACACAAAAATTGCTGACTGCGCTGATCGTGGCAGAGACGGGCTTCCTCGATCGACAGGTGACGGTGCAATCGATAGATACAATGTGCGACCCGGTAAAATTGGGGATCAAATCGGACGAGACTTATCAGCGGATAGATCTTTTACGAGCCTTATTAGTGAAAAGCCCCAATGACGTTGCACGATGTCTGGCGCGAGACAATGCAGGCAGCATCGAGGCATTTGCCCAGGTGATGAATAGACGCGCAGTGCAGCTCGGAGCTGTGCATTCGCACTTTGTGAATCCGAACGGTTTGCCGATCCCGGGACAATATTCGAGCGCTCGCGATCTCTCGCTCATCGCCCGCGCTGCTTACGCCAATCCGACTATTCGCTCCATCGTTTGTCTTCCTCAGCTTGTCTTCCGTTATTCGAATGGGCGCACGCGCGAGCTTGAAAACACAAACAAACTTTTACGACGGGTGTCGTACTGCAACGGCATGAAAACCGGTTACACCGACGGCGCGGGCAAATGCCTGATCGCAAGCGGAACGCGTCCCGGCAAAGATATAATTGCTGTTGTGCTGGGCGACAGCTCCAGCAAGATCTGGCGCGATGCGTCCGCGCTGCTTTCGTGGGGCCTGTTGATGTAACAGCCGACGACGGGATTCGAACCCGTGACCTACGGTTTACGAAACCGTTGCTCTACCAGCTGAGCTACGTCGGCGAAAAGCGGCCAAAACATTGCATCCAGCGGCAGTTCACACAAGCGCGCACTGTAGCCGCTTCGCTGTGCGGAGCGATAGAGAACGCGGCGCAGCAGCGGTTACACGTAAGCTGCTCCGACGCTGAGCGGACGCGTCTCACAGAGACGCGGCTACAAAGGCAGAACGAAGGTCTCGCCAATTTCCCGCAGCGCAATTCGCTCGGGAGTTTTACTTAGCGCGGCCTGGAAGCGTTCGATCGGTTCGCGGAAGGGCTCAAAGCTGAGACGGAACGTCTGGTGATGAACCGGCACAACAAAGCGAGCACCTGCGGCATCCGCCATCTGGACGGCCTGCTCCGGCGTGCTGTGTGATTGGATCCATGGATTGTACGCGCTGACAGGAACGATTGCGATGTCGATTGGGCCGTGTCGCTGCAACGCTGCGAAGCTATCAGTCATCGCGGTGTCGCCGGCGAAAATAATTCGGCGTCCCTTTCGTTCAATTAAATAGCCGTTGTAGCCGCGATGGGTGTCATGCTGCGTGCGCGCACCCCAATGTCTCACGGGAAATGCTGTGACTACCATTTCGCCCGCAGCAGCGCTTACGTTTTTGGTTTCGCTCCAATCCAGTTCCGTGATGTTGGAAAAGTGGCTGCGCTTCAACAGATCACTCGTAGCGCGGGCGGTGATCACGCTCGTAGTTTCATCAAAACAATGAAGTGTTCGCAAATCGAAGTGATCAAAGTGCGCATGCGACAGAAGGATTACGTCGATATGCGGCAGGTCATGAACCTCGAGCGCGGGCGCAGTCAGGCGTTTTGGACCTATGGTAATCCCTGGCAAACGAATTCCCACGCGTGGAAAAAGCACGGGGTCCGTGAGTATTGTGACACCAAAAAAATTGATGAGCACCGTCGAGTGCCCTAGCCACGCAAGCGTCACCTGCGTATCGCTCCAGGTCGACGGCTTTGGCCGCGCAAAGGCCGGCGCGATTCGCCGCCAGCTTTCAATCGTCCATTCCCTAAATAGATGGCTGAGCCAGCGACGCACCCTGGATCCGCGCGGGATTGCCTGTTGCGGTGCGTGCACTCCGAAACGTAACACAGCTACGAGGGCGGCAGCGTCAGCAGGCTGGAAGCGTGTAATTACCGTACCTATGCCTTGCCAAACAATCCTCTGACCGCCTTCCAGAGTGTTCGAGCTGGTTTGGGCAGTCCGGCCCGGGCGACGAGGACCGGCACATTCGATCGGTTCAAAATGTCCCGCGTTAAATCGCCCATGATGTAATGTCGAAACAGGCCGCGCGCCTGCGATGTGCCGGTTACAATCAAATCGTAATTGCCATCCCGGGCTTCTTCAAAAACCTGATCGAGCACGATGCCATGCTTGAGACGCACTTCAGCAGGAACGCCCAGCCGGTCGAGTTCTCGTTTTTGACGCCGCAAATTGGTCCCGAGCTCGGATTTGGATTGGAGTAATTGATCAACATTTTCTTCCATTCGTACGAGATCGGCGAACATCGCGGGCGGCTCAGCCATTACATGTAACAAAGTGACGGATGCGCCTACGGCCGCGGCGAGTTGGCCAGTGAATTTCACTGCTTCTTCGATGAATTCTTTTCCGCCTGTGCAAACGACAAACCGCTTCAATTCTTTGCGTTCGCCGATGGCGACCAGCACCGGAGGCTGAATGGCCTTGATGACTTCGTAAGTTCTCTTCGATCGCCAGTAATGTCCCACCGCGCCAGTCCAGCGCGCACCGATGACAACGAGGTCGTATTTGCTCTTCGAGGTTTGCTGGACAATCTGCAACACCGGCTCACCGAACTGGACAATGATGTCGGGCGATACGCCCCGTTGCCGCAGCGATTGTCCCTGTGTATCAAGCGCTTCGCGCAGGGGCTGCTCGTCTTCCGATTTTTCTGCGATTCCCAAAAGCGTGGTCTCGGCTGTGAGCGGACCGGCCAACAATCCCACGAGATCGATTGCGGTTTGCGCTGAGGGTGTGCCGTCACTACAGATCAAAATTTTCATGGCTAGAATTTGTGGCCGGTCACGAGTGTGTAGATGACTATCGCTGCGCCGATTAACGGCAGCGGCACAAAAGCGAGGCGGATTTTCGGACCTGCGAAATATTGCGTAGCGACCACGCCGATCTGCGCCCCGATTACTGCGCCGGTGTGCATGACGAGCGCGATCAGAATATCCACGTTGCCTTTGATGGCGTGAGTGAACGTCCCGTAACTCGCTGAAATAACGATCTCGAAAAGATCTGTGCCAACGGCGAGATGAGTGGGAACTCCGAGCACGTAAACCATTGATGGCATCCGAATGTAGCCCGCACCGCCACCCAAAAAACCGCTAAAGAATCCGCCCACAACGGCGACCGCCAGTATGGTCCAGAGAGAGATTCGTATCCCTGATGTCGGCAGACTGATCATCGGCCAAATTTTTATTCCCTGAATCTTTTTTGTGACCGGTCCGAATGCCGAGTGATCCACTTTTGATTCCGAAGTCTTTGCGGTTCGACGTGATCGGCCCTTGTTTAACTTCAATGTTTTGTGGCTCTCCCAGAGCATGAAGATCGAAATGCTGGCATACACAACAATGGCGACCCAGCTGACGACGGTGTTCACGTTGCCGGCGCGCTTGAGCGCCTGAATCAGTTGTGCGCCACCTTCGGCGCCGGTAATGGTGCCCAGGACCATGATCATTCCGAGCTTCAGATCGACGTTGCCAAGCGAGCGATGTTTTCTTGCTGCCACGATGGACTTGCCAACAATGTGCGCCAGGTCCGTTCCGACCGCGTAGTTCCAATCCACCCCCATCAGGCGCAACGCTGGACCTGCGATGAAACTTCCGCCTACTCCAAAAAAGCCGCCCAGGATTCCAATTACAAAGCCGACAACGACCAGATAAACTGGATTGATGTGAGTGTTGGAGATTGGGAAAAACATGACTTATCTCCAACGGCCCCGCACGAGGCGGAACAAAACCGTAGTTACGGCATCCAGGACAATGGCCTGACCCGCTATGAGCAAAATGGCGACCACTGCATAAAGGACGCGATGCTGTGTTTCTAGCCGGAACAGCCAGCCGCCTAGAAGATGGAGAACTAAAAAGAAATAACCGGTAACAAGAACCGCATAGATTGCCAGCTCGGCTGCAAACGCGCGCAGGCTTTTGGCAGCATCTTGTTTCATGAGGGCAGGTTAAGAGGAAGGTCGCTAAATGCGAGAGCGTGTTTACGTTTGAGGAGATACGTGCCGGCGACACGTTGCGGTTGCGCCTGAACCCCTCACCGCGCACAATTATTGCGTTAGGAGCCTTTCTTCCTAACGTTTCATTTCACCTTCAGGGAAACATGGCTGATTCAGCGAACAAATACCCCGAGAATGTACCGGGCAAATTCTACGTCGATGATCAATGCATCGACTGCGATTTGTGCCGCGAAACGGCCCCCGCGAATTTCAAACGGAATGATGATGGCGGCCATTCCTATGTTTATAAGCAGCCGGAGACGGCCGACGAAGAAGGGCTTTGCAAAGAAGCAATGGAAGGCTGCCCGGTCGAAGCAATCGGCAGCGACGGGAACGGTGCCTAGATGTCAGGGCGCGACCGCCGTGCGCGCCGGAAAAGCGCCAATCCGAACGAAACTCTTCAGCGTCGGAGTCAGTCGCCGCCCATCGCTCTAACCATTGCGGGTTCCGACAGTAGCGCTGGTGCCGGTATTCAGGCCGACCTGAAAACTTTTACCGCTCTGGGCGTCTATGGATTGACCGCTGTGACCTGCATCGTCGCGGAAGTTCCCCGAAGAGTGTCGAGAATCGAATCGGTAACTGCGCGAATGGTTTGCGAGCAAATCGAAGTGGTGCTCAAAAATTTCCAAGTAGGCGCGATCAAGAGCGGTCTACTCTGCTCGGCGGAGATTGTTTTCGCTGTCGCGGAGACCATTCAAAATGGCAATCAAAAAGCAGCGCGATCCATTCCTTTTGTAGTCGACCCGGTGATGATTGCGACGAGTGGCGACAACCTCCTCGAACCAAACGCTGTTGAAGCTTACAAAAATAAACTGTTTCCGCTTGCGACACTTATCACGCCGAATCTCAACGAAGCAGCCTTATTGCTTGAGACGACGATCGATTCCCGAAGACAAATGACGAGTGCCGCAAAAGCTCTCGCAAAGAAATATCACGCGTCGATCCTGTTGAAAGGCGGCCATCTTCGCGGTGACAACGCAATCGATTTACTTTTCCACAAAGGCGAATTAACAGAGTTCTCGGCGCCATTTGTGCGCGGCGTCGAAACACACGGGTACTGGTTGCACCTATTCGGCAGCAATCACTGCGGGTCTGGCGTCCGGGTTGGCGCTAGAACCGGCCATCAAACGCGCAAAGAAGTTTGTCACCGAATCAATCGAGCGATGTTTTCGTTGGAATGCGAAATCTGGGGACATTGTCGACGCACTCAGGCATTCGCGGTAGGGCGCGACCGCCGGGCGCGCCGAGCTCTTAAACGGACGGCTCAACGATCTCTATGTCCGAGGAAACTTACGTTTCCGCTTCCGGCGTTTTTTCCCAGCGCCTTAATTGCAACGCTTCGAGCGCGGCTGCGGTTTCCGCTTGTTTCTTGCTCCGTCCAGTGCCCTCCCCAAGGACAATTCCTTCCCAAAGCACTTCTGAGACAAACGTTTTTTCGTGCTCAGGTCCACTCTGTGAAACGAGTTCGTAAATCGGACTGCGCGGCGAGATGCTTTGTAACAACTCCTGAAGATCGCCCTTGGGATTAAAATCCGTGGGCTCTTCCGTCAATCTCGCAAGATCACCGCGCGTCTGTGTCAGAATGAAATTTTTTGCAACGTCGAGACCACCATCCAGGTAAAGTGCGCCGATAAGTGCTTCGAACGCGTCAGCCAACGTGGACGTACGCTCCCGGCCGCCGCTGGCTTCTTCCCCGCGCCCCATCAAAATGTAACGGCCCAGATCGAGAGTAGCAGCGTGTGTCTTCAACGCATCGCGAGATACCAGCCGCGAACGCAACTTCGTGAGTTGTCCTTCCGCTTCGGCTTGGAAATGGCTGAACAAATATTCAGTGATGACAAGTTGCAGGACAGCATCTCCAAGAAACTCCAAACGTTGATAATCAAAGTGATAACGCTGGGCTTCGTGTCCGAGGCTCGGGTGGGTTAGCGCTTCTGCCAACAAAAGCGAGTTGCGAAACTTATACTCGATACGTTCCTCGAGCGGCGTCACATCTCTGATTCTGAGGGAAATCGGAGGATCTCGTCAACTGTATAACCCAACGCCTGAGCGAACGGCTTCTGATGCAGACGCGTCATAAACAAACGCAAAACAACGTGAGTCGCCGTTTATCGTTTTTGATAAACTTCCAGCGAAGTCACCACGTCCAATGCACGCTGTAAAACTGGATCATGAGGTGGCGTTTTTTCCGGCGCACGGCCGCGGCGTTGTTGTGCTGCTTCGGCAGCTTCTAACTCGGGGTTTGTCCCGGCTAAAAGCGCAGCTTCATTCATGTGCGGACGCCCGTTTTCGTAAATGAACGGGCCCATTCCCTTTTCGCTGTTCGACTGAAAAATCTGTCGCTTCTCTGACAATGACATTTCGACGGGCAAATCCGGTTTAACGCCGTCGCGAAACAATGATCGACCTTCGGGTGACACGATCTCAGCCACGGCGAGCCGCAGGTCCTTGCCACTGGGCAACGGCAAGTCTGAGTATTCGGCGGCGTGACCGGCAGTTGATTGCCCGATAACGAGTGCCTTGTTGTAGAAGCGCAATGCAGCCGCAATCGCTTCGGCAGCGCCGCTCGTGTCGCTGTCGGCGAGCACCATGATCAGTCCGCGAAATGCTGGATCACGATCGGAACTAAATACCCGGTCTTGATGCCCTGCCGGTTTGCGCACCGTAAAGATCGGTTTCCCCTTTGGACAAAACCGCTTCGCGAATTCCGCCGCCAACGCCAAATCGCTCGTCGCCGAACTGGCGCGAAGATCTAGAACAAGATCATTTACTTTTTTTGCAGCGAAACCGCTCAGTGCCTTATCAAGTGCCTGCAGATTGGCGTTGTTCAATGTCCCTAGCCGCACGTAGCCAGTGCGTCCGCTAATCAGTTCACTGTAGAATGCACCCGGAGTGGCGGCGGAAACGTTTTCTTTGCCTGCCAGAAGCGTGATCCCACGGGGCAGCCGCACCAGTAACCCCTCGACAGTTGCCCGATTCAACTCGGTGTCGGTAATCGCGTCCGGGTCGGTAAAATTAGCTTTCAGTTGCGTGATGAATGCCTGCAGATCAGCTGGACCTAACGAATCAACCAGCTCTTCCAAGGTAGGCGTAGCTGATGGGGAAGGTGTTGGCTGTGCGGTCGACTTCGGTCCAGTCTGCGGCGTTGATGTTGGCGACGGTGACTGAGCGGCCAGATTCGCACCGAGGACAGCGATAAGAAATGTGGACAGCAACAATCGAGAGATCACGATAATTCGCTCACGTTAGCCGTAACAGCATTCAGAGCAATGTCGCGCCGGTAATGACAATTCTCGAAATGAATACGCGACACGGCCTCATATGCGCGTACCCGCGCCGCTTCGAGCGTGGACCCCAGCGCCGTGACGGCGAGCACGCGGCCGCCGGCAGTCCTTATCTCGTTACCGTCGCACCTGGTTCCAGCATGGAAAATCTGCACATCTTCGAGCTTGGCTGCCTCGTCGAGACCTGAAATTGATTTTCCGCTTTCGTATTTGCCAGGGTACCCACCTGAGGTGAGCACAACCGTGACCGCAGCGCGCGTATCCCATTCAATCGCGCACCGCTCGATTTTTCCGTCAATGGTCGCCTCTAACAGTGGCAACAGATCTGATTTCATTCGAGGCAGGAGGACCTGCGTCTCCGGATCGCCGAACCGGCAATTAAACTCCAGCACGCGTGGACCATCACGGGTAATGATCAAGCCAGGATAAAGAAGTCCACGAAACGTGACGCCTTCCTGGATAAGACCTCGCAATAGCGGCTTCATGATTTCGCTATCGAATTGCGGTTGCAATTTGCTGTTCCAGTTATTGGCAGGACTGAAGGCGCCCATGCCGCCCGTGTTCGGCCCCTGATCGCCGTCCAGTGCCCGCTTGTGATCGCGGGCCGATTCCAGCAATAGGTAGTCTTTTCCGTCGACCAAGGCGTGCGTCGAGCATTCAGTGCCTTGCAAAAATTCTTCAACGATAATCCGCCGGCCCGCATCACCGAAACGGGCTTGGTTCATCATGTCGTCGATCGTCGATCTCGCCATCGCATCATCGGCGGCAACGACGACCCCTTTGCCCAGCGCAAGCCCGTCCGCCTTGATCACGACCGGAAACTTCAAGTGCTCGCAGTAATGCAGCGCCTCGCTGCTATCGGAAAATGTGCGTGCGTCCGCGGTAGGAATTTTCTGCGAGCGCATCAATTCCTTTGCAAAAATTTTCGATGCCTCAATCCGCGCAGCCGACTTGTCTGGACCAAACGCGCGCAATTTCTCGCTTGTAAACAAGTCGACGATTCCAGCAGCAAGAGGATCATCAGGGCCGACCACCGTAAGGTCGACACGGTTTTCCTTCGCGAACCTAACGAGTGCCATCAAATCGCTGGCTGGAATAGCGACGTTTTCGGCAACTTCGTCAGTTCCGGCGTTTCCCGGCGCGCAAAAAATCTGGTCCGCTTGCGGCGATTGCCGCAGTTTCCATGTCAGCGCGTGTTCGCGGCCGCCGCTGCCAATGACGAGAATTCTCATTAAAAAAGTAGCGCAACCGTCACGGTTGCGCGGGAAATCGCAAGCCAGAGGCTCGCGCTACTTTTCTGCTCGCGATTCCGCTGGCAAGATTGGCAACTCTAATTTCTCCGTATGCCTAATGACAGTAAGGCTACCGTTCACGTTGATTTGTTCGCCGACCAAAACCTTGTGCAGATGATGCACGGAGCCAATAGACTGGCCGTTGAACGCGACGATCAGGTCACCGTGGCGCAAACCGGCTCGCTCGGCGGGACTGTTCTTCTCGATTGAAACAACCAGCACGCCGGTCTCAAGCGGCAGACTGTAAAAGCGCACGATCCTTCGATGAATCGGTACGTTCTGACCGGCGACACCGATGTAACTGCGCCGAATTTTTCCGTCTTTGATCAGCCAGCCGGCCACAAATTTCGCTGTGTTACTGGCGATGGCGAAGCAGATTCCCTGCGCAGGCCTGATCATCGCCGTATTTACGCCCACGACTTCACCGGCCGAATTGACCAATGGCCCGCCGGAATTACCCGGATTCAGCGCGGCATCGGTTTGAACGATGTTATCGATCAGCCGACCGGATTGCGCATGCATTGAGCGACCCAGCGCGCTGATGACCCCGGCGGTGACGCTCGCTTCAAATCCGAGCGGGTTTCCGATCGCGATCACCAGCTGGCCCACCCGCAAGCTTTCGGAATCTGCGAGACGCACGTGCGCGAGCTGAGGCGCATCGATTCGAACAACCGCAAGATCCGTATCTGGATCATCACCGGCCAATTGGGCGCGATATTCGCATCCGTCCGACAGATTGACGGTGATCGCGCTCGCGTTGTGAACAACGTGGCTGTTCGTCAGAATGAATCCATCCGGCGTGATCACGAACCCGGATCCGTTCCCGCTCACTTCACGCTCTCCACGGCTTGCGCTGACACGCTGCTTTACGTCGATGTTAACTACCGCCGGCGCCACGCGCGCGACCGCGCTAACGACCGTGCGCGAATATGCGTCGAGTAGCTCGGCATCGTTCAGTTGCGTCTCGCCGCGAACCGGCTGTGAAGCGCCCGAATCGGTTTCGTTGAACAGAAAGTCGATCCGACCTGCATTGTTTTTCGGAGAAGCTGTAATGCTCACGCCTTAATTTCGGGCACCGGAACCAGCAGTCAACTACACGCGATACGGAACCATACGCACCTTTCGGAACGTTACCCTCCAGCTTGCACCTGTTAGCAAGTTGTTTTACACAGGGCCATGCCAAAGGCCTCGTCGGTTCCCTCTGTCCTTGATCCGCGCTGTCCCTCCCGCCTAGTGCTTGATCGCATCGCTGACAAATGGACTGCGCTCATTATCCAGATTCTTGCCGGTGGCACGATGCGTTACGCAGCGCTTCAACGCGAGATCGGCGGGATTTCTCAGAAAATGCTCACCCAAACCTTGCGCAGCCTGGAGCGCGACGGCCTTGTGCAACGCACGGTGCATCCGGTTGTGCCGCCCAAAGTGGAATATTCGCTTACAAAACTGGGACGCACGTTGATCGAACCGCTCCAGGGACTGTGTCGTTGGTCGGAAAAACATCTCGGGGAACTTCAGGGGAACCGCGCGCGGGCAAAAGCTGTAGCCGCGGGCGTTGACGGCAGTTGACTGGCGTATCGTTTGTGTCATACCGGGGTCACCGCCCCGGCTACAGCAAACAGTGACTCATGCAGCAGGCCGAAACGATCGTGCTTTTATTCACGGCCGTAGGGGTTCTGGCCGTAGTGGCGCACAAAATCACGCTGCCGTATCCGATCGTGCTCGTCCTCGGCGGACTCGCTTTGAGTTTCGTGCCGCGATTGCCGGCGGTGAATCTGAATCCGGACGTTGTGTTCTACTTTATTCTTCCGGCGCTGATTTATCCCGCCGCGTTGTTTACGTCGTGGCGCGATTTTCGACGAAATTTGCGCCCGATACTCCTGCTGGCCATTGGGCTGGTGCTGGCAACAATGCTCGCAGTTGCGTGGATCGCGCATTCCATTGTGCCGGCGCTCCCATGGGCCGCCGCGTTTGCTCTCGGAGCAATTGTTTCTCCGCCCGATGCGGTTGCGGCGACGGCGATTATCCGCCGGCTCGGCGTTCCTCATCGAATACAGGTGATCCTCGAGGGCGAGAGCCTGGTGAATGATGCCACCGCGCTGGTCGCATTGCAGTTTGCAATTGCTGCCCTCGTTACTGGCTCTTTCTCACCGGCGTATGCGGCGGGTCGGTTTGTGTGGGTGGCGGCAGGAGGCATCGGAATTGGATTGCTTGTGGGCGCAGCGATGCGCTGGGTGCAGAGCCACCTCAATGATCCACCAATTCAAATCACATTCTCTCTGCTCACGCCGTTCATCGCTTATCTTTTCGCCGAACGCATGCATGCCTCCGGCGTTTTGGCGACAGTTGCTGCCGGCATTTTTCTCGGCTGGCACTCACCGCTGATGATCACCGCGCGGACCCGCCTCCAAGCTTATGCGTTCTGGGAAATGATCGTGTTCCTTCTCAACGGATTCGTTTTCATCGTCATTGGTCTGCAACTTCCAAGAATCCTGCACGCGTGGAATCGACAATCGCTCACTGGCGCGTTTGTGAGTGCGATGGTCATCTGCGCAATGGTGATCCTGGTGCGTTTCGCGTGGGTAATTCCGGCGACCTATCTCGCTCGTTTGCGCAGAAGCGAGCAGCAGGTGCGCGATCCAACTGCATCGTGGCAGCACGTCGCGATTGTCGGCTGGGCGGGTATGCGTGGCGTGGTGTCACTCGCGGCCGCGTTCGCATTACCGCTGGCGCTTCCCAGCGGGCAGCCGTTTCCCGGGCGCGATTACATTTTGTTTCTCGCCTTTTCAGTGATCCTGGTCACGCTCGTATTACAAGGTCTGACGCTGCCCGTCTTGATTCGGAAGCTGGGCGTGCCGCCTGACGCAGAAACGGATGAAGAAGAGCGCCTGGCACGACTAGAAGCAAACAAGGCGGCGCTCAAATGGATCGAGGAAGCAGGCGCAAATGGGAAATTTTCTCCGGACGCGGCGAACCGATTGCACGCCGAGTACGATGAGCGGATAGAGCAACTGCAACTTTGCGCCGAAAATCCTGATGATTGCCGTGGCGAAATCGCCACACCACAGTATCAGCGTTTGCAACATCAGGCGCTGCGCATCGAACGAAAAACAATCATTCGCCTGCGAAACGAACGAGTGATTAATGATGACGCGTTGCGCCGAATTCAGCGTGACCTCGATCTGGCGGAAGCGCGACTGAGCGGAGTGTGAAGCAATGTTAGAACGGGTGCCGCCATGCTGAGTGCGCTGTCCTCAGCGCAGTGTCCTGCGCCTCTGAACCAACACGATCCGCTGAGACAGGGGACGCTACAGTGCCTACGAGATCCAGTCGCACCAGAAGAAGAGATCGAGGCTGTCATCGAGGACACCCCACAATAATAGTAGCAGTAAAAAACCGTATCGCGCCGGCCAATTTCTGGCTGCCCCACCTAGCCGCGCCGCACACGTCTTTAGCTCCTTCTTGAAGAACTGCGCCAGATGCAATCGAACTTTCTCCGTAAGCGGAAGTTTTTCCATACCGGCCCAATTGTTGTCCTCGGCTGACATCCGGCTAGCTGGCTTATTCGGATCGGCGCCTAGAAAATTGAGGATCGAACGCCGCAGTTCAGTCGGATTTCTTTGCAAGTCATCAAAGAAATAAATGCCAAACCGGTCCGGATGAACGTAATGTTTCCATCGCGCGACGACTGCGCTGGGGTACGAACGCAAGAGCAGCCCGCGGCGGAGTAAATTTCGATTAACTTCGTCGATATCGGTTACGTCGAACGCTTCGATCTGATGGTAATGCACTTCCATGGACAAATGCGACCACACTCGTTCAACGGGATCACGGGCCAGGAAAATCACCTTTAAGTTTGGGAAATATCTGACGATTTGCCGAATGACCTTGTTACTAAGCGTCGAATAGTTTGGCGAAATATCACCGGAAAGGAGAGGGCCCTTCGGCTCGAAGAGGCGGGCATAATGCTCGAAGTCGATATACGGTTTAGCGCTGAGGCTGTTTATGGTCTCGAGAAAGCGACGATCGCGCTCATCTCTACAGCGCGAAGAAGATAGGCGCTTGACCCTGCTCAATTGATCAAAATAATGCAGCTCCTTGAAAGGAGGCATCCAGAAATCAGGATGGGAATCTAGTTGTTGATAAAGCCAGGTCGTTCCGCCTTTATGCACTCCAACACACAAAAAATCGGGTCGTGCATTGTGGCCGTCGGAGCCGTTCCTGTTCTCATGTCGGCCATTGGCCGCGCGACCACTGAAGGGCCAGGTCCATCTCACGAGTGATTATCGTCCTGCCGCCGCTGAAAAATCAAGAACGAGTAAAGCAACCCGGTGTGGAGCAACCCGGGGCTGTGCAACAGGCCACGCTGTAGAGTGCACTGTCCTCAGCGCACCTAATGGCAGAGGTTGGTGCAGCAGCGCTGTTCCGCTGAGGACAGCGGACGCTACAGCAGCATCAGCAAATCCAATCGCACCAGAAGAAGAGATCAATTCCGTCGTACTTGCCGGTAAACCCATGAGGTTCCGGCCTTCTGCGCTCCAACACAAAGGAAGT
Organism: uncultured Verrucomicrobiae bacterium; assembly: GCA_963825355.1. Taxonomy (GTDB): domain Bacteria; phylum Verrucomicrobiota; class Verrucomicrobiia; order Chthoniobacterales; family UBA10450; genus Udaeobacter. Next base: position 111,032 of record CAWGSY010000016.1, on the reverse strand, counting down.
CAGGACATGCATTCCCAGTGACGCCGGCGGGGCGGTGTCCGTTTCCGTTGTGGCCGTTAGTGCGGTGAGCGTCACCGTTGTCCCCGTTACGGTGATTACCGTTGCGGGAATTAAATGGCCCGCTCCAACGCATCGGCCAATGTTTTCCTTTCGCGACTTTAAAAAGCAAGCGCTGAAGCACTGGGTTGCGGCGGTCTTCGCCTGCATTGAAATTTCCAAAATGAAGCAGAGCGTCGGCCATCGAATTTTCGTTCTTTCACCCGCTTACGCCGGAGGTGAACGAGCCCGAATGATTTTGCGCGACCAGGCGCAGTTTCCGCTCGCCCGCGAATTACGCGGCAAAAGTGGAGCGCCGATCGCGGACGTGTTCACTTTCCTGAGTGGCCTCTATTTTCGCGGAAAGATTGCCTACGCGAATGCATTCGCGCGGCCGGCACGCGGGACGTCAGGTGTGCTTGTGATCACGCCGACACGCGGATTGATCGACGCGCAAACGCGAATTCGTCTCGATGATCTGCGTGAATTTGCAGAGGTCGATATCCATGAAAACGATCCACGTTATCGAATGCCAATCGACCGTGATGCCCGGCATTTGGCAAAGAAACTGTCGGCCCAAAGCGAAGTGGTTCTCCTTGGCAGCATCGCCACCGGTAAATACGTAGAGGTGTTGCTGGCAAACTTTGGCCAACGATTGCGGTTTCCGGCGGACTTTGTCGGCCGCGGTGACATGAGTCGCGGCGGATTGATGCTGCGTTGCGCTGCAGATCTTCAGGAACTTTCCTATCTGCCGGTGTCGGGCGCGATTGTGAACGGGAAACGGCCGCCGAAACTCGCGCCGAGGAGATACGCGACTGCGACGCGTGCCTATCTGCCCAGCGTAGCGCCAAAGGCGCGTCCTCATGGTAGCCTGGGGCACCGCCCCAGGAAATGAATGGTGCGAAAGCCAAGCGCTGAAGGCGCGATTGAGTCCCGCGCCAGAAAAGGATCGCGCGCGCGCGCGTCGAAAACGGTTTTCGACCATATCAAAGGAAGTGAATCGCGCTTTCAGCGCTAATTATTGTTTTGGAAATTAATTATCCCTGGGGCGGAGCCCCAGGCTGGTGTTGAGTCTCGCGCCATTGGCGCTCAAAATTTCAAGTGCGAGAATTGTTTTGCCTCTCTTCCCTGGGTTGCCCTATGTTGGAGTTCTAAGTCTTCGTGATTGAGTGATATGGATGTTAGCGGCACGATCGGCGCAGTTCTGAATCAGAAAAGCAGAGAGATTTACTCCGTTTCGCCGGAAGCGACGGTGTTCGAAGCGGTACAATTGATGGATGCAAAGAATGTCGGCGCTTTGCTGGTAATGGAAGGCGAGCGTTTGGTGGGAGTCATTTCCGAGCGCGATTACACGCGGAAAATTATGCTGCGCGGCAAGCGTTCCCGTGAAACCAAAGTCGCAGAAATCATGTCAATGAATGTGTTCACAACGCATCGGCGCGAAGGGGTCGAAACATGTTTGCGACTGATGACAGACCAACACATTCGCCATTTGCCGGTCGTTGATGAGGATAAAGTGGTCGGGATCATCTCGATCGGGGACCTCGTGAAACATGTGATTTCCTGCCAGCAAGCTGCCATTGCCCATCTCGAAAGTTACATTCATGGCGGTTTCGCCGCGGGATAATTCGAACGTTGCAGGGCGTCTGTGTCAGACGCCATTCCTTGCCACGGCGTTTCACGCCCTACAGTTTCCAAACGGTTGTGCCTGCAACAATCGTCCGCACTGCGCGGCCTTTCAGTTTCCACCCGTCGAATGGCGAATTGCGCGATGCTGATTGAAATTGATCGACTCTAACTGTCCACTCCAGATCCGGGTCGATCAACGTCACATCAGCGCGTGCGCCGATCGACAGCGTACCGCCATCGAGTTTGAGCAGCCGCGACGGCTCGACGGTGTACATCTCGATCAATCGCGCGATGTCGATCGTGCGATGTTTGTGCACGAGAAGATCGAGAAATAACCCGAGCTCTGTTTCCAATCCAATGATGCCAAACGGCGCGGCATCGAACTCGACCTCCTTTTCGAAATTGGCATGCGGTGCGTGATCGGAACATAAGATGGATAGCGTTCCATCTGCGATTCCTTCGAGTAGCGCATCAATGTGGTTCTGCGAGCGCAGCGGTGGATTCATTTTGTAATGCGTGTCGAAATTTTGAATCGCGTCGTCGGTTAACGCGATGTGGTGCGGACAAACCTCGCCCGTAATTTTCACTCCTCGCGCCCGAGCTTCACGCAACAACCGCACACTGCCAGCAGCCGAGATGTGCTGGCAATGAATGTGATGATCGCAAAGTTCAGCGAGCAAAATGTTTCGCATCACTATCGCTTCTTCGCCTGCCGCGGGCCACCCGGGTAGGCCAAGCAGCGTGCTCCAATACCCTTCGTGCACCACTCCGTTGCCGACCAAATTGTAATCCTGACAATGGTCGAGCAAAGGCACGCCAACCATGCGGGCGTATTCGACGGCGCGCCGCATCAGTTCGTGATTTTGAATGCAATGACCGTCATCCGTTATCGCCACAACGCCTGCCTGTGCAAGCGAGCCGATCGGCGCGAGTTCTTCGCCTGCGAGATTTTTTGAAATCGCGCCGGTTGGCAAAACATTCACGGACGAGACGGTGGAAGCCCGATCTTTGATCCATGCAATCGTGCCCGGATTGTCCGCAACAGGCGCAGTGTTCGGCATGCAGACGAGAGTCGTAAACCCGCCGGCTGCTGCGGCCCGCGCACCGGACTCGATAGTCTCCTTGTGACTGAATCCCGGCTCGCGCAGATGCACATGCATGTCGATTAAGCCAGGTGCCACGATCAATCCACGTGCGTCGATCTCTTCAATCTCGGATTTATGAATTCGAATTTCGGATTTGGGGTCGAGAATTTTTCCATCGGCGATGTAGAGATCAGCGAGCTCATCCCGCTTGTTTGCGGGATCGATCATGCGGCCGTTGCGGATAATGGTCGCGTTCATGTCTGGGGAGCGCACGCTTGTAGCGTGCTGGTCGCCGCATCCTGCGGCGACGAACTTTTGTCCGACTTTGCCGCAAAGTGTAATCGTTGCACTGACGTAAAAGTTCGTGATCGCAAGATGCGATCACCAGCACTCAGAATGAGTGCGCTCCCCCGACGTGCAATTGCCAGCGCGCTCATGTCGCAATCCCTCCGCACAAATAAAGAACCGCCATGCGCACGGCGAGACCATTGGTGACCTGGTCGAGAATGACGCTTTGCAAGCCGTCAGCGACTTCGCTGTCGATCTCGACTCCGCGATTGATCGGCCCTGGATGCATGATCAGACAATCGGGCTTTAAAAGTTTTGCGCGTTCTTTCGTTAGGCCAAACAAGCGGATGTATTCGCCGAGCCCCGGAAAATATTCTCTCCGTTGCCGCTCGTGCTGAATCCGTAAAAGATTCACCACATCAGCGGTCGAGAGAACATCCTCGATCTTGTTCGAAACCTCGGCGCCTAGTTTTTCAAACTCGCGCGGCACGAGCGTGCTTGGACCTACGAGCGTCACGCGCGCGCCGAGCTTGAGCAGACCGAAAATGTTTGAGCGCGCGACGCGACTAAACAAAATATCGCCGATGATGGCAACGTGCAGCCCGGCGATTTTACCTCTGCGCTCGCGGATCGTGTAGAGATCGAGAAGTGCCTGCGTTGGGTGTTCGTGCGCGCCGTCGCCGGCGTTAATTACGCTGGATTTCAGTCTGCTTGCCAGAAACTGTGGTGCGCCTGCAGAACTGTGCCGCAATACGATAATGTCGGCATGCAACGCCTCGAGATTGCGCGCGGTGTCCTTGAGCGTTTCACCTTTACTCAGGCTAGAAGTCGTTGCCGCGATATTGATCACGTCAGCGCTCAAACGAAATGCAGCCAGCTCGAAAGAGGTGCGCGTCCTTGTGCTGGGCTCGACAAAAAAGTTGACCAGCGTTTTGCCGCGCAATGCAGGCACTTTTTTGATCTCGCGTGTGCCCACCTGCTTAAACGCGTCGGTTGTCTCGAGAACGAAATTGATCTCATCGGCCGTCAACTCGCGTAGGCCAAGTAAATCCTTGCGTGTCCAGCGCGTGGTCATGATCCGAACATCCACTGCGGCTGCGATGGCGGAATCTGGGGAGCGCTCGCTTGCAGTGTGATGGTTTCGGCGCTCCGCCGAAACAATCTTTCGTTGCGAGCGAATTTCCCAGCGATACACGCGCCGGGGAAAGTTCGCGATGGCAGAATGCCATCGCCAACACGCTTAAAGCGTGCGCTCCCCAGAAATTCTGTTCGCGGGTTCATTCCTTCTCCAGCCATACTGCATCCGGTTTGTTATCGGTTTCCTGCAGACACACCCGAATCTGTTCGCGTGTCGCGGTCGGCAAATTTTTACCGATGTAATCCGGCCGAATCGGCAGCTCGCGATGGCCGCGATCGACAAGGACAGCGAGCTGAATACGCGCGGCACGGCCAAATGAATTGGTCGCGTCCAGGGCTGCACGCACGGTGCGACCGGTATAAAGGACGTCATCGACAATGATCACCGTCCAGTTTTCCAGCGGTACCGGAAGTTTCGACGCATGCACGACTGGCAATTCCTTGCGCGTGCCCACATCATCACGATGCATCGCAACGTCGATGACGCCGGTTTCGATATCAGCCTTCCCGATCTCGCGAATGAAAGCCGCGATTCGGCGCGCGATTTCCACGCCGCGCGACGGAATACCTGCGAGCACTACGCTTTCGAGATTCGGATTAGCCTCGATGATCTCGTGTGCAATCCGGCGCAGCGCTCGACGGATTGCTTCCGCGTCCATGATTGGGACGCTGGCGGCTGAATTCTGTTTTGGTTTCACGATTGCCTTGGCGACCTCGCGGGATCGCCTTAAAGGTACAAAAATTAAGAGGCGGCCTGTTCGGTGCGCGCCTCCTTTCGTCGTCGATCTCGCCAGTTGGAGCGGTGTCTCACGATCCAATCCAGCAGCGCTCTTTCAAAGCCGATGTCTTTCCCGGCTTTTTCGCTCTCGATCCATTTGTGCTTCAAAATTTCTGCGCGCTCAGCGAGGAATTCCTTGTAGAGCGCCGATTCCTTAACGAATTGCGACTGATCTGCTTCCGAAGGGGACATGTCCGGTTGTACTTTCATAAGATCTCCACCTAGTCAACTCCGAACGGCTTGGAGGCCGTATTAATATCAACACCGGAATTGGACGATTGAATCGCAGAATTTATTTAGACTCAGGGCAGCATCTTGCGAATACCCTCTGCAATTCGCTTGAATTCGGCAGTGACAGGCGATTTCGGATCCTCGCTGACGATTGGGATACCGCGATCTCCACCTTCGCGCGTGGCGATGTCAATCGGAACCTGCCCGAGCAATGGAACACGCAACCGCCTGGCTTCGCGTTCGCCGCCGCCTGAGCCGAAAATGTCGTAACGTTTCTTATCCGACGGCGAGAGGAAGTAACTCATGTTCTCGACTATGCCGAGTACCGGTACGTTCACCTTTTCGAACATCGTTGCTGCCTTGCGTGCGTCGATCAACGCTACTTCCTGCGGGGTCGTCACGATGATTGCTCCTGATAACGCGACTGTCTGCACAATGGTCAACTGGATGTCGCCCGTGCCGGGCGGAAGATCGAGCACTAGATAATCCAGTTCGCCCCATTCGACTTGTCGCAGGAATTGTTGCGTGTATCGCGTCACCATCGGTCCGCGCAAGATAGCCGGTGAAGTGTCATCCAGCAGAAATCCCATCGACATCAGCCTCAACCCGTATTGCTCGATCGGGACGATCATGTTCTCATCCGTCGCCGTTGGCCGCTCGCGCGTGCCGAACATTAGCGAAATACTCGGCCCATAAATGTCGCAATCACATAGACCGACGCGCATGCCCGTTTGCTCGAGTGCCACCGCAAGATTTGCCGCGACAGTTGATTTGCCTACACCGCCTTTACCGCTTGCCACGGCGATAATGTGTCTGACACCCGGAATTCGCGTGGTGACTGTGGCCGCGCCTGCGCCGCCAGGAGGCGCGTGGATATCGATCAAGACTTTGGCGCTGCGAATGCCTGCGATCGTGCCCAAGGCGCTTTCCGCATCATTCTTAATTGTTGCGGGGATATTTGGATCATTCGTGGCGAGCGCGAGTTGCACTTTAACGTCGCCATTATCAATCTGAATCGATTTCACCAATCCGAACGAAATAATGTCGCGCGTGAAGCCCGGATATTTCACAGACTTCAATGCGTTCTTCACTTGCTCCTCGGAAATGGACATAGGTGAATTTACGTGCGCGATGGTAGAGGTAAACCGTGCGTTCGTATTAGCTACTCTGGGAAGCGCACGCGCCTCGCGTGCCCGTTTCGGCGCCCTCGCCGAAACCCCTTTGCCAGCGACATTAACTGATTTTCAATCCGAAAAGTTCGCGATGGCGAGGACGCGATCGCCTGCACGCGAGGCGCATGCGCTTCCCAGAAAAGGAATTGCTGCGCGATTTCCGGTTTTGGTAATCCACTCTCTCGTTTTGCCATCAGGGTGAATTGGACGGCGCCGATTTTTGAAGAAGATCGATGCGTTCGTGCGTTTGTCCGAGTTCCACGACGAGCCCGGAATAATTCCAACGCCCGAGTGACTTGTTTGCGGACACGTAAATTGTGCCCTTTCCCTTTGGACCAGAGATGGGAATCGCCAAATTGGATTCACCAGACGCGCCGTTCACGTTTGTGTTTCCGGAGAGGAGAAATCCGTCCTTGATAGGTGAACCGAGAGCTTGAATCACAGCAGGATTCGCCTTGGCGCGGGCCAATGCTTCTTTATAAACATCCGTCGATTTCATCGCGCTGAAGACGATCACGATTATTGATCCAACGAACGCAACAAACAGGAGTGCCACAGTGAAACAGCCAAGCGGCACGAACCATTTCCAGTTTCGCTTCCACCAGTTTGGTTTTGATGTCGCAGGCTGCGTCAGCGGTTGGTCCACGAACCCTCTTCTACTTCAGTGACGAAGTTATTTGCAACGTCTCTCTTCAAACTACCATAAGGAACGACGGCTTAATAGCCGGCAAGGGACATGACCGCTGGGAAGCCGTCACTCCTTGTAGCGCGTGGTCTAACCTTGACGGTTTCGACGGTCGTGAGGCACGATGGCAGGTATGAACCGACAACACATTCGCCGAATTCTTTTTGCAGTCTTCTTAGTGGCCATGATCGCTGGATGCGAAACTGTTCCGAGTTCCGGCCCGGACGCGCTAGTCGGACAATGGACTAACTCCCTGGGCACGGTCTGGACGATCAATCCCGACAGTACGTTTCACGTTGCATCTACAAAGCCGAAGGCACAGATCTGGGGCACCTACACGGTTTCCGGCGACACCATTACAGTTCAAGAGACTCGTCAGTCAGGGAAAGTTCCCAAAAATTGCAAAGGCCCTGGCATGTATAAGTTCAGCCGGCCAGACGCAAACACTTTGGCCTTCGTCGTAGTGAATGACGTCTGCAATCCACGGGTTCAAAACGTCACGCAGCCGTGGCATCGCGAGTAAGAGCGACCGCTGAGAATCTTCGCTGAGTTGCAGCGCGATTCCCGGGATTCTGAGGAGCGCACTCTTGCAGAGTGCTGGTTTCGGCGTTCCCTCGAAACGAATTTCTCCCTGGGCTCATTAATATGTTTAGATTGCAAACGGCCGATGAAAGTTCGCGAAGGCGAAACGCCTTCGCCATCACGCGCCACGCGTGCGCTCACGAAATCGATTTCAGCCAATTTGCGAGAGCGCCCACTAATTTGGTTTTCCGATACGTCGAAGATAAATGTCTTCCAGCCGTTGCGCTTGGGCGGCCCGATCAAAATTGCGTCTTACTGCCTCGGCCCCGATGCGCGCGATTTGTGAAAGAAAACCGGGATCTTGGGCGGCGTTGAGCAACGCTCGCGCTAATGCTTTGTCATCGCCCTCTGGGACAAGCACGCCGCTCACACCATTCTCGATCGCTTCGGGAATACCACCGTGCTCGGTAGCAAATACCGGCAGACCGGTGGCCATTGCTTCGAGCATGGAATTTGGAACGCCTTCCTGATTTCCGTCGCGACCAGTCTGGCTCGGGTGCACGAAGATGTGCGAGCGATAATAGATCTCTCGCAATTGCTCCTGGGAAAGGAAACCCGTAAACGAAACGCGGTCAGCGATACCTAATTCGCCCGCAAATTTCTGAAGTTCGGAAAGTGAAGGTCCTTCACCGGCGATCGTTAGCGTGGCATTTGGATATAGCTTCAAAAACGTTGAGAAAGCCCGAAGCGTTACCGGCAGACCTTTTTTCTCGATTAATCGGCCCGCCTGCACCAACTGCCATTCGCCGTTTTTCGGCACGTCGCGGTCACGAAACGGGAATTCCTCCACCGGAATTCCGGTGCGTTGGATTTCAATCTTCGCCGGGTCGCAGCCGAGATCGATGACAGCCTGCCGAAGAGATTCTGACCTAACGAGAACGAGCGTTACTGCGTCGAGCATTCGCAAAGTCGCTTCTCGATAGGCGGGTTTGTTCATGTCGACGATGACATCAGCGCCATGAAAGGAAACGATCGCTGGATTCTTCCACGCCCGAATCAGTGGCAGGAGATGCACACCGATGTGGCCAAAGTAAATGTGCAAAAGACGCGCGCGCGTTTCACTTAGAACGCTGAGCAACTCGCTCACTTCCGCGTCCGAGATCTGCCACGGCTTGTCGCGCAATTGCCGAAACCAAAACCGCCTGAGGAAATGCCTTCGCGGCCTGGCAACGATGTGAAGAGGCTCAAACGGATAGCGCGTGGCGTTTTCACGTTTCTGCGCAATCACCACCGGAACGCACCGTTTCAGACCGGTGATTTGCCGATAGATATGCAACATCTCTGGTTTGAGAAACGTCGCGCAATAACAAGCGATAACCGGGCGTGACTCGGGCGTTGTACTCAACGCGCAAGATTAGACGCTCAATGTTCGGCGTCCAAGTCAATCACTTCCGAGAGAAGACTGAAGGCGTGGGATAATTCACAACCCAAAGCGTCCTGTCATTCTGAGCGAAGCGAAGAATCTCTGATTATCCGCGACCGACACGCCACAACATAGGACAGAGATGTTTCACTTCGCTCGACATGAACGTCATTTGTTAAACGGGTTCCATAAACCTCAAATCGAAAACTGCTCGCGCACGTCGACCGGCACGCGTACCGGCCGTCCGGTCTGCGCGTTTATCGGGCACCACAGAGTTCGCGCGGTTGATAACAGCTGGCTATCGCTCCGCCTGCGGATTTCAGTGAACCGTTCGAACGTGAGCCGACTCGCTTTGCCGACCCACGTGCGCAACACGACATCATCGCCCAAACAGGCCGGGGCTTTGTAATCGATTTCGTGCCGTAACACCACCCATCCGATGTCCGCCTGTGCTTCACTACTGGCGATCGCTTGCCAATGGGCGCTAGCAACTTCCTGAACCCACCGCAGGTAAACGGTGTTGTTGACATGATTCTGCCCGTCGATGTCTCCCGGCAGCACTGACACAGTCATTTCAAACGGAGCGGAGGACATCAGGGATTAAAATTCATCTCACACACAGCCACTGTCATCTTGAGCCCGTAGTTGCGGGAGAAAGATCTCAGTTGTTACTCCAAGCGTCGCTGAAGGGAAATAATCAGAGATTCTTCGCTGGACTCAGAATGACAAACAAGAAGGAGGGACGCCGGTTCAGAAAATATTAAATCGTCGCATCAATTCCTGGCGCGCTTCCATCGCCTGCGCCGGATTCATTCGACTGAGGATTTTTTCTCGCCGTTCACGATCCATTGCTGCGAGTTCGCGCACGAGCTGGTTGCGCGCTTTCCATTTTGAGTATTTGCCGGCGCCAATGCCCAGCGCGAGCAGCGCGGAGACAATCCAAACGGTAATGTCGGTCGAGGTAATGAGAAGCATAAGCGTCGAACACCGTTCGCGTAACGTTCCCCCTTCACCACAAAGTTCAAGCGGTGCGCGGGGAGCGCGGGCGCCCCGCCCGCCCTTTTCGGCGCCCCGCCGGAAAGCTTCCCAAAAGTGTCCCGCGTGGCGCGTGACACAGCGGGCGAGGCGCCCGCGCTCCCCAGGATTTCATCGCGCAGCCTTGATTTGACGTTCCTGAGACAGGGAGGACATTTTCGCCATGGTTGCCCGCATCGTGAGCGCCTTCGTTGTGTACACTGGAGTTTGCTTCGCCGGTGCACATGTGACGCAAGCACAGGAGGCGACTTCGTCGAATCTTCCGGATCAATTTCAGACCGGCGAGATGATTCAAATTCACAAACTGAAAAAGAAAAAGGCCGGATCAACGTCGAAAGCTGTTGCAACGGCCCCACAACAAGACTCAGCACCTGTACCCGAGCAGCCGCTGGCTTCAGAAGAAGGGACGGCACAAACCGCCCCGGTGGAAGCTAAAAAGCCAGAGCCCGATCGGAGCGCTGCCTCAATGCCACCAAATCAAAAACTGGCGCCCACAATCGAACATGCGTCTTCTGCGGAAGAGCAGGAAGTAGTCGCCGTGCCTGCCGAAAAGAAACATCGACCAAGAAAACGGCCGCGAGCTGCTGTGCAACCGGAGGTGGCCAGCATTTCGGCGCCCGTTCCGGTGTCGCTTTCGGTGGCACAATCCATGGCAATCACCGCGCCATTGCCTGATTACACGTACCAAATGAAACGGCGCAATCTCACCGGAAGCGGTACCTGCGTAGTGACCGTTGATACCGCGACAGGGACAGTGACCAACGCGACCATGTCCCAGAGCACTGGCACCCAGCTACTCGACAAACTCACCATCCAGACATTCAAAGGCTGGCGGTTTAAGCCCGGCACCGTTTCCGAGGTTCGGGTACCGATCAGCTACGAATGAGGTAAGTCTAGGACGAGATAATTCGTTGATGTTCGCAATATCGCCATCGCTATGAGAGCGTTCATCGCCCTAAGGAGACATAAGGTCAGCGACCGCGCGAGCGAGAAATGATCTTCGCGTGCTTCCAGTTGTTAGGCCGTGTTCGCGCCAACAATGTTGCTCCACCTTCCGTTCTGTGAAGGTATCGAAGGTTTCGCGATAGAACCTTAGAGGACTACGCCCGTTTAGGGCTTCTTGATCGTTGTCCCCTGAGAGTGCACGAGCTGCCAGCTCCCGTCCTTTCGAACGAAGACGCGGGTCCAACGACGTTGCTCGTCAATCGGTCCATCCTGGTCTTTTCCTTTAGCGGTGGAACGATAGGTCACAATAGCGGTATCCCCGTAAACGCGGACTGTGATCTGATCCGCGACTAACGAGTCGAAATCCACGCTGCCGGTCTTGCGATCCTCCAGGTACTGCGCGCGGGTCTCGACGTTCCCGTGCGGGCGATAATGTACGTAATCCTTGGCCAGGACCCGCTCCAGGAAAGCGATGTCCGGCTTGACGATAGCCGCATTTAGATCCTTGACGAGTTGTGTTAACTCGCGTTCGTCGCTGGCCGTATCGCCAAAGGTCCAGCTACAAGCGGCGAGCAAGAAAACCGAGATCGCAAATAGATATTTCATGATTCCACTCCCTCATTTCTGAACACAAGCAGAGTTTCCCCTCCTTGTTGGCTCTGTGTCTGATCCGCCCGATCCACACGGAACAGCCGGACAAAGATAAAATCGGCGTTGGGTTTCGGATCGGTTGCAATAAAAAGGCCAGCGCGTGTGGTTTTGCACGCCTGCCACGAGTTACGACTCCTATTATTGAGGCGACGTCGGTCGCGGTCTTGGAGTTGGACGCGGCCGTGGCGTCGGACACGGTCGGCCCGGTGGTTGGGCCTCAAATGAAATTATATCCCTGCGTAGAGCAGCAATCCAATAGCAAACGTTGTGGCTCGCAATTAAACGGTTTGTATCGCTTTGTCGTTGCCCTGTGGAGAGTAAGCAGCACTGAGACTATTCTTTCTATGGCCGACCATTTCACCCCGCATCGAGCGGCGATCGAGGCGGGTTAGATTTTTTTCCATTGCCGGGGTGAGCAATGAGATGTGCGGGATTTCGCAGAGGTGTTCGGCGATGAACCAGATCGGTTTTTCGGTGGTCATCCAGTTGAGATGATCGAATCTCGCGAGGTTCACCGGACGCGAGTAGCGCCGAAGAGTGCGTTCGCCGCGCAGGTTGAAGTAAATGTTGAAATAACTCATGGCTAGCTCGCGCAGAGTGCGATACACCGGTTCGCGATAACGGCACCCGGTGAAATTGGATTTCGCCACCGCGCCCCAGTGGCCGCGCACTTTGAAAATCGCGATTACGTGATCGGTATCCTGTTCCGCTTCCAAATCGAAAATCAATGGCGGAAAACCGATTATGCGCAGCGCGGCCGCTGCGAAAATTCCGCCTTCGAGACATGACGCGACGCGATCGGCCAGGACTTTCTTCGGGGAACGCGCGGTATAGTTAAGATTGTAAGGCAGGTCGTCGAGAAATTTCTGTATACCGGCCGGCGTCTTTAAAGCGCGCAACGTACGCAGCTCCGACGCTGTGAAACCCGAACTTGACGTATTCCCTTTCGGTTTTGACGCTTTATACCGAGTCATCATTAATTTGCGCTGTCGGCTCTGCCGCCTGATCAACGCGCGGTCGTCCATGTGGCTGGATTGCGGACTGCTTCCACAACCTGCTTGATTGCGTCAATCACCAGTTGCGGTTCCGTGGCTTGAATGTAGTGCGAGCTTTTGGTCGCGATTTTGTGTTCGGCGTTTGGCGCAAGTGTCGCCAACGCGTCCTGCGATGTGTGCCACGCCTTATCGAGCGCTCCAGGAAAATCGGCGGGCAATGGCTGCCACGGACTGAGATCGAATGGTTGGCCTTGTGTCAGAACAAAGAGAGGCATGGGACGGAGCGGTTTCGCGCTGGCAGCTCTTTCCATCTGATCCAGGCTGGCGTTTACGTCGAGCGTCTCGATGTCTTTATACTTTTCAAGACCTGGTGTCGGTTTCGTAAATCCAAAATTCACATACGACTTCCACTGTTCCGGTGTGAGCCCGGTTCTCACCTTTTCGGACAGCGCGTCAACCAGGACCATTCCAACAATCTCGTTTGGGTAAGTGCTGGCGTATAAGCGGGCAAAGATGCCGCCAAAGGAATGCGCAGCGAAGACGTACGGGCCGGCGACTTTCGCTGTCTGGAGCAATGTATGAAGATCGGAAACGACATCGCGTGCGGTGCGTGGCATCGGGACAGGCGTGCTCCTGCCTAAATGATCTGCGTCAAGAAACGTTCCCGGCCGGTCGTAAGCGCAAACCCGTGTGAATTTGGCAACCTGCGAAAAAACGGGGCTTATTCCAGGCTCAAGTTCGTGCTCCAAATATCGGCATCATTTCTATAACCCGACTCGAGAATCACCGTCGGACTGCCCGAGCCAATGCACTCGAGATACATCTTGCGCCCAGCGCCGATGTCGATGAGACCGGCAAAATTGTCCGAGGCCGATTTTGATGCGCTACTCTGTGACGTTTCTTCCGATGTTGAAACGCGCTTGAAAGTTCCTTCGCGATGCACATTGAGATTTTCTACGACAACTTGTGTGGCTTGGCCGTCAGGGCCGATCGTAAAAGTGACGCCGCTTCGGCCGACAGCATTTTCACCGGCGGTCTCATAGGTGAATGTGTCGCGGTCGTAGTGTTTCAGCGGGAAGGCGAGTTTCTTTGGACCTTCCACGATCGCTAATCCGCCGTCTTTTTCGACAATCGCAATGTCGCCAAAGAAATCGTTCGCGTATTTTCCGAGATAGGCGCCGTTCTTTAGTGCGGGTGCGGGCGAACCCGGCGGTTTTGAATAATTAAAGCCGAGCACCGTTCCGGTTGTCGCTGGATCCGAAAACCGTTGCTTATACAGCGGGAACCAGTCCTGCGTCGGCTTCCCATACAATGCAATGTCTGAAAATATTGTTCCGAGAGCTTCCGGTATGCCCATGGGATACCCATTCGTGAGCACGACAATCCCCAATTGCTCAGCAGGGATGAGATTGACGTAAGTGGCCACACCAAGATCAAACCCACCAGAATGACTTAAGCGTAACCGGCCCTGCTGGTCATAGCTGACGTTCCATCCCAGGCCGTAGAAGCTCGGCATATCCGTGAACGGATTAAATCCTGTCAGCATCTCCGGATGATGAGTTTCGGCCAGCGGCTTTTCGCTGACGATCTGCTTGCCATCAAATTTTCCGTTGGCGAGCTGTAATCGGATCCATTTTGCCACATCGTTAACCGAAGAACTCACACCGCCGGTGGGTGATTGCGCGTCCGGATCGCGCTTGAATTTTTGCTCCCATTTACCATTCACCAGCACATGTCCGAGCGCCTTGTTCTGGCGTGCGATGAAGTCAGCGTAACGCGAACTGGTCGACGTCATGCCGAGCGGTTTGTATAGTTTTTGGGCGCACGCCTCTTCCCATTCCAGACCGTATGGTTTAACCGCCGCGACGGCGCCTTCGGTCATGCCAAAATTCGAGTAAGCGTAATGCGAACGAAAACTGCTATCGGGACGTTGATAACGCAGACGAAATAAAATCTCCGCGCGCGTGAAGCCGATATCCTCGAGCAGATCGCCAGCGTGATCGGGCAACCCGCTCCGATGCGCATACATGTCGCGAACGGTGATTTCGCGCGTGACCCAGGGATCGAACATCTCGAATGTGGGATCCAAGGCGTTGAGTTTTGAGTCCCAGGTGATTTTTCCTTCGCCAACTAGTTCGGCAACCACTGTCGAGCCAATCGGTTTGGAGACCGACGCCAACTGGAACACCGTGTCTGCATCCACCGGCGCTTTTGTATTTACATCGCGCACGCCAAATCCTTTCGCGTACACGACCTTGTCCTGAAACACGACTGCGATCGCGAGACCGGGTAGAGCGTTTTCCTCAATTTTCTGTTGTGCAAGCTTCTCGAGCTCTTGAACCGCGCTAGTTACTTGTTCGGAGGTGACATGAGATTCTTGCGCTGCGGCAGCGCAAAGCGGTGTCGTCACGATTAGCAACCACGCTAAAACTCGAACCATTGAACGACTCTTTTGCATATCGATGCTCAAGGAGTGACGGCTTCGCAGCCATCAAGTCAAGATTGATCGACCTGTAGTGTGCGCTGTCCTCAGCGCAGAATGCACTTTGTAGCCGTCGCCCTGAGGGCGACGCGGCCACGCTTAAGTTAAACACAACAACGTTGCGCTTCCCACAGGGAAGCGGCCACAGCGGCTGGCGACAAGATTAAGCCGGAAGGCAAGCCTCGCTGAGGGCACTAGACTTACAACCCGACCGGATGCCTGGCGTCGAAGCCGCTTGGTGGCCGGTAAGCCGCGTACCAACGAGGCGCCCATTTGCCGGTGTAGCGATCAAAGGGCGTGGTGTCCAGGCGCAGCCCTGCAATAACTGCAAATGTGTGACCTTCGCGGGCGTAGATAGTGATCCATTTGCCGGGACCGCTCTCGCCATAGCTGCGAAACTCGGTTGAGCTCATCGGCGTGTTGATCAAACCAGCCGCGGCCAGCACATAGGAGATCGTGCCAGAGCAATCGTAACCGTGGTCGTCGAATGATTTGTGGCCGCCGCCGTAACGATAAGGCTTCGACCGAAGTTGATTCGCTGCCCAGATCGCGCGTTTTACCGGAATCGGTGCATTCTTCGGTGCGGCGGCTTTCCACGATCGAAGACGCGCATTTTTCCCCGACACAATGGGTCCGGAACTCGGAAAAAGATCGGCCGATACCGATGGAAGGATCAATCCTGAGATGACGACAGTTAGCAGGATTTGACGTTTGACCGGATAGATAAACTCCTCCGGGTCCGTCTTTTAACGAAAGAAGTTGGCGGATGAAAGAAAAAAATGGCGAGGCATAACGATTCTCATGTCTGAAGTTACGGTAGTGTGCGTTGTCCTCAGGTAGGGGCGATTAACCGCAATCGCTCGAGGCGGTTCGGGTGAACCGCCGCTACCTAGATCCGCCACGGCGAGTCGGTCCTATGGCGGACAAGTCGCATGTGCTACGAAAAATTTTGTGATAAACTGCCAGTATGATCCGCGCGATCGCGTTGCCGGTGATGTTTCTCACCAGCGCGATGATCGCATTAGCTGCGGATCAACCGAACAGTTCTAACGAGCCCGGTGAATTCGACGTTGAGCCGCCGATATTGAAGCAAAATCTTTCCGACGAACTCGCTGAGGCGGGAACGCCCGACGGCGACGTTGCCCGATGCGAAAAAAAACTGGAGCGTTCTAAACAAAATGCCGCCGGCGCGGAACGTATGTGGAGGATTGGTGTGCTGGCGAAAGTCGAGGTGGAGCAGCGAGCATTGAAAGTGATCAAATGCGAAGCTGAAGTGGCAAGTGCGCGAGTTCTCCAAGCCAAAGGAACAGTCGCCGAGCAGGAAAACCGCGTTGCGTCTGGTGAGGCGACAAAGCAAGAGCTGGAAGTGGCCAAAACAGCGCTCGCGCAATTGATCGAAGCCGAGCAAAAAGCAGTCGCAAAACGCGAGACCGCCGACCTTGAATTTGCTGAAGCGAATCTGCGGCGTCAGCAAAGATTGCTCAAACTCGGGAGCGCGCACAAATCGGACGTAACCAACGCGGAAGAAAAACTCGCCGAGCTCAAGGCGCCTAAGAATTGATGCCGGCGAATGGGTGAATCGGCGAATGGGTGAATTGGCGAAACGAATAACAAACGTGAAGATTGAGGAGGAAAATAACAAGCCGAATGGGCGAGTCAGCGAGACGGCCAAGAAAGCGATCAGGCATTTTCGAGATTTGGATGTTTATTAAAACGCGCTTGAAACCGGACTGCTGTTTATGAGTTGAGCAAGAAATTTCCCGATAGCGAGCGATACGCGCTAACCGATCAAATTCGTCGTTCATCGCGCTCCGTCTGCGCAAACATTGCAGAGGCGTGGCGCAAGCGGCGCTACACTGCGGCCTTTATTTCCAAGCTAAACGATTCCGAAAGCGAGGCCGCCGAGACACAAGTGCACATGGAGTTTGCACTTCGTCATGGTTACATCTGTAACGCCGAATTCCAAGCAATCGATGACGCGTACGAACACATACTTGGCCAGCTCGTGTGTATGATCGATCACCAGGAGAAGTGGGTCATTGGTGGGCGGATGAACACGTGAATGCGGGAGATTCGCCGATTCGCCCGTTCGCCGTTTCTCCCTTTCCTCCGAATCTAGTACCCGGCCGCCATCCCGTCTTTGCGTGATTCGCTGGCGCCGACATAAACGCGGCGGCCATCATGCATTTCCACTTTGATAGCTTGATAACCACCGTAACCGCCGACGTCGAAACGCAGGTCGTGGCCTTTCTTGCGCAATTCGCGCACGCTCTGGTACGGAATGCCGCTTTCGACTTCAATGTATCCACCCGAAGTGTTCATCTTTTCGCCGGTAGGTTCGTTGTCGCCTTCATGCTGCCACCGCGATGCGTCGCCGGCTTCCTGGACGTTTAAACCAAAGTCAATCTGATTTGTGAGCACCTGCACGTGGCCTTGCGGTTGCATCCCTCCGCCCATGACACCGAATGCTTCCCAGGGTTTACCGTCTTTCATCACGAATCCTGGAATAATGGTGTGAAAAGGGCGCTTACCGGGCGCGTAAACATTCGCGTGGTGCGGGTCCATCGAAAAAAGCTCGCCGCGATCCTGAAACATGAATCCGAGACCCGGCACCACTATACCGCTACCCATCCCGCGATAGTTGCTTTGGATGAGCGAAACCATGTTGCCTTCATCGTCGGCGGTGCACATGTAAATCGTATCGCCTTGATCTATAAGCGAACTGGAGCCGGCCCGCCCTCGGGCCGAAATTCCAGCAGAACGCGGGGACGCGTCGGCTCCATTTTGCGGGGTGCCTGCCCCTACAGTTTTGGCCGCGTGGTTCGGGTCAATCAATCTGCGGCGCTCGGCCGCGTATTGTTTGGAAAGAAGTCCCGCCAGAGGAATCTTTGCAAAATCGGGATCTGCATAAAACTTCGCTCGATCGGCCCATGCGATTTTTTTTGCCTCGATCATCGTATGCAGCGTCTCGGGTGAATTGCGGCCCATGGCGCGCAGATCGAATCCTTCGAGAATGTTCAAGATCTGCAGCGTGGCGATGCCCTGACCGTTCGGCGGAAGCTCGAATATATCGTAGCCGCGATAATTCACCGAGACAGGCTCGATCCACGTCGACGTATGCTTCTCGAAATCGCTTTTCCGCAAGAAGCCACCATTGGCACTCATAAACGCGTCGATCTTGTCGGCGATCTCACCTGTGTAGAGAGCGTCACGCCCCTTCTCGCCAATCAATCGCAGCGTTCTCGCCAAATCTGGGTTTTTGAAAATGTCGCCTTTACCGGGAATGCGTCGCTCCGCATTTGGAGCCGGCGCGCCGTCGCGCCGATCGGCGGTTTCATCGGCCTGGGGGCGGGCCGTCTCCATCGGCAGCGTATAGGTCTCAGTGAACGCTCCGGGCAATCCTTTGTAGAGGCGTGGACCCAACGACCAGTAATAAGAAATCAAATCAGTGACCGGAAACCCTTCCTCGGCATAGCGAATCGCCGGCGCGAGATCGTCGCTCAATTTCAGTTTGCCGAATTTTTTGTGCAGTTCCGCCCACGCATCGACACATCCGGGAACGCTGATCGGCAGCATGCCGAGCGGCGGAATAGTCTCGCTACGCAGCTTCTCCAGTTCTGATTTCATCGCGTCGTAACTCAGACCCAGCGGCGACCGACCGCTTCCGTTGATTCCGTAAAGTTTGTTTTCTTTCGCGCTGTAAACGATCGCAAACAGATCGCCGCCGATGCCATTCGAGACGGGCTCCATCAATCCGAGTGTCGCATTGGCGGCGATTGCCGCGTCCACTGCACTGCCGCCGCGCTTTAAGATTTCGACCCCCACTTGCGTGGCTGCCGGCACACTGGTGCAAACCATTCCATGCGTTGCCAAGACTTCCGATCGCGTGGCGAAATTTTTACCGGTTATGCGATCGATCTGCGCATCCAACGATAAAACTGATCCGAGGCTAACCAGTGCAAATGTCAGTGGCTGAATTCCGCGCATCCTGAAATTAACGCCTTCCAGCTAAAGAGCGCACTTGAATTTTGGGCTGCCGGCTATATTTGATTGCCGCTGCCAATGAAAATCTCCAATGACGACCAGCGTGCGATCGGGCTGATTTTGTTTAGCATTGGCGTTCTTGCCTTCCTGATAGGCCTCGCCGGGCATCTCAAAGAAAATTATCATTACCGCGGCGAGATCGCGTGCACCGGCTTCACCATCGCTATTATTCTGGCGGGGATCGGCGTCGCGCTGTTTTTGGTTTCGCTGAGGAAGAAGCGAGGCTAACGCTGAATTGAAATCGGTAGGGGCTGTTGACCTCAACAGCCAGGCGATTGCGGTCAATCGCCTCTACCAAACCTATCTGAGAAAGCGACCCGGCGGCGATCCTTTTGAGATCGCCGCCTTTTCCCTTGTCGCTCAAAACGTGCGGGAAATTACTCTTCCAATGCGTCGTGCAGCTGCTTCTTGGCGTTCAGCATGTCCTGATGCGCTTTTTCGATCGCATCGAGTTTGCTCTGCTGGTCAGCGTTCAGCATCGGCCGAATTTGCGTCAGTGTGTTGTTCATCACTGTATGCATTTTCTGCATCGCCTCCTGATGAATGGCGATCATTTGCGGTTTCGCTGCGTCAAGAATCGGCTGGACCTTCGCCTGTTGATCAGCGGTCAGGTCCAACTTTTCGGTGATCCCCCTTAGGCCGAACGCGTGGCCATGCCAGTGTTGACCCCCAGGGCCTGGCTGTGCCTGCACAAGGACAAAGCCTCCAAGCGCGATCGCGCCGGCGGCTGCAATTGCTAATAGGTTTCTTTTCATAGTTGGTTTCATTTGTTTTCTGCAAAGCGCTCTTTGCGCCTTTGAAAGAAATGACCGTGCGCGCAGCAGAGCGGTTACAACAATTTTTTAGCGACCGCCGCAGGTGCTTGGCACAAACGCTTCTACGCGAGAAGTTGTAACCAAAGCGCAGCCGAGGTGGTCATGGTTAATGGTGTGGATGCGCTCTTGATCACATGGATGATTCTGACGCAAGCGCGCTGGTTAAGGCTGCGATTCAAAATGACGATGAGGCAGCTCGCGCGCTTGTACGACAGCTTTATCCGTTGGTTGCCAAAATCGTCGGTGCGCATCGGCCACGTCGCACCTCGGAGGAAGACCTCTGCCAAATGATCTTCATTAAAGTATTTCAAAAGCTATCCCAGTTTTCGGGGAACGTGCCGTTGGAGCACTGGGTCTCGCGCGTTGCGGTTAATACTTGTCTCAACCAAATCCAATCGGAAAAAGTGCGGCCGGAAGTGCGGCATGCTGACTTGAGTGAGGAAGAGCAAGCGGTGGTTGAAAATCTGGCGAGCTCCAGCGACGAACTGGCGCCCGACCAGCGATTCGCTTCGCGCCAACTGGTGGAGCATCTCCTGGCGGCTTTGAAGCCCGTCGAGCGGCTGGCGATCGACTTGCTATATTTGCAGGGACGAAGCGTGGAAGAAATACACAAGATCACCGGCTGGAGCGCGGCGCTCATTAAAGTGCGAGCATTTCGAGCCCGACAGAAAATGAAACAACAGCTGTCGAAAATTTCGGAAAAGGAAAAGCGATGAAAAACCAACAGATAGATCGATTGCTGCATTCTGCGGCGCAGGCGGACGGAGAGGTTTCGGCGGCGATGCCTTTTGGCTTCGATACTCGCGTGGTCGCGCTCTGGCGCGCTGGTATGCCAAAGGCGAACGGCGTGATGCAATTGCTTCGACGCGTAGCCGTGTTGTCAATGGCCGTGATCGTCATATCAACAATCGCGGCAATTCGCGAAGCAAATCAAAGCCGCGAAATCCGCGAATCGCTCACGAATGAATTCGCCATCGCGGATTCAGCGATCCAGGATGAGTTTTGAAATGAACCGGGCTTTGCAATGGAAACTCATCGCCGGCTTCCTCCTGGTGTTTGTCGCGGGTGGAGTCACTGGCGCGTTTGTGGGGGGATCATATGCCCGATATCATTTCTTTGAACTGCATCATCCGGAGCGGATCGGCGGGCGAATGAAAGAAAGGCTCCGCGCCGAACTCAATCTAACCCCGGAACAACTCGCGAAAATTTCGCCAATCATCGACAAGACAACTGCTCAATTGCGAGATATCCGGAGAGATACGGGTCAACGAGTTCGCGAGATAATAACCGATGCGCATCGGCAGATGGGCGCCGAGCTCAATGACGAACAGCGTCAAAAGCTGAAGCAAATAGAAGAACGACATCAGCACTGGCGACATAATCACACCCACGAGCATGGGCCCGAAGCCCCGTCGGGAACGCCGTCATCGTTGTAGTGTGCGTTCTCCTCAGCGCAGTTTGGCCTCCGGTGTTCCTAACAAATTCCGCTGGGGACAGCGGACGCTACAGATCAGAAGCGCAACCCGTTCTCGAAAAAAATTCGTTCCCGCTCGACGTCCGCGCCGCGGTTGACAAAAACATCGCGTATTTCAGGCGTGTAGTAGTCGCCGTTGTACGAGGGATTGAGTCCAAAAAAGATTTTTCCGCCCGGCGCCAGGTGGTGCTGTAAATCGCGAAGAAAGAATTCCCATTCAGCCGTTCCCCAGCGTTTCTTCGCTGGATGATAAAGGTAAAAGTTCGCAGAAAACGCCGTGATCCAATCAAATTGTTGACCGAGGTCCGGCAGCGGCTCGAAAGCGACTATCTTATAAATGACTCGGCGCACGCCGAACAACTCCAGTAGTTCCCCGAATAACGGAACGCGATCGATGTCGAGGCCGCTAACGGAGTGGCCGAGATTCTTCAGGATGAACAAGAAGAATCCGCCTCCGCAACCGAGATCGAGAACACGTTTGGGCTCCGAGCGATGAAGGTTCAAATCCTGCACGCGTTCACGGTTCAATCGCAGCCACGGCTCGATATCTGCGTATTTAGCGTAGCCGGCAGTGGAATTAGCATATCGCTGCTGGATCTCTCGTGCGCGATCCAAGTCGATCTGTGCAAGCATCGGTTTGAGCGGCACGCGAAAAATCGAGCGTTGGGCCCTGCGCCAGCCGCGCCGGTAGGTTAGTGGGTCAGTGAACTTCAGGATCTTGCGGGACAGTTTCATTCTGAAAAATCGATGAACTGTAGGGCAACCGCTCCGGTTGCCAACCGTCGCGGCGGCTGGCGATGCGCGCGCCCTAAAAGCTATTCATAATTTCGCACAGAAGCTGCGGGCCGCGATAAACCAGCCCAGTGTAAAGCTGAATCAGTTGTGCGCCCGCCTGAAATTTTTCTCGCGCCGATTCTGCGTTCAAAATTCCGCCGGACGCGATGACCGGAATTGTAGATTGAGCGGCAATTTCACGAATCAATGCGGTAGATTTATCTCGCAATGGCGCTCCACTCAACCCGCCTTCTTCATCCAACTTCGGCGGAACCGTGGAATGATCGAGCGTGGTATTCGTGGCGATGATTCCAGAGATGCCGTTCTTTTCACATACAGCGAGAATGGCTTTCAGTTCAGCGCCCGACACGTCCGGCGAAATTTTCACGACCAGCGGTTTTGAAGCTCTTCCTGTTTCATTACCCATGGCATTCAGTAACTCCGAAAGTTTTGTAGGCTCCTGCAGCTCCCGCAAACCGGGTGTATTTGGCGAGCTGATATTCAACGTGATGTAATCGGCGAAATCCCGCAGCACGCGGAACGAGTAAAGGTAATCGTCCGTTGCTTTTTCGAGCGGCGTTCCTCTCGATTTGCCGATGTTGATTCCCACCGGAACGGCCGGCCATCGGCCGCTTGCACGCAGGGCGGCCAATCTCTGCGCAATCGTGTCCGCGCCGTCGTTGTTGAAACCAAGCCGATTGATCAGTGCTTGTTGCTCGCGCAGTCGAAACATGCGCGGCTTGGGGTTTCCAGGCTGCGCTTTTGCAGTGACCGTCCCAATCTCGATAAAACCGAATCCGAGCGCTGCCCAAGCGGGAAGAGCAACACCGTTCTTATCCAGTCCGGCCGCGAGTCCAATGGGGTTTGGGAAAGTCAGTCCAAATAAGGTGGTTGCCTTCGAGGTCGGCTGAAGATGCCTGAGCGCCCGCAACGAGACATCGAAGTGCGACGCGCCACCAAGTAATCTGATCGTGAGATGATGCGCGGCTTCAGCATCGAATAAAAACAGGAGCGGCCTAACGAATCGCTCGTAGCCGTTCTTCATTTGAACCGCGGCCTCAACGCTTCAAGCCCGAAGGTTCTCATCACACCCATGTCATTCTGAGCGAAGCGAAGAATCTCTGATGACTTCTGTGCCAATTGTCACGTAGAAAAAACCGAGATGTTTCGCTTCCGCTCAACATGACAGCGCTGTTTTCTGGAATAATTGCGGCGTCATTTACCGATGCAAAATTGGCTGAATACCGAGTCGAGAATCCGTTCCACGTCCACGACGCCAATGACTTCGCCGACAGCGCGCAGCGCTTGATCAAGATCAAGCGCAACGTACTCGCCGGATAATCCCTCGCCCAGCGCCGTGCGGGCGCGATCGCATGATTCCAAGGCGCGGCGGAGACAATCGCGATGACGAGTATTAATCGCGATCGTGTTTTCGGGTCTCAGATTTTGCTGGCGAATGCGTGCCAGAATTTCTTCTTTCAGTTGCGGCAGTCCCTCTTCGGTAACGCACGAAATTCGCAATGCCGAGAAATCCTTCCATTCCTCGTGCTCGGGCAAATCGCTCTTATTCAGGATAACGATTTCGTTAGGATCGCTCGGTCGCTCCATTGAAATCCGCGGGCTTCGGTAAATTGCGATCGCCAATGTGCAGCCGCAAATCAGCCAAGTGCAGCGACTTTTCTGTGCGCTCAATTCCCGCACGCTCCAATTCGTTTTCGGAAGCGCGCAAGCCTGCGGTGTCGAGCAACCGGATCGGCACGCCCTCTAAGTTGACCGTTTCCTCGATCGTATCGCGCGTGGTACCGTGCGTGTCGCTCACAATCACGCGATCGTAGCCAAGCAGGCGATTCAGCAAACTCGATTTGCCAGCGTTTGTGGCACCGTAAATCACCACGCGCACACCTTCGCGCAGCACACGACCCTGATCGGCAGTGGCGAGCAACACGGCGATTTGATCTCGAACAGAATCAAGCCGGGCGGAGAGCGCTTTGTCTTCGTCTGGCTCAATGCCTTCCTCCGGAAAATCAATCGACGCGTTGATGTTCGCCAGCAGTGCGATCAATTCATCGCGAATATTTCTGATTTGATCGCCGAGTTTGCCTTCGAGTTGTTCAGTCGCCGAACGCAACGCCAGATCGGTTCGTGCGCGGATCAAATCGATCACCGCCTCGGCCTGGGTGAGATCCATTTTGACGTTGAGAAATGCGCGCTCAGTGAATTCACCTGGACGCGCCGCTGTCGCGCCTGCACGCAGACATGCTTCGAGAACTTTTGCGGAAACGAGGGTGCCGCCGTGACAACTGATCTCGACGAGATCTTCGCCGCTGTAACTTGCCGGTGCGCGGTGTACTGAAACGACGACTTGATCGATTAGTTGATTTTCTGCGCTGCAAATCTCGCCTAAATGCTGAACATGTGACGCGAATTCTGACGGTTGTTCTTTGCCCCGAAAAATCTTATCTGCTATTTGAATAGCGTTCGCCCCGGAAATCCGTACGAGCGCAATCGCGCCTTCACCAGGTGGAGTCGAGATCGCGGCGACGGTGTCCGAAGCGGTCATGCGTTTGGTCTCAAATTGTAGGGCAACCGCTCCGGTTGCCAAATGTTGACAGGCAGACCCGAAAAGCGCCGAGTGCCGGTACTCAAAACGTGGCCGCAAATTCAAGAAGCAATATGTCCGCTTGCGTTTTGAGTGCGGCGCTGCTGCGCCGCTTTGCAATTGACGGTGTGATCCTACTGCGTGCGGATGACTTCCCGCAGTGCCGTGATCAACTGCCGATTTTCTTCCATTGTGCCCACGGAAATGCGGATCCATTCAGGCAAACCATAGCCTTTGAGTGGTCGTACAATGATTTTCCGTTGCAGCAGTTCCTGGAATACCGCACAACCGTCGCCGACGTTTACCATGAGAAAATTTGCAGCGGCTGGGACGAACGGAATCTGCATTTCGGCAAGTTGTTGCTGCAAATAAGTGCGACCTTCGTCTATGACCCGCTTGGTTTCGCGCAGGTGCGCTTCATCGTCCAGTGCCGCGATCGCGCCGGCGTGTGCAATGCTGTTCACGTTAAATGGCTGCCTCGTTTTGTGAAGCACTTCGGTCATCTCAGGCGGTGCGATGGCGTACCCAATGCGGACCCCGGCAAGACCGTGAATCTTCGAGAACGTCCGGAGCACAACGACGTTTCGTCCGTCACGAACAAATCGAATTGTGTCGGGCGGATTATCGAGGAATTCGAAATAGGCCTCGTCAAAAACGACAACGATGCTGTCCGGCACTTCCGACATGAAATTGTCGATCGTCCTCTGCGGGATCAGTGTGCCTGTGGGATTGTTTGGGTTTGGAATGAAAATGATCCGGGTTTTTGCGGTGATCGCGTCCAGTGTTGCATCGAGGTTCTGCTTATAATCCGGACTCGGAGTTTCAATCGTGCGGACGCCGAAAGCAGTCGCAAGTAGTTTATAGACGATGAAAGCGTACTGACATGTAATCACGTCATCGCCGGGATTCAGAAATGCGTGACCGAGGAATTCGATGACTTCGTTTGATCCATTGCCGAGAATTACGTTGTGCGGCGCTACACTCAGTTTGGTTGCGAGCGCTTTGCGCAGGTAAAATCCGCTTCCGTCAGGATAAAGATGCGCATTCTCGAGAGCGGCGTGCATGGCCCGCAGCGCCTTGGGAGAAGGGCCGAGCGGATTTTCATTCGACGCCAGCTTAATGATTGTGCTCGGATCGACGCCTAGTTCGCGTCCTGTTTCCTCGATCGGTTTCCCCGGCTCGTAAATCGCGAGCTCACGCAACTGCGGATTGGCCAGCTCCCACACCGACGTCATGGGCGAGAGATTAGATGCGAAGGCGGTAGCTTTGCAATGCGCGGCGATAAACCGGGTTAAATAATCGCGGGGTGGCCGTTATCGATGTGTCGGCTACTTTCAGCTTCTTTTCGCAATCGTTGAAACTGTTCCTCCAGATTTTTCAGCTCGTCGTCAGAGAGGTTTTCTAAATCGACAAGTTGATTGCGCGCGCCTTTCACGGCGCGAATTAGTTCGTCCAACTTGAGGTGCATCGCTTTGGCGTCGCGGTTCTGCGTGTTCTGAATCAAAAACACCATGAGGAAGGTGATAACTGTCGTGGCGGTGTTGATGATCAATTGCCAGGTGTCCGAAAAATGAAACGTGGGTCCGGTGACAAGCCAAACAACAATTACAAGTACAGCACCACAAAACGCCCATGCGCTGCCGAGCACACTGGATGAACGCTGCGCAAAAAACCGGAACGCCTCCCTGACGATGCAAAAGAAATCGCGTTTTCGCTCGTTTCTCTTCGCTTGGATTGTCCCGGCATGATTGGCCATGTCACCTAGCATTCGCGCCTGAACCCACAGTTGCGCGCACGCTTGTCCGCCTCGTAACGGTCGAGGCATAAAGCGGATTGATTTCACTGCCTTTTTAGGGAAGACTTGGCCCCGAATTCATGCAGCAGGTTCAAGGGTTTTCACGTCTGCAAACGGTTCCATCTGAGCCAGCGACTGCTGCCGGACGGAAGGTGTGGATACTTAGTTCCTGGCGGGACTTAGTGTTGTATGTTGGCACACCGCTGCTGCTGGTACCCGCGTTCGCGCTGGCCCAGGCAAAATGGAGTCCGCAGGACATTTATCTCTTTGTCGCTGCTTTCGGCGCCATGGGTCATCACCTGCCAGGCATGATCCGCGCCTACGGCGATCGAGCATTGTTCGACCGCTTTAAGTCGCGCTTCATTTTGGCGCCGCTGTTTCTATTGGCAGTGTGCGTGGCCTTTTTCTGGTGGGATCTCAAAGGCATTCTCCTGGTGGTTTTTTTCTGGGGCGTTTGGCACGGCTTGATGCAGACCTATGGGTTTTGCCGCATCTACGACGCAAAAACGGGAACGTTCGACACGCTTACCCGTCGACTCGATTTCGCGATGTGCGTGGTCTGGTTTGCCACTGCAGTGGCGCTTTCGCCATACAGGCTCAGCGACACCTTGGATACCTACTACATGTGTGGCGGTCCGTTTATTCCCCCGTCTGTTGTAAACCTCGGCCAAAACCTAATCCTCGGCGCAGCCATTTTTGTATCGGTATTGTTTGCCGCGCATTTTGTGCGCACTTGGATCGTAGGGCATCGCCCAAATCCGGTAAAACTGGGACTGCTAGTGACCAGCATCGCGTTTTGGTGGTACTGCAATAACCTTGTTTCAAATATTCTCGTTGGGATTGCGCTGTTCGAGGTTTTTCACGACGTGCAATACCTGTCGCTCGTCTGGATTTACAATCGCAATCGCGTCGAGAAGGACAGCAACATTGGGGGGTTTATGCGATTTGTCTTCCGAAGGAGCGGCTCGCTCATCGGCCTTTATGTCGGGCTCGTCTTTGCCTATGGCTCGGTTTCCCTCATCAATGCGCATCTCGGAATGGATACCGTCAAACGGATTCTCACCGGCGTGGTGACCGCTTCGACGCTGCTGCATTTTTATTATGACGGATTTATCTGGAAAGTTCGGGAGCGTTCGACGCGTCAATCGCTCGGGCTTGCCGGTGGCACCGCTGATATCTCGGTCGGCGGTATGCTTCCCAGTTGGGCATGGCACGGGTTGAAATGGGTGGGCGTGTTCATGGTGCCTCTTGGAGCGCTGTGGTTCTGGCAAACGCATCTTTCAATTCCCGACATGCAGCGGACGGCATGGGTGGTTACGGATGTTCCCAACGCCGCAAAACCGCATTTTGATTACGGCTCTGCGTTGCAAAAGGATGGCAATTTAGACGCAGCCATAGAACAGTACAAACTCGCGCTCCGATTCGACCCCAAATACGCGGCAGCCCATATGGACCTTGGCGGTGCGTTAAGTGGGCAAGCGAAATTTGACGCAGCAGTCCCACACATGGAAACAGCTCTGCGGCTTCAACCAAACAACGGCGATTTTCATTTGATGTACGCGAATCTGCTGCAACGAATCGGACGCAACGATGATGCCGCACTTCACTTCGAAGCTGGTACACGGCTGAAACCAAACTCAGCTGATGCTCATTATAGTTACGCAGCTTTCCTTCTGGCGGTGGGTAAAATTGACGAATATGTGAGCGAGCTTCGGACAGTTCTCCGGCTCAAGCCGAAATATCCGCAAGCTGAGCTTCGCCTCGCGGATGGGCTTTTTGCGAAAGGAAATCTAAAGGAGGCGGAAGCATATTATCTGGCGGCGCTTCGGACGGACCCTGACCTGACGGTTGCCTACAATAACCTGGGCAGAGTGTACCTGGCACAGGACAAGTTTTCCCAGGCGGTCGTCCAGTTTACCGAAGCGCTGCGGCGCAATCCGGGGTATGAGGAAGCCGAGGAAAACCTGCGCGTGGCGAAAGCAGCCGATGCCGAGATTTTTCCAGCGGCGCACCGGTGATTTTGAGCGACCGCGCGCTCCATCTCAACCTCGATAACGCATGGCCTAACGACTGGAGGGGACTTCCTGTCGCTGACGCGCGGAGTTGGGGGCCACGCCTGCGTTTCTCAGCGCCTCCACGGCTGATCGAACAATTCTATCGGGAACAGGGAAGGGATCTCGCAGTTCCGTTCCTGCTTTACGGCTCCGGCGACTTTCACCATCTGACAGCGCTCCGATTGCGTTCTGTTACCGGCCCGATCGTCCTCGTCTCGTTCGATAATCACCCCGATTGGGATGTGCGACCTCCAAAATGGGCGTGTGGCGGATGGGTGAACCGCGCGTTAGAACTCCGAAATGTACGGCTCGCGAGTGTTTGGGGTTGCGGCAATTTCGAATGTTGGTGGCCGCATCGGATTTTTGGCAATCGTCGCGCCGAACGCATGGGAATTCTTGAGGTCCATCCCTGGGCAGACGATCGGCCATTGAAAGATTTACACCGTAAGGGCGCGATCTTGCGCGAGAATTGGCGCGAGCATTTTGAAGAATTTGCCGCACGTCTCGGCGGCGAAAATGTCTATGTCACGATCGATCTCGATTGCTTGTGCATCGAACAGGCGGTGACCAACTGGGAGAGCGGCCGTTTTACGGTCGCCGATCTTGAGTGGGCGGTTGGAAGATTGCGTGAGTCTTCCCGTATCGCTGCTGGCGACATTTGCGGCGCGTATTCGCCTCCGAAATATGCGCGTTGGAAGCAAAGTTTCGCTGGTGAGTTCGATCGGCCAAAGCTCGCGCCACCAAACCTGGAAAAAGCGCGCGCGACAAATTTGGCCACGCTGGAAAAACTCTGGCCGCTATTAGCTGGATCGTCGTAGCGTAAGCGGACCGCCACATTATTTTGACACCGTTCTTTCCGCGATCCTCTCTCATTAGCACCCTGCTTTAGCACGGTGTTAGGGGAGACCAGTAGTCCGTGAGCCGCTTCAGCGGTTTCTTACAAACGCCAAAAAACCGCTGAAGCGGTTGCGGTTCACAAGAGCGGTAATGAGACTGGCAGCGCCGAGCACCTTCGGAATGCCGACCGTTATCAACTCATTGAAACGAGCACTATGCCGGCGGTGATCAGGAGCGCACCAATAGTTAGGCGAACGCTGAGTTTTTCTTTCAACACCACCGCTGCGAGAATCGTGATAAAAATCACGCTCAATCCTTGGAAAGGATAAAGGTAACTCAGATCGAACCGCTGTAGCAGGCCGAGCGTCAGGAAAAAGGAAATCGTCATTAGAACGACGCCGATGGCGACGCGCGACACAAAATAGGAGTTGCGCATACCCTTCGTCGCCGAGAATTCCATCGCTTTCTTGAGGATCAGCTGCGCTGCCACAAAGGTGACCAGCGAAATCAGGATGAATAGGAAAGCAAGCAAACTCACAAGCGTTCCTCCATTTTTGCGATCGGCTTTGCCACCAATGCCAGGCCGAAAACCACCAGTGCAATCCCGCACCAACGCAATGTGGAAATTAGTTCGCCGAGAAATATCCAGCAGCCTAACGGAACAAGAACATCGACCACGCGCGATAGCGGATAAGCAAGGCTGAGTGGAATGTGCCGAAGCACGTAAAGCCAACTGATGAAGCTTGCAATGATGAGAAGAATTGCCCACCACACCAGCGGCGACGCCAAGCCATTGATTCCGGTCCAGGAAAATGCGTCGTCGGGCGCCGCGACCTCAGTTGCACCGCGTTTCAAAAGGAGTTCGGAGCAGAATACGCACACGACGCTCGCGCCGAGTTGCAGCCACGGATTCCCAAAGCCGGATGGCCGATTTTGCATCCGCTTTTTTAGCGCGCGATCAAAGCACCGCAACCGATTTTGAACACGAGCGGACTGTGGCCACCGGCCCGTGGCCGGTTCGAGCACTGCTCGGTAAAGCATCGGCGCCCATAGAGCTGTGGCTTATAGGAGATTCATCAAAGCTCGTGCGCGTTTGGGAATCGCTGCAAGACTGGATCGTGCCGCGTCGGCCCGAGGTATTTGATCACGCGGCGAAAGATCAGATTGAGCAGCGGATTAGTGTGCATGATGTAGAGGTCAAGAGGGACCAATTCGCAGTCCAGATGCAGTTTCGGCTCATAATTGAGCGGATTGCTGTAGTAATACTTCAATCCTTGCCGCAGCGACCACGCGATGATATCGCGCAGCGTGTAGAAATATAAGTGCAGATCGAGAGCGACACTGTAATCGAGCCCGATGCATTCGTCATAGATTGCCCCGTCGCAGACGACGCAAAAACTGAACGCAATGATCTTCCCGTTTTGTCGCCAGATAAAAAACCGCGCACGGTCCGGCATCCGCTCAGCAACGGCACGGAAATAATCTTTAGTCAGAGTCTCAAATTTCAGTGCCGATCGCTCATGGACGCCCAGATACAGCGGATACATTTCGTCGATGAAAGGTGTAACATCGTTCACCACCTCCATTTCGATCTTTGGTGCGCGCTCAGCTTTCCGAAATTTCCTGCGCAAATCTTTGCGGGTCGCCTTACTAAGTGTGGCGAAATATCCGTCCCAATTTTCATATGAAAGCTGCAGCTGCGTCATCGGCATACTCGGAATGCACGCGTACGCATTCGAGAGCAGCGGGTTGAGCGCTGAGCGATAGTTCGACGGGAAATCCTTGAAGACGACGAGCGAAGCTTTGTTTCGCTTCGCATAAATCCCGAGAGCTGCCTGCAATGCATTTACCACCCATTGCTCGTCTTCTTCATCACATGCTCCCAGGTCACCTGTGCCGGCTGCGCAGCCAACCATCAATACACGCATGGTAAGAAAGCGCGGAAAAACCTTACGGATTCCATCGACAATGGAGCGGATCTTGCCCGGTACGCCTTCGATTAAGTTTTGCCGGACAAAGAACACTGGCTGGATTGCGCGCACGTTGCCAGAGACGTCCTCGAGCCGCAGATAGTGATGCTCGAAATCGCATTTAAGCGTTTCTTCCACGATCTCGTAATAACGATAATCTTTGCACTTGTTCTGAAGCGCTCGTTTCCAAGCCTCGCAGTTCTGTAACTCATGCAACTGCACAACTGCTACGGAGCCTTCCGGGACTGGGATGCGGTCAATATGCGGCATTTGGAAGGTCTGTTGTTGTATCGAGCTGTGCTGTCGATAGCTGCAACTGTCTCAGCGATGTCATTCTGAGCGGAGCGAAGAATCTCCGGTCACTTCTGGATCAAGTTGCCACGGCAAAATCCGAGATATTTGAAAGCCTGGCCTCATGCTTCGCCGCGTATACGCCATCCTTTGAGTGGTGGAAGTCATTCGTTTACGCGGCTTCGCATTTCGGGGCAGCAGCTTCCCTCAACATGACACGATTGGTGCGGAGATAAGATTGACGCCTCCCATATGTTTTGACCGCTGCGCAAAGCAGCTGCCGCTGCAGCAGCGTTATATCCACGTCCTAGTGTGAACGTGTCACAGACGTTCGCAACCAGCTGGTAGAGGCGTACTGCCGCGGGAACGTCCGAAGGTTCGAAAACGCCGTTACTGCTGCTTGGACGACTTTTCTTCGATGTATTTGATGACGTCGCCTACGGTCTGCAATTTTTCCGCATCTTCGTCCGGCACTTCGACCCCAAATTCTTCTTCAAAAGCCATCACCAGTTCGACGATGTCCAGTGAGTCTGCTCCTAAATCCTCAATAAAAGATGCCTGTGGCGTGACCTGTTCCGGGTTCACGCCGAGCTGTTCGACGATGATGTCCTTGACCTTCTCTTCGATCGATTTTTCCGCCATAAAATTTGTTCGGTTGGTGTTAGTCGCGCGGTAATAAAGTCCGACAGCTGCCGGACAATCCGAGCACAGCATCGCAAGTAAATGAATTAAATAGGATGTCAATCATTTTCGGGGAGTGATAGCGACAAGGCTCAGCTTGGCGTTTGCTTCCGTTTGCTGTTCGAGTAGATGAACGTGATGAGCGCTCCGCCCGTCGAGTCTGCCGATCTTCTTGATCTGAAGTTTTTGCCTGCATGGGTAAAAGAACCGGGTGCGACGAGGCATTACGATCATTATACGGGAGAAGAGACACCTCCTGAGCTGCGCAGCCGCGACCAGGGCGCCAGACACAGGGATAAAACATTTCGCTCCGGCGACCTCCGAGAACGTTCTCGACGTCCAGACTCCAAACCCGCCGGGCGCCACCGCGACAGAACGCCCAAACCCCAAGATAACAGGCGCCGAGATTCCGGTCGACGCAACGATCGCGGTCCATCTGACCGCGTTGCGCGCCCTGCGTCAAAGCCGTTCGAAGGGACGATCCGTTTTCTGCCGCGTCAGAACGTATTGGAAAATGTGGTTGCTCAGATCAAGTCCGGCTCGGTTGCCTATTCGCTGTTTGTCCTGGCCCGGTTGTTCCTGGAGAAAGCGGGGAGATATGAAGTTCGTCTCACGACAAAGGCCGAAGCGCCGCTTGTTCAACTTGGCGAGGACGGCGAAGTCTCCGTGGACCGCGAATTTCTTGAGCGAAACGCATTCCGATTTGCCCAACGCAACTTTTACCAGGTCAACGTTGTAGAGGCCGATCCGATAAAAGGAAATTTCTCGAACGTCGCAAGGTGTCGATTGAGCGGCACGCTTCTGGGCCCGACCAATCACCATGCTTATCAGCCGCAACTGCGCAGCTTATACGAGCAACGTTTCAGTCGGCGATTCAGCTTTGCCGATTATCAGCGGCAAATTGAGATCGTTAGCGATCCCGCCATGGTCGAGCGCTGGAAAGACGAAGCCAGAAAAGTCACGACTTACATAACCCTGCGCGAGCAAACGCCTCTAACGTTTTCGTCTGCTGCCGAAACGGAACGACACTTTCGTTCGGAATATTTGCCGGAATTGATCCGCAACGTGGACGACGTAACTGTCGGCGGCACGTCAAGCCGAAGTTTGCCGGATCGGACACTGAATGGGGCGATCGAGCAGGCATGGGGGCGCGAAACCCGCTCTCCTTCAAACATGATGCAGGAGTTGGCGAATCGATTCCGGCAAAACGGCCTTCACATTTTTCGTCATCGGCGTGGCATGTTGTTTGTTTCGCCGATTCGCGTCCGCGCGTTTGTTCATGAACACGCGGGCGTGTCGCCGTTGGTGAACGCGATTCTCGAAGCAGTCTCAACGACGGTGGGAATCAGTCGGAAACAACTTTTCGAAACATTGACTAGCAACGGGGCCAACGAGGACCGCGAGCCGCGGAGACTGGCGCTCGCGTCCGATCTGCGTTGGCTGATCAACGAAGGTTACGTGATCGAGTTCAACGACGGTTCACTCGATCGGCCACGGACAAAAACAAAACAGCAGCAAAAAACTGTGGAGGCGCGCGCTGCGGCTAGCGCTTTAGTGGTTGAATGGCCTCTACAGCTTACCTGGCGAGAACCCTAGCAATTCCCGTCGGGCGCTTCTGTGGGACGCCCCGTCTAATTCAGATGGCGCCGGCTTTCTTCAACGCCTTGTAAGCGCCCTGCTTATTGATTGTCTTGAGACCGCGCGCTGTGACGCGAACACGCACAAACTTCTTCAACTCCGGCACCCAAATACGCTGGCGCCGTAAATTGGGCCCGAAAATGCGCGGCACCATCTTGGTGATGTGCCGGCCTACGCCGCCTTTCTTCTTGGCCAAACCGCGCCGGTGAATCACGCTGCCCCGTACCGCTCTTGATCCTGTGATTTTACAAATCTTCATGCTGCGAAAAAAGCCGCGTAACCTGCCGTCTTTGAGGATGGACGTCAAGCGGATCATGCGCAAACGCACGCGAAGGCAGGGCGCGACCGCCAGGCGGGCCGGATGGCTCGGCGATCCGTCCCTGCCGTTCTCGGTTGAACGCGCAATTGCTCACAGCGGTCAAAGCTAGCTCGATCATAACTAATCGCTTTTGCAACAGCGATCATTGCTCAGAGCTAATGCACAAAAATAATCACAAATTGCGGATCGGAATTGTCGGAGCCGGCGACATCGTGCGCACACGACATTTGCCGGCCCTCAAAAAAAACTCCGACGTGGAAATTGTCGCCGTTTCAAATTCCACATACGAAAGCTCAGAACGCTTCTGCCGCGAGAATTCTCTCGCGGCGCTGCCGATGCGCGATTGGGCGGAATTGGTAGCGACCCCGGACATCGACATCATCTGGATCGGCACAACGCCCTATATGCATTCGGCAGTCACGATCTCCGCGCTGGAGGCGGGCAAACATGTCTTTTGCCAGGCCCGCATGTCGATGGACGTCGCCGAAGCCGAGGAAATGCTCGCCGCCTCGAAGCGATATCCAGAGTTGGTGACGATGCTTTGTCCGCCGCCTTTCGGGTTGCGCGGCGATTTGATGGTAAAAAAAATCCTCGCCGAAAATTACATTGGCCAGCCGCATCACGTGCGACTGCAAAGTTTCCACGGGAATTACCTCAATCCCGACGCAGCACCGCATTGGCGGCAAAAGATCGAGATCAGCGGACTCAATACACTCACACTGGGGATTTATATTGAGGTTTTGCAGCGCTGGCTTGGTGACATCACCGGTGTGTTCGCGCGCGGAAAAATCATTCAACCACTTCGCGAAGCCTACAACGTGATCGTTCCCGATTTGCTGACGGTGCTATGCACTTTTGAAAGTGGCGCCGAAGGCGTGTTCGAGTTCAGCGGAATCAATGCACTGGCGGAAGGTGATCGGCTGGAAATTTACGGCAGTACCGGGAGCCTGGCATATGATTTTACGGCCGACGTCTTGCAGGCGGGAAAGGTTGACGATCGCGCATTACAGGTCGTGGACGTTCCCACGGAATTGGAAGGCGAATGGCGCGTGGAAGAAGATTTTCTCGCCGCGGTGAAGTCAAAAGGGCGCGTGCGTCCTCATCCGAACTTCGAAGACGGCCTTAGCTACATGCGCGTCGTGCAAGCTGTCTCCGATTCGCGTGCGCGCAACGAGTGGGTGACAATCAAAAGCTGAGCGATCGCGAATTCTACGCGGCCATCGTGTCTGGAACGAGATATCTTCTCACCAGCAGCGACCAGATTAAGAGCGTGATTAGTTGATACCACGCAAAGAAACGATCGTACCCGCGTCGATGCGCAACCAGACCGATGGCTGCCAGGATGGCGTAGTGACCTACGAATGGCACGTACCAAATCGGATGAAGTAAGTCGCCGTGAATTGCAGTTTGCGCGATATCGAGCACGCACATCGCAATGAACGCGGAATAGTAGCCCATACGGTTTCGTTGAAAGCGGCGCTGATGTTCTTCCGCTTCGGACAGATCAGGCGGGTATAGGAAAACGGTGAGCATGTAAAGCGTGATGGTCCAAACGATCAGCACCAGAAACTTGTCAAAGCTCCAGATAATCTCGGTGTTCCATTTAAACGTGACCCACCATTGCAAAACCAGCAGCAGCAGGGTGGCGAGGGTGAGGACGATGTGCACTTCGTCGAGCGGGTTCTCTTTGCGGCGGTAAAACGCGCGCCCGGCGCCCGCGAGCAGGTTGGTTACACCGAGACCGATGATGATGGACATGAGCGCGGCGATGAACTCGAAACTGCTCATCAGATTTTGAGCGTTCTGCATGGGAAATGCTCTCATAAACGTCATTCCGAGCGAAGTCGAGGAATCCCGTGGGGAAACCCACCGTTACTTCGCGGGATCCTTCGACCGCGCTCAGGATGGCGGGTCAATTTTACCGGGGCTTCCTAACAACCAACCAAGCGCGTCACTCAGATCTGCCAGCGCAGTTCCTTCGACAGGATCGTTGTGATGGGCGCCGCGCAATTCGATGATGCGTTTTTCTCCGGCGTACGCTTGAACCACCAACCGTTGAAAACGAGGCGCCACGATCTCGTCTCTTTCAGCCAGCAAAAAGATTGCACGCGTACGACTCGCTCTCGCGTTTGCAATGCAATCAAGGTCCCGCGGAATCTGCAACGCAATAGGCCCAGCCAGCAGCCACAGATTCCACCACCCAAATTGACGCAGAATCATTTCGCGCAGCGGCGGCGGATTCTGCAAGATCAATCCGGAAACTTCGGTGGGGCGAGACACAGCCACATGAAGCGCAGCTGTTGCGCCAATGCTCGTGCCGAATAGCACGATCGGGGCTGTAGCGTGCACTGCCCTGAGCGCAGAACTCGGCGTGGATTCGCTGGGCACAGCGGATCCTGCAGCACTCTTGTTCGCTGCATGACATCTTAATTCGTCGAATACCGCGACCGCTGTCGGTCCGATGCGCGCTAGTCGCGCTGGTCCCGTGCTGCCACCAAATCCCGGATAATTCATTCCCCAGATTTCCACCGCGCGATTCTTCCACATCTCCGCCTCGATGGCAGGCCAGCGATCCGCGCGATCCGCGTTCCCGTAAAAGCGCAAAATGAAAACGTCTGCCCGGCCATTTTGACGCGCAGACTGGGACTGTGCCGTCCAGATCTCCAAATCGCCATTCTCAAAGGGAATCGCTCTGCGAACGGCGCCGCCGGGATCAATCGGTGCCCTTGTTGGAAAAAGAATCAGATGGTCCGGCAAATGTCCGAAGATCATGACGACAAAATATCCGACCCCAAGTAAGAGTAACTTCCAAACCGCCGGAACAATTCTTCGCCTCGGGGTGGAATGGTTTTGCGGGATCGAAGTCACATCCGAGCGATTGATCCAGCATTATGTCGCCAATGGTCATGGCATCGGTTTGACGGTCGCCGTGCCCGGCTTTAAGCCACCACCGCAACTGCGCGCACTTCCGTTATCAGACTTCCCGCTCGTGGTAGTGGGGGTGGCTTGGTCCGGCAAACTTTCCGACATCGCACGCCAATTACTCGCAGAACTCGACGTCGAGGCAGAGAAACAACGGGCGCGAATCCGAAAAAGCGGTCATTGACCCGACGCAAATTCCCCTCACTCAGCGCTGTCCAGTCAAGCTTTACTCGACTGAGTCTTTAAGCATCGAGCGAATCTGCTCGCGTAACTCCGGCGTGTTCTCGTGCCCGTGAATGGTAGCAGCGTGCTGCACCGCCGCGTCGAGCACTTCTTCTTCCGTGCCGGAAATCTTTAGCGAGCAATTGTTTTCGCTCGGGTAATCCCTGCAATCGATGGATTTTCTTTGTGTGGCCATAAGAATTGGAGTGTGAAGCAGTTTTATCGAGACGGAAAAGCGGCGTCAAGCCGCCGCACTCCAAAGCCCCGAAAGCGTTCGAGGCAAAAATTCGTGTCTTCGCGATCAGCTCTTCTTTAGCTCCGCCAAATCTTTTATGACTTGGTCGCTGTGCTCGGCGGGTTTGACGCTGGTATATACCTTTACGACCTCGCCGTCAGGATTAATGATGAACGTGTTACGCGCGGCGAGCTTTTGGCCCTTGTAATCCATCACTGAACCGTACTCGGTAGAGACTTTCGCGTCGGGATCGGCGAGCAATTTGAAATTGAGACCTTCTTTTGCGCAAAAATCTTTGTGCGATTGCGCGGTGTCGACGCTCACTCCGAGAATAACCGCGCCGGCATCGCCATATTTCGCGATGTCGCGCTGAAAATTGTGCGCCTCCAACGTGCAACCGCTGGTGAAATCCTTCGGATAGAAATAAAGAACCACCCATTTCCCGTGATAATCTTTCAGGCTCACCTGCGAACCGTCTCCGGTGGTGAGACTGAAATCCGGCGCCGGCTTGCCGACTTCGGGCTGTGTTTGAGATTCTGTTGCCGCCATACTTGAGAACGTCGCAAGACCAATGATCGCTGGCAAGATCGCGTTTTTGATTTTCATGGTTCAGTTTGAAGCGTAGACGCAGCGAGTCAAGAAACTCTGGGGAGCGCACGCGGCTCGCGTGCTGGCGATGGCGTCCTCGCCATCGCGAACTTTTCGAAACGCACGTCGTTAGGACATCTGAGATTTGCCGCGAGGCCGCGGCAAAAAGCACGCGAGCCGCGTGCGCTCCCCAGAATGAAAGCTTGCCCTCGGCGACAGCTTTTGAATCAATAAACACCTAATGCCGAGACCGGACGTTGCCGAACACCTTCCGATTAAACCGTTGCGGCTGTTTCTGGGTGTGATCGCCTGCGCCGGGATTGCGATCACACTATTCACGCTGCTGTTCGGGTTCACGACGATTCCGGCAAACTCACTTGGTGTGAAGACGCGGTTCGGCGCTTATCACGACAATGTGAGCCCCGGTCTCACCTACGCAATTCCGTACGTCGATGAAATTTACGTCGTGCCCACGCAACGTTTGCTGAAACTCGAGTTTGGGTTTTCGACGCCAAACGCGACGAATGCTTATCAGGGGGACGTCGAGCCACAAGAAACGGAGACGATGATCACAGGTGATCTGAACACCGCGCTCGTGCCGTGGGTGGTACAGTATCGGATTACCGATCCAAAAATGTATTTGTTTGGCGCGCGCGAGCCGGAAAAGACATTGCGGGATCTCTCGGAGAGCGTAATGCGCGAAGTGATCGGTGATCGCACCGTTGACGAAGTGCTTACCATCGGGCGCCACGACGTCGAGACGTCAACGTTGAAACGTTTGGCCGATCTCTGTTCGCAGTACGATCTGGGAATTCAGATTCAACAGGTTCAACTCACCAGCGTTCGTCCGCCGTCGGCTGTGCAGGCGGCGTTCAATGATGTCAATCAGGCGCAACAGGAAAAACAGACCGCTATCAACCAGGCGTGGTCGGTTTATAACGATGCTGTTCCGAACGCGCGCGGCCAGGCAAAAGAGCGTGAGAAACAGGCCGAAGCGTACGCGTTTCGACGGGTGAACGAAGCCAAAGGCGAAGCTCAAAAATTTTCGTTGTTGCTCACCGAATATCGCAAGGCGCCGGAGGTGACGCGCCGACGTCTTTATCTCGAGGCGATGCAAGCCATCCTGCCGAATTTGCAAAGGAAAATCATCGTGGATGACAGCTTGAAGAACATTCTCCAGACGTTGCCACTGCAGGTGCCCGGCGAATTGAAGAGCACACCATGAACGTGATCCGGTTAATGGTCCCGTGGTCCGCGTTGTCGCGCCTTCTCTGTCATGTTGAGCGAAGCGGAACATCTCTGGATACGACCGCGCATCCCGCTGCTGCAAATAATCGGAGATTCTTCGCTTCGCTCAGAATGACAGCAACACGCGGTTTAGGCGCGTGAACC
Source organism: uncultured Verrucomicrobiae bacterium (assembly GCA_963825355.1). Taxonomy (GTDB): domain Bacteria; phylum Verrucomicrobiota; class Verrucomicrobiia; order Chthoniobacterales; family UBA10450; genus Udaeobacter. The sequence goes on along the minus strand of CAWGSY010000016.1, from coordinate 71,288 downwards.
CATGAATGTGATCGATGTAACTCCGCGACCCGCTGCCATGACTGCTGCATTGCGTTTTTTGCAGAGCCCGGTCATGTCGATCCTCGGCATCATTTTCATTCTGACTGCATTGAAATGGGGAACGTTGCTCTTCGTCGTGCCCCAGTATGAGACGGTGATCATCACGCGATTCGGCAAAATCGTTCGGACAATCACGACGCCTGGGTTGAAGATGAAGCTGCCTGTCCTCGATAAGTTGCAGCGGTTCGACAAGCGCATTCTCGCGTGGGACGGGCCGCCAATCGAATGTCCAACCAAGGATAAGCTATACATTATCGTCGATTGTTTTGCCCGATGGCGAATCAGCGATCCGATGCTCTACTACAATCGGCTCAATGACGAACGGAGCGCGCTCTCGCGCCTGGACGACATCCTCGGCAGCGAAACACGCACCGCTGTCGCCACGCACGATCTGGTCGAAATCATCCGCGTGACTAAAGGGCGAAAACCTGTGCGCGACGAAGACTTGGAAAAGACCGGCACCGTTCTGCCAACCACAATTCCCGATATTGAATACGGGCGCGGAGAAATTGAGAAACAGATCACCGAGCGCACGCGTCAGAAAATCGCCGACTTCGGAATCGAACTGCTCGATGAACGTTTCAAGCGCAGCAAATACAATCCGGCGGTGGCGGAGAAAATCATCGAGCGCATGTCCAGTGAGCGACATCAAATTGCAGCGCGTTTTCGTTCCGAAGGGCGCGGCGAGGCGGCGAATATCAACGGCCAAAAAGAAAGCGACGTCGCCTCGATCAGTTCCACCGCCACAAAGAATGCACTTGAAATTGAAGGCAAAGCCGACGCCGAAGCCGCGGCGATTTACGCCTCAGCTTTTGGCACGCCTGACCAGCAGGAACTTTATACGTTTTTGCGCAGCCTCGATGTCATGCGCGCCGCGTTTGAAAAAGACACGACGGCGGTCCTCTCGACCAACAGCGATCTCGGCCGAATGCTAAAATCGATGGCCGAAGCCGTGGCTCCGGCGAACACGCCGCGTTGACTCAATGGGTGATGGTCACTGCGGCTCGCGCGCCTGCTGTGAACCTATGGTGTTCGGCATCTGGTTTTCTGTGTTCAAGGCAGGCCCGTTAGGGCGGAACGTTTATAGCAAATACGCCAAACCGAAGGCTCCGGAGGAACGACATGTTCTGTGCCGCTCCTATGAGAGCTTCATTCGCGAGATTGCGCTCATTCCTATCGACGATTCGCTCCTCCGGAGCTGAAAATCTGCGAAGCACTTCCTGCGTCGAACACCGTTGGCTATCAGCCTTAAAATCCTCGGTTACATGCGTGCAGAAACCCGCGGCTGCCCTTGCTCCTGCGTGAATCATCGGCAGATTGGAATCTCGATTTTTTACATGAAGACAACGCTTGCTCATCAACTTGCTGATTACGCGTGCTCGCTGCGATTTGAGGATCTTTCGAAGGACGTCGTGCACGAAGTGAAACGGCGCGTGATCGATTCCCTGGGCTGCGCGCTAGGTGCATGGAAGGAAGAACCGTTTGTGATCGCGCGAAGAGTAGCGGGAGATTTCTCGGCGAAACACGGATCCACAATCTTTGGCACCGATCACAAGGCGCCGCCGGACTGGGCGGCATTCGCCAACGGCTGCGGCATTCGCTATTTCGATTTTAACGACACGTATCTGTCGAAAGAGCCGGCGCATCCGAGCGACAACATTTCGGCGGCGCTGGCCGTCGCGGAAAGCGTGGGCGCTGGTGGACGCGAATTGATCACAGCCATCGCGCTTGCATACGAAGTGCAATGCCGGTTCTGCGACGCGGCGAGCATTCGCGCGCGAGGCTGGGACCACGTGACTTACGGAACGTTCTCCACTGCGCTTGCGTCGGCGAAATTGATGAAACTTGATCCGGCAAACACTCGGCATGCTGTGAATATTGCCGGTGTGGCCGGCGCGGCCATGCGCCAGGCGCGCGCAGGCGAACTCTCGCACTGGAAAGGTGTAGCCTTTGCCGCTGCGGCGCGCCACGGCGTTTTCTCGGCGCTGCTTGCCCGCGGAGGAATGACCGGGCCCGCGCCGATTTTCGAAGGCGAAATGGGATTCGAAAAACAACTCGGCGTGTCGTTAGGCAACGTGGGTGAGAAATTTCGCGGACCGCCGACAATGATTTTGAAGACGAGCATTAAATATTGGCCGGCGGAATATCACAGCCAGAGCGCGATTGAAGCGGCGCTTTTTTTACGAAGCCAGATTGACGACCTCTCGAAAATCAAAGGCGTGGTGATCGAGAGCCACGATGCTTCGGTCGACATCATCGGGAGCGAACCGGAAAAATGGAAACCGAAGACGCGCGAAACGGCGGACCACAGTTTGCCTTACATCACGGCCATTGCGTTGATTGACGGCGAAATCACCGATCGCCAATTCGAGCCGGAGCGGTTCAAAGATCCGCAAGTCTGGAAGTTTTTGGAGAACGTAAAGGTGGAGCGTAACGCGGAATTGAGCGCGATGTACCCAGATGCGGTCGGTAACATTGTGCACGTTGATCTTGCCGATGGCCGGCGATTAACTCAGCGCGTCGATTATCCGCTCGGCAACGCGAAGAATCGACTCAAAGATTCGGCAGTCGAAGGAAAATTCCTCGCTCTCGTCGAGCGCATCATTGGGGAAAGCCGGGCGAAAAAGATTATCGAGGTTGTTTGGAAATTGGATGAGGCCAAAAACGTGGATGCGCTGATGCAGGCTTGCCTGGTGCCAGGTCGGGGCGGTTCACCTGAACCGACCAAGGGCGATTCGGGTCAATCGCCCCTACCTAAACTGGCAAGAAAATGAGCAAACCGGCGCGATTGCGTGAGCTTATCGCGAAAGGCGCGATCATGCTGCCAGGCGTACCAAACGCGGCCATGGCGCGACAGGTAGAGCGTGTCGGATTTGACGCCGTGTACGTGAGCGGCGCGGGAATGGCGAATTCGACAGCTGGCGTTCCCGATATCGGTCTGCTGACGTTAACGGAAGTGGTGCAACTGGCCGGGTATATCGCGAGGGCGGTGAAGATCCCGGCAATCGTCGACGCAGATACCGGCTTTGGTAGTTCGGAAAATGTCGCGCGCACAATCCGCGAGCTAGAAGCAGCAGATCTGGCTGGTTGTCACATTGAGGACCAGGAATTTCCCAAGCGCTGCGGACATCTTTCCGGAAAATCGCTGGTCGACGTTGAGGAGATGACGGAAAAAATCAAAGCGGCGGTCGCTGCACGACGCGATCCCGATTTCATGATCATCGCGCGGACGGACGCGCGCGCGGTCGAGAATTTTGATCGAACAGTTGATCGGGCGAAGCGGTACGTCGAAGCGGGCGCCGACGCAATCTTCCCGGAAGCACTACAAAGCCCGGAGGAGTTTCGCGGTTTTGCCAACGAGATCGATGTGCCGCTGTTGGCGAACATGACAGAGTTTGGGAAAAGCCCGCTGCTTTCGTTTAAGGATTTAGCCGGATTCGGTTATCGCATGGTGATTTTTCCTCAGAGCGCATTCCGCGTATCGATGAAAGCGAGCCAGAAGCTTTTGCGTGCCATGAAGGAAAGCGGGACGCAAAAGGAATGGCTCGATGAAATGCAGACGCGTGAGGAGCTCTACAAACTGCTCGATTACGATCCCACCGCAGAGAGATGGCCGGGCTAGAGCGACTGACGATTTGTCGGCACGCGTATCGTAGCTACAATCAGCGAACAACATGGGTACTGAAACAAAACCACAATACAGCCCGGGACTGGCCGGGGTAATCGCCGGTGAGACGGCGATCTGCTGGGTCGATCCCGCTGCCGGGTTGATGTATCGGGGCTACGACATTCATGGGATGGCCGAGAAGGCCACTTTCGAGGAGGTCGCTTATCTGCTGCTCAATGGCGAGTTGCCGAACGCGAAGCAACTGAAGGAATTCACGCAACAAATCGCCAGCGAACGCGAGTTGCCCGGGCCGGTAACGGAAATGCTGCGACTTCTTCCGAGCGACACGCATCCAATGGATATGCTGCGCACGGGCGTTTCGATGTTAAGCGCCTTCGACAAAGATCTGAGCAATCATTCGCACGACGCGAACATTCGCAAAGCAATCCGGCTCATCGCGCGCGTCTCCACTTTGATCACCGACGGTTGGCGCATCTCGCAGCGTGAACAGCCGTTTCCCGAAAAACCGGAACTGACGCAGGCGGCGAATTTCTTCTACAAATTCAACGGCAAAATTCCCGAGCAATGGCAAACCCGGATGCTCGATACGATTTTCAATCTCTACGCCGACCACGAATTCAACGCGTCCACATTTGCAGCGCGCGTAACGGCGTCGACGCTAGCCGACATGTACGCTGCGGTTACATCCGCGGTTGCGACTCTCAAAGGGCCGCTGCACGGCGGCGCGAATGAAGAGTCGATGAAGATGCTTGAGGAAATCGGGACACCGGATCGCGCCGAAGCATGGTTAATGGAAAAGCTGGGGACGAAAGGCAAGATCATGGGATTCGGTCATCGCGTTTACAAAGCAGGTGATTCCCGAGTGCCGGCGATGCGCGAGATCGCGCGCGACCTCGGCAAACGAACGGGGAAAGAGAATTGGGTGCCGATTTGCGAGAAGCTCGAACAAGTGATGGAACGGGAAAAACAATTGTGCGCCAACGTCGATCTCTACGCCGCTCCCGTGTTTTGGCTGTTGGGATTTCCTCCTGAGTTGAATACGCCGTTGTTCGCTGCGTCCCGCGTAGCAGGCTGGTGCGCTCATGTGGTCGAGCAACACGATAATAACCGCCTCATTCGACCGCGGTCACTATACGTCGGGCCAGAGCTGCGTCCGTATCCGGGCTCGCCCGGAGCTTGAGCTCAAGCAATTGTAGGCCATCTGTGTCAGACGCCTTTGCATACTCGGATGGCGTTTCACAGAAACGCCCTACAACGTGAAAGAAGAACAGTCGCTTCAGGAAAAATACGCGCCCCGAAGCATGTGCTTCGGCTGTGGCGCGGCAAACCCTGACGGGTTGCATATTCGCAGTTTCCTGAAGAATTCCGATGAATCGCGAGCAGACGGCGAAGTCGTCGCTGAATGGAAGCCGGAGAAAAAATACGAAGCGTTCGACGGAGTTTTGAACGGCGGGATCATCGGCACGTTACTTGATTGTCATTGCAACTGGACGGCAGCGTATCATTTGATGAAACGCGCAGGCGAAAATCGTCCGCCTTGCACGGTGACGGCGGAATACGCCATCAAACTGCTGCGGCCGACCCCGACAAACGATTCCGTTTTTCTTTCTGCGAAAGTTGTTCAGATCACTGATGACCGTGCAACCGTCGAAGGAACATTGAGCGCTGGCGGAAAAGTCTGCGCCACCTGTCGCGGAGTTTTCGTTGCGGTGAAAGAAGGACATCCTGCATATCATCGATGGTAGCAACTCACGGATGATTCGGGCCGGCGTTCCAAAAACGTGGACTGTCGGGGATAAGACGGGACGATGTGGAAATGGAGCGACGAACGACGTTGCCATTATTCGTCCGCCCGGCCGTGCACCGATCGCCGTTGCTATCTACTCGATCGGCTCGACGGCCTCGGCCGATGATCAAGCTGCAATTGTTGCGGAAACAGCGCGCGTCGTCGTGGAGTTTCTGGCCCGGTAAAACAGAATCCACTTCTGACAGATGGTAGGGACGCCGCGCTGCGGCGTCCGGTCGGCGCAGCGCGCCGACCCTACCAGGAATTCCTTGCCTGAATTTCGCCGATGCGCGGCTCGCGCTGTTGGATTCATCTGTTGCTCATGAAAACCTCGAGCTTTCACATCGTTCCTCTTCCTACCGAAATTGCAGGCGCGGCGCGGCGCGCAGTAAACGCGGGTTTAACAGATCACGCGCTGATCACAGTAGATTCGCCGGGAAGCAGTCCGTGCCGCCACTGCTTGCGGTGGGCTCAGCCTGGCGAGCGCGTGGTTCTGTTTCCGTACGCCGCCATTCCGTCAGGTTATCCGTATTCTGAGACAGGCCCGATCTTTGTTCACGCCAATGAGTGTAAGCGCTACAGCGCGACTAACGAATATCCGACTGACTTTCGCAGTGGTCGCGTGTTTCGCGCTTACGATTCAAATTACAACATCATCGACGCGCAAGTTGTAGATGGCAGCGAACCGGAAATCGTGATTGAGAATTTGTTCGAAAATCCCGACACCGCGTTTGTGGATGTCCGCAGCGTTACCCACGGCTGCTTTACGTTCCGAGTTCAACGCGCATAGGACGACGCATGAAACTAAACACGGACGCGCGGATACGGTCGGCGCGGTCTGCCGACCGGACGCCGCGGCGCGGCGTCCCTACCGAATTCGCTGCTCGAATTTCGTCGATGCATCAACCATTATGAGTGTTTAGCTTTTTCGCATGAAAACGCTCGAACTTCTGCCGCCCACGGAGACGATGTATCGCGCACTGGTGAACCGCGATCCGAGCTTCGAAGGAATTTTTTACATCGGCGTGCGCACGACTGGAATTTTCTGCCGGCCGACATGCTCGGCAAAAAAACCGGCACGCGAAAACGTCGATTTTTTTGCAACATCAAATGACGCACTGGAAAACGGTTATCGGCCTTGCTTGCGATGCCACCCGCTCGATCCAAACGCGCGTCCCCCGAAACTGATCGAGCGCTTGCGCGCGGAAGTGGAGCGCGCGCCGGGCGGACGCCTCACGGACAAGGAACTGGCTGCGATCTCGATCGATCCTTCAACCGCGCGTCGACAGTTCAAGCGCCATTATGGAATGACGTTCCAAGCGTATCATCGCGCGCGCCGGATGGGTCTTGCTTTGAGCCAGGTGCGACAAGGCGATCGCGTGGATCAAGCGAGAAACGGGAGCGGCTTTGAATCTGAGAGCGGTTTTCGCGACGCGTTCACGAAGATCTTTGGCGAATCGCCAACAAACGCCAGGACGCATGCGCCACTTTTTGCGGAGCGAATCGATTCGCCGCTCGGGCCAATGATCGCTGTCGCTGACGATCAGGGCTTGCGCTTACTCGAATTCATCGACCGGCGCGCGACAGAACGCGAGTTATCGATTTTGCGGAAACGATTGCAAACAAATGTCGTGCCGGGGAAACATCGGCATCTCGAAACCGTCCGTTCGCAACTCAGGGACTATTTCGCCGGTAAGAAGCTGGAGTTCGAAGTTCCGCTCGCTCCGGTCGGGTCCACCTTCCAATTGCGCGCGTGGAAAATCCTCCAGTCGATTCCCGTTGGCGAAACGCGTTCGTATTCGTGGATGGCAAAGCGACTGGGCGATGAAAATGCGCGTCGCGCAGTTGGTCGCGCGAACGGCACGAACATGATTTCCATCATCATTCCGTGCCACCGGGTGATTCGAGCGGATGGCACGCTCTGCGGGTACGGCGGCGGTTTGTGGCGCAAGAAATGGCTGCTCGATCACGAACGACGCTGGGCGAAAATGACAAGTGATTAGAAGGAATTGTTCACTCCTGACGGTGGTGATAACAGCTCAGTCACCGCAAGCGAGCGTTCGATATCTTCAACCCATTTCTATGTTGACCCTTTTGAGCATCGCCATTTGCATTGACTGTCTTGCCAGGAGAGCAAGGCCGTCCGCGATACAATCCGCTTCGTGATTCTGCCGCGTTGAAGCAACGCATTTTGAGGCTGCGCGCCCGGAAGGACGCGCTGGACGCAAAACAAGTGACTTTAGGTGGGAGACCTGAGCAGGTTCGAACACGTTTCCGTGACAGCGCGCGTCTTTGACACTCTCGATCACTGTGCGAGTCGTGATGCGCGATGGAGCGCAGTAAGCATGCAGCAATAAAAATTCAGGCCACAGCACCTCAGTCCGTTTGCGCGGTCGCTGCGTCTCCGGCTGCCAATGTCTGGTGGCTATTCTGCGCGCTGATTTTCGCGATCAAGCTTTTGCTCCTTTGGCTGGACCCAACGCCAAAACTCTACATGGGCGACTCGTGGAGCTACATTCATACGGCGCTGATCGGCTCGATTCCAAGGGATCGATCCTACTTCTACGGCCACCTGATACGTTGGCTCGCGGTTTGGCCACACAGTTTTACTCCACTTCTGGTTGCTCAGGCGCTTGCCAGCGTTGCAACAGGGATTGTGTTTGCGCTGATTTGCAGGCGCTTTTTCGAAATGTCGAACAGGCTCTCGTTTTTGTTCGGATTAATGTGCGCATTGGATCCGTGCCAGCTTGTCTGGGAACGGTACGTGATGACCGAGGCCTTTAGTCTCCTTGTTTACGCGCTGGTTCTTTATTGGTCTCTGGCTTATCTACGCGATCGGCGGCTGTGGCAACTTGCACTCGTCCAGGCGCTCTCGGTGCTGCTGATTGGCTTTAGGATGAGCTATCTCCTGGTCGTTCAGGCCTGCACGATTCTGCTGCCACTCATTGCGTTCGCACGTTGTGGTCTTCCGGCGTTACGCAAGCGATCAGGGGCGCGCGCACCGGAAGCGGCCGTTCGAACCACAGGGTTAGCGCATTTGGTCGCCAGTATTGCGATGATGTTCGTAATGCATGGCGCCTACAAGTATGCGAACGGCTGGCTTAGCAACCGTCAGCCGGCTTATTTGCACGATGCCGGAATTACCCTTGCCGCCGTTTGGGCGCCGGCGCTTCAACCCTCTGACGCGACGGATTCTCGTTTCCGGGATCTTATTGCCAAGGGCCACGAGTTCAAAATCGACGATCTGACATTAAGAAACGCCCAGCACTTCGGCGAAGGTTTTCTGATTGACCGCTGGAGGAAAATTGAGAACGACCGCAGAAAGAGAGATCGCATTGCGAGAGAAACCGCAATGAACGCGCTACGCCGGCGCCCGCTGCAAATTGCCGGCCTCGCTTTGAAGACTTACATGGGTTACTGGGGCATCGCAGCCATTCAGTCGTGCGCTCGGGAGGATCTCGGCGGTGGCGAGTTGACTGACGAGCAGGTTAAGATGCTCATTGAAAAGTTTCGATTTACGACTGTAAAACTGCTGCCAGCGCAGCCTTTCTCTTTGTCACAACGGTATTTTCTTGGCGGTTGGCCGTATTGCTTTATCGTAGTTGTTTCGCCTTTGGCCTGTGCATTGGCGACGTGGGTAAGCAGGCAGCGAGCATTTGTGTTTCTCCTATTTATTCACGCTTCAATCCTGATGGTGGTGATAACAGCTCTGTCATCGCAATCGAGCGTTCGTTACCTTCAACCCATTTCTATGTTGACCCTTTTGAGCGTCGCCGTTTGCATTGACTGGCTTGCCAGGAAAGCAAGGCCGGGCGCCACGCAATCCGCTTCATGATTCTGTCGCGCTGAAGCAACGCATTCTGAGACTGCGCGCCCGGAAGGACTCGAACCTTCGACCTACGGATTAGAAATCCGTTGCTCTATCCGGCTGAGCTACGGGCGCATTTAATAGGTAAATCAGTATGACAAAGTTGGCGTGATCGACGGACTGTCAATCCGTGGCGTTGAGTAATTGGCGCGGGAATTGCCACGACGTTGCCGCTTTGGCGTTAGCTGTCGCCTTGAATCGGCTTTAGTCTTATTGCTGATTTGCACAGGATCGACCGTGTCTCGTTTTTCAAATGCAGACAGATCTGCACTTTTTCCAATGAATTCGCCGGCGGCGAGTCTTCTATAGGCGCAAAGAGTACGTTCTGACCACCGAGCTATGGCCTTAGTCGCCAGCGTCATTCTTGGTGTCTTCATCTCATAGCGGCTTCGCACCTTATTAGCTTTCAGTATGGTTACCGCTGGACCGCCAGCAGTCGCGAGGAGTCAGTTCCGCCCCTGCGCGGTCTGGCGAATCGGGTGGACCAAGCAACAACGAATTTTTTGGAAACCTTCCCGTTCTTTGCCGCTCTGGTTTTAGCGGCGCATGTCACTCAACATCACAGCTTACTCACCTTCTGGGGTGCGCACCTGTATTTCTGGGCACGCTTGGGATATTTGCTCGCTGCGGCGGCCGGATATGCTTTGCTGCGTTCGCTTCTTTTCTGGAACACCGCGCTGATAGGTATCGCCTTCTTCGTCATCGCGCTTTTCCGGTAACGTGTAGGCAACGTGATCGAAACCGCACGAGCACGCGGGCGATTTCAAAGAGTGGTGAAGTTTTCACTCGCATCGCATCACACTACTCACTAAAAGCGGGTGTTCGGACGTGGAAGCATGCCTATCGTTCGCATGACGAAAAAGCAGATCGAAGAGGCCGACAAGGCTCGCGAAGCCGCATTGAAGAAGGATGACGATTTTCGACGACACGAGGAGCAGCGCCAGCGCCTGGAGGAGCTAACAAGACTCGCGAAGCCATCCTCCCTGTCGGGATGGCCCCTGGGTCGCGGCCGACCACTACACTGAGCAGTGCCCGTCTCTGCTACTCCCCGAAGAAAGTGAAGTTGTAAGTGCCCGCGGGCAGAGGGGTGCCATGCACATCGGTCAGATTGGCGTCGAGGAGGAGGCGTCCTGTATTCTGCTTGCCCAGTTGCCAGACCCGAAACGGCTTCCCGGGTGGGTCCGATTTTGGGTTACGATCCACGCCGTTCACGCGAACGAGCGTCCCTTGGAAGGTGCCCAAGGCATCGTCCCCCGTTACCCGGTAGAAAACCTTCGTCAGGTCGGCGCCGGAGTCGACGAAGGGATGGAGCGGATAGCTCCACCGGCCCCCGCGGGTATAGGTGCCGGTCGGTGAAACCGGAATCTTGCCGGTTTCGGCATCGAACAGGGCGAACGTCAACCGCGAGACAAGGCCGACCTTGAAGGGCCCATTGGCGGCGGGGTCACCGCCGACCTGGTCGATCCGCACGGTGGCTCCGTTGGAGAGGTTGTGTTGACCCGTCGTGGTGATCCTGATCGGTGTGGTATCGCTGACGTGCTCGATGGCGTTGTAAAGGGTATCCCCGTTGGTCGAACTCGCCGGACCCGAATACGAGAGCGGTTCGTTTTTCACCGGACCATAGGGAGCCTGGATGGTCCATGGGATGGTATTTTTCAGACCGCCGGTCTCGGTGACGGTGAGCTGAAGCTGCGACGCGCCTCCGGCGCCGACATCAGCGGTGTCGTCATCTACGGAGAACCCGTAACCCGAGAAGCCCAACTTGACATGGACGAACCAGACGAAGGGATCGAGGTTGAAGACATTGAAGTCCTGTTTGCCGCGCTTGAGCGCCGGATTCGGATACCAAACAACGTGTTTGCCGTCTTCGATTTTATCCGGATACTTGGTGAAATTGCTCACGCCGCGCAGCACGGACTTGATCATGTCGCGGATCGTGGACGTCACCATTTTGGCGTCGAACGACTTCTTCGCTATTGGTGAAGATGAATCCCATATTGGCGCCGACAACGTCCTGCATGTATTTGGACACGCTGTCGTTGTTCGGGTGGCCGATCTGGTTCATCGAGGCCATAATCAAATAGACTTGCTGGGAGAACTCGTAGGGGTCGTGCCACGCCGGCTCGTTGGAAAATTCGAAATTTTTACCGATCAACGGATATCCCGGGTCTCCTTGCGCGGTCGGGGTGTAAAGCAGCGATTTCGGAGGATGGAAGGTGAATGTCGCCCTGGTGGAAGCGGTGTTCACCACCTGGCTCAGGATGACTGACTTTTCATCGCTGCCGATTTGCAGGATCACAGCGTCACCCTGGTGGCGACCCTTCTCGGTCTCGGCGTCGTCCAGACCTGGACCGGTTACCGCCATTCCCTTGACCAACTCGGGGTGCACTTCGTTGAAAACCAGCGTCGCAGCATCCTTCTCGATGGATCCGGTGATCGGCGTCGGGGCCGTGGGAGCGCCTGGCGTCTTGTCCTTCCAGTGCTCCAGGTAGTATTCCGTCCAGGAGTACCAGAGTTTGATCATCGCCTGGGAGGCGTAGTCATGGACAGGCCGCCTGAATGTGAACGCGCAGGCTTCGCTCGAGCCGATCAACGGTTTACTCAAGGTGACCGTCCCCGCGCTTTTATCCACGCCCAAGACGGTGGTGCCATCCTGGATGGGGTTGAGTATCCGGGGCGGGGGGTTTGGCGGGACGCCTATGACGAGGTAGTCCTTTGCAATAAAGTCGAACTTGTGAGGCTCGGCGACGTGGTTCAGGTGGAGGATTTCGCTTCCCCCCTTTTATCCGGAGTGCCCCCGCCCAACCTATGGTCGCCTCGATCGGCCCGGCGCCGCCGCTCGAGAGCATGTATTTGTCGTTCTGCCACTCTCCGTTGCCATAGCTGGTAGGGACCGCCTTGAGCGGGCTTTGCGCAAAGATGTTGGCGCCGGACGGGATTTTGATGGGCGCGTCCGGGTCGTTGGTGGGGTTGGGGATGTTATAAAAGGGCCGACCTTCCTTTTTTTTACCAAAATACTCTCCAAGGAGCTGGTTGTCGCCGGCGGTGAATTCCCGGATTCTGGTCTGCAAGAAATGGATCGTGTTGATGGCTCCGGTCCAACCGTAAATATCGGGATCCGACCCGGGGCCCAACCAGCCATCCCGGTTGGCATTCTGTCCAGTCCCCGGATTTTTGGGGCACCACCCAGACGTCGTTCGCTTCCATCGCCAGCGGCAGATAGAGGTTGTCGACATTGGAGACGTCGTAATTGATCAGCGTGACCAATTGATTGTCCGGAATTTCGCTGTTGGTTTTCTCCGTGATCTTCGGATTGACCAGGTAGCAATGGTCGCGAATCGTCCACTCCGCGAGCTGATCCTCGGTATCGTCATTGGGAGCCTGGGCGATGCCGGCCCGATACCACATCACGACGCCGTTTGAGATCGTTTCGTCGCCGGTCGGGGCGTCGGTGATGGAGCGATCCCCGTTTCGGTCCCATCGCAGGGGATTCGGGAGGCCGGCCGGGGCGAGGTATTGGCCGTCGGTCCCAATGCCGATGCGGGCGCCATTCCAAAAGACCAGAGGAATGCTCACGGAGGATGCTTTCGCCCTTTTTCAGACCGAAATAAAATTTTCCGCGCTCCTTGTAGCCAATGTAGCCGCGGTATTCCTTATTTGGCGGGTCGTAAGGATCATACAAGCCCACGTAATCCCGGGGTTTCGCGAGGACATTCGAGTTCGGATCCCGCATGATCGGATACACGGTGTCCGCGCTGTTGTCTCGTGATCCTCAGGGTCTTTAGGGGGATTGACGTGCCGTCCGAGTCGAACCCATAGGTCAAAAACTGCCTGGTCATGGAATCCGGGGCAGCAGGATTCGGATCATAGGGCTGAATGCCATCGTCGGTGTGCCCTCCACCCCGTCCTGTCGGCATCATGGGATCTGCCGCGGTCGCGGTCGCAGGGGCGAGAAAGGAAGCAGCGGTGAGAACGGCGGCCGCGAGAACAATCGATGGCTTGATAAGAAGATTGGATTTGAGGAGAACTGTTTTCATAAAGGACCAGGAAGAAAGAAAAGGGAGTGGCGATGTTCATAGCAGATCCGTTGAATGTCAAGATGGATACACAGATAGAACCGGCAGGGCCTGGCGTTCGGATGATTTGGTTTTGTCGGCGATGTTGCGAATACGAGCGCTGAACAACTCCATACGCGTCGCGAATCCGATTTCACGAGACACCTAGCGTCTGCAACGATGCGCAAACCTGTGAAAACGTGCGCAACTCGTTAGGCTTGAATTAAAAATCCGTTGCTCTACCCGCCTAAGCTACGGGCGCAGATATTTCGCTCGTTCACTGACGTCGGGTCTGCATTTATCGAGGCTGATCGCTCACACCGCAATATCCTGGAGCTTGCAGCTTCAATGACAATAAAACTCACCGGGTTCGTGCGCGTACATTCATTACGACGGTTCACGTCATTTTGTCATTGCCGTGAGGAGACTAAAAGAGGCAAAATTCGCCTCGCATGAAGCACTGGCAGATCGCAGCATCCTGCATGCTGCCGGTGAAAGTCCACGCTCCCCGCGCCGCAGGATCCGCGCGCGAAACACTTAGCGGTGCAACAGTCAAGCAAAGGAGCAGTAAGCTAAGAGGCGAGCAAAGATTAATGATGGTTTTCACTGGCGTAGTTCAAATTTTGATCCTCTTAGCATATCATTACTGATTCCAATCGCGAAAGTGTTTTTGGTTGCAATGTGCTGCCGCGCGGCTGGCCTTGTGCTGGCCTTGGCTCCCGTGAGCAGTGCGGTTGCGGAAAATAACCCCGCCGCCAGCCGCGAGCACCTGGTTGTTCAACTGCAAGGTCGCCGTGTGCTCGCCGCGAGCGGGACATCAGCAAAAGTTTTTTTTGGTAACAGTTTCACGGTGGTTTTCTACGGCGTGCAGATTTTTGCTGCAAAATGGCGCAACTCTCTGCAACGCCGCGCGAATGCCAACCGCTGGATCAACTAGCGTCAGCAACGCGGCGCAAGCCGGTGAAAATAGGCGCAAAACCTCTGTCTTGAATTAGAAATCCGTTGCTCTCTACCTGGCTAAGCTACGGGCGCAGATATTTCGCTCGTTCACTGACGTCAGGTCTGCATTTATCGAGGCTGATCGCTCACACCGCAATATCCTGGAGCTTGCAGCTTCAATGACAATAAAACTCACCGGGTTGTGCGCGTACGTCATTACGACGGTTCACGTCATTTTGTCATTGCCGTGAGGAGACCAAAAGAGGCAAAATTCGCCTCGCATGAAGCACTGGCAGATCGCACTGTCGATTTTAACAGCCCTATCGGCGTCAATCGCGCGGGCTGAGGACTTCAAAACCATTAACGGCAAGGAATACAAAGATGTCACGGTCACCCGGGTAGAAGGGGACGGAATTGTGCTTAGAACTAAAACGGGAATCTCTAAGGTTTATTTCGTTGAACTCCCTCCAGACATTCAGAAGAGGTTTCATTACGGTCCGACGATGCCCACCGCAGCACCGCCTAAGCCGGAAGCGATCAAGGTAGAGGCGAAACAGGACGGGCGTCGACAGGCTGATCAAGGCGCTAGTTGGTGGTTGCTTGGGCAGAGCATTGTTAGTTGGAAAGTTATCGTCGGCGGGATCGTTGTTCTCGTTGTCGTGGTATTGGCTATCGTTCGTCTTTGTTTCTAATAACAAGCAAATTACGCGAGCAAGAACCTGAATGAACGTTGGGAAATAATCCCGAATGAAAGTTGCTGGACACTTGGGTGCATTTCAATGCAACGAATTTAGTTGCCGGCCGAGGATTGACGCTCTGCCATTGACTTGATAAACGCTAGGGACGTCCCGAATGCTTTCGGGATTTGCGTGTCATGACGAAGGAAGCTTCATCAGCCAATCCATCTGTCCCCTTGCATGAAGTGCTTGAAGCCGAGTTCGCAGTTTTGCATGGGAAATTGCCGCCTGATTATCCAAGTTCGACCGAACCAAACATACGTTTAAAGGCAATCTGGACAGCTGTGCACGAGCTGCCAGAAAAGCGCTCCGCGCTTTGCATTTCGGGTGGCGGCATTCGGAGCGCGACATTTGGACTGGGAGTGTTGCAAGGCCTGGCACGCTGCGGTTTGCTCGACAAGTTCCACTATCTTTCAACCGTCTCGGGCGGCGGATACATTGGAAGTTGGCTGAGCGCCTGGATTAACCGTGCGGGCCTAACGAGCGCTATTACTCAGCTCGCGCATCAGAGCGAGCATACAAGACCCAATCCGGAACCGCTTGAGATTCAAAATCTGCGCAGCTACAGCAATTATCTCAGTCCGCGGCTCGGGTTCTTTTCGGCGGATAGCTGGACGCTTGTTGGCACATGTTTGCGGAACCTTTTGCTGAACTGGTTCGTGATCATTCCGTTGCTCGCAGCGTTTCTGGCGTTGCCGTGGATTTTCAGCTCAATCGTGATGCTGGATCCGCCGCCACAAACTGACGCGCTCTTCTGGAGCGGAGTCGTGTTGGTCGCGATTGGCGTCGCTTATATGGGAATCAATTTACCGTGCGGCGGTAATCTCCGGTGGGACCAAACGCGCTTCCTGTTGTTCTGTCTTCTGCCGCTATTTCTCGGCTCGGTATTCCTGACGATCTACTGGGCCTGGTTTAACTATTACGGTCGTGCTCTAATCGCCTGGCCATTGTTCGGTTTTGGGCAACCGCAGACGTGGGTGCCCTTTCTCTATCTCGGAATAGCGCTGCATATCCTCTCCTGGCTGACGTCGTTACTTCCCGCGCATGGATTTCGAACATTGGAATTTCTCGCGGTGATCGTCTCGGGCGCAATTGGTGGAGTGCTTTTGTGGTTAGGCGCACAAAGGTTGTTTCCGCGTCCGGTGATGCAAATGGAATTGTACATTTGCCTGGCTGTTCCCGGTTTCATGGCACTGTTTTTCCTGGCCATTATGGCATTCGCCGGAATTTCCAGCCGCTGGACGGACGATTCGGATCGCGAATGGTGGGGCCGCGCAACCGGCTGGTTGTTGGCTGTAGCTTTCGGATGGCTGCTCATCAGCGGACTGGTGGTATTCGGACCACTCACACTGAAATGGACTTCGTCGTTCATCACTACCGGAAGTCTGGCAGCACTTTTCACCGTGCTCGGCGGCCGCAGTCCGATGGTTGCGGCGAACCAAAAAGAACGGGCGACCGCCAGCCCGCTCGGGCGCGTCTTGTCCAAGGCATCTACGATCGCGGCGACGGTGTTTGCTGCGGTCCTGTTGATCCTGATCACCGAGGCAACGACATCGGTGATCAAGAAATTGATTCAGAATCATCACGTTAAACTGAGTTATCAAGCGACGTTGGACTCCAGGTCGGGGCTTCTCGGTCGTCCTGAGGAGTATCTCAACGTGATTTTCTATACGCCGTGGTGGCTGGTGGTTCCGTTCGGAGCGCTACTTTTGCTCGCGGGCGTCGCGATGGCGCGCCTCATCAACGCAAACAAGTTTTCATTGCACGGAATGTACCGTGAACGGTTGATTCGCGCCTATCTCGGCGCTTCCAATTCGAACCGGCACGAAAATCCATTCACGGGATTCGACGAGAAGGACAATATCAAAATGCGCGATCTCTGGCTGCAGGAAAAATTTGAAGGCAAACTGATGCCTGTTATAAACATCGCGCTCAATCTGGTGTCCGGCGAAAAGCTTGGCTGGCAGGAACGCAAGGCGCAGAGCTTCACGGTCAGCCCACTGCACTGCGGATCATCGGCGATGCAGCCGGGCTATCGATCTACAACCGGCGCGGATGGCACGGTGTATGGCGGCTCCAAAGGCATCTCGCTGGGATCGGCAATCACGATTTCCGGCGCCGCTGCCAGCCCTAACATGGGCTATCACTCATCGCCGTTTGTCACTTTTATCCTGACACTGCTCAATGTGCGGCTTGGCGCGTGGCTCGGAAACCCGGGCCAGGCAGGCGATCACACGTTCAACCTTGGATATCCCGAGAGCAGTGTGCGGCCCATTGTCGACGAAGCATTGGGCCTAACGAATGACAAAAGTCCACACGTGTATCTCTCCGATGGAGGCCACTTCGAAAACCTCGGACTCTACGAAATGGTGCTGCGCCGTTGCCATTTCCTCGTAATCAGCGATGCAGGCGAGGATCCTGAATGTTCGTTTGCTGATCTCGGTGAATCGGTGCGGAAAATTCGGGTGGATTTTGGAATCCCCATCGACTTCGGTCAGATGAACATTTATCCGCGCAGCCAAATCGACCCGGCGAAAAAGCGAGGCTCTAATTGCGCTATCGGGCGCATTTGCTATTCAGCAGTCGACGGTCCCACCGCTCCGGACGGTATCATCATTTATATCAAGCCGGCGTGTTACGGCGATGAGCCGCGCGACATCTACGAATACTTTAAGCGCAGCGAGTCATTCCCGCACGAAAGCACCGCTGATCAGTTCTTCTCCGAGTCGCAGTTCGAAAGCTATCGAATGCTTGGCGCATACACGATGGAGAAACTGTGCGTGGAAGGAGACGGTGATTTTCGACGTTTCACCGCTGAGATCCTGAAGACGCACCTGCAAATTCCACCGCCCGATTGGCTCGCAACATTAATCCAAATCCCTCCCGCCGATCGTGGCGCTGCAGGTCCTGCATAACCAGAGGCTGCAGAATCGAACGCAACACCGGCGTTACCACGCTTCGGTTTGCGCTCGTTGCTCGATCTGCTCCAGACTGGGATCAGTGTTGCTGATCCAGCTCCGCGCCTGATTGATCTCCGTTGGATTCACTGGAATCGCGCGCGGGATTTCTTCGCCTCTCGTCACCAGTTCGCCTTCATATTTCACTGGTTTGGCGCGCTTGATGGGAAATTTCCAATGATGGCCGAATTTGTAGAGAGCGTAATACATGGTCTTGGACTCGGTCGCACCAACCCCACTGCAACGCATGGCGTAATAGAACATCCGGTCGCAATCCTTCCATGGACGATTATGCTCGTCGTACGCGACGTCGTGCAGCACCGAAGCGTTCCGATATTTGCCTTCAAACGGCCCGCCCATGATCGACCAAAGATACTGCGGAAGGGATGCCCCATCGACGACCGAACCAATCGGCGCGATCCACACTTCCCCGTGCGGATCAGTGTAGCGTAACTCGGTTACCAGCGTCATCGTGCGCCCATCTGGATTCCACTTTGCCACCGGCTCGCCGTCGTAATGTCCCCATTTGGTTGCACCTGGAATGGTTTGGTTGGTATCAGATGAGCCGCCCACTTTGGTGTTCGAAGCGCATCCAGCGAAAACGGCTGCGGACAGAGTAAGCAGCCCGAACAATTGAACCCCCGTAACGTTTCCCATAAGTCGGAACGTTCATCGCGCAACGTTCAAGATTCAACTGTTGGCCCCGTTGTAGAAGCGCCTGTGTCAGCGCCCTAATCGATGGATCTGCGAAGTGCCGTGAATAGCAACCGATTTAGAGCAATCAAGTTCCCGCGTAGGCGGTAAGTGATGTACTTGAAATTCCGGCTGTCGTTGTTCGCCTCGGTTGCTGGTATTATCACCCGCCTTTTTATCTGAGCGCGGCTGTGGCAGCCGGAGCTTCCATAAATGGTTAGCGTTACAGGCTGTGAAACAAAAAGCCGCCATGCGGCGAAGCGTGACGGCTGATTGTGAAATGCTGCTGCTTAGGGATTGTTGACTACCCGCGTCGCAGGTTTGCTCGTCTCAGGCTGTGCGCTCACCTTCTGGATTTGCGCCGCCTGCTCTTTGAGCTGGGCGGTGAGAACTTCCATTCCTTTCTGTTGTAGCGCGACGGTGACCTCTAGATCCTGCACCTTTTTGTGCTCTTTGAGAAACTCGTTGAGCAGCATCGCGTTCACTGCGTCGTAGCGAACCGTGTAAATCTGGCCGTCGTTGTTGCGTACGACTAGGTCGGGATTCACTTCGGCCACTTCTTCGGCGATCAAAACGAACTGCGCGCTGCCCTTGCTGTCGAACTCCGGCTTGAAGTGGAAAGTGACCGGACGCAGGGAGAGGATCGCCTCGCTGGCCTTGTCCATGTCGGCGATATCCTTCTTGTACCGGCGGGAGGACGGTCGCGGCTGCGTGGTCAATTGGCCGTAGGCAGTCACATAAAGGGCCGCATCGCCTGGTGTGGTATTGCCATAGACACCTGCGATGTAAGTCGCCGTCTGCTCGGCCCCGATACGGATGTGAAGGCATCGTCACTGAACCCACCGACGCGGATGTCACTGTTATGGCCGCCAGTGGTGACGCCGCTGCCGGCCTGGCAACCGAGAGCGATCTTCAAGGTACTCGTGTTTTGTTGGAGCGCTTGGAATCCGACGGCGGTGTTTCCGAAGCCATCCATGTTGTAGTAGAGCGCCTGCGAATCGCAGGCGGTATTGTAGTTGCCGGTGGTGTTGCTTAGGAGCGCCTGATAACCGTTGGCGGTGTTGTTGTCGTTCGTGTTCGAGTAGAGCGCCTCAAAACCATTAGCCGTGTTGTAGGAACCAGTGGCGTTGTTTAAGACGGCTTCAAGCCCGTTGGCTGTGTTGTAGCTGCCAGTGGTGTTGCTTTAGAGCGCATCAAGACCGGTGGCTGTGTTTTGGGTGGCGGTGGTGTTGTTAAAGAGCGCTTGGGAGCCGATGGCCGTGTTGAAGCTATTTGTGGTATTGCTTCGTAGCGACAAGTAACCAATCGCCGTACTATATCCGTCGCTCGTCAGGCTAAGAAGAGCGTTTGTCCTTCCGCCGTGTTGCCTCCTGCATAGCCTCCATTCGGCGGGGGACTGACTGCTTGCGTCCTGTCTGGTAGCGCGAAGCAGTCGAACGCGAGCGGGATAAGAAGGAGGCCAAGCCGTGAAGGCGATGGATGGACAACGAAACGCTTTTAATCGTCGCGATGTGCATCAACGATCCAGATCGTTCGCCCCGGGGAATCAATCGCTGATACGCAGGCGCAACTCCCTCCGGCTTTGCTGAGGTTATCCGCGATGATTTCTCAATACTTCAGCGCATCACTTCCATTTTCATCACGGGATGACTATCGGGTGCAGCTACCCCTTTCGACTTTCGCGCAAGGCGCTACAGTAGATGTTAGAAGGCGAAATTCAGTCCGGTACGGACCATGCCAAAGTTGTTGTTGGGTCCATCTACAAAGTTCCAGCTGAAATCACTGACGAAGCCAATGTGCGGCGTGAAGCGGACTTCCATGCCGCCGCCGACCTGGCCGATTGCCCGCGTTTCGCTGTCCGTATGACCAACGGTCTCGAGTTCGTCGAAGCCTTCGCCGGTTTCAAAAACCCGCCGATCCACTCGCTTCTGACCGCCACCAAAGATTCCGCCGCCTCCACCAAAAATGTAGGGCGAAAACCGGGTGCAGGGAATCGGATAACGCAGCGTGAAGGTGCCTAATATAGCACCGGCCACGTTGTTCTCGCTGCTGCTTTGAAAGGCATCCTCGCTTAAGTCCACAACGATATTTTGGTGCAACTGCTTTGCGTCCACAGCCCAGCCTTCGATACCCACACCGAAGTAACGATGGAAGAAGTACTTTAGATCTCCACCGCCGCCCCAAGCATGGTCGGCTTCAAGGTAACGATCGTTTTGCCACTGGTTCCCCGTAAATACGTACGTTCCCCACAGACTCAGGTTAAACTCGTTATCTGCGTACCATTGCGGACACGGTGGCGGCGCCACCTGCTTTATCTCCTTCCCGGAATAAGTTTCAGTTCCTGCAAAAGCAACTGACGCGATTGCGACAACTCCCAACAGCCCTGACACAACTTTAGTCATTTAATTTCTCCTTTGGTTCCCAACAACTTTGAAGTCCAAACACGGGTTGGGGCTCGTGTCAATTAATGACGTATTGGATTTCAATTGTTCTTATCACCAAAAGGCGCTGACAGCGCCAATTCACGCGTGATCTTCTCTAGTTCAACAAATGCTGTCAGCTTTCATCTGGCCGAACAATGAAATGCTTTCCGCTCGTCGCGATGTGCATCAACGATTCAGATCGTTCGCCCGTAGGAATCAATCGCTGAGACGCAAGACCCAACGAAAACCAGCTTCGCTTATGTATTTACCCTTCTTGGTCCCGCCATAAAATTCTGCCTCTTTTGCTCTCCACACAGCAACGACAAAGTGATATGAAAGGTTGCGATGACTAGCTCACACACATTTACGAGGTGCGCCCGCGCAAAGATAAACGCGGCGTCGATCTAATCATTGACGCACCGCAGCCCGCGCTCAGGATCGTGCTAGAATTGCTTTTGTTCCCGAGAACGAGTGGAGCAGATGGACAAACAGATGCGAGTCGAAACCGTTGAGGAATTTAAGCTCCGCCTCGCAGCGATCACACGCGGCAAGCCTAAGCATATTCCTCGCGCACCGCGGCCCAATCCGCTTTTAGTCCGGCATAAAAAGCGGGCGACGTCCAGAAAAGCACAGCGTCGGTAGGCGGTGGATTCATGCACGTTTACGAAGGAATTTTAGCGATTGTGCAGGTCCCGTCATTTATTCCGGGCGGCGCATGGTCTTTCTGGAAGGTCATTGGCTTGCTCCTATCACTTGTCGCGTTTGCTATCGCATTGTGGCTAATTTGGGCGGTAGTCCGAGCGGTGGCTAAGAAGCTTGCGGCAGCATCCCGCAAAAAATGACATGAAAATTGACTGCTTGTTTTGTTGTAGCGAGTGCGACCAAACTGCGCGGTGTTTGTCTTATCGTTGTTATAGTGAAAGGTCACAGGCTTAAGCACAAGGATGGCCTCGCTGGCTTTATCCATCGCCTTGATGTCGTTCTTGAATCGACGTGAGGAGCTAGTCGTCCCTAGCTGACCTCCACTGCTCACAAATACCGGCGATAAAGATTGTGATGTGATTAGTGTTGCCGATTCGGATGGTGTCGTGCTCGCCAGCGAAACCGGGTAGCCGACAGCGGAGTTATTGCTGCCGGCGCTATTGCTAAAGTCCTCCGCGTGATTCAAGATCGGCTTTAGCGAAGCCGAGTTTGCCAAAAAACTCGCCAACCTGTCAAACCCATTGGGACGCAAGCGCAGATTACAGATTCCAGTTTGAACAAACGTGGTCAGCTTTTCATGTGCGTGAATCCAGCTTTGCTGAGATTGTCAGCAATGATTTCTCAAGACTTCGTTGGATCACTTCATTTTCATCGCGGGATGAATCTCCCGCACCGCGTAATCTTAGGTGTCCGTCTCCGTTTTGAATGATGGGCAGGCGCGGCAAAAATCATAAAACGCTTTGCCTGTAAACGGTGATAACATGCGGTTCGCGAATTTTGAGCGTGTGCGCGGTCTTGACAGCGAATGGAAACTTCTGCGTTGTCCAGCTAAACACTGTTTGCCGAATCTCACACCACTTTGGGCCAACGGGAATCTCGGCGCTAACAGGCCCAACGTTGTTGCCGTTGGCATCGCAGGAATCGCCGAAAGGCCCGGGATTATCGGGTGCAGCTGCCCCTTTCGACTTTCGCGCAAGACGCTACAGTAAATGTTAGAAAGCGAAATTCACTCCCGTACGGGCCATGCCAAAGTTATTGTTCGGTCCATCAACAAAGTTCCAACTGAAATCACTGACGAAGCCAATGTGCGGCGTGAAGCGGACTTCTATGCCGCCGCCGACCTGGCCGATTGCCCGCGTTTCGCTGTCCGTATAACCAACGGTCTGGAGCTGGTCAAAGCCTTCGCCATCTTCAAAAACCCGCCGATCCACTCGCTTCTGACCGCCACCAAAGATTCCGCCGCCTCCACCAAAAATGTAGGGCGAAAACCGGGTGCAGGGAATCGGATAACGCAGCGTGAGCGTGCCTAACACAGCACCGACCGCGTTGTTCTCCGGGTGGTTGCTACTCCTAAAGGCGCCCTCGCTAAAGTCTGCAAAGATAGCTTCGCGCGACTGCTTTGCATCCACAGCCCAGCCTTCGATACCCACACCGAAGTAACGATGGAAGAAGTACTTTAGATCTCCACCGCCGCCCCAAGCATGGTCGGCTTCAAGGTAACGATCGTTTTGCCACTGGTTCCCCGTAAATACGTACGTTCCCCACAGACTCAGGTTAAACTCGTTATCTGCGTACCATTGCGGACACGGTGGCGGCGCCACCTGCTTTATCTCCTTCCCGGAATAAGTTTCAGTTCCTGCAAAAGCAACTGACGCGATTGCGACAACTCCCAACAGCCCTGACACAACTTTAGTCATTTAATTTCTCCTTTGGTTCCCAACAACTTTGAAGTCCAAACACGGGTTGGGGCTCGTGTCAATTAATGACGTATTGGATTTCAATTGTTCTTATCACCAAAAGACGCTGACAGCGCCAATTCACGCGTGATCTTCTCTAGTTCAACAAATGCTGTCAGCTTTCATCTGGCCGAACAATGAAACGCTTTCCGTCATCGCGATGTGCATCAACGATTCAGATCGTTCGCCCGTAGGAATCAATCGCTGAGACGCAGACTCAACGAAAACCACCTTTGCTCAGATTGTCGGCGATGATTTCCCAATACTTAACACTCGGCTTATAAAGCGCTCAGCGATTGTTCTCAACCATTTGCGGCGGAGATTTGCTTGCCGTGGCCATCTCGTCAAGTCAGGCGCTGCCTAATTTTCATGTAGGATCACGCCCTATACGCGTCGCTGATTCCCGTTCCAGAAACGCAGTCATCTTTTCGTCCGCGCGCACAACGAAACGTGTCCCTCGCCGTAGTGTGTCTGCAATCCAGATCGTTCGCCCGATGGAATCAATCGCTGAGACGCGGCCTCAACTGAACCTGGCTCTGCTGAGACTGTCAGCGATGATCTCCCATTACTTCACGCAGCCCATTGTGCATGGTTACGATTCAGCCCGGCAACATGGAATGAAACGCACACGCACGCGGCGATTTCAAAAAGCCGTGAGCAAGGGAAACAAAAAGCCGCCACGTTGCGAAGTGTGACTGCTGATTGTGAAATGCAATCTTTGTGGCGATCCGTCGTCGCAGTCTGCGCCAGCAATCCCGATCGTCCGCCGATCTAATCAAGTGTTTTCTCGCGGTTGAGAGGTCCGCGTCGCGGCCGGTCTGACAAACGTTCGCACACGCCGCTCTGGAGACGGTGAACTCCTTGATGCTCTTTATGAACGGCCCACAGGGCCGCGGCTACAACCGGAGGCGCTGCAGACGCTTAGCGCGTCCACGCTTTCCAGCGTTTGCGGATCGGCTTTGCGTACTGCTCTACGTCCATTTTTTTCCACTGTTTAACGCCGTTTCGCATGACATCTTCCGATTTTTCGCGGGCCGATTTGAACAGCGGCCAGAGAAATGGCAGCGAAAGAACGCTCCAGTTGAATTTCCCAAACGGAGACTCCACCACGATTTCACGTTTGCGTTCGCTGGGAGCGGCGTAGCGGATGGCCAGGCCAATGGCGATTCCAAGGCCGAGTGCGCCGAGAATAGTCGGCACAGGATTTTCGCGCATGAAATCTTCGGTACGCTCCAGTGCCAGGCTCGCCTTCTCTTTTGTTTGGTCCCAAGTCTGGCTCATTTGCGTGGAAACTTCTTCTTTTGCTCGACGAAACTGCTCGCGCCCAGTTGAGCCAATGTCTTCTTCGTGTGGCTGAAATTGCTGCGCCGGAAGTGGTTCGTCCCTCATAAAATCGTTTTCGTTCGGATTCATACAAAACTGTATCGTATGTCGAGGGGCGATTGCGTTTCTCTACCTGTGAAATGTTGTCGCGGGATGGAAAATAATGACGAAGCACGAAGGGCAAGGAGCTCGAACGATCGAAAGTTCAACGTTATCGTTCTTATCGTCATTCCTTCGTCATTGGACATTCGACATTCGTCATTCTTGAAGCGCCTCACGATACGCGTCGTAAACGTCTTCGCCCCAAAGGACGAAAATCACTCTCTGGAGCTCATCGCTCACCGCGAGAAATTCGCGCGTCGCTTTGAATGCAATCTGCGCGGCTTCCTTAATCGGATAACCGTAAGCGCCGCAACTGATTGCCGGAAACGCCAGCGTTTCGATTTCATTTTCGACCGCAAGCTGTAGCGAGTTACGATAGCAATCTGCCAGCGTCTCAGGCTCGCCATGTTTTCCACGCCATACCGGCCCGACTGTGTGAATAACGAACCGAGCTGGCAAACGATATCCGCGCGTGATTTTAGCTTGGCCTGGACGACAACCGCCCAGCTTTCGACATTCCGCAAGTAATTCAGGGCCTGCGGCACGGTGAATCGCACCATCGACACCGCCACCGCCGAGAAGCGTCATGTTGGCAGCGTTCACGATGGCATCAACGTCCAGTTTAGTGATGTCACCGCGCACGATCTGGATCCTGCTGTCGGGATTCTTCATCGACCGATGTATTGACAATGACGAAGCTCGAATCCACGAATGACGAATGAAGCCCCAAGGTTCAAATGACGAAAACGGCAACGAGCGAGCTCCGTCATTCGGATTTCGTCATTCCTTCGTCATTAGACGTTAGTCATTCGTCATTATCTAGGGCGCGAGCCGATCGATTTGCCACAATCCATCTCGCTGCCTCGTGTACCGAAACCGGTCATGCAAACGGTTGGAACGGCCTTGCCAAAATTCGATTTTATCCGGCTTCAGTCGATAACCGCCCCAGTGCGGCGGCAATGGAATCGGTTTGTCGCCGAAGCGCTCAGTCATTTCGGCCATGCGCGCATCGAGCACCCGCCGGCCATCGAGCACCTCGCTCTGACGCGAGGCCCACGCGCTCAACTGGCTTCCGACAGGGCGCGAATGAAAATAAGTTTGTGATTCTTCACGCGAGGTTCGTTCCACTTTTCCACTGACACGAATTTGCCGGTCGAGTTCGATCCAGTAAAAACCAAGTGCGGCGTATGGATTGGATTCGAGCTGTTTCCCCTTCGTGCTTTCATAATTCGTAAAGAACACGAAGCCATCTTGATCGAAGCTCTTCAGCAGGACGATTCGCACCGACGGTCTGCCATCGCGATCCGGCAGTGGCAAGACTCATGGCGTTCACGTCGTGAATACCGGCCTCAATCGCGGAGGTGAACCAATTCCCAAACTGTTTAACCGGATCACGAGCAAGATCACTCCGGCGCAGACCTTTGCCGGCGTGCTCATAACGTGAAGCCGCAGGATCGCGTGGGACTTCCATTGTTTTGAACAAAGGCGGGGCAACAACTTGGTGCAAGGAAATTGTCGGGTGAGAATGGAGCTCGCCGAAAGTGTGGAGGCGTTCGCCGCGGCGAACGCTTGTTCAAATCCGGTGCTTGATACAAAAACCGCTACAACTTTAGCGGTTCTCGACAGCAACTCGCATTGCTGGCGTATTCATCTCCACGCACACGCTAATTTTCTGTAACTGCGCTGCTAGATCGGCAACTGTCGCCTCGAGTTTCTCGACTCTGCGGTGTTCCTTGAGAAACTCATTGAGTAACATAGCGTTCACCTGGTCGTAGCGTACGGTGTAGGGTTTTCCTTCCTTGTCGCGTACCACCAAGTCCGGATTCACCTTTTCGACCTCTTCGGCGATGAGGCCGAACTGGGACGTGCCTGCAGGATCGATCTCCTTCTTATATCGGAAGGTGACCGGTCGAAGTGCAAGGAGCGCTTCGCTCGCTTTATCTGTGGATTTGATGTCATCTTTGAAGCGTTTTGAAGACCCTTGCACGCCCAGGTAACTGTCTTTCGTCACAATAACCGGCTTGCCGATGCCCTGCATATCGTTGCTAATGCCAGCGATGATGGTGAATGTCTGGATTCCCTGGGTGCCGATACGTTTATGTTGGCATCACCGGCAGCACCTGTGTTGCCGATATCGATATTGTTATTGCCGGTCGTGAGATTTAAACCGGCATTAAATCCCAAGGCGGTGTTGCCGCTGCCGGTGGTGTTGCTACCGAGCGCAGCAACACCGATGGCGGTATTGCTAAGCCCGGTTGTGTTGGCAACGAGCGCCACGTCACCGATGGCTGTGTTGTCAGCGCCGGTGGTGTTGTTAAAGAGAGCGAATGTACCATCAGCGGTATTGCCGTTGGCGGTGGTATTTTTAAAGAGAGCTCGATCACCGATGGCCGTGTTGTCGACGCCGGTGGTGTTGCTAAAGAGAGCGAACGCACCATCAGCCGTATTGCCGTCGGCAGCGGTATTGCTTAAAAGCGCTCCAGCGCCACTAGCCGTATTTTCGTCTGCCGTATTGGCAAGAAGCGTTCCAGCGCCAATAGCTGTGTTGAATTGGCCGGTCGTATCGGTCC
Source organism: uncultured Verrucomicrobiae bacterium (assembly GCA_963825355.1). Lineage (GTDB taxonomy): Bacteria > Verrucomicrobiota > Verrucomicrobiia > Chthoniobacterales > UBA10450 > Udaeobacter. The sequence continues at coordinate 43,709 of CAWGSY010000016.1, read as the reverse complement.
TGAGCGAAAAGAAACCGACAGCTGTATTAAAGCCGCCTGTGGTCAGGCTAAAAAGGGCATTTTGCCCCTCCGCTGTGTTGTCACCCGGATAGCCTCCGTCCGGCGGCGGGCTAACCGCTCGAGCTGCCGGCGCAAGCGCAAGCCACGCGAGAATGAAGGTAACCGAGAGGAGAGGGAAACCATGCCGCAGAAGCGACCGGTCGATTGATTTTATTAAACGTAGAGTTGTCATAGTTTGTTTGGTTTGTTTGGGAGAAGTTGCTCGCCTACAAATCTTTTACGGATTATTCAGCGCCACTCGCGGCGCAGGTTTGCTCGCTTCGAGCCGTGCGCTCACCTTTTGAATTTGCGCAGCTTGTTCCTTCACCGTTGCTGCGAGGACGGTCATCCCGGATTTTAGCTCTGCGATCGTCTTTTGCTGTTCTTCCACCGTGCGGTGCTCTTTGAGAAACTCGTTGAGCAACATGGCGTTGATCGCCTCGTAGCGCACGGTGTTAACTTCGCCCTCTTTATCGCGAACGACCAGATCAGGATTGACCGCTTCAACATCCTCGGCCACCAGCCCGAACTGCGGGATGCCTTTTGGGTCCTTCTTGTAATGGAAGGTGACGGGTTTCAGCGCCAAAATCGCGTCGCTTGCGTTGTTCATCGGTTTGATGTCGTCTTTGAAGCGTCGAGAGGAAGGAGTGGTGCCGAGTTTGCCGTTTGCGTTAACAAACACTTGCGTTCCTCCAGAGCTAAGCTGGTTAAATATGCTCGCGATATAGCAGGCGTTGCTCTCGCCAGCAACACCAGCCATCCCTGCGCCGATATAAACGTTGGAGACACCCGTTGTTTGATTGGACCCGGCATCCCCACCCAATGCGACATTGGCATCGCCGGTGGTGTTGTTGCCGAGCGCTTGAAAGCCAACTGCGGTGTTACCGTCGCCAGTGCTGTTCAAAAGCGCGCTTCCGCCGACGGCCGTACTCTCGCCACCGGAGGTGTTGCTAAGGAGCGCAGCAAACCCGTAGGCCGTGTTGGTGCTGCCGGTGGTATTATGAAAGAGCGCACTAGCTCCCATGGCTGTGTTGTTGGGGCCCGTGGTGTTGTTAAAGAGCGCGCTAGATCCGCTTGCGGTGTTGTCGCTACCCGTAGTGTTAGTCTGGAGCGCACCAGCGCCGTCGGCTGTGTTGTCGTGGCCGGTGGAGTTGCTATAGAGCGCTCCTTCACCGGTGGCCGTGTTGTCGCTGCCGGTGGTGTTGTTATAAAGCGCAGCGAAGCCGTCAGCGGTGTTCAGTGCGCCGGTGGTGTTGCTATAGAGGGCATCATTACCCGTGGCCGTGTTGTCGTCGGCACTGGTATTATTAAAGAGCGCCTGGTAACCATTGGCTGTGTTGCTAATGCCGGTAGTGTTGCTAAGGAGCGCCTGGAACCCGTTGGCCGTGTTGACGTGGCCATCCGTGTTCATGAGCAGCGCATTCATACCCGTGGCCGTGTTCTGGAAGCCGGTGGTATTGTTATACACGGTCTGATAACCTGTGGCCGTATTTGAATTACCATTGATGTTGCTAACGAGCGCCACAACGCCGCCGGCGGTATTGTCGTTCCCGGCTGTGTTCGCGCTCAGCGCGCTCACACCCATGGCTGTGTTGTTTCCACCCGTCGTGTTGCTAAGAAGCGCGAACCTTCCATTGGCTGTGTTGCTGAAACCGCTGTTGTTGAAGATCGCTGCTGCTCCTGTCGCCGTATTATTGTCTCCTGTGTTGCTAAACAGCGTCGCAGCTCCAAAGCCGCTATTGAAACTCCCCGTGGTCAGCGTGTGCAGAGAATTCCAGCCGTTTCCAGTGTTGTACCCGCCAGTGGTGAGAGTGAAGAGCGCATTAAGACCCTCAGCCGTGTTGCCGCCAGGATAGCCGCCGTCGGGGGCTGGAGTGACGGCTTGCATCTGTGGTAAAACTCCCAAGCAGACAATTCCAATAAGAATGTGAATTAAATTTTGAGCTTTCATTAATATTTACAGTTTCCTTTAATCCCGGTGGTTTATTCATCGCGACCTCAAGGCGCGATACTTCTAAGGGGGAAGAAAGTTCCGGGGAGCAAACTTCCCAACTACAACAGATTGAGAATCGGCCGTAACACCTAGCTAACAAATGAAGGCCTAGGCACAAGTGCGAATGTTAACAACCGTCAAAGACCATAACAGACGCTGATAACGTCAACATGGAGTTAACAGGCATTCGGAATGTATCTGAAGGTTCTATTCCAGCCCCTCTTTTTTATTCTAGGAGCGGTGTAACCAGTGTAACAATCTTTACGGGCCGATGAACAATCACCAACGGTGTGTGTCAATAACCACCATGACAACAACACCAATCCGGGTAATGGGGACGCATATATCAGGGAGGATGCGACAGGGAAGCTATGGCTACAGTGGGATCACAGCGGAGTGAAAGACGACACGTTCGAGTACATACTGCCACCTAAAACGTTCCGTGCCCGACTCACGCGAGCGCAGGCGCAGGCGTTCGTAGCATACTTCCATGATTGACGGGAGCCGCCGGTGAGGCCAGAAAGCGGCACGGAATTAATCCCGTGCCGCTTTTTTTGACCCCCCTATACACCCGCCGCGCAGGAACGACCCCGACGGTATACCTGACTTTGACAGTCAACCCATAAAAACCGTGCCTTACACTAACCCAGCACACCTACTAATGTCAGAAAAAAGCGGTGGGCTGTAAAAATAAAGTTGCCACCCTGAGTTTACCAAATTCCAGCTAGGAGCTACCTAGCAAAACAGTTTACCGCCTAGCTTTACCGGCTAGGCGGCTTCCGTACAGAAATGGCTAGCCGCCTAACCCAACCTCACGCAATCGTGTGAGCATATGCATAAGCATATACTCCCTCTTGTGACAAGAGAACCACTACTTACAACGCGCGATGCGTGTGCTTATCTCCAATGCACACGGCGCTACCTGGAAAGGCTAATACGCGGCGGACAACTCCGGGCGTTGAAGCCGAGCCCGAAGCTCATTCGGTTCCGGCAGGCCGACCTCGATGCCTTCCTTGAAGGCAGTACGACCATCGGAGGACGGCAATGAAGTGTTCGCAGGGACAAGTGTTCACCGGTAGTCGGCTCCATGATCCGTCTTAGATACTCGCCAGACGGCGTCATTGGCGCAGCCAGGTTTCGCGTAGCTGCGTTTGTTTGCATTTAAGTGTGAACATCGCCGTGCGGCTTAACCTAAAAGAGAAATACAATCTCGTATGGACGAAAACGGCCACAATCTTGGAAAGAAACCTAACCGCGGTGGACACCTATAGGGTGAGAGGGGTATCTCATTACCCCGATGCGGTGCGCTCAAGCGGCGCGCAGCCAGTCAATGAAAGCCAACAGAACACGCAAACTATACCAAGCCGGTCAGCGGGCGATTAAAGAACTGGGCTTGGATCGTGATGAAAGCGAGTTACAGAACCTAGCGCTCTATATCTTTAGCCTCGAACAAGAGAACGCGGCGCTGAGACAGCGCGTCGATCTGCTGTCGCCCATGCGAAAAGCAATGGCCCTAACCCCCTGACGGCTTACGCCGTTTCAGGACAACAAGCGTAAATATCCATGAAAGGATATACAAGATGCGGACAGCAAGGATCACCGGAGAAGGCGAACACGCCACGACTCCACCTGTAACATGGCGCAATAGACATCGGCGAGCGCCAAAAAACAAAACGCCGATAACCCATGCAGAGGCATTAGCCCACGCTCGCAAACTGGAAGCGAAGTACCGAGCCTTAGCGGCCGGGCAACGGTCCTGTGAGCACGCGCCAACGCAAGGCAAGCCGTGCGACTGGGAAAGCGACAGGGTTATTGAGAAAACAACGCACGCGCGCCTTCGTGGCGACATAGCGCAAGCATTCCTCGATATTATTAATAGAATCTCGGACGCTGAGCCATATTCGCAGAAGCGTGCGTCCCGTGAAGCGACAAGGCTGAGCAAGAAGGGCTACGGCAGTTTGCGAGCGAAAGAAGCGATGCTGGATGCGCCAACCCCGGATCATGTGGGCAAGTGGGATGGGGATTACACCATGAAGTCAACCGAGCATTACAAGGTAATTGGCGACCTGTGCGGAAAACTCGGAAATCTTATTTCCGCTATAGCCTCGCGGTCCGAGAACATGGCGGCATGACAACAGGGAGGAAAATATGGAAACTGAACTATACCAGGCTACCGCGTTAGGCGCGGGTGCCTGTCCCCATAGCGCAACCAAGACGGAAATAATGCCCTTTGGTAGCCGTCACTACGCCCAATTGGTCTGCGCTGATTGTGGAGTGCCTCTCCGGTTCTTACCCAAGCCGGAGAACGCGGCTAGATGGAAGTCGAACGAAGTCTAACTTACACGTATTCAAGCTATCCCTGATCTCAAGCCATGGGAGCGTGAATTCATTAACGGTCTAGTCAGAAAGGCGGTGGCCGTTTCAACCCAAAAGAGCAGATAGCTTTCAACGCCCTCTGCACAACTTACCTACAAAGGAGAAGTTATGACCCTACAAAAAAAACGGCGTGGCCCGTTACAGCCACGCCGTTTAATAACACGAAAACAGGTGGTAATGATACACCCCAGCCAAAACATGTCAACGGCGCAGCTTCGCCTGAAATCTACCACGTATTCGAAACCAAGTCGTCAGCCCGCGCCTTTCGTGCACTGATCGGCAAAGATCACAACATCGCCAACAGCGGTATTGGTTGGCGGTTGGGACCAGTGCTTCAGTTAGGCGCTACCGCGTATTTGTGGTCTGAGCGATTAGATTCCATTGGGTTTAAATGGATCGATGATTGCGCCGCAATATCCAAGGCGACGCTTAAATTGCCAATTCTACCGAAAATGGGCGCTCCTCTTTTCGGGTACATCCGGGATTGCGCCTCGGCGACTGAGTTATCCGTGGCGGTGCGGGAAGCCGAACCTATAGAGAACGCCAACTCCACCACACACCGCAACCACTCTACCGTGGTATCGACAAGGAAAGGCTTCCCGCAATGAGCGCCGCCACAGCAAACATTGACGAGCGGGCGTTGTTTAATCTGATGACTAAAGACGCCACCAAGGATCAACTGATTGAATGCCTTAAGAGCGAGTACGGCGGAGAGAAAAACGCTCGCAAATACATGCTGATCCGCAAGGATGCAGCACAAAGGCTTAACTGCAGCTTAACAGAAGTGGACGCGCTCGTTCGGATTAAGCAGTCACAGGCCGGATCGGTTCAGAAACAAGCCGATGTTGGCAAAGAACTACAAGGCAAGGCGGTAATTTACCCGGAAGTCGAGCCATGGCCGCAGTTGCGCTCACGTATCGGGAAGGCTGAATACGGGCCCGGGGGGCATCGGAAGTCGTAATGGCAATCAAAACGATTCTAGCGAAGTCTGTGAGGGCGCACGGGTCATTGTAGAGCCTGGTTTGCAAGTTCAGCCGCGTCCGTTGGCCGACCTATTAGACGACATCGGTGCCGTACTCCGTCGATTCATGGTGTTTTCATTGCCGGCGCAACCGGAGATAATTGCGCTATGGGTGATTCATACGTGGGTGCTCGATGCGTTTGAATACACGCCTTATCTGCATGTGTTCAGCGCGGAGACATCAAGTGGCAAGAGTCGCTTACTAGAGGTTCTGGCCCTCTTAGTGAATAAGCCTTGGAAGGCGGAGTCAGTGAGCACCGCGGTTCTGTTTCGCCGGATAGAGATAGATCGGCCAACCTTGCTGTATGACGAGATCGATAACGTATTTCGGGGCGCCGGAAAGGATGACGACACTAAAGACCTACGCGCCTGCCTTAACTCCGGCTTCAAGCGTGGCGGGAAGTTTGCGCGTTGCGTCGGCCAAAACGCCAACCTTGAAGTTAAAGAGTTTGCGACATTCGGCCCCAAGGCCCTGTCGGGTATCGGCAGGGTATTATCCGACACACTAAGCAACCGCTGTATTCCAATCGAGCTACAGCGGCAGTTTCGCGAGCAAAAAGCGGAGCGATTCCGTGAGCGCAAAGCACAGGCCGAACTTGCGCCGTTGCGGGCGGAGATAGAGGCGTGGAGTCAAACGCTCGGTGTGATTGATGCGTTGCGAGGCGCGCAGTCAGTGCTGCCCGAAGAACTGACCGATCGACAAATGGACATTGCAGAGCCGATCCTTGCCATTGCTGAGATGGCAGGCGGGAACTGGCCAGAGAAAGCGCGTGCATCGGTGATTAAGCTTTGCACGCATGGCGATGCGGTTCTCTCCGTTGGCGTTCAGTTATTGGCCGCAATCCGGGGAATCTTTGACGATTCAGGCGAGTCCAAGCTGACCACGCGTGAGATACTGGAGCGGTTGGCAGCAATCGAAGATGGGCCGTGGGCATTCATGTTCGAGGATGCCCTAAAGCACGAAAAGCTTCAAACGGCGGCCTCGAAACTGGCAAGGAAGCTAAAGCCATACAAAACGCCGGATGGTGGATCGATTCAGCCGCGCGTAATCAAGCTGACGGATGGAAGCACGCCGAGGGGCTACCACAAAGAGGACTTTAGAGCGGCATGGGAGCGATATTTACCGACTCCCGCGCCCATACCCCTGGAAGCCGCAACTAGTGCAACCACCGCAACCTGCGAGGCAAAAACGGTTGCGCCTAGCCAATCTGGTTACACTAAGCCGCAACCAAACACGCAAGCCGCAACCAATTTAGCTAGGGAGGTTGCGGCAGTTGCGGCAGTTGCGCCTCTGCGGGGTAGGGAAGAACCGGAAAACGCTTGCGTGGAAGTATGACCGCCCAGGAACTGCTGTTCATGGCTTGGGAGAAAGGCTACAGCCTGCAGCCGAGCAACGGCTATGTCCGTATCTCTCGCGCTGACGGCGCTACTATCCCTGAGGGCTTGATAACCGAAGTCCGGGCGCATAAGCCCTCGCTACTGGCACTGCTTGCCAAGCTTGAGTCATTCGGGGTAGCAGATGATGGCTTGGTCTTGGAATCCCTCTCGCTCTTTAACGCTGAGCCGAAAGGCTTAGTGAAAACCCCTAGCATACCCTTTCCCACGTCTGTACGCCCCCCTGTCGCGTTAGGAGCGGCAAGGGCTAGCACCACCGCGCGGCAAGCGACATTCTGGAAGGAATAAAGATGAAGAGACACAAAGACACGGTTTCGGCAATAGCTGCCGCAAATTCTGAGATTGTTGCGTCCGACAACGGGGCGGGTAGGCCTACGAAATACGAGCCAGAAAGGGTAGAGCGGCTTCTCACAGGTCTAGCGGACGGGCTGACGCAGAAGCAAGCATGCATTGCTAGTGAAATCTTTGAAAACACGCTGGCAGCTTGGCGCGAAAAGCACCCTGAACTAGAGGAGAGGTTAACGCAAGCCCGCGAGCAAGCACGCCAGAAGGCGTTAGCGGGCATACGGGCGGCAGGGGAAGGTGCAGAAGGCGACTGGCGCGCACTAGCAGAATTCCTCAGGTTGTCATTCCAGGCCGACTACCGCAAAGACGCGCATGTGAATGTCAACGCGAGTGTGCAACAGGCGGTAATATGCGACGAAGCCACGCGAAAGGAGCTTATCGAGCTTCGGCGGCGGATACAAGCACCAGTACCGGGGTCGAGCGGACCAGAAATCTCACTGACGCGAGAATAACAAAAGAACCTATGGAGAAACTCAGCACAACAACGAGAGACGATGGAAGCCTAAAAGAGCACTACGAGTCTAACCTCTATTACGTCGATGCTATTAGACACCTGGGCGACATTCTACAGATAATGATTCGTCGCCATGACTGGCAACCACTCTCGGATTGGAGAGACAAGCAAGCTATCAAGAATCAAATAGTTGGGCCCGAGAGCGAGGCGATTGAGCTTTATCCTGCCGAGTCGCGCGTTGTTGATTATGCGAACTGGGCACACTTATGGCTCATGCCGGGCGGGGAAGCGTTCCCGTTCGGTTATAGCAAGGGGAAGCGGTCAAACGCCCCGCAAGGACTTGGCCAAAGAACGCTCGGCGAAAGATCAGACACTAGCCGTTTGGCACAGCTCCCCTATGCCGATATTCGCATGACGGACGACGGGGCGCGACGATCTTTTGCGCGGTTAGATTCCGTAAACGGGTAGTGGATCAGTTTGAATGAAAACTCGGCAGGCCCTTGACAACGGACGGGCGTTTTTTTGGTAGTCTGGGGCCACTATGGAAGCATTCTTATTTATTACAGCGGGTATCTGCTTGGTGCTCTCCCTTATCACTTTCGTACCGATGTTAACGAACACGCGCAGACGAATTGCGGCAGTACTTCTACTAGAGGGAGTAGCGTGTTTACTGGGGGGTATTTACCTATATGCAACAAGTGATCGAATTACAACGAAGAACGTAGATTCTACAGTCAAACACTGGCTTGATACATTCAATATTGTATCCGAACTTCGTAAACATACTTGGAATCGGATCGCTGAGTGAATGCGGTTCTTTGCGTACAGGCGTTGAAGCCGGGCTTTGAGAGGTAACAATCACGTTACTTTCAAGTGGTTGAAGTTCTCCTACGATTGTATGCAATTAGAGTATGGACACATTTAGGACTCTAGCGGTTTACATGATTTTGGGCTGCGCGCTCACGATCCCAGCACGCGGTACGACGATCACCGTTAGCAACACCAACGACAGCGGACTCGGCTCACTGCGTCAAGCGCTCGCCAACGCTGATGACGGCGATACAATTGATGCCACGGGTGTGTCCGGCGTCATTACTCTTACTACCGGTGAATTGATAGTGGACAAAACTGTAACCATCAACGGCGGGGGGGCCGACGTTCTGGCCGTGGACGGCAATGCCTCTAGCCGCGTTTTCCACATTAGCTTCAGGGGAAAGGACGACCATCTTTGGTCTGACGATCAGGAATGGCCACGACGACAATGTCGGCGGCGGGATCGAAAACGAGAGCGGTGCAACGTTGACGATTGCCAACAGCACTGTTAGCGGCAACACGGCGGGATCGGTGGGTAACCCCGCAGTCGAGGGTGGAGGCATCTACAACCTTGGAACGCTGACCATTGTTAATAGCACGGTTAGCGGCAACGCGGCAGGCGGTATCTCTGGCGCGGGCGGCGGCATTTTCAACAATGGACCGCTGACTATCACTAGCAGTACTTTTAGCGCTAACACAGCTATAACGGGTGCCGGTGTCCACAACGACGATCTTGCTACCACGGTGACGATCAGCAACACCACGTTTAGCGGCAACGCAGCTTCAGCGTATGGTGGCGCGTGCTTCAACGGCGGGACAATGCAGCTAGGTAACAGTACGTTTAGCGGTAACTCAGCTAGGACCGGTGGTGGCATCCTCGTCTTCGGCCCACTCCAGATCGGAAACAGCGTTTTGAACGCAGGCGAGTCAGGTAAGAATATCGATTCCTTTGGCGCGGTGACCATCATCTCTTTGGGATACAATTTGAGCAGTGACGATGGCACCGGCCACTTAACGGGGCCTGGCGACCAGATCGACACCGATCCAGTTCTTGGTCCATTGCAAGACAACGGCGGTCCTACATTTACTCATGCGTTGTTGCCTGGAAGCCCGGCTATCGACGCGGGCGATCCAAACTTCGCTCCGCCCCCTCGGCAGGACCAGCGGGGCCGCGGCTTTGCTCGGGTAGTCCACCATCGCATCGACATCGGTTCATTTGAAGTGCATCGGCGACAGTGACACCTATTTCAGTGGTTGGACCAACTGCACCGGTGACGCCGACTGAGACGTCCACGACAACGATTTCACCCGCACCTCAACACACGCCGTCGCGGCCCCATCTGGCTAGGCATATCGCAATTGGCCTCAGCAAGGGCCCCTGAAGGGGCTCGGGTGTCGAGGAGGATGATGTGTTAAATGGCTGCATGGATCATGGCAAACCGCTCGTTCACCACTCTTTGAAATCGCCCTCTTACTCGTGCGTTTCAATCACGTTGCCTGCATCATCGTAAACTCGAATCGCGGCATCATGTGATCGGCTGTGATGCTCGGCATAGCCGATTGCATTGCTTACAGCGACTGGACCCTCATACCATAATCGACCGAATGGAAGGGCGTCGCTAACAAGATCGACGCCTCGTTTGTCCTTGCGCGGGTGAATTTCGTAAAAGTGCACGGGGATGAAGATCATTACTGCTCAAACACTGGTTGCTCGCTTTTCGGAATCGAAAGCTGTGTCGGGAAATCGGGAAACAGTGCCGTCACGTATTTTTCGGTTACATCATCACCGCCGTCAAGGAACGTCCATGTGTCGCCACGGTCTGACGAAATCGCGATGTAAAAAGATTTCTCACGCAATAGTGGTGTGCCTTTCGGCCCCTTCAATCGTACTATTACGGGAACAATAGCGAACTCTTTGTCCTTTCCTGAGGCGACTTGCGTAGGTTCACTCACTTCTACGCCGACCATTGTGACGCCTTTAGCTGACAAAGCTTTCCTCTGGTGGCGCATTAAATTCATCACCTTTTCCCGCCCGCCAGCCAACTCCACGAGGTTTGGATACATAAGATCAACCATCCGCGAGTAATCACCAGCAATCTCCGCAGCGATGTTTTCGTCAGCAAATTTGCGAATGCGTTCTGTCTGCGGCAAAGATGACTTCGCCGCGACAGCCTCTTTTTCGGGGGCGCGCTGCTCGCTTTGATCTCGCGCAATGACGAAGTGATTGTTCTTTCCGTAGTTTCGCCACGGACCCGGAGGCACATCCTCGACCTCGACAAATTGCCAGTCTGTCAAGTCCGTTGAACCGAGGGCCCAGGTAATCGCGAACAGCGGGAGAAACGCTTAACCCAGAGTCATCAGCTGTGTTCGGTAGCGGCCGCTTGTTTCCAAAGACTGTACTGAAAATCGTCAGTACGAAACGGACCACAGTCTTCCCATTGTGCGTAGCAGAGGCGATTCCCTTTGCGAATGGCAATCCAACGATGACGGCAGACCGACTCTCCCGCCCCGGTGTAGGATTGCTTGAACCACGGAATGATATATGGCGCTTCCCGCTTGAAATGCCCATACTGGACGTCGTTGTACGGCAATGCACAGTAGAATGGATCTAGCTTTGGAACGAACGACGCGGGGACGTAATCCCGCCGCGCGCTCTAATCAGGATCGTCGTATCCGCCGTAGTTGCGCGCCCAATTTGCATCCCATACGCTTGTAGCACGTGCCTGTGTTCCGATCCAAAACGCAGTTGTTACAATGTCGGTTTTCCACGGATATAGCTGAGTTGCCAGGGCAGGGGTTGTCGGTTTACTCGGGATTTGCCTGAGTTCCGCGTTCGACACCGATGACTGATTGGTGGTACCGCCCGGAACGAAATTGTGATACCGCGCGAACCAAATGCCGAAAAACATCAGGATGATAGCCGAGACTAGGATTAAGACGATTTTCAGAACAGGTCGATTCGTTGCTGCATTTGGGGTTGCCTGGGCGCACTGCAGTCGGGGGGGAGGGCGGCGCTGCTTCGGTGGCCGCGTTTGTTGTTAACGTCGGGTTTGGGTTTTTCTTTCTCGGCGACCAGCGAATTTCCACTACAACCGCAAATAGCACGGCGAGAAACACGATTTCCAGCGCCAGCATATCGATCATCACCTTGCCGACGTTCCAAAAGGCGAAGTCCCGGGCAGAAAACCCGGTCTCTGAAAAGAACGGTCCCCAGCCCTCGATGCCATGCTTCCCACCGTGGGGGCCAGCATCATTGAAACGAGCACTGCCGTTCCAATTGCTAAAAAGATCCGCCTCACAAATACTTTAATCACCAATTGGCGGACATAACGCCGACCGTCTGGTGCGTTTGGGATCACGCATTGGCAACGTGGTCATTTACGAATCATTCGGACAATGTGTAAACAAGCCTCATGCTGTCCGCCTGTAAGACGGTGAGTGTTTTACCGGCCACTGAAAGCTTCACCGGTTTCTGCGACAAATTCACGGACAACAGCAGACTGCCCTCATCCATGACCATTGGTGACGGCGGATGGGCTGGAATGACGGTAGGCGTGCCGACCGTTGTGGATGTGCCGGAATACGAACCGTAGCCATAACCGTTTGGTCCGTAAACGTTGACCGACCCGCTATGGGTTGTCGTGGCCATATTGGGGATTACGATTGGCGTCGAGTTCATTGTTGTAGCGCCGGTCTCCACGTTCACAGAGCGGCGCTTAAAGAACGCCCTGCCGTCCTTCACGCCCAGGTACTGCACTGTATCAACTCCCGTGGGTGTCTTGCGGCCAAACATGTCGGACTTGCCGACGATGTTGGGCAGGTTCTTTTCGCGCGACACCCGGAGAACCGTATCTCCGACAGATGCCGTGAGCGGCGTGCCCGTGCGCCCACCAACGATGTGCGAACGTTCTTGCACGTCTGCGCAGCCCGACAGATATGCGCACGCAAGCAAAACAAGGGGAGATTTCATTGCGGCCTGCGTAACCGATTCCGTCAACACACTTCAAGCAAAATCTCGGAGCGCCCGACGCCGCAATCCTAACAATGCCCAGGGATTTTTACAGTACGGCCGGAGCCGATTAAAAAAACTGCGTAGTCGTGGCGGGTTTCAGGTGGCCTGTCCGCTTTAGCATATGAACCGGCACAAACAACAGACGCGCCGGACAAACAAAAATGAAAGCCAAACCTCAACATTAGATAAACCTATGCAAACTACACAATCACTAACCAACTCAATCAATCATCAAGCTTCGACTGCTCGGCGCAAGAAGCAGTCATTCCTGCGTCCGCGCACGTGGGCCTTCCTTCCCTCGGCCGCCGCAATTCTGACGTTCCTGCTTTCAACAACGAACAGCAGCTTTGCCGGAAGCGCCACCTGGAAGGCAAACGCTGCCAATGCTCAGTGGTTCACCGCGAACAACTGGGTGCAAGGGACCATCCCTAACGCTCCAGGCGATACGGCAACGTTCGCGTCCTCCAATCGAACAAGTATCGACATCCCGTTCGATGTCGAGGTCAACGGCATCGTGTTCAACCCGGGTGCGAGCGCGTTTACGATCGCGAGCAACCCCGCGGCCGTGCCGGTGATAACCATCAGCGGCGTGGGCATCACGAACAATTCAAGGATCGCGCAACACTTTGTGGTTAACGCCGGCGCTGCACAGATATCGTTCCTTAACAGTGCGACCGCGGGAAGTTCAACTGCCTTTACGAGCTTTGGAACCATAACTTTCGGGGCCAGCTCGACGGCGGACAATGCCACCTTCACCAACAATGCCTTCTTGAACTTCGCCAACACCGCGACCGCAGGCGATGCCACCTTTACCAATAACAGCGTGCTCATTTTCGATGACAACTCGACCGCCGGCGATGGCACCTTTAACAACGGCACCCTTAACACTTCTGGCGGCTTCATCCAATTCGGCGAAGATTCCAGCGATGCTCCAACTGCTGGCAATGGCATCTTTAACAACCTTGGCAGCGCATCCAACACCGTAGGTGGCGGACTCGTTGTAATCCATTTCGGCACCGCTGGTGATGCCACCTTTATCAACGATGGCGCCACAGCCAGCGGTGGAATCGCGGGCGAAACGCTATTCCAAGACACCGGCGACGCGGGCAACGCCATCCTGATCGCCAACGGCGGTGTGGGCGGAGGTGACGGCGGTTCGATTCAATTTGCTACTGCTTCCACCGGCGGGACTGCCCGGGTGGAGGTTTTCGGCAACGGCAACCTGGACATTAGCGGTCACAACGCTCCGGGTCTAACGACTGGATCGATACAAGGAAACGGCGCTGTATTCCTGGGAGCCGACGACCTAACCGTTGGCACGAATAACCTGGGCACGACCTTTTCAGGACTGATCCAGGATGGCGGCAGCGGCGGTGGCACGGGCGGTTCGCTCACCAAAGCTGGCACTGGCAAACTGACCCTCACGAAATCGAACACCTACACCGGCGGCACCACCATTACGAAAGGCACGCTGCTGGTTACAAATAGGAGCGGTTCCGCCACGGGGAGTGGTTCCGTGCAGGTCAACGCTGGCACTCTCGGAGGAACAGGCAGAATCTCGGGCGCCGCTACAATCGCAACGGCAACGACCGCGGCGACTCTGGCTCCTGGGAATGGCGCGCGACTTGGCGCTCTTACACTTCTCAATACGCTCACGTTCAACTCGCGCGGGACCTGCAAGGTCAACTTGAACAGCAACAGCGCCACAGGCGCTCAAGTGGTCGCCCCAGGCGTGACGATTAACAGTGGTGCGCTTGTCTCCATTAGAGATCTTGGCACTACCAAACTTCCGAGCGGCACAGCCTTCACGATCATCAGCAACACCGCCACGACCGCGATCGCTGGCACCTTCAGCAATCTGGCGGACGGCTCTACCTTAATTGTTGGTAGCAACACTTACCATGTGAGTTATGAAGGCGGCGACGGCAACGATCTCACCCTGACAGTTGTGCCTTTAGGCCTCGACTTTCGAAGAACACCGTAAAGTGGAAGAACAAGAAAAACGGATTGATGCACTGACGGCGCAACTCCAAACCGACGAACAGGGAGTAAAATTATGAAACGTTATACAATGCAAGGGGCAATTCACGACGCCAGAGTCTTCTACAAATTATGGTTGGAATACCGCCGCGCCAACAGAAAGCCGCGCAAGCGTTCTCATTCCGGCTGGCTGTCCCGATACTTAGCCGGCACGGGCCGACGCGCGCGCGCTTGAGAACACATTGCTTATTGATCGATGCGATTACGCCGCCGGTGATGTTCCTTGCATTGCGAGCGCAGATGAAATACGAGCCTTGAACGACTTCTAACGCGCGTGAGAGGCAGAAAATGCGAATTGGCCAACGGCCTCCATCCGCTGTGGAGGTAAATTCGTAGATCATGCGCTGGCGCTGAACGCCACGACGTTCGCTGATTCCATAGCGATGGCCGCTAAGCGCGACGCAAACGCAGGCAACGAATCAATCGACGCCGCTGAAGCCAGCAAAGGCCGAGGACGCCAAGCAGCCCACCCGCAATCGTTGTCGGCTCGGGAACGGGTGCTGCCGTGACCATGAGCACAATGTCGTTGCCGTCGCCTCCGGTGTAATTGACCGAGAAAACGGTACCGTTGCTGCCCGTCACGGTGCCCCCTTGGGGGATCCCCGCAAATGTGCCGACGATGCCGCCCGCGACGACTTTGTCCAAAATGGTAAATGTCTGCCCGAGCGACAATGTCGTGCCGACTGTGACCACAAGATTGCTATTCAAAATAAGAACCCCTCCTGTGTTCACCTGGATTCGATCATATCCGCTGCCAGCGTTGGTGCCGTTGATATCAACTCGAAAATTGGCGGTCGGCGACAGTGTGAGCGCGCCTGTCTGAAGAATTGCGGTGTTATTACCGCCGTTGCCCGGCGCAATGTTTGCTCCTGCAGCGACTATGACCGGGCCGCTGATTATGCCGGTTCCGCCAAGTGTGGTGCCGCTGCCGGTAACGGCGACCGCGCCCGTGCCGGTGCCCGAACCAGCCGTGTTGTTCACGAGAAGGGTCCCGGCGTTCACGGCTGTTCCACCGCCGTAGATATTAGTCCCGGTAAGGGTTAACGTGCCGCTGCCGTCCTTAATAAGGTCTGAAACGCTGCCCATACCGCCGACATTGCCTGAGATAAGCGTATCTCCGGTGCCGTTCACTGTAACGGCACTACCATTGAGATTCACGTTCCCGCTAACGGTGAAAAGGTTAGCGGAGTTGTTTGTCCAAGCCTGAGAATTGCCGATCGATACAGGGGCAGTAATCGTGAGCGTGAAAGCATTGGTGTTATCAATCAGAATGCCGGTACCAATCATACTGAGGCCAGTGAGGTTGAGGGTCCCACCGTTGGAAGAGAGCGTGACATTTCGAGTGATACCCGTCGTCATCCACAGAGTGCCTACACTAACACCTGTGGTGAGATTGGGCTGACTGAGGAATGCTTGGTTGAACACGGCGGTATCGCCGGGGCCTGGCGGGCCTCCCGTGCTCC
This sequence comes from uncultured Verrucomicrobiae bacterium, assembly GCA_963825355.1. Taxonomy (GTDB): domain Bacteria; phylum Verrucomicrobiota; class Verrucomicrobiia; order Chthoniobacterales; family UBA10450; genus Udaeobacter. Next base: position 27,758 of record CAWGSY010000016.1, on the reverse strand, counting down.
AGTTAGCGGAATTATTCCAATCCGAGTTGAGGATGCCGCTCCAGGAAATGTTAGCATCCACCTCGGCATTTGCTCGCGGCGCGACGGCGACCAGCAGCAGCAACGCTCCCATCACAGCCAAGAACAAACAAAACGGCAAACTGTGCCGCTGACGTTGCTGAAATTTTCGCATGTTTCCTCCCAAGCCCCGAACGATCCTGCCGGTTGTAACAACTCTCGGGGTGTATGTTCAAGACATTTTCGATTCTTCTGGGCGTCATTCCGGAATTTTGCGCCTCGACACAACGAGGGGGCGACACTTGAAAGTTCTATTTCAAAAAGAACAGCCCCGGCGGGCTCATTCCTTGGGAGATTCCCACCGAGGCTGTGATTCTTCGGGGCTGGACGCCGCATGTTCCCGGTTTCCGGCCCGCGACTTTCCACACTGCATTGGAATACGCGGGAAACACAAGCACAAAATGTGTAATCTTTAAGAGGGCGCGCGCCAATCGGCTGGGTCATTTCTCTGGCAATAAAAACAATTCTGGCGCGATCCTATGAAGCGGGCCGAGCGATTCAATGCGTTCCTCGGCCGCGTTGATTAAAAAAAGAGCGCGAGCACCGGCATTTATCCGCTCGCGCTCCCTTTGATATGAAACGTCAACTCTAATCAATTGAGCTATCCTCACCCGAGGCAGCCCACGGTCCGATTTCTAATTCCAACGCAGCGAACGGTCAAGCATCAAAAGCACATCTTCACAGCAACCGCCCTAGCGATGCGCAATCGCACCCAGCAGCCGTTCCCATTCATTCAAGCTTCCAAGAAAACCCAATTCGCAAGCGGTATTGAAACTTAGCCGTGCGTTCATCGCGCGACGTTTCCCGCCCTTTGTATCGCTGGCGTTGCGATAGTGTCGGCGTGAAATGAAAATGTGGGATGCGAGCGGATCATGCTCGGCTTCCATCACGACGAGTTCGGCTTCAACGTCGCGTATCGCAGCACTCAACGGTTCCAAGGCGTTTTGGAGGTGAGCAACGCGAATTTGTGTTCAATTGAACATAGTCCGCCTCGGCGTCAAACCGTGCTGGCGCGTTTGTCGCTCGCCCACGCAGCGAAAAGCGAGCAAAACCGACTACGCGCTGGCGCTGAACGCCACGACATTCGCTGTTTCTTCTGTCGGAAGGATTGTCCAGTAGCGCTCAGCCTCTGTCGGCAACACCAGCTCGCGATACGTGCTGTAAAGCAGTTGCGGCGTCGTATGTCCAAGTTCCGCAGCCACATGCGGCGCATCATTTATCGCCGCCAATCGGTAAGACGAAAATGAATGCCGCAACCCGTTTTTTGGCCAGCACTTAAGCCCGGCCGCCTTACGCACGCGCTCGACCTTCCCGCGCGCAGCAACCGGGACAACGTCGCCTGTCATTCCAGCGTACGGTCGAAGCCACACCGCGAGATTCGGTTGGATTGGAATGAGGCGGCGTCGCGCACTCTTAGCCTTTGCGGCTTTGATTTCGATGTGGCCACGCGCATCAATTTCACTCCAATCCAGTCGCTTTATCTCAGCATCGCGAAGGCCCGCGAACGCGCCAACGGCGAGCATTGGAAGAACGTCAGGTGCTTGCTGTCGTGCGGTCTCTAAGAGCACGCGTAGTTCGTCCACCGTGAATATTTCAGGGGCTTTGTCGATCAGCTTTGGCTTCGCGGTGAACGAAATTGGGTTGAAATCAATCATCCGCCGTTGCGCTGCATAACTAAACAGAACGCCAATGTTTGCCCGATAGTCTGCGCGCGTTTTTGGCGAACCGGGCAGATCACGCAACCACCTATCGAGTTCCTCGACCGTAATGTCAGCAATCAGTCGCTCGCCAAAGTCCTGTCGAAACCGTTTAAAATACAGTCTCAACATGTCGAGGTATCTTGCCGAGCGTCCATCCTGGCGCTTCGTTTTAAGCACTTCGTCCGCGAGTTGCGCGACAGTGATTTTGCAACGCCTGACGCGCTCTAGATGGTCGATCAGGAATTTAGCCGAGTCATTGATTGTCTTGTCGTATTCGGCCAACTCCCGCTTCGCCGTGATAAAATCCGACAATTCGCGCTGCGAGAGACCAACGGCTTCCCTCCCATGACGCTCTAGGGTCGTGAGTTGCCGTGTCCGCTCCGCATCCGCGTCCGATTTATGCCGGAAAAATTGACGGCCTTTCCCTAATGGCCGAAGATCGAGACACCATCTGTGCGTTTCGGAGTGGCGATAGGGCCGGACAATCAATTTTGGCTTTTTCATGACGGAAATCCTTTCATACCGTCAATATACCGTCAACATGAATTTCGTTCAAAGTTGGATTTATCACATAAGTGACACATCTTTAAGCATATAGCTTTGTGGATGAATTGGTGTATACAACAGATTGAGATCTTTTGCGTGGGTCTTGTATGAAAACCGCCTGAAGCTGTCCAGTCTAATTGTCGTGTACGATATCGCCTTACATAGGAATCATCACAGGCGAGCGGCGAGCTTGGGAATGGAAAATCTCTTTCTCTACGCCGCCAGCGACGGCCTGACATCGGCTTGGTGTTATTCCGGGTCTCATTCGTGTGCTAGTTACTCATGCTTTCGACGACAACTCTTTGCTCGACGAACTTCTCCCGGCTGACAGCGCGTACCTTCCATTCGCCTGCCGCAAGCTGCCAAAAAAATCGGCCGTCGCGCTGTGCCGCAACGCGCGCACCATTCACAAACCATTCTACGTCGCCCGCGGATGCTGCAGTGAGTTCGATCATTTGCTGTGACGGGGGCAAGACAGCATCAATTTGATAATGCGCGTTTGGCGGCGGACTGATGATGTGAAAATCGGAATGCACGTGTGCGCCGATCGTATTGTCACGAGTCGCGCACCAGCGCGCGTACGTATTGGGCAAAATCAATTTCCCATCGTTCGCAAAGTAATGTGCCGAGTCTTCGTTAGGCTCCGTTCCGGCAAGGAAAAGCTCTGGCATGCTTGCTTCGCTGAAACGGGACCGAAGCAGACCCGTCGTTTTGCAAATCTCTCGCCGGATCAGTTTATCGTTTTCCATCGCCGGATCGAGCGGGTGATCGTGCCTTAGCAATTCCTGCATAACCGTTGCCCAGAGGGGTGAGGCCGCCCGAACGGCAAACGTGTCGCGCATTGGTCTTCCATCGAAATTGCCTGCCCAAACCGCGACGGTGTGTTCTTTGTCGAAGCCAACGGTCCACGTGTCGCGGAAGCCGCTGCTGGTTCCGGTTTTTGCCGCCACGCGTTCTTCAAAGGCGAGCGGTGAACGCAGCCCAAAACTTTTTTGGCGCGCGTCGTTGTCGCACAAAATATCAGTGATAATCGCTGTCGCCTCTCGCGACGCAATGCGCGTAAGCGGCCGATGTTCCGATGCCACAAATTTTGCGCGCATGGCTGTCCCGCCGCGAGCGAGCCCGGCATACGCGGCGGCAAGATCAATGAGGCGCGTCTCGGCATTGCCCAAAACAAAACCGGCGCCGTATTCATCGAGGCCCTGTGGAAAATCGAATCCCCACTTCTGCAATTGATAGAAGGTTGGTCGTGCGCCGAGCTGGCTCAGCACAAACACGGCTGGCACATTCAGCGAACAAGCGAGCGCTTCGCGTAAGCGCACCGGTCCAAAATAATGATGGCTGTAATTTTGCGGATCGTAATCGGCGTACTCATTGCGAATGGCGTCAGGCGTATCCGGCAACAAACTCGCCGCGGTGAACAGCCGTTTATCGATCGCTTCGAGGTAAACGAACGGTTTCAAAGTCGATCCACAACTGCGCGGCTGCGTCGCTCCGTTGATCTGCGACACAGCATAATTTTCCGATCCAACCATTGCGCGGATTGCGCCCGTTGCGTTTTCGACCACGACAACAGCAGCCTGCGTGATGTCATGACGGTTTAACGCTGACAAATGCGAACGCGCCAAACGTTCGACTATGACTTGCAGATCAAGATCGAGGGTCGTCCTGACCGTGCCGTGCAGTCCCGGATTTTGCGCCACAACTGCATCCACAAAATGTGGCGCAAAGCGCGGGGGATCGTTGCGCACGATTTTCGGCGACTCAACAAGCAGCGATCGCTGGTCGCGCGTAATAATTCCCAAATCAGCAAGCCTCGCGAGCGATCGCGCGTATTTACGATTTGCTTCCTCCGGATGGCGCCACGGATTGAAGCGCGTTGGCGCTTGCGGCAGACCGGCCAAAAAAATTGCTTCGCTCAACGTGAGATCGAGAGCCGGCTTCCCGAAATATGCGCGAGCAGCAGCCTCCGGCCCGAGTCGCCGATTCCCGTAGCTGCTGCGATTCAAGTATTCCGATAGAATTCGCTGTTTGCTCCAGCGACGTTCCAATTTCCATGCGACGATTGCTTCGTACACTTTGCCGCTCCAACTGCGCCGGTCACGGTTTCTCGCGAGTTTCACGAGTTGCTGGGTGATCGTCGATGCGCCCGAAACAATTTGTCGCGATTGTAAATTCCGTGCGCACGCGGAAACGGTGGCGTGCCAATCAACGCCGCGGTGTTCATAAAATCGCCGGTCTTCCAACGCGACAGTTACCCGCGGCAACCATGATCCCATTTGCTCGAGCGAGAGTGGAAATTGCGTGCGCACTTCAGGCGATGCGAGTTCGGCAATCTCGCGGCCGCGACAATCGAGGAGCGTCAAAGTTCCGCTCGGCGACTTTTGCAGCTCGTTAGGTATCGGCAGCCACCACGCGAAAGCAATGGAAATGGCAACGACAACAAGCACAGAGAAGACCAAACAGCGTAAACGCAGAGTTCTGGGTAGCGCACGCGTCTCGCGTGTCTGGCGAGCGCGTCTCGCGATCGCGAACTTTTCCTCTGCGTTGGCCGGGGTACTCTGGCTTAAATTTGAATGAAAGCCTGTTTCGGCGAGACGCCGAAACCAGACACGCGAGACGCGTGCGCTACCCAGAATTAATCGGCGGAGACGACGCATACGCTTGACGGCGACAGGCCGGAGAAACGGCTGTCATACATGGGCGCGACTTGCGTGGCTGGCCAGCGGAAGGTGCCCGCGGCTGTTGCGCGCGCCAGGATTGAGTACGTGCCTGAGCCAGGATCGACAGTGTCAAAATAAAGGAGCGCCGAGCGATCGCGCATCTCGGAGTACGACAAGCCTAACAAACGATCCTGCGGATCCGGTGACGGCAATTCGTAGAATTTACCAACTAGCGCAAGATTCGGATTCACTACCTCAACACCCGCAGGTAATGAATCCTCCAGCGCGACAAAATTCTGAAGCTTCCGCGTATTTAGCCGGTACGTGATGAGCAGTTGATCCCCCAATTTTAACGGCGCATTCGGAGTGCCGACGCGCGTTGCGTCGGTCAGATTTTTTACGACACGCTCGATGCGAAATCCGCGGTCCACGCGGTCAGTATCAACTTCGCTGGTGGAATATTCCGCCTGCATCAGAAACGTGAGCGCGCTCTGATTCAGGCCCTTGATCAAAAGATCGTTCTCGATTTTGCGATCGACCCACGCAGCCGATCGGCCGTTTTTTGAAACCACGGTTGCCGCCGGTTGCGCGGAGTGAAGTTCCGGCATCGTTTCCGTGCCGATCATTGATGTGAACGCCAGGAGCAGCCACAGGTTTTCCTGCGTCGAAAGGGAACCGGCGTCGTCCATCAATTTCGACATGCGTTCGTGTGCCTGTTGTTTCCGCTGCTTCGTCCATGTCGGGGGCGAGATCACGTTGAAGGCGAAAGCGCGCATCGCCTCCGCGCGCGTCATTGACGAAAATGTGGCCGGATTAAAGGCGCGCTCTTTGATGGGCTTATCGATCTCGCGAAGAAGTTGCTGCTGCTCGTGAGCCATGATGTTTTGCTGATGCAACGCGATTGCGAGCAATGCCCGATCTTCATCGCTGCCTTCGTTTCGGTGGAGATACAATTCCTGCGATTCGTTTTTGTAATCGTCGCCGTTCTCAGATTGGGTCAGCACGAAAAGCGCAAAGCATTTTTCAAATCGCGACGCCGGCATCTGGCCTTTGACCATTTTCTTAACGGCGCCTGCGAGTTTCTCCTGTAAATCCGATGGCGGCTCGAAACCGGCCTTGACTGATTCGTTGACGGACCAAAGCGCCTGGCACGTGACGAAACCGTTGCCTGTATTGCCACTGGGCCAGTAGGGGAGCGTGCCGTCCTCCAGGACCGAGTCAGCATACTGTTTCATTCCGCGCTCGAGCGTGGCGCGATATTCGGCATCGCGTTGCTGAAAATCCGGCAGGTAAGCGAGAACGTTCGCCAGCAAACTGTATCCCAGCAGCTTGGTCGAAATTTGTTCAAAGCAGCCGTGCGGATATTCCAGAATCACTGGAAGTCCCGACATCTGTGGCAGCCACGGAGAAGTAGAAATCGTTGTGGTGAAATGGCCACGGCCGCGCCTCCACGCTTGGGGCATTGCGCGGCGAGTATCGAACTGCGGCCCATTGAATGAACTGGCCACGCTTTCCTTGCGCACAATCGTCGGCGCTTGCACCGGAATCGTGATCTCCACTGCATCGGACATTTGTTTATTTGAGTCCGAGACCGCTTCGAACCGCACCTTTGTCGCTGCGAGATTTGGGTCGGTGACTTTTGCCTTGAAACGAAACACCGTCGGCGCGTCGCGTTGCGTTGACTGAGTGGTCACATCGCCGCCCAATAGTTTGATATTGGTATCCGTTACACACCGGGTCGTGACGCTGTCGCTGTCGGCGAAGTTTTGCCGGACAACGGCGCGTAATTCTACTTCGTCGCCCTCGCGCAGAAAACGCGGCAACGCCAAATCGATCAGGAGCGGTTTCGATATTTTCACCGTCTCAGTCGCGTCGCCGCCGAATTGATTCATCTTGGTTTCGCCAACCGCCACGATGCGATAGGTGGTCAGGTTATCTGGCGCGACGAATTCGAACGCGACCTTACCGTCAGTGCCAGTCCTCAAATTGCCCTGCCAAAAGGCAAGAGTGCGAAATTCTTTGCGAACATTTTTGATGTTCGAGATCGCTTCGTCTCCGCCATCGCCGATGACGAATCCTTTTTGGGTCAAACTAAGTTTGGCGAGATTCTCGATGTAACCGTGGAGCGCCTCATAAGTGCGCACCGAAAAACCATTCCTGGGGTAAAAGCGGGCACCAATGTTCGGCAGTTTCCAATCGCCCAGTGTAAGAACTGCGTCGTCGACTGCGAACACTAACAGATCGGCGTCGGCAACCGGTTTGTCTTGCGACGTCACCATCACTTCGCCGCGCACCATATCACCTGGTTTCGCGGTGTTGCTGGCAAGACGCGGCGCGACTTTTATTTCGCGGTCAGGCCGGCGAACATCGATCTCACTGTAAGCAAACCGTTCGAGCGGAAGCTCGTTTTCGCCTCCGGGCTTAACTAGATAGATCGAAACCGTCGCGTTCGGTGCGTAATTTCCTTTAATCGGCACTTCGATCCGACCGGCGTTGCCTTTTACCGGAACGAGCAGCGTGTCGAGCACGTCGTCTGTTTCGATAGATACCCATGCGACGCCACCGAATGGTGCCTGTATTGTAAACGCGGCTTTCTCGCCCGGTAGAAACGGCTCGGCGCGGTGATCGATCTTAAATGTGGTCTCATTGACCACTGGTAGTTGCGCCGGCGTTTCGCCAGTGACAGTGGTTTCATCACTGACCATCGGCGCTTTCACTTTTGTGGCGTTAACGGCAATAACGTAACGACCAGTTTCAGTTGTTGGGAAAACAAGTTCGGCCGGCGTTTTCGACTCCTGTGATGCGACTTTCGCGAACTGGTCGGTGTTACGATAACGATAAACAAACGGCGCGAGTTGTTCTTTGACCGTCTTCGTGGTGACATGAAAGAGGTCAGCGCGAACAAGCACGCCGTCCTGTTTCTTGTCGTCGGGATCGAGCGCGTCGATGTCGACCTTTACTCCCGTCTGCGCCGAGGCGCCGGCGGGTTCGATACTCTGCTCTTCGGCGCGGACCCCCAGACGAGTGTCTGTCGCGAACAACGTGGCCGTGTCGCCGCCGCTAAGGGTTTGTCCATCGATTGAGGTGACATCTGCGCGCCAGATGACGGTGGTGCGGCCGACGGCGGGATTGTCTTTGAACGGTGATTCGCAGGTGATCGTTGCGAAACCATGTGCATCGAGCTGCGTATCGCCCTCGATTGTTTTGATGTCTTCGGTGTCAACGTCCAGGCGCGGACCGATCTCGGAGTAAGAATTGAAACGTTTTCGATATGGTTCGTTGGAATCGGCGGCGTAGTCGGCCATTGTTGTCCAGCTCGCTTTCCAGTGCACCCGCGCTCCTGCATTCGGTGCGCCGTGAAAATAAGCAGAGGAGATCTGCGCATGAGCAGTGGTGCCTACCTCTGGTGTAGGTGCTTCGACCATCACCGAAAACAGCGGAACGCGGTATTCTTGAACGCTAATCACAGTCACGCCTGCATAATCGCGACCGCCTACGGTGCACCGCACCTCGTAACTCCCGAGCTTTGCCTTTTCCGGCACATTCCACTCCGCTTCCCATCCGCCATAAGCCGATAGCGTCGTGTCTCCTTCACCAAGAACCCGGCTGCCATCGCTTTCTTTTATGGTCCAATGCACGGAGGCGCCGGCGGGGATTGTGAGGCCACTAGAGTCGGTAACGTCCCGCGCCAACCCTTTCATTTTCACGGTGTGACCAGGGCGATAAAGATTGCGATCGGTGACAATCTCGGCGTGCGGTCTGTTCGGTGAAGGGGCGGAATCAATTCCGGAGGGATATGCTGTGGCGTCAGCAAATTGCAGCGCCGGGCCTGTCGTAGTGTCAGCGATGAAGAGATGCGTATTCTTCGCGTTAGAATCAGTTGTTTTCGGAAAAACCTTATCCTTCGGAAATTCTGCGATGCCTTCCTTGTCCGTGATTGCGCGAGCAAGTTCGATGTTCTCCTCAGTGAGGGCGCGAATTGTCACGCCAGCCACGGAATTCGCGTCGGACATTTTCGCCAGACGCATGATCACCTTGGTCGGTGTTCGTTTCTGCGTGAGGAGGTAATCGTTAAGGCAAATGATCGATCGATTTCCAACGATGCGACCGTCAGGCAAAGTTGCGCTCGCTTCGAAGAGATACGGCCCGGCGAACGTTTCGTTTGCTGATGGGACGCCTGTCTTCGCTGAAGCTTCGGCGGGTGTACAACGAACATCGCGTCGTGTTTCGGTATCGTTGCTGGTACCCTCGAAAGCGCCGCTGCTCGCCACCGGCAGTTGAAACGCTTCGATGAGCAATTCAGTCTGAAATTGTTTCGTGAACCCCGTGCGCGGATCGAGCACCACGTCTCCGGTGACAGGATCCCTGGCATCCTTTTCAAATTCTTTCACACGCGCGGTAACAGCCGACAATTTCTCGGCGGGAATGCGCGCCAGTTTCCATATGACTTGCGGGGTGTTGACTTGGAAGAAGGCAAAGCGCAATTCCTGCCGCGCGCGGGCAAACACCTGTCGGGATGGGAAGATCAGACACGATTCTTTCGGTCGAAACGTTGCGCCCCATCGCGATTCAGACGGAACTCCGTAGCCGCGCTCGCCTTTTAGTTCCGGCGAAATGCTGACTTTGTAACGCTGCTTGAGATCGAAATCGCCTGTGATTTGAATCTGATCCCCGCTCGCAAGAAGTTTCATTTCCTCCACCGCAGGTTCGACACGGATTCGCTCCGGCGTGACTTCCGCAGGATCGATGGTGTCGTCGAATTTGATGCGAATCGTGGGCTCATCCAGCGGATGATTGAATGCGCCGAGCCATTGCACCTCGAGCGGCTCGGTTTTACCCGCGGGCATCACTTGCAAATACGGAAGTGGCCGCCGGCTTTTCGCGTCCACCAACCCATTCACGATGAGGTCGAATGTGTGTCCCACTGGAAGCGAGGCGCGCGGCGTGACTCTAAAGCCGCTCGCTTCGAGTGAATTCGCGGTCTTGTCTTCACCCGTTTGAATTACTTCGACTGGAAAACGCTGGTGCGCCTCGCGGTCTTGGAAGTAAATATGCTGCGCCGCTTCATCGAGACGAACTGCGTAAGTTGAGTCGAGATAGATTTGCGGGCGGGCCGGCAATTGTTTGCGCTCGTTGAACTCTGTCGTGATCGCAAACTTCGGAGTTTTGAATTCGGCGCTCCAATCTTTTACCACGAACGATTTGCCGGTCGCGTCCTTCAGCCCTGGAGCCAACGTCAGCCGATGTCGCGCTTCGGCCATAACGCCGGTCACGCTGAAAACACCTTCAGTCTGACTTTTCCAGAGAAACGTACCATCCAGCTTTGGCTCACTGAGGAACGGGCTTGGCTGATCACCAACATCGATGAGATCGGCGGCGACCATTGAGACGGGAAAGGTGATCGTGATCGTGTCGCCTTCAGCGATCTTCCCGCTCGATGGCTCGATCACAATGCCACCGGCAGCAGGTTTTGCAGTCGATGCTTCTTCTTCGTCCTGTTCTTCGTCCCGGGCGAAACTCGCGCCGGCCATGGCAATAGCCAGAATGCAAACGAGAAATGCCACGAAAGGGTGAAATGGCGAATGGGCGCATCGGCGAAATGTGGGAGGGGCCTCAGTGCCCCGACGGGTCGCCGCGCTAAGGCGGCTCCCACATTTGCAGAATGGATGGTCCATCATCTTTGTGGCGCCAGTTCCTGAATGCGGCGCCGATCGGCGTCGGCTTCGGTTGTTTTTCCGATGCGCCGTTCGCATTGCTCGCGTTCATTTAACGCGACCAGTGACTCATTAATTTCAATTGAGCGTGTTTGTGACGCGACGGCTGCCCCGAAGTCTGCGCGCTGCCGTTCAAGCACGCCGCGGAAGAACCACATGTCTGAATTATGAGGATCCAACTCCGTCGCGGTGCGGGCATGCAAAAGCGCCTCCTTTTGCCGGTCCAGACCGTCCAGATCTTGTGCCGCTTCGAAGTGCGCGGCTGCCGATTTATCATTGATCGCCAGCGCGGCATTCGCGTCTGCCAGGGCGAGTGTGAATTGACGCAGGTCTCTCGAAATTTTGGCGCGTGCTACCAGCGCGTCAGCATCCGCGGGATTCGCTGATAAACGAGCGTCCAGCGTTCCAAGTTCCCGCAGTGCCTCATCGCTAACGCTCTTGTCTTCTCCGCGACGAAGATACTTGTCGACCTGCAACTTCGCGGCGTCCTCGGCTTGCCCTGCATCCAGCAATGCTTCAGCTAGTTCAATGCGCGCGCGCATCGATGCGGGCTGAAGCTTGAACGCGCGCTGGGCGTCATCTATTGCCAGCAAGGGACGACCGGCGAGAATGAAGATGCGGGCACGTTCAAGCAACAATGCGACATTGTCTGGCGATTTTGCAATCTGCGCATCGAGCGGTTTGATTTGCGGCAGGAATTTTTGCAATTGCTCGAATTGCGGGAGCCACTCCTTCACTTGTGAGTCGGTGGCGTCCATCTTGTTGGCTTTCGCCATATCGGCATAAGCAGCGTCCCAGTTATGCAGGCGCAGAAAAGCAAGCGCACGCAACACGCGCCGTGCGGCGGTGTCCTGGGCCGAGATTGCTTTCGTCCGGTATGCCGCGTGATCAGCCCAGCGCGCCTGCGCTGCGCACGATTCCGCCAGGTTGTCGTAACCGGTCGCCATGTCAGCTCGCGACGGTTTGGTCGCGATAAACGCAAGCCAGTGCTGCTCGGCACACTGGTAGTCTTTACGTTTAAAGCAGAGCTCGGCGCGGAAATCTTCGATCGCCGCAGTTGGTCGCTTGAATGCCTTTTGCCATGCATCGAGTGTGCGCTCCAAGTCATCGAGTTCCTCGCTTTCGAATTGCGTCTGAGCGAGCGTGTTCCATGTCCCGGAATCCTTCGGCGCGATGGCGACAATGCGTCGGCTCAATTCAATGGTTGCGGGTTTGTCTTCTGCGTCTTGAGCTTTCTTCAGTTGGTCTCGCAACTGCTGAAGCTGCGGCGCTTCCACGGCGGCGAAAGCGCTGGCAGTCAGCAGAATAAGAACGGCGATCGCGAACGTTCTCAAGTGGGTCGCGATCTTGGCTGTCGCGACCCAAGGCTTCAAGCATTTTCGCAATCAAGGAGTGACGGCTTCCCAGCCGTCATGTCCTCGACCGCTAGGAAGCCGTCGTTCCCACGGCCTGCGCCTTTCCAGTGCGCAAGAAGAGCTTGCCGCTGGGGCAGAGATTGAACACCTCGCACCGGCCGCAGTCCGGCTTGCGCGCATAACAACGACGCCGCCCGTGCCAGATGAGCCAGTGACTCCAGTTTGTCCAATGCTCGCGCGGCACGAGCTTCATCAAGTCGAGCTCGATCTTTACCGGATCTGTTTGTTTCGTTAGGCCAAGACGCTGCGACAGCCGGATCACGTGTGTGTCGACCACGATCCCTTCATCTATGTGAAAAGCGTTGCCCAGTACCACGTTCGCAGTCTTGCGGCCCACGCCCGGCAACGCGCATAATGCCGCCATTGTTTCGGGCACCTTTCCGCGGTGTTTCTCGAGGATGTCGCGCATCGCGCCACGAATGCTTTTCGCTTTGTTGCGATAGAACCCCGTGGATTTGATTGCGTTTTCCAACTCGGGCACCGGCGCATCGGCATAATTTTTCGCTGTGCGATATTTCCGAAACAGGGCTGGCGTAACGATGTTGACGCGTTTGTCCGTGGATTGCGCCGAAAGAATAGTCGCTACAAGCAACTGGAGCGGGTTTCGAAAATCCAGCTCGCAGTGCGCCTGCGGATAAATTTTTGGCCACGCTTTCAAAAGCTGCGCCACGCGCTCGCGAGCTGTCATTCCGAGATTATTCTACAAGCCGGCTAGAGATTTCAATCCGCCTTTGGAATCAACGGCGTCGGGATGCTCCCTTTTATTGGAGATGCGAGCAGCGGATAAATCGATTACGGAGTGGGCGAGGGAGAGGGTGAATCGGGCTGCGTATCAGATGCCTCTGGGTTGGGAGATGCTGTCGTGCTCAAATTCTTGCTTCGTTCCTCTTCGAGACGACGCAGCTGTTCCGCGGGGTCTGCTGTTGGCGTGTTTTTTTCACCTGTTCGGGCATCCAACGATGAGTGGTCACGAACGAGCGCCTGAAATTCGGGAGGAAGCTGTTGTATTCTCCTGTCTCGTTCAGCTTTCGCCTGCTCGGGATCGGGGGTCTGGCCTTGAAGCGCAGTTTCACGCTGTTTTCGAAGCCTTACAGCGTTCATGTGTTCGCGGTCCGGAATCAGCGCACGAATTTCCGGAGGAACCTGTTGTAACCGCTTTTCTCTCTCCGCTTGCACCTCCGCAGGATTGCGAGCCTGCTGCTCTGGCTGGATGATACGGCTGTTCGCTACGGATTTTTCCCTTTCATCCAATGCTTTCTCTCTTTCATCCAGTGCCTTCTCGCGCGTGTCGAGTTGTGCTTTCCGTTGAGCAAGTTGCGCTTCGGCTGCCGAATCCTGTTTTTGGCAGGCACAGATCATCGCAAAACAGAAGAACGTCGAAAGGACAAAAAACCTTTTCATATCAGGAGCACACTATCACCTCCTAGCTGTGATGAACAGGGGTGCCGGGAAGGCTGCCGTGGATAGGATTATTGTGAAATATCATTGCGTGAGTTTTCGTGACGTATGTTCCTTTCACTGTTTTTGGGCCTGCAGGGGATCTTGCCAGCTCGCCAGGGCGGGGCACTCGCTAGGCGCGGCGACGCCAGGTTTTGTTGGGTCTAGCCGCTTACGACTTATACGAAAGCCGTTTCGCGTGAAGCCGCGTAGAAACAGCGCACAACTTGCTCCTTCTCATCGCATGTTGCGGGCAAGCCTATCATTCGCGAACTTTCCTGCTTTCCTGCGTTCGTGATTCGCCTAGTTTTTCGTCGTGCAGAAAATGAAGGCGGTTGTGAAGGCAAAGCGCGAGCCGGGTCTGTGGCTGGAGGACGTGCCGGTTCCAGAAGTTGATGGCGACGACGTGCTGATCCGGGTGTTGAAGGCGTCGATCTGCGGTACCGACGTGCACATCTACAACTGGGATGACTGGGCGCAGAAAACCATTCCAGTGCCGATGACCATCGGTCATGAGTTTGCCGGGGTCGTCGATGCCGTCGGTGATCGCGTCAAGGGATTTGCGCGTGGCGATCTCGTGGTCGGCGAAGGACACATCACCTGTGGACACTGCCGCAATTGCCTCGCCGGACGCCGGCATCTTTGTCCAAACACGCAAGGCGTGGGCGTGAATCGCCCCGGGGCATGGGCTGAGTTCGTTGCCATTCCACAGGACAACTGCTGGCATGCGGATCCATCAATTCCATTGGATGTGCTTTCCTGCTTCGACCCGTTAGGCAACGCGGTGCACACCGCGCTCTCGTTTGATTTGGTCGGAGAAGATGTGCTCATCACTGGCGCAGGGCCGATCGGTTGCATGGCGATTCCGATTTGCAAACGTGCGGGCGCGCGGCACGTGGTTGTCACCGACGTAAATCCATACCGTTTGAATCTCGCGCGAACGATGGGCGCGGATCTCACACTTGATGTGCGCACGGAGAAAGTTGCCGATGCGATGCAGAAGCTCGGGATGAAGGAAGGGTTTGATGTCGCGCTGGAAATGTCCGGCAACCCAAAGGCATTCGCTGACATTTTGCCGAACATGTTTCACGGCGGCAAAATTGCCTTGTTAGGCATCATGCCCGGCAGCGCTGCCGTCGATTGGAATACGGTCGTGTTTAGCGCGCTGACCATCAAGGGCGTTTACGGCCGCGAAATGTACGAAACCTGGTACAAAATGACGGCCATGATTCAGAGCGGGCTGGATATCTCTCCCGTCATCACCCACCGCTTCCCATACACAGAGTTCAAGGAAGCGATCGAGTTAATGAAGTCCGGAAATTCCGGCAAAATTGTCCTCAACTGGAGCGAATTGTAAGCAGGGACTGTCATTGTCGTGGCGCATCAATGTCGTCCTGAGTGGAGTCGAAGGATCTCTCGAATAATTTCCGAGCCCGTCGAATAGACGAACGGTTGCGCGAAATATTTCGCTTGCACCGATCATGTGTCGGCACAGTTATCCGAATGAGCACGCGAATTGATGAGATCGTTGAAGGTATTTTCAGAATTTCAACCTGGCAGCCGCAGTACGGAATCACATTTAATCAATTTCTGATCGCCGATGAGCGGCCGGCCCTGATTCATACGGGCATGCGCGATTTGCACGGCCCTATTCGCAACGCCATCGGCGAGGTGCTTGATCCGGCGAAGCTGGCGTACGTCGTTTTGTTGCATTGGGAAGGCGACGAAAATGGCGGAATGGATCACTTCATGAAAGAAGCGCCGAAATCGGAGTTGATCGGGTCGATGCTGTCAATTCAGCTCAATGCCATCGGTTTTGGGTTGGCTGAACGTGCGCGCGGTTTTCGCGATGGAGAGATGCTCGATCTGGGAACGCACAAGTTGCGATTTCTGGAAACGCCGCACGTGCATCATTGGGATTCGATGATGGTGATCGATGAAACGTCGCGGAGCCTCTTTCCGTCGGATTTGTTCATTCAACCCGCCGATCAACCACCCGTGGTTACGGAGAATCTGTCGATGCCAATGCTCGATTTATATCGCGCGGCCGGAATCTTTGCGCACGAACTGCCTATTCGCCAGGTTATCGATCGGCTCGAGAAAATGAATCTCGCATGGGTTCATCCCATGCACGGAGGCTCGTTTGAGAAAAACATTTTTCCGAATTACGCGAGCGCACTGCGCGAAAACGAATTTGCGTATCGCGGGATGTTACTGGGCCGCGAAATCGCGAAGGTCGCGCCGATGTGAACCTTCACCGCAGTGACGCGGCTTCTTTCTGCCGGCCTTCGAGCTCAAGCACCATCCGTTTGATATGCCTGTAATCCTGATGGCGGCGCAAGAATTGCAGACTCGCGTCCGGATCGCCCCATTTGAGAACTTCGATCGTTTCCTCACGCGCGCCCCAGCTATTCATTTCATGCTGGTTCGCCATATAAAGATCGATGGTGTTGCGTCCTGAAAGCGCCCAGCCGTAGTCTTCCACTCGGTAGTTTTGTCCGGTCGATGGCAGACGAAAAACGGTCCCGGCCGGCCAGCGCGACCAATCGGCCGCTGCGCTGCCGATTTGCTGCGGAACGGATACGACTACAGCGCGTTTGACGGCGCGAGTTGCTCTCGGCGCACGTTTCGGACCGGGTGTGACGGTTTCGCTTTCATCCATTGAGAACCGTTGCAGCCGCGGGGAATATGAGGTGCTCTCATTCACTGGGATCGCGCGCGGCACTTCGTAGGCCAGCGTTGCGCGCGTTACAACTTCAGCGCGGTGAACCGCCGGCCCTGCAGCGTGCAATTCTCCACCGAGAGCGTTGTGATTACTATACTGGAGATGGTCGGATTCAGTATGCGTGTAGGCAGTCGTGCGCACCTGCTGAAAATTCGTCTTCGCCAGCGGCGGCTCGTACGCCGGCAATGCGTGGTGTGTGGTGCCGCAGCCCGTAAGGAGAATGAGGGCGATGAAAACCGCCAGCAGGATTAAGGCAAGGTTACGACGCTCAGCGTAGGTCAAGGCGTATCACCAAGGCGAGTTATTAACAGTTATTCACAATTTGGCAAGAGGAATTTGGGGGCTTCCCTGCCAGCCCGATTAAGATGAAATCTGAGGATGCCCGCTTTAATCGTTCGTAATTCGTCATTCCTTTGGAATTCGACATTCGTGCTTCGTCATTTTAGTTATCGCTCATCATGATCGCGGAATTCGAAAAACAAGTTTCTCAGACGCTCAAAGAGATTAAGTCGCAAGGCCTGTTCAAAACCGAGCGCGTCATAACAAGTCCGCAGGATGCACACATTGCGATCACTCGGCGGCAAACGCGTGCTGAACATGTGCGCGAACAATTATCTCGGCCTGGCCGATCATCCCGCGCTGATTGCCTCGGCAAAAGAAGCGCTCGATACGCATGGTTTCGGCATGGCGAGCGTGCGGTTCATCTGTGGCACACAGGACATTCACAAGGAACTGGAAGCCGCGCTCACGAAATTTCTGGGGACAGAGCAAACGATCCTTTATCCCTCATGTTTCGACGCCAACGGCGGATTATTCGAAACGCTGCTCACCGAGAACGACGCGGTGATCAGCGATGAATTGAATCACGCCAGCATCATCGACGGCATCCGCCTCTGCAAAGCGCAACGGTTTCGCTACAAGCATAACGACATAGCAGATCTGGAGGCGCAACTCCGTGCCGCCCAGGGGGCCCGCTTCAGATTAGTTGCCACTGACGGTTGTTTCTCGATGGACGGCACAATCGCAAATCTGGCGGCTATTTGCGATCTCGCCGAGAAGTACAATGCGCTGACCATGATCGACGACGCGCACGCCACCGGCTTTCTCGGCAAAACTGGACGCGGCACGCACGAATATCGTGGAGTAATGGGCCGGATCGATATCATCACCGGCACTCTTGGGAAGGCTCTCGGCGGCGCCAACGGCGGCTTCACGAGCGGGCGAAAACAAATTGTCGATCTTCTCCGGCAACGTTCACGGCCTTATCTATTTTCCAACACAATCGCGCCACCAGTTGTTGCTGCTTCCCTGAAAGCGCTCGAGCTTCTCAGCGCATCGACCGAACTGCGCGACAAGCTTGAAGAAAACACGAAGTACTTCCGGGCTGCCCTCGCCGAACGAGGCCTAACGATCAAACCCGGCGTGCATCCGATTGTGCCCATCATGCTTGGCGACGCTGCAAAGTCGCAAAAGTTCGCCGCGCGCATGTTGGAGAAAGGCGTTTACGTGATCGGCTTTTTCTATCCCGTCGTTCCACATGGCACCGCGCGCGTCCGCACGCAGATATCCGCTGCGCATTCGCGCGAAGACTTGGAATTCGCGGTTAATGCATTCGCGCGAAGTGAACGAGGAATTAGAGGGAATCTAAGCGGTAAGCGACGCGTCGCTTCCGGGTAGCGCGCGTCCCGCGTGCTGGTTTCGGCGTCGCGCCGAAACAATCTTTTTCAGGTCGCGGTCGCACCTCTGTTTACGAAACGCCAAGGAACAGTTCGCGATCGCGAGGACGCGCTCGCCAGCACGCGGGACGCATGCGCTACCCATCTTCTGCACTGGCGCTTGGCAGCACGTATAGCAGATTAGGAGGTGCATAAGCTTGTCGCGAGCCAGGTGGATTGGAAGACTCTTCGCAAGGATTTCCCAATTCTGCACCAACAGGTCCACGGCCAGGACCTAATCTATTTTGATAGCGCTGCGACTTCGCAAAAGCCGCGTCCTGTCATTGACGCATTGCGGAATTATTACGAACACGACAACGCAAATGTTCACCGAGGATTGCACACGCTGAGCGGGCGCGCGACCGACGCATATGAACACGCGCGGCGGCGTGTCGCCGGGTACATCGGCGCCGCAAGTCCTGACGAAATCATCTTCACACGCGGCACGACGGAGAGCATCAATCTGGTGGCGCAAGCGTGGGGCGGAAAATTTCTCCGCGAAGGCGACGTGATTCTTCTGACCGTGATGGAGCATCACAGCAACCTGGTGCCATGGCAGTTGTTGGCGGAACGCAAAGGCGCAAGCCTTCGGTTTCTGCCGGTGCGTGACGACGGAGCTCTTGATGTTGACCAGCTTTCTTCCTTGCTAACACCGGAAGTAAAACTTTTCGCTTTCACGCACATCTCAAATTCGCTCGGCACAATTAATCCAGTCGCGGAGCTTTGCGCCAAAGCCCGCGCTATCGGCGCGCTGACGTTGGTTGACGCGGCTCAAAGTGCGGGGCACATGCCGCTCAATGTGCAGGAGTTGGGCTGCGATTTTCTTGCGTTCTCCGGACACAAAATGTGTGCACCGACTGGCATCGGCGCGCTTTACGGGCGCGCAGAGCTTTTGGATTCCATGCCACCGTGGCAGGGCGGAGGCGAAATGATCGTAAGCGTCACGCTCGAAAAGAGCACGTTTAAGAAACCGCCTCATCGGTTTGAAGCTGGCACCCCCAACATTGCTGGAGCGATCGGCCTCGCCGCAGCCATTGATTACATCGAGCAGATCGGACGCTCTGCAATTTTTGAGCATGATTCGCAGCTTGCGCATTATGCGGGTGACCGCCTTACCGAATTACCGGGAACGCGCGTCTTTGGTCCAAAGGAAGAACGGGGTGCTCTCGTTGGGTTTGTCATGGACGCAGCGCATCCGCACGATCTGACCACATTCGCGGATCAATACGGGTTGGCCATGCGCGGAGGGCATCATTGCAACCAGCCGCTGATGCGCCGATTTCAAGTATCGGGCACGACGCGCGCGAGTTTTTATTTTTACAACACGATGGAGGAGATCGACCGAATGATTGAGATTCTTCACGCTGCCGCGCGTTTCTTTTCATGAGCCGCCTATTCTGTCATTCTGAGCGTAGCGAAGAATCTCTGATTATCTGCTGCGCCGGTCAGTTAATGGTCAGCCAGAGATGTTTCGCTTCGCTCAACATGACAATAGGGTGCGCGGTGCGGTTCTTTTCTCCCAAGGAGGGGCCGTCTCCAGTCCGCTCTCTGTCATGAGCCCGGAAATTGAAGAACTTTACCAAGAGGTGATCCTCGATCATTCGCGGCGGCCGCGGAATTTTGGCGAGCTGCCCGGCGCTACCGTGCTTGTGCATGGTGATAATCCAGCCTGCGGAGACGAAATTCATCTCGCCGTAAAATTCGATGCGAACGGCGGCCTGGAAGATATCAAATTTAGCGGGCACGGTTGCGCCATCAGCCAGGCTTCGGCGTCACTGATGACAATGAAATTGAAGGGCAAAAGCCAGGCGGAAGTAATGGAAATGGTCCGAGCATTTCACGATCTTGTGACAGCTGACACGATCGAGTCGCCAAAAGCGCTCGGCGATCTGCGCGTGATGCAGGGCGTTCGAAAATTCCCGCAGCGGGTGAAGTGCGCCATGCTCGCCTGGCGCGCGGTGCAGCAGGCTTTCGAGCAAGGCTCCGGTGAAGCAACGGTGTCAACAGAACCTGCGTAATCGCGCGCTCGAATGTCCAAGCGTGGACGCCATCCACGTGCGGAACGCCACCTTTGACGATTCCTCGTCGATTGCTGAAATTTACAATCAAGGCATCGAGGACCGCATCGCGACCTTCGAAACGAAGCTCCGATCTGCGGAAGACGGGCAGGCCTGGCTTCAGGCCATCGCTGGTCGTTATCCCTTCGTTGTTGCGCAAATCGATGCCGAAATCATCGGCTGGGCCGCCGCTGGACCGTACCGGGACCGGGAATGTTATCGGGGTATCGGCGAATTTTCGATGTACGTCCATCGCGATTGGAGAGGTCGAGGCGTGGGTGATTTGCTAGTCGCCGCTCTCATCAATGAAGCCGAACATCTGGGCTTGTGGAAACTGCTATCGCGCATTTTTCCGTTCAACGAGGCCAGCCGCGCACTCTGCCGAAAACACGGCTTTCGCGAGGTCGGCGTGTATGAGAAACATGCGCGGCTCGATGGTCGTTGGCTCGACGTCGTGATCGTCGAGCGGCTGATCTCCGCGAACCTGAACGCCGTCAGTTTGTGACGCCTGAAGACTCCGCTATTCGTGCAGTGCGATGCTCGCGCCTACCCAGGTCTTATCGATGTTGAAATCGACGCCCATCATTTTGCCCTGACTCATCCGGACTAGATTGTTCACGAGCGTAGGATCGCGATCCTGATCCGGCCATACAAACATCATCCGGATCTCCGCTTTCGATTTGTGACCGTCGATCGTCGGCACAAACGCGGCGTACTCGACTTTCCTCTGCAAAATCCATTCGTGCGGATTTTGCAACGTAGCGATTTTTTCCCGCGTCGGCGCCATGTCCACACCATGGCCGGCGAATGAATAAAGCGGTTTCAACACGTAATCTTCGATCTTTTCGTCGGATGGAAATTCATCAGCGAAAAACGTTGGCGAAGTGTGTTCGGTTTTGAGAAACGGCAGGGAATGCTTGCTGATCCGGAAATACCAGTTCGGGTGACCGACCCACGTGACATCGAGATCGTCCTGAAGACGAAACTGTAAATTCAGATCGTGCCGTTGACTCAGTTCATCGAAGATGACGCGATTATAAATGCGTTCGATGCGTACATCGCGCCCATCGCAATCATAGAATAATTGCCGGCCGCGCTTCTTGATTTTGGTCACGCAAACCGGTCGAACGCCGAGGAACGTTTCGGTAGCGGCAAAATCGACGCGCGTTTTTTGTTTTTCCGGCTGGATCTCGAGCAACACCACGCTCTCTAGCGGTGCATCTGCAATGATGGTGCGCCGCAGAAATTCGAGATACGCGTCATCTTTGATTCCACCAAATGAGGAAGTCCAATTGCGTGGAATGACCGGGTACGCTTTGCGAAAGCAATCCAACAGCACCAACTGAAACCCGAACAAACTGGGGAATGCTTGTAATTCGATTAAACGGGGGACCAACCGATCGCCTTCGGCACAAATTGCGAAATCGACGACATGAAAACTTGGGTGCGCTGATTCGTTAGGCACTTCCAAGTCCTTCGGAACCGCCACCGCCGAATATTTGACAAATTCCGGCGTGCGCGTCGCGGCCACAATCTCATTCGCGGCGCGCGTGACTTCATCCGTGAACTCGCGCGTCAGGAAAATCGGTGTCTCGGAAATCCGGAAATCCGCCGGCCATTTCTCGGTTTCATTTACGCAGTGCACCAGCGCGTCGTATTTGTCCGACGTAAAGTCGGCGTTGAAACGAGAACGAAGCTGCGGATCCACGATAATGGTTCCGACAAAGGCTACTCGCCGTTCGTCTGCTCAATCACGCTGTTGATGTGAATCGGGCCAAGAATAGCCGTGGTGCCCTCATCATCATAGACGACAACGCGATTACCCCGGGGAGAGATGTGGGCATGATCCGGCGTTGGAACTGAATATTCGTGACCATCAGATGTCCGCACAGCGAATGGGACGAACGGAACGCGGTGCAAACGTTTTCTGATCTCGTCGATCACGGCAGTATTATATCAAAAACTTCCCTCCCTGCATCACTTGTTGGCCGTTGAACCAGATGTCGAAATCCCGGCCAACGCAGTCGATATGCGTTTTGGATGTCCAGTTTGCGCCGGTGTGTTCAGCGTAGGGATGACCAAACGCGATATGAACTCCGGGAATCTTTTCATCCTGTAAAATGTGTCCGATGACGTGCGTGCACGCCATATTAGTGCCGATCGCAAATTCGCCGACGCGGTCACTGTTTTCGTCCGTGTTCGTGTAGGCCCGAAATTCGTCGCGTAAATCCTTGTTTTCTGAATGTAGCGCCCGGATACGGTTA
This sequence comes from uncultured Verrucomicrobiae bacterium, assembly GCA_963825355.1. Classification (GTDB taxonomy): domain Bacteria; phylum Verrucomicrobiota; class Verrucomicrobiia; order Chthoniobacterales; family UBA10450; genus Udaeobacter. The sequence continues at coordinate 5,465 of CAWGSY010000016.1, read as the reverse complement.
TTTTCGACCTCAATCGTGAGTGGATTCGACTGCAGATCGCCAAACCGTTCGCACAAATAATCACCGACCACGCCATCCACCACAAACACGCCGTTGGTGTTCATTGGCGTAGTAAAAATTTCGCCGCCAGGCAAATTACCCCATTTGTCGCGTGCAATGATGCCGCTGGTTTTCAGCCACTTGAGTTTTGGCGAAAGCTCCGCCACGAACTCAGTGCCGTGAGGCGTTTTGCAGGTGATGCGATCGACTTGGCGCGCGTGTTCGACCAAACGCTGACTTAGCTCGTCGACTGCGCAAAAGTCGGCGCGCATGCCTTCGAGCATAATCTGACGATTGATGTTCACCATGTGCGCATGCCGGATGTGGTGATGATTTACGACAGAGGTCATTTCCGTTCGGGAGCCCAGTTCACGCGGCTGCGTCTGTGCGGCAAAGATGGAGACCTGTGACAACGCGAGATCATCGAGAATGATTTCTGGCATGTACTTGAGCGGCCGTTGCGCATGATGCTCGAGCACAAAGAGGCTGTAATCGGACCCGACGCGCTCGACCTCTCTTTGCAGTGCCGCGGCAATCTGCCGCGTGGCAGTGTCGGTGATAATGGTGATCCGCTCCTCCGGCTTTAATCGAAGACATACGTCGACCGCGTTGCGAGCGCCCGGGACCAATTCCGGATCAATTGGATGGAGATAAGTGCGGTCTGGCATAATTGAAAGTGGAGAGAATTACTCGGAAACCAATCGCAGGCAAACTCTGCGCTCCGCTGGTTGGCGTGATTCTCGAGAAAAGTCCCGTTATTCGCTAGTTTCCCTGGGAGAAATGTCCAAACCTTCGTACGTTTCGCTCACAATGTGATCGACGACGGCCTGGAAGTCGTGAGTGTGTTCCCACACCATCAGTTGCCGGTCCGCGCCGGCGCCTTCGCGCATGATGCGCTGGATGTGCTCGATCTCGCGCTCGATGCCGAGCTCTTCCACTTCTTTGGCGACAAACTCCAGCATTTCATGTAGTAACTCGCGCTCGTCGACTTCGCATTTGCGGCCAAAATCGATCAGCTTGCCGTCAAGTCCGTAGCGCGCGGCTCGCCAGCGGTTTTCGTCGATCAAGCGCCGGGGATAGTTTCGAAACGTGATGTTCTGCTTAAGCAGCCTGTGTAGCTTGATTACGATTGCCTGCATCAACGCAGCCAGCGCGATTGTGTCATCCACGCGCGATTGCGCGTCGCAGATGCGGAATTCAATGGTGTCGAAAAACGGATGTAGCCGGATGTCCCACCAAATCTTCTTCGCGTTGTCAATGCAGCCGGTCGAAACCAATAGTTTTAAGTAATCGTCGTACTCGGAAAGGCTTTCGAAAGCATCGGGAATTCCAGTGCGCGGAAAGCGCTCGAAAATCATCTGGCGATACGCCTTTAACCCCGTGTTTTGGCCAAGCCAGAAGGGCGAGTTCACCGAAAGCGCGTAGATGTGCGGCAGGAAATAACGCGCCTGATTTATAATATCGATTGCTTCTTCGCGATCCGGAATTCCGACATGAACATGCAACCCGAAGATAAGATTCACGCGTGCGATTTGTTGCATGTCTTCGACGATCGTCGCGTAGCGTTCGTGATCGGTGATCAATTGGTCCATCCAGTGTGAAAACGGATGTGTGCCGGCCGAAGCGATCTTGAGGCCTTCGGCTTCAGCGATCCTGGCCAACTGGCTGCGAAGCTGAACAACCTGCTGCCGTGCGATTCTGGCGTCGCCGCAAACTTCGGTACCGAGTTCGACCACTGATTGATGCATCTCCGCTTTTACGTGCTCCTTCAGAACCATTTTGCCGTCGGCAAGGATCTGCTGGATGTGTGAACGCAACTCGCGGGTCTCCGGATCGATGATTTGAAATTCTTCCTCTATACCGAGAGTGAAAATGTGATCTTTTTTAGGGGCGGGCCGGCGGGTCTTTACATTGTGAGCCGGTGACTTTTTCCGGGAGCACGCGCGGTTTGAACTGATCGCAGTCAGTGCAGTTTTCATGCTGAAATGTTGTTGCTTCTCCCACCGGTCTGCTTTGCAGAGTTTGCGATTTGTCGACTGTTTCTTGCTCGCCACGCAAGAGTCCGCACAAGATGCGGGTTCTCAGGCTGAGTCACTGCAGCAAGAAATGCACACGATTCGACAATTGATGCCGAGCCAGCTGTTCCTGAGCAATCGAGAATCAGTGCAAATGAAACCTCAAGTTATGGAACCTGAAACGGCGGTCGACTTGATACCGCGAATTTTGCATCCCCAAAAAATCCTGGTACCAATCGATTTTTCGGCTACATCAAAAAAAGCGTTCCATTACGCGCTGCGATTTGCCGAGCAGTTCGGCTGCGAAATCATTCTGCTGCACGTGATCGAACCAGTAACGGCCATCGCGGGCGCGTCGCCTGCTGTCGACACTTTTTCGGACGCTGAGGAAGACACGATTGCGGCGGAAGCGGAATTGGCGTGCCTGGCGGCAAGCTCGCGTAATCGCTCAAGTCCTTCACGTCAGCGGTGCGCACAGGACACGCGCCGAACGAGATCACCAAAGCCGCCAAGGAGTTGGACGTCGATCTGATCATGATCGCGAGTCACGGCTACACCAGTTGGCGTCACCTGTGCATTGGCAGCACGGCAGAACGCGTGGTGCGAGCGGCGCCGTGTTCAGTCTTTGTCGTCCGCGAAAAGGAGCACGACTTTGTCTAAGGAGAACCAAAATGAAAGCAGAAATTGAAATCAAACCCGCGATTGAACCAATGAGAACACGAGTGGCTTTGCATCCGTTCCTGGCCGGAATGAATCGTTCGCAGCTCGCATTACTTACAGATTGCGCGCTGGCTGTTCAGTTCGAAAAGGGCCAGACAATCTTCCGCGAAGGCGAAATGGCGAATCGCTTTTACTTGGTCGAAACCGGAAAAATAGTACTCGAATCGAGCAACGGACAAGCGAATCCGGCGATCATCGATACGATCGGCGCAGGCGAATTGCTGGGGTGGTCGTGGATGTTTCCGCCATACACGTGGCGTTTGACGGCGCGCGCTGTTGCGCCGACGTCGGCGATTTTCTTCTACGGAACAATTTTGCGCGAATATTGTGAACGCGATTGTTCGCTTGGCTACGAGCTGTTCAAACGCATGGCCCCAGTCATGATCAAACGAATGCAAGCGGCGCGCCGCAAAATGGTGGCGATTCAATCGGGAGCGGAAGTTCTGAAGCCATCGCCAGTGGTGGATTTATCGTAATACGACTAACCATTCGACGCCATTCTGCCAGACGTACGGAACGGAATCGGTTTGGTACGAGGGCAACCGCAATGCTATTGTGGGGTAGCCTTTATGACCGATACGGCAGCAGTTCCAGATTCAAGCAAGCAGTTGATCGATGTGCTGCGCCGGTCCCGATTATTTCGGGATTACGAGCGGGTTTTTAGCGAAGCGACCGGGCTGGCTCTCGCGATCAGGCCTTTGGAATTCTGGCAGCTTGCGCATCACGGCAAAAAACACGAAAACCCGTTCTGCGCGTTACTTGCTGAACGTCCGTCCACGCTGGCTGTGTGTTTAAGGGCGCACCAGGACATGATCGACCATACGGGCGTACTGCCGCATACCGTCACTTGTCCCTTCGGTTTGACTGAGACCGCGGTGCCGGTCAAGCTCGCCGAGCGCACCATTGGCTACCTTCGAATCGGACAAGTGCTTCGCCACATGCCGGCGAAGTCCAACACGAGCAAGGTCAGCCGCGAGCTCGACCGATGCGGCGTCCGGTTTGGCGGTGAGATTCGCAAAGCCTGGGAGAAAAATCCGCTGCTTCCGCCTGACAAATACAATGCCATTGTGCGGCTGCTCGCATTTTTTGCCGATCAGCTTTCAGCGTTGAGCAACCAGTTGATCACGGAGAAAAGCAATGCCGAGCCGCCGCTTGTGCTGAAGGCGCGTGATTACATCGATAAGCATAGAAATGAAGAACTGTCTCTGGCCGACGTGGCAAAGGCAGCCGGCGCGAGCGTATTTCCATTTCTGCAAAGTTTTCCATAAAGCGACCGGACTAAAGTTTACCGACTACGTCGCGCGTGTGCGCCTGGAAGACGCGCGCAACCGGCTGCTGAACCCGAATCTTCGCGTCAGCGAGATCGCATACGACGTGGGCTTTCAATCGCTCACGCAATTCAATCGCACGTTCAAACGAGTTTTTGGTCAATCGCCCACCGAATTCCGGGCGCGAGTGTCCTCCGGCCAACATCAACGTAAAACCGCCTGACCCACTCATTCTCGGCGCGATAGTCTAGAATGGATTGCATCGCGGCTAAGCGTAGCACAAAAAACGCTTCGATTTTGCCAAGCAATGCGGAGTCAGGGAGCTGTGACGCGTTCATGCTATGTGCATGAAAAGGCTGAAAGTTCGAAATATCATCGTCCCGATCGACTTCTCGAAAATGTCCGTGGAAGCGATCCAAATCGCCAGGCAGTTGGCTCGGCGTTTTGGCGCTTCGATCCATCTTGCGCATGTTCGTCAGTCTAATTACACAGCGGACTTTGTCGCCCCAGCCTTCATGACATACGAGCAGGTTGGAGAACAAACCGCGCTCGAAGAGCTCAAGAAGGTGGCAAGTGAATGCGGCGTCTCGTCCGCACACCTGCGATGTACTCAGTGGCGCGCCGCCCTTCGATGAAATCTGTCGACTGGCACAGACTATTCCTGCCGATCTCGTTGTGATGCCAACGCACGGGCGCACAGGTTTGAAACATGTTTTCCTCGGCAGCACAGCGGAAAGAATTGTGCAGCATTCATCCTGTCCGGTTCTCGTGACCCGCGGGAAAGCTGCCAAATCGCGGAATGGTTCGCAGGCCAGAATGAAAACGATTCTTGTCCCAGTCGATTTTTCCAGTTGCTCACGGAAAGGTCTTCGCTACGCGATCGCGTTCGCGAATGAATTTGGGGCCAAGATCATTTTGCTGCACTCCACTTATCTCGGATACGTCTATTCATGTGAAGGCACTGCCGTCTACGACATTCCCGGCTTGCAAAAGGCTGCCAGCAAAGCTGCCGAGCACAAAATGCGGGAGCTCGTGCGCTCCCTGGACTTCGGAGCCGTCAAATTTGAAACGGCGTTTACGGATGGATCGCCTGTCATTGATATCTGCGTCTTTGCAAAAAATCACGACGTCGATCTGATCATTACGTCAACGCATGGGTTAACTGGTTTCACGCATGTTCTGATTGGGAGTATCGCGGAGCAGGTGGTACGACACGCGCCCTGCTCGGTCTTAGTGGTGCCGTCTCATCCTCATGTCAGAGCGGCGAACCTGACAAAATCAGCCGGCGCCAGGGTGAACAGAGTGGCAAGACAACGGCAATCGCCGAATGTGCCAAGAGGCAAGGCAGTCACGAGAAAAGATCAAGAGGCACCTCAACGAAGAGTTTTCACCGATTGAGTATAACACCGGATACTTCCACAGC